>NZ_JBOEFY010000022.1:0-87780 GCF_050633145.1 Kordia sp. | reverse complement strand
GGTATTTGGTATTAGTAAGTTTTTTAAGAACGTACAGATGCATGAACAGATAACTGACAACGAATGAAGTTCAGCTGTTTATAAGTTTAAGAGTTTGTGCTTTGAAAAAAACAGGAAGTAAAGAACTTAACTCACAACTCACAACTCACAACTCACAACTCACAACTCACAACTCACAACTCATAACAAGAGCAAAGCGACAAACCAAAAACCATGGAACAAATCGACATCCTAGACCAACACGGAAAACCCACAGGCGAAATTCTTCCCAAACGAGAAGTACATCGCCACGGACATTTTCATGCGTCAACACATTTATGGTTATATACAAAGAGTGGAAAAGTGGTCTTACAATTGCGTGCAGCGATCAAACCAAACTTTCCAAACTGTTGGGACGTTTCTGTTGCAGGACATATTAGTGCAGGAGAAACAGCTTTAAATACTGCCGTAAGAGAAGCACAAGAAGAACTTGGCATCAAAGTACAGACAGAACAACTACAACAAATAGGACATTTCCGAATCGATTACCAGCATGCGGAAGACTACCGCGATCGTGAATTCATCACCATTTTTGCCTGTGAAATTCCAGACGAACCATTAAACGCAATACTCCAAGAAGAAGAAGTTGCCGATGTAACAATGCTTCCACTAGCACAAGTAGAAGCTGAATTAGCAGACACTGAACTTGCTAAGAAATACGTTCCCTTCAATAAAGCGTATGCGAAGGAAGTGTTTGAGAAACTTACGGAGCTTTTTTGTTAGTTATTAGTATTGAGATATTAGCATTGAGTATTGAGATTGTTTAAAACGTCATTGCGCGGAAGTATGACAAAGCAATCTGTTTCTACAATTACAAATCGTCACTTCGAGTGAATTTCTGTAAAGAAATTAGTATCGAGATGTGCTTGGAGTTTCAAAATAGTTAGCAATAATTCTATACCAAACTGGAGCTGTCCAATTAGCATTAGTATTGAATGATATCTATTTTTGGTGCTGTAAAAACTGTTTATAAGGCGCTATTAATCGTTCCGATATGAATAGAACTTCATGGGGTTTATTTCTCACGGCTGTGGCATTGGTAATAAAAAAGGTTGCCTCAGGAGTACTATGTGTGGGTTCTCCATAAAGAGATTTAAAATGATTAACAAACTGTTGTTCTTCATGAGCATCCGTTAATATCCAAACAATATCCAAAGTATCATCAGCAAAAATGAGTTCTACTTTTCGTTTTTTACCAGCATACATAAAACCATGTACATCCAATTGCGATTGATTGTTTTTTGCCGTAGGCAATTGAATGGGCTCATTGAGTCTTACAGTAATAGAATCTGATAATGTGCTTAGACGTTCCTTCATTTCAGCCATAGAATTACCAAACTCAAAAACGGATGGCTTTACCATGATTTTCTTTTGGCTACCACAGGAGCTAAGGAATAGACTCATTAATACGGAGATATATAAAATATAGTGTTTCATTATTTTAACTTTTTATTTCTTTTAAATTTTCATCATATTGTTTCATTCCAGATATGCTACCATCTTCAGCATATTTGTACTCTATAGCGGCAAAATTTGCTCCTTGAGGTTTCTTAAGGTTTCCATCAGCATCTACATATCTAATCCATTCAATACGCTTACCATCTTTGCTGTATTGTCGTTGTACCCTTTGAAGTAGCTTATCTTCTATATCTAGCGCCTTAACTTCTATTTGATTGTTGTACTTGTCGTAGGTATTTAAAACTCTAGCCACTCCAGATGGCATCGCTCTTTTTTTGCCATACACTCCAAAACCTCTAAGTTCTACTTTATTTCCTTTAGCATCGTACAAATGCTCGCCAATGGCAAAATCTGGAGCGTTACCGTTAACTGGTTTTAAATCTTTATCGAATACCATCCAACGAGAAAAATTCTCTTCTTGATCATACACAATGCGATCCAAGCCAGCTTTCATTACGTTGTTAATAATAGTTCCATCATCGTCTAGGTGATATACAAAATCCAACAAATCATCATCGCCGTATTCCAGTCTTACGGTATAGAAGGTGAAATTTGGTCGAATGGTTTTTGGTTCACCTTTTAGGTCAAAACGTTTTTCCAGAATTTTTCCTTCTCCTAAGTCAGTCCATTGATACTCATGAATTCCCCAAGCATTTTCTGATGGTTTGTTATCCTTATCGTAGAACTTTACAGCTTTTCTCTTACCGTTTTCATCCAAATCGAAAACAGCTTTGTACATTTTGCCATGGGCTTCTATTTTTTCATTCAAGCGATTGTAGTAATGTCTTATTTCTTGGTTGCCCTTGTATTCAATCGTCATCTTGGCTGAAAACCAAATAAAACTATCCCAATTGTCATTGTTATTTATAATAAAATCCCCAAGCCTGTGAGAGACTTCAATTAACCGATCTTGATTGTCGTACACAAAGCGGTAATGTGTTTCTTTTTGTGCTGTTTCTTTATTAATTGGATGATTTCCTCTAGTATCTGAAAATGGAGTTTCTCTAAAAATAAGATGCCTGTAGTATGCAGTTTTTTGAGCAAAAAGCTCCGTAGAAACTAATGACATAAGTAATGATAATGTTATGAGTATATTTCGCATAGTATTCAATGTAAATTTGATTATTTGTGTGTGTTAATTGCAGTTTTGAAATAGTCTAAAGAGGCTGGTTCAAAAACATATTTTTGTTCTTTTTCATTGAAATACCCCATAGAGACTATTCCAACTAATTTTCCGTTTTTATCAATTACTGGACCTCCGCTGCACCCTCCGTAGTTTCCTTTTGGTACATCGAGTTTTAAATTATTGTCTTCTGTGAGTCCAATAAAAGTCCCTGATACGGTTATGGGATGTTCATTTTTATAGGGGTAGCCTAAAAAGTGAACTGTTTCATTCATTTTTAAAGGAGTATTTCTTAGGGAATAAATGGCGATGTTATCAGGAATTTTCCCTTTTACTTCAAAAATTAACCAGTCTCCTTTAGGTGGCATTATGATGGGTTCATCTATATTTTCATTGATGAGTTTCCCAGTAATTAGCCTATTAGCTTTATTCTCCTTCGAGTATAAAATCCACGACTTTAATTCATCACCAAAGCTGATGGTTTTCATGCTATCCGTTTTGGCGAAAAACAAAACATGTTTTGCTGTTATTGCATAAATTTTATTGTTGTGACGTAGCAAAAATCCGCTTCCTGCATGTTGGTTATCAAATTTGGAATTTTTGAAGGACGCTTTGCATACCAAAACAGAGTCGATTTGGGCATTTGTTTTACAAGTAAAAGCGAAAAGGCTAAAAAAGATTACTAATTTTAAATACATTATTTTTTGATTTTGCTTCGTATCCATTTCACACTTTCCTTACCTAAACTAGTACTATAATTGTCTCGTGCATGACTCATATAGCTTCCATTGCCTAAGGTTTCAACATTGTGTTGCATGGAATCAAAGTTTACAAAACCGTGATCTGCATTTTTTATCAGGATAAAATCGCCACGACCTTTATTTTTATTTACGATCTCAGCGATTCCCTTAGCACTTTTAGGGCTAATAGCCTGAATATCAAATTCACCATACATGGCCAAAACGTTTGTAGTTACTTTGGACCAAGCTTCAGGAATATTGACATCTGCTAAGTTTTGCCAAAAATCAAAATGACGACCTATGTATTGATTTTGTTTAAAGTTGAGTTCGTTTGCACTGAAGAACGCTGCGTACGCCGTATTCTTCAGTATTTCTGTACCTGATAGTTTATTGATCAGGAAATCTTCGTTAAACTTTAGGTTTACTTTATTAACTTCTTTAATCTGTGCATCAGACACACCAAAATGTTTGGGTTGAATGGTATATAAGTCTACCATATAATCATACCAGTTTTGCGCTATGCTTCCATACGTTATAATACCTCGAGGTGATTTTATAGTATGTATAAGAGGTGCGATAACACCGCCCATAGAATGCCCAAACATGAAGATGTTATTTGCATCTATAGATTCTTGCTTCAAAAGGTCTTTATACCCTTCCTTAAAGGCAGTAAGCTCTTCGTCGAAGCTTAGTTGCATACAGTGTTTTTTACTCTGACTATCTCCAACACCTGGCTTTTCAATTCTATAAACAGCATAACCAGCATTCACCCAATCGTTCATAAGTTTTTTCATTGGATTACTGTCTGAGACTGTTTCTATTGAACCACAAGTATATCCCTGCAAGAAATAAACCACAGGTGCTTTTTTAGTTTCTTTTGGTGTTACCAAAATACTTCTTAAAACGTTACCTTCATAAACAACCGCTCCATAGGTAACATTACCATTTTTAAATGTTTCATGGGGGCGACCTAATAATGATGTAGATTTTGTTTTCTTTTTGCTATTAGCATAAAATTCGACTTCTATTGTATCACCTTCATATAGATTGCTAGTAATTGCCAGTACATCTTGAATTGTATGTACCAATGTATCATTTATCCGTATTAAGATATTTCCTTGAGCAATACCCAAGTTCGCAAACGTCGAATTGGGCATTACTGTCATGATACGTATACCCGAATTGACTTTTAAGTTATGCTGTTGTGCGATGCTATCATTTATCGTTTGCATTGTAATGCCTAAAAGACCTTTTCGTTTAAGGGTTTGGGCACTGATGGTTTGTAAACTGAAAACAAACAGAAAGATTAGTAATTTAAAAAAGTGTAAATGTTTCATTAATATATATTTGCTGAGAGTGCATTGCAACACTCTATAATAGATTTTCTAACGCAAACGTACTTTTTAAATCAAGTCGTGTCGTCCGAATACCTGCAAATACAGAAATTAGTACCTTTATTTAAGAGTTATTTAACAAAACAAGAAGGATACACCTAAAGGTTTATCCATAGAGAGAAGTCATATAATTTTTTCTGTAAGCAGAAGGTGTTTGTCCTTCCATTTTTTTAAAGACCGTATTAAAAACAGATTTACTGTTAAAACCAGATTCGTATAAAATGGTAAGAATAGTCATATCATCATTACCATTCTTCAAAAGTGATTTAGCTTCTTCTATACGATAAAAATTGATGAAGTCGTAGAAATTCCCCTTGTAAAAGGTGTTAATTAAAATGGAAATATTTCGAGCCGATTCACCAAGAGCATCTGATAAGTCACTAATTTTTAAATCAGATTTTTTATAGAGCTTTTTTTCTACCAGCAAATTGCAAAGCTTAGTGTAAAGCGCTTTATTTATTTTAGGATTGGTAGTTTCCTTTTTTAGTTTAATCGTTAAGTTATTATAGAAAAACTCAGGATGATTTAATAATTGAAATAAAACAATATTAGATAAAATCAACAATAACAAAAAACCAATAAAAGTAAATGCTGTAGCCAGATTTGGCGATTCCTCGAGGAGTGAACTTACTCCAAATAATAACCAGACAACAATAAACAAAACCAACGTTTGCTTGAGCCATTTTGCAATTCTTTTGAATCTTAAGTTGTCACTTTTGTGTTTATAAACCACCCAAAACGAAATAAATGTATACACAAGCACTTGAGCAAAATATAATTTGTCAAATGAATTTCTAATCCATAAGATAGTTTCGGTAGCCTTAGAGTTTTCCATAGCTATAAACATCGTTACAAGTACTATGTTTAAAACTGAAAAGATGATAAATGGAATAAAATGCACCCAATACTTTTTTAAGGACAAACTTCCTTTAATGATACTTTTGGCAAATAGAAATAAAATGGGTGCGTAAAAAAATAGAAATGAATTTAGGATAATTCCTGAATAAAAAATGGACGTATTTTCTGGGAAAATAGATTTGGTAATCATCAAGTTACTCACCAATGTTAATCCTTTACCAATTAAAAAGAAGGAAAAAACATAAATAGCAATATCTAACTTCTTTTTATAATGCCAAATCAGTACAGCAAAAAGAAGGAAATTAAAAGCCGCTATGCATTGTATAAACGCTATAATTTGAAATTTTTATGATGATATAACAAATATCGTAATTTAAAAGCAAAGTGATTTAAACTTTGATATTTTTTGATTGTTAAATGATGAGTTAAAGCAATGCCGATTTGCACTTAACTCTAGCATTTAGAAAGCAAAGTGTCTCTAATTTAAGATATTTAAAAATAACGAAAAACAATAAACTTATTTACAGTTAGCAAGCAACCAACATCTAAAAGCGCTTTAGCGCAATCTAAAAGCAAAGCGATCTAAGAGATTCGCCTACACGAGAACGAGTCTAAAAGCACGTCAGTGCGATCTAACAGCAAAGCGATACTAATAATCCAAGAGCGAAGCGAGTCTAAAATCACATCATCCCCGAAAAGAAAATCGCATTCATCAACAACTTATTCGTTCCGTACCAAAAAGCTCTAAAATTTGTATTATCGGTAAAAGCAATCACACGACCACTTCCCATACGAGTGGTTTGAAAAGGAACACTATTTTTCAAAAGTTCCAAATTCTCTTCTGATACATAACCGCTTAATAGAGGCGAATTTGTATACTGAATTGGGTTGTTATAACTCTTTTCATGCGGATTCACAAAAACCGTCGTATTACGAAACATTGGCAACTCGTCTTTCAAGTACCCAAAATTAATAGGATGCGATCTATCGATCTTTGTGTTAAAAATGGCACCACCAATTACTTGTGCGCCGTTATGATCTCTGCGTTGCTCAAAAGAAACATTCTTAGCGTCAATACCAGTTTTCTTAATATCGAGCTTCATAAATTTATGCTGATTTAAATAACGAACTGCATTTCTATAGGCAATCAAAGTACCACCATTTTGAACCCACTTTTTTAACTTACTCGTATGACTTTTTGATAACGAATACGTATTTGGTAAAATAATATGAGTGTACTTCGACAAATTCATTCTGTCAAAATTGCGCATATCTAATTTTGTCAACGGAATTTCATAACGTTGGTCAAATAAATGCCAAATCTCACCTGCATCGTACGAAGTAATGGGACCACCAATAAGCATCGCAACTTTAGGGTTTCCAATCGCTTCAAAATTATTACTTCCCAAATCAATTCCTTCAGTCAATCCAGAAGAAACGGCAGTAATGTTGAGGTGACTTTCTTTAGCAACATAATTTAAAAATTTCTTCATTTCTTGTGCGTTCAATCGCTGATTTTGCACAGGAATCATAATCGTTCCATAATCATAACGAACTCCTTCCAACGTAAACGGTTTCATGGCAACTTTTGCACGCAGTTTTTTCGATTTAATAATTGCCAACGCTTTTGGTGAATAATATTCGTTCCACTCAAATAAATAGGCATAATTTCCGGCTCCATTTACCGTTCCTGTTGGCGCTTGTAAATCTGTAATTTCGCTTCCAGCATTACCAAGTGACGTTAAATCATTGTATGACAAATTGAACGCTAATGGAAATGTCCACGCAGAAATATCGTAAAATAAACTATCTTGAAACTGTGTGCGTTTCTCAAAAATTGCATTAATCAATCGGTGTTGACGTTGATCTCTCGGTACAATATAACTCGCACCTTTTTTATATTTTGTTCCACTCACAGTCACATCATTTTTAACTTCGTGAATGGCAATATTGTGTCGTTTTAAAATTTCGGCTAAATGGTATGCTTTCGCAGCGTCTTTTTCATCACCAAAAATATAGGCTTTTGCTTGTGTGCGAGCGGCTTCTTTTCTTGCATTTTCATAGAATTGTCTCTGATATCGTAGAATAGTCGTGCGCATATTAGTAGCAGCTGCTAGCGTAGACAATGCAGCAGTGAATTGATTTCGAATGGCAAACGGAAATGTCACTAAACCATTCTCACTCTCCTGAACGTGTCCGCGGGCACTTCCTTGTTCAAACAAAATTCCAATACTTCCATTAATATCAGGGAATGTAGAACCTTTTCCATAATAAAAATCGTCAAAACTCTCTTCGGTATAATACAACGAACCAATCTTGTCAAATGCTTTGGCATGGTAGGTTGCAATCTCTTTCGTTAAATCTTGATTCATTTGCGGCGTTAACGGATGCGTACGCGACGGAATTCCAGGTTGAAAGAAAAAAGAGGAATTAGAACCCATTTCATGATGATCTGTCAAAATATTTGGCATCCAACGGTGAAATGTTTTAATACGCGCTCTCGATTCTGGCAATTGTACAGGCAACCAATCTCTGTTCATATCAAACCAATAATGATTGGTGCGTCCGCGTGGCCAAGCCTCGTCAAACTCTCTATCTTGTGGATCGCTAATCAAATGTTCACTTTTGTGCATATTTACCCAACCTGCAAAACGCTGTAAACCATCAGGGTTAAAAGATGGATCTAACAAAACAATCGTATTTTTTAACAAATTATCAATCTGAGTTCCTTCGGCAGCAGCCAAATAATAGGCGAGGAGCAAAGCAGCATTACTTCCACTAGCTTCATTTCCATGGATGGAAAACCCTTGATACACCACAATTGGCATATTCGTAATTTGAGCATTTGCGCCACTTTTTTCAGTCAGACTCACATGCTTTTGACGAATGCTTTCAATATTTTGATGATTCTCAGTTGAGGTTACAGTTAATAATAGTATTGGACGATCTTCAAATGTTTTTCCGCGATCTTCTAGCGTAATTCGATCCGAACTTTTAGCCAACTCTTTCATATACATCACCAATTTATCGTGTGTTACATGCCATTTTCCTACTTCATGACCTAATACACTTTCGGGCGTTGGAATATTTTTATTATACGTAACATCCGTTGGTAGGTAATAAGACAGCGATGGTTTCTCTTGTGCATTCGTCATAAAAAAGGAGAGACAAAACACAAAAAGAACAAGGTTAGAAAATCGAAACATATGGTTTTTTGGATTGGTTAAAACACAAAAATCAACTATTTGTCGCCCAATTCAAAACGGGAAAACCGTATTTAACAAAAAAGGTGTATAAATTATATGTAGGTTTTGAGTATTTAGAAGTTCGTATTGAGATGTTTCAACTGTCAATTCGAGTGATTTTGGTTGTATTGTACAAGAAATGAACTTCAGAGAACTTTCAAAAATAAGACGTGTTGATATAAATGTAATGCCAAAAAAAACTACTAGTTATCAAACTAACCCAACAGCCAACAATGCTAAATATTAAATTATAAATGCTAAATATTAAATGTAAAAATTATATTTAACCCGCATAAAACTTGGATATAAAAAAAACGAGCAATAAACATCAAACTACAATCAACAAAAAAACTATATTTGCACCACTAAAATTTTATTATCACAATGAAAGCTGGAATTGTAGGATTACCAAATGTTGGAAAATCAACCTTATTTAACTGTTTATCGAATGCGAAAGCACAAAGTGCAAACTTCCCATTCTGTACGATTGAACCTAATTTAGGAGTCGTAAATGTACCAGATCCAAGACTTGAAAAACTAGAAGAATTGGTAAACCCACAGCGCGTATTGCCTGCAACGGTAGAAATCGTTGATATTGCAGGATTGGTTCGTGGAGCTAGTAAAGGTGAAGGTTTAGGAAATCAATTTTTAGGAAACATTCGTGAGTGTAATGCTATCATGCACGTATTGCGTTGTTTTGACAATGATAATATTGTACACGTAGATGGAAGTGTAGATCCAATTCGTGACAAAGAAACGATAGATATTGAATTACAACTAAAAGACCTTGAAACCGTTGAAAAACGACTAGAAAAGGTAAAAAGAGCTGCGAAAACAGGAAACAAAGAAGCACAAAAAGAACAAGCTACTTTAGATAAATTCAAAGCAGCTTTAGAACAAGGTATTTCAGCAAGAGCTGTAAATGTTACTGAAGATGAAGAAGAATTAATGAAAGGTTTTCAATTATTAACTGCAAAACCAATTTTATACGTATGTAATGTAGATGAAGCTTCGGCAAAATCTGGAAACGCCTATGTTGAAAAAGTACGTGAAGCCGTAAAGGATGAAGATGCTGAAATTATTGTATTAGCCGTTGGAACAGAAGCTGATATTGCTGAATTGGAAGACTACGACGAACAACAAATGTTCTTAGAAGACATCGGATTGGAAGAACCAGGCGTTTCTCGTTTAATTCGTGCTGCATACAAACTATTAGACTTACAAACATATTTTACTGCAGGAGAAAAAGAAGTACGTGCTTGGACAATTCCTATTGGTTCAACAGCGCCACAATCTGCTGGTGTAATTCATACTGACTTCGAAAAAGGATTCATTCGTGCAGAAGTGATCAAATATGAAGATTATGTAACATATGGTACGGAAGCGAAAGTAAAAGAAGCAGGAAAATTATCTGTAGAAGGAAAAACATACATCGTAAATGATGGTGATGTAATGCACTTCTTATTCAATGTATAGTATTACAAAATAGATCGTATAAATGATCAAAAAATAATAGATGTTAAAACCTTCAAATTTAATTTGAAGGTTTTTTGTTTTTAGATAGAATTCGGTTAGCTTTAAAAACAAAATTATAAGAGGAAATCTCTGCTGTACTATTGATAATTTAAGAACTCTATGAAAGACTTTTTCTTCAGATTACAAGATCGCATTTACAAATTCATTGAAAATGACATAACTCCAAACGAAAGTAAGGAAACGTATGCTGCGCTAAAAACAGAAATTAGTGAATTAGATAAGTCCGATTTTAGAGATCATTCCAATCACTTTGTGCAAATGCTTGATTCTCATCACAAACGACATATAGATGGAGTATCGTTTGAAGATTTTATGAATATGGAGTTTCCTGAGCCAACAGTACGCGTAGGAAGATTGCCAGTAGATTTCAACGAAGAGAACTATGATTTCATGAAAACGCTGGGCAAAAACACAGAAATGACAGTGCAAGAGTTGGCGGATTTTATGTGGTGGAATAAATATTATCCGCAGTTCAATGTCGATATTGATACCGGAGAAATTATTCAAATAGATACCAGAAGTAAAGGACGAACGTTCAATTTTAGTAAAATCCCCAATATTTCAAAATTAAAAAAACTCAAAAAAGTTAATATTTCACATGTAACTGATGAAGTGATTGACTTCACAAAAATTGCACCGAAATCATTATACTTAAAAAAATTAGATATTAGTAGTATCACAAAAGTCAAAAAAATAATCTTAACAGGAACTATAGAAGAATGTGAATTTGATTTTGTGGAAAACCTAGAATCTTTGGACTGTACACGAATTGATTTATTAGACTCTTACTACTTTACAACTTTTTATTGTAAAAATAACGGTCCATGCATTATAACAGATGCTCAAAAAAATCACCCTTCGCCTTTTTCTAAATTCAGATGGAAGAAAGAATTGGTCAAATCAACAACAGAGGAAATTGATACTTTGGCGGCAGGCTATAACTGGGACAATGGTACAAAATTCTTACGATGGGCAATCAAGCAACCACAGTGTGACAAAGGAACAGCACTTCATATTTACTGGCGCGGCGCTCCAGAATGGTACACGCAATTCAAGTCTAAAAAAGAAGTAGATGAATGGGCGCAAGATGGGTATGCACTATTAGCAGCCATTGAAAGACGTATGAAAAAAGATGATTTTACTTCGTACAATTATAAATTCAATATCAATAAACACTTAAATAATAAACCCGTAAACTATCCAGAAAACAAAGTAAGAGACATTCCTGAGTATATGTTTGTCAATGATTAAAAAAGCTTATGTTGCTTTTGAACAGTGTAATATGAGTTTAGTTGGCAACGGCGTTAGATAAACTTACAATACTTTTGTCAAATGAAATCTAAGAGTGCATTTTTATACGGAGTTTGCATAGGTATTTTAGGGATAGTACTATTTTCTTCAAAAGCTGTCATGGTTAAGTTGATATATAACTATGAAGTAAACTCCCTAGATGCTTTATTGCTGAGAATGCTGTTTTCTTTTCCAATATATCTATACATAGCGTATCTATATAGAAACAAAGAAAATCCTGACACTACAACACATAAAGATTATGTATGGATACTTATGTTTGGATTTGTAGGCTACTATTTAGCAAGTCTGTTCGATTTTATAGGACTTACGTATATAAAGGCAAGTCTGGAGCGAATCATATTGTTTTTATATCCTACAATTGTACTGTTGCTAAATCGTTTTTTCTTAAAAACAAAAATATCATCCAAACAGCTACTAGCTATTGGTATTACGTATGTCGGAATCATTATTGCGTTTGGACAAGAAGTTCAATTTTCAGGAACCGAAACATACATTGGAGGTGCATTTATCTTGCTAAGCGCATTTACATACGCTTCCTATTTAGTTGGAAGTGGTTGGTTGATTCCAAAATTTGGCGTTGTAAAATTTACAGCCTATGTAATGATCGTTTCTTGTGTATGTGTATTTGTTCATTACGGAATTGCAGGAAGTTTTGACATATTCAATTTTCCGTGGCAAGTATATGTATTAGGATTCTTAATTGCAGTATTTGCAACTGTAATACCTTCATTCTTAGTATCAGAATCTATAAAACATATAAGTTCTTCAAACTTTGCAATTATTGCAGCTATAGGACCTATTTCTACCATAATTTTAGCGGTTATCTTTTTAGGAGAAGAACTAAGCCTTCTACAGTATTTTGGTGCATTGATTGTTATTTTAGGAATCGTATTAATCAACTTAAAGAAAAAGTAATTTTAGAATCTTTGGATTTAATAATTAAATAAAAGTAAGTTAATTCGTATGTAAAATCATTAAAAAGTAAGATTAAACATTAAGAATTTTATAAGATTACAGTAATCATTTAGATACATTGTGATCGTACTTTTATGGTATAACCAAAAATCAATTTTACCATGAAAAAAATTACCGTAGTACTTAGTGCGTTTTTGTTATTATTTGTAGCAAATATAAACGCGCAACAAGCAGTTTTAGATGATTTAGATGAAACATTCGATTCTGCTGAAATCATTCGAATTGAGGCCAAAAGAGTCAAAGCAGCTTTAAAGACCTTAACTGTTGATTATTTAGTGAACAACAATGTAAATGCAGATGTGGCAACCTATCTTCAAATTATGGATGGAAGCATGGAAGTCGTAGAAGAATTCAGTGATGAAGTAATCTATTACATAGGACAAGCTGCGCAAGGGAATAGCAATATTGATCCTGCTAGCATTCAAAGCAAAGCCTCAACTATTGAAGGAAACGAAGACTTTGTGCGCAACAAAAGTGCTGAACTAGAAACTGCGATTCAACAAAACAATAGAAATACGGCACGCAGTTTAATTCGCGAAATCAGAAGTTTACTAAACAATCAAATTAACTTAGCAAAAGAAATTAAAACAGAAGCAACCGCATTCAAAGCAGTGGCAACTGTGTACAATGTTCGTATTGAGTTGGTTGATGAAAATTCTGGAGCTTCAGTTCCGGCAAGCACATTACCTGGATATGCTGCGACAAACCAAGATACAGGAGAAATTTTCTATACTGATTATTACAGTATTGACACTTTTGCAAACTTACCAGCAGGAACCTATCGTTTTGATGCGTATGATGGATATTTTGATGGTGCGTCAAGCGCGATTGTAACCTTAGATCCAAGCTTAATTGGAAGTGACGGATTTGTTGTAGTAACACTCAATTATTGGTCAGAATAAAGACAATATGTAGAGTAGCTACTAAAAAAGCGCAATATTCATAAAATATTGCGCTTTTTGTTGATTATTTTCATGCGTTCGAGTTTTATTTTTTCATAGTAAATAGTATATTAGCGTCAAACCCTAATAGCACTTCAATTCATGTTAGAAAACTCACAATATACCGAAGATAATATACGTTCATTAGACTGGCGCGAACACATCCGAATGCGTCCTGGAATGTACATCGGAAAATTGGGTGATGGCTCTTCTGCCGATGATGGTATTTATATTCTTGTAAAAGAAGTGCTTGACAATTCTGTTGATGAATTTGTCATGGGAGCCGGAAAAACAATTGAAGTCTCAATTCAAGGAACCAAAGTAATAGTGCGCGATTATGGTCGTGGAATTCCACTTGGAAAAGTTGTAGATGTAGTATCTAAGATGAACACAGGAGGAAAGTACGATTCTAGAGCATTTAAAAAATCGGTTGGACTAAACGGAGTTGGTACAAAAGCAGTAAATGCCTTATCTACTTATTTTAGAGTAGAATCGACTCGTGACGGAAAATCGAGTTCTGCTGAATTTGCTACTGGTGAATTAAAAGATCAAGAGTTTTTAGATGAAACATCACGTAGACGCGGAACCAAAGTAACGTTCATTCCAGATGAAACCATCTTTAAAAATTTCAAGTTTAGATCGGAATATGTGGCAAAAATGCTGCGTAATTATGTGTATCTAAACCCTGGATTGACAATTATTTTCAATGGAGAAAAATTCTTCTCGGAAAATGGACTAAAAGATCTTTTAGAAGATAATAACAACAAAGAAGACATGCTATATCCAATTATTCACTTAAAAGGTGATGATATTGAAGTAGCAATTACACATAGTAAAACACAATACAGCGAAGAATACCATTCGTTTGTGAACGGTCAGCATACCACTCAAGGTGGAACACACCAAGCTGCATTTCGTGAAGCCATTGTAAAAACAGTGCGTGACTTTTACGGAAAAAGCTACGAAGCTTCTGATATTCGTAAATCCATCATTTCTGCAGTAAGTATCAAAGTAATGGAACCAGTTTTTGAATCACAAACAAAAACAAAGCTGGGTTCTACAGAAATGGGAGGCGATTTGCCAACAGTTCGTACGTACATCAATGATTTTGTCGGTAAATATTTAGACAATTATCTACACAAAAACACAGATACAGCAGAGAAAATACAGCGTAAAATTCTGCAAGCAGAACGCGAACGTAAAGAACTCTCTGGAATTAGGAAACTAGCCAAGGAACGTGCTAAAAAAGCAAGTTTGCACAACAAAAAACTACGTGATTGTAGAGTGCATTTAGGCGATATTAAAAAAGATAGAAGACTGGAATCTACTTTATTCATTACTGAGGGAGATTCGGCTTCGGGTTCTATCACAAAATCACGTGATGTAAATACGCAAGCAGTGTTTAGTCTGCGTGGAAAGCCATTAAATTCGTATGCAATGTCAAAAAAGATTGTATATGAAAATGAAGAATTCAACCTTTTACAAGCTGCACTAAACATTGAAGAATCAATGGAAGACTTGCGTTACAACAATATTGTAATTGCAACGGATGCCGATGTTGATGGAATGCACATTCGTTTGTTATTAATTACGTTTTTCTTGCAATTTTTTCCAGAATTGATCAAAGAAGGACATTTATACATCTTACAAACGCCTTTATTTAGAGTTCGTAACAAAAAAGAAACCATATACTGCTATAGTGAAGCAGAAAGAATAGCCGCCATAAATAAGCTTTCTGGGAAACCAGAAATTACACGATTCAAAGGATTGGGAGAAATTTCACCTGACGAATTCAAACATTTTATTGGAGACGATATTCGTCTCGATCCTGTCATGTTAGACAGGGAAACTTCCATTGAAGAATTATTGCAATTCTACATGGGAAAAAATACCCCAAACAGACAAGAATTTATTATTAACAATTTAAAGGTAGAATTAGACCTTATTGAAGACAAATAGAAGGCTATATGCGGTTTAATAACGCAAAATCAAAAAAGTGGGTTCCATTTCTCTACTTTTTTCTAGGAATAGGAAGCATCTTAACGATGTTGTATATATTCCTTTTTCGAGAAGATTTCAATCAAGAAAAAATGTGGTATGCAGTTCCTGCATTGCTCGTTTTTATCATTGTTATCTTTTACAGTACAGCAAAATATTTTGAATTTGACAGTGATGGCAATGTGCTAACGTTTGTCAATAAGGGATTATTTATTTCAAATTTTATCAACTATCGTGAAAATAGAGCCGAATTTCCAAAAGAAAAACTCAAGCGATATCGCATACAAAACTATATATTATATAGCTTTTTGTATGTATATGTAAAATCGAAATCCAATCAAATAAAACGTGTGCGATTTAATATATCCTTACTGAGTACACGAAAAAAAAGAGCCTTAAAAAAATCGCTTGATAAAGTGATGAAGCATAACAATCAAATTTCTTAATGGAAGAACATAACGAAGAATTACATGCTGAAAATCAGCAACATGAAAACAATGCGCAAGAAACGATTACCAAAGTTACAGGAATGTACAAAGATTGGTTTTTGGATTATGCATCGTATGTTATTTTAGAAAGAGCGGTGCCAGCCATTGAAGATGGTTTTAAGCCTGTACAACGACGTATCATGCATTCAATGAAAGATTTGGATGATGGACGTTATAATAAAGTAGCCAATATTGTTGGACACACAATGCAGTATCATCCACATGGTGACGCCAGTATTGCTGATGCAATGGTGCAAATAGGTCAAAAAGACTTGCTAATTGATGCGCAAGGAAACTGGGGAAACATTCTCACAGGTGATCGTGCGGCAGCTTCTCGTTATATTGAAGCACGTTTGTCAAAGTTTGCATTGGACGTGGTTTTTAGCCCAAAAATTACAGATTGGCAACTTTCGTATGATGGACGTAAAAATGAACCTGTAAATCTTCCCGTAAAGTTTCCATTGTTGTTAGCACAAGGAGCAGAAGGAATTGCAGTAGGTTTATCGACCAAAATATTACCACACAACTTTTTGGAACTGATTGATGCTTCGATAAAGCATTTACAAGGAAAACGCTTCCAAATATATCCTGATTTTCCAACATCTGGAATTATGGACGTAAGCAATTATAATGATGGTTTGCGTGGTGGAAAAGTGCGTGTGCGTGCAAAAATTTCACAGCTTGAAAAAAATACCTTAGTCATTACGGAAATTCCGTTTGCAACCAATACAACATCGCTTATTGAATCGATCTTAAAGGCAAATGACAAAGGAAAAATTAAGATTAAAAAGATTGAAGATAATACGGCTGCCAATGTAGAAATACTAGTGCATTTGCCAAATAATATATCTCCAGATAAAACCATTGATGCACTATATGCATTTACCAATTGCGAAAGTTCTATTTCGCCGTTAGGATGTATCATTTATGACAATACACCTTTATTTATTGGTGTGTCTGAAATGTTGCGTCGTTCAACGGATCACACTGTGGTATTGTTAAAATCGGAGTTAGAAATACAACTAGCAGAATTACAAGAACAATGGCATTTTGCTTCGTTAGAAAGAATCTTTATCGAAAACAGAATCTATCGCGAAATAGAAGAAGAAGAAACTTGGGATGGCGTTATTAATGCAATTGACGAAGGTTTAAAACCACACATTACACATTTGAAACGTGCGGTAACGGTAGAAGACATTACACGTTTAACAGAAATTCGAATCAAGCGTATTTCTAAGTTTGACATCGACAAAGCGCAGCAAAAAATTGATGCTTTAGAAGAATCTATAGCACAAGTTCGACATCATTTAGCACATTTAATAGAATATGCAATTGATTATTTTACACGTTTAAAAACACAATACGGTAAAGGAAAAGAACGTAAAACTGAAATTAGAATCTTTGACGATGTAGATGCACGAAAAGTAATTATTCGTAACACAAAACTATATGTCAATAGGGAAGAAGGTTTCATTGGAACATCGCTCAAAAAAGATGAATATGTAACGGAATGTTCTGATATTGATGATATTATTGCGTTTACACGCGATGGTAAAATGCAAATCACAAAGGTAGATTCCAAAACATTCATCGGTAAAAATATCATTCACGTTGCCATTTTCAAGAAAAAAGACAAACGTACCATTTACAACATGGTGTATCGTGATGGAAAAAGTGGACCAAGTTATATAAAACGTTTTGCGGTAACTGGTGTTACACGTGGAAAAGAATACGATTTAACACGTGGAAATAAAGGTTCAATGGTTACATATTTTTCTGCAAACCCAAATGGAGAAGCAGAAATAATAACGGTTATGTTACGCCAAGCAGGAAGCATTAAAAAACTAAAATGGGATATTGATTTTGCCAATTTAGCCATTAAAGGTCGTGGTGTTAAAGGGAATCTCGTAACTAAGTATTCTATAAAACGAATAGAACTCAAAGAAAAAGGTGTTTCTACCTTAAAACCACGTAAAATATGGTTTGACGATACGGTTCAACGCTTAAATGTAGATGGTAGAGGAGAACTTATAGGTGAGTTTAGAGGAGAAGATCGTTTACTTGTTATCAATCAAAAAGGAGAACTAAAAACGATTCTTCCAGAATTGACAGCACATTTTGACAATACTATGATTGTGTTGGAAAAATGGAATCCTAAAAAACCAATTTCGGCTATTTATTATGATGGCGAAAAAGAACGTTATTACGTAAAACGTTTCTTAGTTGAAAATACTTCTAAAGTAGAACATTTTATTACCGATCATCCAAAATCACAATTGGAACTATTAATGACAGATTGGCGACCGATGGCAGAAGTTGTTTTTTATAAGCAACGAGGAAAAGATCAAAAACCAAATATGGAAGTGAACTTGGAAGAGTTTATTTCTGTAAAAGGAATCAAAGCACTTGGAAACCAGTTGACTTCAGATAAAGTACGACAAATTAATGCATTGGAATCGTTGCCGTACGAAGAAGAGCAAGAAGTATTGCCAGAAGATATTGAGGTTGTTGGAGAAGAAACGGTAAAAGGAGAAGGAGAGACTCCTGAGGATGGACAGATAGGATTGTTTTAGGATCGCTTGACTTCTACAGGCTCAGTCACCGCGCTTTTTTGAAATACACGAACATTGAGCGAGTTGAAATGTGGATCGCTTCACTTCGACAAGCTTAGTGCGAGCGCTTTCTGATCACTTCGCGTGTCTTTTAAATACTTTTATGTTTAAAATTAAACATTTATAATTTAGCATTTCAAAATGTCACTTCGAGTGATTTTTCTGTGAAAAATTGTATCGAGAAGTACTTCGAAGTAATTTGTTTCTACAACTATACAAGTTTTCCTTTGAATGAAAATCAACAATCGTAAATCAACAATCGTAAATCATAAATCCAACATCATATTAAACCTTTTTTCAATTCGTAGGTCTTACAAATAACGTCTAGACAAACACTTATTGATAACTTTAAAAAGGAATACTATGAGATTATATGCAACATTCATTTTAAGCGCCATTTTATTTATTGGATTGTCAAGTTTTGAGACTACAAATACAGAATCATTCGTTAAGACTTGGGAGAAGCTAGGAAGTAAAAAGGTAAGCTATAAGCTAGACAAAGACGTAATTCGCGTTGGAAAACACGAAGGAACGTTTAAAAAATTGAAATTAGTTGTTACCAAAGGATCACTAAACATGCATAGAATGGTGGTTCATTATGGAAATGGAACTTCAGAAGAAATCAAACTTAAACATACTTTTAACAGACGAAGTGATTCACGTATTATTGATTTGAAAGGACGTAACAGAATCATTAAAAAGATTACCTTTATTTACGATACTAAAAATTTATCGAGACGCAAGGCAACATTGCATGTGTATGGAAAGTAATTCCCTATCGTTAATTGTTATATAAATAAAAACCATTATACGCTTTAAATGTATAATGGTTTTTTATTGGTATATGTTAAAGAAGCAAGTTTAAACATCAAACTTCATAAAGTTTTCTCCTTTGTTAAATACAGAATCAATTTAATAATCAATTGATTTAAGAAAAGTGAATATTTGCTTATATAAGCCTTTAAAAGAAGGTTTTAAATGCGATGATGTCTACGTTATATTTCAATTTGTCAACCTTTACAATAACTTGTAAATATATATCGGGACTTACATTTGTATTGATGTTTATACCTACTTTCAAAAAACTAATGGCGCTGTCCGAAAAGCCATAATAGAGTAGGAATCACATCAAAAAACTAACATCATGTTAAAAAAAATTAAAAGCGTACAAAACGCAGAAACATTAAGCAAAGAGACACAAGCAAAAATCAACGGAGGAGTTATGATTTATTGTGACAGAGATTCCGATTGTCCACCAAATTGGGCATGTAGTGCAAACGGTTTTTGTTGTCCAAATCACTACTAACATTTGCTAGTTATTTTTAGGAAGCAAATCAAAGCGTCAATTCATTATTTTGGATTGGCGTTTTTTATTTATTTTTCATTTAGAGTTGTATTGTAAGGATTTTACTCTATATTGGAAAAAAATACAAAAATCGATTTTACAAACCCACTTGTATACGGAGTACCTTGCTTTTTAGGACTGATTGCATTAGAATATACCTATAGTAAACACGGTAAGAAAGAAAAAAAAGAGCTTTATAAATCGAAAGATTTAGCAGCTAGCATTACCATGGGAATTGGCTCCGTTGTTTTGGCGCCTTTAACCAAAACGATCGCAGCAATTGTTCTCTTTAATTTTATTTACGAATTATTTAATCCAATAATTGACGGTGTTCGAACCAATATTATGGGTTGGGAATCGTTTGGATATGCTTGGTATGTTTGGCTTCTTTGCCAACTCGCAGATGACTTTAGCTATTATTGGTTTCACAGACAAAATCATAACATTCGTATTTTATGGGCTGCACATGTTGTTCACCATTCATCAGATCAATTTAACTTAGGAACTGCTGTACGAAATGGCTGGTTTACTATTTTCTACAAGCCATTTTTTTATATGTGGATTCCTGCGATTGGTTTTCCTTCAGAAATGCTCATTGTTTGCTTAGGAATTGAAGCTTTATGGCAATTTCAATTGCATTCGGTATACGTGCCTAAATTAGGAATTTTAGAAAAAATATTCAATACACATACGATGCATCAAGTACATCATTCTCAAAATATTGAATATATGGATAAAAATCATGGTGGATTTTTAAACATCTTCGATAAAATGTTTGGAACATGGAAAGCGCTTGATGAAAATATTAAAATCAAATACGGTGTGACACATCCGCCAAATTCGTATAATCCTTTGGTCATACTAACACATGAATACAGAGATATATGGAAAGATGTTAAGAAATCTAAGAATTGGTATCACAAGTTTATGTATGTCTTTGCGCCGCCAGGTTGGAGTCATGATGGAAGTACATTAACCATCAAACAATATAGAAGACAACTTAAAAAAGGACTTATAACTACTGATTCAACTGTTTTAGTAAAAAGTTGACGTGCTCATTCATATTAGGCAAATCCAAACAATTTCTTTAATCTACGATAACCATTCCAAGAGCAACTTCCGTCATTTGCAATGCGTTCTACGTTATTGTAAGTTACTAGGTAACTATCTACAGTAGTGCAACCATAATTTCCTTGTCTAGCCAGTTGCTTTTCAAAAGTTCTGGTTTTTTTTAGAAAATTGCTATCAAGTTCTTTTTTCTCACCATTAAAAATAACGTAATACGTGTTATTTTCTCGCTGAAATGTCATCGTTTCTTTTGTATTATGAAAACATCCTGTTGATGAATAGTGAATGGTGAATTGTTCTCCATCTTGCAATGTGTCTATAAAAGGCACTATGGTTTTGGAAGTTTTTGTTGTAGCTGAATCGTTATTTTGTGTTTGTGCATAATTCAGCATGACTGAAAAGCATAACAAACAACATAGATATATTTTTTTCATAATTTGATTAATTTTGATGAACTAAAACTACAAAAACTAGCTATAAAACGGAACAATGAATGCGTAAACTGATAGTTTCATTTAGTTAACGGTCGTATTTCCATAGAAAGCCATTTCAAAAATGAGCAATGGCAAGATCCATTTTTCTTCATTCAAACTTGGAGAACAATGTAATGATAGGAGTGAAGTCCCCAAATTCAGCTCTTCAAAAATGTGTGAGACAGAAGAAGTCTTTTCAACAGCATCATACAATGGCGCAATTTTAATGCTTGCGATATCGCGTTTATGTATTACCAATACATATTCATTGTCTTGATTTACAGAACGTTTTGCGTGTCCAATTCGTTTCTTATCCGCATCATACAATATTCCTGATTTGTCCCAAGAACCTAACAAAGTATCATCGCAAAACAGTGTAATATCTGAACCTTGAAATTCGTACACAAACTCTTGTTTCTTTGTAATTGCAATTAATTGTCCTTTTGTATTCATGCCGCGTTCTACACGTTCAAAAGCTACAATTGGTTTTTGATGTTTGGTATATAAATAGCCAGTTATATTGATGCTTCTAACTTCTGCCAAACGCTCAAACGTCATTGCATTTGTGATTTGAAGATACAATTCGTCTTTGTATGGTAAGAGTTTTTTACGCTTCTTCAATAGTGTTTGTCGCAGTTTCTTGCGTTCTTCTTCTAGAAATTCTTGTGTTTTTACATCTTTCGATTTTTTCAATACAAACGAAATCAGCACAATAAACACAAAGACTACGAGCGTAATCAAAATAATCATGATGGTGAAAAAGTCCATGTAAGCAGTAATTTTATATGTGCTAAAGATACGTCTTTACGAGGAGTTTACGACGAAGTAATCTGTTCCTTCAAAAACAAATAGCTTCATTACATTTCAGTAATAAAAAACTTTTTGATGAGACCCTGAATCAATACTAAATCAAGTTTAGTACATGGTTTTGGGTGATGAATTGATTAAAAAATTCGCTTCAAAAAGCTTTTGTTTGCTTCGCTAATCTTACGTAAAACCGCTTCTTCTTCAAATTTATACATTATTATGGATTTTGGACTCCCTAACAAGTCAATTTCTGAACGATCGTGCGCATCAATCGTAATCTTATCTGAGCAATTCAGTACTACTTTTGCTTGTTCGGTAGCAGTCACGTGGATTTCTTTAACTGTAAATTCATGTGCGATGAATTCTCCTTTTTCTTTCACTTCTAAGTACAATACATCAGTTTGTCCTTTCAGTTGTACTTCTCCAAATTCCACTTGCGAAGTTACTTTGGAGGCAGTTATATTCGCTTCAATCTCTGCATCTTCAAAAGCTGTAACAATTAATTCGCGTGTAGTAATTTCATAGCGTTGCTTTGTTTTTCCAAAACCGTTAATTGCAAGGGAATCGCTCATAATTCTCAAATCCATTTCTGCTTTATCCATCACATTAATCTCTGCTTTATCGATCGTTAAAGTAGTGGCAGATTTGAATTCGGCTTCATTTTCTGCATGAATACGTTTTAAATCCTTAGAAATAGTCACGTAAATTTCCAATTTCTTACTACTACGAATTTGTTTTGAGGTAGAAATACTCAGTGTTCCATCTATTACATCAATATTAAAAATCTCGTGTAGGTTTTCGTCTGCAATCACTTCTACTTTTGGAGTTTCGCCATTTAGTAAGACAATTTCGAGTTCTTCTTTCACTTCCAAAGTTGTAAACGGATCAATTTCATAAATCACCGTTGTGACTTCTCTATTACCTTTAATCTTTTCTTTTTTCTGTGCGAACGTGCTCAGTGTTACAAAAAGACAAAGAGCTGTTATTATATGTTTTTTCATGTTCTTTCGGTTTTTACGATATAAAAATACTATTTCAAGAACTCTAAAAAGAATGCGTTTCTTACTTTTTAGCGAAAAGTATACCAAGTGTAGATTTTTTGGGTAAATGGTTTAAATAATGAAATTTTAAGAAAAAAAATGTTTTGTACCGTGGATTCAAATTGGATTTTGTCTGTTCCTATAATCTTTGGCTGTGATATTAGAGTTTTTTTTGAATGCATTGCAAAAATTACTGTAGCTATTAAAACCTAACTCAAAAGCAATTTCGTTAATAGGAATATTTGTTTCTGCGAGTAACACTTTCGATTTTTCAATTTTTCGAGAAAGAATATATTGATAAGGTGATACATGTAAATATTTTGTAAAAAGTTTCATAAAATGATGTCTTTTCCATGTTGTCTTTGAAGCAAGTTCTTCAATTTTTAATTTTTCATGAATATTTTCATTTATATAACTAATTACTTCTCTTAATCTGTAAGGAATATGATCTTCAGTAGCATTCTCACTTCTGTTACTATCTATTTCTCTATGCTTATAGTTGTTTAGAATAATAGAAACAGTACTTGTAATATCCACTTCTTTAAAAGGCTTTACAATATAGCCGTATGGGCGTGTTTCATTAACTCTGTCAAGAACTGTTTTATTTGTGTAAGAAGTGATGTATAAATAAGGTACGCTATCTTTTTCTAATAGATATTTGCCAAGATCGACTCCATCTTTTTTTGTATTCAAATTAATATCTATTAATATTAGTGATATAAATTGTGTTTCAACACAAATTATGGCTTTCTCAATAGAGTTACAGGTACATACGTTATAACTCTGCTGTTCTAAGATTGTTTTTATATGCATAGCTATTAAAGCTTCATCTTCAACGACTAGAATGGTAGGTTTTCTCATTTAAGATAAGGTTAAGTTTTTAAATTGAATTTTATATTGGGTTCCTAAGTTATTTTTTACATCTAATGTTCCTTTTATTTGTATAACTAGTTGCTTTACTAATTCTAGACCAAGTGTAGTTTTTGAAGTTTGATTATTAAAAAATCCGATGCCATTATCATTAATTTCAAGTTGATAATCTGTGTCATTTAGATGTTGTAAGTTTAATTCAATGATTCCTTTTTTTCGTTCTTTGAAGGCGTGTTTGTAGGCATTATTAATCAATTCATTAATAATTAAACCTAGAGGAATTGCGGTTTGAATATCAAAATAGACTTTTCCAATTTTCGTTTGTAATTGAATATTTTGTGTTGGATTTTTATTTGAGGCAAGAATCGATTTTTTTAAACTTTCTACGTATTCATTAAAATTTACTTTACTCAGGTTATTGGTTTGATATAAATTTTCATGAATAAGTGCCATAGAAACAATTCTAGTTTGACTTATATCTAAAAAGTCATCCATATTAGATCCTTTTTGTTTGGATTGTATGTACAACAAACTCATTACTAATTGTAAATTATTCTTTACTCTATGATGAATTTCTTTTAGTAATATTTCTTTTTCTTTAATAGAATCTTCGAGATCAATATTATTTTTCGCTATAATATTATTTTTCTTTTTTGAATTAATATTGATTTTTATGAAAGTGAATATGAGTATACAAGTTATAACAAGAGAAAACGTTATAATGAAGATATAATCTTTTTGCTTAGAAATTTTAATGTCCTTTTTTAATTGTGAAATTTGAAGACTTTTTATTTTATTATCCTTTTCAGTAACTTCAAAATCTACCTGTAACTCACGAACTTTATCCTCATTAATTTTAGCATCATACGCTTCTTTTAAGGAAGCCTGTTTTTTATGGAAATAAAGTGCTTGCTCAAAATTTTTATTCTTTATTTCTATTTTAGATTTTGTTAAAAAAACAGATTGCTTTGTTTTGGAAACATTAGAAGAATCTAGTAAGCTTAGCGCTTTGTCATTATTAAATTTAGCTTTTTCTAATTGATTTATTTTTAAATAACAATTTGCTAGTAGATTATAATATTCAATATTGAACTCAAAAAAAGGATTGCCTTTTGAAATTAACTTTAAATTTTTGATAGCCAAATCATATTTATACAATTGATAATAAGTGTCCGCTATGATATAGGTATTATAGTCATTTACATTTTTAGGTTTATAAATGGATGGACTTCTATTATTTAGTAAAATTCGTAAAGCTTTTTTATGTTTGCCCATTTTATTGAGAACAACCGCTTTTTCAATATTTACATCTACATTTTCTTCATTGGTATTTGCTAAATCTAAATACTCAATAGATTTATCGAGTTCACCTAAATCAGTGTAAATAAATGCCATATACAGATAAAGTTCTGATTTATTTTTGTTATTTGAAGAGTCTTTATCATAATAAAACAGTGCTTTTTTATATAGATTTAATGAATTATCAAGTTTACCTTCATAGTAGTTTATAAGTCCTAAAAGGCGAAAAAAACTTCCTGTTTCGGTATTTAAATTTTGCTTTATGGCTAATCGTAAACTTGTATTGATTATTTCTTTAGCCTCTGTATACTTAGAAAGATTCATGAAGGCATTTGCTAAGTAATACTGAGTCTTTAAGAAATATACAGTATCCTTAACTTTTAAAAATATAGAAGCTGCTTTTTTTGCAGTTTCGACTCTATCTTTTCCTAAATCTTCATTAATATGAATTAGATGGTAATGATACAGACCAATGCCTCTTTCATAATCATTTTTTTTAGAAAGCTCAACTAAATGATCATTGTAAAATATAAGTGTATCTAAGCTCTTTTTCCTGTAGGCTTCACAAAGTAAATTACAAATGTTAATTTTAGAAACTGCATTTTTCTCACTTTTAAAAACTCGTAATAAACTATCAATTCTATTTACATTAGTACTTATTTGCGAATAAGTATTTAATATAGAGAAAAATAGTAATAATAAGTACAATCTTTTAGTAGGTTTAATATTCACTTTATTTGTTTTGGGCTTTTCAAATGTACGATGGATACAGAGTATATATCTTACTGTTATATCGTAAAAATCTTAGTGTTTTATCTTACTTTTATAGGTTTTGTTTAATGATTTTCAGTGATATACAAGAAATCGTTAAACAAAAAAATCTGACTAAAAATGATTAGCCAGATTTTAGATATGAAATATAAACTTTGGAGCGTAGTATTTCAATTTTCATTAATCAATAATATAAGCTGCTACTCTGAATTCATGCGATAAGTGCTCTTTTACTACAATGGTATGATACATTCCAGGTTGTGCATAATTATCATTAAAAGCATTAACATTTACCTTTCGTTTATCCATATAACCTCCGTGAGGTCCGAAACCAACCTCTATTCCTACAGCATAATTTCCTCTAAATTTGATTGGAAATTTCCACTCGGTTTGTACTGGAACCCATCTTTCTTCGAGTTGATATCTAACAGATTTTCCATTTGGAACATGTACCTGTGGAAAATAGAAATTTTCTGAAAAAGATTTTTCATTAGTGTATGTATAAGAAGCTCCTAAAGTAACTGCTACAGAAGCTTCACCTTCGGCAACAAATGGTATTCCTATAGAACCTCCAGCCGTGACAGTAGAACTTGCTTCAACGGTAAATGAGTGAGAAGATGACTGAGCAGTTGTAATCCAAACTTGCCCAGCAGCATGATTATTTGGATGAACTTGAGCACTTACACCAGAAACTCTTTTCCATAATGAGAAACCAGTATTTTGGCTTACATCTCCTTGGCCATAAAATTGAAATTCTGGAGTTGATGGATTACTGATATCTGACCAATAATTTCCCCATCCATACTTATCTGAATTATTTGGTCCTAAGGAAACAGACACTACTCCCCAATGACTAATTGGTAATCCAAAATTTGGTCCTGTGTAGCCTGAAAAATACTCATCAGTAACTACGTTAAATACTTGATTATCTGCAATACCTACGGCTCTAACCTCATTTTTTGTAATTCGTTTCCAAGGAGTTGTTGCTGTTAAGGTTGTAGGCCTTGATTTTCCTAATTCTTCAATAGTCTTACCAAATTTGTATGTTTCAGAAACAGCATTTGGTTTTACTTTTGACAAATCTAAGTCGTCATCAACTTCAGTAGTCACTATTGAATCTTCCTCTGCTAAATCACCTTTTTCACAACTTGTAATAAAGAAAAAAGAGATTAAAATTAATGCTGCTATACAGCTGTTATTTTTTTTCATTGTTAATAATTTTTATAGGTTATTATTTATTTACAACAAAATTAAACGCTAGAAAAAAAGTGATCTATCGATTAGTAATTTCAACTATTGATTTGTGGTATTATTGAAGTAATAACATCATATTGTATGGTATTCCAATAATTGATATATGGTTTATGAGTTTCTTTTTGATGGAGAAACCGTAGTTAATTTTTGAGAAATAGAACTCTATTGTAGAAATGTGGTAAATACCATGTGAGTTGCATTATAAAAACTTCCCACGTTCCGCAGCAGTCGGCATTCTACAAGTATCTTTTTGTCCAAACCACTTATAACGGTATTTGGCAACGATATTATACCCAAAATCATTAATGAATTTAGGTAAAATACGAAAGACTTGCAACAACTTCCATGCGCCGCCAAATTCGTTTAAAATACGGAATGCTGCCGAAGATTTGTGGTAATAGGTCTTTTCTGGTACATACAAAATCACAGAGTCTAGTTGGGAAGTATCCAATTGCAAATGTTCCTGTATCGCGACACCAATTTCTGACTGCAAAGACGCAAAACGAAACACATCCTTTTTATCATGTGCAATGATCTTATCGACAAAGCCGTTGCATAAGTTGCAAACTCCGTCAAACAATACAATCTTCTTATCTTTTGGTAAGGTATCAATCATTTTTTTGCTGTTTCAAACAGTGTTGCAAAGATACGATAATGAAATTTTAAATTATAAATGTTGAATTTTAAATTTAAAAGTAGTTTCAAAAATGAATTGTGCTATGATTTAGACAGATTACTTCGTCATGCTTCCTCGTAATGACGTTTCAAAGAAAGAGTATTGAGATATTAGTATTGAGTATTGAGAAGTTTCAAACGTCACTTCGAGTGGCAAATCTCCGATTTGTTGTATCGAGAAGTACTATGATTTCAAAATTATTAATTATTCAACATTTCTCGTTTCAAAGTACTTCTCGATACATTTTTTATGTCAGCTTCGCACAATAAAAAACACTCGAAGAGACGGCTTTAGGAGTGTTTATCTGTTAATTTGAAGCGATATACAAAGAACGAATCAACGCTTCGACAAGCTCAGTGTAAACAATAAAAAAATTACTAGTTTAGATTTTGAAATAGACTGGAAGTACCTAATACAACCGACAACGGAGCAAGGCGACCAACCCACAACATAGTTTATTATACTATGAAATAAACTGGAAGTAAGTAAATTTACCCAACACCCAACACCCAACACCCAACACCCAACAACAGGAGCAAAGCGACAAATCCAAAAGCAAAGCGCGTCTAAAAATCTAACAATCTAAGAGCCTTGTGAGTCTATAGCCAATTCATAAAGTTCCAAATTAAAGTAAGGAAGTGCTGCCAACAAATGGTCAAAGATATCGCCCATAATGTATTCGTAGTTTTTCCAGACTTTATCTGTGCTAAACGCATAAATTTCCAACGGAATTCCTTGTGGGGTTTGTGCCAACTGACGACTCATAATAGTCATATCTTTATTAATGGCAGGATGCGTGTGTAAATACGATTCCACATACTTACGAAACACACCAATATTGGTCATATTTCTTCCGTTTATTAGTAATGATTTATCAATATCATGTGCTGAATTGAACTTCGAAATAGTGTCCTGACGTTCTTTTAAATACTCAGAAATCAACTGAATTTTCTTAAAAGATTTAATCTCTTTATCACTTACGTAATGAATACTTTGTGCTTTGATAATAATAGCGCGTTTTATACGTCTTCCGCCAGATTCGTCCATTCCGCGCCAGTTTTTAAACGAATCCGAAATCAATGCATAGGTTGGAATGGTTGTAATTGTTTTATCAAAATTCTGCACTTTTACAGTTGCCAAGCTAATTTCTACTACATCACCATCGGCGCCGTATTTTTCAATCGTAATCCAATCGCCAATACGAACCATATCGTTTACGGCAACTTGAATACTTGCTACAAAACCAAGAATTGTATCTCTAAAAATTAATAGAATAACTGCCGATAAAGCTCCTAAAGTCGTCACAAACGCAATAATGGATTTTCCCGTAAGGATGGAAAAACACAAAATAATTCCGACCGACCACACAAAAATCATAAAAACTTGAATGTAACTATCAATCGGTTTGTCTTTAAACGCATTTAAAGTCTTTAAGAAATCGCGTAAAGAATTTAGAATACTACGAATCACTCTAATAACAAGGATTACCAAGAAAATATCGATCACGATTAAAAAACTATGTTCAAAATTGGGGAAATGTTGAAATAGGTGTGGAGTCGCTTGTTCAATCAAAAACACAGGAAACAAATGCGCTACATTTTTCGGCGTTTTATTCTTGATCAGAAAATCGTCAAAATTACTCTTTGTCTTTGGTGCTAAGCGATGTGCCAACGCAATCAACAAACGTCGCATGATATAATCTAAAATAAAAGCCAGTAGTGCAACTGCTATAATACCTGCGATTAAGTTTAGGTAAATTGCAGTTTCTTCACTAAATTTTTTAAATATCAAAAAATCATATACAATACGAAATAATTCTTGTGCATTCATAAAAAATAATATTTGCTACAAAGATACTGAATCAAATTCAACACGGGCTTCTCAAAACAAACTTAAACACTAGTGTTTGTATCTCTTTTAGTACAAATGAGATTGTAAAAACGTTTTTTGTAATACAATAAACAAACAGTTTCAAAACAATTTGTTTCATATCGGTAATTGGGGAACTTATTCAGTATCTTAAGAGTAAAAAGTTACTTCTTTTAAGTACTTTTGCAAAAGATTTCAAAAAAGAAAAATAGACAAAAAATGAAGAACGTAATTAACGCGACATTGAGTCTCTCAAAAGAGGAAATGCGTGAATACGGATATCAAATTATAGATCATATTGTAGCGCATTTTGATACGCAAGAAGAGAAAAATCCTGTAGCAATGGCTTCTCGAAAAGATATGGAAGCATTATTAATGGAAGAAGTTCCTTTGGAAGCTACAAATGCGCAAGCTGTGTTAAATGATGTGATGGAAAAAATTATGCCAAATAGCACGATAGTTTCACACCCTAAATCATATTCGTTTGTGCCAGGACCAAGCAATTATATTAGTACAATGGCAGATACATTGGCTACTGGTTTCAATATATTTTCTGGCGGTTGGGCAGCATCTCCTGCCGCCGCAGAGTTGGAGATTATAACGATAGGTTGGCTGGTTGAAATGTTTGGATTTCCAACTGAAAAAGGAGGTGGCTTGTTTACAAGTGGCGGTTCTATGGCAAACTTAACTGCTTTGGTAACGGCTAGAAGAGTAAAATGTGGCGATGATTTTTCAAAAGCGGTGATTTACTTATCCGATCAAGCACATTCCTCAAACATAAAAGCAATTCGAGTATTAGGTTTTAAGAAAGAACAAATTCGAATTATTCCTACTGACATCGAATTTAAAATGGCAGTGAACAAACTTAAAAATGCTATTGCAAAAGATCGGTTAGAAGGTTTGCATCCTTTCTGTATTATCGCTTCCGCGGGAACGACTAATACAGGAACAGTAGATCCGTTAGACACCATTGCCGATATATGCAAAACAGAAGATATGTGGATGCATGTGGATGGTGCGTATGGTGGTGCAGCTATATTAGGAACACACGGAAAAGAATTACTAAAAGGAATAGAAAAAGCAGATTCTTTAACGGTAGATCCGCACAAATGGTTTTACCAACCGTATGAAATGGGTTGCTTGATAGTGAAGAATCACAAATGGTTGAGCGAAACGTTTACTGAAAAACCAGAATATTTACGCGATGTAGAAGGAAATGAATCTGAGATCAACTTCTACGATCATGGAATTCAGTTAACACGTCGTTTTAGAGCTTTAAAATTTTATATGTCTGTCAAAACATTTGGGCTAAATTCATTTAAAGCTGCGGTACAATACAATTTAGAACTAGCAGAAAAAGTAGAAGGTATATTGCGAAAAAGTGCTAAGTGGGAAGTAATTTCTCCAGCAACTTTGGCTGTTATTAATTTTAGATACAATCCTATTGGGAAAAACTTCTCAGAAAAGAAATTGGATGCGTTGAACCAAGAAATATCAAAACAAGTCATTGGTTCTGTTGAAGCATTGTTAGTAACAACGGTATTGCAAGGACAAGTTGTATTGCGAATGTGTTTAATAAACCCAAGAACAACATTGCAGCACGTACAAGAAACATTAGACTGCTGTGAAAAAATAGCAGCTACTTTATAATATTGTATAAACAATTTCTATAACCACAAAAGCTCGTTTTCTAGTAAGACGAGCTTTTTGTTATTATATTCACTTGTAGTTTGTATGATGAACTTTATGTTTTGTATATAAATATAGTAGACTAATGATTATTTTAGAAAGATTATACAGTACATAAACTATTAAAATCAAAAAAATAATACTAAATTTAGACTCAAACCCAAACCAATTCATTTTTGCGAACCCTAATTAATGTATTCTTAGTATTCTTTTTAAGTTTTTCCTTTGCACAGGAATTACCTCCTATTATTAACTACACACCCAAAATATACAAAGCGGACAACCAAAACTGGATGATCTCGCAATCTGATGATGATTGTATTTATGTAGCAAACAACAAAGGTTTATTAGAATTTAATGGTGCGCAATGGAAATTGTACAAATCTCCAAACGAAACCATTATGCGTTCGGTAAAAGTAATTGATGACCGCGTGTATACAGGTTGTTATATGAACTTCGGATATTGGAAACGCAATGATACAGGTACTTTGGAATATGTATCATTGACGGATGAGTTGAAGGTTGAAATGGAAGAAGACGAACAGTTTTGGCAAATTATTGAACTGGATAAATGGGTGCTTTTTCAATCTTTAGATCGAATTTATATTTATGATACTATTGATAATTCGCTAAAAATAATAAGTGCAGACCGTATAATTACAAAACTATATAAGGTTGAAGACGAATTGTTCTTTCAAGTACTTGATGAAGGTTTGTATAGTATAGAAAATGGCGCGAAAAGACTTGTAAGCGATAATGCCATTTTACGCAAGAGTAGGATTGTAGGACTCTTTCCGAGAGGAAATCAAAAAATAATTGTTACGCGTGATGCTGGCTGGTTTACTTTTGATGAAGATGGACTAACGGCGATTCAATTTCCATATCAAGAAAAATACAATCAAAAAAGTATCTATACTAGTATACAATTATCTGATGGTAGTTATGTATTAGGAACAATAGCCAAAGGTATTTATCATATTTCTGCAGATGGTGAATTCCGCTACCGAATAGACCAATCTAGCGGTTTGGGCGATAATACAGCACTTTCACTATTTGAAGATAGTAACGGAAATGTTTGGACTGGTTTGGATAACGGAATTAACTGTATCAATACAAAAGAACCTTTTAAATACTTTGCCGATCAAATTGGTCGCATAGGTACTATTTATGCTTCTGTAATTCACGAAGGATATTTGTATTTAGGTACAAATCAAGGGTTATTTTATAAACAAGCAAGTAGTAGAGAAGATTTTAAATTTATAGAAGGCACAAAAGGGCAAGTTTGGTGTTTACGTGTTATTAATAATGAATTATTTTGTGGGCATGATTCTGGAACGTTTCTCATAAAAAAAGGAGAACAAGAACGAATAGCTGCTATTCAAGGTACTTGGGATATAAAAACTATTCCTGGAAAGCAAAATCAAATCATTCAAGGAAATTATGACGGTTTGTATGTGCTAAATAAGCAAAATAATGTTTGGAAGTTGGATTATAAACTGAAAGGATTCCATATTTCATCTAAGCATTTTGAATGGGCAACACCAACAAAAATCTTGATGAATCATGAATATAAAGGAGTGTATGAGCTTACGCTAGATGAAAATCATAGAGAAGTAACAAAGTTTACCAAAAATACTACGATTCAAAAAAGTGCAAACACAAGTTTGGTTCAATTTGATGGAAATATATACCAAGCCAATAAAAATGGAATATTTAGATTTGATGAAACTACAAATAGCTTTCAGAAAGATGAAATATTAAGTTCCATCTTTGAAAATGACGACTATACTTCGGGAAGGCTCATTGTAGATAATGTTGGATATTTATGGGCTTTTACAAATAATTACATCAATTATGTGACAAAAGAAAGGCTTGACGGTAATTTTAAAGTACAACGAATTGCCATTCCACAATCGTTGCGTAATGAAATGAAAGGGTATGAAAACATATCGCATCTTACAGGTAAAAACTATCTCTTAGGAACTTCCAATGGTTACATTACAATCGATTTAGCCAATATCAATTCTAAAGAATATGAAATCAAAATTAATTCAGTAATCAATGGTTCGCTTGCAGGTGGTCATCATAAAGTTGCTTTACAAGTTGAAGATCAAGAATTTAATGCCAAAGAAAACTTCCTAGCGTTTATGTATAGCATTCCAGCTTATAACAAATACGAAGTTTCTGAATATTCATACAAGTTAGAAGGTTTATATAATGAATGGAGTGAGTGGAGTACAAAATCGGACATTTCTTTTGAAAACTTACCACATGGAAGTTATGAATTTAAAGTACGCGCACGCATCAACAACCAAACTACAGCAAATACCGCAGTGTATGCATTTACAATAAACAGACCTTGGTATTTATCAAATTTAGCTATTGCTATATATGTTATTTTAACCGTTTTATTGTTTACTGCAATCAATAGTTTCTATAAAAGGTATTACAAAAAGCAACGTGAACGCTTACTAGAAAAGAAAACTCGTGAATTGGCTTTAAAAGAATTAGAAGCGCAAAAAGAAATCATTCAACTAAAAAACACTCAATTAAATACAGATATTGAATCTAAAAATCGTGAATTGGCAATTGCAACCATGAACATGATTAAAAAGAATGAGACATTAAACAGTATCAAACAAGAATTGCAAAAACAAAAAACAGATACGCAAGGTGTAAAACCAGTAATTCGATTAATTGATAAGAACATTAACAATGCAGAAGATTGGAAGTTTTTTGAAGAAGCCTTCAATCATGCAGACAAGGATTTCTTTAAAAAGGTAAAAGAGCTACATCCGCAACTTACAGCAAACGATCTTCGTTTATGTGCATACTTGCGTTTAAACCTTTCTTCCAAAGAAATTGCACCTTTATTAAATATTTCTGTGAGAAGTGTAGAAATAAAGCGTTATCGCTTACGTAAAAAGATCAGTCTTGCACGTGAGATCAATCTGAATGATTATTTCTTAAACTTATAATTCTATCATTATTAAATAACAACAAAAAAATAAGCTACAATACATTTTGCATTGTAGCTTATTAAACAAAGTTTTTTAAAACTATTTAAAGACTATGCTGTAATAGTAGTTGGGCATTCTGGCTGCGTTTTTGCGCCTCCACACCCTTGTTGACCTGAACGCTCTTCAATTGGAGCTCTAAGTCCTCCATTAATAGCAGGAAGCTCATTTAATTTTAAAATAGATCTTTTGTTTAAATTTAATCTCTTTACTGATTTTTTCATGATTTAAAGTTTTAAATTAATAATACTATAAAGTTAACCTAAATAGAACCTAGGAAAGAAAATATAGGCATACACGGTTACAGCATATTAAAAAATACCATAACATTTTAAAAAAACACTACAACATTACCACAACAACAACGTTGTAGTGCCTTATTTTAGGCTTCAGTAGCTCTTTTTTTTTAAATTTTTCACAGTTACGAATAACGTACAGTTAAAGGGCTTAAGCTGCTAATTATGCAATAGAAGTGTAAAAAAAATAACATGTATGTTTTTTGTATAGGTGTTTTTTAAGGATTCGTTAACAATAGTGAATACATTGTGTTCAACAAAAAATCAACTATATGAACCGCTATTTAATCATCCTTGCACTTATGCTCTCCTCAATTTGGAGCTACGGGCAAAACTTTGAAATTAAAGGAAAAGTGCTGGAGGAAGGAACCAACATGCCGCTCCCAGGCGTAAACGTACTAATAAAAGGTACCAATCAAGGAACAGCTACAGACTTTGATGGATTATTTTCTTTAAAAAATGTACCTACAGGAAGTACACTAGTATTTACTTCTATTGGATATACACCTCAAGAGGTTGTAGTTACTTCAAACAATGAACTAACCATTACAATGAAGGAAGATTCAGAGTCATTAGAATCTGTTGTTGTAATTGGGTATGGAACTCAAAAAAAGAAAGAAGTTACAGGTGCTGTAAGCATTATTGATGCAAAAGCAATTGAAAAACTAAATCCAGTTAGGGTAGAGCAAGCACTGCAAGGTCAAGTTGCCGGTGTAAATGTAACTTCCAATTCAGGTTCACCTGGTAGTGGATCTAATATTAGAATACGTGGTATTACTACAAACGGTGATAACGCTCCTTTAATATTAGTAGATGGAAATAGAATAACAGATTTATCAGTTATAAATCCAAACGATATTAAAACTATAAATGTATTAAAAGATGCTACTGCCGGTATTTATGGAGTTCAGGCGGCAAATGGAGTTATCTTAATAACAACAAAATCTGGAAAAGCAAATACAGAATTAAAATTCCAATTTGATACATATACTGGTTTTCAAACTACAAGTAGTAAAATAGATTTACTTACTGCAAGAGATTTTGCTATTTATGTAAATGATGCAGCAGATAATACAGAGTTTTTTGTATATCCTAGCCAAGGAACAGATTGGCAAGACGAAGTTTTTGAAAATGCAAGCATTAGCAATGTCAACTTTAGTGGTAGTGGAGGTACTGAAAAATCTGCTTACGGATTTGGTATTTCATATCTAAATCAAGACGGTATTGTTGGTGGTAGTAAAAATAACTTCGAACGATTAACTGCTAGAATAAATTATCAATATGATATTTTAGATAATTTAAAACTTACAGCAAACGGATTGCATACAATATCAGAAAAACAAAACCTTCAAGAAGGCGGAATTGGAGCAGTATTGTATAATGCGGTAAATATAAATCCAACAATGTCTGTAAGAGATGAAAATGGCGCTTTTGCACTTGCAAATGATATTTCTCAAATTGAAATTATTAATCCAGTAGCACAGATAGAAAATACCTTTAATACTAGTAGAGTATCTAAATTTAGTGCTGTAATAGGGTTAGATTATACGTTTTTAAAGAACTTTAAAGCAAGTTCTAAATTTCAAATCAATCATGCCAATGTGCGTGATGACGTTTTTAGACCAGAAGTATTTTATGGAAATGGTAAAGCTGCCAATTTTGGTGATATAAATGATGATAATATTAGTAATTTTATTGTTGATTTTGGAGCTGATTATGATGATTTTACTTGGGATAATTACATTTCATACGACAACACTTTTAATGACACACACAATCTTACAGTACTTTTAGGAACATCATTATATAGAAACAAAGGATTCTTTTATGGTTTTACTGGAGCAACAGAAACAGGAACAAACCAAGAAGGTCAATCTATTAACGACATAGGAATGGTTGTAGAACCACGTTTCAACGATGCAGCAGTCGAAAATGGTGCAGAATGGTTCGATGTACGTTTATCTTCACTTTTTACAAGACTACAATACAATTACAAAGAAAAATACCTATTATCTCTAGTACTACGTAGAGATGTATCTTCTCAATTCTCTTCTGTAGATGATAACAATGTTGGGTACTTCCCATCAGGTTCTATTGGATGGAATGTTACTGAAGAATCATTTTTAGAAGAGGTTACTTGGTTAAACAGCTTAAAATTAAGAGGAAGTTACGGTATTATTGGTAACGACAAAATTCCAAGTTTCGCATACATTACAAGATTAAACGGACAGGCTACTATTGATCCAGGAAATATTACAGATATCAGCGGATTAGTTTTTGGTAGTGCGCCAGGAGAATTAGGAAACCCAAATCTAAAATGGGAAGAGCAAGAAACTGCAAATATTGGTGTTGATGTACGATTACTAGATAGTAAATTAAGCTTATCAGCAGATATATATCGTAAACAAACAAAAGATTTATTAATAAGACCACAAGCTTCTGCGGTTCTTGGTACTACAGCACCAGGATCTGCCTCTCCAATTGTGAATGCAGGTACGGTTGAAAACAAAGGTTTTGAATTTGTAATAAATTACAATGACAACATTTCTGATGATTTTAAATTTAACATCGGCTTTAATTTTACAACAATAGAAAATGAAGTTGTATCTTTAAATGGAAGGATTCCTCCTGTAGGCGGAGATTTTGGAGTAGGATTAGGAATCACAGATGTTACACGTATGATACCTGGATTACCATTAGGACATTACTACGGATATCAAACAAATGGTTTATATCAAACCCAAGCTGAAATTGATGCTTTAAACGCAACAGCTCCTTCTGGTACGTACAGTACTGTAGGTGATATTGTTCCTGGAGATTTAAGATTTGTAGATACCAACGGAGATGGCGAAATAACACCAGAAGATAGAACAAATATTGGTGATCCGATACCAAACATTACGATGGGATTAAATATTGGTTTTACCTATAAAAACATAGATTTTAGTGCCAATGCCTTTGCATCTATCGGTAATGATATGGTGAGAGATTATGAGCGTAAAGATTTATATGCTAACAGAGGAGTCTATATGTTAGAGCGTTGGCAAGGATCTGGGACAAGTAACTTTGTACCAAGAGCAAGCTCTGGAGCTTCAGTAAATACAGACGTCTTTTCAGACTTTTTTGTAGAAGATGCTTCATTCTTACGATTACAAAATGTACAAGTAGGATACACATTTGGCGATGGCTTCAATTCTAGTTTCGGAATCGATAAACTTAGAATATATGTTTCAGGAAATAACTTATTAACTATTACTGATTATTTGGGTTACGATCCTTCAGCAAATACAGGTGCTCCTTTAGGAGGAGGAATCGATAAAGGTTTTTATCCAGTAGCATCATCATACTTATTAGGAATTAATTTAAACTTTTAATCGTCATGAAATTAGCCATGACAAGTTTAGAGGCTACTCTAAATGATAATTGGCAAATTCCATCTGACCTAAAAAATAACCAACAGATGAAAAAAATAGTATTAATTTTATTAACCATTACTTGTTTCCATTTTACGGGATGTAGTGATGATTTTGTAGAAGTTGAACCAGCAGGTTCAAATGCAGATAACTTTTTCAACTCTGCAGAAGAATACAATAGCGCTTTAATTGGTGCTTATGACTTATTACAAGCAACATTTTGGAATGTTTTGACAGGTATTGTAGCTTCAGATGATTATGCAGCTGGTGGCGATTCATTTAATTTTGATCAGCCTACGTTACAAAACATAAACCTTATGTCGCAAACTCCTTCTGATGAAAATCAATTAAGAGATATTTGGGGCTTAATGTATGCAGGTTTAAACAGAGCTAACTATCTATTAGAGTTCAAAGATAAAACAGACTTTGCTGGACGCGATCAAGTAGTTGCAGAAGCATACTTCTTAAGAGCATACTTTACGTTTGAATTAGTTAAAAACTTTGGAAACATTCCTTTAAAGACAGAAGAACGTAACGGAGTTTTAAGAATCATGGATGCACGCGTCATTGCTGAAGATGAATTTGGCATGACTAGAATTGCTGACATTGCTACAGCGTATCAAGTAATAGAAGAAGATTTAAAGGAAGCAATCCTAAACTTACCAGTAACACAAGACTTACCATATAAAGTAACAAAAGGAGCTGCGCAAGCATTATTAGGAAAAGTGTACTTATATCATGGTACGTATGACCAATCAAAATTTGGAGATGCATCTAGCGTATTAAATCAAGTTATTTCTGGTAATCAATACAGCCTAACTACAGGAAGTGATTACTCAGTACTTTTTGACAACGTAGGAGAAAATGGTACAGAATCTGTATTTGAAATTCAATACACAGGTGTAGAAGGCGCAAGTTGGTCATGTATAACATGTAGCCAAGGAACATACTTCCCTAAATTTTGCGGACCAAGATCGCCTTACGACAATCCAGATTATGAAGCTGGTTGGGGATTCTGCTTGCCTTCACAAGAATTATATGACTTATTCGAAGACGGAGATGCAAGAAGAGATGTAACTTTTTACGATTTAAGAGATGCACAAGACAGCTACTCACAAGGACGTGACGACACCGGACTTTTCAATTTAAAATATATGCCTAGAAAAGGGAATAGAAACCTTTCTTCAGATCCATTAAACTATGCGCAAAACTACCGTTCTATACGTTATGCAGATGTATTATTAATGGCAGCTGAGGCTGAGGCTGAAAGTGGAGGTCCAAATGCTGAAAATTATTTAAACCAAGTAAGAGCAAGAGCTTATGGTGACAATAGTCATGATTATACTGCGGCTGAAGGAGACATATTAGAAGTAATCTACACAGAAAGACGTAAAGAGTTAGCAGGAGAAGGACATCGTTTCTACGATCTTGTTAGAACAAACAAAGCAGCCTCTACAATAGAAGGTTTTCAAGTAAACAAAAATGAAGTTTTCCCAATTCCACTTATAGAATTACAATTAGCTAATGCGCAAGAGCGTTGGGGACAAAACCCAGGATATTAAAAAAAAAGATGTTAAACACTAAATATAGAGAAATGAAAATATTAAAAAGCGGATTAATGATGCTGTTAGTACTTGTTTTAGGTATTACGGTTTCTTGTAACCAAGATGATGATTTAAATATCATTGCAGGTTTAGATTTTGTAACAGCAGCATTAAATGCTGAAGGAAATGAAGTAGGAGTTTTGCCTTCTACAGTTCCACCAGATGGTAGAATAGTATATACTGTTGACTTTGGTGCAGCTACTGATGGTTCAGATGTATTTGAAACAAGTGGACCAATGGTAATATATACCTATCCTGAAGAAACCGCAACGTATACAATTATGGTTACTGCATCTTTACCAGGTAGAGACGATGTTAGCATAACAAAAGAATATACTGTAGTTATCGTTCCAGATGAACCAGCTCCAAGTGACAATCCTTTAGTAGGAACATGGAGATTAGCTCCTGAAGCTGGAGCATTAGGTGTTGGGCCAGCTTTAGACGATGTGTCTTGGTGGTCTAGCTCATTAGATGATGTTGCAACTAGAGCTTGCTTATTTGATGATGAATATGTATTCAATGCTGATGGAACATTCCAAAATGTATTAGGAGCTGATACTTGGGTAGAAGCTTGGCAAGGAACAGATCCGGAAGCTTGTGGGACACCAGTTTTCCCTCATGATGGAACAGCTGCTGCTACATATGCATACAATTCAGGTGCAGGAACTTTAACAATTGACGGTACTGGAGCATTTTTAGGTTTAGCAAAAGTGAATAACGATGGTGAATTAGCTTCGCCAGGTGACGCTCCAACTTCAATTACATACATAGCAACACTTGTAGACGCAAATACATTAGAATTAGATATAGCTTTTGGAACAACAGGTTTCTGGTCATTTAAATTAGTAAAAGACGCACCACCAGCTCCTTCTGCATTAGAAGGTACTTGGAGATTAGCGCCAGAATCAGGAGCGTTAGGTGTTGGACCAGCATTAAACGACGTATCATGGTGGTCTAGTTCATCAGATGATGTAACAACTAGAGCATGTTTATTTGATGATGAATATGTATTCAACGCTGATGGAACATTCCAAAACGTTTTAGGAGCTGACACTTGGGTAGAAGCTTGGCAAGGAAATGACCCAGAAGGTTGTGCTGCGCCAGTTTTCCCACACGATGGAACAGCTTCAGCAACATACGATTATAATGCAAGCGCAGGAACTTTAACAATTGACGGTACTGGAGCATTCTTAGGATTAGCAAAAGTGAACAATGCTGGCGAATTAGCAGCGCCTGGTGATGCTCCAAGTTCAATTACATATTTAGCTGAATTATCTGCCGATGGAAACACACTAGAATTAGATATAGCTTTTGGTACCACAGGTTACTGGTCGTTCAAATTAGTAAAAGATGTAGTTCCAACTGGTATTCAAGGAGCATGGAAACTAGCTCCTGAAGCTGGAGCCTTAGGTGTTGGACCAGCATTAGACGATGTATCATGGTGGGCTAGTTCATCAGATGATGTAACAACTAGAGCATGTTTATTTGACGATACGTATGTATTCAATGCAGACGGAACATTCCAAAATGTATTAGGAGCTGATACTTGGGTAGAAGCTTGGCAAGGTAATGACCCTGAAGGTTGTGCTACACCAGTTTTCCCGCATGACGGAACAGCTGCTGCTACCTATACGTACGATGCAGGTGCAGGAACCATAACAATAGATGGAACAGGAGGATTCTTAGGATTAGCAAAAGTGAACAATGCTGGTGAATTAGCCGCACCTGGAGATGCTCCAAGTTCAATTACGTACTTGGCAGACTTATCAAGTGATGGTAATACATTAGAAATAGATATAGCTTTTGGAACAACAGGTTACTGGTCTTTCAAACTAGTTAGAGAATAAAACAAAATCACACCCAAATTTCTAGTACTCACAATTAATTTGGGTGTGTCTCAATAAAATATTTTAGTAAAAGGGATTATGATTCTTTTATAACAATGAGTCACATAGGGCAATGAATATACTATCTGACAGATAAAAAACAATAAATATAAACAGATGAAAAAAAATATCGTAATACTAGTATTCTTCTTCATAGTTTCATCAGTTCTTTCACAAGAAAAAAAGGTATATGTTGAAAATAACGATGAAGGATCAAAATTAATTGTAGATGGCAAGCCATTTATGATTAATGGGATGAATTGGGATTATGTGCCAATTGGAACAAATGTTATCAACGCCGAATTCTACAAAAAATCTGATGATATTATTAAAGCCGGATTAGATGCTGAAATGTCTCTTTTACAGAACATGAATGTCAATGTAATTCGTCAATATACAGGTGTTCCTGCTAAATGGGTTAAATACATATATGAAAACTATGGTGTTTACACCATGCTAAATGATTCATTTGGTAGATATGGTTTAACTATAGATGGTGTATGGACTCCGATTACAGATTATAAAGATCCTCGCACACAAGAATTACTGTTAGGAGAAATCAAAAAAATGGTAACTGATTACAAGAACACACCAGGTATCATAATGTACCTTATAGGTAATGAAAACAACTATGGTTTGTTTTGGCAAGGAGCAGAAACTGAAGATTTCCCTGATGGACAAGAAAAAATTGATGCCGTTGGAGAATTAAGAGGTAGACCTATGTATAGGTTGATGAATGAAGCGGCGAAAGCAATGAAAGAAATAGATCCTAATCATCCAGTAGCAATATGTAATGGTGATTTACTATTTATGAGCATCATTGCTGAGGAATGTAAAGATGTAGACATTTACGGAACAAATATGTATAGAGGTGAATCTTTTGGAGATGCTTTTACACGTGTTAAAAAAGAATTTGGTAAGCCAATCATGTTTACTGAGTTTGGTTCAGATGCATATAATGCAATTGAGAACGCAGAAGACCAAAAAATGCAAGCGCATTACATGGTTAAAAACTGGAAAGAAATATATGATAATGCTGCTGGAGTAGGAGGAGCGAAAAACTCTATTGGAGGTTTTACATTTCAGTTTAGTGATGGTTGGTGGAAAGCTGGCTTTGATGACAGAAAAGATGCCGATACACATCAAACAGAATCTACTTGGAATGCTGGAGGTTATAAGATTGACGAAGCATTTCCAGGAGCAAACAATATGAACGAAGAGTGGTTTGGTATTTGTGCCAAAGGACCAACCAATTCAAGAGGATTATACACACTATACCCAAGAGCTGCATATTACGCACTAAAGGAAGCACACAATTTAAATCCGTACGCGGAAGGTGTTGATGCCGATTTTGTAGACAATTATTTCAAAAATATAAATCTAATGGATGCAGTCTTAAGAGCTAGAGGCGATAAAGCTGCTATTGGAGGAAATGAAAAAATACGTATAAGTCAATTACGCGCAGAATTTACAACATTCAATACTGGCGGAAGTCTTATTACAACACCAGATACAGAAGATCCTAACGCTAATGTATTTCCAAACCAATTAGGGTTTGATCATATGCAATCTTACTACATAGGAGTTGAAGGTAATCCTGCACCAGGAATGAGAGCAGAGGTGAAATTTAATGTTCTAGGAAATGTTGCAGAAAACCCTATTGATGAAATTTTCTATGAAAATGTTGGAAGACCAATTACGGTAGCCGGAGTTGATGGCGGAAATGATATAGATGTGGAAATAGCAGACTTTAATAGATTACGTGTCTATCAAGCTGAGTTTGAATGGAATCATAAAAAATTCGATTTAAGAGGTTTCTATCGTACTGGACATTACCATTGGGCATATGAAGGTGACTTTTTTAACCTTTATCCAGAAGCCAATTACGGACCTAACTTAGATATATATAATGGAGAAATTTTAGGAGTAGAGTTTGATGCTAAAGGAGACTTAGAAGGTCTTAAGGCAGCATTTGGACCACAATTATGGTGGGGAGCAAACCCTACAATGCTTTTTAAATATTCTAAAAACATTAAAGGCTGGGGACTAACAGGAGTATATCACAGAGACTTTAATACAGATCTTGAATTTGACGAAAATGGTAGACGTGTATTAGATGCAAATCAACTACGAAGTGGTATTATTCCAGCTTGGCCAACAGAAAGAGCAACGTTAGTTGTAGAAAAAGATTTTGGAAAATTTGGTATAACAGTCGGAGGAATTTGGGGAGGTAACCCATTAAAAGGTAGTTCTTTCCAAGTATATGAAGAAAGAAGAGACCTAATTTTAGTCGATAAAGTACAAAGTAGCGACACTTGGGGAGCTAAAGCTAAAATAGAATATCAAGGAGGTAAATTCAATTGGTATGCGCAAGGTTCTTACATGGGCTTAGTAGCCAATGGAGGAGTAGATCAAACCAGAACATTTACTGGTTGGAGACTTAAAGATTCTGGAAGTGGTAACATGACTAATTTCCTTTCTGGATTTACTTATTTACTAGGAAACTTACAAATAGCTCCTAACTTCTTATACCAAAAACCATTGGTAGATCCTATGCCAAATGGAGTATTTGCACCTGGACGATTAAGAAATGTAATTGACGATCCATTTGCTGTAAGAGGAGGAAATAGAGAAACTTATGGTTATGAAATGTTAGTAACATTCGATCCTACTCCAGGTTCATGGATGTACGAGTGGGACAATGATAGAGCAGAAGATGCGAAACTTGCCGTAAGTGCAGGATTTGTATACAAACGTTTACCAACAACACAAGATGCACACATTGGTTTCCTAGCAAATCGTTCATTTTTTGCCTTTGGCGAATCAGCACCAGCTGAAGATTTATGGGAAGCGCATACACGTATTGTTTCAAAATTGAGTCCAGATATTGGAATTATAGGTAATTTCTACTACGGAAATGGTCAAGCAAATGGTGATTCTCAAAGAACTATTGATCGCTTTGGAGGAGATATAAGAATGCTATACAAGAATTTTAAGGTTACATCTCAAGTTAAACTTAATGATTGGGGACCATTTGATTATCATCGTGATTTCAACTTAACATATCCTGTGCAATTAATGCTTGATGTGTCTACTACCTTAGGAAAACCAGACTGGTTTATATTACCAAGTACACAAATAGGAATTAGAGGAACATGGCGTTCTATGGACGCAAATTCTCCACGCTACTCACCAAATCAAGCAGCAGAATTTGCAAACTCGCCAATTGTTAGTCCTGTAGGATTTCCAAATGGTAGAGAATGGGAAATAAGAACGTACATACACATTAATATTGGTAAATAAAAAACTATGATTATGAAAAAAATAAATTTAAAATACTCCATTTTCTTTCCTGTTTTAGGATTGTTATTTGCTGTGTTGATAAGTTGTGAAAGAGGCTTTTCTGATGATATAGATTTAGCTACCTTTCCTAATACAGCAGAAATATTTACTGATACACCAGTAGGACTTACGGATGCATTTTTTATATCCTTTGATCCAGCTGGAGGTGCCAATACAAGTGGTTTTGGTACCGATACTAATGAAGCGTATGAAGGGTCAACATCGATACGAATTGATGTACCAGCACCTAACGATCCAGAAGGTGGTTTTATAGGAGGAATCTTTAAAGACCGTGGAGAAGGAAGAGATTTAACAGGTTATGACGCTTTAACTTTTTGGGCAAAAGGCTCAACAACAGCAACTGTTGGTCTTTTTGGTTTCGGAACTGACTTTATAGATAATAAATATGCAGTAGCACTAACAGATACGCAACTTTCAACAGATTGGAAAAAGTATGTTATTCCAATTCCAGATCCATCAAAATTGGTACAGGAAAAAGGAATGTTCATTTTTTCTGCAGGAACACAAAGCACTAACGGTGCAGGGTTTACTTTCTGGATAGATGAAATACGTTTTGAAAACTTAGGTACACTAGGACAACCAAGACCAGCAATACTTGGTGGACAAGACCAAACTGGACAAGCAAATATTGATACGTCTGTAACATTAATGAATTTATCACAAACATTCAATCTTGCAAATGGTCAAGATGTTACTGTTTCTGCAACACCAGCATACTTTGATTTTGCAACATCTAATCCTTTTGTAGCTTCAGTAACTGATACTGGTGTAGTAACAGTTGAAGGTCCAGGAGAAATTGATCCAGAAACAGGTATGGTAGACAATACTGCAGTAATTACAGCTACTTTGGCTGGAGTGGAAGCCGCAGGATCATTAACAATCTCATCTACAAATATTGATGTCATTTCTATTTTTAGTGATGTATTTGCCAATGTACCAGTAGATAATTACAATGGTTTCTACTTAGATGGTTTTCAAACCACTCTTGGAGGCGCTATTGACGAAGGTGGTAATAATATTATAGATTATACCTTGCTCAATTTCGTAGCAATCGAATTCTACGGTAGAGATGGAAGTGGTGTACAACCTATTGACGCTACAGACATGACACACTTACACATAGACATTAGACCTAATGAAACTGTAGAAGCTTCAGATTTCTTCAGAATTGAGATATTCAACAACTTCACACAAGGAAGCCAATTAGCAGGAACTTTCACTATTTCAGGAAGCGAATTGCTAAGCAATGATTGGACTGGATTTGATATTCCTTTATCTAGCTTCAGCGGACTTACTAGTAAAGATGCTCTTGGAGCTATGATTTTTGTTTCAGATGCAACAATTGCAAATATCTCTTTAGATAATATCTATTTCTATTCTGAAAATTAATATAAAAATTTATAACGATGAAACATCCTATAATTAAAATCTAATCAGATACAAAATGATTATATGGATGTTCCATCTGACAGATAAAAAGTAATAAAGACAAACAGATGAATAAAATTTTAAATATAAATTCAAACAACGTCTATAGTATATTGTGCATTCTTGCTTTCACTTTAACTACAAGTTGTGATACTGATGACACGCAAGAAGTGATAACACTTACCAATATTGTTTTAGAAGACAATTTTGATGTAGATGGTGCGCCAAATCCAGCTATTTGGGGATACGATATCGGAACCGGAGACAATGGCTGGGGAAACAATGAATCACAATATTATACGGATAGACCAGAGAATGTTGTAGTAGAAAATGGAATGCTCAAAATAACTGCCATTAAAGAAGATTTTGAAGGTTCTGGGTATACATCTGCTAGAATTAACACTAAAGGACTGTATTCACGAAAATACGGACGATTTGAAGCACGTATAAAATTACCTTGGGGACAAGGAATTTGGCCTGCTTTCTGGTTGTTAGGAAACAATATTGATACTGTTGGTTGGCCACAATGTGGAGAAATTGACATTATGGAATATCGTGGTCAAGAACCTACAATTGTTCATGGAAGCCTTCATGGTCCTGGATATTCAGGAGGAAATCCTATCACAAAAAGTTACGAATTGTCAAACGATCGATTTGATACTGATTTTCATGTATTTGGTATTGAATGGGGAGAAGGATACGTTAATTTTTACGTAGACGATGTACTATACAATCAAATCACTCCAGCAGATGTTACTGGAGAATGGGTATACGATCATGACTTTTTCATAATTATGAATCTTGCCGTTGGAGGCTCATTTGCAGGCGCTCCAAATGCGAATACTGTTTTTCCTCAAACAATGTTAGTTGACTACGTTCGCGTATATCAATAAATTATTTTTTGAACAAAATACATTAAAAATTCCCCTACTTCCCTGGAAGTAATAATAACGACCAATAATGATTAAAGAAGCAAACTTAGATCAAGATATTCTATCAAATATGTCTCAAATAGAAACAGTACAAATAGATAACGAGCGCTTTTACAAAATATCCAATAGCGATACCATTAGACCATTTTTTATGAGTATCGTAAGTGATTCTAACCATTGGATGTTTATATCTAGTAATGGTGGATTAACCGCAGGACGTAAAAACTCAGAGTTTTCATTATTTCCATATTATACAGATGACAAAATCACGGAATCTGCCGAAATAACTGGAAGCAAATCTATTTTTCAAGTAACGAAAAATAGTAAAAATAGCTTGTGGGAACCTTTCTCAGAACGATTTGAAGGAATGTACCATATAACGCGTAATCTATATAAAAACAATTACGGAAACAAAGTAATGTTCGAAGAAATCAATCACGATTTAGAACTTACATTTCGTTACCAATGGAATTCTAGTGATGAGTTCGGATTTGTAAAAAAATCAAACCTTATCAATAATTCACAAGAAGCTGTAGATATAAACGTTTTAGATGGAATTCAAAACATATTACCATATGGCGTAGGTTCTGATATACAGAATGCCAGTAGTAATTTGGTGGATGCATACAAACGTACAGAACTTGAAGAAAGCACAGGTTTAGGTCTTTTTGCACTAAGCGCAATTATCGTAGATAAAGCAGAACCAAGTGAAGCTTTAAAAGCAAACATTGTTTGGTCATTAGGAACAGAAAATGCTCAATACTTATTGTCGTCATTACAATTAAAAGCATACCGTAAACGCCATCCAATTCAACAAGAAATAGATGTAAAAGCAGAAAAAGGTGCATACTTTATCAATACAGAAGTGCATTTGGAAGCATCTGAAAATAAAGAATGGATGACAATTGCAAATCTAAATTTAGATCATAGTGAAATTGCAAAATTGTCCTATCGTATTAAAAATGAACTAAACTTAGTAGAAAGAGTTCAAGATAGTATTAATGAAGGAACAAAAAAGCTAATTCAATTGAATGCTGCTTCTGACGGAATGCAATTAACAGCAGACAAATTTAGAGATACACGTCATTTTTCAAACACGCTTTTTAACATAATGCGTGGTGGAATTTTTGACAACAACTATCAAATAGAGAAGTGGGACTTTAAAAACTATCTAGCGAAAGCAAACAAAAAAGTTGCCAGAACTTCCGAAGATATTATTGCAACATTGCCAGAAAAATTCTCATTAGCAGACATACAAAAGGTTGCTTATGCAAGTTCAGACAAAAACTTTAGACGTTTATGTTTAGAATATATGCCATTAAAATTCAGTCGTCGTCATGGAGATCCAAGTCGTCCTTGGAACAAATTCTCTATCAATACACGAAGTGAAGTAGATGGCTCTAAAATACTAGATTATGAAGGAAACTGGCGCGATATTTTCCAAAACTGGGAAGCGTTAGCACTTTCATATCCAGAATTTATTGAAAGTATGATTCATAAATTCTTAAACGCAACTACTTTCGACGGATACAATCCGTATCGTGTAACCAAAGATGGATTTGATTGGGAAGTAAATGAACCAGACGATCCTTGGTCGTATATTGGATATTGGGGCGATCACCAAATCATATACTTACAAAAGTTCTTAGAAATCATAGAAAATCACAAACCAGGTAAACTGGAAAGTTTCTTTGCAAAAGACTTGTTTGTGTATGCAAATGTGCCCTACAAAATAAAAGAATATCAGGATTTATTAAACAATCCTAAAGATACAATTGAATTTGATGAACCATTAGATCATAAAATTCGTGAACAACGAGACGAATTAGGTGCCGATGGTGCTTTACTGCGAGATGAAAACAGATTCATTGTCAAAGTAAACTTCATTGAAAAAATACTAGCAACAACACTTGCTAAACTATCCAATTTTATTCCTGAAGGAGGAATTTGGATGAACACACAACGTCCAGAGTGGAATGATGCTAATAATGCGCTTGTTGGTAACGGCGTATCTATGGTAACCTTATACTATTTAAGACGCTTCCTTAAGTTTTTCAACGGAGTCTTTTCTGAAACAACTACTGAATCTATTGAAATATCAAAAGAATTAGCAGAATTTTTCCATGCAGTTACAAATACGTTCAAAGCACATCAAGATGTACTATTAGGGAAAATTAATGATAAAGAACGTAAGTATGTTTTAGACGGTTTAGGAACTGCGGGAAGCGATTATAGAAATCAAATTTATACGCATGCTTTCTCAGGAAGGAAAACAAATATATCAATCGAAGAACTTAAAGATTTTGTATCAATAAGTCTTAAATATTTAGAACATTCTATAGAAGCAAATAAGCGTTCAGACAATCTATATCACGCATATAATTTAATGACTGTGAACGGTGACAATAGCATCTCTATTTCATATTTAAATGAAATGCTAGAAGGTCAAGTTGCGGTATTAAGTTCAGGATATATTTCATCTGCGGAAGCGTTGGCAGTACTAGATGGACTCAAAGCGAGCAAACTATTTAGACCAGATCAATACAGTTATTTACTCTATCCAAACAAAGAGTTAAAAGGATTCATAAAGCGTAATACAATTCCAAAAGAAGCTGTTGTAAAATCAGCACTCTTAAATAAATTATTAAATGATAACAACGGAAGTATTCTAACACGCGATATAAATGGTGAATTCCATTTTAATGGAAACTTTAAAAATGCAGGTGATTTAAGTGAAGCACTAGAAAACTTAAGTGACACACCTTATCAAGAACTTGTACAAGAAGACACTTCTTATGTATTAGAAATCTTTGAAGAAATCTTTAATCACAAAGCTTTTACAGGTCGTTCAGGAACATTCTACGGATATGAAGGTTTAGGTTCTATCTATTGGCACATGGTGTCAAAGCTACAATTAGCAGTACAAGAATGCTGTTTAAAAGCAATTAAAGATAAAGAAAGTGATGAAGTAGTAGGTAGATTGTTAGAACACTATTACGAAATTAATGAAGGAATTGGAGTGCACAAATCACCATCATTATATGGCGCATTTCCAACAGACCCGTATTCGCATACGCCAGCAGGAAAAGGAGCGCAACAACCTGGAATGACAGGACAAGTAAAAGAAGATATTTTAAGTCGCTTCGGAGAACTAGGTGTATTTGTAACGAATGGTAAACTATACTTTGATCCGTGTATGTTACGTAAAAATGAATTTTTATTAAAAGATAGAACATTCAACTATGTAAATGTTGATGCAGAAACAAAACAACTTTCTGTAGCAAAAGGATCGCTTTGTTTTACCTATTGCCAAGTACCAATTACATACACGGTTGCTGAAGAAAACTCATTAACAGTACATTTTTCAGACGGAAATGTACAATCATTCAACAGTTTGAGCTTAGATGCAGCAACAAGTCAAAAAGTATTTGACCGTGCAGGCGGTGTAGCACAAATAAACGTACATATCAAAAAAGACCATTTAAAATAAAAACATTTGACACTCATGAGAACATTAAAGCACATATCTAAATTCATATTGGTAACGCTATTAATCGTGTCTTGTGATAAAGCGGAAAAGAAAAAAACGACGTCAAAACAAACAACACAAAAACAATTGACAGCTAAAGATATATTAGGAAATAAAAACTATCAAGCAATTTCTTATGGAGGTTATCGCACCAAAACACGCGATACACAGCCTACCATAGCAGAGATTAAAGATGATATGAAGATTCTCCATGCGATGGGCATCCGAGTTTTACGTACATACAATGTACAATTACCACAAGCTACTAACATTTTAAAAGCGATCAGGGAACTGAAAAACGAAAACGCAAAATTTGAGATGTATGTAATGTTAGGCGCTTGGATTGATTGTAAATATGCTTGGACAGGCCAAGCTCCCGATCACAATCAGGAAAGTGAGCAAAACGAAGGTGAAATTGAAAGAGCTGTCGCATTGGCGAATCAATATAAAGATATTGTAAAAATACTAGCAGTTGGAAATGAAGCCATGATACGATGGGCTACAAGTTACTATGTGCAACCCAATGTCATCTTAAAATGGGTAAATCATTTGCAAGACTTGAAAAAGTCTGGAAAACTTTCAAAAGATTTATGGATCACTTGTTCTGATGATTTTGCCTCATGGGGCGGAGGAGATCCTAGTTATAGAACAGAAGACTTAGAAAAAATTATCAAGGCAGTCGATTATGTTTCCATGCATACATATCCGTACCATAACTCACATTACAACCCTGAATTTTGGCATGTGCCAGAAGCAGAGGAGAGCTTAACAGATAATGAAAAAATTGAAAAAGCTATGACTCGATCTATCGAGTTTGCTAAGAAACAATACAATACTGTTGCCACTTATGTAAAAAGTTTAGATGCAGACAAGCCTATTCACATAGGAGAAACGGGTTGGGCTAGTATCTCTAATGGTCATTATGGACCTACAGGTTCAAGAGCAACAGATGAGTACAAGCAAGCTATGTATTACAAGCTAATGCGAGAATGGACAAATGCCAACAATATATCATGCTTTTATTTTGAAGCATTCAATGAGCCATGGAAAGATGCGCACAATGAACAAGGATCTGAAAATCATTTTGGTCTATTTACGGTAGATGGAAAAGCTAAATACGCGCTATGGAATATGGTTGATGAAGGAACCTTTAAAAACCTAACAAGAGACGGAAAATCAATTACTAAAACATACAATGGTAATAAGGATGCATTATTATTAGAAGTGCAAGTGCCACCAGTAAAAAAAGTAACTGTAAATCACTAACCATGAAAAAACAATACATATATAGCCTTTTAATGCTACTCATTATGATTTCAGCGTGCAAAGTAAAAGAAAAAAAAGCAGAATCAAAGCTTGAAGCAACCGTGTTTGAAACTTCTGAAAGTGGAAACAAACTAACGAAACTTACTGAATTCAACACACCAAAAGATACACTAACGAAAACGACTTCGATAGTACTTACTCCTGAAAAAAAATACCAAACAATCACTGGATTTGGCGGTTCATTTACTGAATCATCAGCATATTTATTGAATAAACTAGGAAAAGAAAACAGAGCTAAAATTATTGAAGCATACTTCGGGAATGAGGGAGCACGCTACTCACTCACACGAACACACATAAGTTCTTGTGATTTTTCACTAAGTAACTATACGTATGCACCTGTTGCAGACGATATGACCTTAGAAAACTTTTCTATTAAAGAAGATAAAGATGACTTAATTCCAATGATCAAAGATGCAATGAAAGCCTCTGAAGACGGATTCAAAATCATTGCTTCACCTTGGACTGCACCGCCATGGATGAAAGACAACAAAGAATGGGTTGGTGGAAAACTATTGCCTAAATACAATGATGTCTATTCATTATTTTTCTCAAAATACTTAGATGCTTACAAAGCTGAAGGAATTGATATTTGGGGAATCACGGTTGTAAATGAGCCACACGGAAACGGTAATAACTGGGAAAGTATGCACTTTTCGCCAAAAGAAATGACAGATTTAGTGCAAAACCATTTAGGACCTAAACTAGAAGCTGATGGAAAAGGAGATGTAAAAATCTTAGGATACGATCAAAACCGTGCAGGTATAAAAGAATGGGTAGATGAAATGTACAAAGATGAAGCTTCCTCAAAATACTATGACGGAATAGCAATTCACTGGTATGAAAGTACCTATGACTTCTTCCCTGAAGCATTGCAATACGGACATAACAAAGCGCCAAACAAATACCTTATAGAAACAGAAGGTTGTGTAGATTCACAAGTTCCTGAATGGAAAAATGACGCTTGGTACTGGAAAAAAGAAGCAACAGATTGGGGCTGGGATTGGGCATCTGAAAAAGACAAACACCTGCATCCAAAATACGCACCTGTAAATCGATATGCACGAGACATCATTGGTTGTTTAAACAACTGGGTTGATGGATGGGTAGACTGGAATATGGTCTTAGACAGACAAGGAGGACCAAACTGGTTCAAAAACTGGTGTGTAGCGCCTGTAATTGTCGATCCAGATGCAGATGAAGTATACATGACGCCAATTTATTATACCATGGCACATTTCAGTAAATACATTCGCCCAGGGGCAAAAATCATTGATGCAAAAAACACAGACAAAGATTTAATGGTCACAGCAGCAAAAAACCCTGATGGTAGCATTGCAGTTGTAGTATTTAATGAAGGTAAAACTGAAAAATACTTTTCACTTCACTTAGGTGAAACAGTAAAAAATATATCAATTAACCCACAAGCGATTCAAACTATCGTACTAACCAACTAAAACTAACGTATCATTATGCCAACAGTAGAAAAAGCAGCTAGAAATAGAGTTCCAATTGGTCAAAAAGCAGCCTTTGGAGCTGGTCACTTAATTAATAACTTAATACCTGGAATTCTAGGTGTTTTTGTAGTTTTCTTAAAATCTTCTGAAGGATTTGCAATGAATACTGTATTAGCAGGTTTAATTGTTGGAATTCCTCGTCTATTTGATGCTATCACAGATCCTGTAATGGGATATATATCAGATAACACAAGTTCACGATATGGAAGAAGAAGACCTTATATATTTTTAGGAGCCATTCTGTCAGGAATCATCTTTACCATATTATGGCAAGTACATGATGTAGACCCAGAATCATACAACTTTTGGTACTTACTTATCTTTTCAATCTTATTGATATTTGGTAACACTATATTTTCAACACCATTAATTGCACTAGGATATGAAATGACATCCGATTATAAAGAACGTACGCGGTTAATGGGCTTTGCCAACATAATTGGTCAAATAGCATGGATGTTAGTACCTTTTCTATATGTGCTTATTCCAGATAAAGAACTTTTTGATTCTATTCCAGAAGGTGTACGAATAGTAGCATTAATAGCAGGATTTGTAATCATTCTTCTAGGTATTTTACCAGCAATTTTTTGTAGAGGAATTGATTCAAGTAAAATGGAAGGTAGAGAAGAAATTACACCAAAAGCTCTATGGAACAGCATGGGTAAAATCTTTGATGGAATCAAACTAGTATTGAAAAATAAACCTTTTGTAAAACTTTGTTTAGCAACGTTCTTAGTCTTCAATGGATTTCAAATTGTTGCAGAATTCGGAGTATTTATTATCAACTTCTATATGTTCGATGGTGATTGGGGAGCTTCCAAGTGGTGGGTAGCATTATTCCCAGCAGTTACGGCTGCCTACACTGCATTTATTGCAATTCCAATCATTAATATGATGGCAAACAAATACGGCAAAAGAAAAGCGTTTCTCATAGCAACGGCAATTTCAATGCTAGGATACATATTAAAATGGTGGGGATTCGATCCAACAAATCCATACATGTTATTCTTACCAATTCCATTAATGGCATTCGGAATGGGATGTTTATTCACACTAATGATGTCTATGACTGCAGATGTCTGCGATTTAGATGAACTTGAAAATGGAATGCCGCGTAAAGAAGGAACATTTGGAGCCATCTATTGGTGGATGATTAAAGTTGGACAAGGTTTAGCATTAGTATTCTCAGGAATTATTTTAAGCCTACTAGGATACGATTCATCTGCATCAACACAAACAGCAGAAGCATTAATTGGAATGCGAATTACTGATATTGTATTACCAGTACTTACAGCAGGACTTGCTATATGGGTAATGTGGGATTACAGCTTAAATGAAGAAAGAGCTATGGAAATAAAAGAAGAGCTCGTAAAACGAAGAGGAGAATTATAAATCAAACAATCAGAATAAAATTAAAAAATGTCATATAGAGACGAAGAGTATCACTTATACGGAGGAATTAACTTTACCGAACATTCAGGAATAGATTTTGAAAAATATTCCATTGAGGAGTTAAAAAAACTTTGGAGAGCAACACTTAAAAAAGGAATGCACGGTATCTGCTTTAGCATGTATGAAGATGGACAAGAGCCTGGTGATATCGTAAGTGTAGAGCAAGTAGAAAGAAGAGTAAAAATTTTAAAACCATACTCAAAATGGATACGCTCTTTCTCGTGTATTGAAGGAAATGAACACATTCCACGTATCGCCAAAAAACATGGTATGAAAACGATGGTTGGCGCCTGGTTAGGAGATGATAAAGAAGAAAATGAAAAGGAAATAGAAGCCTTAATAGAATTAGGAAATGAAGGAGTCGTAGACATTGCAGCAGTCGGAAATGAAGTGTTGTATAGAAACGATTTGACTCTAGAAGAACTTCTAGAATATATAAGAAGAGTAAAAGAAGCATTGCCAAACGTTCAAGTTGGATATGTAGATGCATATTACGAGTTTTCTGTGCATCCGCAACTTGTAGAAATTAGCGATGTTATTTTAAGTAACTGCTATCCGTATTGGGAAGGTTGTCACATAGATGGATCTTTAGCGCACATGCAGCAAATGTTTGGACAAGCATCTGATGCAGCACAAGGAAAAAAAGTCATCATCACAGAAACTGGATGGCCAAGTCAAGGAAGTAGTTTAAAAGGAGCGGAATCTAATGAGATAAACGCTATAAAATATTTCATTAACACCCAAGTTTGGGCAAACAAAGACAACGTAGAAGTATTCTATTTCTCGTCATTTGATGAGTCATGGAAAGTAGGAGACGAAGGAGAGGTTGGTGCATACTGGGGACTTTGGGATAAGCATGAACAATTAAAATTTTAACAAACAAAGAAAATGTCTTTAAGAAAAGAAAAATTTTTTGCACTAGCAGATTTAGATTTTGAGGGACAATCTTTAGTCGATTTAAAATCGCAATGGAGACGCACATTAAATGCAGGAATGCACGGACTATGTTTTAGCCCTTATGAAGAAGGACAAAAACCTGGAGATACGCTTTCGGAAGCACAAATAAGGCGTAGGCTAGAAATTATTAAACCTTATACAGATTGGGTACGATCATTTTCATGTACAGAAGGTAATGAGTTAATTCCTATAATAGCAAAGGAATTAGGTATGAATACTTTAGTAGGCGCTTGGTTAGGAAATGATCCTGAGACAAATGAAGCTGAAATAGAAGGATTAGTAAATCTTGCTAAAAGTGGCTATGTAGATATTGCAGCAGTTGGAAACGAAGTTATGTATCGTGGCGATTTAACTGAAGAAGAATTGTTGAAATTTATTTATGATACAAAAAAAGAAATCAAAGGAATTCCTGTAGGTTACGTTGATGCGTATTATGAATTTACTGAACGCCCTGCAATTACAGAAGCATGTGATATAATCTTAGCCAATTGCTATCCTTTTTGGGAAGGTTGCGATCAAGATTATTCTCTATTATATATGAAAGATATGTACAATAGAGCAAAACGAGCAGGTAACGGGAAAAAAGTTATCATCACAGAAACAGGATGGCCTAACAAAGGAACAAGTTTGGAAGGAGCATATCCATCTGATGTAAACGCAATAAAATATTTTATAAATACCCAAAAGTGGGCCAAAGAAGAAGAGGTAGAAATATTCTATTTTTCATCATTTGATGAATCATGGAAGACAGGAGATGAAGGTGATGTTGGTGCATATTGGGGACTTTGGGATAAAGAAGAGGAGTTAAAGTTTTAAAACATACTTGTAAAGGTAAATATTAAGGCTAAGCACACTACAACAATACTACAACATTACCACAACATTCTAATTTTTTATATTTTAAATTGCTGTATTACAGTTGAGTGAATATCTTTTAAAGTACCGTTTCTATTGAGTTTTGCATTTTTTTTTACAACTGTATGTTTTTTGTTGTAGTGGTAAATGCTTTTTCTTAAAAATATCAATATATATTGAAAAAGAATTAAAACTTCTCTCGAAAGTTGATGTTGAATACTTTCATTGGAATTAATAAATCAAAAACTAACACATCAAAATTAAAAATAACTAATATGAAAAAAATTACGTATTTATTTTTGTTATTTGCATGCATAGCGTATGCACAACCAACAGACAATGCTACCGATCCACCAACTAGAGATGCGGCAGATGTAATCTCTATTTTTAGTGGTGCATATGCAGATGTTGCAGGTTCAAACTACAACCCAAATTGGGGACAGGCTGGATTTGGGACTGCAAATACTGCTTTTGACCCAGGAACAGGAAACCTAGTACTAGCATATCCAAACTTTAACTACCAAGGAAATCAATTCGGAAGTACTCAAAATATTTCAGCAATGGAATTTTTACACGTTGATATCTGGATAGATGGAACATTTAACCCAAATGTTTTTGTAATTAGTTCTGGTCCAGAAATTGCACATCCAATAACAAATACTGGTTCAGGTACATGGATTAGTGTAGATATTCCAATCGCAGGAATTACTGGAGACACTTCTTCTGCAATACAATTTAAGTTTGATGGAGGAAATGGATCTACGGATGGAATTTATGTAGACAACTTATATTTCTGGAAAAATCCAACAGCAGCAGGTTCCGATGCAACTTTAAGTGACTTACAAGTTGATGGAGCTACAATAAGCGGATTTGGTCCTGGAACAACAGATTACACAGTTGAATTAGCACCTGGGACAGTTGTAGTACCACAAATTACTTCAGCAACATCTACAGACCCAGCTGCAACGAGTGTAACTATAAACCAAGCACCAGCAGTTCCTGGTGATGCAACAGTTGTAGTAGTTTCTCAAAATGGTTCTGTTACAGAAACATATACAGTATCTTTTGTAATTAGCGGGCCAGCTACAGCAGCTCCAACACCACCAAATAGAGCAGCAGCAGATGTAGTCTCTATTTATAGTGATGCCTATGCAGACATAGCAGTAAGTACCTATGATGCAGGTTGGTGCGGTGTAGCAGTAACAGAAGTAGCTATAGGAGGTAATAGCATGTTTAAAAAGAATACTGGTATTCCTTGCCAAGGAATTGACTTTTCTGCAAATAGACAGAATTTAACAGACTTTACACATATACACTTCGATTTCTATACGGATGATGTTGATTTAGTTGGTGATGTATTCAATGTAAAATTAGTTGACTTTGCCGGTGGAGGTGGAGAAGCTTCTGCGTTAGAAGTAAACATTAATACTGGAACGATGCCAGCTATTGTTGCAGGAACTTGGGTTTCTGTTGATGTTGATATTACATCTTTAGGAGGTGTTGTTGCTAACAGTCTTACAAGAAGTGACATTGCTCAAATTGGAATTACAACAGCAAACTTAACTAATGTATGGTATGACAATATCTATTTACACAAAAATACAGTATTAAGTGTTGACGAATTTAATACATCATCTTTCAGAGCATATCCAAATCCAACAAATGATTCTTGGAATGTGGTAACGGAAGATACAGTAATCAATACAATTCAAGTATTTGATATTGCAGGAAGACAAGTTATGGCTCTAGAGCCAAAAGCTATTCAAGCATCAATTGATGGTACTGCATTACAAAGCGGAATATATTTTGCTAAGATTAGTACAGACAAAGGACAAAGTAGTGTCAAATTAGTTAAAAACTAATAACTAATAGCAAGTAGAAAAAGTGTGTTTATGAAAATAGACACACTTTTTTATATTTTATACTTCAAATTATTACTTTTATAGGCACTTAACAAATAAAACAGGATACATGAAAAACGTAGTTTCTTTAAAATCATTAGCAAAAGAATTAAATATATCTGTATCAACTGTATCAAAATCTTTAAACGATAGCGAAGAAATAAGTGCACAAACGAAAGAGCGTGTAAAAAACTTAGCCAAACTAAGAGGCTATTCCCCAAATCCCATTGCTGTACGCTTACAAAAGCAAGAAACCATGCAAATTGGTGTGGTTTTGCCAAATATTGAAAATCCTTTTTTTGCTTCTGTATTGAAAGGAATTGACGAGTTTGTAAGTGCTTCAAAATACAATATCATTACATTCTTAAGTAATGAAAGCTTAGAAAGAGAAAAAGAATGTTTAGATTATTTCTCAAGAGGAAATGTTGACGGAATTTTAATTTGTATTGCAGAAGAAACCAACAAAAAGAAAACATTCGATCATATTATTAACATCAAGCAAAAAGGAATTCCTTTGGTATTATTTGATCGTATTCCAATGCAACCACTAGGCTTTGATACTGTACATGTAAACGATTATGATAGTATCACTAGCGCATACGATCATCTAAAAAATAAAAACTGTCAAAACATTGCTTTCGTATCTTCAATTCCAACATTAATAGTTGGACGTTTACGAGAAGAAGGATACTTATCGCAAACGGAAAACCCTACAGTAATAGCTTTCGAAGACTTAACAGAACTTCGACGAACACTTGAAGAAACGTTAAAAGAAAACAAAATAGATGGTTTTATAGCTGCCGATATCAACGCTACCTTACTTTGCAACAGTGCTATTCAAAAACTAGGGTTCTCACCAGGAAAAGAAGTTTCTCTAATTGGTTATGTAAATAGTTCACAAAATGACCTATCGTACCCAAAAATATCCTACATCGATCAACATCCAAAAGAGATCGGAAAGCAAACTGCAAAAATGTTACAGATGCGATTGCAATCAAAACTAGAAAACGTTCCTGCAAGTGATATTATACTCAATACAACAATCACTATTGGCGAAACAAGTAGTTAATTAACATATTTCCAAAACATTAAGATTAGCTGTCTTTACAATTAATTCTATCTAAAAATATATTATAATAGTTCTAATATTGTACTTTTGTGAAAAGTAGAATAATGAAGAATATATTTCCCATATTCTTAATGCTATTGATGAGTCAGTTTGCATTAAGTCAAGTTGTTGTGATAAATGAAATTGATTGTGATACGCCAGGAACTGACACAGGTGAATTCATCGAATTAAAATCTCAAACTCCAAACTTCTCGCTAGATGGCTACGTTTTAGTACTATTTAATGGATCTACGTCAGGAAATGATAGTAGTTATTTTGCATTAGATTTAGATGGACAAACAACTGATGTTAATGGTTTACTATTGATTGGAAGTAGTACAGTTTCACCTGTACCACAACTTTTAATAGGTTCTAATGTTATTCAAAATGGAGCAGATGCAGTAGCAATATATCAAGCAAATAGTTTCGATTTTCCGCAAGGAACACAAGCCACAACAACCGATTTAATAGATGCAATTGTATACGATACAGGTGAAGCTGATGATACAGGCTTGTTAAGTTTACTAGGTTTAACAACACAAATTAGCGAAGGCGGAAATAACAATACAGACTCCATTCAACGCAACGAAACCAACGGAAGCTATTTTACAGGTACACCAACACCAAGACAACTAAATGATGGAAGCGGAATAATACTAAACGGAATTTCTATCAATGTAGCAAACGATCAATATACAGAGGGAGAAACTTTTACAATAGAATTCACAACGGAAACTGCTGTAATCTCAGATTTAGACATAACATTTACGCTGGATAATGGAACTTTTGATACTTCCGATTTTACAGGAACAACTACGGTAACCATTCCTACGGGACAAAGTTCAATAACAACCATGATAACGTTGGTTGACGATACATTGGACGAAGGTGATGAAGAACTCATTATTGACTTAGTAGATAACTTTTCTGTAGAATACATCATTTTAAATGATGCCGTTTTAATTCGTGCTGTTGATGATGACTTTACAGTAGCACCTTTTGGAACGCCTTTAAATCCTACATTTGGAACGGTTGCAAGTACAGCTCCAACAGGTTATTATAATACAATGGATGGCTTGGCAGATGATGCTTTGCGCGATGCAATGCAAGCAATCATTGCTGATGTTAACACTGTACGTGCGCAAACTTATGCAGATGTATACGATATGTTGCGTGAAGCAGATCAAAATCCAGCAAATAGCAATCAGGTTTGGTTGGTATATACGGAACAAGGACGTGCAAAATTAGATCAACAATCAGGTTCAAATAGTACCGGAGCTTGGAACAGAGAACATACTTTTCCACGATCATTAGCAGGTTACGGAAGTATAGAAGCAGATGATATTGCAGATGGAAGAGACGTATTTTGGATTACAAGAGCCGATTCATTACGTCATGGAAATTCGGACGGACATGCATTACGCGCGAGTGACGGACCAGAAAACAGTTCGCGAGGAAATCAACATTACGGACAATATACAGGTCCAACAGGAACTGCGGGAAGCTTCCGTGGCGATGTTGCGCGAAGTGTATTATTCTTGGCTGTTCGTTACAACGGATTATCTATAGAAAATGGATTTCCTGCTGTAGAAGGACAATTAGGAGACTTAGCAACCTTATTGACTTGGCACAGAAACGATCCGCCAGATGATTTTGAAATGAATCGTAACAATGTAATCTATACGTGGCAATTCAACAGAAATCCATTCATAGATCATCCAGAATTAGTAGAGCATATTTGGGGAAATCAAACTGGCGTTATGTGGTCGCAACCATTATCAACAGAAGAATTTACTTCGGAAACGATCAAAATATATCCAAATCCCACAAAAAACAGTATCAATATCGTTGGAATAAAAGAAGAAGCTACGATTGATATTGTTTCTCTAGATGGACGAAAATTACTTTCAAAACCAATTTCAGGAATTACAAAAATTAATCTAAATTTGACTTCGGGAATGTATCTCGCACGAATTAAAACACAAGGTAAAACAATTACCAAAAAAATCGTGATTCACTAAGTTTTGCTAACAGTATAATTTGGATTCTATCAATTACAACATTACCAGTCTCGTAGACTTTCTTGGCTTAGTACAAGGAGTATTTTTGGGTGTGTATTTGATGATAGAAAATAAAAAGAACAGACCAACACTATTATTGGGCGCTTTCTTAATAGCATTTAGTATTGAATTGCTTGAGACTATTTTGGAAGATTCAAACATTATTGACCAATATCCATCCTTATTATTTTTACCGTTAAATTTTTATTATCTAACATTGCCTTTGTTTTACTTATATGTAAGACATATAACAGATACGAAATTTTCTAAAAGAGACAGCTTCATCATCATCTTACCAGGAATTATTGAGTTTGTACTTATGACAATACTTTTCTTATTACCAACAACGACAAAGGTTGGTATAGAAGACAATGTGTTCTTTGAGCTTTCTTTAATAATTTTTATACTACTCTCTTTTCCATATTCTGTCTACTATGTAATAAAGACAATACGACATATAAACAAGCATAATAAAAATGTAAATGCATACTATTCCAATACGGCAGGAAAGCGCTTAAATTGGGCAAAAAAAGTAGCTTATTTTGTATTGATATTCAATTTTTTATGGATTATAGAGATTTTTCAAGAAGATAAATTCTTTGAAGATTATACGTATCCAATACTATCTTCCATAAATGTAATTTTTATTTTTTGGATAGGAATTTCAGGCTTGCGACAATCAAAAATATCTGTGACAGCAAGTGAAATAGAATTACCTTTAGGAGAAAATACTATTTCAGAAGAAACTGCAAGCGCAGAAAGCAAACAATTAATTGCGTTAATGGAAACTGATAAATTATATAAAGAATCTGATTTATCATTATCCGATGTTGCACAATCGATCGGAATTCCGCAACGAAATCTTTCACAACTCATTAAGCAACATACAAACAAAAACTTCAATCAGTTTGTAAATTATTACCGTGTAGAAGAAGCAAAACGACTCTTAAAAGATCCTGATTATGACAATTTAAACATGCTAGGAATTGCTTTTGAGTCAGGATTTAGTTCAAAAGCAACATTCTATGCCGTTTTTAAACAATTTGCAGGAAAAACTCCAAATGCTTACAAACAAGCAGTTTAACTAAGTATTTCAGAGTCCAGAATTATGTAAAAGAGTCTGAAAACACGATTTCAGACTACCTCATCTATATCCAAGACCCTTTTCGAACAATTACATTTCATCTTTGTGGAAACAAAATCAAAGTCGAACAAACTTTAAAAAATAACAATATGAAAAAAGTAATTGTATTAGGATTATTAGTCCTTGGATCTGTATTCGGAGCAAACGCTCAACAACAATACGAATACAAAGTAATCACAAGTGTAGAGTCAATTGTACCAAGCGGATTAGGAAGATCGCGATTAATTTCTGCTTCTGAAGAGAGAGATTATAAAAGTTTCACTTCAAGTCGTTCTGAAGAAAATAACAAAAGAAACAAATCGAAAAGAAAAGACATTCGTGTAAAAAATTTCGAAGAAACAAAACTATTAAACTTCTATAACATTGCAGGAATTCGTTTTCAAAACATTGCTGCCAATGACGCCTTAGTAACTTCAAAAATCAATACAATGGGAGAACAAGGTTGGGATTTAGCTTTTGTAGTAAGCGGTGTGGAAAGTGATGCTGGAGATGAAGATGGACAAGGAATCTATATAACACGATATATTTTTAAGCGTGTAAAAGAACAAAAAACAAAAGAGTAACTATTGATTTTTAAACTAGCCAACCATCAAATTCACCAAAAAAAACTAAGATGAAATTTAAAAATTATAAAAAGGAAAATCTGGCTTTTTTGCTCATTATTTGGACCATTTTTTTGATATGGGAATTGCAAGTTATCAAATGGGCAGGAACAGTCGAAGACCCAATAATACGGGTTGACTTAGTAGTAATCCTGCCAGGAATCATCATTCTTAGTTATTACTTATTGAGGAGTTTAAAAAAAAATAACAATCTATAAAAACACGTTACATGAAAAATATAATATGGAGTTTAAGTCTATTGTTTTTATGTGCCATTACTTCTTGTAATGGGCAAAAAGCAGTAAGCTCAAATACACAACAAACTTGTGAAGAGAAAGATGGATATTGGTACAACAATAAATGTTGGGAAGGGTTTACAGATGAAGGAATTGCCAAAAAAGATATTGATAGTGTTGTAGTTGCACAAATGAAATTGCTTAAAGATGCTTCAATCATAGTAAACGGAAAAAAACATGAAATTAATTTCTTTTTTCCAGAACAAGATGAAGGTAATATCATATTAATTACATCTTTTAAAAATATGAAAGAAAGCATTTTAGTTATTGCTTCAGAAGATGCTATCGAATATGGAAAAAAAGGAAGTTTTGAAGCGCAAGCGATTTACCTAAAAGGTGATATTATGAATCAAGAAGGAGGAGAGCCTGAAATGATTGCACAAGGAACAGCTAGCGGAACAGTAGATGAAGACTTTAATGTGCAAATTAGTGGAACATTGAAAGGAGAAAGTGAATATAATTTTGCCATCAAAGGAAATGAAGCGATAATGGGCGCTGGAAATAGTAAGATAGAAATCAAAGGGAATGAAGCATATCTTTCTGGTACTTTGGGAACGATCACCTATCATCAAATAAAAAATATCATTGACAATCATAAAAACGTAAAAACAATCGTATTAACACAGGTTGACGGTTCTATTAATGATGCTGTAAACATGCATACAGGACGTATTTTAAGAGAAGCAGGATTGCATACAAAAGTACTAGCAGATAGTAATATTGCATCTGGAGGTGTCGATTTATTTTGCGCAGGAAACAATAGAACCATTATAAAAGGAGCAAAATTAGGTGTGCATTCTTGGGCAGGAGAAAATATTAGAGCAGATGAATTGCCAAAAGATCATCCAGCACATCAATATCAAATTGCATATTTCACACAAATGCTTGGAGCAAAAAATGGACCTGATTTTTATTTCTATACACTTACTTCTGCACCGCCAGAAACGGTACACTACATGTCTGATAAAGAGCTAAAAGATTGGAAATTAGAAAATAAATAATAAAAATTGCTATGAAAAAGATACATGTAAAATACAGCATATTGATATTGTTTGTTGCTACACTATTGACATCTTGTAAAAGCGACGATGATGCTACAACAATAGATTATTCAACAGTAAATGTCTTTGATATTTTCACGGTTCAATCAGATAATGAAACTGTAATTATGAATGGAGAAATTAAAAGCAGAACCTTGCAAGATTTCAACAACATGCTAGCTGGACATCCTGAAATCAAACAAATTCACATGGCAGAAGTTCCTGGCTCTAGTGATGATGAAATAAATCTTCAAGTAGGAGCAAAGGTTCGTCAGAATGGCATTAATACACATATACTTGACAATGGATTGATTGCTTCTGGAGGTGTTGACTTTTTTTTAGCGGGCGTACAAAGAACTAAAGGTAACAATACTCAAATCGGTGTACATTCTTGGGCAGATGGAAGTGGAAATGAAGCTACCAATTATCCTAACGATAGTACTGAACACTTACGATACATTCAATACTATGAAAGTATAGGATATACAAATCAGTGGTCGAGAGACTTCTATTTCTATACTATAAATGCGGCTTCAGCAGATAACATTCATTGGATGACAGAAGCAGAAATTACACAATACGGATTAATTACAGAATAATTTAAAAAATACTATGAAAAGAATACATATCAAATATTATCTATTAGTTCTATTTATTGGAACATTAGTTACTTCTTGTAACTCAGATGATGATGCTACTACAACAACGATAACTGGATATCAACAAACCGTGATTCCAACAGCGATTCAAGATTTATATCAAGCAAAAGGAACTGCCACAAAAGATACCGTAATTGTATATGCACATGGAGGGCCAACACCTTCATTAGATACACAAGATGCAGAAGAGTCGCAATTTCAAAATTACTACAGAGTATATGTAAAACAGGCACAGCATATCAATCAAACAATAGGAAGTAATGAAATTACTTTTGATCAAGCGATAGCTGAAGACAACATCTCTACAGAAATGTATTATGAAGTTTTAAAGCATTTTAAAGATGAAGGTAAAGTTGTAATTGCAATGTCTCACTCTTTCGGATCTTTTATTTTACCAAATGTATTGGCAACGAAACCAAATATTGCAGACAAAGTAGTCATTATGGCTGGACGTTTAGATATGCCAGCAATTGTTTGGGAAGGATTCAGAGACGGAAATTTATACGGTTTTCCTGATGGTGTAACGCCAACAGCAGATGGTGATGGAACAGTAAGTGGTGGAGAATTATCGGCAACTAGATTGCAAGCAGGCTTAGGAAAAAACAGATTTACAGAGCTTTTAGCAACAAAAGACATAACCAATGTAATCTATGTGTTTGGAACAAGAGATGAAGCAGTAGGAAGTCTAACAGCAGCAGAGGAACAGTTTCTAACAACAAAGAATGCAACTGTTCTAAAAATTGACAACGGAGATCATAGTTCTATGTTTCAACCAGATGCTTTAGATGCTATTCTAGGAGAAATTAGACAGTAAAAAAATTAGACGTGTTTTGGTAAAAACGCTCATTAGTAACATAATGTAGCGTTTTTGCTTTTTTAATAAAACATCGAAGTAGCAAAACAAGAGTGCAAACCTGAAAAATCCTTAGGATGACTTTGACTTTGAGTAAGAAAATTGTAGTTTTAAAAATAGCTAAATATTTAATAAAAAAAGATTTGGTTATAGTAGAAATAACAGGAGTTTCTGTTATATATAGGTTGGCAATAAGCAAAATAAAAGAATGGAAATCGACATAAATTTTATCCCAAAATCAAGAAAATATTTAGAAAAATTTGTTCACTCTAACTATAGAGACTTTCTTTTGGATATGAATGAATATCGTCCTTCAAATGGATATGGAGAATTCCCTAATTCTAGCTATATTGTTCAATGTATGCGTGAGATAACTCATATAATTGGAGGTGATTTTAGTGATTTATCAATACCTGAAAAATTTTCGACCTCTGAAGATTTAATTTTACAAGTCAAAAATTTCATAGATCATTTAAAGTCATTTGAAAATTACTTTGTAGAATCTGTGAATGAACTTACTTCAAAATCAAAAGAAATTCCTATTCCAATTCTGACTATTAATGGAAATAGAAAAAGGACAATAGAAGTTTTTGAAAAATTTATAAACCTTGCAGAAATAGAGTCTGACCAACGAGAAGGAATTTTAACTAAAATTCATAATCCAACTGACATAGAAAAAGTTGAAAATATTTTAAAACGATTTCATTCTGTTGTTAATCAACTAAAAAATCGAAGAAAAGAAGAAGGAATTCCAAGAAATACAATAAAAATAAAAGATGAGTACGATGTCCAAGATTTACTTCACGGACTACTAAAAATTCATTTTGATGATATTAGAGCAGAAGAATGGAATCCTAGTTATGCTGGTAGTTCAAAGAGAAGTGATTTTTTATTAAAAAAAGAAAAAATTGTTATCGAAGTAAAAAAAACGAGAACTAATTTAAAAGACAAACAAATTGGTGAACAATTAATAATTGACAAAGCAAATTATAGTAAACATTCCGATTGTAAAGTTTTAATCTGCTTTGTTTACGACCCAGAATTGCTAATCAAAAACCCCATAGGAATAAAAAATGATTTGAAAGAAGTCTCAGATGATTTTACTACTTTGGTATATATTCTGCCAAATGAATAAAAAACTGTCGTTAATTTAATTGATATATAGATGATAACTTATTAGTTACATACACTCGAAATTATTACATATTCCAAAAGCAAAGCGCGTCTAAGAGCGAAAGCGATACCAACATTCCAAAAGCAAAGCGCATCTAAAAACCTACGAACGCTTCGTTCCATACGCCAAGTCTCCAGCATCGCCCAATCCAGGAACAATATATCCGCGAGAATTCAAGGTGTCATCAACGGCAGCAATCCATAAATGTGTGTGCGCTGGAAAATGTTCTTGTACATAATCGACACCTTCCGTAGAACCTAATACAGACATGATATGTATGTTTTTTGGCGTTCCTTGTTGCAACAACACTTCATATACATTTTTCATTGTGCGACCAGTTGCCAACATCGGATCAACCAATAACAAAGTTTTCCCTTCTAACGATGGCGTTGCCATATAATTTACAACAATCTCAAATTCATCTCCATCATCAATATGATCGCGATAGGCAGAAACAAAAGCATTTTCAGCTTGATCAAAATAATTTAAAACTCCTTGGTGCAATGGCAAACCAGCACGTAGAATAGAACAAATAACTACGTCTTTTACAGGCAATGTCATATCTTTTGTTCCCAAAGGTGTTGTTACGGTTTCCGAAGTATTTTCTAACACTTTACTACATTCATAACTCAGAATTTCTCCAACACGTTCAATATTTCTGCGGAAACGCATAGAATCTTTTTGAATAGAAACATCGCGCAGTTCAGAAATAAATTGATTTAATAAAGAAGATTGTGTTGTGAAATCGTGAATAGTCATAAATTATATTTTTGCGGGCTAAATATACTACTTTAAAAAGAATTTAAAACGAGTATTTTGTGTGTTTAAATTGGTAGATACATAAAAATGACGATTTCCTATTTCTAGAAAATCGCCATTAATAAACAATTAAATTCGACTATTATTAAAGCTATAAATAGATATGCTGTTTAGTTTTTAACTAGCTTCAATGTCTTTAATAAGTTTTGGTTATCGTATACTTTTACAAAGTAAATTCCCGAAGCCAAATTCTCAATATTTATAGAAAAGGACGATGATCCTTGTGAATTCATTTCTAAGGCATACTTTCTTCCAGCCAAGTCAAAAGCTTCTATGCTAATATCTTTATCTATATTTTCTTTATCAATATACAGATTGACATAGTTGTTTGCTGGATTTGGATACAGATGAATTCCTTCCAGAGTCTCTTTATCTTTAAGCTCAGATTTTTCAAATAATACATCTTCAGTATTGGCTGCACGACCTGCTACTGATGGATCTTGAATTTTTGCCTTATAATCACTACTGTTACAAAACGCATTAATTTGCCCCATATCTGCATGTATCATAGGTTGAGAAAGATTGAATGGAGAATCAATCCACATAGATATTTCAGGAGAAATAATTGATTCTGGCGAAGTTTCAATCTGATTTCCTGCTATAATATTTACAGTATATCCACCAGTTGTACTTAAGTTTCCAGTAATATCAATATTGTTCCAAGCACGACAGTTGTATTCTGTTCCATTAAGCCAGCAACCTTCTACAGGACTTCCATCAAAGACAACATCTTCAAAACCTAAGTTTTCATTAGACAGTGTTGTATCATATTGATTGTGAAGGTTTGGATCAATTATATCATACGTATATGGTTCACTACTGTACTCAATATTATCACCTTTAATATCAAAAGTCAAAATTTGTGTACTTGTGTTATTTTCTCCGTATTCGTTTTTCGTTTCATACTCAATATCAACCATCAATACCAATTCGATATCATAAAATTCAAAATGAAATCCTTGAAATACTTCTAGAGGAAAGTTTGGATCATCAGGAAATGTACAATCGACACAACCGAAATCGAAGAATTCTTGTTTTAAACCAAGACCTACTGTAAAGTTTTTCAATGCATCTAGTGGAACAAAAGAAGTCTGAAAGCTTCCATCTTCATCTCCATAATCACCGCCATAACCTAGCCAATTTGATGCTACACTATTGGTAAAAGGCGTATTCGTTTGATTAATCCAAGGATCATACACATCTACATCATAATTTGTAGAATTTACATTGGTTGTATAATGCGGATCTAAAAATACATTGTAATATACTTGTCCATTCAGTGAAACATCTGTTTTTGCTTTGAATCGAAATGCTGCCTTGATTTCATGGTTTTTAATATCCAACGTTTCGTTTAGTGCATACATTAAATCGTTGCTGATTTTAAGTTGATATTCTCGACTCCATGCTTTGTAATGAATTGGATTCCAATATGCATCCACTAAAAAAGTATCTTCAAAAACACTGTCAGGTATATAGCGATTAGCAATTGTAATTGCTGGACTGTTTAATAGTGCAAAACTTCCTAAAACATCATTATACACAGGATATTCATACATGGTTTGCAGAATAGGATCTTCCATGTCACCAGTTCCTGTATTTAGTACTTGTGTAGCTGCTGTTCCGTATGTTCCTGGTGTATAAAAGGTTGGTCCACCTTTTATTTGCGAATCTATAATTGATCCTTCAAAATGCATTTCTGTAAACGTTACGCTAGGCGTTTTTGGTTTTGTTGGTGCAGGTTTTTTCTCAAAGTTTTGTTCAATATAGGTTTTGGCATCAGAACCAAGAACCTTTTTGGCTAGTTTTAATATATTAGAAGTCTTTAGTTTATCTGCTTTTTTTATGAAAGCTCCATATTTCTCTTTCAATTTGGTAAACCATTCATCACCTGCTATTGGACCTATATCAATTGCAGTAGGATCTGCTCCTAAAGTAAACACAGCATATAACGTATATTTTAAAGCTTTTAATACATTTAAATTATGCTCTACAACTTTATTATGCCTATTCACAGCGAGTAAATCAGCTTTGTATTTCTCATAACGTGCAATATAATCGTCTACTAAAGTTTGTAATCCTTTGTAAATTAAAATTCCTCCTTTTTCTGCATCGTTTCCAGAAGCATCAAAACCTGTAAGGAACGTCATTGGATCAAGTTTTAAGTCACCGTCAATTAGATCGTCTTCTACAGATAAACTTCTACCGTGTAATTCGATGTCTTCTTCTGAGATTTGATTAAAACTTAATTGAAGTTTTGACGGATAGTAACACGTACATGGGTCATAGGCAATTTGAAAATCAGCTGAGAACCACTGACGCTGTGCATTTGTTGCTTTTGCCAAAGATTTCATGGTTGTGACTTTCGAATTTTGATCCAACGGTAAATCTTTTCCACTGTATAAACGTGTCAATCCAGTAGCACCAGAATTATCATTATTAAGTACAAAACTCATTACAACTTCTACGGCATCAGGTCCGTCACCTACCAATTGGTCTAATCCGAAATTGGCAAATACACGAACAACACCAGAGTATCGGTTGTAAATAACAATGTATGGTAAGGCTTGAAATGTCTCATTGCTATCGGCCACATCTATATCATTTGGATAACGCCCAAGGTTAACTAATAAGAGTTCCCAACCATTTTTTGGTATAGGTCTAGGCGATGTGTTAATATAATTATAATGTGGAATTGATGGTGCCCAAATATTGTCCATTTCTAACAATGGCGTTCCTGACCAAAACATATTACTTAGGTCAAAATCTTCTAAACTTCCTCCTGGAGTTAATGGAAACCAATTGGTTCCGTTTAAATAGCGTTCATCACCATCAGGATTCAGTAAATCTTTTGGAAGTGCATTATTTGTTGGGTTTTCCGGATCTGTACTAACATCATTATCACATTGCGCTTGTACAGAAGCAGTTCCAATAAAAAGGATAACACACCAAATGCATATTTTATTAAATATTTTCATAGTTGTGTGTTATTTTTTTTCTTCTAATTTCTTTAAACGTGCTTCTAATTGTAAGATGTACAAGGTTAATTCTTCAACTTTTTCTACCATAATACGATTCATTTCTCCTAAATCGGCACCATTTTCCTCTACAACTTTTGCAGAAGGTACATTTGGTAAGTGTTTATTTTGAGCGATATAGCTACGTAATTCATCAAATGACAATAACTTATAATCATTTTCAAATACATAATCAGGGAAAGGATTTAGTGTAGTTACATACTTTCTAGCATATACTTCACCTGTTGGTTTTACAGCAAAGTTTACATCATTTCCATTAGTACTTACTACTTGAAGTGCATTTTGTGTGTCTTTACGAGCACGTACACTTACACCATATGCATCTTCTGAAGAACTTCTCGTATGAACATACAATCCATTATCTGAAGTAGTTCCAATATTGGTTGAAGCTAAATCAGTACTAGTAGATGGAGTGTAGTAACTTTGTGATCCCATCCAAATTCGTTGATGATCTCCATGAAGTCGTACTCCAACCGCGCCAGAAGTAATAGATAAAATTTTACGTTCTTGATTTGTAATGTAAAAGTTTAATTTAGACATTCTTAACATAGCTCCATCGCTAGATAAAGCGCCAGTTTCTGTATTTGTAATTCCAATTCGGGCTGTTTTTCCAGCATTCAGTACTCCGGCAGCTTTTTCAGATTTTGCGTTTTTACGAATATCTTGTTGCGCTTCTTCCAAGCGTATAATGTAATCTGTAATTCCGTGTACTTGAAAGTTGAAGTTTACATTATTTTGATCGATTCCTGTACCAATTCCAACATCTCCATTATTGGGATAAGGAAATGTATTATCAGCTTGACTGTACATAAAGCTACAAGAAATAATTGCTAAAACTGTGAATAATTGTTTTTTCATGGTTGTTTAAATTTTTGTCGTTGTTGAAACAAAAGAATGCCAATAAAAACACTAAAAAAAACACTTTATATGACCTTTTATAAAATATCATAGATAACATTTATAGAGATAATTAGGAGTTACATACGGATTTTATTTTCAGAAAAAAACACTATATTTTTCAATGCAAAATGTTGATATATAAGCTGTGAAGGGAATTATTGAAGTGCAGCGATTTTATAAAAAACGTATACTTTTTAAATAGTCATAAAAACGTAACTTTCAAATAATATAGTATCACACAAATATCAACACACTTTTAGTATATTCGCCAAAAAATAGAAGCAATGTTAAAAGGAGTTTTATTTGATATGGATGGTGTAATTGTAGATACTGAACCATTACATCATAAAGCCTATAATGGTATGTTTGATGAAGTAGGTATAGATGTTTCTCCGCAATTATATCAATCGTTCACAGGTCAATCTACCATAAATATTTGCCGAAAATTATGTGATCATTTTAGTTTATCTGAAGCTCCAGAAACTTTAGTGCAGCTAAAACGTAACAACTTTAAGCATTTATTTGCGAACGATCCGAGTTTAACATTGATTGATGGTGTGTTAGACATTATCAAAGAATATCATGAAAGAGAACTCAAACTTGTCTTAGCTTCTTCGGCTTCTATGATGACAATTAATAATGTTTTTGAACGATTTGACTTGAATCAATACTTCATTGCAAAATTTAGTGGTGCCGATTTAAAACAATCCAAACCACATCCAGAAATCTTTGAAAAAGCAGCATACGCAACTGGGTATGAGCGTGCAAACTGTATGGTCATAGAAGATTCAACCAACGGAATAAAAGCGGCAAATGCTGCGGGAATCTTCTGTGTAGGTTATGACAGTGTACATTCCAAAAATCAAGATTACAGCATTGCGAACATGGTCATTTCAGATTTTTCGGAGATTCAGCATGACAAAATTCAGGAAGTGTTTAAAAAGTAATTATAATTCTTTTTTAATATTTAACGCAACTACATCAATAGTATCTTTAGATCTAGTGATAAAAACTTTCTTATTGGAATAATTGAAAAGGTAGAAGGAATATTTATTCGTTTTCTGGAGTGTTCCTAGTGCCGTACTACCAGTATGTATAGTATCAACAGTTATTAATTTTCGATCTTTAACTACACTAAGTAATACATTTCCCATTGACATTCCATAAGAAGAATTGCTAATTTCTGTTTCGTTTAAATAGTATAATTTGTTTTTAATAATAAAGGCATCGTGTATAAGAAGACCAAAAGTGTCAATAATTTTTTCAGTTCCTTTCAGTAAATCGTCATGAGTCAATCCTTTGTTAATCCACCAATTATTTTTTATAGGAGTTCCTTTTTTTACTTCGATTAAAGCTGTAGGATCTTTTATTTCAAGTATTTTGCTAGAAGCTCCTAAATGACCTAATGCACTTGTTAAATAGTAGACATTGTTTAGTTTATTAACACTGGTTAAACAACTTGCTACGCAACTATATATTTTTTTTGTCTTCTTATGCTCAAAAAATATAGTCCCACCAAATTCACCTTTGCATTGCGAACTCACGATATAATCTTCGTCTTCATAAAATACATCGCTAAAATCTTTATCAGTTACAACAACCCATTCTTTAGTTGAAGTAAGCATATAAGGACCATCTTTTTCCTCTCTATTGTCATACATGAGTAGTTTTCCTTTATGTATAGCAAAAAATCTAGGAGGAATTCCTGGCTTTATTTTTTGTGTAAGATCCGTATCAATTTCAAAATTTGAGTTTAAAAAGTATAGTTCATTATTTTCTGTAGTAACAACAAAACCATCATCAAATTTTATACAATATAGAAATGCAATAGAACTTTGGGAATTTGATTTAATAATAGTTGGTGCTTTTTGCTTTGAACAGGAAAATAATAACAAAGAAAGAACACCGAAAACAAATAGTCTCATGATGGTACATAGGTTGGTGTACTATCAGAACGTTTATTTCTATTACTTAGTGTTATTCAATCTAAAGTCAATCAAGGTTGTTTAATTTTAGATTTCCCTCAATGCCATTTACAACATTCTTCAATCTGCCAATGCTTCAATAGTAAAATCGTGTTCTTTGACCATTTCAATGACAGCTTTTTCGGTTAAAGAAGCTGTCGTTTCAATTCTTAGTACATTATCAATATCTTCAAGATCAATTGACCAATTTAAAATATGCGTATGATTGTTTAATACAGGTTCTATAGAAGCCACGTTTTCCGCTGACTTAATATTTGTTTGAAAGATTAAAATTTCCAAAATGATTCTAGGATTTTAAATGTTATTCTGATTCAGTAATATCTGTTGTATTTTCTTGTCGCTCAATATATTGCTTGTATAATTGATCGCCTTCTTCTTCCCAAAATTGATCGTAATGCTTCCATTTAGAGAAATCAGTTTTTGAATCGTCTTTACATTTATGTTTTGATGATTTTCCACTGCTACTGCTGCTTCCACAACCTCCAAGAAGTAATTTTAATAGTATAAACAAACCAACAGCCTGCCAGTATGTAAGTGTAGTAAGTCCAAAAATTTCTGGCATCAACCAATTCCACAACCACATAATAACAAAACCAAATAAAATGGCTAATCCTGTTATTGCAATAACTCCAAAAACAATCATTCCAGCAATGTGTAATGGAGATTTTGTTCTCATTTTATGGGCAAAATAATTTCTCATAATCTGCTATATTTTATTTTTTATTAATTTCTAATTCTATTTTTTTATACAATATTCCAATGGCTCTATGGCGCCTAGACATTAAAGTTCCTTGAGGAATTCCAGTTTCTTTTGAAATCTCTTTATACGAATATCCTTCAATATCAACAGCAATAATAATGTCTCTATATGGCGGATTGAGCTGTTTAATACAATGCTTTAAAAGCGCAATCATTTCTTCAGAAATTGGATCGTCTGCAGATTGCTGCAACATCTCTGCGATTTCAGAAAACTCACTATCAATCGTTATTGGCTCCACCTTTTTAGGTTTTCGCATAATGTCAATAATTCTATTTCGTATGGAAGCATACACAAAACCAGCAACATTATTTATAGGAGCATATCTATCAGCTCCCGAAAAAAGTTTTAAAGCAACATCCTGAATAATGTCTTCTGCATTACGATTTGCAGTATCTCTTATTTTGGTGTTCACAAAAACCTTGAGAGATTGATATTCTCTTCCAAAAAAATCTTTAAGCTTTTTATTATTGTCTGATTCCAAACTCATTTAAAACCTTTTATGATTGGCTTTTGATTTAAAAGACGGAGTTTTTTTAATCTATTGCAATTTTTTTATTTTTTATTTGAAATAAAACAAAGATACATAAGATGCTTTTTCGCTTTTAGGAGTTGTATCTATAGAAATACAGGTCACAAGAAGAATGGTAATGAATTTATTTAGTATCGAATAAAATCAGTTCAGTTTCAATGCCAGCTTCAGTAAATTCAAGAATGCGATACCCAAAATTAGCAGTTTCAATTTTAACTCCATCAGGAATTTTAGCAATTTGATATGATGCAGCTGAGGTAATATATTGAGTAATATTTTTATACGTTTGAACATCATCAAAATGATAGTGACCAGAGAATAAGGTAACTTTAGTAGAAAGCCGTTCTAATTCCAAACGCAATCTATCTCTGTGAATCAAGTAATACTTTCGATCTACTTCTGTATGGACAGGTAAAATTGGATGATGAATAAAAATTGCGATTTTCTTATCGGTAATCAATTCATTTTTAAACCAAATAAATTGTTCATCATCAATTGTATTCAAACTAGAATCAAGAAAAATAAACTTATAAGAGGAAGTATTTTGTGTATAATAAAATGCTTTCTTATTGGTGTTAGAAACAGTTGTATCATATTTTATAACTTCATTAAAATCATCATGATTTCCCAATGAAACAGCTATATCAAAGGATTTTAACGAATCAAAAAAATAAGCGCTTGAAGATTTTTCACCAATATCACCGCCAAAAATAATAGAAGTAATTCCTTTGGATTTTACATCATTTAAAATAATATCCCAATTCTTTCGCGTATCAATTCCTTGATTGATTGGAAAGTCTTCATCAAGATGAATATCAGTTATATATGCAATTTTTGAAGTCATAAATTACGTATTATGGTTGCAAGAAGTAAGATTTCCAATTTCTAATTTCGCCTTCAAAAACAATACGTTCGTGTAATCTACTCGTTTTAAATTCCATAAATTCAATGCGTTTTGGTTGAATGCAGATGCCACTCCAATTTTTAGGTTTTTCAATAGTAGAAATGTCTAATGTTTCTTTTTTCTGTTGAAAAAGGGCTTGCATCGTATCAAAATTCTTGATCGCTTTCCCTTGATCAAAAATGGTAGAAACTAATTGCGAATCTCTATTTCGTTCTTTAAAATAGCGTATAGCTTGTTCTTGGGAAATTTCAATAACATCACCTTGTATTCGAACTTGTCGTTCGGTTGCTGTCCACCAAAAAGTCAAAGCAGCTGTTGGTTTCTGTTCAATTTCTACACCTTTTTGAGAAGAAAGTGTTCCCGTAATTATAAAACCAACTGCCGTAACTTCTTTAAGCGATACAAAACGTGCGTTCGGATACCCATCAACGCCAATTGTAGACAAACAGCATGCGGCAGGAAGACGCAATTGACTTAGTTTACATTCTTCATTAAACCAAGATTCAAATTTTTTGAGTGGATTCATTTACGCATATTGTTTTAAAAATAGGAGTGAAGTTTTATTCAAAATTTTGGCACCTATTTTTTATTAATAATGAACACTTCAAATATAATTAAAACCAAAATTATACCATTGAGAATATGGTTGTTTCTGATTTTAAAGAAATTAAGAACAGCAAAATTTAGGAAGCATTTAAAAAGTAATCAATTGTAAGTTGAATCGTATTTTTTAGGACATATATCATCATCTGTATACGGAATACCATCACTACCTACAGAAAATAAAACATAGTCTTTTCCATCGTCAATACATTCATATTCAAACACATTTCCCCAACCATCTTTAAGTCTATATCCTTGATCTATATAGCATCTCAATTCATAAGGATATTCGTTGACAGCAGCTTTTTCAGAAGCTAAGAATTTTGCACATGAACGCAATCTCCACTTCGTTACTCGTTCCTTTTTCATAGAAATATAAGACGAAAAAAATAGTATTGTAACTAAGAAGAACACAGCAATACTAATATAAGAGACTATTTTTTGGAATGTTAAAATGCTTTTCATGCTATTGCATATATGTAGAAAAAGAAATTGTTTAGTGCTTTATATCTTTTGAGCTTCTAGAAATATCATCATCTGTAAAAAGAATACCATCCTTGCCTTTAGATACTAAAAGATATGCTTGACCATTATCAGATCGTTCATAATAAAAAGTATTTTTCCAGCTATCAATAAGTACATTTTTCACATCAAATCTATTATTCTCAAAACAGGTTATATCATAAGGATATTCACCAGTTTCTTTTTTTTCATAACGCAATAAAAAAGTCGTAAAATCTAGTCTATCTTCAGTTACCTGAAGTATTTTCATTGGAATATAAGAAGAGAAAAATACAATAGAAATTAGCATAAAAACACCCATACTTGCATAGGAAATTAATTTTCGATAAGATTTAAAATTTTTCATCAGTAGTAAATATAATAAAATTTGTAAGAAAAATAAATCAAAACGTGAATTTATTCCAAACTAGAAGTCATCGAAATATCATCATCTGTATTTAAAACTCCATCTTTTCCTTTTGAAACTAGGGTGTAAGCGGCTCCATTTTCTATTTTTTGGTAGATAATTCCTTGCTCCCAACCATCAATAGTTAAATCGCCATGAATTGGATTTTTACGAGAAAGTTCAATAATATTTTCAGGATATACGCCATTTTGTACTTTATCTTGATTTAATAAATATGTAATAGAAAGTAGCGTATCTTTTGTATCTCGCTCTTGCTGAACTGGTTTTACAAACGAATAAAACAAAAAAGAAACAGCAACAATAATAATTGGAACTACTGCAAACGCTTGTGTAAGCGGTGAAAACATACGTTTTTTAGAAAGTTTATTTTCTTTCTCGTATGCGCGTCTTTCCTTTTTTTTCTTATAAAACTTCCATTCTTCAGAAATAATAAATACTTCTCCAAAAAATGCAATTATCCATGAAATCATAACTATGCTATTTTAATACCGTATATGTATAAATATAATGAAAAAAGTTACCTTTTAATCTTAGAAATTGTTTTACCAATCATTTTTGAAGGCTTTTTCATATCAGAAATGGCAAAATCAATGGCATTTTGCACGAGCGCTTCTACCTGTACATTTCTATAATCGGCTGTAGTTACAATAGGAATGTGTCGAATCAATTTTCCTGTGCCTTGTAATAACTCTTTCGGATCTTCTAAAAGTGTTCCTTTATTAAAGCCCAAATTCAAATGTTTCGTATAGATGGGAATCATACAAAAAGCATCTGAAAGTTTTTCAGAAATCGAAAATACAGAGGTAAGTGCATGTGTATGATATAAAATTTCATTTGCATCAGGGTAGAATTGCAATACAAAACTTCTCAAATCAGTAAACAATTCAATACAACTATCTGGTTTTAAATGTAAAAAGTGTTCAAAATCTGGATGAATAGTTCGTGTAGCGCTCATATAATTTTCTATTGGAAGTAATTCAAAGATACGAAATACACTAAAAAGGGAAGATTTGACTATAAATCAGCGATATGAACACGTATACAATTGTAAAATGAATTTTTACCAAAACTTTACATCAGTAAAATTTGTTCACAGTACAAATTCACGTAATTTTGCATTTCTTTAAAATAAAACCGTGATTGAAGATATACTAATAACCATGCTGTGGAGCATTTCTCCACTAGGAGAAGCCAAAGTTGGAATCCCTATTGGGTTGCAATCAGATGTAAATCCGTATGTAATTTTTGTAGCAGCATTTGTTGCAAATGTATTGGTGTTTCCTGTCATGATATTTTTTCTAAATCACGTTAATAGATACTTTTTACGCTATCGATCCTACAAAAAAGGAGCGTTATGGGTAGCGAGAAGAGCAAAAAAAGGAGCCAAAGACAAAATTCAAAAATACGGTTTTTGGGGACTAATGTTTTTTGTAATGATTCCTGTCCCAGGAACTGGTGTTTATGCAGGAACAATTGCTACTTATTTATTCAATATTGAACGTAAACAAGCATTTGCAGCCAATACCATCGGAATCTTTTTCTCTTCTGTATTTGTTTGGGTTGCGTTTATGTTCTTTAGGAACTAAATTTTTTTATTCGCAATAAAAATATATATTTGCCACAGAATTTTACGAAAATGAAAACTACAAACGTTAACATCATCGCATTAAACGGCGCTATCAGAACTGTGTTTCTTGGTAGAGCAACACTGGTATTCTAAAAAGACAAATCTTCATATAAAATATACGTAAGACTTTCTTTTTAGAAAGTCTTTTTTGTTCTACCCAATTTCAATCGACTATTTACAATAGCATTTTAAACGAACAAAAAATCCCAAACATCATGTTTACATTAAAAATCATAGTAACTAAAATGTTTCTACAAACGTAGGAGAGGATTGCTATTGTACAAACTTAGCGTAAAGCCTCTCGTAATGAGAGGCTTTTTTAGTGAAACTCATTTTTGAAAAGCCGTTAGGCGAATTCAAAAGTGTAAGTTGAACTAATCCCGTTGAAAAACGGGATCTCAAGAAATGATTATCAAAACTCAATTCTGAAAAGCCTGAAAAAAAGATGCTTTCCGCTAAAAGAAAGAGTATAAAATTATTAAATTAGAACAAAATGAAACGATTACAAGACATACGAAACATAGGAATTATTGCGCACGTAGATGCTGGAAAAACTACCACAACCGAGCGTATACTTTATTACACAGGAACCATTCATAAACCTGGAAATATAGATGATGGAAATACAGTAACCGATAGTGATGCGCAAGAAGCTTCACGCGGAATTACAATTTCCTCTTCGGCAATTTCTGCAGATTGGGAATACAATGACAAGCTGTATCAAATTAATATCATAGATACACCTGGACATATTGATTTTGCGATTGAAGTAGAACGTTCGTTACGAATTTTAGACGGCGCGGTTGCTTTATTTTGTGCGTCTTCGGGAGTAGAATCGCAATCGGAAACGGTTTGGAGTCAATCAGAACGGTATAAGATTCCAAAAATTGGATTCATCAATAAAATGGACAGAATTGGCGCCGATTATTTCAAAGTATTAGCTCAAATAGAAGAGGAGTTTGGTGCGACAACTTTGCCAATTCAAATTCCTATCGGAGATGCAGACGATTTTAAAGGTGTAATTGATCTATTAACAATGAAAGCAATGTATTGGACTGCGGACGATTATGGAAAGTCATGTACTGAAACTGAAATTCCTGAAAGTTTAGTCGAATTAGCTCAAAAATGGCGATCAATCTTACTAGAACGTATTGCAAATTTTGATGATGCAATTATGGAACAATATCTGGATGATGTTGTTAGTACGATGGATGATTTACATCGAGCCATAAGAAGAATTACGCTGGAACGAAAAGCCGTTCCGATGTTGTGCGGTTCAGCGTATAAATACATTGGTGTACAGCCTTTATTAGATGCTGTTGCGAATTATTTACCAAAACCGCAAGATATTGAAACAGTAGAAGGTGTCAATTTGATAACTGATGAAACGGAAACCTTAGCTTGCACGGTTGACGAACAATTATCAGCGTTTGTTTTTAAAGTCATCGTTGATAAGTACGTTGGTAAATTGGCAATGGTACGATTGTATTCAGGAAGTATTGATGCTGGAACACAAGTATTAAATTCTAGAACTGAAGCAAAAAATAGAGTCAGTCGAATTTTAAGTATCCAAGCAGATAAATTCACAGAATTGAATCAAGCAAATGCGGGAGATATTGTTGCATTAATAGGATTAAAAAATGTGAAAACAGGTGATACTTTATGCGAACTTGGAAAACCGTTTGCTTTAGAATCGATAGAAGTTTCTGAAGCTGTGATAAGTTTAGCAATAGAACCAGTTTCTAAAAATGATGAAAAGAATTTTGGTGATGCTTTGGCGAAACTTTTAGACGAAGATCCTTCGTTGCGCGCTTCTTACGACAATCAGACAGGACAAACCTTATTACACGGAATGGGCGAGTTGCATTTGGAAGTTCGTATAGAAAAGTTACGAAGTGATTATAAAGTAGAAGTAAACAAAGGAAATCCGAAAGTTTCCTATCGTGAGTTATTGACAAGCGCAGTAACACATACTGAAATGTTGAAAAAACAAACAGGAGGAAGTGGAAGTTTTGCGGAAATTACATTCACAATGGAACCGAGAACAAATAATGAAAAAGGATTGTTATTTGTAAATCAAACCAAAGGTGGTGTAATTGCGAAAGATTGTATCAATGCTGTTGAAAAAGGATTCCGAGAAGCGATGAAATCTGGCGCATTATTAGAATATCCAGTAGAAGGAATGCAAATTACCTTATTGGATGGAAAAATGCACGAAAAGGATTCGAACAGTTCAGATTTTGAAACTGTAGCGCATCAAGCTTTTAGAACAGCTGCGAAACAAGCGAATCCTGTATTATTAGAGCCAGTGATGGATGCAGAAATTAATTGTCCGGAAGAGTATCTTGGAAATGTGACTTCTGACATTAATAAACGTCGTGGAATGATTGTTTCGATCAATGAAAACGGAAACCGAAGAAAGGTTAATGCAGAAATACCCTTACTGCAAACCTTCGGATACATTTCGTCATTACGAACCTTAACTAGTGGAAAAGGTTCAGTTAGCTTAAAATTGAAAGATTACAAGCAAGTACCTGAACATATATTAAACCAACTAGTTTGTTAGAATAGGATAGAGGTTGTTTACTTTAGAGTAAATGGCCTCTTTTTTTAGGCCTTTTAGACTCTTTAGATCGTTAGATTATTTGAAACGTCATATCGAGTGATTTTTTGTAGTAAAACGGAGAAAAATTGTATCAAGATATACTTGGAAATACTATTTTTTCATCACGAATGCACGAATGATTTTACTTTTTTAGAAATAAGTTACAAAAGAAACTTCTCAATACTCACTACTAACACCTCACTACTAAATTAATACCTACAAAAACAAACTAGAAATTGCTAGTATAACTAACAAAAGCAACCCAACTATAAAAATTCCTATCAGTTTTCCAGAAACTTTGTCTTTTTCTTCTTTTGTTGCTTTTGAAAAAGTTTGGTAACTCTTTTCATACCGTTTCTTAGAACCAAAAAGCAATGCTACTACCAAATATATAATGACAATTAATGGTATGGCTACAATTTGACTGGCAGCTTTTCCCATACTTCTTCCAAAAACACTTTGCAAAGGTTTCGTTAAATCATCCAAAATATCTTCAGAAATAAAATTTAAAACAATGATGACAATAAAAAGATAGATAAGAATTATTGCGGTAAATAGTAGATTTCCATAAAAGCGTCCTTTTTGTACATCGTAACCTTTATTCTCTAATTCGGAGTACTGACCTCCGTAAAGCGCATCAATTATGTTCATAATTTCTTGATTTAACTTTTTAAATTTCAATAAAAATAATAACCTATGCAAGTATGATTCTATTCTACGCATAAAAAAAGCAGAAACCAACCGAAGTATGTTTCTGCTTTTATGAATAATTTTCTATGCATTTAACATACTTGCCATCTGCTACATCCAGGACCTTTGCTAAAACATGCGTCATCAAAAGTACACATTGCATTGTTTGATGGTCCACATCTAAATGAATAACCTGTTCCGCCTTTCGCAGCATCTATATTAAAGTTGCTCACCGTTTTTTTGCTAATAGTCAATTTGTTTTTTAAACTTCTTTTTTTCATGGTATTTGTTTTTTGGTTATAAATAAAATTACATGAAAAAGTATTTAATGAGGTACGGTTGTCCCATAAATTATAATAAGTTTTAAAAAAATAAAATGCTAAAAAAATAGCGAGCAAACCATTGTAAAATATAGCATAAGCGAAAAGGTAAAAGAAATTAAAACGTAAAAAAACACAGCAATTGACATGTTTTTTATAATTTATTGTCACATTGTAAAAACTACTACGTCTTTAGAGATGTATAGCAATAACCAAAACCACAAAAGCGAACCAATTGTATGTCTCAAATTGAGCTCATCGAAAAGTGTAAGAAGAACGACAGGAAAGCACAACTGCATCTGTACAGGCAGTATTGTGAAGGAATGTTTATTGTTGCCAATCGATTTTTGAAACATACACAGGATGCCGAAGATGCCATGCAAGAAGCATTCATCAACGCATTTCAAAAGATCGATCAATATACAGCTGAAGTAAGTTTTGGAGCCTGGCTAAAAAAGATTGTCATTAATAAAAGTTTAGACAAATTACGTGCTAAACAAAATTATTATATCACTATTGACGAAGCGCAGCTAGAAGTGGTTGCGGATGAAAATAATTGGCAAACAAGTGATGATACTACGTTGGAAGAAGTGAAAACTGAAATTGAAAATCTGCCCGATAAATACCGAGTCGTTGTGATTTTATTCTTGTTAGAAGGATACGATCATCAAGAGATTTCAGAAATATTGAGTATTTCAACATCAGCATCACGGACACAATTATTACGAGGAAAAAAGAAGTTACAACAAGCATTAAAAAAGCAGCGTCATGGGACAGGATATTAAAGATTTGTTGAAAAAAGAACCATTACATATCAAAAAAGGATTGTCTGACGGACATGAAGCTCGTTTTTTAGAACGATTGGAAGCTGCATTGCCAAAAGAAAAAGAACAGGTGACTAAACGTTCATTTTCTATTTATAAAATTGCTGCTGCTGCTATTTTAATTTTCAGTTTAGGCGGATTGGCATATCAACAATTACAAGAAGAACTAGTCATCCTAGATGCTGAAGTAGCAAATACAGACGAGGCAGACGCTAAAAAACCTTCTTTAAAAAGCTTAGGCGATGTTTCTCCCGATTTAAAAAAGATTGAAGACTATTATGTGGCAAGTATTAATTATGAATTGACACAAGTTGAAGTCTCCGAAATTGGGAAACAATTGTTTGAAAGTTACATGAAAAAATTGTCTCAATTGAACAAAGAACACGAAGTATTGCAACAAGAATTAACAGATATTGGGCCTAACGAACAAACGGTCAATGCTATGATTGACAACTTACAATTTAGACTGAAATTGCTATACCAATTAAAGGAAAAATTAAGCGAACTAAAAAAATCAGAAAACGATGCATAAATCAAAACTAACACAAAGTGTACTGATCGCATTACTAGTGATCACCTTTGGATATTCACAATCAAAAAAACGAACAAAAAAAGAGGTTTTTACGGTAAATAAAGATGTTACTTTAAATATAAACACATCACATGCCGATGTAGAATTTGATACTTGGAATAAAAATAAAGTAGAAATTACTGCCACTATTGAAGTAGAAGATGCAACCGACGAAGAAATGGAAGCATACATGAAAAAGTGGAATTTTAAAGCTATTGGAAACAGTGAAAAAGTCACGGTTACTTCTAAAGGAGGTCATTCTTTATTCGGTAATGCGAATGAATTTGTCTTAGCAGATCCAATCATTATTGAACAAATAGAAATGCCAGAAATTGCTGAAATAGCCGAAATAGCTGAATTTCCAGAAATGGCAGAAATTGTTGAAATTCCAGAATTACCTGAAATTGTAATAGAGTCAATGGCTGATATAGAATTTGACTACAAAGCATTTGAAAAAGATGGAGAAGCATATTTGAAAAAATGGCAAAAAGAATTCAAATCTGACTTTGATGAGAAGAAATTCAAAGAAGAAATGGAGAAGTGGAAGAAGAAATTTGAAGCACAACATAAAAAGCGTGAAAAAGTGCTGAAGAAGTTCATGAAAAGCCAAGAAGGACAGCAAAAAAAACTTGCCAAAATACAAGAGAAAGCTCTTAAAATGGCAAAAAAATATCAAGAAAAAGCGCTAAAAACACAAAAACTAGCGTTAAAGAGATTGGAATCTGCAAAAGTTCTTGAATTAAAAGGAAGAGCACATTTGAAGCATGGACAGGACGATAATATTTTCTTTATTTCTAGTGATGGAAAACATTTAAAGGTAAAAAAGACCATAAAAATAAGAATGCCTAAAAAGGCAAAGTTAAAACTCAATGTACGTCATGGAGAGGTAACCATTGCTGCGGTAGGTGAAAATATGGATGCAAAGCTGTCACACGCAGCTTTGTATGCCAATGTTATTGAAGGTGCAAATACGACGATAGAAACGTCGTATGCACCAATTCATGTTACTAAATGGAATGATGGTGCATTGAAAGTAAATTTTGTGGAAAATGTTGATTTACAAACTGTAAAAAACATCAATTTAATGTCAAACTCTTCTAAAGTAAGTGTTGGAACGCTAGGAGAGAAGGCAATTATAAGTGGAACTTTTGGGAACTTGTTAATTCACAATGTTGGAGAAAATTTTAAAACCTTGGATATTATTTTAGAAAACACAGACGCACGAATTCAATTACCAACTTCTGCCTTTAAACTATATTATATAGGATCAAGTTCTAAAATTTCGTATCCAGAAACTGTAAAAGGAATTGAAAATAAAACGCAGTTCAATACCATTGTTCGTGGGTATCAAAAGAATGCAAATTCAGGTAGTGAAATTAATATCAACGCTAAGTATAGTGATATTACGTTGAATAAGAAATCGTAATGTGGTTTATGAGTTATGAGTTATGAGTTATGAGTTATGAGTTATGAGTTATGAGTTATGAGTTATGAGTTATGAGTTATGAGTTATGAGTTATGAGTTATGAGTTATAAAGTATAAACACTTTGTATCAAATACCCAACGGCAAAGCGTGCCAAAACCAAACACCCAAAACCTAATCTACGGTAAGTAGATTTTATTTTTTATTGCATAAATTACAAGCCCAATTCTATTCTTCACATTTAGTTTTTCAAACAATGCATCTCTGTAGCCATCAATTGTTTTAGGACTTAAACACATTTGATCGGCAATTTGTTTATAGGTCATTTCCGTACAAACCAACTTCATAAATTCAATTTCATTTTCTTTCAGTTTCGTTCCAGAATTTCCTTTTCCATTTAACGATCCTATTAAAATATTTGTCACATGTTTTGAATGGTAAAAACCGTTGGTAATTACTTCATTAAGCGCCATTTCAAGGACACTTTTTTCTACATCTTTCATCAAATATCCTTTCGCGCCAGCACGTAACATTTGAATAATAGTGCGTTCGTCTTCTTCAATAGAAAGTCCAATAACATCAATATTTGGAAAATGTTCTGTAATCCAGGTTGTCGTTTCAATACCATTCATCAATGGCATATTAATATCCATTAACACAATATCGGGCGTATTGGTATTTTTCTCTTCTAAACGTGTAATTAGTTCTTTTCCGTTTTTACACAAATAGCTGACTTTAAATCGTTCAAATGAATCGACTAAGCCACCAATTGCTTGGGATAATAATACGTGATCTTCTACGATGACAACAGAATATGTTTTCAATTTTTTTTGATTTTATATTTTAGCTCTTGGCGATTTGCCACTAGCTTTTGATTAATTTTTTATTTCGCTTGTCAGTTTATGAGTTTAGATGTTTAAAAATTTATTTACTCTAACACCTAACACCTAATACCTAATACC
>NZ_JBOEFY010000021.1:140-61974 GCF_050633145.1 Kordia sp. | reverse complement strand
ATAGTATGGAACGAACTTCAATGAAACTAATTCGTTTAAAAGAGTTCTAGCAGTTATTCTTTGTCAATAAACTTTTGCTCCAATGATTTGAGATATTGAATTGATTCGTCTGCAAAAATGAAGTATTCTCCATCAGATTTTTTTGCAATATCATTGTAGAAGTATAGAAAAAGAAAAGGATTTTCTAAACACTGTAAAAGTGCTTCTTTTCCCATTTTACTTTTGATGATTTTTGCTATATATAAGCCAAGAGGATGCGCTCCAAAGTGCATTTCTCTTCGAACCTTCTTACCAAGCTCTTTTAGCCTCGAATTATCTTTTGCAATTTCTTGAATTAACGAATCTATTGTTTGAAGATGTTGCTTTGAGTTTCGATAATGGTTAATGTATTTTATGTCATATTCAGACTTATTAAGCTTATCAAAAATATTCTCTTTATCAATTAAATCTGCAATTCCTTCGTTTCTTAGCTTATCAATACTCCAAACAAGAGCATCATTTTCATAATCAGTTGATCGAAGTTTTGATAAATATTTAGCTGAATATATGTGAAAAAACTCATGTCCAAGAAACTTTTCAAAGCCTTGGCCGTAATTGTATGCATATAGTACGTCCAATAAAATCACATTTTCTTCGGGAACAGCAAAAGCATCTGGTTGAAAAATCATCAAAGCAATATTTGTGCTATCGTTTTCTACAGATAAAGTATCTGGTAAATATTTAAAGGCATATTTTTTTGCTTCTTCAATCATGTTCGAATTAACCATGTCCTCTGCAAATGTATGAAGGACTTCCTTTTTTTTCTTAGCTTCAATTATGTGTTGAAAAAGAGTTGCTCGATACCCTTTTGCCCTTTCAATTTCAGATTTTAAAGAGTCTTGTAGAGTTGGATTATTGACTAAAGTATAATAGTTGTGAAAAATGCTTTGCCCTCTTTTAGAACTCATCCAAGAATTATATCCTACCGAATTCCACAATCTATTTAAGTCTTCAATAGTTGTTTTCTCTTGAGTTTGAATTTGATCCATGGATTTCCAAAATATATCAAAGCTCTCTGTTGAAAACTGCTGTCCATAGGAAGATAAGAAGATCAAAGTATTGAATGCTAACAAAAAAATATATTTTCTATTCATGCGTATTTAAATAGTTTACAGCATATGTATCACAGGAATTCTTGTTATTCGTAATTATAACCAAGCCTGTCTTTCTATTAAAGATTAAGCTATTCCTAAAATTACAATATTCTTACCCAAAGTCTGGAAACATGCTGAGTTTTTTTTGCTTTTAAGTTTATGAGTTTAATAGTTTATGTTTCGAAGCCAAAAATCGAAAAATAACTTGCGCAAGCCGCAAAGTTAAAATTATAAATGTTGAATTTTAAAGATTCATTAGGTTTCAAAGAACTTCTCGATACAAATTTGCTTTGCAAATTCACTCGAAGTGACGCTTGAGAAATCTTAAATACCAAATATTGAATTTCAAATATAAAGTGTTCTTTTTTGGACAACAAGCAATAGACAACAGACAAATCTAAAAGCGACAGCGTTCTAAAAGCGAAACGGTCTAATATCTAAGAGCGTTAGCGATCTAATATAAACATCGTCGGTCGTTTATGTAAATTCACGGAAGTTTTCTTCCATTCACTAATCGTCATTGTACGAATATATTCTGTACTTAATGTAATATCACAAGCAACACATAAACGTGTGTTTCCAGAAAGTGTGGCAATTAAATCTGCTAATAATTTATCATTGCGATACGGAGTTTCAATAAATGCTTGCGATTGTTTAAAATCACCTGCACGTTTTTCCAATTGTTTAATCGCGCGTTTGCGTTCGTCTTTATCAATAGGTAAGTAGCCGTTAAAAGCAAAATTTTGCCCGTTCATTCCAGATGCCATCATTGCCATTAATATGGAAGATGGACCAACAAGCGGAACAACACGAATTCCTTTTTCGTGCGCAATCTTTACAATCTCTGAACCAGGATCTGCAACACCAGGACAACCAGCTTCTGAAAGTAAACCTACATTTTTCCCTTGAAAAATTGCTTCCAAAAAAGCAGGCAACTCTTGATCTTGTGTGTATTTGTTCAACACATACAATTCCAATAAAGGCTGTACTTTTTTTGGTGTAATCTTTTTTATAAAACGTCGCGCTGTTTTTTCATTCTCAACAATAAAATGATTGGTAACTTCTATAATTTTTTTTACGGATAATGGTAATACTTCCAAAGGTTCACTTTCGCCTAAAGTTGTTGGAATTAAATATAAAATTCCGTGTGATGCTTGCATAGATTGGGAGTTTAATTACAAATAAAACTAATTTTTAATTAATTTATGATATGAAACGGTATCATTATTTGAAATTAGTTGTACAATGTAAATTCCGTCAGTAAGATGATTTGTGGTAATTTTTTGATTTTCAGTAGTAATTGTAGTGGTTGAAATTAACTTTCCGCTAAATGAATACATGACAACTCCTTTGATTTGTGAAGCTGTATTTTGATTGCTAATCTGAAAATAATCGTTTGCTGGATTTGGATACAATTTGTAGTTATTTTCTAGTGAATTTTCTTCCACACCCAAAGTAGTGTCAATTATCTTATAAATAATTCCGTTGGACAAACCTGCTGCGTACAATTCTTTGTTTACATCTTCACCAAAAGTTGCAATATCTCCAGAGAACGGACCGTTAAAGGTTATATTCCATGAGTTGCCAGATGGTGTTAATGTTCCAATTTCACTGGTACAATAATCCGCAAAAAAGTATAATCCTTCAAAATCTGGATACGTAGAACCTCTGTAGCGATAACCGCCAGTAATAGCACATTTAAAAGGATTTCCGCCAGGACTATATTCGCTAACAGGGAATGTAACTGTAGACATTGCTGGGCAGTTAGAATTGTTAACCATGCTAGTACCTTCGTAGCAGTTCCATCCAAAATTATATCCAGCATCTATAATAGGGACATTATTAATTTCTTCTTTGATAAAATTTCCAACATCAGCAATCCATAATTCGCCATTGTCGCTGTCAAATGTTATTTTCCAAGGATTTCTAAGTCCATACGACCAAATTTCATCCAAACCTGCCGGATCTCCAACATACGGATTTGTTGTAGGAATTGTATATCCAGTCGCTCCACTCACATCAATACGTAGAATTTTACCCAAATGAGATTGTAAATTTTGTGAGTTGTTAGGAATCCCACCATCGCCTAATGCAATGTATAAAAAACCATCGTTGCCAAATGCTAACGAGCCACCATTATGAATGCTTACTGGTTGAGGAATTGTGAGTAGAATTTCTTCAGAAGTATCATCAGCAATGTCAGGATTTGCAGAAGTTGTAAATCTTGAAATCACCGTATCTAAATTATTATTGATGTAGTTTACATAAAATCTATTATTGGTTGCGTAATTTGGATCGAATGCCAAGCCTAATAACCCTACCTCGCCTAAACCTGTAATAACTTTGTCATCAATATCTAAAAAAGGTGTAGAATTTGTAAGTCCATCTGATTTTAAAATTTTAATAATCCCATCTTGTTCTACAATAAATAATCGAGAATCATTGGCGTGTTTTATGTCTAATGGTTTATTAAACCCTATTGCAAATGATTGTAGTGATACATCTTGAGCAAATAATAAAATAGGGAATAGTAGTGCTAGTAATAGTTGGTTCTTATTTTTCATGGGAAGTAAGTTGCTTTTTCCTACAAAAGGTACGAAAAAAAAGCAAATACTATTTTAGATCTAATTTCAGTGAAATTTTCTCAGTAAAAATAGTGCTTGCTTTTCCCTGTATTTATATACTTCCTAAAACCTTATTCGCTACTATTGCATGGCTTGCGAATTTTGATATTGAGATTTGAAGTTTGTTTTCAAATAAAATTAATTTTTGACTAATTTATGATGCGAAACGGCTCCGTTACTAGAAATTAGTTGCACAATATAAATTCCGTCTGTAAGATGATTGGTGGTGATTTTTTGATTTTCAGTTGTGATGCTTGTTGTAGAAATCAATTTCCCACTAAATGAATACATCACTACTTTTGTAAGTTGTGAAGCTGCATTTTGATTGTTAATCTGAAAATAATCGTTTGCTGGGTTTGGATACAGTTGATAATTGTTTGCAAGTGAATTTTCAGGAACACTCAAAGTTGGATCAAATACTTTATAAATAACACCATTAGATAAGCCTGCTGCATATAATTCTTTATTCATGTCTTCGCCAAACGTAGAAATATTTGGAGAAAATCCTGAGTTAGTCAAAGACATGTTCCATGTATTACCTAAAGCAGGTTCTAACAAGCCAAGTTCGTTGCTACAATAATCGGCAAAAACATACCACCCTTGTATGTTTGGATACATGCTTCCTCTGTAAATATAACCACCTGTGATAGAGCAACGAAAAGGACTTCCGCCATAGTTGTATTCGGCAACAGGAAAAGTAGTAGTAGCTGCAGCTGGACAGCCAGTAGTGTTGAATGTGGCGTTTCCTTCGTAACATCTCCAGCCAAAATTATAACCAGCATTTACGATAGGTACATTATTGATTTCTTCTCTATTATTCTGTCCAACATCGCCAATCCATAATTCGCCATTATCACTATCAAACGATATTTTCCAAGGGTTTCTTAGTCCATACGACCAAATTTCATCTAATCCAGACGGATTTCCTATATAAGGATTTGTCGCGGGATTTGTATATCCGGTAGCGCCACTTACATCAATGCGTAAAATTTTTCCCAAATGTGATTGTAAATTTTGAGCATAATTATCTGGATCGCCACCGCTTCCGCCATCGCCCAAAGCAATATATAAATAACCATCAGTTCCAAATGCTAAAGAACCACCATTGTGATTCGTATAAGGTTGTGAAACAGTTAATAGAATTTCTTCAGAAGTATCATCGGCAATATCTGGATTGGATGAGGTTGTAAATCTTGCAATTACAGTATCACCACTATTGTTGATGTAGTTTACGTAAAAACGATCGTTTGTAGCGTAATTTGGATCGAATGCTAAGCCGAGTAAACCTTGTTCATTTCCGGTAGAGCGTACGCGTGCATCAATGTCTAAAAAAGGTGTTGCGTTCGTATTTCCTTGATCGTCTAAAATTTTGATAACGCCGTCTTGTTCTACGATAAATAATCGTGAATCATTAGCGTGTTTGATGTCTACAGGTCTTGAGAATCCAGTTGCAAATTGTTGTAAAGCAACTCCTTGCGCGCATATTAAAATAGGAAATAGCAGCGCTAGTAATAGGTGTAATTTTCTTTTCATTTGGTTGTGTTTAGTAACCTTGTTTAGATATACATAGCCTAAGAAAAGGAGTGTTTAGTTGGTGTTAACTAAAGTGAAGGTGTATTTCATAACAAAGTAGGTTGCAATTTTTTTTAGTAAGATACAAAAAAATAGCACATACTTTTTTTTGGTATTAACTGGCTATGAGAGTTTTTCGGCAAAAATAGAGCAGGCTTCATCAAGCATTTGATGGAACAGAATAAACCTCCAAATATATTTGGAGGTTTATTATAATATTTGAGAATGTTTAAAGAAATATTGTTAAGTGATTCTATTGTTAGTTTATTACTAATTTCTTGATCAAGGTTTTTTTAGAATTTAATTCAATCACAACCAAATATAAGCCATCTTTTAAATTACTAGTGTCAATATTGATTGTATTAGATGTATTTAAGCTGTTTATTGTATTTAGGTGTTTTCCAGTTATGCTGAATAATTTTATATTATTAATGTCTAAATTTTCAGGTGTTTTAACAATTACGTAGTCATTTGCAGGATTTGGATATAAAGAAGTTTGTTTCTGTAGTTCTATATCCTGTGTGCTTAAAACATTGGTGGTGTACTCATATCGATTAGAATAAACAGTAGTTCCATTATGCGTTGCTACAAGCCTGTAGTAATATGTTTGGTTAGGAATAATATTTGGAACTGTTGCTCTTATAAGTCTAGTACCTGCGCTAAAAATGCTACTTGGACTCCCGTTAACGGTAGATCCATATGTTTCGGTAATACCATATTCAAAATGGATATTTTGAAGAGTAGCTCCGTTACTATTAATTAAACCTCGTAATTGCAAAAAGCCATTTTGTTCTAATTGCATGCTAGCGTTTGTCATGATGATATCACCAGATGTGTTAAATACTTTTTCCTCGCTGTAAATGTCTTCTGTTCCGAGCTTAGCTTTTAATCGGTAATAATAGGTTTCATTAGGATCTAAATTAGTTAATGAGGCATCTACGTTACCAAATGAGTAAGCGTTAATTTGATTTGGATTTGCCGCAATAGAATTTTCAAAATTGATTGAGCCATATTCAAACATTATATCTGTTATATTTTCTTCATTAAAACAGTTTATGAAAGCATCTAATGAAACTTCATTAGCATTGATTGTAATACTATTTCCTAAGTTAATAGTGTACAATGGTCGAGTTGTGAATGAACTTAAACCTCCTAATATCTCTTCTCCTTGATGAATGGCTTTTAAGCGGAAATAATACTGAGTTTCGGGCATTAAATTGATAAGGGTACCTTGAATATTTTGACTAGTATTTCCAGCGACACTTGTTGGTGATCCTGGTACGCTGTTGTTTAAGTTGTCGGATTGAGTTCCATAGATAAATTCAACATTTGTAATATCGTATTGATTTGAGACAATGCTACCACTTACAGGAGCGGATGTCGCATAAAGAGGATTCGCAAAATTTGTATTGATTTCATAAGCAATTGGTGTCATAAAGCTAGAAACATTGCTAATATACTCAACGGCATTGGACGTTCCTTTTAATCTGTAATAGTAGAATGTATTTGAGTCAAGATTTGATACATCTACCGAAAAGTTAGTAGATTGATTGATGTCTACGGTTGCAGGCGTTACATTTATTGTAGAGCTGTTAAAAAAAGCAAAGCTAGTACTGTATTCTAATTGTAAATTTTCAATTGTAGCTCCATTCGATGTTGCATTAGCAATTAATGTCGCGCTATCTACCGTGATATTTTGTGCGTCACTTGTGCTTAGTGAAGCGTCTTCAAATTCAACATTAGTTCTTGCAATTCTGCCATAAATCCCCCAAGAATAAATATGGTTGTTTAAAAGTTGAATAGGTCCTACTAAAGCTTGTGGTGTAATTCGTTCCCATGTTGACGCAGCATTTGTCGTTTTATAAAAAGCTCCGTTCCCATTAATTAAATAACCCACATTTTCAGAGAAGAATCGAATTGTTCTAAAGTCTCCAAAAACTTGACTGTATTGAAGTAATGTCCACGTATTTCCACTATCGGTAGTTTTGAAGATTGAACTTCCTTCTCCTACAAAATATCCTGTGCTTTCATTCACAAAATCTACATCAAGAATCTCATCCCCAATATTTTCATAGTTAAGTGTCCATGTATCTCCACCGTCGATGGTCTTAAAAAGTTTTCCGTTTGTAAATCCAGATGTGTAACCGTAACCTGTAGTAGCATTAATAAAAATTATTTTATCAAGGCTTTCCGTGGCAACTTGTGTCCATGTATCTCCACCATTGATTGTTTTCATGACTCTTCTTTGGTTGAAACCACCACTAGCAAAACCTACATTTTCATCTATAAACATAATTTCATCAATGCCTTCACTAATAATAACACTGCTATTATTTGTTACAGTCCACGTATTTCCTGAATCTATGGTTTTGTAAATTCTGTTATTGAGTACAGCGTATCCAGTAGTAGTGCTTACAAAGTCAAAATCGTCAATAAAAGTATTGTTAATAATTTCGCCAATATTTGTCCATGTAACTCCAGCATCTTCAGTTTTAAAAAAATCGTCTTTCACGGCTGCATAAGCAAGATCATCATTCAAAAATTCTACTTTTCTAACTATATCATACGTAGGAGCATAAGCAGTCCAGTTGGTTCCACCATCAGTAGTTTTTATAATCCATCCACCAGAACCAGTAGCATATCCATTATTAATGTCTGTAAAATAGACACCGTAAACTGTTGCGATTCCTTGAGGAAGATCTGCGTAGTTAGGGCTTATGGAGGACCATGTATTTCCGCTGTCTGTTGTTTTATATATTTTGCCGCTCTCACCAGCCATAAAACCATCGTTATCATTTATGAATTGAATTGCATGCATGGCATTGCTACCATAAGTAATTTCGCTCCATGTTTCACCTCCATCTACGGTTTTATATAAATCATTATGTTCTCTAGTGGCAAAACCTGTATTTTCATTTATAAATTCAATTTCGATATATCCAGATGGCGCAATATTAGTGGTTTCTGTAACATACCAAGAGTTTCCTCCATCGATTGTTTTCATAATAATTCCTTGTAGGCAAGCGGCATGTCCAACCATAGTGCTAGTAAAATAAGTTTTGACAACAGGGTTATTAGGAGTTATTGGTATATTTTGCCAAGTTGTTCCACCATCAGTAGATTTTACAATATTGTAAGAACTAGATAGTATGATGTTGTCTTCATCTATAACATTAACTGTATTGTAGGAATAATTGTATCCAGTATTGATTTGTGTCCATGTATTTCCATTATCTGTAGATTTATGAATTACGCCAAAATATACATTGTCAATAATGTAGCCATGTGTTCCGAAAAAAGCAACATCTTTCCCGCCAGGAGTATTTTCTTTTTTATTCCATGTCACGCCACTATTGGTAGTTTCCAACAACTCACCAGATGTGAGTATATAACCCGTTGAACTTGTAATGAAATGCATGTCATTTCCTGTAGCTCCAGTAGGTCTCGGGTTTAAGAGTTCCCAGTTTGTTTGAGAGAATGCAAATTGAATGGTAAATAATAAAATTAATAATAGAGTAATTTTTTTCATTTTAAAGTAGATATAATAATTGGTATAAATGTTAATTGAGTGCGGTAAAATACTTAACAAATTTTGAATATTCTAAATTTCTTACAAATGATATGTAATACTTTTTACGAATATGTTACAGTTAAGAAAAAAGAAGTAGGAAATGTTTAAGAAAAATAAATATTCTAGGAGTTGTTTTTGGCAAAAATAGCGCAGGCTTCATCAAGCATTTGATATACGTTTTCAAAACCTTGATCGCCGCCGTAATACGGATCGGGAACTTCTGCGTTTGAGTTTGGAGAGATTTGATTTAGAATCATGTAGACTTTTTTACGGTCAGCTTCCGTTTCCGCCAAAGCGAGAATATTGTTATAATTAGACTGATCCATCGCAAAGATGAAATCAAACGTTTTAAAATCGTTTTTAATAAACTTTCGCGATCGTTGATAGCTAATGTCTAAACCGTGTAGTTTGGCAGTTGCAATAGAGCGTCTGTCTGGAAGTTCTCCAACATGATATCCAGCTGTTCCTGCTGAATCAACCTCAAATTTTGTGGGATCGAGTTTAGATGCTAATATTCCTTCTGCTAAAGGAGATCGACAAATATTCCCTAAGCAAACCATTAAAACTCTAGTCTTCATTTGATGAAATTTACAGCGAAAGTTTCTTTGTTAAATCTTCTACGTATTTACGGAATTGCTTATCAGTAGATGATAAATTATCAACCGTTTTGCAAGCATGCAATACCGTAGCATGATCGCGCTTTCCAATTTGTGAACCAATACTTGCGAGTGAAGCTTTGGTGAATTTCTTCGCAAAAAACATAGCCAATTGACGTGCTTGTACAATGTGACGTTTACGTGTTTTTGATTGTAACGTAGAAACATCCATTTGGAAATAGTCTGAAACTACTTTTTGAATATAGTCAATAGAAACTTCACGTTTGGTATTCTTAACAAATTTCTCAACAACTTGCTTTGCTAACTCAATCGTTACTTCTTTTTTGTTGAAAGAAGATTGTGCGATTAGTGAAATGATAGCACCTTCCAACTCACGAACATTCGATTTGATGTTTTTAGCAACATATTCAATAATATCGTTAGGCATTTCTACACCATCACGATATAGTTTGTTCTTTACGATAGAAACACGCGTTTCAAAATCCGGTGTTTGCAATTCGGCAGAAAGTCCCCATTTAAAACGAGATAATAAGCGTTGCTCAATATCTTGCATGTCTACAGGTGCTTTATCTGATGTTAAAATCACTTGCTTTCCATTTTGGTGTAAGTGATTAAAGATGTGGAAAAATACATCTTGCGTTCCAGATTTTCCAGAGAAGAATTGTACATCGTCAATAATTAATACATCTATCAATTGATAAAAATGTATAAAATCGTTTCGTGTATTCTTCTTTACGGACTCTATATATTGTTGTGTAAATTTCTCAGCAGAAATATACAATACTGTCTTTTCAGGGTACTTATCTTTAATTTCAACACCAATTGCGTGTGCAATATGTGTTTTTCCTAAACCAACGCCACCAAAAATTAATAATGGATTAAAAGAGGTTCCTCCAGGTTTATTGGCAACAGCCATTCCTGCAGAACGTGCTAAACGGTTAGAATCTCCTTCTAGGAAATTGTCAAAATTATAATTTGGATTTAACTGCGATTCAATCTTAACATTTCTGATACCAGGAATGATAAAAGGATTTTTCAGTTCGGGACTTTTGTTTTTAATAGGAACATTAATTTCCTGTGCTTTCACATTACTGCGATTGGAACTTGGAATTTTTTCCGTAAATGGTTTTTTATTACCATAGGTGTTCTCCATCTTAATGATGTATACCAAGCGAGCGGTATTTCCTAATTCTTTTACTAAAGCAACCTTTAATAATTTTACATAATGCTCTTCAAGCCATTCGTAAAAAAACTTACTTGGAACTTGAATGCTTAATGCTTTATTTGTTAACTTTACAGGCTTTATAGGCTCAAACCAAGTCTTGTATGCTTGTGGTTGAATGTTGTCCTTTATGAAAGACAGACAGTTATCCCATACTGATTGCGCAGTTACACTCATTTATTACTGTTAAATTGTTATTTTTTAGGTTAGGAAAAAAAAGAAAATTCGGGGTTTTCCTCTTTTATTTTTAGCGTGAACAAATATGTGAAAAAAAAAGTGAAAAAAAAATTCGAATGCTATTGAATTTCTTAAATTTTTTTCTCATGCCTAGAAACAATTTCTTTACATTTCATTAACATAACTTAATATAGATAAAAACTTTGAGAAATCACGAAATAAAAACAAGAATTCGTTACGCAGAAACTGACCAAATGGGAGTTGTGTATCATGGTAACTATGTGCAATTCATTGAAATGGGGCGAACCGAGTGGTTGCGTGCCCTTGGAATCTCATATAAGGAAATGGAAGCCATGGGTGTGATGCTTCCTGTTATTTCTATTCAGATTAATTATAAAAAATCAGCTTATTATGATGATGTGCTGACAGTTAGAACGACACTTAAGAAATTGCCTTCTGTTAAGATTGAATTTGAGTACGAAATTTTAAACGAAAGTAAGGAAATAATTACAAACGGAAACGCAGTTTTGGCATTCATTAATATGAAGACCAAAAGACCTATGAAATGCCCGATGCATTTGATCGAAAAATTATCGACGATTGACTTTTCATCGTGATTTATTAGATACTAATTTTTCAAACTTTTGATGAAAGAACTTTATGTTGATGTACATTTTACTAATTATAATTTTTGTAATTGCTGTTTTCTTAGGAAGAATTAAGAGATATTACAAACACAATAAACAAGGTTGGAAAGTAGAAAAGTTAAGTTATAAGCAGATACATTATTCAGAAAATTTTGATGGAAAATGGAAATATATAGAAATTGATGCTAACATTACTATTGGCACTTTTGAACCATTTTTTAAGAATAAAGAAGATTGGAAAGCATACCCAGATTGGGCACAGAATAGACCAATAATTATGGAGCGTGTTACTAAAAAGTTTCCGCTTAAAAATGAAATATCTTTGATTGGAGTAGATGATGATTAAATCAAATTAAAAATGGCTTTACCTAAAAAAGGTTTTAGAAAGATTGTAGTTAATGACATCACATACGTCTATAAAATTTCTGGTGAAGATTATGGAATTAGTTTTTTAATTGGATTGCCAAATATGAATGGGCAGTTGCTGACGGGAAATTTTCCATATAATTCAAATATGGTAACAAACTTTAACGATGAGGGAATAGCGAAAAGTTGGAATATTTACCCTAGAACAATTGTCACACCGAAAGCGATACGACAAGTTATTCTGTATGGACTGAATCATGATTGGAAACCGATAGAAAACTTGCAAATGTTGTCACTAGGAAATTTGGATAAAGAAGTAGAATTACAACTTAAACCAATAACTAAATTTCCTGATCTTGAAGAAGGACAAGCTGTAGTTACTATAGAACAAGTTTTTCCATACAAAAGGTTAACGGTGTCTTTAAAACAGTATGACGGTTATGGTGAAATTTATAATAAGTTTGATACGATACAGGAAGCACTAACTTTTGCAAAAAAAGTAATCCGTGAAAATTTAGGATTTGCTTGTTGGATATTGTCAGACTTTAATGAAGCTAGATTTTATATTCATAAAGATGGAATCAAAAAGTTTTAAATTTTACTCGATTTCTTCAATCTCAATTTCATACAAATTCGTAAACAACTCAAAAATTTGTTGCGCCTCTTTTTGACGTACAGAAATGGTAATACGACAATCCATTTCTAGTTTTTGCGCAATGATGTTTAAGTTTCGCTCTTTTACAACACGCATGACTTTGTTCATGTTCTTATAATCGAACACAAGTAAATAGTCTATATTAATCGTTTTTTCAAGGATTTCAGAAGCTTCTAACGCCATTTGTGCGCCTGTGCGATAGGCGTTAATCAATCCGCCAACGCCTAACTTAGTTCCTCCAAAATAACGAACCACAACAATTAGAATATTAGTTACATCAAAGGATTGAATTTGCCCATAAATCGGCATTCCAGCACTATTAGAAGGTTCGCCATCGTCATTGGCACGAAAACGAAACGGCTCACTTTTACCCAATTGCCATGCATAACACCAATGTCTTGCAGAATGATGACTTTTTTTCAAAGCTTCTAAATGTATTTTGATATCATCTTCATTAAACACTGGAAACGCATAGCCAAAAAACTTACTGTTTCTGTCTTTAAACAATGTTTCTTCTGAAGGAACATCAATGGTTTTATAGGTGTCTTTTATTTCCAATAGTTATGCATTAACAGGTTGAGCCGAAATAGCAATCATCACAATACTTATAATCGCAATCGCAATTCCAATCCAGTTTTTAGTAATTAGTCTTTCTTTAAACAAGATAATTCCAAATATAGTCGATAACATTACAATTGCCACATTATTAATAGGATAAACTGTAGAACTGTCACCAACATGTTCTGGTTGTAAGGCTTTTAATAGAAATACAATAGAGTAGAAGTTGGGAATTCCAAGTAAAATCCCGCCAAGGATCGTTTTTCCAGTAATTTTAAAATCGCGACGAATTGCAATAACAATCATTCCAAAAACAAAAGCGCACCCAAAAATTGCTGCCGAAAAAACAGGCGTTTCTCCTTTGGTAACATACATTTTATCAACATATTTAATCGTCGTGTCAATAATTCCAGAACCTATAAATAGTAAAGCTGGAAAGAGTATTTTTTTACGATCAAACGAACCGCCATCCTTTTTTACAGTCGTTAAATATACCGCCAATAATGCTAAAATGATTCCTGCAATTTTCAGTAAACTCAATTGTTCATTGTACACAATCACAGCAAATATTACTGGAACTACAACTGACATTTTTCCTGCAACTGAAGCAACTGAAAGTCCGTTGCGCTGTGCAGTAAGTGCCATCAAAATAAAAACAGAAATAAATAAAGCGCCTAAAATTACAGCACCAATTGCCCAGGGTTTTTGTGAAATTTGATTGAGTGTAATTCCGTTTCCGTAAAAGAAAAATCCGCAACTAAAAGCCGTAATATAATTGACAACTATTGCTTGAAAGGTGTTGACTTGATATTTGTCAAATAGTTTAAAGATGACAAATAACGAACTCGAAATAAAAATACTTAGGATGAGGTAAATCAAAATAATGATTTTTTATGCGTGAATAAATCTACAACATCTTCTTTGCCAGGAATTAAATTCCACACATGAATTCCGAGTGTTGACGCAGCATCCGTGTTTTCGGCTGTATCATCAATAAATAAAGTTTCTTCCGCTTTTAAATCGTTTTCATTCAGAACAAATTCATAAATATCAACATTGGGTTTGCGAAAATGAATTTCGTGTGATAAATAGAATTTTTCAAAGCAACTTTTGAACTCGTTGTACAATTCCATTCCCCAATCTTGTTGAATCCACGAAATGTGTAAATCGTTGGTATTGCTCAGAATAAAAAGTCTGTAGTTGTTGTCTTTTGCCAATTGTTGGATGAATTCCATTCGGTGTTTTGGGAAATCGAGTAGAATAGCATTCCACGCATCAACTAAACCTTCTTTGGTTGTATGTGGGAAGTGTTCGTGATAAAAATTGACAAAGGCTTCTGTTGTCATCAGTCCTTTTTCGTATGCTTGATTCTTTTCAACCATTTCAGACGTAAAATCATCAATACCTAACTTGTTTAACTCACGTGCTGTTGCAGGTTTGTCCAAATTGATAAAGATATCGCCGTAATCGAAAATTATATTTTTAATCATTGTAATAAATGTCTAGTGAATTGTCTAAAATAGCAGTTAATTCTTGTAATTTTCCTTGAAGCGTTGGTGCTTCTATTCCTTGTTGAAACAAAACGTTTCCTTTAAAAACGCGTGCTTCATCCCACAAATTGGCATCAATAAACGTTTGCAATGTTTGTTTTCCACCTTCAATAATTACAGATTGAATTCTATGTTTGTATAACACTTCACAGATTTGAGTTGCTATGTTTTTAGTAAAATCAATTGTTTCAAAAACCAAGTTGATTTCGCTTTCTGCTTCTTGTTCTGTGAGCACAATTGTTTTTATGGTTTGATCGAACAGTGAATAACTCTCAGGAATTCGCAAACTTCTATCCAAAACAATTCGAACTGGACTTTTGCCGTGCCAATCGCGCGTATTCAACTTCGGATTGTCTGTAATTGCGGTATTTGTTCCCACTAAAATCGAAGCTTCTTCACTTCGCCATTTATGAACCAACTGACGCGAATAGGTATTTGTAATCCAATTGGGTTGCACAGGATCATTCTCTTGACGAATTTTATCAATAAAACCATCTTGTGTTTCTGCCCATTTTAAAATGATATACGGACGTTTGTGCTGATGAAATGTAAAAAAACGTTTGTTGGAAGCGATGCATTCATCTTTCAATACATTTAAAATTACTTCGCGACCAGCATTTTGAAGTTTTTCGACGCCTTTTCCTGCAACTTCAGCAAACGGATCAATCGTACCAATAACTACTTTTGGAATGTTGTGTTTGATGATTAAATCGCTACACGGCGGCGTTTTTCCAAAGTGACTACAAGGCTCAAGCGAAACATAGATAGTTGCTTCTTTTAATAAAGATTTGTCTTTTACAGAATGTACCGCATTTACTTCCGCATGATTTCCGCCATACGCACTTGTATAACCTTCACCAATAATTGTGTCGTTATGCACAATAACCGCGCCAACCGAAGGATTTGGCATTGCAGCAACTAATCCATTTTTGGCTAGTTGCAAACAACGTTTCATATATGTTTCGTGTGTGTTTGACACTAGATTTTAATTTTTATTTCTTGGGTAGTATCTACTTCATAATCATACGAAAAACCTAATTTGTGATAGGTAATAATACCTTTGTATTGTACATTGATTTTTTTGTTGATAATACTATTCAAAATTCCTCCTAAAACACCATTTTCATTACTACCAAGTACTTTTTTTGTTGGAACAACAACTTTGAGTGGAATAGTAAACTCTTCGCCTGCGGGCACTTCAAACATTTCAGAACTCATTTGTGCCACTTTTACATTGTTGATGATGACATCGATATTTTTACTTTCCATACTTCCGCCAATATCATTTTGATTGATAAAGTACGCATCTGCCGTAAGGACAATATTTTCTAAAGTAGAAGATACTACTTTCATATTATCTACTTTTACAAACAAAGGTTTTTCGCGAACGCTACAACTTATAAGAAGTAGCAAAATCGGAATGATGATGAGTTTTTTCATGTTTTGTTTTTTATGATTGAAATAATGATAATCTCACTGTTATGCGAAACTGAATCAAGTTCAGATTGACGGAATTTTGTTAAAAAAACACATACAACAAACAACGAGCAACAACCAACCAAATTCAACCAAATTTAGTATCTTCACAGCATCGCAAAACTACACAATTTCTATCTGAAGCGTATACAAAATGAGTCAAGAATTCTATCAAGATCAAACTTTTACACAAATTGATTATACACAGCAAGCTTTCTCGAAAGGCGAATATGACAATTGCACATTTATCAATTGTAAGTTTGAAGGTGTTTACATGGATGCGATATCATTTTTGGAGTGTACGTTTGATGCCTGTAATATGACAAATGCAAAAGTGAAAAGCACCTCATTTAATGAAGTCGATTTTGTAAATTGTAAGCTGTTAGGCGTTGATTTTAGTGTCTGTACTAATTTTTTGTTTTCGGCAAATTTTAAATCCTGTAATTTGGAATTGGCCTCCTTTGCAGAATTGACTATCAAGCAAACTTCATTTAGTGGAAGTAATTTACAGAAAGTAGATTTTACAGCAACAAATTTGGAAAGTGCAGTGTTTGATGATTGCGATTTGAAAGCCGCAATTTTTGAACGAACCAATTTAGAGAAAGCAGATTTTACTTCGGCACGAAATTATTCGATTGATCCGACACAAAATAAACTAAAAAAAGCGAAGTTTTCCCGTAAGGAAATTCACGGTTTGCTAACCAATTATGATATTAAAATTAGTTCGTAATGATTATTAGAGAAATACAACAAAAAGACAATGAAGCAGCAGCAACATTTATCAGAGCTGCTTTTCCTGAGTTTGATATTCCAAGAGTAGGAACTGCGTATGTAGATCCAGAAACAGATGCGATGTTTGAAGCCTATCAGGGTGAGCGCGAAGTATATTACGTGATTGAAGAAGGTGGAGAAGTAGTTGGTGGTGCTGGAATTAAGCAATTGCGCGATAATAAGGATAATGTATGCGAATTACAGAAAATGTACTTTTTGGCCAAAGCTAGAGGAAAAGGATATGGAAAATTGATGTTTGCCAAATGTTTAGAAGCTGCGAAAGACTTAGGATACGCTCAATGTTATTTGGAATCGGCTTCACAGTTAAAAGCAGCAATTCACATTTATGAATCTTTCGGTTTTACACACTTAGACGGACCACTTGGAAACACAGGTCATTATTCTTGTGGTGTTTGGATGTTGAAGGAGTTAGGTTAATCTAACTTATACATTATTGTAAATAACGGGCGCTTCTCCTGTAATGTACATTTGTGTGTCTCGCACAGCATGTTGTGTTGCTTTCAAACCGCGTACATCAACTGTCCATTTGGATACTAATTTCCCTTTGTTTGGTAAGTATTTTTTGATTTGAGCTTTGAGCTCTCTACTATTTTCCATCAATCGAATTGTTTGAAGGTTATGCAATTTTGAAAGATCTTCGGGAACAGATTGCAAACCTGTAAACGTAATATCTAAATAGACTAAATGTTGTAAATCGCCAATTTCTTTGGGTAATGTTTTTATTTCTTGCGAAGAAAGATTCAAACTTTTTAGGTTTGGCAATTTGGCTAAAACCAATAAAATATCTTTTAGATGTATAGATGGATTTTCATTAAAACCTTTAATTTCAATATGTTCTAAGCTAGCACAATTTATAATATCTTCAGGAAACTTTTCCAGATGCGAACAATCAATTCTAACAGCGTTTAATTTTTCTAATTCCCAGATTTTAGCATCGATTTTCACAACGTTTTTTCCAAAATCTATCTTTTCTAAATTTTTTAAATCTCCTATGAATGAAGGAAAAGTTCCTACTTCAGTATTTCTAAATGCAAGACTTCTCAATTTTGATAAATGAATAATTTCTTCAGGAATTTCTAAAGGATAATTGGGCGATATAAGCCTTAATATCTCAAGATTATGCAATGCGCAAATCTCATATTGAAATATATTTGTTTTTAAAACGAGATGCTTCACATCGTCTTGATTTTCTAAAGCTGTTTGTAAACTTTTATATCGTCTAATTCTGCTCATTAATTATATCTGATTTGGGTTAAATTTCGCTCGTGCTTTTAAAACTAACTGAATTCTACTTAAAATCAAAATAACCTTTTTGTAATGTTGCGTTTTCAAGTTTATATCATGATATTGCTTAACTATTCTTAAAAATAGCATCTATTGAAACTAAAAGATATACAAAACATATTTCATAAGGAATTGGACGAGATTTACGGAAAAGATGAGGTGAATAGTTTCTTTTTTATGTTGACAGAAGCATATTTTGGCTTGGAACGTTTTGCGTTGGCATTAGATCCTGATTATGTAATTACGAAAGCACAAGAAACTCCGATGTTTTCCGCATTGAGCGAATTGAAATTACAAAAACCAATTCAGCATATTTTAGGAAATGCTCATTTTTTTGGTTTGGATTTTTTGGTGAATGAACACACCTTGATTCCACGACCAGAAACTGAAGAATTGGTACAATGGATTTTGGATGCCGTGAAGAAGCACACTGCAACTGAAACACTCCGAATTTTAGACATTGGAACCGGAAGTGGCTGTATTCCAATTGCATTAAAGAAACACTTGCCAAATGCTAAAATATATGCATTAGATATTTCAGAAAGTGCTTTAAAAGTCGCGCAAAAAAATGCAAAAGCAAATGAAGTTGAGATTCAATTTGAAAAAGCAGATGTATTGTCCTTAGCTGATTTGAATGTGTTCAATGAAGATAAATTGTCGTTTGACATCATTGTGTCAAATCCGCCATATGTACGAAATTTGGAGAAAGCCGAAATGCAAAAAAATGTGTTGGAGTTTGAGCCAGATTCAGCATTGTTTGTGGAAGATGACAATCCACTAATTTTTTATGATCGAATAGCAAATCTAGCGAAAGCGAACTTACAGCCAAATGGAAGTTTATACTTTGAAATCAATCAGTATTTAGGAAAAGAAATGATTGCTCTATTGAAAAATAAAGAATTTAAAAACATTGAGTTGCGAACAGACATTTTCGGCGTAGACCGGATGATGAAGGCTGTGAAATTATGAATGTTAAATTTTAAATGATACTTTTAAAACCCAAAACCCAAAACCCAAAACCCAAAACCCAAAACCCAAACACCAAAAAAATGAAAAGTATTGCAGTTTATTGCGGAAGTAGTCTCGGAAATGATCCAAAGATTGTTGCAGACGCAACCGAATTAGGAAAAAAATTAGCTCAAGAAAACATCAAAGTAATTTATGGTGGCGCTAGGATTGGAATTATGGGAACTGTCGCAAATACAGCATTGGAAAATGGAGGAGAAGTGATTGGTGTAATTCCTGAATTTTTAAAGCGTAAAGAAGTCGTCCATGAGAATCTTACGGAATTGCATACAACGCAAACAATGGTAGAACGCAAGATGAAAATGATAGAATTATCGGAAGGTTTTATTGCACTTCCTGGTGGATTTGGAACGTTGGAAGAGCTCTTTGAAGTCATGACTGCATTGCAATTGGCACAGATACAGCATCCTGTAGCAATTTTAAATAGTAATGGATATTATGACGAACTCATAGCAATGATGCAAACCATGATGCAAAAGCAATTGTTAAAAGAAAAGAATTTTGACATGCTTATCATTGAAACTGATATCACAAGATTATTGGAACGCATGCGAAATTTTGTACCGCAAGCAATTCCAAAATGGTTAGATAATGCGTAGTTGTTAATTTTTCTCTCTTAATCGTCTAATGATAAGAGGTTTGTATACGTTGTCAACGAAAAAAGCAGAAGCGATTACTTGATATTTGTTTTCTTTGTGTTTGAATATTAATTTTCCACGGACTACAGTAAAACCATCTTTAGTTTTTTGACTGTATGTGTAGTCTAAATACTCAATAGCATTCCATTCAATATTGAATTCTTTCCCTTTTTCTTTTAGAGATGTATATTCCTCAATAATTTTTTGGTTAAACGTTTCTGTAGCAATTTTATTGATATCGTCTCTAGTCTCGTTTTTAGTATAGTCTTGCTTTATATTTACATACATTTTAATTTTTGCAAGACTTAAAAAGCTGTTTTTAAACTCTTTTTCAGAAGTTTTATCTAGGTTTTTCAAGATGTTGAAAGCGTATTTCCCCATTTTTTCCAAACTAGTGATATTCGAAAAGTCTTGGGAATGTACAGAAAGCGTAACAGTGAAAAATACGATTAAAAGAAATGACATTTTTTTCATGAAACTGTATCTATTTAGAAACTGCTCTCAATCGTCTGATAATAAGTGGGTAGTAAGCATTTTTAATATGTATTGCAGCAATTCGTACTACATATTCATTCTCTTTATATTTAAAAAATAATTTTGCTCGTATACCTTTCAAACCAACTTCTTCTCTCTCGTCATAGGTAAAATTGGAGTATTCAATATCTTTCCAAACAATTTTGAATTCCTTCTCCTTTTCTTTGAATTCATTATATACTTTAAAGACTCTTTCTTGATATGATGCATTATCCGTCTTATTCATTTCCTCTTTGAATTCTTCTAATGAGTCACTGTATTTGTTAACATACTCTTTAAGTTCCTCAATAGTTAATAAGTTATTTTTGAATTGTTCTTTTGAGGTATTCTCTAAGTTTTTCAAAACATTAAATGAGTATTTGCCAACTTCATCAGCTGTAGCAACATTTTTTGAGTTTTGTGAATATCCTGAAAAAGTAACGATAAAAAGTGTGATAAGAAGAAATGATGATTTTTTCATAAAAATGATATTCTTGATTGTTTTATAGGGTAAGATATTTTTTTAGATATAAATTATTCTCTTTTTTCTCTTAGATTAGCAATTCGTACAAGTTTATATGTACCATCTATAGATACACTCGTTATTCTCACAGCATAGTCTTTATCTTCATATGCAAATGATAGCGTACCGCGTGCGCCTTTTAAACCATCTTCATCTCTTTCTTCAAATTCATAATCACCATATTCAATAGTATTCCAATCGATTTTATATTTTTTTCCTCTTTCTTTCAAACGATTATAATCTCTACTCATTTTTCCTTCATATTTATCTTTCTCAAGATCATCAATATCATCTTTGGCTTTTGGGGTTAATGTTTCCGCATTACGTTTTCCAAATGCTTTAATTTCTTCTACAGTCATTAAATAGTTGATATATCCATCTTTTGTAACGTCATCAATGCCTTTTAAAAAATCAAAAACATATTTGCCCATATCGTCAGGTTTTGCAACACCTTTAGTTTTGTCACAAGAAGTGAATAACAATGAGGTAGCTAGTATGATTAAAACGAATTGTAGTTTTTTCATTGGAATGGTATTCAGGATTATTTTCTTAAAGATAGAAAAATTAACAATACACAAAATCAAATTGTATAATGAATTGTGTAAAAATTCCAGTATGTGCTCAAATAGAATTACTGCTTTCGTACAGGTTCTATATTTGACAAGTTGAACAAACGTTGCTCATTTTTAAACTTAATAGAAACAATCTTGGTTACAAACTTTTTTTCCTTGTAATCAAACGCTACAAAACCATCTTGTAGTGTAATTCCATCTTCATCTCTCATTACAAATGGATATTCTCTGAATGTAATTCCTTTCCAGTCGATTTTAAAGCGTTTGCCAGACTCTTTAATCATATCGTAGGATTGATGTAATCTTTTGTCATGAATGTCTTTAGATACGTTTGTAACTGCGTTTCTAAAAGTTTTACTAATAGAAGTATCTTTTGCAATTTCTCGTAATTCATCTAAGGAAATAAAATAGCTATTAAACTCACTCTGTGAAATACTATCCATTTGCTGTAATAATGCAAACGTTTGTTTAACAGCTAATTCTTCAGGTTTTGGTTCCGAAGAAGTACAAGAAGTATATACAATTGAAACAAAAGTTAAAGCAATGATATAGATTGATTTTTTCATAAATGAAATTCAAGATTTTATAACTGCTAAAATACAGTTTTAATCGTGATTTTATATTTCGTACGAAGGTAAATTTAATATCACTTTTGTTCCTGTAGTATTTCTATTTATATCAGCGATATCTTCAATTTTTAGTGAAGCATTGGTTTTATTTTGCTTGTTGTAAATAACCAAACGTTCTTTTACAATATCTCCAGAAATGGATTTATGTGTTTTGAGATTGCTTTTTTCTTCATGAGAATTTTTAGAATACCCAATTCCATTGTCAGTTATAGTGCATGAAACTAATTCTTTGCTTTTTAGACTGAAATCTAAAGAAATCAATCCTCTAGTTTTGGTATTCATAATTCCGTGAATAATCGCATTTTCAACAAAAGGCTGAATCAACATTGGTGGAACATAGGTAAACTCGGTTTCCAAAGCATCATCAATCGTTACTTTAAAATCAAACTTCTCTGAAAAATTCGACTGTAGATTCAGATAATTATCAATAGCTTCAATTTCATCTTGTAATGGTACAAACTCTTCTCTAGAATTTTCTAAAGTAGTTCTTAGTAACTGTGACAATTTAAGAACGTACTGTTTGGTTTTTTCTGGTTGTGTATCGTTGGCGTGTAAAATAGTATTCAATGTATTAAACAAAAAATGCGGATTCATCTGCGAACGTAGCAACTGTTGTTGTAAAACTACTTTTTCGTATTTGTTGCGAAGTACTCGCTGGTAATATCGAACGATTAAAACAATAGAAATTATAACAATACTTCCTCCGATCCACCAAAGAATTTGATAGACTCTTCGGTTTCTAAGTTTGTACTTTGTAGCTTCGTTTCCTAGCTTTTGAACTTCCATTTGCGTTTTATTAAATTGTTCCTCAAGCTCGTTAGTTTCATACTCAATACGAGTAAATTTATCAAGTGTACGGCGTTCTTCCAAAAGGAGACTATCACTAATTGTAATATAACGCCTTAGGTATTTTGAGCTATTTTTTGAATTAATTTTAGCAAGTAAGTCATAGGATTCAAGTAAAAGTTTATAGGATTTAATTTTTTTTAATAGATCTTTAGCTTCGATAGCAAGTTTGAAACTTCTTAACGAGTCATTATATATACCTAGATAATATTCAGCTAAATGTAATTTGCTAATGCCAATTCCTGATGAAAAATTAATGCTATCTTTTATATGCAAAGATTTGTAAAATAGCTTTTGGATACCGATAGTATCATTTGATAAAAACTTAGTATATGCTAGATTGTCTAATAGAATAGAATAATGTCTTGGATTTTTATAGAATAAGCTATCAGTTTCCAAAGCATTTCTAAAATTATTAATAGCTTTTTGGTAATTTCCTTGATATCGATGAATTAATCCAATATTATTTAAACTGTAAGTAATTCTTATATTATCTTTCTCGTTTAAATAATTCAATGCTGTATAATAATTTTTAAGCGCTTTATCATACAACTTTAAATTTTTATAAATAATCCCTAATTGATTGTAGCCACTATATAATCTCCTTTTGTCTTTGAATAACTTGAATATCTCAATGGCTTTAATAGCATTAATTTCAGCTCCTATATAATTTTTTACATTTTTTTGTATTCGAGATAGGTTAAGTAGTAATTTGCCTACTTCAATGTCATTCGGATAAATAGAGTTATGGATTTCTTTTGCGTAATGATAACATGCATAAGCACTATCTTTTAAATCATATCTATAATAAAAAACACCTTTATCCCAGTTATAATTAGCAATCTTGATACTATCACTAAGCCTTAGTGATAGTATCAAACCTTTATTATTGTAAAATCTAAACTTTAAAGAATCACTAAAGTTTAAATAGAAGTTTTCTAATTTATATATACAATTATTCCTTAAAGAATCATTTTTAACTTTACTAAATTCGATTTCAGCTCTAGATATCCAAGCTTTTCTCTTTTTCAAAGACAATTTTTTATCCTTAGCCTTTTCAATCCAAGACACAATACTATCATGTATAGCAGAAGTTTCTTGAGAAAAACTAGTTATAATGTTGAAAAAGAAAAATAAGCTAATAAGGGATTTAAAAAAAGTATTCAATCTTTAAGTTTTAGAAATACTAAAATACCAAAAAAGACAATACTATTTTTCTAAATGTTGCTGAATTCCATTCAACGTTTTAAACGCCAAATCATCAATAGTTTCAGCCTCGGTCATAAACGTAATAGTAACAGTTTCATCGGGCAATACATCAAAGAAATTATCTGAAAAATGACCTTTGGCTTTTGTATAGAAAAATACATCCTTTTGTAAGGTTTTAGCAGAAACTTCTATGGAAAATCCGCCTTCAATCTTTGTGATGTTTGTAGAAACGGCTTCTTTTGGTAATTGTAATTCTTTTGGTCGCGCTACATAGAAAAGTGAACTTGAAGTTGAAGTTGAAGTTGTCTGAGCGTTTACATTGAGCGGAGTCGAAACAAAGACAGCTTTCATTACATAGTCACTTGGGTTGGCATTGATGTCTGCAACAGAAATTTTGGCAACTAGTTGACTTGTATTTGCTGCAACCGTAAGTGTTTGTTTTACATTATGAATTACTTTTCCATTGAAATCTAAAAACTCCAATGTAAAGTCTCCTTTTAAGGCTTGTAATTTATCAGAAACAATATAGGTGTTGATAGTATCATCTTCTACAACAGAAGAAATCAACACATCTTCAAAGGACTTTTTGGTTTTGTAATGTAGCGCTTTCCAATTTCCCATAAAATCAATGCTTGACCACGAGACTACAGGCCAGCAATCGTTTAATTGCCAGTACAAACTTCCCATACAATATGGCATTGCACGACGTTCTGCTTCCATTCCCATCGTTATTCCTTTGGCTTGTGTCAATTGACTCATATATACATAATCGTCTCCAGCAGTTGGCACAGGATAATCACGTTCCATATAGTCACGAATTAGTTTGAAACCTCTCGGATGTTTTTGATGTGTTATATAACTATCATGATTAATGCTAATGCTATCTTCTCCTGTAAACGCACGAATAGCTTCATAGGAAGGAAATGACTGAAATCCGAATTCACTCATAAAACGCGGTACTTTCTGTTCAAAACGTTCAAAAGGTAAGGCATCATGCCAAACGCCCCAATCGTGGGCATCGCCTTCAAACTGAAAGCGTTCATCTCCACGTCCGTAACTTGGCGAACTTTCCCAATACGAAATTTCAGCATCAAATTTAGCGACAGTTTCAGGTAAAATACGATCAAAAACGGCTAAATAACTTGCCCAAATTTCTTCTTTTTGTGCCTGTGTTTTATCGGTTTGCCAGCCCCAACGATGCCAAGCTTCATTATTTTCATTATTCCCACACCAAAGTGCAATGGAAGCATAATTGCGCAATCGCTTCACTTGATCGATTGCTTCTTTTTCTACATTCTCCAAAAAGGCTTCATCACCAGGATACATCGCGCAAGCAAACATAAAATCTTGCCAGACTAAAATTCCTTTTTCGTCACACAATTCGTAAAAAATATCATTCTCATAAATTCCGCCGCCCCAAACGCGCAGCATATTCATATTTGCGTCTACAACATCGTTCAATAGCTTCTTATAATGTGCATCCGTAACTTTGTCTTGCATGCTGTGTTGCGGAATGTAATTGGCACCTTTCATAAACACAGGAATTCCGTTGAGTTTAAAATAGAAGCTTTCTCCTTTTTCGTCTTTCTCTCGGATCAATTCAATCGTTCGCAAGCCAATTTTGATTTTCTCTTGCCCTTTTAAATCATTTCCTTGTTTTAGCGTGACATCAAACTCATACAAATGCGGAGTTCCTAAATTTTGTGTCCACCAACGATTTGGATTTTTTATCTTAAGATTGGTTTTATACGTATGCGTTCCTTTGTGAACAGGAGATGTTACAGTATGTTTCGTGTCTTCATATTTGATTTCAAATGTAGTTTCCTCAATATCTTTATCGGATGAAATCGTATATTCTACCGTAATCAGCGCCAATTCATCCGTTAATTCTTCTTGCTTAAAATAGACATCGTCTAACTTCATCGTATTCCACGAAGTGATTTTGATAGGTTTCCAAATTCCAGATGTGTTTATAGTTGGTCCCCAATCCCAACCGTAGTGAAATTGTGCTTTTCTCGTAAATACACGCGTGCCAGGATTCAATAAGTACTCTAGTTTTGCAGTTTCTTTTTCTTCGTGAACACTCGTTTTTTGAAAACCAATGCGTAATGAATTTTTAGCTTTTGCTAATTTTTTTATGTCGAACTTCCACGTTCGGAATGCATTGTTTGTTTTTCCAATAAGCGAATCGTTGAGGTAAATACTCGCATAGGTATCTAACCCTTCAAACGTTAACTCAATATTCGATTTTTCTATTGTTTTTGAGTCAAGCTCGAATGTTGTCTGATATTCCCAATCTTTCGTAGGAACCCATTGTACATTCAGTTCGTTTGAACCAAAGAATGGATCAGGAATTTTTTTATGATCTAACAAATCAGAATATACATTTCCAGGAACGCTTGCGGTATTCCATGTGCTATCTGTTTGTTGTTTAAACTCCCAGTTTTGGTGAATATTTTCAACTGTTGGCAAATCGTTTTTAGCACAGCCAATGAGTAAAAGTGCTAGTATGAGTGTACAAAAAATAGAATTTACTTGTTTCATGAATGGATACGTTCTAAAATTTGTTTGATTTTTTCTTTGTTGGAAGTTGCAATCCGCGTTTCGTTGAATAAATTGCCACTATTCATGCTAATTTTAGGAGTGTTGATAGATTGACGAATGCTTGTTGCAGAACAGTGAATTTCATGGAAACCACTTTCTTTAAAGAGATACGCATTGCTTGGATTGATTCCGCCGCCAGGCATAATAATCAATTCGTTTTCATTAATTTCTTGTAATTCTTGCAACAGTAAAATACCTTTTTCAGCACTTTCAGCTTGTCCAGAAGTCAATACGCGATCAACACCTAAAACTGCCAATTCAACAATAGCTTCCTGCGGATTTGGCGTCCAATCAAAACCACGATGAAACGTAAAATTCATTGGTTTTGAAAGTTCAATGAGTGCAGCCGTACGTTCTGCATCAATGGTTTGATCTTGATGTAAAATACCTGAAACAATTCCGGCGCAGCCTAATTCTTTACATAATAGAATATTCTCCTTCATGATTTCAAATTCGTCATGTGAATAGGTAAAATCGCCACTTCTTGGACGAATTAATACATGCACAGGAATCTTCAAGTCAGCCATTACTTTTTTGAGCAATCCGTACGAAGGTGAAATGCCACCAACAGCTAATTCGGAACAGAGTTCAATACGATGTGCGCCTGCTTTCTCAGCATTTATAGCAGATTGATAAGAATTTGCACAGATTTCTAGGAGCATACTTTGATATTGTAAATGTTAAATTTTAGATGTTGAATTGTCAATTTTTGAGTTCGACCTCAATTTCAATTTCAAATTCGACTTCATTCCCAAATATATCATTTATTAATCTTTTCTTTTAAGCTTTATCTTTCAATTATTGATATGATTTTTAAATAATTGAATCTGTAGTTGTTTGTAAAAATGTAAGAAGTAGTGAAGCAGCGGTCGAAAATTTGGGATTGTAGTGTAGGGAAGGAGTAAGTTTTATAGCAATCATGTTATTTAAAAGGAAAGGTTACATAACCTATCCAAATCATAATAACGTAGACCAAGCATAGTATTGATATTAGTATAGAAAGCACATGGAGTATTTTAAAAAAGATAGCTGCTTTTTCAACGAGTTCAGGATGATTTTTTTTGATAAACTCTTTCATCTTCCCAGAAATAATGGGTTCATTTCTCTAATAAAGAAGAAGCCAAAGATAAAGCTTAGTGATAGAATGATTTTAAATATCAATGTATGTGGTTATATATTGTTGGTTGTAGTTTTTATTATTTGGTTTATTTGTTCAAGAGCTGTTTCTTTTTCAAATTCAGTATTATCTATGACCTTTTTTATTTTCAGCAATTGTTTTGAATTTAAATTAAAAGTTGACTTTAGCCAATTTAGAGATGAATTATTTTCTTTTATATTTTTTATTTTATGGTAAATGTCATTTAATTCTCTCTCGTTCTGTTCTAGCATTCCGAGATCGGCAAAAGTTAGGTTTTCAATTTCAAACGTTTTTTTGTCAATTGTAAATCCGCAGGGACCTCCAGCAACTGGTGGTTCTTCAGAAATATTCCCATCTAAATTCAAAAAAATGAAATCAAAATAATAAGTACATATAAATTCTTTGAGTTCTCCATATCCAAATTTATATCCTGGAACAACTTCTCCAAAGGACGCAACATGGTTGTGAGCTATTTTTTCAATTTTATTCATTTTTAGATATTGGTTTAGGTTATAGTAAAGTTTGGTGTGTAAATGTGTTTTATACTTTGTTAACTATTGCTTTTATGGTGTTAATTCTCTTTTCTATAAAATTGGTTTCGATGCTATAATCGATATTTTGGTCAAATGTGATTTCTGAGAGTTTTAATTTGGTTTCTTCTGCAATAGCATCGGATTTAAGCAATAATTTATGATTTTCGTTCTGTAATTTTTTTCCATTTTCTTGGAATCTTCTCCAAGAGTCCAGGTGATTAGCAATGAGGTTTGTATTGTTCTGTTCATCTAAATATTTTACGGCAGAAATAACAGTATATTGATCAAAAGCTAATTCAGGATGCAATAGATAATAATCTAAATATTTGTTTAAATACTTGATTGAATCTTTTGTGTTAAAATAGCTTAGTGTTATGGCATATTCTCTACCTGCATAGCATACTTCACTTTTTAATAAATGGGTTCCAATGATGTCAGTAAATTCTTTTTTATTTTTTATAGAAGAGAAAAAAGATCCAGTTTGTCTAGTTCTCCAATTGAAATCTCCCAAATTTATTAAAATTATAGAATCGTTAATTTCTGGAGATAGCTTAGAAATGTTGTCAATCCAACCTTCATCAGCTCTATTTAGGTTCATATAAAAGGGTATGACCCATTTATTGATAAACTCTTGATCAATTTTTTCTGAATTTTTATAAGATTCTAATTCCTGAAAGGGACTTTTATGCCTTACAGTAGCGCCTGCTGTATGTAGTTCAATTTCTCTTTTAATCTTATCGTCCATAATTTAGAATTATAATGCCCCATTTTTGGTAACCGTTATTTTATTTTCATTCTTTTCAGATTGATCAATTTTAAAAATAATCGTAAGTAAAGGAAATAAAGTCAGAATCAATAAATTTCCAATTCCAGGAGAAAAATCCTGAATTGGAAATGACAATGAAAGTATTGCTCCAATAAAGTAAAGAATTGAAATAATTAAATTCAAAATCAAAAGAATGTTTCTCCAAGTAGTTTTTTTAGCAATTTGAAATCCGATTGTCAAAATCAGAATTGGTAGGTAGAAGATAATTAAGTCAATTTCTTTATATACAAAATTCGGAATCCAATGTAGCTTTTCAGCTTCATAGTGATGTCCAAAATAGTATGAATACGGAAGAACCAGAATCAAAAATATGATTAGATTTAAAACACAAACTGTTTTGTTTGTTTTTATATAATTCCAGATTCCTTTTTTCATTTTAAATAGTTGCTAACGTTTTATATGTGTCGAGTGAACTTGGTGCAGATTCGCCGTAATTGTAGTTATACATTATTATTAGCCGTTTTTATATTTCGCCAACCTCTTTTTTCAATTCTTCTCACATTTTCAGAATCCTTTATTGTTTTAAGAAATTCAGATAGTATATTCAGTTCATTGTCATTTTGATTACCTTCAAATGGTAAAACATAAATTGCATTACCAAAATTATCTTTCGTTTTTTCAGGTGAATCATCGACAATCAAAGACTTTTCAAGTCTGAAACCTCGTTTTTTCACTTTTTTTAGTCTCTTTTCGGGAACATATTGGTCTAATTCATAGTCGCGCCTTATAGTGCAACGACTACGCGCCCAAACAAATTCAAATTCTATTTCAGTCGGCTTGATTAATTCTGTAACATCATTCACATATTTATCATCAGCTGATGACCAAATTGCAAGTTTGAAATACTGATTCATTTCAATCAGAAACTCTATTAAATTCGGTCGTTTATATACATAATATCCCGCATATTGAAAGTCAGAGTCAATTTCAAGTTTTGTCTCAGTTGCGTGAATTAGAGTTTCGTCTAAATCAAGAATTAATAATATCTTCTCTGTTTCGTTCAAATTTCTTGTAACGTTTTGACTAAACTACATTTTAATGCAGTTTAGCTTTTGTTATATGTTCCCATTTCCCAGAGTCTTTCATAAAATAAAATCCTCTTCTGTAGCAGGCATGCTTATTATTTTCTCTTTCAAGAACATCAAAGAGCCCATTTTTATATTCTTTTTCAAAGAATTCTACATCTTCAATTGTTCTTTTATCATTTTCAAACCCAATAATCTTTTCTGGAGTTTGATTTAGGACTTCAATTTCATTTTTTTCCAGAGCAAGAGGGTAAACCATCCAAAAAAAATCTGTTTTAATAAATAATGGCTTTCCAGTTTCGTCATTCTCTATTTCTTGAACTTTTGAAATTGAAGAATCAAAAAATATCTTAGCATATTCTCCACGACAATTTAAGTCTTGAAACCATAAGCAAACATGTTTGAAATGACCAACATACATGTAGTCATCATTCCATTCTTTATTCTTCAAATAAAAATTTTGATATTCTTTGTTTTTAAGCTTTATGTAATCTCCAACTTTGATCATGTTTTAAGGGATAATAGGAATTTTTAGGTATCTCATGTAAATGTAAAATAAAGATCATACGTATACAATGGAGTTTTTATAAATTTTTCAGAAGCCTTTTACTCCACACGCACAAACACAGGAAAATGATCCGACAAGTACAAGTTATTACTTCTTCGATCGTCAATAGTAATGTATTGTGTTACTTCTAAGTTTTTGACAAAAATATAGTCAATTCGTTTGGTAAGTTTGCTTTTTAAATCAAAACCATTAAATGTTCCTGTTGGTCCATAAGGTTTTGATTTGCTTAGCTTATAAGCATCCGATACTTTAGTTTGAAGCGTTTTAATTGGTGCATCATTGGGTTTACAATTTAAATCGCCCATAAGGATGATTTTCTGGTTTTGTATGCTCATTTCTTCCATCAATTTTAGAAGTAGTTCAGCAGACTTTTTCCGAGCTAGCTTTCCTAAATGATCAAAATGTGCATTAAATACATATAAGCGATCTCCATTTTTTTTGTCTTGAAATTCTCCAACTGTTACGATGCGTTCCATAGAAGCATCCCAACCTACAGAAATCGAATTGGGTGTTTCAGAGAGCCAATACGTTTTTGTGTTCAGCAGTTTAAACTTTTTCTTGTTGTAATAAATGGCGGTATATTCACCTTTTTGTTTTCCATCATCTCTTCCGACACCGATATAATTATAATCCACTAAAGTACTATCAAGATATTTTACTTGCCCATGCAATGCTTCTTGCATGCCAAGGATGTCAGGCGCATAGAATTGGATCATATTACTAAGGGCTGATTTTCGATGTTCCCACCAGTTTTCTTTGTCATTCGGATTGTCATATCGTATGTTGAACGACATTACAGAAGTTTGGGATAGTCCGCTAAATGGCATCAGGCATACGACTAAACATAAGATGTAAAAGTGTTTCTTCATTTTTTTGATTCAGTACGATTAGCAGTTTTAAATGATTTGAATATGTTGTTTATTAACCATCAATTCCCGTGAGTGTTGGTTCCATGTTTACAAAATCAACGGTAACATAATGTCTCATAGGATTTGAATAATAGGTAATAGACCACTTTACATTTTCATCTTTGATTCGTTCTATTGAAATTCCATCAAACTCAAATTGATTGTCAAAGTCTTCAAGTCCAGTGTGTTCAAGCGCATCTTCAAGTTCTTTTTTTAAGAAAGGAATGATGATGTTTTCTTTGATATGATTGTATGTAGCATCCAATTTTTTAAAGAACTCTTTTTGCTCTTTTGTAGGACCATTTTCATCAGCATCTACGCCGATTCCAATGTAACTTCCCTGAAAACGAACATTTCCCTCATAAACGTTTAAGGAAGCATCTTTAGAGGTCATATACGTTAGTTCACCAAATAGATCGTCAGTGAGTTTTAATTTCTTCTTAAAAAGGTTAAAAAATCCCATTCTTGTTTTATTGTTATGATAAGTTAACTTAAATAAATCGCTTGCAGACAAATATCTGTTTTTCTGAACGATCACTAAATGCTGCTGCTTCAAAGTTTCCAAACTTATGAATAATGTCAAAACCATTAAAAGTTAGATATGTATCTAATTCTTGCGGGAAGAACATTCTCATATCTAAATCTTGAACGGAATCAAATTCACCATTTATATAATAATGCCATTCGATACGATTAATTTGTGAGGTGTTTTCATAACGCATGATTTCCTTTATCACTATATTTCGTCCATCATCGGTTGTATATTGAGTAACCTCTTTTAATTCTTTTTGACCTTCTGTAATAAATTGAATATTAGGATTAAAGCAATCTAACAGAAACAAACCACCTTCTTTCAGGTGCTTTTTAACAACCGTTAATGCCTTAAATAAATCTTCATTTGTATATAAATGATGAATGGAATTGAACGGAATAAAAATGAGATCGTATTTTTCTTCAATATCAAAAGCTCTCATGTCAGCTTCAATGAATTCGATAGCTAATCCAGCTTTGGAAGCTTTTATTTTTGCTTGTTCAAGCATGGAAGGCGTATAATCTACCCCAGTAATATCAAATCCATCTTTTGCAATTGGAAGCGTAAGTCTGCCTGTACCGCAGCAAAGTTCTAGTATTCGTGCATCCTTATTTTTTGGAAGCCATCGTTTGTAAAAATCCAAATCCGCTAAGCTTGTATTCATGCCGTCATAAATACTCGCGTTGTAAATTAAATCGCCAACTGTATATGTATTCTTTTTTTTGTCTTCCAAAATCTATTTTTTGTATTAAATTTTTTAGTAAATATAAAAGGTTAGAGAATTATAGTAGTTCTCGATACACTAAATCATAGATTTAGGACTCGAACTGACGATTATAACTATAATGTTGAGGCGAAGATCCAACACCCAAAAGTGAAGCGACCAAATACCCAACACCCAAACACCTACTTCACCACAATCTCATCTAAAAAGGTCCATCCTTTGTTTCCTGCGCCTTGTTTTCCATCAGGAATAGTTCCGTAATTCGGAATAAAAATTTCGATGTGCTTAGTTGTAATTTCTTCAATCTTAAAAGTGTGTGGAATTAGCTTAGCTTCACTAGTAGCAACTTGATTGATTTGATGTAACGTCCTGCCATCTTCCTCATTTACATAGCTAATACCTATTTCTCTAGGCGCATAAATCCACTGTCCGTTAGCGTTGTAAAAACGTGTTGAAACTGAGCTGATTGTTTTAGGTTGGTCAAATTCAATAGTGATGGTCACATCTTTCCCCCAAAATCCTAACCATTCTTTATCACCAAAACGTGTATTGCTTCCAGAAACACCATTAATTAATCCTTCTTTTCCGCTTCCAGCATATACTTTATGTGCTTTTGGTTCCAGCGTAATTTTGGCGCCAACAGCTTTGTGTTTATTAAACGTGATTGTAAAATCGCGTCCTAACTTCTCTTTTTCATCAAAAACTGCTGCTTTTAATACAGTTGAACCTTCAATTGGAAGATAACTGGTATATTTTGTAGAAGTTAACGTTGGAGACGAATTATCTGTTGTGTAGCGAATAGTTTTATCTCTAATCATTGTTTGCAAATCGAACACCATTTTATTATTTCGTTTGGCAACGTCACCTTTTATTTCATACAAATGGTTTGCATAATTTACGTTTTGTGCATCCAAACGTTTGTGATAATGTGATAAGCGATAGGTGAAATCTTGGTAATCTCTTCTGTACGGATTTGACCAAGTAACTTCAGCCATCGCAATGATTCTTGGAAACATCATATATTCAACTTTTTCAGCATTCGGAATATATTCTGTCCAAATATTTCCTTGTGCTCCCAATACATATTTAGCTTCTTCTTCAGTCAATTCTTTTGGAATTGGGTTGAAACTGTATACTTTTTCCAACGGTAAAAATCCACCAATAGCCAAAGGTTCGCCTTCGCCATCAGATTGGTAATAATCAAAATATGCATGCGAAGTCGGAGTCATAATTACATTGTGACCAGATTTTGCAGCTTCAATAGCACCATTCATTCCACGCCAAGACATTACGGTTGCATTTGGCGCTAATCCGCCTTCTAAAATTTCATCCCAACCAATAATTTGTTTGCCTTTACTGTTGATGTATTTTTCCATGCGAGCAATAAAATAACTCTGCAAACCATGTTCATCTTTTAAGTCTTCCCTTTTGATGAGTTCTTGACAATGTTCACAAGCTTTCCAACGTGTTTTTGGTGCTTCATCACCGCCAATATGAATATATTTTCCAGGGAAAAGTGGCATGACTTCATCCAAGACATTTTCTAAAAAAGTGAATGTTTCTTCTTTCGGACAATATATATCTTCAAAAACGCCCCATTTTGTAGCTGTTTTGATGTTTTCTCCTGTACAACCAAGACTTGGATATGCTGAAATAGCTGCTTGCGAATGTCCAGGCATTTCTATTTCTGGAATCACTGTAACAAATCGCTCTGAAGCATACTTTACAACGTCTTTGACTTCTTCTTGTGTGTAGAATCCGCCATACTTTTTTCCGTCAAATTGATGAGGTGTATCGTTGTAATGTCCAATCAGTGTTTCATCGCGAAAAGCAGCAACTTTTTGTAATTCAGGATATTGCTTAATTTCAATTCGCCAACCTTGATCGTCCGTTAAATGCCAATGAAATGTATTCATCTTTAGTTGCGAAAGCAGATCAATATATTTTTTGATAAAATCAACTGAATAAAAATGACGAGAAACATCTAAGTGCATTCCGCGATATACAAAGCGTGGAGCATCTTTTGCAATGGCATTTTGAAGTTGAATTTCCTTATTAGGAAACGTTTTGTTTTCCAGAGTTGGCGGAAAAAATTGACGCAGAGTTTGAAATCCATAAAAAGCTCCTTTAGCAGTTTTCGCTTTGATTGTAATTTTAGAAGTATCTACAACCAATTCGTAACCTTCTTCACTTTCAATGGTTTTGTCATGGATAAATGAAATCGAATTTTTATCAGATATGTTATCTGTAATCAATTCATAACCAAGTTTTTCTTTTATATACTCATTAAAAATGGTGGCTACAGAATTTAATTCATTATCTGAATGTAAAGCAACTTTATCATTAAATAAAAACACACCTTTTTGTAAGTTAAAATCATTAGGAATAGGGATGATATGCGGTCTTATAGGAGGTTTTGTAGATTGTTGTGGTTTTGAACAAGCAATTAAACAAAGGAAAATTACGAATTTGAAAAAAATATTGTTTCTCATTTTAGTATATTAGATGCCATAAATTTACTAATCTATTTTAATGAAACTTCACCATATCACCTTTTTTGTTGTCATTTCGCTTTTTTTAAGCTGCACAAGTGACCAAAAAATAGAAACTGCTCAAAAAGATAAAGATTTAATTACCTATGTAAACCCTTTTATTGGAACTGGCGGACATGGACATACATATCCTGGTGCAACGATGCCGTATGGTATGATGCAACTAAGTCCAGATACACGTTTAGATGGTTGGGACGGCTGTTCGGGCTATCATTATTCAGATGAATATATTTATGGTTTTTCGCATACACATTTAAGCGGAACAGGTGTTTCAGATTATGGTGATATTTTATTAATGCCTACCAATGAAGTGAATTTTAATAATGGTTCAAATGGTGAAAAAGGCTATCGCGCACATTTTTCGCATGATAATGAAGTAGCGGAAGCTGGCTATTACAAAGTACATTTAGATACTACAAATATTGATGTGGAATTAACGGTTTCTAAACGAAGCGGAATTCATAAGTATAATTTCCCTTCTGCGGAAAATCAAGTTGTAATGTTAGATTTGGTACATCGTGATAAAGTATTGGATGCTAAAATTGAGAAGGTTTCCGATACAGAAATTGTTGGATATAGATTCTCGGAAGCTTGGGCATCAGATCAACGTTTGTTTTATGTGATAAAAACATCGCATCCTTTTGATGATATTTTACAATCGCCACCAAAACAAGGAATGCCAGGTGCAAGAAGATCAGCGTTGACATTTAAAAATCCAAATAATAAACCAGTTATTATTAAAGTTGGAATTTCTGCTGTTGATGTTGAAGGTGCACGAAAAAATTTGGAACAAGAAATAGGAGAGAAGTCTTTTGCAGAAGTTAAAAAGATAGCACAAGACACTTGGGAAACACAATTAGATAAGATTGTCATTGAAAGTGATGATATCGATTATAAAACAAATTTTTATACAGCGTTATATCACACGATGATTGCGCCAAACTTATATCAAGATGTTGATGGACGTTACCGTGATATGGATTTAAAGATTTATCAGTCTAACGATCATACACATTATACGGTTTTCTCTTTGTGGGATACGTATCGTGCAGCACATCCGTTGTACACAATTATTGAACAAGATCGTACAAACGACTTCATTAAAACATTTATAAAGAAATATGAATCTGGCGGTATTATGCCAATTTGGGATTTATCGGCTAATTATACAGGTTGTATGATTGGGTATCATGCAGTTCCAGTAATTGCAGATGCCTATATGAAAGGGATTCGCGATTATGATGTAGATAAAGCTTTTGAAGCGATGAAACACAGTGCTACACGTGATAAATTAGGTTTGGACTATTATAAAGAACTTGGATACATTCCTGTAGAGAAAGAATCAGAATCGGTTTCTAAAACCTTAGAATATGCCTATGACGATTGGACAATTTCGCAAATGGCGAAAGCGATGGGCAACACTGCGGATTATGAAGAATTCACCAAACGTGCACAATACTATAAGAATGTATTTGATCCAGAAACACAATTTATGCGTGGACGTTTTCGTAATACTTGGTTTGCACCTTTTGATCCGTATGAAGTGAATTTTAACTATACGGAAGCAAACTCTTGGCAATATAGTTTTTATGTGCCGCAAGATGTTTCAGGCTTTATTGAATTGTTAGGTGGAAAAGATAAGTTAGAAGCTCAGTTAGATAAATTGTTTTCTGCAAATCAAGAAACAGCTGGGCGCCATCAAGTAGATATTACGGGATTAATTGGTCAATATGCACACGGAAACGAGCCAAGTCATCACATGGCATATTTGTATAACTTCATCAATAAGCCTTCAAAAACACAAGAATATATTCATCAAATTTTAACTACGTTGTACACAAACGAACCTGACGGTGTTTCTGGAAATGAAGATTGCGGACAAATGAGTGCATGGTATGTGTTAAGTAGTTTAGGTTTTTACTCCGTAACTCCAGGAACGAACGAGTATATTATTGGAACGCCATTATTTGATAAAGCAACGATCAATCTTGAAAATGGAAAAACGTTTACAGTAGTTGCGAATAATATTTCTAAAGAGAATAAATACATTAAGTCGGTTACATTAAACGGAAAAAATCATCCAAAATCATTTATAAATCATAACGATATTATGAATGGAGGAAGTTTGGTATTTGAAATGACGAATACAGCGACAGATTGGGGAACACAAGACGAGAACATTCCGGTAACGGAAATTACAGAACATAAAATTGTGCCACCGCCATTTATTGCTAAAGGAGATATTGCGTTTAAAGGGGAAACAAAAATAACGTTGCAATCGGTTGATAAAGATGCAACCATACGTTATAGTTTTGGTGATAAATTTGTGGAATATAAAGAACCATTCACAATTACAGAAGCTTCACAGTTGCGAGTATACGCGGAAAAAGATGGAAAACAAAGTGTTACTATTACTACTGATTTCTTTAAAATAGATCCGAACTTAAAAATAGAATTAGGAACAAAATACGCCAATCAATACAATGCCGGAGGAGAAAATGCGCTGATTGACGGAATTTTTGGAACAGAAGATTTCCGTACAGGAACATGGCAAGGATATTTTGATTCAGATGTAATTGCTACAGTTGATTTAGGAAGTGTAAAAGACATTTATTACATCAGTGCGAATTTTTTACAAGATCAAAAATCGTGGATATTTCTGCCAACGGAAGTTGAATTTTTTGTTTCTACCGATGGAAAGAAATTTACAAGTGCTCAAAAATTAGTTCATGACAAACCAAAACCTGCCGATAAACCAAGTGTTCAAAAAGTAGGAACTGCATTTAACACAAAGAAAGCACGCTATGTAAAAATTGTAGCTAAGAAGTTGGGTGTACTTCCAGAATGGCATATAGGATACAAACACGATGGACGCTCTTGGCTGTTTGTGGATGAAATAGAAATAAAATAATACACAGCAATACAACTAACAAACCATTAATGATTAAAAAAGCACTTTTTCTAATTGGGGTAATCGCTTTTATTGGATGTAAAGATCAACAAACAACTGTAGCTGAGAGTAAAAAAGAAGCTATAGCAAAATCTACAAAAGATTATGCAAAGTTTGTAAATCCAATTATCGGAACGAGTAAAATGGGACATACATTCCCAGGAGCTACGGCACCGTTTGGCATGGTACAATTGAGTCCGCAAACAAACATGGAAGTCATGTTTAAAGAAGACGGAAGTTACAACTCAAAAACATACGAATATTGTGCAGGATATCAATACAAAGACACTACAATTGTAGGTTTTGCACATACAAACTTTAGTGGAACAGGACATTCTGATTTAGGAGATTTTCTAGTCATGCCAACAACGGGAGATTTAGTGTTAGATCCACTTAAAACAGCATCGGACGAAAAAGGATTTTATAGTACATTTTCACACGATACAGAAGAAGCAAGTCCTGGATATTATAAAGTAGATTTAGAAGATTATAAGATTAAAGCTGAGCTAACAGCAAGCGATCGCGTAGGTTTTCATAAATATACGTTTCCTGAGTCTCAAGAAGCTCACATTCTATTGGACTTAGTCTACAATGTATACCATCATAATGACAAAAATGTTTGGACATTTATCCGCGTAGAAAACGATACATTAGTTACAGGATATCGTCAAACACGCGGTTGGGCAAGAACTAAAAAAGTGTTTTTTGCGATGACTTTTTCAAAACCATTCAAAAGTTACGGACATAAAAATTACGATAATGCAAAGTATAATGGTTTCTATCGCAGATTTAATGAAGAAGAGAACTTTCCAGAAATGGCAGGGAAAAACATTCGAGCATATTTTAATTTCGACACAAAAAAAGATGAAGAAATAAAAGTAAAGTTTGCATTATCGCCTGTGAGTACTGATGGTGCAATGAAAAACTTAGTAGCAGAGATTCCACATTGGGATTTTAATCAAACAAAAACAGAAACCAAGGAAAAATGGAATGCTGAACTTTCTAAAATTGACGCTACATTGTTAACAGAAGCAGATACGGAAACTTTTTATACCGCTTTATATCATACAATGCTGAGTCCGATACTTTATGAAGATGTAGATGGAAAGTACAGAGGATTAGATCAGAACATTCATGAGTCAGATGGATTTACAAATTACACGATTTTCTCACTTTGGGATACATACAGAGCTTTGCATCCATTATTTAATGTGATTCAGCAAGAGCGAAATAATGACATGATAAAATCAATGTTAGCACATCATGATGAAAGTGTGCATAAAATGTTGCCAATTTGGAGTCATTACGCAAATGAAAACTGGTGTATGATTGGATATCATGCAACTTCTGTAATTGCGGATGCTAAAGTGAAAAATGTAGGAGACTTTGATGTGAATCATGCGCTAAAAGCTTCTGTAAATACGGCTAAAGTCCCTTATTTTGATGGTTTGGGCGATTATATCAAATATAAATATGTTCCAGATAATAAAAGTCATTCGTCAGTTTCTAAGACCTTAGAGTTGGCCTATGATGATTGGTGTATTGCACAAATTGCAAAAGAAGCTGGTGATAAAGATGCAGAAGTAGAATTTTTAGAAAGAGCTACGTATTATGAAAATGTATACAATGCTAAAATTGGATACATGAGTCCAAAATTAGCTGATGGAACTTTTAGAAAAGACTTTGATCCATTAGATACGCACGGACAAGGTTTTATAGAAGGAAATGCTTGGAATTACGGTTTGTACGTTCCGCATGAACTGGATAAAATGGTTGCCATGATGGGCGGTAAAGAACGTTTTAGCCAACATCTTGATTCTTTATTTACAATGGAATTAGACGATAAATACATTGCAAAACATGAAGATATTACTAGAGATGGAATCATAGGAAATTATGTGCATGGAAACGAACCCGGACATCATATTCCATACTTATACAATTGGACAGGCAAAGAATACAAAACACAAGAACGTGTACGTATGATAATGCGCACGATGTACGGACCTGGAGTTGATGGCTTGTGCGGAAATGACGATGCAGGGCAAATGAGTGCTTGGTATATATTTAGTAGCTTAGGTTTTTATCCTGTAACACCAGGATCGGATCGATATGCTTTGGGAAGTCCGTTAGTAAAGGAAGCTGTTTTAAATTTAGAAAACGGAAAACAATTGACAATCAAAACGATCAATCAAAGTGAAAAGAATGTCTATGTTTCCAAAGTAACCATCAACGAAAAAGAAATAAATAGAAATTATATTTTGCATGAAGAATTAATGAATGGAGGCGAATTAATTTTTGAAATGAGTCAAACGCCTAAAAAAGAAAAATAACTCTTGCTATTAAATAGTATCAAAAGAAGCCAAAATACGATTGACTGTTTTACATTTTATTCACTTAATTTGAAATTCCTGAAAGGCAGTCTTTAAATTAATTACCAATGAAAAGAAGAAAATTTATACAAAGCGCAGCTTTAACAGGACTAGGTTTAACCGTAGGAACTGCTTTAACTGCTTGTGAAGATGAAAAAAATGCAGCAGTAAAGACAGCAGCAACAGGAACGACATCCACAAATACAAAACCTGTACGACCTTTGGTTATTGCAACTTGGAATACACCTTTGGCAGTAGAAACAGCAGCTAAAGTATTGCAAAATGGCGGATCGGTACTAGATGCTGTTGAGCAAGGATGTAGAATTGAAGAAGCAAATGAAAAAGGGCAATCTGTTGGAAAAGGCGGTTTGCCAGATAGAGACGGAAATGTAACCTTAGATGCTTGTATCATGGATAAGCATGGAAATTACGGAGCTGTTTTAGGAGTTAAAAATATAATGCATGTAATTTCTTTAGCGCGCAAGGTGATGGAAGATACGCCACATGTAATGTTGGTAGGAGAAGGAGCAGAAAAATTTGCGTACGAGAAAGGATTCAAAAAAGAAGATTTATTGACAGAAGCTTCTAAGAAAGCATGGGAAGAATGGAAAGTGAAATCTGAGTACAAACCAATCATCAATATAGAAAATCATGATACAATTGGGATGTTGGCAATAGATAAAAACGGAGACATTTCGGGAGCTTGCACAACAAGTGGATTGGCGTATAAAATGGCTGGTAGAGTAGGAGATTCTCCAATAATTGGCGGTGGATTGTTTGTAGATAATGAAATTGGTGGAGCGTCCGCTACAGGACTAGGAGAAGAGGTTTTAAAGACAGTAGGAAGCTTTTTGATTGTTGAGTTAATGCGACAAGGGAAATCGCCACAAGAAGCCTGTGAAGAAGCTATTAGAAGAATTGTAGAAAAACCAAACAGTGATTTTAAAAACTTTCAAGTTGGATACATTGCTGTAAACAAACAAGGAGAAACTGGCGCGTATTCAATTCACGAATATTTTAGTTACAACCTTTACAAAGAAAAAGAGAACAAAAACATACAATCTGATTTTTATAATAAAACGAAGTAGAAACTAGTTGTGAGTTGTGAAGTTATGAGTTATGAGTTATGAATTTTTAGTAATGTGAAAAGTTACTAAACGAATTAACACTTCGACTGGCTCAGTATAAACAGAAAACGAATTCACAAAAATAAGTTTAGGAGTTTATAAGTTTAAGAGTTTAGACTTTGAAAACAAATAGAGAGTAAATAACTTAACAACCAACAACCAACAACCAACAACCAACAACCAACAACCAACAACCAACAACCAACAACCAACAACAAATAACTAACAACTAACAACTAACAACCAATTCAACATGTCAACCAACAAATCGTACAAAAGTGCTTTTATATTTTTAACGACTTTATTCTTCCTTTGGGGATTTATTACCGTATTGGTAGATAGTTTAGTGCCAAGATTAAAAGATGTGTTTGAAATGTCGTACGCACGAACAATTTTGGTGCAATCAGCTTTTTTTATTGCATTTTTTGTGGTTTCATTACCAGCAGGACTTTTATTGACGAGAGTTGGTTACAAAAAAGGAATTGTAATTGGCTTAGTAATCATGGCAATTGGTTGTTTATTCTTTTACCCAGCGGCAGAGTATAGAAACTTTTATGTATTTATGGTTGGTTATTTTACGCTTGCCAGCGGAATTACGGTGTTGCAAGTAGCTGCCAATCCGTATGTAGCTTTATTGGGATCAGAAGATGGTGCTTCAAGTCGATTAAATTTGTCACAAGCATTCAACTCATTAGGAACAACTATTGCTCCTGTAGTTGGCGCATTATTCTTATTGAGTGATTCTGTAAAAAGTTCTGAACAAATAAAAGCTTTATCTGAAGTAGAAAAGACAAGTTATTACGCCGCTGAAGCTGGAACTGTCCAAATTCCATTTTTATTTATTGCAGGTTTTATAGGATTGTTAGCATTAGTATTTGCTTTTATCAAATTACCAACTGTTGTAGAACAGAGCCCAAAAGGTGGATATCTGTCCTTATTAAAAAACAAAAAAATGCTCTTAGGCGCGTTGGGAATTTTTGTATATGTAGGAGCTGAAGTTGCTATTGGAAGTAGTTTTTTAATTAACTATTTTCAAAGTATGGATTTAGGTGCTGTTGTTGCTGGAAGCGAAACGATGATGAGTATTGCAAATACAATTGCAAGTACATTTAATAAAACATTCTCTGATTCTGACCCGAAATCGTTACTAGGAATCTTTATCATATTCTATTGGGGTGGCGCAATGATCGGGCGTTTCGTAGGTGCATATTTAACCAAAATTATGGCGCCAAGTAAAGTATTAAGCATTTTTGCAATACTCGCTATAAGTATGATCGTAATTTCTATCTCAACCGTAGGATTAATTTCTATGTGGTCTATTTTGGCAGTAGGGTTATTTAACTCGATCATGTTCCCAACTATATTTACCTTAAGTTTGGAAGGTTTAGGCGAATTAAAAGCACAAGCTTCTGGATTGTTATGTATGGCAATTGTAGGTGGAGCAGTAATTCCTTTTATCTTTGGTAATATCATTGACTTATCAGGCTTTAAAATCGCATTCTTATTGCCAATTATCTGTTATGCATACATCATGTATTACGGATACACAAAGCGAAAAAAGTCTGTAGTTGCAGGATAATCTAGTGTAAAAATATGGTTGTCAACTTGTAGTTTGTTATATTTGTTTTATTCACAATATCACAAGACTACATGAGCAATATTCAAGAGAAGTTGAACGCTTTGCGCGATGAATTACGCGAACACAATCACAATTATTACGTATTAGATAATGCTACTATTTCTGACTACGAGTTTGATATGAAACTCAAGGAATTACAAGCGTTAGAAGCGAAACACCCTGAATTTCACGATCCCAATTCGCCAACTTTGCGTGTTGGTGGAGAAATCACGAAGAATTTCAATACAATCGCACATGAATATCGCATGTATTCATTAGACAATTCGTATTCGAAAGAAGATTTATTGGATTGGGAAAAACGTATTGAAAAGATTCTCGGTGTTGAGAATGTAGAATACACTTGTGAGTTAAAGTACGATGGCGCCTCTATGAATTTGACGTACGAGAATGGAAAATTAATCAAAGCAGTCACACGTGGCGATGGTTTTCAAGGAGATGAGGTGACAAACAACATCAAAACGATCAAAACGGTTCCGTTGCGTTTAAAAGGTAATTTTCCTCCAAAATTTGACATTCGTGGCGAGATCATTCTTCCGCTTGACGGATTTAAAAAAATGAACGAAGAACGTGTTGCTAATGGCGAAGATCCGTATATGAATCCTCGAAATACAGCTTCTGGAAGTTTAAAATTACAAGACAGTAGTGAAGTTGCAAAACGTCCGTTAGAATGTCTATTATACAATATTAAAGGCGAACGATTGCCAATTTCAACACAATTTGAAAGCTTAGAAAAAGCACGTGAATGGGGATTTAAAGTGCCAACAGTTGCAAAAATCGCCAAAAATGTAGATGAAATTTTAGATTTTGTAAATTACTGGGAAACAAATCGTCATGAATTGCGCTATGAAATTGATGGAGTTGTAATTAAAGTAAATAATTTACAATATCAAGACGAGTTAGGATATACTTCAAAGGCGCCACGCTGGGCAATGGCGTATAAATTCAAGGCAGAGCAAGTTGCTACTATTTTAAACGAAATTACCTATCAAGTTGGACGTACAGGAGCAATTACACCTGTGGCAAATTTAGCTCCAATTTTACTTGCAGGAACAACTGTTAAGCGTGCTTCCTTGCATAATGCAGATCAAATTAGTAAATTAGACATCAGAGAACGTGATACTGTATTCGTAGAAAAAGGTGGAGAGATTATCCCAAAAATCGTCGGCGTGAATTTTGAGGCACGCCCAAGCGACTCTACAGAAACTGTATATGCAAGTGAGTGCCCCGAATGTCACACACCATTAGAACGTAAAGAAGGAGAAGCACAACATTATTGCCCAAATGTAGCAGGTTGTACACCACAAATTGTGGGTAGAATTCAGCATTACATTTCGCGCAAAGCAATGGATATTGATGGTTTAGGAGGCGAAACGGTTGCATTATTAGTCAAAGAAAATTTGATTACTAATTATGCCGATTTGTACGATTTAACCAAAGAACAAATCATTCCGCTTGAGCGTATGGCAGAAAAAAGTGCAGAAAACTTAATTAATGGAATTGAAGCCTCTAAAAAGATTCCGTTTGAGCGTGTTTTATATGCGTTAGGAATTAGATATGTAGGAGAAACTGTAGCTAAAAAATTGGCAAAACACTACAAATCTATAGATGCGCTTATTGACGCTTCGTCGGACGATTTAGTGAACGTCGACGAAATAGGAGTGAAGATCGCCGAAAGTGTAGCACATTTTTTTAAAGAAGAAGTTAATTTGCAAACGGTTACACGATTAAAAGAATACGGTGTAAAATTAGAGTTCTCTGCAGAACAACTTGAAGGACTTACAGAAACCTTATTAGGAAAGTCATTTGTGGTTTCTGGTGTATTTGAAAAAGTATCGCGTAATGAATTAAAAAAACTCATAGAAAATAATGGAGGAAAAGTATCATCTTCCATTTCTTCTAAAACTTCATATGTAGTTGCTGGTGACAAAATGGGACCTAGCAAACGTGAAAAGGCAGAAAAATTAAATATTACAATCCTAACCGAAGAAGAGTTTTTGAATATGATATAAATGAATTTAACAAAACCAACACATATAGCTTTCATTGTTACCGCATTGGTAACATTGTGTACAGCTATATTTTTTGAAAAGTTTTGTTTAGTCTATGTGCAGCCGTTTACTGTCTTCACCATTTTAATTATATATTTCACAGAAAAAAAAGAGCCAACGAGCATTTTATACATTCTAGCGCAGTTAATTGGATTGGCTGGAGGAATATTATTAATACTAGGAATGCGCAATCATTTAAAGACGGTTTCTATTCTCTTTTCACTATTTTATGTATTGTATTTGAGGTTAATGTACATTCGGAATGAGAAAAAAGATACTCCGTTACGAACGTATTTTTATGTCTTTCTTATGTCATTGCCTGTATTATACATTTATTATACTGTAATTAATACGATTTCTTCTGAGTTGAAAGGAGCTGCTATATATTTCAGCTTTTTAATGTTCTTTATGCTGAGTTATATTATAACTGCGTTGTATTATTACCTAAAAGATAAAGCACCTTCCAATCTATGGATGTTAATCGCGGCAATTAATCTAGGATTCATGAATGTCATTATTGGATTGAATGAATTGTACATGTACCAAACCATATTTACAGTAATTGTGGTATTTTGTAGTTTGTGTATACAATTTTTTGTGCTGAAATTTATGCTGAATGATGGTACTGAAGATACAGATATTATGAACATGCTAAGTTAAATGAAGTACACAAAACCGACATATCTCGCTTTTTTCACAACAGCATTTATTTCGTTATTGGTGGCTATTCTTTTTGAAAAAATATGCTTAGTATATGTATATCCCTTAACCTTTCTTTCTATTGTTGTCATTTATTTAAAAGAAAAAAAAGAGCCAACAAGCGCATTATTCTTACTAGCATTATTTTTTGGATTATGTGGTGGTCTTTTGTTGATTTTAGGACTTAAAAATTGTTTACCCGAAATCTCTATATGTATCTCTATTTTCTACACATTCTATATACGACTCATGTATTTAAAGAACGAAAAGAAGAAAACAACAGCAAAAATATACTTTAGACTATTGTTCTTTTTTATTCCAGTAGTATACATGTATGATCGTGTCTTTAGCTTAGTATATGAAGAAATACGTGATGTATTTATCTATTTTGCCATCATGGGAACATGTATGCTAGTATATATTATGGTAGCAATATATTATTACCTACGAAACAAGAATCAATCGAATTTATGGATGCTAATAACAGCTGTAAATCTTGGAATTATGAACATCATTATTACCATTAATGAGTTATATATTTATGAAACCATGTTTACAGTAATTGTTGTTTTTTGCAGCAACTTCTTTTTGTTTTTCTCTTTGAAATTTATGTTGGAAGATGAAAAAAATACTTTAGTTGATATTACTTAATTATTCTAATAAAAATAATATATATATGACATAACTAAAGAGCAGTAAAGCTTTGCCAAGCGATTGAACTATGATTAAAATAGCAACGATTGACAACCGAATGACAAATAAAATATGTTTTTATGACCTTGTATTTGATGAGAAAAAATATAGCTTACAATTAAAGAATAAAAAAAGATTTTGATGAAATATTTCGTATCTTATGTAATACATTAGAACCACTGATTAATGCCCCGAAAAAAACTTTTTACATATCTGTATTTTGCTCTTTTAGTTATAGATGCTTTAGGTATTGTGTATCCTGATACTTTATATAGAAAATACATAACTTTTTTACCATTTCCTACATTGTTTTTATTATATGTATATTCTGTAAAAAAAGTAAATTGGTTATATATAACATCGCTTATTTTTACATTTCTAGGAATTGTTTTTTTTAATATAAAACCCTATTTAAATATTGCGTTAATCTTTTATGGGATAGGAGTTTGCCTGTATGTCATTATCAGCTTAAAATCAACAGTTGTAATTCCTATACGGAGTATTTTTATAGCAACTGTTCCATTCTTGGTAGTATATTTAGTTCCATTAATTTTGTATTATGATGCGGTACAAACAGATATCTTCAATTATATCATGTTTTATGTGTTTTTTGTGGGATTGTTCTTTTTTATTTCCACATTAGTATATGTAAGTCAACGAAATACAAAAAACTTGTGGTTGCTTAGCTCTGGAATTGTATTTTTAATTTCTACAATTATACATGGATACAATATGTTTTTTGAACCCATAATACTAATAAGAGTTGGTGTCGTAATTACATTTCTCTTTATGCATTATGCAATGTATCGATATATAATTTCTGAATGAAAATAGACTAGTTTTTTTTAGTTATAGGATTTCTTTGTAGAAATAAGTTACTTTGCGATGTTTATGAAAAAGATTGCTACGCTTTTAATTACTCTACTAGTATGTATTGCGATTGTAGATATTATATGGCTGTTTTTTCCGGATTATATATCGCGAAAATATGCCATTGTATTGACGATTCCTGTAATTACTATTTGTTACTTTTTATATGTTGAGGTGAAAAACATACTGTATTTACTAGCCTTAGTAGCATTTATGATTGCAGATTATTATTTTTTTATTGAAAAAAGTTTGTCAAATGGAGTTATAAGTAGTGGTGTGGCAATGTCTATTTATGGCATTATTGTCTTAAAACAATCGCACTATATATCTACAAGAAGATTGCTAATAAGTACTGTTCCTTTTCTAACATTGTATATGTTGCCTTTTATTCTTTTTGTAGAGGAAATTGATGACAAGATTTTTGGAGAGATTATCTTCTACAGTTTTTCTATCGGATACTTTTCATTTATGTGCACCATGACGTATATCAGTAAAAGTACTATAGTCACTAAAAAATTGGCAATTGCTGGTTTGTCTACAGCATGTATGGGAATCCTTTTTGGAGTTTATTTATTTATAGATAGAAATCCTTTGTACGCAGTAGTGTCAAACATACTTTTTATATGCTCTCATTATAAAATGTGGCAATACATCATCATCAAAGATTCATTAGAAACAAATAGGAAGGTTTAAATACTTGTAAATTGCTAACTTATTTCCCAAAAACCAAAAACCAAAAACCTAAAACCAAAACCCAATACCAGAAACAAAGCAACTATTTTAAGCAGTTTATCTGTTTATAAGTTTAAGAGTTTGCACTTTAAAATAAAATGGAAAGTAAACAACTTACCCAGCACTTGTTTTAACAACTTAAAAAATCATTATGTTCAGTAGTTTTTTTAGGTACTTAAGTAGAGCATTTTATATTTCCATTTCTATAGGATTTAGTATAGAACAATTTGTCTTTCAGCTTTTTTCGTTATATATTTATAACAACCATACCATAACCAATCAATGAAAATACGATTCGAAAGAATATGTATAATCGGTATTTTTCTTTGCTTTTTGAATGTTCATGCGCAATTAGAAGTTGACGCAGATATAAGATCCCGATTTGAATACAGACACGGATTTGGAAACCTATTTCCTGATGACGAAGATCCAGCAGCATTTGTTGTACAGCGATCACGTTTGAATATGAATTACAAAATGGAGAAACTCAAAGTAATGTTGAGTTTTCAAGATGTAAGTGTTTGGGGCGATACAAAACAAATTGATGCAACAGATAGTAACAATTCCTTTTCTTTATTTAATGCCTGGATCGAATATCAGTTTCATGAAAATTGGGCCACAAAACTTGGAAGACAAGTCATTTCGTATGACGATCAACGCATATTTGGAGGTTTAGATTGGGCAATGCAAGGCCGTTTTCATGATGCAGCACTATTAAAATATACTAAAAACACATTCAAAGCAGATGTTGGTTTTGCGTTTAGTCAAGAATCACAAAATCAAACAGGAACTACTTTTTCATTGCAAGGCGCATTTACATACAAAGCAATGCAATATGCGTACGTAAAGAAAGATTGGCAAAAACTATCCGCAAGTTTTCTATTCTTAAATACAGGTTTCCAGAAATTTAAAGGTGTCAATAACGATGAGCCAGATGGTGTATTTTATAGACAAACAACAGGTTCCTACTTTTCATTTCCATTAAACGCCATAAAATTTAATGGTTCTGCATATTATCAATTTGGAAAAGCAACTGCAACTACTGATTTAAGTGCGTATCAAGTTTCGTTAGAAGCAATCTACAAACCAAAAAATACACTATTCGGATTTGGTTTTGAAATGTTAAGCGGAACCGATCAAAATGGTGATTCTAAAAACAAATCATTCTTTCCATTATATGGAACCAATCACAAATTCAACGGATACATGGATTATTTCTATGTTGGGAATCATGCCAATAATGTTGGATTAAACGATTTGTATGCAAAAGTGGTATTCAAAACAAGTCCAACATCGACATTGCTCGCAAAAGCACATTATTTTGTGGCAAATGCAGATTTGATAAATAATGCAGATAATTATTTAGGAACTGAGATTGATATCGTATTTTCGAAGAAAGTCTATAAGTTTATAAATCTAAACATTGGATATTCACACTTATTTGCATCAGACAGTATGAGTTTGATTAAAGGTGGAAGACCAAATGATAACACTAATAATTGGGCTTGGGTTCAATTAAAAATAACACCAATACTATTTAACAGCGCAAAAAAATAAATTTGAAATTCAAATTCAACATATTTCCCAAAAATTCTAAATGGAGAAAAACGGCTTGGTTTTTCATTGCTGTCTTTATTGGCATGGGCGCTTTTATAGCTAAAGAAGCTGAATTAACTTCCTATTTATCTGATGATCCGCAAGCATGCGTCAATTGTCATGTAATGACGCCTGTATATAATAGTTGGATGCGCAGTTCGCACCGCGAATGGGCAAACTGTAATGACTGTCATGTACCTCATAACAATGTATTCAATAAATACTATTTCAAAGCAAAAGATGGATTGTATCATGCTTCAGTATTTACAGCGCGTGCTGAACCTGATGTAATTCACATGAAAGAAGCATCACAAGAAGTTGTACAACAAAACTGTATTCGTTGTCATATACAGCAAGTAACTCAAGTAAAATACGATGGTTGGTTAGACAATCACAGAGAAAATAGAACAGGTCGTCAATGTTGGAGTTGCCATAAACAAGTACCACATGGAAAACTACATGGTATTTTAACCATAAAAACAAACCTAGCACCTTTACCAACAGATCAGGAAGAAGCAGTTATTCCATCTTGGTTAGCAAAGAAAATAAGTGAAGAGTAAATCATATCAGTATGAAAAACAAACTACTATTTATTATAACGATTATTGCGGTCTTTCTATTAGGACTATTAGCTTCTAGCATTATCAATAGAAAATCTGAGGCGAAGTACAAATATGTTCCCAAAGTAGAAATATCTGAAAATGAACCACGAAATGAAGTTTGGGGAGAAAACTTTCCACTAGAATACCAATCTTCATTGCAAACGAAAGATACAACGTTTGTGTCTTTTCAAGGTGGCGCAAGAATGCGAGACGTTTTAGAAGAAGATCCAAATTTGGTCATTCTCTTTGCAGGATATGGTTTTTCTAAAGACTACAATCAAGGCAGAGGTCACTCGTATGCAATCGAAGACATTCATAATTCATTGCGAACAGGTGGGCCAAAAGGTGATGGCGACGGACCAATGCCAGCAACATGTTGGACATGTAAAAGCCCTGATGTTCCACGTTTAATGAATGAAATAGGAATTGCAGAATTTTATAGCGGAAAATGGGCAGACAAAGGCGCAGAAATTGTAAACCCAATTGGTTGTGCCGATTGTCATGATCCTAATAGTATGAAACTCCGTATTACCAGACCAGCGTTGGTAGAAGCGTTTGATGCGATGGGAAAAGACATCAATCAAGCAACACATAATGAAATGCGTTCCTTAGTTTGTGCACAATGTCATGTAGAATATTACTTTGATAAAAAAATACCAGGAAAAGAAGGTGTTCCGTATTTAAAATTTCCTTGGAAAGGAGGTATGAGTGTTGAAGCAATGGAGGAATATTATGATAATATTGAATTCGCAGATTGGACTCACAAACTGAGTAAAACTCCAATGTTAAAAGCGCAGCATCCAGGATATGAAACATTTGTAACAGGAGTTCATGCCGACCGTGGCGTATCATGTGCCGATTGCCACATGCCGTACAAAAGTGAAGGCGGACAAAAATTTACAGATCATCACATACAATCTCCTTTAAACAATACCTCAAATGCGTGTCAAGTATGTCACAGAGAAGAATCTGATAAGCTGATCGAAAATGTATATCAGAGACAACAAAAAGCTTCTGAAAACAGATTAAAATTAGAAGGACTTCTAGTAAAAGCACATTTAGAAGCAAAAAAATGCTGGGATTTAGGCGCTACAGAAGCACAAATGAAACCAATTCTAACAGACATTCGTCATGCACAATGGCGTTGGGATTATTCAGCAGCTTCACATGGAGCTTCTTTCCATTCACCTGTTGAAACGGCTAGAGTTATTGGTAGCGGATTGGTTATAGCACAAGAAGCGCGTGTTAAACTAGCACGAATGTTGGCTACTCTAGGACACAATGAAGCCATTGCAATGCCAGACATTTCAACAAAAGAAAAAGCACAAGAATTTATTGGTTTGGATATGGAAAAACTTCGTTCGGAAAAAGAAACATTCAAACAGAACTTATTGCCTAAATGGTTAGAAGAAGCAAAAGCACGTGAAGCAACTTATGAAACTAAAAAAGCAGTAACTTCTACAGAAAAATAATAACAATATCACATTAATAAAAGATACCTTCTATGTACATAGACAAGGTATCTTTATGTTTATAAAATCATCTAATGAATACACTTTTTCGCCTTTTGGCTTCTCCAATATTAGCTGTTTTATTACTCTTTACTTTTGCTGTAGCAATGGCAGTTGCCACTTTTGTAGAGAATGATTTTGGAACAGCAACTGCTTGGCAATTAATTTATGATGCTTGGTGGTTTGAATTGGTCATGCTAGGTTTGGGAATTTGTTTCATCATGAATATCTACAAATACAAACTATGGCGATGGAACAAATGGCCATTGCTCATGTTTCACTTGGCGTTTATTGTAATTTTATTAGGTGCTGCAATTACACGATATACTTCCTATGGCGGAATTATGCGAATTAGAGAGGGAAGTTCGTCCAATACAATTATCTCCGATAGAAACTATCTTCATATACATATAACAGACGGAAATAGCACAAAAACCGTTCGCAAAAAACTAAACTTTACACCTGTAAGCAATAATGATTTTACCGTTACAACGGATTTTAAAGGAAAACCTGTAACCGTATCTTACAACGAATTTGTTGCAGATGCAGTTCCTGAAATAGAAGAAGATACTGAAAACGGAAAACCACTGATTCAAATGGTGGTTTCTGCGGGAAATGGACGTGAAAACATATTTCTAGAAAAAGGAGAAATTGAAAGTATTGGACAACATCAACACAAAATTGGATTTGAAGTCAATCAACCTGGCGTTATTAATATTACTGAAAAAGATGGTGAACTAAGCATTCTTTCGCCAAGAAACTTAAGTTCGTTTGTAATGGCTACTGAAACCGCAAGCACCATCAAAAAAGACAGCTTGCATCACATGACGCTGCGTACACTGTACAGAGATGGAGATGCTTCTTTTGTACCGTTAGCATATTTTCCAAAGGCAGAAATTGTACTGATTAGCGAATCTGAAAAACCAAAAGATAACGACGAACTAAAAGATGATGTACTTATTGTCGATCTTGAGGTTAATGACAAAAAAGAAGCAGTACGCTTATTATACAGACAAGGTTTTTTACCAACGCAACACGATACAAAAATTGATGATCTAACAGTTTCACTTTCCTATGGCGCGGAACCTGTAACGACACCATTTTCAATTCATTTAGACGATTTTCAATTGGAACGTTATCCAGGTTCTACAAGTCCGTCAGCGTATGCGAGTGAAGTAAAAGTGTTGGACAATGACACAGAAATGCCGCATCGTATTTACATGAACAATGTGTTAGATTATAAAGGATATCGTTTCTTCCAAGCAAGTTATGATACCGATGAACTCGGAACGGTGTTGGCAGTAAACTATGACACTATTGGGACAAATGTTACATATTTGGGCTATTTTTTAATGATGATCGGAATGTTTTTTACACTCTTTGGGAAAACATCACGTTTCACACTCATCAATAAAAAATTGAAAAAGCTAAAAAGTCTAACGGCGTTATTACTACTATTTACACTATCACAAACAAGTAATGCACAGAATGAACGCCCCGAAATTACAATTCAAACGATTCAAAGTCAACGTGTAGATGTGCAACATGCAGAACTATTTGGACGTTTAATGGTGCAGGATTTGGATGGACGTATAAAACCGCTCAACACACTAGCTTCTGAATTTTTACGGAAACTATCGCGAAAGCCATATTTCAAGTTTACAAAAAATGGAGAAAGTATTCGTTTAACTGCCGATCAAGCATTTTTGGCCATGCAATCTGCTTCAAATGTATGGCAATTTATTCCGCTGATAAAAGTAGATCCAATAAAAGGAGGCGAGTTATTTTCAACCTTAAAAATAAGTGAAGATGGTTTGGTTTCGTTTGTTGATTTATTAGACGAAAAAGGAAATTACATTTTAGAAAAAGTTGTAGAAACAGCAAACAAGAAAAAACCTGCGGAACGGAGCGAATTTGACAAAGAAGTTATAAAAGTTGACGAACGTTTCAATATTTTATACAATGTCTTTTCTGGAAACTATCTAAAAGTATTTCCTAATAGCAATGATGAAAATAACAAATGGCACAGTCATACACATCATTTTCAAGATTTCCCTGAAGAAGATGGACAGTTCGCTCAACAAATAATACCCAATTATTACAAAGATGTAAACGAAAAAAAGTGGGTTGAAGCCAGTGAGAAATTAGCGTATATCAAAACGTTTCAAGATGTATTGGGGAAAGAAATCATTCCAAGCCGCAAACGAGTAGAAGCAGAATTATGGTACAATCAATTGAATCTTAATTTTTGGTTATTTCAAGTCTTTTTTACGCTTGGCGCGATATTACTTGTACTATCTATCATAAAAATATTTACACAAAAGAAAATTATAGAAATCATCTGGAATGTGTGTATCATCCTCACATTGCTCAGTTTTATTCTATTTACAGGAAACATCATTCTACGTTGGTATGTGGCACAACATGCACCGTGGAGTAATGGATATGAAATGCTCGTTTTTGTCGCGTGGGTTTTACTACTTTGCGGATTAATGACCTTCCGAAAATCTGACTTCTCATTACCATTAGCAACCTTATTTTCAGGAGCATTACTATTTGTGAGTTATCTAGATTGGCTAAGTCCAGAAATTACGAATTTAATGCCTGTATTAAAGTCTTTTTGGCTAAAAGTACACGTAGCCACCATTGTAAGCAGTTATGCACCACTTGCACTGTCTGCAATACTTGGTTTTATGGCGTTACTTCTGATTATTATCAGAACAGAAAAAACAAAGGAAGTCATCAATATTCGCATCAAGGAATTAAGCTATATCAATGAAATTTCCATGACTATTGGCTTGTTTGTACTAACCGTTGGAACTTTTTTAGGCGGAATTTGGGCAAACGAATCTTGGGGACGTTATTGGGCGTGGGATCCAAAAGAAACATGGGCACTAATTAGTATTATAGTTTATGCGATTGTATTGCATTTGCGATTCATTCCAGCGTTAAAAAGCAGGTATGTATTAAATACAGCAAGTGTATTTGCATTTGGTGCTATCATTATGACCTCATTTGGAGTGAACTATTATTTATCTGGATTGCACAGTTATGCTGCGGGCGATCCGTTACCAATTCCAACATTTATATATGTATTAATTATCATAGTGGTTTTGGTAAGTTTGTTAGCATATATTCGAAAACGAAATTTTTCAAAAAAGGTATAACACAAATAGACTAATAGTTACAATATGTCTGTACTACTTATCATATTAATCATCACCATTGCACTTTTTGTTTGGGGAAAATTTACACCAGATATTGTCGCGCTCATGTCAATGTTAAGTTTATTCTTGACAGGAATTTTAGATTTAGATGAAACATTAAGCGGTTTTAGCAATCCGACCGTAATCATGATTGCAGCTTTGTTCATTATTGGCGAAGGACTTTCGCAAACAGGATGGACAGCATTGGCAGGACAGAAATTTGTAAAATGGGCAGGAAAAAGTGTTCCAAAACTATTAGTATTGGTCAGTTTAGGTTCGGGAGTATTATCAGGATTTGTAAGTAACACAGGAACTGTTGCTACCTTATTGCCCGTAAGTGTTTCGGCAGCTTGGAGTATTGGAACTGTGCCTTCCAAAATACTAATGCCTGTTGCATTCGGATCAAACACAGGAGGATTACTAACACTCACAGGAACACCACCAAACATCATTGCTAGTAATGCATTAGCCGAAAATGGATTTGAAGCATTTTCATTTTTCGAATTTGCTTTGATAGGGCTTCCATTATTAATCATTTCCATTTTATATTTTCGCTATGTTGGATTTAGATTACTTCCAAAAAATACCACGGACAATCAACCAATCAACATAGATTCAGAAATGCATCAATGGATTGAAAACTATAGCGTAGGCGATAATTTGTATCGTTTGCGAATTCGTTCCATGTCACCATTAATAAATACCACAATTGGACAATGGGATTTTGAAAAGAACAACAACTTATCGATAGTTCGATTGCGAAGAAGATTTCCAAATCCGTTAAAAGGAATCAAACGTTTTGTAGAATTTCCAACCGCGGATACGGAATTGCGCTACCACGATATCATTATGGTAAAAGGAAGCACGGAAGACATTGATAAATTGATTCTAAAATTTCATTTGGGAATCATTCCATTCAAAAATGACAATGATGAGTTAAAAGAAGAATTCATCAATCAAGAAGTAGGAATGGCAGAAATGATTGTTACGCCAAAATCATTATTTCTTGGGCATAACATTCCCATGGGATTGTACTTAGAACAAGCAGGAATTCAACTCTTAGCAGCGTCTCGAAACAACAAACCATTAAAAGACAAAAACGTAGCTGTAAAAGCGGGTGATGCGTTTATCATTCGTGGAACTTGGGAACGTATAGAAGCATTGAAAAATGTGTATAAAAACCTTGTAATTTCTGGAAGTCCAGAAAGTATGGCAAAAAACGTAGACAAGCTCACGTACAAGTCGTACATATCGTTAGCTATGCTTTTGCTAATGATTGCTTTATTAGTGTTTAAAATCGTTCCTGGCGCTATTGCAGCGATGATTTGCGCAGGTGTTATCTTAATCACAGGTTGTGTTCCTATGGCAAAAGCGTATAAAGGTATTAGTTGGATTAGCGTGATAATGATTGCAGCCATGATTCCGATGGGAATTGCATTGCAAAAAACGGGCATTGCAGAACTAGCTGCGAATAGTTTAGTCACAAACTTGGGAAGCATTCATCCAATTGTATTATTGGGCGGAATCTTTTTATTGACCACAGGATTTAGTCAAGCCATAAACAATTCGGCAACAGCTGTATTAATGGCACCAATTGCGATTCTTGCGGCACAATCGTTGGGAATTTCTCCTGAACCATTCATGATCGTAGTTGCCATAAGTGCGTCTACTGCATTTTTAACACCAGTAGGAACAACCACAAATGCAATGGTGATGGCGGCAGGTGATTATAAATTTATGGATTATTTAAAAGTTGGAGCGCCGTTATTGCTCATATTTTTTATCATATCATTAGTATTAGTGCCATTAATTTGGCCATTTTAAAAATATAGAGTTGTATGAGACAGAGAAATGCATAGGTGGTTTAAATTAATATAATAGTATCTTTAAAATATGAAAGTTCTCAAAACCATTTTAATCAGTACGATTGTTTGTATGTGTGCAACACAAAATTGTTTTGCGCAAGACACAGATACTTCCGTTCCTAAAAACTTTATCAGCGTAGATCCGTTTCTTCCTATTTTTGGAACCTATCAACTTTTGTATGAGCGTGGAATAGGCAAGAATATTTCGGCGGCTGTTTCGCTTGGTTATAAAGGTTCGTCAGGGTTGTTTGAAGTTGCGAATATAGATTTTGATCGTTTTGAATCGAATACTTTGAATTTTAGTGGGTATAAAGTGGTTCCTGAATTTCGATGGTATTTTCAAAAAAGTAACGCTGGTTTGAGTGGATTGTACCTAGGAGCATATTTTAAATACCAAGATGCAAGTGCAGATTTAGGCGGACAATATACTTCGCGCGATAATGTGGATAGCAACATTTTGATAGATGCAAGACTACAATCGGCAGTTTTTGGATTTCAACTAGGCTACAAATGGCAACTACAAAGCGGATTCTTTATAGACTTAATTTTCGCAGGACCAGGATTTAGCAGCAATACCATTACACTTACAGAAATAACGCCTGTGCCAGAAGCTTTTTATGATGACTTATCAGAATCATTGCAAGATATTGGGATTATTGACTTTATTGACCCAGATTTTAGAGTAAATGGAAACCAAAAAACTAAAATCACATTGCCCGCTTGGCGCTATGGAATTAAGATTGGCTATGCTTTTTAAAAATCATATTTAAGGCACAACCACTTCATCTTTCAAAATTTGTCCGACCATTTGGCTACAAAATTTATTTGCAGCAGATTGTAATGAATACGGATCAATCAGAGAAGATTCTCCTGTCCAAACCCACGTATCTTTGTCAACGGTCAGTTCACCTTTAAGGTTGTACAAAACAGCTTCAATCACATACGATTGTGTAGGTACATAATAGCCAGGTTCTCTAACAGTTATGTAGCGTCTGTAAATATATTTTCCAACTTTGTAATAACCCGCAGGTACCGAATATGTTCTGCCTGGCGTATAGCGATGACTGTCTTTTTCGTCAATCAAACTCATGGTAATGACACCATCTAAGTTATTATCTTTTATAATTTGGATAAAGTTTTCAGGCGTTTGTGCTTCTTTGGGCATATTCTGAGGAAACATACTAATTCCGCTCACGGCATTAATTCCATTTGCTTTCAACAATTCCACCGCTTTATTTTCAAAAGCCAAGCGCGCATTCAAATCATTGCTAATTCCAATAACGGCAATCTTTTTATAGTTTTTATCGGAGTATCCTTCTTTTGTATAGCTTGTAGACAATAACGGAGAACAACTCACTAAAAAACAGGAGATCAACAGTATTAATAATCCAACTTTCTTGTTCATAATAAAAGGTTTTTTTATGCAGATTCAGCACGGATTTAGTATAAATAATAGTATTTTTAATACTTATTAAAGGTACAAATTAATTCTTGATTTCATTATGAAAAGATTCGCTCTATTGTTATTATTATGTATGTGTATGGTAGCTCCTTTAAGCGCACAAGACTTATCAAAAGTATATGAAAAAGTAAGTCCAGCAGTGGTGGCAATTTTGACGAAAGAAAACACTATTGTAACCAATGCAAACAATGTTTCTGAAACCGTAGCAACGGGCGGTTTGGGTTCTGGATTTATGGTTTCCGATCGTTTAATAGTAACTGCTGCACACGTAGTAAGAGTTCCAGAAAGTATCATGGTTCAGTTTTCCGATGGTGAAGTAATCGCAGCAACTGTATTGACTTCTTATCAGAGCGCAGATATTGCTTTAATCGGTTTATCACGACCTAAAAAGAACGCAACCATTGTTGCTTTTGCAGATTCTAATAAGGTAAAAATAGGAGAGCAGGTCTTCGTAATTGGTGTTCCGCTTGGTGTTGGATTTTCATTGTCTTCAGGCTATGTAAGCGCTTTTAAACGACAACCATACGGGAAAAATCCGTTTGTATCTTCAGAATTTATTCAAACAGATGCAGCCATCAATCAAGGGAATTCTGGCGGACCAATGTTTAATATGAAAGGCGAAGTGATTGGTGTTGTAAGTCATATCAAATCGAAATCTGGCGGATCTGACGGAATCGGATATGCAACAAGTTCCAACTTAGCCACAAAGTTACTTTTGAATAATACAATGCCTTGGTTTGGTGCTGAATTCTTTTCATTATCAGGAAAATATGCCAAATTATTCAATCTACCACAAGCAAACGGTTTGTTAGTGCAACGTGTGGCTACAAATTCTATTTTTGGAAGAATGGGCGTGCATGAAGGTGATGTAGAAGTGATGATTGGAAAGCAAAGATTAATTATGGGCGGCGATATTATATTAGCGTTCAACGGAATTACCTATGATATTACAGATGAAGCACTCATTAAGTTAGCTGACTTTGCCAACAGTCTTGCTAAGAATCCATCATTTGAAATAAAAGTATTACGTCAAGGGAAAATCATCACGCTAAAATCAAAATAATCACTTAGATATTTTAGTAACTGACAATTAATTTATGTAAATTTCGTTTTTAATAGAATTTACTAAACAAAAACTCAAATTACCAACTACATTATGAAGAAGATTATCCTTCCTGTTGATTTCTCAAAGCATTCAGAATATGCTTTAGAAACAGCTGCCGCACTTGCTAAAAAGCACAATTCTCAATTGATTGTTATGAATATGTTAGAGTTGTCTGAATCGATTGTTTCTAATTCAAGTTCTGATAGACAAAATGAGATGTTGTTTAATTTAGCATTAGCGAATAAAGAATTTGAATCGTTCTTAGATAAAGAGTATTTAGAAGGTTTAGATGTTGTTCCAATGATTAAGCACCATAAAGTATTGAAAGAAGTAGATGCAGTTGCAAAATCTGAAAATGCTGATTTAATTATTATGGGATCGCGTGGACATAGTGATCACGATGGAATTTTTACAGGATCGAATACGGAAAAAGTAGTTCGTTTTAGTGAAACTCCAGTACTCGTAGTAAAAGGAAAAAATACAGACATTAATTTTGACAATGTAGTGTTGGCTACTGATTTTTCAGAAGAAAGCATTCCTGCATTTCAAAAAGCAGCTGGCTTATTAGGAGAATTGGCAAGTAATGTTTCTTTGTTACATGTAAATGTACCTAGTAATAAATTTAAAAGTACAGAAGAGATTGAAGAAAAAGCAGCAAACTTTTTAGCAAAAGCAAATGCTGAAAACTGGAAAGATAAAGTGAATTATGTGGCTGATTATACAGTAGAAGACGGAATCTTAAATCATTCCAGAAGATCAGGAGCAAAAGCAATTGCTATGACAACACACGGACGTAAAGGCTTGAGTCATTTCTTTGGAGGAAGTGTTACGGAAGATTTAGCAAATCATGCAAAATTACCTGTATTGACAGTTAAAATGTAAGTTAAAAATAGAACTCATAAAAAAGACCTAACTAATTTAGTTAGGTCTTTTTTTATACACAACACTCAGGTTGTTAGGTATTCATATTTTTTATAGCTTCTTTGTATGATGCCAAATCCGTCCCATCTTTGAATAGCGTTAATGATTTTGCAACAATATACTGTACATTACTTGGATTGAATCCCATAGCTTTTGCCATACGTTCCAGCCACATTGATTGGTATTTTCCTTCAATAGTTGCATCTTCGTATATCACTTTTACAACTTTATAAAAATTCTCTAAGCGCTCATTATATGTATACGGAGCTTCGATAGCTTGTTTCATATAATTATCACTAATAATTTTATATTCTGAATCAGAAATTCCAAGTTTGTCCGCTAAGTGTTTTAGAAAAACTTTTTCATCTTCTGAAGTATCTTCATCTCTAAATGTAATTTTCATGATTGCAGAAAAAGCGTCGTGATATTGACTGCGCGAATGGGCATTTTGTGAACTCATAGACTATAATTTTAATAGTATTCAATTGATGAATACAAGATAATTAATAAACGGCTACAATCATAATTATTACAAAATAATAATTGTTAATTTGAAACGAAAGAAGTATGCTGATTTAGGGATAAATCACTATCTTATTTTCCTGAAAATGAAAACCATTTTATGAAACTGAATTACAAATATTCAAGTGTTTTAAAAAGTTATGTAATCGGATGGTTTGTGGCAAGTATTATTTGGCTTTTGGTTTCTAACACTAACAAAGGAAAAATTGCATTCATAGAAACGACCTACGCTAATGAATTGATTATTTTCTTGGTAACATGGTTATTGCAAGCATTCGTATACGGTTTTTTACAAGTATTAATC
>NZ_JBOEFY010000021.1:0-127 GCF_050633145.1 Kordia sp. | reverse complement strand
TATTTATCATCTTTAAAAGTGCAAACATTCTCACTATAAATATTGATATCCTTACTTTTTTAAATGATTTGGATGGACTTTGGGTTGTTTTTGTATTTGCTTTGATTGTCAATTTTACCATAAATAC
>NZ_JBOEFY010000020.1:221682-224773 GCF_050633145.1 Kordia sp. | reverse complement strand
TACTTATCAATTCAAAATGCAAGACCACAAGACTATGAAATTTTGGTAGACTATTGCATTGAGCAAATTGAAATCAATCAAGATAATACAGGAAAAACACGCTTTCCTATCACAGTAATAAAGAGTTAATTACACAGTTTAAAAAACGTTCCGCTTGTTTGCGCAGGCGGAACATAATACTACGATTATGAAAAAAAATACAACATATTTAACAATTTTATTCTTACTTTTAATGTTGTCTTCTTGTAATGATGATGATGATACATTACCACCTACGGCTTTGTGTACAAAAGATGCAACCACCATGGAAGATAATTATATTGAACTTAAAGGGTTTCGCAGAGGTGAACATGAATATGATCATAGGGTGATTTCATTTACTAATAAACAAATGAAAGATAATATAGAATATTTAACGGCTAAAGCACGCAAAGAAGGTGTTGAAGAAGATAAGTTAGGGTTTCGTGTTTATATTGCTGCAAAATCAGCAGACGAGTTTCTAGGTCCTAATGAAATAGATAAAATAAAAGGCGACACTAAATCTTTTACGGGTCAAGGGGAAGTTTATTATACCACGGTGTTTTTTGTAGCTACCAAAAAAGGAGATTCGGACGACCCAAATGACTATGAAAATCTGTATACGATTCCAGCTTTAGATTATGGAAGTTCTAGAATACCTCCTATACAGTATAAATCAAACAAACCATGTCCAATACATCCGGATTCAACACATTAACTTGTCTATGAACTATTTTATACAGATCCTTTTTTTATGTTTTCAAATAGCTGCTCTAGTGGCGGCTATTTGGTCTTGGAATCGCTATAAAGAAACAACACAACGTTACTTTTTATGGTTTTTAGTATATGTAGTTTGTCATGAAATTTCAGGACTTTGTTATCATTTATTTTTCAAAGGTTATAATGATATTTTACATAATTTATTTACACTCATCTCATTTGGATTTTATTTTTGGTGGTTTTATAAAATTTTAACCAAACGAAAATGGCTTGTATATATATTATTCGTTGTTTTTTTCATTCCATTTTTAAATGATTTAATTACCAAAAGTCCTATTGAAAACCTTTATCTATATCCTATTATTATTGGTGCTTTTTCCGTACTCGTTTTAACGATTAGCTATTTTATAGAATTGCTGAATACGGATTCCATTACCAGTTTTGCTAAATCACAACGGTTTTGGATTGTTACAGGCTTATTTTGCTTTTACATTGGTTTACTTCCTTTGTTGATTTTTCATAACTACTTAGATTATGGTGGTAGTTTTTACCGCATTGTCATCACCGTATTGAACGCCGTTTTATATGGTTGCATTTTTAAAAGCTTTTTATGTCTGGAGAAGAAGAAAAAATAAAGAACGCGTTTTCAGAAGAAATGTTCTTCTTACTATCGGGTGCAGCTCTGCTAATTGCAGTTGCGGTGGTAGTTCTTTTTTTTGTGTTTGTAACACGTAAAAATAAGTTGATTACCGAAAAAACAATGTCTATCAATAGTTATGAAAAGAAAATGGTTGATCTTGAGTTGCACGCATTGCGCTCACAGATGAACCCGCATTTTGTACATAATTCGTTGAATGCAATTCAGTATTATATTCAGATGAATGATATTGATCAATCGGAGAATTATTTGACACGTTTTTCAAAATTGGTGCGTCAGTTTTTTGATTATTCGCGCAAGCAACTCATTACGATTGAAGAAGAAATTGAATTGATTTCCAATTATTTAGCATTAGAAAAACTCCGTTTTGAAGACAAGCTTTCCTACGAGATTATTTGTGATGAAACCGTAGATGTAGAAGCCTCTATTCCATCTATGATATTGCAACCTATTGTAGAAAATGCTGTAAATCACGGTATTTTTCATAAGAAAGCGCCAGGAAAAGTTATCATTACATTTTCACAGCTTTCTAACGATAGTTTTTCTGTAGTTGTGAAAGATGATGGAATCGGCATTAAACAATCAAAAAAATTATCTAAAAATAAAATAAAAAACCAAGGATCACATTCTTCTCAAGTTTTAGATGAACGTCTAAAATTACTGGAGCAGATAGATAATTGGCATGTTGAATATATGATTAAAGATCGTTCTGATGTTGGTGATCAACAAGGAACGATTGTCACCCTAATTTTTAAACTACCAAATTAATTATGACTGTAACTGCTATTCTTGTTGACGATGAACATAAGTCGTTAGCTATTTTAAAAAACAAACTCGAAAGATTATGTCCAAACGTAACCGTTATTGGCGAAACTCAAGATCCTGAAGAAGCCATTGATTTGATTACAAATTTGAAACCACAATTGGTGTTTTTGGATATTGCCATGCCTGGCATGAATGGTTTTGAAGTATTAGAAAAAATTCCACAACCAACCTTTGAAGTCATTTTTGTAACTGCTTTTGATAATTACGGAATTGAAGCCATTAAACATTGTGCCATTGGATATGTTGTGAAACCTATTGATAGCCAAGATTTGATTCAGGCGGTTTCCGTAGCTACGCAGAATATTGCCGATAAAACAGCTTTGCAAAAGAATACGCTGTTAATTGAAAATTTAGGCATTCAATCGTTTCAACAGAAGAAAATTGTGATTCCTTCGCAAGATGGTTTGGAGTTTGTAAAGATTGAAGATATTATTCATTGTCAAGGAACAGATGGATATACAAAAATTCATTTTCAGCAAAGTAAACCGATCATGAGTTCGTATAGTATTGGACACTTTTTTAAACTGCTAAAGAGTAAAGATTTTTATTTAATTCACAAATCGCACTTAATCAACATCAATTATATTTTAAAGTATTTAAACGAAGGATATGTTGTGTTACAGGACAATCATAAGTTGCCTGTTTCACGAAATAAACGCACCGATTTTTTGAATATGATTCGGAATGTTTGATGTTGGTTAGGTGTGGATTTGCTATTTGTGGGTTTGTGAATTTGTTTTTTTGTGAATTTGTCTGAAATGTCATTACGAGGAAGCATGACGAAGTAATCTGTTTCTAAAGTAGCAGATAGCTTCACGTTGTTCGCTATGACGTTGTAAAACTTCTCAATACACAATTCTAATGATCTAA
>NZ_JBOEFY010000020.1:0-221655 GCF_050633145.1 Kordia sp. | reverse complement strand
CTCCTAAAATATCTAAAGCGAAGCGCGCCCAACTATCTAAGAGCAAAGCATGTCTAACAATCTATCTAAAAAAAAAGACCTTCTTTCGAAAGTCTTTTTGTTGAATCTTGTATGTAGTTTGTATTACTTTTTCTTTGCTGCGTAGTCTTTGTTTAACGCATCTAGTACTTCTTTCGTAATGTCATAGTTTTTTTTACCATAGTATAAGTTTCCAGTAAACTCATTTTTACCCATGATAAAGTCATATCCGTTTTTTTCTCCGTAAGCTGCTACGAATTTTTTTAATCTACCTAGAATAGAATCGTTTTCAGTTCTACTTTCTTCAGAAATACGGTTTTGCTCAATTTTAATTTGCTGATCCAAACGCTCTCCTAATTGCTGAATTTGAACCGATAATTCTTGTTGTTGTTTTGGAGATGCTTTTGCCGCTTTTTCTTGTGCTTGTTTGTATTCTAAATTGAACATTTGCGACAAGCTATCTTTTCTTTTGTTAAAACCTTCGATGCGAGTTTTAAAAGCCGCTTCCATTTCTTTTTTCTCTTCGTATTCTTTGATTAACTCAGAATTGTCTACAAAACCGATTTTTGCAGATTTCTCACATGAATAAAATGCCAAAACAGCAATTCCTAAAACAAGTAGTTTTTTCATTTGTATACTTTTTTTGTTGTTATCTATCCTTTTTATGAAAATTGACAAATCGACATCTTTCCGTTTGTGTCATTTTCGTTCCCGCAAAAATAGAAATAAAGTTTACATAACAAAATTGTGAAGTTTAGATGATTTTTCACGAAAAACGACAGCATAAATATAATTTATGGTTCTAAATTATATCATAAACAACATTTATCAAAAGTCGCCTTTTTTCTTATGTGTTTTAAATCGTTTCACAAAATAGCCATCACATTGCATAGGTTTAACTATAAACCATGCTTAAAACAGCTTAAAATGCATTTTTAGTTGTTCTTTATGACGTAAATGAGTGAAGAATACTCCGAAGAAGAGATCGCCTTAAAGTTTGATACAAATCCTCTGTAAAATCCTTTGATCGGATTCATTTTTCCAGTTTTGTGTTTTTCGGAAAGTAAACTCACATAATAAGCATCAAACTTCATTGGTAAGATTTTTACTACTTTCATGTTTTCTTTTCCAAAAAGTGATTTGATTGATTTTTGAGAGAAATGCCATAAGTGTCGAGGAACATCATACGCCGCCCAAAGTTCTTTGTAATGTGTTGCATCGTGACTTTTAAAATTAGGAACCGCAATAAAGATACTTCCGTTGGGTTTGATGATTCTTTTTAAAGTTTGAATCTGTGCTGACAAATCTGGAACGTGTTCTAAAACGTGCCACATTGTTACAGCGTCAAAACTATCATCGGCAATTTCTGAAAGCCAATCATTCGTATGAATTTCTATTCCTGTTTTTTCAGTAGCAATTTTTCGCGCTTGTGCATCAGGTTCAATTCCTGCAATTTCCCATTTGTACTTTTTGGCCATTGCTAAAAAGTCTCCTGTACCACAACCAATGTCCAACACTTTTTTAGCGTCACTTTTTGTATGCGTATCAACAATAGACATTTTTTTAGAAAGCATATACGAACGAACCCAATGATATATTTTTTCAAATAGGTTTCTCTTGGCATCGGTATGTGAAATATAATCTTCGCTTTCATAATAGGAAGCTAAGGTTTCCAAACTTGGTTGCGGTTCGGTTTTATACATTTCCAAAGCTTCATCAAAAACCAATTGAAATTCTTCGCCCGAAACAGAATGATCTTTTACCGTGATGTTCTCCATTTTTGTATTACTTCTAAATTTTATATTGAATTGTTCCACGTGGAACAATTAGTTATTATTGATTATGAATTGGAATAAAGTTTTCTCGACTGCGATCGAAATGACACTTTTTAAAATTTTGATTGAGCGGAGTCGAAATCAAAACTCATATCATATTGATCGATATAATTATCAAAATTCATTTTTTTGAAAAAATCATGAATAGTTGAATTTACAGTATCAACATTTATAATATTATAATTTCCTGTTGGCAAACCTGAAAATAAAATTTCACCAAAAATATTCCAATTATTATCCTTTGCTCCTAGTCTATGAATTCTTTTAGAATTTTTATGAAAAATTAAATACGCTACTATTTCTTCTGCATCAAAAACTGCAATTGAAATTAAATTCTCTTTATACTTTTCTAAACAATGATCTTGATTTTCTATAGATGGAAAATAGTTTTGTAATTGTTTAAAATCATCAAACAAAAAATCAGTATTGACGTTAACTTCAAATTCAGATTTGATTTCAATTTGTTTCCAATCGAATTTATATAACTTATACTGTCGGTCAATAGTAAATCCAACTTTTTGATATGCTAAAATTGCACGTTCGTTTTTAGTTATGCATTCCAAAGTGCTTTTTTGAATTCCATTTATCTGCAAAGCTGTAATTGCTTTTGAATATAGTTTGGTAAGCAAACCTTGTCTTCTGTGTGATGGAATTACTCCTGTAGAAGCATTGTATGCAACTTTAGTTTCTCCGTAATTATTAATTGCATGAATAATAAAACCAACCAATTTATCTTTATCAAAAACACCAAATGACAAACTGTAATCTACTCCTGAAGCTGTCCATCTTTCATTTACATATTCTTCAGTAAAATTGATCGGAACGAAGTAATCTGAGAATGCAAAATTCAAGGTTAAAACGATCTCGCGGATTGGAGTATTTTCTAATGATTTTATTTCCATTGGAAGAATTGTTCCACGTGGAACACTTAAAATTTTTATCTATTTAAATACACTAACATGACACTTATATCACTTGGAGAAACTCCACTGATTCGAGAAGCCTGTGATAAGTTTACAGGACGAATTTTAGACAACTTTTGACGTGCTTCTAAAGATAGATTTGTTAATCCATCATACTTAAAATCTGTTGGGATTTTTACACGCTCTAGGTTATTTAATTTATCTGCATTGCTTTTTTCTTTGTTGATATATCCAGCATATTTTACTTGAACTTCTGTCTGTTCTAAAACATCTTTTTCCAAGCTATGCTCATTAATAAAGTTTGACACAGAAGCAACTTGTTTCATGTCATCCATGCTAATATTTGGACGCGCAAATATCTTAAACATCTTATCTTGTTGCTTCACTTTAGAAGAGTTCTTAGCTTCTAAAATCGGATTGATTTCATCTGGCTTTACACTTGTATCTTTAAAGAATTGGATAAACGCATCAGAGTTAGTTTTCTTATGTTCCATAGCACGCAAACGTTCTTCACTGGCCAAACCTAATTTGTGTCCAACTGGTGTCAATCTAAAGTCTGCATTATCTTGTCTAAGTAGCGTTCTATATTCCGCACGAGACGTAAACATTCTGTATGGTTCTTCTGTTCCTTTCGTGATTAAATCATCAATTAGAACTCCAATATAAGCTTCGTTTCTTTTAAGTATAAATGATTCCTTTTCCTGTACTTGAAGTGCTGCATTTATTCCTGCCATTAATCCTTGTGAAGCTGCTTCTTCATATCCAGTAGTTCCGTTAATTTGTCCTGCAAAGAACAATCCATCTACAATTTTAGTTTCAAGTGTATGCTTTAATTGTGTTGGTGGAAAGTAGTCATATTCGATAGCATAACCAGGTCTAAAAAACTTTACATTTTCAAAACCAGCCACAGAACTTAATGCCTTAAATTGTACGTCTTCTGGAAGTGAAGTTGAAAACCCATTTACATACACTTCAACTGTATTCCAGCCTTCAGGTTCTACAAATAATTGGTGACGATCCTTATCTGCAAATCGATTAATTTTATCTTCTATCGAAGGACAATATCTTGGTCCTAGCGATTTAATTCTACCATTAAACATTGGTGATCTATCAAAACCTTCTCGCAGTAAATTGTGTACTTCTGGAGACGTATATGTCATGTGGCAGGCACGCTGATTTTCTAAAGGTTTTGTCGATTTTAAATATGAGAATTTATCAGGTATTTCATCACCAGGTTGAATAATCATTTTAGAATAATCTAACGATCTTCCATCTACTCTTGGAGGTGTTCCAGTTTTCATTCTTCCCGATTCAAAACCGAGTTCCAATAGTTCTTCTGTAATTCCAGTTGCGGCTCTTTCTCCTGCTCTTCCTCCACCAAAGTTTTTATCACCAATATGGATCAATCCGTTAAGGAAAGTTCCATTAGTTAGTACAACAGTTTTTGCTTTTATTTCTAATCCTAAAGAGGTTTTTACACCTTTTATTTTTCCATTTTCAATGATTAAACCACGAACCATTTCCTGATAGAAATCTAGGTTCATTGTTCGCTCTAACATCAAACGCCATTCTTCTGCAAAACGCATACGATCACTTTGTGCACGTGGCGACCACATTGCTGGTCCTTTGGACTTGTTCAACATCTTAAACTGAATAGCAGAGTTGTCAGTTACAATTCCGCTATACCCTCCAAGTGCATCAATTTCACGAACAATTTGTCCTTTGGCAATTCCGCCCATAGCGGGATTACAAGACATCTGCGCAATGTTCTGTAAGTTCATCGTAACGAGCAAGGTTTTGCTTCCCATATTCGCAGCAGCAGCAGCAGCTTCAGATCCTGCATGACCAGCGCCAACTACGATAACATCATATTCCGTATTAAACATATCTTAACGATTGAATTCGGTTTCTTTTTCAGTTTTTGTACTAGATACTTAAGAGTGTTCCACGTGGAACATTTGAAGTTTTTCGTTTTCTTTCTCCGTCATTTTTGCTTGATCTGCGTCTGTCTTGTCTTTGTATCCACAATAATGCAATACGCCATGAACCATTACGCGACGCAATTCTTCATCAGTAGAAACGCCAAAATCTTTTGCGTTGTCAGCTACACGTTCTACAGAGATAAATATATCTCCGTGCAATTCACTTCCAACAGAATTGTCAAAGCTAATAATGTCCGTAAGCGTGTCATGATTTAAAAACTCAACATTCAATTTATGAAGGTATTCATCATTACAAAAGATATAATTAATATCTCCTTCACGTTTGTCTTCTGAAGCAATTACCTTGCTAATCCATTGTTCAATTTGTGCTTCGTTTGGAAGTTCAAATTGGGTTTCATAATGAAAACTAATCATCCTTTTTCTTGAAATACTCTTGTACTTTCTTTTTGTAATTATTCCGCAAAGGTAATACTTGTCTGTTTAATATCTCAATTTGATTGAAATACTGTCTAACATCAGGCATTTTTTCATTTGTAGTATTGTTGAAATCTTTGCGATTTGTGGTAGATTCACGTTTGCTTTCTTTCTCCTGTTCGAAAGCAGCTTTGTCCAATTTTTGCAATTGGTATTTAAGCTCAATCATCTTTTTCATGGTTTCGTCATTGAATCCTTTTTCAAGCAATTCAGTCTCCACTTGTTCCATTTGTTTTAGCAATTCTTTAGCTTCTGGATTGTTGATTTTTTCTCCGTACTTGTCCTGCAATTGTTGTTCGAGTTGATTTCGCAACGCTTGTTGTTGTTTAAATATGTCGTACAGTTTACCAGATTCGTTTTCATCTCCACTACCCGATCCGCCACCTTGCTGACCGTTTTCACCATTTTTCCCGTCTTTACCGCCTTTGCCTTTATCACCTTCTTCCTTTCCTCCTTCTTTGCCGCCTTTGCCATCTTTTCCTTGACCTTCTTGCTTCTTCATTCCTTTCTTCATTTGCTTATTCAATTCATCTTGAGATTGAATAATGTCTGGCAATTGAAACCCTTTTCCTTGACCTTGGTTTTGCCCGCTTTTTCCAACTCCAGAAGAACCTTGCCCTTGCCCAGATCCCATACTTTGGTTCATGTTATCTAAAGCACCGCTAAGGAAATCTGCAAGCTTGTTTGTAGCTGTTAATGCATACTGTTGTGCCGCAACACCTCTGTAGACATTATTCTCCGCCAATTGCTCTAAAGATTTGTCAATGTTATAATAGATTTCTGTGATTTCTCCATTTATTCGTTCCGAGATTGTAGGCTGTCTCAAAGACAAAGCAAACAAACTATCATCTACATGCTCAAACATTTTTCGCAGTTCTTTTTGACGCTTTAACTTTCCGGCATATCCTGCATTTGAATTGTCAATTTCCTCAAAAGCTTTCATTAGATTTTCTTCATCAAAAGAGAATAAAACGAGATTGTCTAGAATTTGACGCAACATTTCGGCATCTTCTTTTATGCTTTCTTGCCCACTCATTTGCATAGCAGTTTGCATACTTTTGCTCATGCGTTGCATTTTTTGAGCTGCTTTCTTTTGTTTTTGTTTCGCGCTCTTTTGCTGTTCACTTTTTTGCTGTTCGCTTGGTGACTCTTCACTTTTTTCAAGATCGTCCGTTGCATCTTGCTGTTCTTTCTTTACATCTTCTTCGTCATTTTGGTTACGCTCTAGATCCAATGGTTTTTTAAGCGCATTGTTTTCTTTGTCTAATTCGTCCATTTCCTTTTGCAAATCTTCGAATTTCTTATTCAGCTCTTCTTGCTTTTTCTTTGTGTTTTCCTCGCCATCTTTCTTAGAAAGTTCTTCTTGTTCTTTAGCAAGTTCACCTAATTCCTTTTGAATTTTTTCAGCTTTTTTAGTTACGTAATAACGCTTTGTTAGTTCTAAAATTTGCTGTAGATTCTTTTTACTGTTTTGTTGTTGCTTTCCTAGCTCTTCAAGTTTTTCCTGGAGTTCTTCTTCACTAATTTTTTCAGCTAACTTTTTTAGTTCTTCCATTAGCTTTTCATTCTTCTCCAATTCTTTTTGCTGACGCTCTAAACGTTCTTTCAACAACTCTTTGTCTTGATCTTCTTGTGTTTCTTCCTTTTGGAAATCTTCTAAGTTTTGCTGCAATTGCTTAGAAAACTTCTCCATCATTTGATCGCTCTGTTCTTGTCGTTGCAAGAATTTTTCAAGCTTTTTGCGATCGTTGAAATTCAGTTCACTTTTCTCTTTTTGATTTTGCGAAATCTTTTTGAGTTCGTCTTGTTGCTTTTGAAGCTTCTCTAAAGACTTGTCTAAATCTTTGATCGTTTCATTTTGCTGTTGCAATTGCTCTGTTTGCAATTCTGTATCCGTCAATTTACGGTAGTTAAATATTTCGCTCTTTACACTTTTTCCTCCGCGAATTCCATCGTTATCTGTTAGCTGAAAATAAAATTCATAATTCACGCCTTTTGCCAATTCTAGATTGCCAGGAAATGTGTATTGAAATTGATCAATATTTGATGTACTGATTGGAATGTTTTCCTTGAATTTGTTTGCAGCACTTTCCGATGGATAGTATACAAGTTGTAATTTTCTTAATCCGTAATCGTCTGAAACTTGCCCTAAGAAATATAGTGTCCGTTGATCAACCGTATCACGTTTTGACTGTAAATCCATCTTAGGATATTCATCTTTAATTACATTGATGTTGAAACCTAAGTTTTCATAGTTTTTAAGTTCAGAATTACTTGTACTTATTTGATAATCAAGTCTTTGATATATTTTTTGTTCTAATTTGAAGTCATCTGCTTCTTTACCAAACGTATACGTGCTGTCTTTTGAAATTAATTCAAGTTTCTCAGTTTGTTTCGCTTTGGCTTCCCATGTAATTTTTGTTCCTTCTGGAATGGTAGCATTCCCTGTACTTTTTAAAACCTCATCTTTACGTTTCGTATACGCAGGATAATCCAATACCATTTGGAAGTTGACTAACGAAGGTACTTTTACCACATTCAACGTATATGGTTTTGAAGTGACTTCGTTTGCCGTTAGCGTAAAAGTTGTTGCTTCTTTTGGTTGTGTAAATGTATATTCGAACGTTCCGACACCTTTGTTTTGAAGAAAATACGTTTCGTCTCCTAATGCTATTTGTACTTCTTCAGGAATAACGTCACCGAGTGTTTGTACTTGCAATTTGTATGCTTGATTTTCAATAGCTTGCAAACTGTCATTTACTACAATGAATTGAAATGGTGCTGGCGGTTCATAATTTGTTTGATAGTTTACAACACGCTCATAACTTTTGCTAAATAGCGAGCTGTTTCCAGAAATCCACACAAATAATACAATGGCTAATGGTAAGATGGCATACTTAGCGTATTTGATATTTTTCTTAAAGTTGATGGCTACTTGAAACGGTATGGGTTGTAATTCTTCCGATTTTTGTTCGATACTTGCTAACAACAATTCAGATTCCTGAGACGTTTCAGACAATTGCAATACGTTCAATAGTTTATCGTTTACTTCTGGGAAATGATCCCCGATAATTGTAGACGCTTCTTTGAAACTGATTCCTTTCTGAAGTTTGAACAGTTTTGTTAATGGTAGCACAATGAATTTCGCGAAAAGCGACAACTCCACCAGAATAAAAATCCAAAATAAAGCGGTTCTTGCTCCTGTAGATAACCATAGAAAATGTTCCACCAATAAGGTGATTATAAAATATAAGAGACCGATGCTAAAAAATAATATCGCTCCTTTGATAAGTTCGTTTGTGTAATATTTGGTTACAAACTGACTTAGTTTCTTTTGTATTTGTTCGTATGCATTCATCATATAACTTATAAAAGTAACATATTTACACAATTAATAGTATATGAGACTTGTTAAACATTCTGTAAGATTTTAGAAAAAGTTACTACTAAGCCTTCATAAACAAGCTAATTATGAAAAACATATATACAATTATTGCCATTTTGAGTGTGCAATTTTTACTCGCACAAAGTCCTTGGACACAAGAAAAAGGAAAGTTTTATACACAACTTTCGTTTACAACCATTTCAAATTACGATGAAATTTTTGGTGATCCTGATTATCAAACCGATCGAGAAATTACCGACAATACACTACAATTGTATGGAGAATACGGAATATCTAATAAAACGACACTGATTGTAAATCTTCCTATAAAATTCATTAGTACAGGCGATGTTGTGAATGGAAGTGCTTTTATTACGGAAGATTCTAAGTCAGCTTTTGGAAATGTTTCTATAGGATTAAGACATCGATTTTATAATAAGAAATGGATTATTTCTGGGCAGTTAAATGTAGAAGCAAATACAGGAACTTTTGAAACTGCTTCTGGAATTCGTACAGGACAAGATGCTTGGAGCTTTACTCCTACTATTAATATTGGACGAAGTTTTGATAAATTTTACGTGCAAGCTTTTACGGGAATTGATTTAAAAACAAACGATTACAGCAGTAATTTTAAAATTGGTGGTGAAATAGGAACCAAAGTACATTCAAAAATATGGCTGATTGGGTTTGTCGATATTGTGAGTTCTTTTAATGATGGCGACGTAAATTTACCTTTATCAAATGCAGCAACTGCTTTGTATGTGAATAACCAAGAATATGGTGCGTTCGGATTGAAAGCTGTTGGAGAAATCAATAAATCGTTTGGTGGAATTTTAAGTTTTGGTGGTGCTTTTTCTGGAAACAATGTAGCAAAACAAGCAGCAATAACTGTTGGTTTGTATCATAAGTTTTAAGCTAGCTTTTGAAAAAGATAATTTGGGTTTTTGTCTATCAATTTATAGTTTTTATACTGTTTCATTTCTTTCATAAACGTCGTGCTTCCAAACGGAGAATCGTCCATTGAATCATCAAATAGAATAAATCCTGAGTTCATTAAATGCTTGTCTACATTCTCAAAATCTCTTTTTACGTACTCATAAGCATGATTGCCGTCAATATAGGCAAACGATATTTTTGTCCCTAATTGAACGGTTTGGTTAAAAATATCTTTGGTAGTTATTTTTTTGTCGTATTCAATAAAGAATGCATCAGAAGTTAACTGAAAAGAATGTGGCAAATTGTTTTTGTGTAAAAATTGTACACTATTGATAAAGTTATTTTTCATGTATGTAGAATACGCTTCTCGCGAGATATCTTTACGTCCGTCAATAGTATCGGATATAGTTCCATGTCTGTCTGCAAAACCTTCATACATCCATGGATCACAATTGATTAATTTTTCAACACGATCATTTTTTTGTAACAGATGAAGCATCAAATTCGTAGATAATCCGCCATACGAACCAATCTCTATAACCACTCCATTAGCAGGCATATTTTTCAACGCATAATCCATTAAATAAATATTGCCTTTATGCAACATTCCTTCACCAATTACAAGGCTTCTGAGTCGTTGAATGAATACATCTTCTTGAACTTGTTTTATTTTTGGTGTAAAAAGTGTTTTTTTTATTTTCTTTAAAATAGTCATTGCTGATTTGTAACGAATGTAAATATAATAAGGAATTAAACTAAATCATTTTAAGTATATGAAAATAGCTTCTGGGTTAAAAGTAAAGGAATCTATGAAAATGTCAGCAAAAAAAGTAGTATTTTTAAAAAACCCTGAATTGGAATTGAATCATGAAAGACTTGAAATATTTGGCAGCTTTTTCTACGCCATTAGTTGCTGTGCTGGCTTTATACTTAAGAGGATATTATACATTTTTAACGCCAATATATGCCTTTGGAATGATTCCGATTATGGAATTGATTTTTTCTCAAAGTACCAAAAACTTATCCGAAACTGAAATTGAAGAAAAAGCAGCAAACCCAATTTTTGATTGGTTGCTGTATTTAAATATCCCTATCGTTTTTGGATTGTTAATTATCACATTATTAAATGTTTCTACAGGAATGTATGCAACCTACGAACTCGTTGGATTGATCTTTTCTACAGGAATTGTATTAGGTTCCAACGGAATTAATGTAGCTCATGAACTTGGTCATAGACAAACACAGTATGAGCAAATTATGGCAAAAGTTTTACTGCTTCCATCCATGTATATGCATTTTTTTGTAGAGCATAATTTTGGACATCATTTACATGCTGCAACCAAAGAAGATCCGGCAACGGCAAGATACAATCAAGTTGTGTATTCATTTTGGTTTACCTCAACAGTTCGACAATATATAAACGCATGGAAAATTCAAAGAAACTTACGGCAACGTGGAAAATTTTCATTCCTATCATTTAAAAATAATATGTTTTGGTTTACGCTACTGCAGATTTCCTATTTGATAATTATTTTCTATTTCTTAGGAACACTCACCTTTGTTTTTGCCGCTGCAAGTGCAGTTGTAAGTTTTATATTATTAGAAACCATTAATTATATAGAACACTACGGATTATTAAGAAAAAAATTAGCTTCTGGACGTTACGAACGTGTGCGTGAAATTCACTCTTGGAATTCCAATCACACTATTGGACGTATTGTTTTGTATGAACTCACACGCCATAGCGACCATCATTACAAAGCTTCTAAAAAGTATCAACTCTTAGATTGTCACGAGAAAAGTCCGCAAATGCCTTTTGGCTATCCAACCTCTATGGTACTAGCTTTAATTCCGCCTTTATGGTTTAAAGTGATGAATAAACGCATACCAAGTGAAATGATTTCTTAAGTGTTTTTCCTGTAACGCTTACGGTTTTTCTATACTATTTTCTGAAGGCAAAACACTTCTACAATCTTAGTGCTTTGCTTCTACCCTATTGTTTTACACTGGCGCATCTTTGCTTTGAAACAATTTAATAGAAACTTAAACATTTTACATTATGAAAAACATGATTACTTTATGTTTGCTCCTTTTTTATGGAGTAAGCTTTGCACAATTCTGTGAAGATTTTAACGATCAGGATATCTCGAATTGGAATGGCGTTGCTGCTGGCGCAAATACAGCAGATCCTTTAGGACCAAGCGGAAACTCTGATGACTTCTTTTTACATTCGTATGATGCTTCTGGTTCCTCATACATTTACAATGACGTAGATTATGGTGGCGATTGGCGCGAGTACAACGGACAGTGTTTATGCTGGGATTTTCAAGTAATTGAAGATGGTGGTTTAGGCGAACCTTTATCTCCAAGATTAATTATTTATAGCGGATCACCAACGAGTCCTACAGCAGCAGCAACTTTTGTAGCAACTGTACAAACTGTTGAAGATGGCGGTTGGGTACATGTATGTGCACCAATTGAAATTTGTGAAGGAACTACATTACCTTCTAACGCAAACGGAGAATGGGTAATGTCTGCCGGACTAGAGTGTGACGATTGGAATACGTTATTAAGCAACATTGATGGAATTCGTTTTTACTTAGACTTAACTTCAAGCCCTACAGAAGAATATGGATATGATAATATTTGTATTCAAGACTGTGATATTCAAACAGGAGAGCCAAACAATGAAGGCGCATTTTGTTGCGAAGGTGACAACTTGGTAGAAAATGGAAACTTTGAAAACGGAGCTAACGGATTTAACAGCGATTATACAGAAGACGCAAGTTTATATCCTGGTGCTTACAATGTTTCAAACGATGCTAGTATTTTTGGAACAACTGTTACAGATCATTCTGCATGTGCAGATCCTGAACAATACAGTAACAACACAGATTTTCTATTGGTAAACGGTCGTACTACACAACCTGCTGGAACATCCAGTGTTATTTGGGAACAAAGCATTCAAATCGATTTTGAAAAAACATATAAGTTTTGTGCAAATTTTAAAGATTTACCACAATGTACGTTTAACATTAAACCAGAAATTCGTTTGGAAGTAAACGGTCAATTATACGATTGGATTACCATTGATACCAACAGTGACGATCCTTGTGACTGGCAACAAATTTCAGAATGCTTTGAAGGTGAGCAAGATATATTAGACATTAAAATTCACTTAAAAGAAGATGGTTTAGGCGATGGAAATGACTTAGCAATTGACGATATTTCATTACAAGCAAAACTAGATCAAAACCTTAACATTAGTGTATTACACCAAGGAAACCCGCAACAATTAACAGGATCTATAAATAGTATTGACACTACTGATGATGCTTTACTTGTAGGTGATATATGTACAGAACAAAATGGTGGATATCAATATACATGGTTTGTATATGAGTTAGAATATTCTTCTTTCCCATTCACAGATCCAGTAGATTTTATCAATATGGTTCCAGATACGTTTGCATGGTCTAGTAATATGGGTGGATTCAACAATCAATTACCAACCTCTGCAAATCCAGTTTGGGGACTTACAACTAACTTCCCTAACTATAACTTTGAACACAACAAATTATATGTAATTGGATTGTACGTTCCTTCTTGTTGTGATAGTTGCTACGATGAAGCTTGGTCATACCAAATAACATTAAGCACATTAAATAGTGATTCTGGTACAACATTAAATGTATTTACACCAGAAGTGAAAGATCATTTACGTTCCTTATTCGTAATCGGAGAAACACACGGTGGAACACTTGGAAGAGAAGAAGCTGACTTAATTAACTTTAACATGTTTCCAAATCCAACTTCAGATGTATTACGATTTAATAGTGACGAACCAATTGTTGCATATCAAATTACAGACATCACAGGGAAATTGGTACAAAGCAAAGCTATTGAAGTTTCAGAAATTGATGTATCACAATTAAGCGACAACATGTATTTCTTAACGGTAACAACAGAATCAGGTATAAAGCACACAGAAAAGTTCATTAAGAAATAGTATAAATTTAACAATCATAACTTGTCACTTCGAACACAGTCGAAAAGCTTCGTAATACTATGATTTACATTGAATCTCGATAGCTTCGCTAGGTATTTTCAATTCAAAAATATTTGAATATTAATAATGCTCGATTTGACATTTGACATTTGAGATTAAAGACTTCAAACTTAAAGATTACACTGAATTATAGTAAAAAGTAGCATTTTTTCTCAACTTGCTGATTAACCGAAACCCTCAAAATTAAAATTTTGAGGGTTTCACCTTTACTCGATAATCGAGATTTAAAATGCGCTAATGCATGTATTTTCTTTTTTTCTAATCTAAAAGTAACTGCTCTTTACACAGACAATTTTAAAAGAAAATAATATTACATTTGCACTTTATAACCATTTACTTAAAATCTATGACTAAAAAAGTTCGTGTTCGTTTTGCACCAAGTCCTACAGGACCGCTACACATTGGAGGCGTTAGAACTGCCTTATTTAATTACTTATTCGCCAAAAAACATGGCGGTGATTTTGTATTACGTATTGAAGATACAGATCAAAACCGATTTGTAGAAGGCGCAGAAGAATATATCATAGAAGCATTGGAATGGTGCGGAATTCCATTTGATGAAGGTATTGGAAAAGATGGCGGATTTGGTCCGTACAGACAAAGTGAACGCAAGCATTTGTACAAACAATATGCAGATCAGTTGGTTGAAAAAGGAGATGCATATTACGCTTTTGATACTGCTGAATCTTTAGATGCAATTAGAAAAGAACTAGAAGCAGAGAAAAAAACATTTATCTATAATTGGCACAATCGTTTAGAGCTTTCAAACTCTTTATCGCTTTCGGCGGAAGAAGTAAACGCAAAGTTAGACGCTGGTGAACCGTATGTAATTCGTTACAAATCGCCACAAGATGAAACCTTGCATTTAAAAGATGTAGTTCGTGGTGATGTAAAGATTGATACCAATATTTTAGATGATAAAGTTTTATATAAAAGTGATGGAATGCCAACCTATCATTTAGCAAATATTGTAGACGATCATTTAATGGAAATTACACATGTAATTCGTGGAGAAGAATGGTTGCCTTCGTTAGCATTACATTATTTATTATACCGTTCGTTTGAATGGGAAGCGCCTGTTTTTGCACATTTGCCATTAATCTTAAGACCAACAGGAAAAGGAAAATTAGGAAAACGCGATGGTGCGAAGTTTGGTTTCCCTGTATTTCCACTAAAGTGGGATGATACGAAAACAGGAGAAACATTCGAAGGTTTCCGTGAAGATGGATACTTTGAAGATGCATTGATCAATTTCTTAGCATTTTTAGGATGGAACCCTGGAACAGAGCAAGAAATATTTAGTTTAGATCAATTGATTCAAGATTTTGATTTGGAACGAATCAACAAAGCTGGTGCACGATTTGATATTGACAAAATGAAATGGCTCAACCAACAATACATGCAGCTAAAATCTAACGAAAGTTTGGCAATTGCTTTTAAAGAAAGTCAAGCTGAATTGGCTGATATTGACGTAAGTTATATTGAAATGGTTGTCGAATTGATTAAAGAAAGAGCTTCATTTACCAAAGATTTATGGAATTTGAGTCACTTCTTCTTTGTGGCGCCAACAGAATATGATGCAAAAGCACAGAAAAAGGCATTAAAAGAAGGCACAGGAGACATTTTAAACAAACTAGTAGAAATTATCAATGCTACAGAAGATTATAGCGTAGAAAGCTTGCAAACCAATATTAAAGGTTGGATAACAAGCAACGAAATTGGTTTTGGGAAAGTAATGCAACCATTACGTTTTGCATTAGCTGGCGCATTAAGCGGACCCGATTTATTTCAGATTATGTTTATGATTGGAAAGCAAGAAACCATCAAGCGTATTGAGAAGGTGATTGGTATGTTGTAATATGAAAAAGATACTATTCATCATTTTTATATGTTTCATTTCGTGTAAGACAAATCAAAATGTAATCTCAGAGAGAATTACTCCAGAAATTATTATGGATGATTTTGGATCTTTTGTTGAACACACAAAAAAATTAATTTTCAAAAGTGGCACAAATGAACTAATTGAAAATTATGATGAAGTAATTAAAGCAATAAGTGAAGTCATAAAAAAGAATTCTGATCATTTTTCTTTTATAATCTCTGGTCACACTGATTCTGTTGGAGCAAAAGATTTAAATCTAGCATTATCACAAAAAAGAGCTGAAAAAATAAAGGAACTTTTAGTAGCACAAGGTTGTAAACAGTCTCGTTTAACAGCCAAAGGTTATGGAGAATTGCAACCAATAGCTTCTAACAAAACTAGAGATGGGCGAAAAATGAATAGAAGAATTGAAATTGTTGCGATCAAGATATAAAATCAAGTTCTGCAAATAATATACAAAAGTAAAAAGAGCGCTTATCGGCGCTCTTTTTTTGTGTTACTTACAAATAGAAAGTGGCTAAAACACTCAACTGTTCTATATTTCCTTTTAATTTTTTATTGTCAACTGTCAGTTTACTTAAAACGTTGGAAAATCCATATTCGTATTGCACTGAGACTTTAAATGATTGAAATCCTGCCGAAAATCCTATAATTCCCATAAGATTCATGCGTGATGTTTGCCGTGCATCTTTGGCAGTAAATGTATCGTATCCTTGTAAAATGTAATCTTCAAACGTACTATCTATTTCAAATTTATCTGAAAATTGAAATGCTGGACCAAATTCTACACTAAAATGCTTTTCACTAATTTTATAACTTCCCAACACACCAACTTTTGCGGCTAGTAAGCTAAACGGAATTTCTTGATTTGTAGCTAGTAAGTTTTCACGACCTAACACATTCATTTCATGAAAGTTAAGATATAAAAAATACACCGTATCAAAATGCCTTCCAACGGTTCCACGTGTAGACAATCCGCCTTGAAATCCTGTTGATTTTGTGGTTACAAGGTCATTTGTACGAATATCAAATTGATGAAATCCTGCTGAAATTCCGAGACGATTGTAACTGTCATAACGACCTTGAGAAAAAGAATTTGTAACAAAAAGTAGTGTAATGACAACTAATATAAAGTAAGTAGGTTTTTGCATTTGAGGGTTGCTTTAAATTTAAAGTTCTCAAAAGTATCCTTTTTTTACTCAAAAAAAATTATTTTTATATACTAACATTTTAAAACTACAAATTATGCCAATAAATCCATACTACGTTGTTGCAGGAGTACTCGTTGTTATTATTCTTCTCGGAACATTTTTTATTGTAAAGCAACAAACAGCTGCGGTTGTAGAACGTTTTGGTCGCTTTAACAGCATTCGTCAATCGGGATTACAATTAAAAATTCCACTGATGGATAGAATTGCTGGAAAGTTAAGTTTAAAGATTCAGCAATTAGACGTTATCATTGAAACAAAAACATTAGATGATGTATTTGTTCGATTAAAAGTATCTGTTCAATATAAAGTTATTAGAGACAAAGTATACGATGCTTTTTATAAGTTAGATTATCCGCACGATCAAATTACATCGTATGTATTTGATGTAGTTCGTGCCGAAGTTCCAAAAATGAAATTGGATGATGTATTCGTAAAGAAAGATGATATTGCCATTGCCGTAAAAGCAGAATTAAACGATGCTATGATGGAATATGGATATGACATTATTAAAACCTTAGTAACTGATATTGATCCTGATGCGCAAGTAAAAGCTGCCATGAACCGTATTAATGCTGCTGATAGAGAAAAAACGGCTGCACAGTATGAAGGTGATGCACAACGTATTTTAATCGTTGAAAAAGCAAAAGCAGAAGCAGAAAGCAAGCGTTTACAAGGTCAAGGTATTGCCGATCAGCGTCGTGAAATTGCACGTGGTTTGGAAGAATCTGTAGAAGTATTGAACAAAGTTGGAATCAACTCGCAAGAAGCTTCAGCCTTAATTGTAGTAACACAACATTATGATACGCTACAAGCTATTGGTCAGGAAACAAATAGTAATTTAATTTTACTACCAAACTCACCACAAGCAGGAAGCAATATGTTAAACGATATGGTTGCTAGTTTTACCGCAAGTAATCAAATTGGTGAAGCAATGAAAAACTCAAAAAAGAAAAGTGAATAATTAAACTCACTTTTTATATAAAAACCCAAAATGGCACGATTTTGGGTTTTTTGCATTATATTAAAAAATATAACACTCCATCAACATGAAAAAAATCACTTTACTCCTATTTGTATTTTGTGCTACACAGGTATTTTCACAAGATATAAAAGCACTAAAATCAAGTGCAATGAAAGATGCGCAAGCAGCTTGTAATGCAACTTTAAAAGAAGACTTTAAAACCTTACTCACCTATACACATCCAAACATTTTAAATGCTGCTGGCGGTGCAGATGTCATGGAAGAATACTTAAAAACAACATTTTCACAAATGAAAGCCAACGGTTTTGCGTATGAAATTGCAGAAACGAAATCGGTTTCTGATGTTGTAAAAGAACAAGGAGAATATCGTTGTTATGTAGAAAATTACAACGTAATGAAAATGAACGGTAAGCGTATTACTTCAACAAGTTATATGTTAGGTTTTTATAATGAGGCTACTAAAAAGTGGACCTTTGTAGAAGCCAAAGAAATGAAAGATACAGGTACAATTATTGCGTATTTCCCAGATTTTAAGACTTCTTTGGATATTCCTGAGAATACTATAGAGATGAAAGATATTAAAGAATAAAAGTTTATTAGAAGGCGTCATCCTGAACTTGATTCAGAATCTCATAACAATTGAAAATTCATTTAATAAGATCCTGATTTGTATTAGAATCAGTTCAACTTACAACTTTGAGTGCGTCCTAGATATTGAATCAAGTTCAATACAAGCTTCTCAAAAGTTTAGTTTCACTGACGTTCATCAAAAACTTGTATACGTTCGTCAAACGAATTATATAGTGTTCGTTTTATGTGGTTATTTTGAAGTATCAAAAAAACAATCATCATGAAACGAACATTTTTTTTACTCCTTATTTTTCTAAGTACACAAGTATTGCTTTCGCAAGAAAAGGTCGTGAACGCTATTGATGCTTCAACGATGTCTTCTGAAATACGAAAAGTCATTGCAGAAAACAGTGAGTTTTTTCCAAATAATACCCAACTTTCTATCGCTTTGATTGATGGAGAAAAAACAAATTATATTGGAGTTATTCGCAAGAACGATACATTACAAAGTATTGACAATAAAACAGGGATTTTTGAAATTGGCTCCAATACAAAAGTCTTTACTTCTCTCCTATTATCTCATCAAATTAAAGCAGGAAATCTTCAACTGAATGATAAGTTGGTAGATGTATTGCCATTTCCGATAGAAAAATCACCCGAAAAAACGAACGAAATTAGCTTGAAAATGCTTTCCAATCATTCTTCAGGTTTGCCAAGATTGCCAAAAAACATCTTTCCGCTATTACAAGAAAACATGGCTAATCCATATAAAAAATATACCGTTGACATGTTGCATTCGTATTTGAAAAGTGAAATAACTTTAGATAATACTCCTGGAAAAGTAAGTGCGTATTCTAACTTAGGCGTAGGATTGTTAGGGTATATTTTAACAGAAAAAACAAAGAAGTCATACGAAGATTTGTTGCAAGAACAGATTTTGAAACCGTTGAAAATGAACAATACCACTACTCTTTTATCAAAAGTAGATCAATCTCAATTAGTCAAAGGTTTGAAAGCTGATGGTACAGAAAATTCCAATTGGGATTTTACAGATGCACTTGTTGGTGCTGGTGGAATGAAATCGAATGTAGTTGATATGGCGAAATTTATCCGTAAGAACTTTAAAGAAGATGCTGTTTATAATTTACCTCAACAAGCAACTATCGACGTAAACGAAATGGTTCAAGTAGGTTTGGGTTGGCATATTATTACAAAAGAAGGGAAAACAGTATTGTTTCACAATGGTGGAACTGGCGGATATTCATCCTGTATGATTATTGATAAAAAAAATAAAAAAGCCGTTATGCTTTTAACAAATGTTTCTGCTTTTAGTCCGCAAAATCCAAAAATTGATAATTTATGTTTTACTTTGATTGAGCTTTTGTAGCTTTTTTAAAAGTCAAAAGTTCGTCAAACTGAACTTGATTCAGAATGACGTTTCATATTATTTTTAAGACCATGTCAAAAATAAAACTATACATATTAATTTTAGGACATCTTGCTTTTTGGATCGTGAATTATTTATACGTCACCAAAGGGAATTTGACTTGGATGGGATTTGATAATGATTCAGGCTCGCTTGGTGTTGTGTATAGTTATGGAATGTTTTTTAACGCGTTTTTGTGTTATGTTCAAGTTTTTTGGTTGGTTCCTGCTTTTTTTATCAAACGTAAAAAGTTGAAGTTTTGGAGTTATTCATTGCTTTTGTTGTTGGGAATCACTTTTGTGGAAAGTTACTTAGATGCCAGAGTTGCTTCACATTATAATTTGCTTGCTCCTGGAACATCTTTGTTACTTGTGACTTTTGCAGTATCTATTCAGAATTTATTTTTTCACATTTTATATAGTGCTTTTGGGTTTTTGTATCGCTTTTTGTTTGAATACCGAAATGCAGAACGCGCCAAACAAGAGTTATTAAAAGAGACACATCAAACTGAATTGAAGTATTTAAAAGCACAGTTAAATCCGCACTTTTTATTTAACGGAATTAATAGTGTGTATCATTTAATTGGTAGTAATAATACCTTAGCAAAAGATACGTTGGTACAATTTTCAGATTTGTTGCGTTATCAATTGTATGAAAGTAGTGAAGCGTTTATTCCGTTAGAGAAAGAACTAGATTATGTGTTGCAGTATATCCGTTTGGAAGCCATTCGAAAAGGCGACGATATTTCATTAGAACATACCATCAATTATGAACATGCTTCGTTAAAAATTGCGCCATTGTTGCTGACTCCATTTATTGAAAATGCCTTCAAACATATTAGTCATCATGATGAAGCTGAAAAAAATAGCATTGTAATTGACATCAAAGAATCGGAGCAAAAAATAGTTTTATCCGTAAAAAATACTACCGATACAACAGTACAACAAATAGCAGTTGGCGGCGTTGGTTTGCAAAATGTACAACGAAGATTGGCGCTTTTATATCCTAAAAAACATACATTAACTATTACAGAAAAACCTACTTTTTATCATGTAGATTTAATTATTGATATTTCATGCAAGTACTAAACTGTATTATTATTGACGATGAACCATTAGCTCGAAAAGGCTTGCAAACCTATTGCAATGATATTTCCTTTTTGAATGTAGTTGGCGTGTGTAAAAATGCATTGCAAGCAAATGAAATTTTACATAAACAAACTGTAGATTTAATGTTTCTGGATATTAATATGCCTATTGTATCTGGATTGGATTGGTTGAAAAGTTTAACCTCTTCTCCACTCGTAGTGATGACAACTGCGTATCCACAATATGCATTAGAGAGTTTTTCGTATGAAGTAATTGATTATTTAGTAAAACCCATTTCGTTTGAACGTTTTTTGCAAGCTGTGAATAAAGCCTATCGTTTGACTAAAACGACCGAAGATGAAGAAGTCTTTTTTGTGAAGAGTGATAAATCGCTCAAAAAAATTAAGATCGATGAAATTCTATTTGTAGAAGCGATGCAGAATTATGTGAAAATTGTAACGACTTCTGAAACTATTATTACACACACAACTTTGAAACAATTGCGAGATGAATTGCCAAATCAGTTTTTTATACAAACACATAAATCGTATTTGGTTTCCAAAGCACAAGTTTCTGAAATTACAGGAAATCAAATTTTAATTGGCACGCATAAAATTCCGATTAGTGTACGACTGAAAAAGGAGGTTTTACAGCAAATTTTGAATTCTTAGATAAGATTTGCACAAAGTTCACCTCAACTTCACTGTTTTCTATTTTTAGGTGGTTTTCAGCATAGTTCTTTATCAAATAAACAAAGTAGTTTCAAGTTTATTTTATGTTCGTAAAAACGCTTCTAAGAAGCTTGTTTTTAATAAATATTTTAGATCATTTTTCAGGAATACATCATTAAAATTTATACTTGATTTTCAAGCAAAAAAAAATCCCGAGAATGCAATTATTCTCAGGATCTTTTATTATGGTTGGATTGGTGTTTCTCTTTTAGTTTACAATCAACTTTTTTGTTACGGTTTGATTTCCTACAGTAATTTTTACAAAGTATAATCCTGTTCCGTATTTAGAAACATCTAGTTTTTGTTGTGCTCTTGCATTAAAACGTGTTTCTTTAGTTTTTGTAATTGTTTGTCCGATGCTATTTAGCAATTCAATTTCGTACGTATTTCCAATTGTAGTATTAATTACGACATCTACATTACTTTTTGCTGGATTTGGATACATAGAAATTGCTCTTTCTAATGTATTTTCACCTACTGATAATGTTGTTTCTACTTTAATATTATCAATATAAGTAGAGTTACCAAAACCATTAACATGTGCAAATCTTAATAAAATATTGTTTCCTATATATGCATCTAAATTAACCGTTTCTGTTCTCCAATGTGAAGCAGCTGTTGGTATCCATTGATTTGTTGTATTTGGAACTGTTGCTAAATCTGCTGCATCTTTAAAATAGATTTGTGTATACGTTGCTCCACAATCGGTAGAAATATCAATACGTAAATCGTCTTGTTGTGTAGCATTAAATTGTGCTTTAGATAAATCAAACATTAAGGTAGCATCTGTAACAGAAGTTAGATCAAAATATTCAGTTATTAACCAATCTTGTTGCCCTATTGCACCATTATAATTGAATGCATCTACAAAAATCGCTTGTGTAGGATTTCCATCGATTCCAGTAATATTTGTTGCTGAAATCCAAGTAAGTGCATTATCAAAATTTCTAATAGTCCACTCTTCAGGTATTACACTAACTGTTTCAAAATCTTCATGGAAGTTTATGGCAGTCCCACTTATGAGTGCATTAAAGTTAAATGTTTGTTCATTATTATTTGCAAACTCATCACCTGCTAATGAAGTCCATACACGCAATGTAGTATCTCCGTTTGTCGTTAAAGTAGCTGGAGTTGTAAAAACATACGTATCTAATGCTCCTACAGCCAATGTCGCTGTATAAGTTTCATTAACTATTGGTTCTGAACCTACTTGATATGAAACTGTAAAGTTAGACTGTGGGTCTGTACCTTGATTATCTAAATCTGCAGAAATAATAATTGGATCTGTATTACAAAGTTTATCAAAATCACTTTCTGTATTATGAATCGTTGTTACTGCTAAATCTTTAGCTAATGGACAACCAAATAATCCACCGTTTCCTTGGTTCACAGTTACAGCGTTAGATCGTTCTGATTCCCATCCATTTCCACCTTTGGCAGTTACTGATACCCAAAGTGGGTCTAATGGCTCTGGAATTACAATTGTTGCTGAATTTGTAGTTGAAGTTTCTACTACTTCCATATATTTTTCTCCTAATATGTATACATCATACGAAGTTGCGCCTGAAACCGCTGTCCAAGTTATTGTTGTTTCGTCTGGACATACTTGTGAAATACCTACTCCTGAAACTCTTCTTACTGCAGAAAAAGCTGTTGATTGGTCTGTAAATGTACCATTCGTAATTCTTAGTAAACATTCTCCAGAAGCTAAGTTATTAGGAACATTCCATGTATAATTTCTTAATGTTGGTGGTAATGTTGCTAAGCTTGTCCAAGTAGCTCCATTATCTTCAGAAAGTTCTATTTGATTATTATTTACTGCATTTTTTGAATCCCAATGAACAATTGTTTGAGCTCCTGCAATTAATTTTTCACCACCAATTGGGTATGTTAATGTAATTCCGTCAGTAATAATTTCATATACTATATAATATTTTTGAGGTCCCATAGGAACGTTGAATCCTGCAATATTAATGTTGTAAGTTCCTGCTGCTGGGTTCGAGATTAAAACTTGCTCTACATTGTTTAATCGATCAGTTCCTGTAGTTGCAGGAGTGTTTAAGAATGCAGCATTTGGCGTTGTATCTAAAATCCAAGGTTGGTGTGTTGTACTACCTGGGTCAGTTACTATTAAATCTAAATCGTTTACCAATGCTGGTGAAGCATTTGCTGCCGCTGGTGCATCGTTCCAATATACCATAAAACGAACTTCGCTTGTATTTGCAGGCACTGTAATAGAATGATCGTTACTTCCTCCTTGTGAAATTGAACTATCTAAGTAACGTCCTTCTTCAAGAAGCATTGCAGCTCTTAATCCGTTTATCATTCCCCAACCAAAACTAAAGTCAGGTCCAGTATTTCCATAGTCAGTTGCCGTATTTAACAATGCAGCTTTGATTAATGCCGATTCTGGTAATGCGCCACCATTTAAAATAGTATATGCTTCGTATAACTGAGCAGCAACTCCAGCAATTCCTGGTGATGCTCCCGATGTACCACCAAATGATTGATATCCGTTATCTTCTGTTGTAGATATTTGACCTTGACCGTGTGCACTAATATCTGGTTTTATACGTCCATCAGCTGCAGGTCCTCTACTACTTGAGCCTACTAACTGTCCGTTAAAAAACGTATTTGCTGTTGCAATTGTATTTTTCGATTCATTAGCTCCTCCACCAATGTTTCCCCATCCTGCTCCTGCTCCATATCCGCAGTTATCAGCTCCTGAGTTTCCAGCAGCGAATACGTGTAAAACCGTTTGGTTATTTTCTGCAAATTGATCAACTGCTCTTCCTAAGCCATCATAACCATCATTACAACCTGTTCCGTAAGAGTTGTTAGTAATTTGTACATCTCCATTATTAACGAGTGTAACAGTTGCGTTGTCCGTAAATGAAAGTGCAGTAATATCATTAATTGCATCAGTTGTATAAAAGTCACTTCCCACAGCCATTCCTCTATTTGTTGGATCCAAATTTCCAGCTCCTGTCATAATTCCAGAAACTCCATCAGCATGCGTACCACCATTTGCTGTAATTGGGTTTTCAAGTCTTCCCTGAAAGTCAATATGTCGTCCTACAACTCCGTCATCACGAACTAACAGTCCAATTCCGGCTCCTGTATAGTTTCTTCCTGTTGGTGTTTGTGTGTCCAAGTTTGAAGATCTATGTAAGCTTCTACCTCTAAGATCTTGAAATACTGGTGCTTCTGGAATTAATTCTACCCATTTTACAAATGACTTTGATACCACAGCATCCATTTGGTTTTGTGGAATAGCCACTTCTAAATGGTTCCTGTTTCCATAAGCTTTCTTAACAACAACAGCGTTTATTTTTGAAAGTTCTCTTTGTACATAACTCCTATCAATAAAGTCATAATACTCTAACATCACAACGATATTGTTTCCTTCCATCGCATGATCGCCAATGTTATTAAGCTTAATGTCTGTTGATTTTTTAAAGTTGTTCTCTATTGGAATGATAGAAACAATTCCTGATTGTTGTAAGTACGAAATTTGTGTGTTTTCTGGCAAATACACTAAATACGTTTGATGAGGGAAATACTCAATAAGTTTAAGGTTTCTTTGTGCAAACTGATCTTGAATATCCTGTGTTGGTGTTTGACTAAAATGTGCCCAAGCAAAGTATCCATTATTATATTTTGCAGTTTCAGGCATTGAATCCCAATTAAATGAAGCTATGTTATTTGGCATTGTAATCACCTCATCTTGGAAGTATATTGTACTTTGAGCAGATGCTACCGTACAATTCAAGAAGATTACTGCTATTAACATAAGCATAAAAGAGCTTGGGAAGCTCTTTGCTAGAGTAATTTTTTTCATAACAATTTTTAATTATGTTTAGTATAGGGTCTAAATATTTTTTCGTGCATTATCAACATTATATTGATGATAATTTTTTGTGAAAAATGTAATTAGCAGGCAATATAATGATAAGTTAGCAAAAAAATGTTAACATTTTTGAGGATAAGCCTGTTTTATCTATATCAATTTTAGGTTATTAGCATTATTTATTTTCTTAATCATGCGCTTTTTATTTGAAAGAGTTTCATGATTTTTAGCTTCTATTTCACTTGATTTTCTTTTAAACTAGGAGTCACCACATTTTTTTGAATGTTTTTTTATTACTTAGGTGTCTTCACTATTTATTAAGAATTAATTTACTGTATAAATGAAAACATTGTCTTTAATCGTTTTTAACTGAATTTGTATATCACATTCCAGGTGTGTTTTGTGATTATTTGTGTTAAAAATAGAGTAGAAGTGAAGGTTATTGTTATGCAAAAATCTATTTTAAGTTATTATATCGCATAAAAAAAGACCATACTAACGTACAGTCTTTTTAAAATTATTATTTGAATTTTATATTATACTTGTTGTGCTTCTGCTACCAACAATTCGTTCTTGTCATTTAATGCTTTTTCTATGAATTCATCAATGTTTCCATTGCGTTCTTGTCCTTTTTTCAACAAAACACCTAAGGTAATCATAGCCGCAATTCGCGTTCCAGCTTTCTTAGCTGCCGTCGCAAATAAAGGTTCTAAATCTTCATACGGAACTTTCATAGCTAATTCTTGAATTTTAGCTTTTGTAAGTTGCTGTTTTTCTTCTGGAAGATTGGTATATTTTTTACCTAATTTCTTTATTTCTTCTATCGCTGGTCTCGTTGATTGTTGCTGGTTTTGTTGCTGTTTTGGTTGATTTTGCTGTGGTTTTGGCTTTTGCTTCGCCCAAGTATCGCGTAAACCTACCGTTTTGTTGAAAATCAATTTTTCATCGCTTGTATCTTCATCTATACAAAAGTATCCCAAACGTTGAAATTGAAAACGATCTCCAATTTTTGCTTCTTTTAAATACGGTTCTACAAAGGCATTTACCACTTTGAGTGAATCTGGGTTTACAAATTCCATAAAGTCTTTGTCTTTGTGGCTATCTGGTGCTTCATCAGAGAACAAACGATCGTATACACGAACCTCAGCTTGCATTGCATGTGCAATAGAAACCCAATGTAATGTACCTTTTACTTTACGTACACTAGCTTCTGTTCCGCTTCCGCTTAAACTATCAGTGTCATGTGTACAGTGAATTTCTGTGATATTTCCATCTGCATCTTTTACCACACTTTCTCCTTTGATAATGTATGCATTTTTAAGACGTACTTCTTTTCCAAGAGTTAGTCTAAAAAACTTACTGCTTGCATCTTCTTTGAAATCCTCACGTTCAATGTATAATTCTCTTGAGAAAGGAACTTCATGGTTTCCTGAATTAGCATCTTCTGGATTGTTTTCTGCTTCAAGCATTTCCACTTTTCCTTCTGGATAATTGGTAATGACTAATTTAACAGGGTTTAAAACTGCCATGACACGATTGGCCGTTTTGTTTAAATCTTCACGAATGCAAAATTCTAACAGCGATACATCGATTACATTTTCGCGCTTAGCAACACCAACTGTATCTACAAACTTTCGGATAGCTGCTGGCGTATAACCTCTTCGGCGTAAGCCAGAAATAGTAGGCATTCGTGGATCGTCCCAACCAGAAACTAAGTTTTCTTCTACCAGTTTGAGTAATTTACGTTTACTCATTATGGTGTAACTTAGGTTTAAGCGTGCAAATTCACGTTGTTTTGGTTGAAATGGATATTGTTCTTTACTGTATTCAAATACGTTCTCTTTGAACCAATTATAGAGTTTTCTATGTGGTTTAAATTCTAAGGAACATAATGAGTGTGAAATTTGTTCAATGTAATCACTTTCTCCATGTGTCCAATCATACATTGGGTAAATACACCATTCGTTTCCAGTTCTATGATGATGTGCGTATAAAATTCTGTACATCAATGGATCACGCATTAACATGTTTGGATCTTCCATATCAATTTTAGCGCGCAATACATGTGTTCCAGCTTTAAATTCGCCATTTTTCATGCGTTGGAATAAGTCTAAATTTTCTTCTGGACTTCTGTCTCTAAACGGACTATTGGTTCCTACTTCTGTTGGCGTTCCTTTTTGTTTCGCCATTTCTTCTGAAGATTGCGAATCTACATAGGCTTTACCTTCTTTGATTAATTGAACTGTCCAATCGTATAATTGTTGAAAATAATCGGAAGAGTAGCATTCGTTAGCCCATTGATAACCAAGCCAAGAAATATCTTTTTTAATCGCGTCTACATATTCCTGCTCTTCTTTGGCAGGATTTGTATCATCGAAACGAAGATTTACAGGTGCATTGTACTTTTCGCCCAAACCGAAACTAATTCCAATAGCTTTGGTGTGTCCGATATGCAAATACCCGTTTGGCTCAGGTGGAAATCGGAAACGTAAATTGTTTGCAGACATTCCATTGGCCAAATCTTCCTCAATGATATGCTCAATAAAATTGAGTGATTTTGTTTCTTCCGTCATAGGAGTATTTATTTCAACATTTAAAGCCGCAAAATTAGCGAATTAAAGTGAATATATACTAAAAAAACCTTTCTTGCTATTGGCAGGAAAGGTTCTTAAACATAATTAATAAACAAATCATCTTGGCTGGTAAATATTGCTGTATTAATTTATAATATAATTTATAGCAGCTTCTATATGAACATCATTTCCTGCATTTACTTGAGTAGTTGTTGGAATTATAGGTTCATCTGGAGTAATACCAATGCCTTCAAAAGATTGAAATGTATTGTTATACATGATTTCAACATCGTGTGTCGATACTCTAGTTCTCCATTTTCCACTGCCATTGGTTAGTGTAAATATGTCACTTCCTGCAAAGATTCCGAACGTAGTATCGCCAATCGTTTTTACATGGTTTTGTGTTTTCATAGCTCCTGTAAAATATTCAGCAGCACTTGCAGTTCCTCTTGATGTTAAAACGGCTATTTTATTTGTATACTGAAACGTTCCTGAAGCAGTTATGGTGTTGTCTTCAGGGAAAACTCCTGCTACATATCCACCTTCCACTCTAGCATCTGCATAGCCTTCAAATTCAGTTGTTGCCCAATTTCCTAATGAAGCCGTTGTACTTCCTGTGGTCGTTTTTATACGTTGCCTTATCAATTCTATTGGAGTATTGTTTGCAAAGAATCTTCCAGCTAAATAATATGCAAAAGGACCTTGTCCGCCACCATTTGTTCGAACATCTATGATAATTCCATTTTTGTTTTGTAATGCTGTTAAAGCTTCATCTACAATAGCTTTAAAGTTGTTGAATTCACTATCATTTTCATTTACAGGTTCGAAGTTTTTAGAATTGATATATCCAATGTTTGAATTGCTTACTAGTGTTCCATAAGAGATATACGGATTGTTTACACTACTAGCTACAATATTCACTTTGCTAGCAATGTTGTTTTGGATCATATTTTCAATATTTTCATTGAATGCTGGTTCAAAACCTGCTTCTTGCGTATTATTAAACGTTAGACTAGAATGTCCGTCTTTTATAATAGTTCCCATGATGGTTTGAAAAATTCCTAACAATTGAGAATCTGTCGTTGTTGCTGTTATTTGTGGATAATATGTATCATAAACTATTTGCCAATCAATATTTTTTCGATGCATTAGTGGGTAATGTCTATCGTAAATATCCCAAAATTCTTTGAATACTTTTTGTTGTTCAGTTGTTTCAGAACTTGTTGTTGTTTGTACTGTGTTGTCATCATTGCTACAAGAACTTATCATAAAGAAAAGCCCTAGGAATAATATTGTTATGCCGTTTATTTTTTTCATTTTTCAGTATTTTTTTAGTGGTTGTAAAGCTGTTATTCTTTAACATTTAACAAAGTTTAATGGAGACTTTATATTCTATTTTGTTTATAAAAACAACAGCTTACAACGCTTTTTAATTTTATTAGTGTCTGTATGTTCCGTCTGGTAATACCGTAGGCATTTTATAAGTAGGATTGCTTAGCAAGGTAAAAATTGCTGTATCCGTACTTTGTACTAATGCATTTGTATTTAATTTCCATTCATGACCTATTTCGTTCAGTCTATTTTCTTGCGCTCCTAACATAGAAGTTAATGCCCAGTATAGATATTCTATCGTTTGACAAGAGGCATAATCGCACGTTGCATCATCATATGTATACCATGCACCATCTGGATATGGATTTGGAATGGTCATAAATTGCCCGCCTCTGGCAATATCCATGGCATTTGCTAAATCTGAACCTGCATTTTGTCCAAACGCACTTGGATATGCAAACGAATGACCTGCATTATTGATAATGTGTAAAACTTCTTCTAAAGAGGCATCAAACTGTCCAGTTCTTCCTCCTGATACAAACGAAGGGTTCGTTTCATCATTTCCAAGATCTTGTCCAATTCTTCCAGCTGGTGGATTAATATTTAAATCATTTTCAGTAGCCCACATTACTAAAAAAGCTCTGTTTTCTACCATTTTATCAATCACTAATTGATCATCTACCACACCATCTTCATTATTATCTAAGTATTGTGCCATTACATTAGCAGCATGTAATAATTTGGCATCTTCAACAGCAGCTACTGCATAAATATCAATGCCAAAAACCTCTACTTTTCTATTAAAACTTGCAAAGCCAGCGTCACTGTTTGCAACAATGGTAAAGTTTGGATCGGTTCCTGGGTTTATCCCTGAAGGTGTTGGAGTTGTCGGTGTTGTTGTAATGGTATTGTCATCATTTGAACAAGAAATGCAACTTATTGTGATTGTTGCTAAAAGTCCTAGCATAATTGGATATACTCTTTTCATAAATTATAACGTATTTAATTAATTGTGTGTTTTTGACACAACAAATTAACGTCCAAGCTTATACTTTATGCAGTTCAACTAGTCCAGCTGCGTCTATTCGGACTTTTTAAGGGATAGTTCATACTGTTTTGGAGTCATTCCTTCAGCATTTTTGAATGTACTGTAAAACGTTGATTTTGAAGAAAAACCTGCTTCTTGCGAAAGACCTAAAATAGATAATTGCTTTGCTTTTGGAGATTGAAGCAATCTTTTAAATTCTAGTACACGAAAGTTATTAATGAATTGATAAAAGTTAGATTCTGTACACTGATTTATCATTTTGGAAAGTTCTTTTTCTTTTATATCTAATGCTATGGAAAGTGTTCGGAGATTTAATTTTGAATCGGTATATAGTTTTTCTTCTGAAATAATTGTTTGAATTTTGTTGAATTTTTCTTGAAGTTCATTAGAAGAATCTTCTTCTTTTGTTTCTAATTTCGGGTCTATATCTTCTCTTTGAAATAGATATTGTTTGAATAATTCTGGTTGTGAAAAACCATTATATCCAATCCAATATACGGTGAAGAATAGTAAAGAAATTGCTGAGATTTGAAAAATACCTTCCCACAATTCATTTTCTGCTTCTTCCACGCCAGTAATTCCTTCAACAATTAAAATTAGATGAAATAATAAAATTGCGATGAGAATACTTTTTAGCCAGGAAAGTGATTTAAATTCCAATTCAGAATAAAAATTACTAATTCTCTTTTTATGATTTTTTAGTATTTTAAAGACATAAATCAATAATAGTATTTCAAAGAAATAGAACAGTAAAATAAAATCTTCAAACCTTTCTTCAATCTCTCTTAATACGCTACTATTGATTAAAATATTCTGTATAATTCCTGGAATGAATAACAAATAATACCACTTATTAATTGATTGATTGATAGTTGTATTTAGATAGAAAAATAAAAAGAGAAGGATAAATAATATTGGATCCAAGATATAAAAAGTAGTTTCGATATCTTCTTCTTCATAATATTCAAATACAATTCCGTTGATTAATTGAATTGCTATACTCCATAAAAATAGCCCTAAAAATATATTTGCTTTTCTATTTTCTGATTTAATTGTAAAGAATAATAATCCTAACATTAACGCTGTAGAAGCAGTTAATATGTCTAATATAGAAAATAAAGAAAGTTCTATTTGCATACGCTAAAATACTATATATAAAATTATTTGTCTGTAACGATATTAGTAAGTTCTATACTAACTTGATATAAAAACATATCGTATAACCTTAACAAAAATTTATGCAGCATTCAAATTATAGATGTCCAAAATGTAATAATAGAACGTATACAGTAGGAGAGATGCGTGCAACTGGCGGACGCTGGTCAAAAATCTTTGATGTACAAAGTGCAAAATTTAGTTCTGTAAGTTGTGAGCGCTGTTCCTACACAGAATTTTATAAAGCAAAAACAAGTGCATTAAGCAACATCTTTGATTTATTCACTGGTTAAAATTTAATATTAATAACTTATTTTTGCATTCTTAAAATAGAATTTATGGGAATTATCAGAGTTACCAATATTCGTGTATATGCCTTTCATGGTTGTTTGGTTGAAGAAAGTAAAATAGGAAGCGATTATCGTGTAGATGTTGCTGTAAAAGCAGATTTACAACCTTCTGCAACGAGTGATGATTTACAAGATACTGTTGATTATGTTCACATTAATAAAATTGTAAAAGAAGAAATGGCAATTCGTTCAAAATTATTAGAACATGTAGCTAAACGTGTTTTAGATAGAATTTTTGATGAAATAGCTATTGTTAATGAAGCTACCGTTGAAGTGTCTAAAATAAACCCGCCTATTGGTGGCAATGTTGAAATGGTTACTATTGAAATGACTTCAAAACGCGCATAATTTTTATACATAAAATCTTATGTATTGTTCAGAAAAAGAAAGAATTAAAAATCTGTAGGGTTTTCTTATCAGTGATTCGAGTTATTTAATGTTTCTTTTTTGTTGCATAAAATGTAAATTTGGTTAAATTTGCATCAATAATGGCGTCGTGGCCGAGTGGCTAGGCAGAGGTCTGCAAAACCTTGTACAGCGGTTCGAATCCGCTCGACGCCTCTAAAAAAAGAAAACCTTCTGATAATCAGAAGGTTTTTTTTATATCTCTATTTTTATATTGTCTTACACTATTCTTGAATAAAATCCTTTTACAATCATTATTGCTCCAAAAACAATAATGATAATGCTCACCCATTTTTTTGCTTTAAAGATAAAACGAGGTGTCATTTTGTTTTTTAATTTTTTAGCTAACATAATTTTTGTAATATCCATAACCAATAAGGTTACTAAAATTGTAGCTACAAAAATGAACATTCCTAATTTGGTTCCACCAGTGAATTTAGTTGCAGTTGCAATTGCTACAATCCAACCAGCCAATACACCAAAGTTAATGAAGTTTAAAAAGAACCCTTTTATAAATAAGCCTATAAAATTCTTTTTGTTGTTAGTATCAACACTATAATGTTCACGCACTATTTTCCGAAAAGACTTGGCTGTTTTTATATAAGAAATAACTCCATACGCACAAAGAATTAAACCTCCGAAGATGATTAAATTAGGGTCGTCTTTTATTTTTTCAATAAGACTTGAAGTACTATAATACGCAAAAAAGATAAAAACAATATCTGCGAAAATAGCTCCAAAATCGAATGCTAAGGCACTTCTAAATCCTTTGGTTATGCTTATTTCAAGTAAAAGGAAAAATATAGGTCCAATAGCGACAAACGATAAAAATAATCCGTATAAAACTGCGTAATGTAGTCCGTCAACCATATAACAAAAGTAGTAAAAGTGATGCAATTACGGCTTTTTATATTCCATTTCTGGTATAATTTTTTTTACTTTATTTTCATTAGCTTTCTTTTTTGCTATTTTTTTTGTCATTTTTCAACTTTTATAACTGCTGTTGCTATCTTTTTGAGATCTCTAATAGTCGTTCTTTATTCTTAGATATTTAGTTCAACTTACAGTTTTGTGTGCGCTTCGCTTCTCGACTATTGGGTTCGTTTAAAAGTTATTAAATGTGAGAATCATTTATGTATAAAAGGAAAAGATACCGCTGTGCAGCAGCATTAGTTCAACCAGCATTATTGAATGCGCTATGCTTTTCAATAATGGGTTTCACTAAAAAAACGTCTAAATGGCAGTTTAGACGTTTTAAGATTGATTGATGAAATGGTATTATAGAATGCGAATCTATTTTACTTTTATTTTTCCTCCGAAGACTTTGTCTTTTTTAATCGTTTCAGGATCACCGTGAATTTCAATATATCCACCAGCTCTTACTTTGGCATCTGCAAGTACAGAAGCTGAAATATATGCTTCTCCGCCAGCACTCACTTTTACTTTTGTTTGTTCTGTGATGAGTTTTTTTCCTTCGTAAATTCCTCCTGTATTCAATGTAATTTCTTGGTGTTTTACTTTTCCTGATGCTTCAATAATTCCTCCAGAAACTGCTTTTGATTCTAAATTATCTACTTCTAAGTTGGCAATAATTTTTCCGCCTTCTTGTGCTTTTAGTTTTAAATATGGTTGCGTTATTGTTTCATTGGCAACAATAATAGCACCTTCGTTAGCATCAATGATATCGACATCTTTGTAATATACTTCTACAAACGTGCGTGAACCATCGAAACTTCGATCGAATTTCATGCGTATCTTTAGTTTTCCGCGCTTATTTACAATTTCTACATCTTCTGTATCAGCACCTGTAATAACGACCTTATTTTCGTCTGATTTGATTAAGTTGATTTCTATTAAGTCAAATACTTTTACTTCTTTAAAATCACCTACATTTTTTTCTATTGGCTTTTGTTGGGCAGTTACTGAGAATGCAACTGCAAAAAGAATGATTGAGAATATATGTTTCATAACACTTGGTTTTATTGTTTGTATGTAAAGAGTATATAGAAAACGTTTTGTTACAGTTTTTATTTAATTTTTGTGTAATTCTTTGTGAATTATGGTTTTACAGTAATTTATAACTATATATATTTAACATATTTAAAAAAAAGAAAACCTTTTTATTTCAATTTTACAGCCGTTCCTGTAATGCTTATCATCACTGCGCCGCCAGCACTTATTTCCATATCTACATCAATACCTACTACACCATCTGCAGATAGTTTTGCTGCATTGTCACTTAGCTTTTGAAATGTTTTTTCTTTTACTTCTTCTATAGCGCCTTCTATTTGTGAATAGTATTTTTTCATGTTGAACATGTCTTTGAACGACATGCCTTTGTAACTGTAGTTTACATTGTATGTCATTCCTGAAACTAAGCCTAAGTATTCTGTGATTTCTCTGTTTTGAAAACTGTCTGTTGTAGTGAAGATCATATTGATTTTGGATTTACGATGTTAGATTGTTGATTTGTGATTGTTTGAAACGTTAGTATGTGTTTTTGAAAAATGTTACAAAAATATAGTGATGAGATTTTAGTAGTGAGTATTGAGACGCCCTTATTTGTTATAAGAGAAATAGATTTTAAATTTTATTGATATTGATTATGAAATACTGAATGTACTTAGAAAAATCTCAGTACTTTTTTTCGCGTTAAGGATAGAAGCGGCATCCTTTTATCGTTGATTTAAGTAAATTTGTAACACTAAAAGCATCTCGACTGCGCTCGATGTGACAACTTTATATTGAAAACAAGATAAAAGATATAGCGGATAGCCTGACCGCAATGAAAAAAGTAAACCCGCATTTCGAGTTTCCTGAATATGCGGGTTTATTTTTTTTGTTGTGGGAACGCCCAAATTTTACGCTTCTACCTCAACACGTTTTCCGATAAGATCGAAATCTAAGTGACGTTTTACTAAGTCTGTATTTTTTACTTTTACAACGACTTCATCACCAAGTTGATATATGTTTTTGGTTACTTCTCCAACTAAGGCATATTGCTTTTCATCAAAGTTGTAATAATCGTCTTTTATTTCGCGAATACGAACCATTCCTTCACATTTGTTGGCAATGATTTCTACGTAAATTCCCCATTCGGTCACACCTGAAATAACTCCTACAAATTCTTCGTCTTTGTGATCTTGCATGAATTTGATTTGCATATACTTGATAGAATCACGTTCTGCACTTGCTGCTAAGGCTTCCATTTTGGATGAATGCTCACATTTTTCTTCGTATTCTTCTGCATTTGCAGATTTTCCGCCATCTAAATAATATTGCAGTAAACGATGTACCATGACATCTGGATAACGACGAATTGGCGATGTAAAGTGCGAATAGTAATCGAACGCTAATCCGTAATGACCAATGTTATTTGTGGTATATTTTGCTTTACTCATGCTTCGAATTGCAAGCGTATCTACCATGTTTTGTTCTCCTTTTCCTTTTACATCTTCTAGTAATTGGTTTAAAGAACTTGTGGTCGTTTTTCTTGATTTTAGATTTAACGCATATCCAAATCGAGATATAATAGTCTGTAAATTAGCAAGTTTATCAACATCTGGTTCGTCATGAATACGATATACAAACGTTTTTTCTGGTTCTTGTTTTCCAATAAATGCCGCCACTTTTCTGTTGGCTAGCAACATGAACTCTTCAATGAGTTTGTTGGCATCTTTTTGCGTTTTGAAATAGACACCTTCAGGATTGCTGTTTTCATCTAAGTTGAAACGAACTTCTACTTTGTCAAACGATATTGCACCTTGACGCATACGTTTTCCGCGCATGATTTTGGCTAATTCGTCTAGTTTTAAAGTGGCTTCTACAATAGCATCACTTACTGTATATGCTTCTCCTGAGAGTGAAATATCTGCAGGAATTTCGTTTCCTTTGGTTTCAATAATTACTTGTGCTTCTTCATACGCAAATCGCTTGTCGGAATACGTAACCGTTCGTCCAAACCATTGATTTAATACTTCTGCTTTCTTGTTGATTTCAAAGACTGCTGAGAAGGTATATTTTTCTTCATTTGGTCGTAATGAACACGCTCCGTTTGAGAGTATTTCTGGTAACATTGGTACCACACGATCTACTAAGTATACCGAAGTTGCACGATCGTACGCTTCATCATCAAGTACAGTTCCAGGTTTTACATAGTGTGAAACATCAGCAATGTGAATTCCTATTTCATAGTTTCCATTTTCTAGCGTTTGAAACGATAATGCATCATCAAAATCTTTGGCAGTTTTTGGATCAATAGTAAACGTAAGCACATCGCGCATGTCTCTACGTTTTTTGATTTCATCTTCTTGAATTGATGTATCTAGTTTGTTTGCAGATCGTTCTACATGTTCTGGAAATTCATACGGCAATCCATATTCGGCTAAGATCGAATGGATTTCAGTATTGTGTTCCCCTGGTTTTCCAAGTACTTGTATTATATTTCCGAAAGGAGAATCTGCTCTAGCAGGCCAATCTTCAATTTCTACAACTACTTTATCACCATTTTGTGCATGATTTATTTTATTTTTTGGAACAAAGATATCCGTATACATTTTTTGATTGGAAACCACCACAAAAGCAAAGTTTTTTTGCATTTGTAATACACCCACAAATTCTGTTTTTTTACGTTTTACAATGTTTGTAATTTCTCCTTCTGGACGATTGTTTCTTCTGCGTTTGTATACATATACTTCAACTTCATCACCATCTAAAGCTCTGTTTATTTTGTGACTTGGCACAAAAATATCTTCTTCAAAATCTTCACAAATTACATATCCTTGTCCACGTGACGTCATATCTACAATTCCTGTATAATATTCTGTACTTCCTACAACACGGTATTTTCCACGATCAACTTCCTCAATTTTTTGTTTTGCTTTGAGTTTTTTGAGTGTTTTTATAATTTGATTTCTTCCACTTGTATCTGTAATATTTAGTTTGGAAGCTATTTGTTTGTAGTTATAAACTTTGTTGGAAGATTTTTTAAATATTTGAAGGATCGCATCTGTTAGATTTGGAATCTTGTGCGATTTCTTTTTTTTCTTTCTTGTCATTATATCATTCTGTTTTACACGATTTCGTGTATATTTCGGTTTGTTATTATTATTATTTTATTGATTATGAAAAAAGCATACCGAAATTGCTTTTTATTGAATTTTACTCTATAATCGAGATGTAACTATTCTAAGTTTAGCGTTTTTTAACTCTTGAAAAGTACAAATTAATTCTGTCAGGAATGTTGCTGTTTTAGAAATTAACGATTTCTTATTAAACACAACGAGTAGGAGAGAAGTATTAAAAAATTCTGATGCAAATATACAAATATTTTACAATTCGTATTTTGCAACGCATTAAATTCGTGTTATGTATGTGTAAAGATAAATGGTTTTTGATTGTGAATCCGACTTCTGGAAGCTTCTCAGGAAAACGAAAATGGAGAAAAATTACAGCTACTTTTGAAGCTTTACAAATTCCTTTCGATTTTGAATTTACAACAAAACCTCAACATGAATACGAGCTCGTGATTCAAGGTTTAAAAAATGGATATCGAAAATTTGTAAGTATTGGTGGCGATGGTACTTTACATCATATTGTAAATGGTTTGATGGAACAAAAAATTGTTTCTTTATCAGAAATAAAATTAGGTGTAATTCCTTTAGGAACTGGAAATGATTGGGTAAAAACCTATAAAATTCCAAAGAATATAACCAAAGCAATTCAAATTATTAAAGAAGAACATACTATTTTTCAAGATATTGGAAAGCTTTCATTGTTGAATGTTGATACTACTGTGTTTTTTAACAATGTTGCCGGATTGGGTTTTGATGGTTATGTGGTAAAACGCAACGAACGATTAAAATTTTTAGGCGCTGCTTCTTTTTTGGTTTCTACTGTTTTAGGATTGATACGTTATAAATTATCTGAATTTACTATTAAAAGTGTTGAGAAGAAATTAACTAGCAAGTCGTTGTTAACAATTGTTGGAATTTGTCAGTATTCTGGTGGCGGAATGCAATTGACTAAAGATGCAGCTACAGCTGATGGATTGTTTGATATTTCGGTAGCTAAACATTTTACTTTTTGGACTTTAGTACGAAATGTTGCAGGTTTGTTTAATGGAAAAATTGTGAATCATAAAGAAGTAGAAACGTTTAAAACCAATTTGATTACTATTGAAACTTCTCAGAAAGAAGTATACATTCAAGCAGATGGCGAATTGATTGGAACTGGCGGATTTACAGCTGAGATTTTACCAAAAGCGTTGCAATTTGTGGTTCCTAAATAAATTATTTTCAAAGTACTTCTCGATACAATTTTTCTTCATTTTATTACGAAAAACCACTCGAAGTGACGTTTGTGGAAACTTGTTATTTTAAATTACTGCACAGCTAAACTCTTTAACTTATAAACCTATAAGAAAACAAATCGTCTGATCGAGTGGAAAATATGAGAACATTTTTTGTATCGAGATCTGCTTTAAAACCTATATTATTTTTTTATTTTCAAGGTAATTTTCTATACACCAAATCACAGATTTGTTACTCGAAGTAACGCTTAGAAATCCATTTTCTAAAAAAAAGTTAAAGAAATCTTAAAAAAAGTGTAACATATTCATTTTTCTCTCGTCTATAGTATAAGAGCCAAATCTAAATTTAGCTTCATCAACCATGAAACGAGTGTATAAAGTTATTCTACTATTTGTATCGATCTTTTTGATCGGTCTCTTCTCGTTTGGTAGTTATATCAATTCTTCTTTAAAAACTAAAAACAATTTTAGAGATGATATTAGAGCTGTAGAAGTTCCTAATGATTCTATAAAAAATGCGGCAATTGACACGTATTATTTAAACTAATTTTCTTATTTTTAGTACATTACTCGATAATTGAGATGTTAATACTTCAGTGTTTTTCTCAATATTTTAATATGAATTTTATCAGCTTATGCTCAACTTTGTAACTGTAGCTACATTTACGTATTCGTATGAATATGCCGTTTTACGCGTTGTCCTTGATCACAGAGGAATTAAATACGTGTTTGAAAACGACATGATGTTGAGTGTATTCCCTTTCTATTCGAACGCAATTGGTGGTATTTCGTTGAAAGTCCATCAAAACGATGTTGACCTTACCAAACAAGTTTTAGACGATTTTTACGGCAAGCAATCGCATTTGAGGATTGTTTGAGATATACGATTGTTGATTTACAATTTTAGATTGCATATTTTTAGAAACACTTTGAAACTATAAAGATTCTTAAAAGGCAATTTGACTCTTAGTTCTCAAATCTTACTTCTTTTTTTCTAGCGAAAGCTAACTTTTTTAGAAGAAAAAAAATAGAAGATTTAAGTCTCTATTTTCACTTAAAAAAGATCAATTCAACTTAAATGTTATAAACATTAATAATATATATATTTCTTTCTTTTATAAATTTAAAAAAAATAATGATGGTTATTATAGCTTGTGAATAGTTAGCAAAACTTTTGAAGATTTTTATAGGATTTGTTTCTTATCGAATTTGATGAACAACTTATGAAAAGGATAACTTGTTCTATATAAGAATCATTAGCTAGGTTATCAACAGTTATTAACAACCTTTATACACAGGTTATTTTTGATAAAAAGTTGGTGAATTATTGTTAACAATCAAGAAAGCGACTTTTAATAAGTTTTCTAAAAAGAAGTGCTAAATAAATTGGATAACAGTAATTTTTGTTTGTATTGTAAATTATTCTGAAGCTACAAAATTTTCTTCTTAGTTTTTAACCGCTAGATATTAACAATTGATGTGAACTTATAATAAACTCAGTGTTAAGCTATTGTAAAATGAAATTAACATTGACTTTTTTCGGTTGTTCAAAAGTCTATTCATACCTTTGTTTTCAACAAACACAACACAATTATATATGAAAACTATTGCCATCGGGAACGATCACGCCGGAACCGACTATAAGAATGCAATTTCTGCACATTTGGAAGCAAAAGGATATGCAATTCAAAACTACGGAACCAACACAGATGATAGTGTCGATTATCCTGATTTTATTCATCCAGTTGCTACTGATGTGGAAAACGAAAAAGTAGCTTTCGGAATTATTATCTGCGGAAGCGGAAATGGAGCTGCAATGACTGCAAATAAACATCAAAAGGTACGTGCAGCACTTTGTTGGACCAAAGAGATTGTAGCGCTTGCCAGGCAACATAACGACGCTAATATTTTGAGTATTCCTGCGCGTTTTACTTCGTTACCACAAGCCATTGCAATGGTTGATACATTTTTAGAAACTGAATTTGAAGGTGGAAGACACCAACGTAGAGTAGAGAAGATTGCTTGTAGTTAAGCTTTCTAATTATTCTAAATTTAAGAGATATAAAAAACCCGCTGACTTTTTGAGTTAGCGGGTTTTTGGTTTTATAATTATTTACTTCTTCTTGTCTTTTAGATATTTTTCTGCCCAAGAATAATTTGTACCAGTAATAAAATCCATGTGATAGTATTGTAGGTTTTTCATTTTATTACGAACTGCAGAAATTGTATGAAGGATGCGATCATTATATCTTTTACGTTCTAAATCAAGATGTTCTCTTGGATTATAATTTTCTATATATTGAATAATTTCTCCATATTTAGCATTTAATTTTTTTCCATTATTAAAACTTAAAAACTCAAGATGTATTCCTTCACCAGGAACTTCTGTTAACTCAATTTCACAGTTTTCAAATTTTATTATAACTGATCTCCAATCTTCTGTTTCATCAATTAATTCATACGAAACTGGCCATTCAAATTCAGCCATAACATCGCGTACTATTTGTACCGTTAAATAACTTTTTGGTATGTATAATTTTTCTTCTTGCATTATTGAAGATATATCATCTATTATTTTTAATCAAAAAAATATTAAAATCTTCAAGAAAATTTAATATTTCTTGTAAAGATATTATGAATAATTCTTTTGTATTACCTTTTTTATCGGCAGTAAAAAAATCAAATACCTGAAAACCTCCTTCTGGATATTCTGTTTCTGTATCATCTGGTGCGAATGCGTACCCTATAAACCCAGATTGATTTTCTATACTGTAGTCAATATCTGGATTTCCATTCAGTACATTTTTGATTTTGTTAATATGATTCTGGATTTGATTACTAGTTTCATTACCTTCAAATATCATACTGAGGTAATCATATGGTTTTTCTATTTTTACCTTCAAATACTCATTTGTTGAAGGAGCCCATTTGTAAAATTTATATTTTAACATTTTTTAATTCTGTTTGGCTTATTTTTTTACTGACTTTTTCTAGTTTTAAATCTTTCATTTTTATTTTTCAAACCAGGATTATATGTTAAATATACAATCGTTTTTATAAATACAAACATATTACTGAAACTACAGGAGCCATTTTAAAATTAGGAGTAAAAAAACAAAAAAAATCACTTTTTTTGCTGTGTAATTGTTCAGTAATATTAAATAGATTTTACTCAATAATCGAGATTTAAATGCTCCGACACTTTCGGCGAAATGTATTTGTTTTTTCCTCTCAATGCTTCGTGGGCTTTCCCTGAAGTAGTTGACTGATGAATTGACGGTAGTTTGTGCTGTATGCAAAACAGAAATCATCGACCCTATTAAAATCTGATATTCTACTAAATATGTTACAACCTTATTTAACTGTATGATCATGTTTTTTTGATTAAACAATTCACAATAATCTTTGTGATTCTTTACTGCAAAAATAACCTCAATCAAAGCATTAGTTGATCTGTGTTTCTCTACAACAGATTGTCTATTGCCAGTATCATCATACCAAAAAATCAAAAATTATTAATCACAAGAGATTACTAAAAACAATCTCAAAAAAACAATTTTTTTATGGCAGATATACAATCCTTGGTGGATTATTTAAACATAAGAAGAAGAGAGCGGGAAGCCGAAAAAGCTAATACCACCGTATCAGTTTTGTTGATAGATCAAAATTATGATAGTACTAATGAGCTCAATATAACTGAAGACGATAATATGGAGCCTGAGCCTAACTTTATCGATATTGAACCTTCAAAATTAGTTTGGCCACTGTCGGTATCTTGGAGAATCTATCAAAAAAATATCTACCTCCGTGTTGTGGATGATAACAATACTCCAGAAAGTCTTCAATATTACCAACGTCACCAGTATACTAATGATCAAGGTCAAGAGATAGTTAGGTATAAAAACTATGCTGATTTATCCCAGTGGATTGCGTTGGATGAAAGTGAAATAATTACTATTCCGATGATTCATGATAAAGGTCGATATTATTATTTAAGTAATACTAACAGAGTCGTCATTAATTATTCGTTAGATAAAACATTTCTATTTCAAGATAAATTCTTTTTCAATCCAGCAGACATCCCAGAAATAAAAACGGGATCTGATTACAGTCTTGATTATGTGGATCATGAAGGGTATGCAGACAGTGGTTTGGATGCTTTGTGGCGTTTTTTGTTTTTCAGTGATGATGCGTACAAAAGAAATATAAAGAATCGGCAGGTAACTATCAAGAATACTCAAAAAACAGGGGATGTTTTTATTTTACCAGATATATATTATAGACAAGGTAGATACGTACTCTCTTATAGAAAAGCCGACGAAAGATTTACAAAATCTTCTTTTAAAAACAGTGAAATTTATCTTCAGTTAACATTTAATTATTTGGGTACGATGATGGAATTTCTATACCAAACTGTATTTAAGGAAGGTGTGTTGAGTCTTGATAGTATTACTGACAATATTACTGAAACTGCTTCTTATTTAGCTTTGTTAGGTGTTAATGGTACTAATCGATCCATATCTAACTATATTGAAGATAGTTTTACGAATATTAGAAGCTACTTTTTGTCAAAATATTTACAAATGGTAGAGGATGAAATTCCATGGAGAGGAAGCAATGTCGAAGACGCTTTAGAAGTTTTGTATTATACGTCTGATATTTTCCTAGAATATATGAGTGCAGAAGTTTTATGGGAAATTGTTGGGAAAGCTTTAGAGCAAAATCTTGATAATATTGGACTTAACGAAGAAGATGTGATGTTGATTCTTTTAGGCGCACTTCGAAAAAAAGGAGAAACTGCAGATGTTTTCTTAAATACGTTACTCAAAAAGAAAACTAATGACGGTTCTAGTTACTTCTCTAAATTATATGACAAATTAAACACCTCTAGCTTTTCAAGATTTATCTATTTGTTATTAGATGAATGGAACAAATCATCGTATTCAGATCCTGGTAATAGAAAATTTTATAAAAACGGAGATGAATACATTAATCCGATTGTTTGTGGCTATACTTCGGGCACAAGTTGGAGTTTTAATTATGAAAACACCAATTTTACATGGAAAGAAAATGATTATATCGAAGTTAAAGTTACCACTCAAGATGATACTGAAAAAACATATGTATATCATCCGTATGATCTTATAGCTATCTCTAATGCAGCAAATGAAGGCTTTTCTTTTACAGGTAAAAAGTTAGATCAAATTAATTTGATTCCTGCCTTTACTTTATTTGCACATAGTGATGTTACTTTTTGGGAAAATGTCACCTTGACGGCTGAATATGTAGGCGATGTTATTTCAGTAGCTGTTGGCTTGGGTCCAGCATGGCGTTCGTTTCGAATTTTGTCAGCTTTAACTAAAGCGACTACAACTGCTCAAAAAGCATTTGTTATTACACGCTCTGCAGTAGGTGTCATGGAAGTTACAGCAGGTACGGCAAATATTATTCTCAAAGCGACGGAGCTTAGAAAGACTGAATTTGGAGAAAGTTTGGCTAGTGTATTTATGTGGATGGAATTTGCCAGTTTGGGTACAGATGTCGCCGTTGGAATTGCCAAGCGTCTCTCAGCTTCTGCAAAACGTGCTTTAGGAGAAGCTGATAAATTGCTAAAAAATGCTGATAAACCTGCAGGATCTAGCAATAAGACGAATAAAACCAATAAACCCACAGGAAATGAAGTTAAAAAAATAGGAGGTCTCCCAGAACCTGAATTTAAACAACTGGGTCATTTGTTATTAGGACAATTAGAAGGCGTAAAATATATTGTAGCCGAAGAATTTAAACTATTGGCGGGTGCTATTGCTAAAGATATTAAAGCCGCAGGTGTGCAAATACTGAAATTTACCGAAGATACACTCAAAACTTTGGATGATTTTGGAGATGAATTTTTAAGATATTTAGGTATAAATCGTTTAGATCCTCAATACGCTATAGTCAATAGTGGTTATTTAGTTACACATAATGGCAAAGGCTTTTTAGCAAGTAAATTAGAGGATGTAAAAGGCTTCTTTAATGCTATGAGTGAAAACCTTAACAAAGGGGCTAGCAAAGGAAGACGAGGTGGTAAAAATATTAATAAAGTTGATGAGGCGTTTAATAATGTGATAAAAGGATTTAGTAAAACACAAAGTATTCTTTCCAAAGGAAAAATTATTGCTAAGTTTACTAAAGGAAAAGAACTTGAATTAATTGGGAAAAACTTTAAGAAAATTTATGGAAGCTCTAAGATTCTTTTGAAAAAAGATGCTACAGTTGCTATAACAGGTTTATTGAATGATGTAAGAGAAATTAAGAAACTAGGATTTAAAATAAAAGATTTATGGAAGCAAGGTATAAACATCGGTGGTACAGATTTATTATCATCTCCTATTTGGTTTAAAATAAAAGATAAATGGAAGCATTTAGAATTAAGCAACCCAAAATTATATTGGCAAAATGTTACGAATGATTTTTGGAATCAAGCAAATAAACCTTGGTTAGATGATATTATAGAACGTGGAGATGATGTGCGTTTTGTTTCTGATCCTAAAGCCGAAAAATCTATTTATGTTTGGCTAGATGATATAAATGAATTTGCAACTGGATTAGATGGGGAAAAAGTAAAAACTATCTTTGGACGAGAAGTAGACTATATGTTGCAAAACGGATATAAAATAGAAGGCGATATTGCTATAAAAATTAAAAATTAAAAATTATGAATAATGAAGAAAATTACATACCAAAAAGTTATATAACAGTATCGATGGTAAAAGAAATAATGGGTGAATTTACTTGGCCTGCACCTTATGAAGTGTATGAAGGATATGATAAAGATTATGTAAATATTAAGTTTCCTATATGTGAAATAGAATTGTATGATGTTCCAGAAAATGGTGTGCATCTCACATTTTTAACTTATAATAATGGAAAAGAGTTGGATGCAACTTATAAAGATATTATATATTATAATTGTATTGAGAACTACAACCCAACTGAAGATATAGATTTTGATATGACTGTTTCATCTGATAGAAAAGTTCTCACAAAAAGAAAGGTAAGAAATAATTTAAAAAGTCTACATTATTATCATATGGGCTTTATAGACGGTACTGATTATAGCTGGGTAAAAAAATATTTAGAACGAAAAGAGTAAAGTAGGAAAAAATTCTGGAAAAATCTCTCTAGCAAATTCATAGAAAAGTTTACTATCCAAAACGTTTATATTTTCTTGTCAAAGAGAACTTATTATGTTTGTTGATATTATAGAAAGCTTAAGAAAAAAAGTTAAATTTATAATTCATGGAGACGAATCTATACAAGATCTACTAGACTTACTTAATCAAATGGAAATAGAATTTTTAATAAAAATGCAAGAGAATCCAAAGCCCCTTAAAACACTTAGTAGGGATCGTGGTTTAAGTATAGAAAAAATTGAAGAATTTGAATTATTAATCAATAATGGAAATCTATTCCCTAAAGCATACAAAGAATATTGATATCTTAGTTGATACTGCTTTAAAAGGATTACAACCGCGGTAGTTATACTAAATTTTTAAATGAATTAATTAAAGTGAAAAATCAAAACTCACAATAACTAAAATATAAAAAAGAGTTTTTAAAATCATTTAGTATTCAATAATTCAAGAATCAAAAAACCTCATTAACTTTTTTGTTAGTGAGGTTTTTTGGTTTACGATTTAAAATCATTTGGTGTATTACTTTTGATAAATTTATAATTCCAATCTATTAAAAAATCACAAAAGATGTACTTGATTATAGTAATGATCTTGCATACATTTATAGTAAATACGTAAAAAAAGCAAAATTTGAAATATGGTCTTTTAAAGAATTTACACAAATAATATTAAAAGAGTAATAAAAACATGACCGAGAAAGAAGAATTAATTAAGTTAAAGGAAAGACTAAAAGAATTAACAATAATTACATCTAAAGAATTTAAAACATCTGAAGAGTTACAAAGATATGTTGAAGAAAATAAACATGTTTATGAGGAAGCACATGATATTTATAAACAAATAGATCAATTAGAATGGGATTTTTTAACCCCAGAGGAAAAAGCTAGAAAAGAGGAAAGACGTAGATTATCAAAACTTAAGAGAGATGGAAAGTTATTTTAAATGATAATATATTGGATTAGAAAGAAAAATGAAATTTGAATCAGACATCCCAGAAAATTTAGAAGAAGGTGTTATAGAAAGCTGGTTGGTAGCGTTTGAAGAAACTATGGAAATCCGTTTACCAGAAGATTATCGTACCCATATGCTTAGATATAATGGGGGAGTACCTATAAAAGAAAATTATGCCGTTTTTGATGAAGACATAGCTGATGTTTTAGTAGATGAAACAATTATTATAAAGTCTTTCAAATATTTGGATAATGGTGAAGGCTCATTAGATATGCAGGCGCGTTGGGGCGGAACTGATTATATTCCAAAGGGAATTGATATTGGTTCTACATATGGAGGCATTTTAATGATGTCTTTAGCTACAGGTGGTTTTGGAAGTATTTATCACATGTTTAGTTATGGTGAGCCACAGAAAATAGCAAATTCATGGACAGAATTTGTGAGCTATTTAATTGATGAAGATTTGGATGAATAGAAATTCTTTTAGTATTTGATAATTTAAGAGTGTAAAAAAAACTCACTAACTTTCTTTTCGTTAGTGAGTTTTTTTTGTTTACGATTTAAAATCATTGTTGTATTCTCAGTGAGAATTTAGAACTTACACTACATCATATGGATGATGTCTCAAAACAAACTAAAGGTAGCTTTGAATTAAGTGCATAGACCATTGCACAAGGCGTCTTTATCTCATATGGGTAATTTTGGTATCTTTTAAATAATACTAGATTTAATAAAATAAATAAGATGGAATTTAAAATAAGTACAAAATACGAAGACTTAGAAGAAGGAGTCTTAGAAAATTGGCTTGCAGCGTTTGAAAATACTTTGAAAATACGCTTGCCAAAAGATTATCGTAATCACATGCTCAAATATAATGGAGGTTTCCCAGTAGGAGATTATGTTATATTTGATGCTGATAGTGCAGGAATTTTAGTAGATGAAGACATTCATGTTCAAAGTTTTGATGAACTAGATAATGGAGAAAGTGAATTAGAGGAACAAGCAGAATGGGGCGGAAGTGACTTAATTACTAAAGGAATAGATATTGGTTATTCATCTGCTGGAGTTTTAATAATGTCATTAGCTTCTGGAGAATTTGGAAGCATTTACCATATGTTTAGTTATGGTGAGCCACAGAAAATAGCAAATTCATGGACAGAATTTGTGAGCTATTTAATTGATGAAGATTAGATACTATGAAATTTAAAATGCGAGTTAAATATAGAGACCTAGAAGAAGGAGTGCTAGAGAATTGGCTTATAACTTTTGAAGAGGCTTTAAAGATAAACTTACCTAGAGATTATCGCACTCATATACTTACGTATAATGGAGGTTCACCCGAAGGTGATTACGTTATATTTGATGCAGATAGTGCAGATGTTTTGGTGAGTGAAGATATTCATTTGTATAACTTTAATTATTTAGATAATGGAGAGGGGTCATTAGATGAGCAAGCTAGTAGAGGTGGCGCGCGATATATTCCAAAAGGTATAGATATTGGTGCATCTTCCGGTGGTATTTTAATGATGTCATTAGCTTCTGGAGAATTTGGAAGCATTTACCACATGTTTAGTTATGGTGAGCCACAGAAAATAGCAAATTCATGGACAGAATTTGTGAGCTATTTAATTGATGAAGATTTGGATGAATAGAAATTCTTTTAGTATTCAATAATAAAAAACCTCGCTAACTTACTTTTTTGTTAGCGAGGTTTTTTTGGTTTATGATTTTGGAGAAATTTATGATTCTAATCGATTAAAAACTTAGTTTTAAATTTCTTTTTGCAACACATCAAAAATGATGAAAGAAACAGTTTCTATATCAGATATCACTAATCAAGATTAATTTTTTTCATTTCAATATTTGTTAAAACAAGATATAAGAAAAGCCGTCCCAAATCAAATTCGGGACGACTTTTTCTACTAAAAATCTGTGATTAATGAGTCATTATAGTACGGGAGTATCTCCAACAACATCGCTTCCAACGCCATCTTCAGTACCTCCAACAAGCTCGTTGCTTTGTACAATTGGATTGTCGGAAATTGGGTTTCCGTCAGTGTCAAATCGTAACCAATCGTTACATTCATCATTACATGGCAATCCTTCAACATTCAATCCGATGGAACCTGCTTGAATCACTGTTAATGAAGTTGGTACACGAGTTTCCCATGTTTCTTCTACTTCACTTTCAGGATTACGTAATTCATCGATAATAGATACAAATTCTTCATCGTCAAGTGTTGGTACTTGTCCACCATTCCAAATTTGTCCTGTAGCAATATACCAGTTTACCATTTCTTCAAATCCTGGACGAACGGTAATAATTACACGTGCCATTCCACTTTGTAAGAAAGCTTTGAATAATGGATCGTTGTTTTGAATTTGGTATAACTCTCCCCATTTTTCTTTGTTTGCCCAGTAGAAAGGATAGAAATAATAACTCATAATATCCCATTCAAAAGCTTGCTCAAAGAATTTTACTTTTGCAGCATAATCATCTAAAGAAGCATTTGAATATTGGGCTGTAATTTCAGTTACAGATTGTCTGTTATTGACTAAATCTTTCCCTAAATTTTCATGACCAAGTAAGTACGTGATACAGTTTTTACGTAAGACTGTCTTTTCAATTTCTCTGAAGAACCCTGGATTGATATCCACTTTTTGATTCTTCATTTCTTTTTGAGCAGCCAGTTTTTCATTGTATTCTGTCATACGCTCTTCATACGCTTCAATAATTGTATTGAAGGTTTCAATTTGCCATCTTTCTTTAGTTTCAGGTAAAATTTGAACCTTAATACTTACGGTAGAGTTTCCAGATAAATGTCCTAAAGAAGAAAATGATACAGGAATTGATTCTACGTGTTTAGGAATGCTAAATAGAACACCTTTGGTTGCTATTTTTTCACTTCCAACAATAATTTTAGTCGCATTTGGAGTGTATCCATCAGAACTATCTTCCCAATATGCTTTTGCATAGGTAGTGTAATATCCTTCTGGAATGGTAACTTCTTCATTTTCACCATATCGTTCATAGCGATCGTCCATGATTTCAGTGGCTTTATACGAAAATGCTTTTCCAACATACATATTTTCTACTGGCGGTTCAGAAACCTCAGCATTGTAAATAGCTGCCCAATGTTTGTAGGTCGTTGCAGTAACTGCTTTATGATCTTTCATCTTTTGGAAAGAAGCCGTTCTTGGATCTACAGGTTTTACTAAGACATCTTCTTCACTTGACATCTGAATTGCTAAGTCGTGAAAAGAAGCTGGCTCCGGAATCATGAATTCGTACATTAAACGTTTTCCATAATTCAGTAATTTGTTTTCGTATACTTTATCAACCCAACGATATACGCCCGAAACGTGTTTGTCTCCAGTTCGATTGTCAAATCCGTGAGAGGTAGTTTCTGAGTATTCTTCTACAATTTTTGTAACACGCTCTTCACGTACTTTTTGAACTACTCTATCCAACGCTCTTTCAGTTAACTCTTTAGCATGTGAAATAGCTTGATTTTCAGAATCTTCTGAAGAAGTATTAGTTGCAAAACTTGCGCTAGCATTTCCACCAAAACTACCAGATTTATTACCCCAATGTAAGCCAGCACTAGCATTTACAGATTGATTTTGCGAATTAATAGAAGCAATTTCTTGATTCATTTCGAAACGATCTGTTGAAGTAGTTTCTGTTAGGTTTTCTCTTTCAGTTTCGCTAGAAGAAGTGTTTGTTGTTTCTTGACGACGCGTACGTCTTACATCTTTCGATTTGTATTCACGCGCCATGATGTTTTCAATGTGTGAAACCTCTCCTGGTACATAACAGCAAACCTCTTGCTCTACTTTACGGTAATCAGCAATTCCCAAACGCTGAATTCCAAAGGTTACTGGAGCTTCGTCGATTGTTGGAGGTCCTAAAGTAGCCGGTTGCAATTGACCTAATTTACATTTTTTGGGTACAATATCTGTAACATTATCATCATAGATTTCTCCATTAGAAAATTCAATTTCCAAATCAATTTCTGAAGTTTGACTTAAATCAATACCTTCACTACATAAAACTAATGAAATTTTTGAACCTAAGTTAAAATCTGTAAAATCTGTAAAAATTTCGTTTCCAGATTCGATAAAAGTCCTCACAACATCATAGGAAGCATTTGGAACATTGATTGTCAATAATAAGTTATATAATGAACTTCCAATTTTTTGTCTTGGACATAAGCTGTACGAAAAAGGAGCAAGGTTTGCGTCGGTAGATACTGGTACTGAAATTCCACCAGGAATTACTACTTGCGATTGTTCGAAATTTGTGTTTTCAAAAACCTCATCGGTATTTGTTTGAATTTCATTTGCAATAGCATCTTCAATTTCTTGTAAAGTAGTTGCATTGTTTTGTGCTTCAAAATCATTTACAACTTGTAATGCAGGAAGACTTAAGCGACTTGCTAAAACTGTTTTGTCTAATTCATCAGTTGGTAAAAAATTATAATCAGGAACAACTAAGTTGGTATATTCTTTTACAACCGAAGTTTCTCCAGAATCTGGATCTGTCACAACTCTTTCTGTTACAGTAGCTGCATCATAGGCAGCACGTACAGAAGCATCATAGGTTTTTTGATAGGCTGCTTTTGCTTTTGTATTGTCTGAATCATAAATACTTCTTGCGTTAGCAACTTCCTTAGCAACAGCTTCTAATTCTACCAAGTTTTGTCTTGCTGCGACTGCATTTACTTCTTTTTTGAAGTGTTTTTCGGCAGTTTTTGGCGTTCTTGGTTCAGTTGATGAAACTTCATAATTGAATAAGTTTTTGTCAACAATAACTCTGGCTTGTGCTACTTTTTGTAAATTTTCAGCAGTACGCTCAACTTTGTCGCGGTTTGTTAAAAAGAAATCAGCAACAATATAAGATAACAATAAGTCTCTTAGATATGAATCGCCAGCAGTTAAAATAGTATAATGTAAATCATCCCAAATTTCAACCATATTTGGAATAGTGCTTTGTGGTAAATAGAAAGCATCAATTTTAGCTGTAATTTCTTCTAACGAAAATTTTGTTCTATTACTTGTAAGCCAAGTAGCAAAGTCGTATAAATATGTATTTGCTGCTTTTAAATCTTTTTTTGAAGCATATGTTGGCGTATATCCAGCAACAGCAGTTTCAATAGCTTGTTTTTTAGCTTCAGGTGTTGCTGCTTGTGCAGCAGGTGCTATAAAAGCACTTGTTTCACTTTCAGGAAATTGTACAAACCCTAATGCTTTTGTTTCATCTCCAATCAATTCGGGAGCACGCATTGTTACAAATCTGTACAATGTATTTTTGATGTTTTGTTTCATCTTTTAGATTTTAATCGTTTAAGTGTATTTGAATAAACTGTTTCCGCTTTTCTAATGACAGTACTCAACTTTTGTACGATTAAAAACTAATTTTCATTCTACTTATAATTCAATCAAATGTTTGAATTTATTCGAAAGAAATTAAAAATACCCATATTTTAAGCTATTATTACTTTATTTCGTAGCTTTATGCTTAAATATTAATGCAAATATACAACATATTACAATAATAATATAAACATTTTACATTATTTTTTGTAAAATGTTTGTGTTTATTTATAACTAATTGATTTCCAAAACTTATGCTAACAGTAACTGTAAAATCGTTTGATAAACTTTCTATTGATGAATTGTATGATATACTACAATTACGAAGTGAAGTTTTTGTGGTAGAGCAAAATTGTGTGTATCAGGATGTTGATGGAAAAGATAGAAAAGCATTGCATGTAATTGGTAGTGATGAGCATGGAAAGATTGTAGCGTATATACGGCTTTTTAATGCAGGCGAATATTTTGAGAACGAAGCCAGTTTTGGTAGAGTAGTAGTAGCAAAAAATGCTCGTGCATTTGGATATGGTCATATAATTGTAAAAGCTGCTATTGCTGCCATTCAAGAACATTATAATACACGAAATATTAAAATTTCTGCGCAAACATATTTACAAAAATTTTATGAATCGCACGGATTTTCACAAGTAGGAGATGGATATTTAGAAGATGAAATTCCTCATATTGCTATGACTAGAAATGGATAAACTTATGGAAATATATTGCCAACGATGTAACCCAAGAGAAACGTTTAAAATTCCTGATTTTTCATTTGAAGAAAAGAAAAAGTTACAAAAATTAAATGCAGACTCTCCTTTGCAAGCCATAAATGCAATTAGGACTTTGCATGCTATTTCTCTTAAAGATGCAAAGTTTGTTATAAGTCATATAAACCCGAAATACAAAGTGTGCCATCGTTGTCAAAAATCTCTTAATGAAGACGAATACACTACGTGCCCAAATTGTAGATCATTGAATTTTAATTGGAATCTAAATTCTTAGTTTAAAATACCGTCGTATTTGCTTTTATTTGCTAATAAAGCAGTTGCTTCTTTTATAGCTTTATCATGTGTTAATTGATACTCATATAAGCCTTCACGATAGAAATAACGCTTTAAAATTTCGTTTTGAAGTTCTACTTCAATTTGCGACTTATACGTGTCTAAAGCATCTAATTTGCTTTGTTTGATAGAAGCTAATAAATCATCATATTCTTTAGAAACATTGTTACCAAAATCGGCTGCTTCTTTTGTGCTCATGATTTTTTTGAGTTCTTTTTCTGTGTTCGTTTCGTAATAATCTACACCAGAAGCCGCCACACTTTTTTTGAAAGCATCGTAGTTTATATTATCACTAGAAAAATCATTCATAGAAGCAAATGAATTTTGATTGTAAAACTCAGTTGCATAATTGAAAATAGCTAAGTTTCCGATTAATGATCTTGTAAAGTCACTTGTTTTTTGTGAAGAAATTTCAATATCTGGATTGATTCCACCACCATCATAAACCGTTCTTCCTTTTTTCGTTTTAAAAGCATTGTAATCATCTTCACCAGTTCTTACAGCGTTTCCATTGGCATCTCTATTCCAATAATCTAAAGCTTGAATACAACGACCAGAAGGTGTATAATATCTTGAAATTGTAACTTTTAATTGTGTTCCGTACGTTAGTTTTTTAGGTTGTTGTACCAAACCTTTTCCAAAACTACGCGCGCCAATTACAACTGCTCTGTCTAAATCTTGTAATGCTCCAGAAACAATCTCACTTGCAGAAGCACTTTTTCCATTGACTAAAACTACTAACGGAATTTCTGTATCTACAGGTTTCTTTTTCGTTTTATAAGTTCTGTTGTATTTTTTAACTTTTGATTTTGTGGTCACAATTACTTCGCCTTTAGGTACAAATAGATTCACAATTGCAATTGATTCTCTTAGTAATCCTCCAGGGTTTCCACGCAAGTCTAATACAATTCGTTCTGCACCTTCTTCTTTTAATCTTTCCAATGCGTCTTTGGTTTGAGCACTTGCTTTTTTGTTGAATTTAGCCAATACAATATAACCAGTTTTGTCATCGATCATTTTATAAAAAGGAACCGCATCTACTTCAATTTTAGTTCGAGTTAGCTCAGTTGTATATTCTTTTCCTTGACGTTTGTATACAATTTTCACTTTACTATTGGCAGCACCTTTTAACAATTCGCCTGTATCTTCTTTAAAACTAGCAATAACAATATCGCCAATTTTTACAATTTCATCACCAGCTTTTAATCCAGCTTTATCTGCAGGATAGTCTTTATACGGTTCAATGATGGTAATTTTATTTTTGTTTCTACGAACAGAAGCACCAATTCCTGAATATTCACCAGCATTTCTAATTTTTGCAGCTTCTACATCTTGTTCGTTATAGAATTTGGTATACGGATCTAGGTCATTCAGCATTTCTTTGATGGCATCATCCATCAATTCAGCTGGATTTGTTTCATCTACATAATTCATGTTTAATTGTTTAAACATGGTTGTGAATATTTCAATTTGCTTTGCAATTTCAAAGAAATCACTTTTAAAACCTACGGCACCAAATAAAAGTGTGATTGCCAATATAGGAATGATAACTCGTTTTTTGAATAGTTTCTTCATCTTTATACTTCATTAATAGCTAGTAAAGTAGCTTATATATACCTAGTTTTCAAGTGTGTTTGTTGCGTCAGTTTTTTCAATAAATTTTTCCAACAAACGAACCATTGATTTTTCTATTTCTTCAAAAGTTGGTTCTTGTTTTCCAATATACAAAAACATAAAAGCATAGGATGTTGATATTCTGTTAAAAACGTCATTTTTGTGTAAACGATAGGCTTCTCGCATTAATCTTTTGATACGATTGCGTGTTACAGCTTTTTTAAAACGCCTTTTAGTTACAGAAACACCTGCTTGAATTTGGACATCTTTAGGCAAATCTGTTGCAACATAAATGAGTTTTAGTGGAAACTTAGAAACTGAACTTCCTTCGTTAAAAAGGAGTTCAATACACTTTTTGCTTTTTAATTTTTCTTCTTTTGGAAAACGATAATTCATAAATATTTTTTGAATCTCGGTAAAAATAGAAAATAAGATTGTATTTACTATCTTTATTGTACACGGACCATAAATGAAGAAAGTAAAATTAGAACGTTATTTTAAATTGTTTACAAATGAAAAAGCTGAAGATTTCTTTGATAATGCATTAAAGAAACAGCAAATTCATTTTGTAAAAAGGGAAATTCCTGACTCTAAGTTTACAGAGTATTTTTTTCATGAAAAAGATCTTCCGTATGTAGAACATGTAAATGAATGCTTGAAAGAGAAGGAAACTGAAGAAACTGAGACAGAAATTAATACGTTGTTTCACAAATCGGATAAGACTATTCTTTTATTAAAATTTATATTGATCGCATTAATTATTGCAATTGTATTTTTGATTTAATAGCTAGTACTAATCGCCTTTATATTGCTTTTTCTTCCTGAGTTATTTATCTCCATAGTATAAATTTTATCATTTACCATAGTTACATTTGGTTGCAAACTGATGTCAACGTCACTTTCGCACGCTTTTATTAAAGTGCTATACCAAAGTAACATAAGGATGATAATTAGTAATATTCGGTCTGTAGATATTTGTATTTTTTTCATGATAATATAAGCTAAAAAGAGCCTCTGTTTTTATGCAAAGGCTCTAGATGATTTTTTATTTATTGTATATTTAGAATAATACAGTTTACATCAAATAAGAAATAATTATTGATAAAAACTCATTGCTTTTAATCCAATATATGCTTCTCCAGTATGTTTATTGTCCATGTCTAAAATGATTCCGTAAATCTTCTGTGTTTTTGGAATCTCAACACTAACGCCGCCTTCATCAAACTGGCTTTCTGTATATTGTTCTAAGTCTCCACTGTATAATACATCGGTCATTTCAGGAACTATTGTTCCATGTGTAGTATCATACATCATTTTTGAGGTCATACCATACATTCTACAGGTTTTAATACCACCTTTTGCTGTTGCATTTTGTCCAGCATTTATATAATTAAATCTTGAGATACTACATGGATTTGCAAAATATATACAAAGGCGTTGATTGGTAGTTTGTCCAGACTCACTTAGCCAGTGATAATTTGTAAACCCTGATTTTAAACGTACAATATTTCGAAATGGATGAGTAGGACTGTACGCTGCACTTCCATAATCGGAAGATGCTTCTACAGTATGAACCTGGACAGGAACCTGATTTACATGTATTAAACTGTCCAATAAGTTTTCATATTCTGTTTGTGTTGGTTTGTCGCCTGTTTCAAAATATGATTTTAATGTTTCTAATGTTTGTTTCATTTTTTTTGAATTTTTTGATCTTGCTCTTTGTTGTTTACAAGAACATCTATGGTTTCTTCTAAATCTTCAAAAGACTTTTTTTTGATTAAATTAACCAAAGCTTTAAAAGGGTTTATACCATAGATTTCGTTAAAATTTTCCATGATGGATTTTATTTCAGCTATAGCTATAAATCCAGCAATAATCCGCATAAACGGAATTTCTTTTACAATATATTTTTCTAATAAAAAGGCAGAAATAACCACCAAATTATAGATAAAAAATTTTGAAATTGTATTACCAATGCGTTCGCTAGTAATAGGGATATTTTTCTTAATTGCTGCGTAGGTTCCTGTAATAAAATCTACAATAATTAGAAAAGCAACGGTGAGCATTACAGAAACAATAGGCGCAATAAGAGCAAATAGCCAAAATAAGTAAGGCTTAATTTTCTCCATTTTTCGATAGTTTTCTGTAATCTAAAACTCTGTTTTTAGGATAAGCTTTAATAGAAACTTTATTGTTCTGATTGCCTCCTAAAATGTATACATATCGCTTTGTTTGTTTTACAAAAAAACCGACATGTCCTTTCCAACTACTAGGAGATTCACGCCATAATACAACAACGTCTCCTTGTGTAGGTAATGCGGTAGATTCACCAACATTTAACCAACTTCTAGCATTTAATTTTCCACTGTATGAATAGTTTTCCGTTTTAGAAACCCAATTTACAAATGCACTACACCAAGCTGTTTCATCGTGTAATTTGCTGCTATTGAATCCTAATACTTCAAAATATCTAATAATTTGGGGATTATCTGCTTTACCATCAACTTCTGTTACTCCATATTGTGATAATGCTTTTTGAATTAAGTTCATAGTTTTTAACTTTTAGTAATTAAGTGACAATGCTATGTACATTGTCTAAAAAAATTGCAAACAATCGCCTTTTGCAACTGCAATTGTCAGCGCATGATTAATATATTCATGAAAATGTTGGAATTTAATTTGAGAATAAAAAAACTTGTAACTTATGCAACTATTTTTTTATGTTTCTTAACCAGAATAGGGTTTGCAAGCGTATAAGATTCTTCTCAACAGTGTTTTTTAAAATACGAATCGTACAAAATGATGCACAGTTCATTAGAAAAGCGAGTACAAATATAAAACATATTACAATATAAAACAAACATATTACAAAATAATTATTGTTTTTTCTGTTTTTTGTTTGAATCGCTATTTTTGAGTGGATGATGAGGTGTTTTACTCAAAATAAGAAGAAAATAAAACCCCTTAGAACAAGGGATTTTATGAAGAGTTTTATAGTATTATTTTAGTAATCAAATTGTAGATGGATCAATTCCTTCCAAAGCAATAATTGTATTTAATGCCAAATAAGGTTGCACATTATTTACAGGCATTCCATTTCCTGTAGAAGCTGTAGTTCCCGAAAGTGAAATATTTCCGTTAATTTGTACATTATTAGCTGCCATTAATTTATCATTTGTACTAGCATTATAAGGAGTATCGGAAGTACTTACACCAAAATTTCTTCCATTAGGATCATCAGACTCACCGTCTTCTTCGTTTACAAGTACTGTTCCTTTAAGTGTATGTGAAGCAGCTAAGGTTCCAACACCATGACTGTGTGTAGGTAATTGATTTACTGTAAGTGTATTTTCGCTAGTTCCTCCAGTTTGACCAAGTGCATAATTTACATCGTTATGAATCACGGTTTTTCCCTGTAAATTTGGCAAAGCAAAGGTTGTAACTCCATCGCCACCATACGTAGTTCCTATTAGACCAAATAAAGTTCCGTAGTCTAAAATATTTAATAATTGTCCATCGCACTTTGCCCAGCCATTTGGAACTGTAGAAAAACTAATGGTTTTGATTTCTCCAATCATTGGAAGTGCTAAACTGTCTACTAAATTTGATAGACAAGATTTTAATGTTTGTACTGATTGTTGCATGATAAAAAAGTATTACGGTTAATAAAATGAAGTATAATTCTTTCAATTTACAAATAAATTAAAGTTTAAACTTACAAATTATACTTTTTTAACTCGCTAAAGGATCAATTCCTTCTAAAGCAATAATTGTATTTACAACCAAATAAGGCTGCATATTATTTACAGGAGTTGCGTTTCCTGTGGAAGCTGTATTTCCAGAAAGTGAGATGTTTCCGCTAACGCTTACATTGTTTGCAGCCATTGTTGTAGTATTTGATGAAGAGTTGTAATTATTATTAGTATCTGGATCTGTTAAACCAAAATTCCTTGTTTGAGGATCATTTGTTTCACCATCTTCTTCATTTACAAGTACTGTTCCTGTTAAGGTATGTGAAGCTGTTAAAGTTCCAACACCATGATTATGCCCTGGTAATTGACTTTCCGTAAGCGTGTTTTCTGCAGTTCCTCCAGTTTGACCTATAGTAAAGTTTGAACTGTTATGAATCATGGTTCTGTCTTGTAAATTAGGTAAGGCAAAAGTTGTTGTACCATCACCGCCGTATGTAGTACCTATTAAACTGAATAAAGTTTCATAATCTGCAATATTTAGTAATTGTCCATCACATTTTGCCCAACCTAAAGGAACAGCTGCAAAACTTACCGTTTTAATTTCTCCAATCATTGGCGTTGCTAAACTGTCGATTAAGTTTGCAAACTGAGTTTCTGTAGGTCTGTCTCCTGTTTCAAAATATGATTTTAGTGCTTGTATTGATTGTTTCATGATAAAAAGTATTATGGTTTATAAAAATGAAGTACATTACTTTCAATTTACGAATAAAATAAGGAATAAGCCTACAAAATAGATTTTTAACACCTTTAGAACTAGTGGTTTAATTAGTAACAAAAAAATCCCTTACATGAAGGGATTTTTTGAATACGTATTGTAGTTATGAATAATAATGATTAACCCCTAAGAATTTATTTTCATGTAACAATAACTGTATTCACTGCAAGATGCATTCATATTGTTGAGAAGGAAAACTCCTTTTTTGGCAAATAAAAGGAGCTTTCCAGATATACATATTTTAATGAGCGTTGAGTGACTAGCTAATTACTGTTTTAAAATATTGTATATCGTCTTTTCTGAAATGAACAGTTTATCAACCAATTCGTTGATGATTACTTTCATTTGTTTTGCAGAATTGTCTTCTACGTAGTTGTGAATGAATTTTTTTCTTTTGTTTAATAGCTCTTTGCTTCGTTTCATGGTCGCTGTATTATAAGGTGTTATTATCTATTCTATCTTTTAAAATCGTATGTGACTTTTAGTGTCCAAATACGTAACCGTCAGTCTATATTTTGTCGCTTTTTATGTATTTATGAAGAATAAAACCGACATTTATCCTCACAAATGTTTGATTTTCAATAATAATTCATATATTAGCAACAAATTACAGTACAAATATAAACAAATTACAGATTATTTCAAACATAAAACAGAAATATTTTGTAAAATGTTTAAATTATTTAGAGAGATTATGGAAGGAATACATGAAAAAATAAAACAGATCATTGATCATTTTCGTCTTAATAATAATTCATTTTCCAAACGAATTGGTGTGACTAGCACAACTATAGATAGTATTACGAATGGTAGACCACAACCTGATGGGTCAAGAAAAAGGACCAAACCAGGCTATGATTTATTAACAAGTATTATTAAAGAATTTGATATCAATCCCGATTATTTATTTGGTATGAACTCACAGATGTTTAAATCTGAAACGAAAGAGTTTCAAACATATGCTGGAATTCCGCAAGTAGTCGCTGTAAACCAAGAAGGAGAAGAAAATGTAGTGTATGTACCTATAAAAGCGAGAGCAGGTTATTTAGACGGTTATGGAGATGCAGGTTATATAGAAACCCTGCCTTCGTTTAGCATGCCGCATCTAACAAACGGAACGTATCGTTGTTTTGAAGTACAAGGAAACTCTATGGTACGTACATTTTTTGATGGCGATTTAGTTTTTGGAAAGTATGTAGAGGATTTAAACGACGTAAAAGATGGACGTGTGTACGTTATTGTGAGTCGTAATGACGGAATTGTGTTAAAGCGTGTTATTAATAGAATAGAAGAACGCGGAAAGCTTATTTTAAAGTCTGATAATAAAGATGGAAACTATCCAACATATACAATCAATGCAGAAGAAATTATGGAAGTTTGGTATGTAACAATGTTTGCTTCTAAACAAATGCCAGAACCTGTAGATGTTTACGATAGGCTACACGATTTAGAAAGTAAGATTGTACTATTAGAAAACGCACTCCGACAGAAAAATTAAAACATATATGATTCATAAAAAAAGCGAGATCATACTTTTATGATCTCGCTTTTTTATTTCTAAAAATTGCACTGATTACTGTCGCGCAACATTATTTTCTCTATTAATATCAGCCATCAATTCAGACGGATCAATTACTACACTTTTAACCGTTTTGCTTGTTTCTAAAGTATAGGTTGGATATGCCCAAGCCCAATCTTCTTTTTTAGTAGCTGTAGATGGTTTTTCACCACGCATCATACGCAACGGAATGTAAAATTCTTCACTAGAACCATCAGCATAATTCACAGTAACATCTATTGGCATTGGCATTAATCCAATACGCTCTAAAATAACCTTGTTTCCGTTGATTTCTTTCACTCCGTAATCGATTGTATTGGTTGTTTGTGCCCAATCCGTTAAATACCAATCTAAATGAATTCCTGATACTTTTTCAGCAGTTCTTTTTATATCGTTTGGTGTTGGATGTTTAAACTTGAAATCGTCAAAGTATTTTCTAAGTGTTTTTTCTACATTTTCTTTACCAATTACATATTCTAACTGTGCCAAGAAAAGAGCTCCTTTACTATATGCAGAAGCTCCATAAGCTCCATTATATTCATAACGATCTGCATGTGTAGTAAGTGGCTGTTCCTTTCCAGATTTTACTAGTCTAAAATATGAACCATAGGAACCTTTGTTTGGATTTTCTCTATTAGAACCCATAATATAATTCATACAACGGTTAGAAATATAGGTAGTAAACCCTTCATCCATCCATTCATGTTTAGACTCGTTGGTTGCTAATAAAAACTGAAACCATGTATGTGCCAACTCATGTGAAGTTACACCAATAAGACTATTTAAACTTCTTTTTCCTGTAATTAAAGTACACATTGCATACTCCATTCCGCCATCTCCACCTTGAATTACTGAATATTGCTTGTACGGATATTGTCCAACATATTTATTAAAATATACAAGCATCTCTGCGGTTTTTCCTTGTAATTTTTTCCAGTTTTCTTTAATTGCTGGATCGTTTTTATACAAAAAGTGTAAGGTTACATCATTTGCTCCTTTGTGCGTATCGTGTACAAAATCTGGATCGGAAGCCCAAGTAAAGTCATGTACGTTTGGTGCTTTAAAATGCCATGTAAGCTTATCTCCTGCAGGTCTTTTTACAGTTCCTGTTTCATATCCATGACCAATTTCGTTAGGGTTTTGTAAATATCCAGTTCCACCAATAACGTAGTTTTTATCAATCTTAATTTTTACATCAAAATCTCCCCAAACTCCATGAAATTCTCTAGCTATATATGGTGGTGTATGCCAACCTTCAAAATCGTATTCGGCCATTTTTGGATACCATTGTGTCATTGACAAAGCAACACCTTCACTATTGTTTCTACCAGAACGACGAATTTGCACAGGAACTTGTCCTTTAAAATTCATATCAAACGTAGCAGAAGCGCCAGGTAAAATAGGTTTTGCCAAGGTAACTTCTAAAATAGTACCTTCTGTAGTATGTGTTAGTTTCTTTCCGTTTTGCGTTAAAGAATTCACTTTTATAAAGCCAATTTCTGAATCAGAAAGCTTGCTTATACGACTACCAACTCTTCCATCTGGATCGGCAATAGTTCTAGAACGCACATCCATTTCACTTCCAGGTTGAAACGCATTAAAATATAAATGATAGTATACTTTGTTTAATACATCAGGAGAATTATTAGTATACACTAATTTCTGCGTTCCTGTATATTGATACGTATCAACATTCATATCTATTTCCATCTCATAGTTTACCTTTTGTTGCCAATAGGTAGATGAGGCACTATAAGAAGTGTTATTTTTTCCTCCACTCATAGTTTCTTGTTGAGGTTTGCATGCCACAACAGCCAGAAAGAGCAGTATACTTAGTTTACTAAAAATTTTCATGTGTTCGTATGTATTATTTTTCAATAGTCACATGGAACCTTTATTATTAAAAACGATAACCTGTTTTCTTAATAAGTCGGTTTCATCTATTTATTTTTTAGAATTTATAGTTGATGATTACAACTTTACTTTCCCTCTGCTTACTTTATCAGCTAAAATAAGTGCATTGTATGCGTTTACTATTTTACCAGTTTTTGATCCTTGCGAAAATGGCATTGCTTCTTTTGACTGATCTATTACAACATCTCTGTTTATAGAAAGACCCGACTGCATAATAATTTGCTTTACTTGTGCAGCTGTTAGTTTTGGATATTGAGACATGATTAATGCTGCAACTCCTGCAACTCCTGGAGCAGCCATTGAAGTTCCTCCGATAGATTTGTATTCGTTTTCTGGAAAAGTTGAATAAATAGCAGATCCTGGTGCAAAAACATCTACATTGGTTTGTCCGTAGTTAGAATATCCAGCGACCATTTGCGAACCGTATTTGTTCTGTAATGCACCAACTGTTAAAAACGTATCAGATACTTCTGTTCCAGTAGGTGTTTGATCGTTTGGATATACAGCTTTAGTGTCTAAGTTTATGTTTTCATTTCCAGCTGCTTTTATAACAAGCACATTGTTTTTTCCGGCGTAAGCGATTGCATCACGAACCCATTCGTTGTTTTGAGAAAAATATTTACCAAAACTTCCATTGATAATTTGTGCACCATTATCTACCGCATAACGAATAGCTAAGGCAACATCTTTATCATATTCATCACCATTAGGAACCATACGTACTGCCATAATTTCTACATTATTTGCAACACCATTCATTCCGACTCCGTTATTACGCTCAGCAGCGATAATTCCGGCTACGTGTGTTCCGTGTGCTTCACTTTTCTTAACATGCTTTACATTTCCGTTTCCATAGTTAGTATCTGTAATGTCATATGGATCATCGCCAGTAGTTCTACCATTAAAGTTTGTATTTAAATGATAGTTTAAACGTTCTGTAATAGATTCAATATTATCTTTAATTTCTTCTTCAACTTCATTTAAGTTTTCAAATCGACCACTACTTAAAATACGTTTTGCAATAAAAATATGTTCTCCTAAAGCTTCATCGGGTGCTTCAATGGCATTAATTTCTTTTAAAGTATAATTATCCTTTTTAAAGTATTTCTTAAATGCTGCATTGGCATTTATTATACGTGAAGCAATTTGATCCATCTGTGTTTTCATACCAACAGCTTCTTGATATTCTTCATCAATTTCAGCCTTTGCTGCTGCATAATCAGGATGACTTGTTCCTTTTTTTGCAATACGTGTTTTTTCTAGATTTTCATCATACGCATCACCTAAAAAGTTCCAACCGTGAATATCATCTATATATCCGTTGTTATCATCGTCTTTTCCGTTGTTTGCAATTTCCTTTGAATTGGTCCATATAACACCATCTAAATCTTCATGATCAATATCAATTCCAGAGTCTAAAACGGCAACAAGGACTTTCTTCCCTTTTCTTCCTTTAATGATTTCTGCGTATGCTTTGTCAACACTCATTCCAGGAATGGTATCTGCAACTAAATCTTTGTGTCCCCAAGATTTGAGTTCTTCTTTAGTAAGCGAACGCTCTTTTAAAGGCGTTGTATCTATGTTTTCAATAGGAGTTGATAAAATGGGAGCTGTTGTGCTACCACAACCTGCTAAAACGAGCAGCGATGCAGCAAAAATTGAGGGTTTTATAAATTTCATTATTTTAGTTTTTAATGTGTAAATGTGGGTTTAAAATATATCGTTACAGGTATGTACTTCATTGAGCCGTACGCCTTTTTCTGTGTGTTTTACTGTGATGATTTCATGATGTGCATCATGTTCAAGGAAGAGATAAAAATTATTATCTGCTGCCATTTTTAGAAATTTTTCTTTTTCGTCTAAAGTTAATAAAGGTCTTGTGTCATACCCCATAACAAAAGGAATTGGTAAATGTCCAACCGTTGGTAGTAAATCTGCCATAAAACAAATCGTTTTTCCTTTGTAATGAATCATAGGAATCATCTGTTTTTCGGTATGACCGTTTGCAAAAAAGACATCAAAACCAAGTGCCGATTTTTGTAAAATATCTAGTGTTGGTTGTGCAATAAAGTTGAGGTGACCACTTTCTTGCATCGGAATGATGTTTTCTTTTAGAAATGAAGCTTTTTCACGTCTGTTAGGAATTGTTGCCCATTGCCAGTGATTTTCATTGCTCCAAAAACGTGCATTTTTAAACGCAGGTTCATAACCAGTTTTATCTTTATTCCATTGAATGCTTCCGCCGCAATGGTCAAAGTGTAAATGCGTCATAAACACATCTGTAATATCATCTTTATGGAAACCGTATTTTTTGAGTGATTTTTCAATAGAATCATCGCCCCAAAGGTGATAATAACCATAAAACTTGTCCGTTTGCTTGTTTCCCATGCCTGTATCAACTAAAATGAGTCGATCTCCATCTTCAATCAACAAGCAACGCGCAGCAATATCGATCATATTATTAGCGTCTGCTGGATTGGTACGTTGCCATAAGGATTTTGGAACTACGCCAAACATGGCGCCACCATCTAATTTAAAGTTTCCAGCAGCAATTGGATACAGCTTCATAAAGGTTATTTCTAATTTTATCTCGCAAAATAACAAAACCGAAGCAAAAATGAGTAATTGTTAAGGTTTTATTAAGAAAAGAGTCGCTATATTTTGAAGATTTATAGTTGAAAAGTCTTTTCTGTAATTCTATTACTTATTGAGTGTTCATTTTATATAGTTGCTTCTTCGGTATGAAGCACATGTTTTAAACGTTTACCAAAATCATAAACGAATTTGATTTCTTTGATGTTTGCCAAGCGTTCTTTTCCGAAAATTAATAAGGCTTTTCCGTTCGATTCTACATGATAATATGGATTGCTTTCAAAGAAGTGTACCAATTCGTCGCTAAAAAATGATTGAATTCCTTTAGTATCTTCACCTAATAAATAGAAACGATTGGAAAAATCGGTATGATTGTCTATCGGAATATCTTGAAAACCTGCAAAACCGTATACTTTTTCTAAAAATCCTTCACGGTCTAAGGTGAACTCTGGAATTAGTTCAGGTAAAGATACATACATCATCGTAGTACGCACTACTTCTTTGGCAATGAATTCTCCTTCAGAAAACTCTAAATCGAATAAACGAATGGAGTCATGTCCACCTGTAAGTTGATTGTATGTATGGTTGATTTGTTTGGTTCTAAAAAATAGAAAATCTTCTAAAAAGTGAATGTCTTTATTTTTATTGGATTCGTAAACTAATTCATAATCTACAGAAAGTTCTTCAATTGTTTTTTGTCGCTTTGTAAGATTTGATAGCAAGTTAGGAATTGGTATAATACGTCGCAGTGCAAAAGGATGTTCCGAATCTGTTCCGTGCATATCAAGACCAATAACTTCAAAATGTCCGCCACGTTTGGCAAATAATTCTTGGTAATTGTTGAGGTTTTCCATCACGGTATGATCTACAAACTCACACATAGAAAAATCGACAATTACATCTTTATCTTCAGGAATTGCGTCTAATTTATCTTTTAGTTTGTAAAAATTAAGAAAGCTGCAGAAATGTTTTACACTTACAAAATAATTTCCATCTTCTTCTTTAAACATTAATACATTTGGTTTTAACCAATTTCTAAAGAATAATGAAAAACTTTTATTGATAATAATATGGATAATAAACGTTGTCAATACTCCAAGTAGAATTCCTTGAATTAATCCCACTTTAAGTGTAATGATGAGTGTAACAAAGAAAATAATTAATTGCTCTTTTCCGATAGAAAATATTTTTTTAACAACATTTGGAGAGGCTAATTTGTACCCTGTAAATACCAAAATTGCCATTAATGCTGGCAAGGGAATTCGAGTTAGTTGTGTACTAAATAATGCAATAAATAGCATTAAAAAGAAGGCATGAAAGAAGTTTGAAGAGCGGTTATTTCCACCATTATTTACATTTACAGAACTACGCGCTATTACAGTAACAACATTCAGTCCACCTAAAAATCCACTTCCAACGGTAGCCAAACCTAAGGCTTTTAAATCTCTATTTACATTAGATCTTCTTTTTTCAGGATCTAGCTTGTCTACAGCTTTTATACTTAGCAATGATTCTATACTTGCAATAAGCGTAAGCGAAATGACAATTGACCAAAACGCAGGAGTTGCAATATGACTAAAATCTACGGTTGGTAAATTGTTGACAATAGCGTTAAAATCTGGAATATTGGAAATCATATATCCAGGATCAATTGGATTAGGTTGCTGTAAAACCAATTCATAGTAATAACTAAATAGAATTGGTAAAATAACGATCCACATTGGAGCTGGAATCAGTTGTAAATATTTATTTCTAATTTTCGAATAAAATACCATAATAATTAAACCCAAAACACCCGCAATAGCTGCATAAGTAAGTCCTGGATTGTCATAAGAAAAGGCACCAATAATTGTTTTTGGAATTCCAAACAAAAGCCCTAAAACACTGCCTTCTTCAAATAATGTAAAATCTCCAATAGCTAAAGAAACACCTGTTGCATCTTGATTTGCCAACATGGTATGTGTTGATTTTGCCAAAATTATCAATCCTATTGCAGCTAGCATTCCTTGAATTGCAGAAGAAGGAAAGAAATTGGCTAACTTTCCCATGCGCAAGAAACCTAAAATAGATAGTAATATTCCTGAGCAAATAATTGCTGCCAATACGATAAAATAGCCTTGTTGGGCAGCAAGTTCACCTTCTAAACCTGTTTGCGTTGCAAAAAACAATACTGCTCCAGCTACAACGCCAACCAAACTATTTCCAGGTCCAGTAATAGTGACATTACTTCCTCCTAAAATAGATACTGTTAATCCTCCAATAACGGCAGTAATTATACCAGCAATTGGTGGAGCTTTACTAGCCATTGCCAATCCCAAACCAAGTGGAAGTGCGATGAGGCTAACTACAAAGCCAGAAAATATATTTTTAGGTAATGTTTTTATAAAATCTTTAAGGCTATCTTTTTTTGGCGTCATTGAATAATTAGTACATCGGTTGGTAATTCGGTTAAAATATGTTCGATATCATGGGGAAACAAACGATCCCAAAAAGTCATCTTGGGAGCTGCATTCATTACCAATAAATCGGCACGTACTACTTGTGCGTAGTGGCCAATTGAATAGCCTCGTTTTCCAAAAATAGGTTGTGATTTTATGGAAATATTTTCAATATGCTCTTCTGGGATTTCTGCCACAATTTTTTTAATACGATTTTCTTCACGTAAACGAATGCGCTCTTTTTTCAAATTTGCTTTTCGAAGTGATTTATCGTCATCAATAGCAACGGCAATTTCTTGCTGTCTTATTTCTTCTACAATAGAAATTTTTTCAGCACCTATATTATGTCCTACATAAAATGCGGAAGCTATTGTTTGTTCTGTTTTTTGATTTTGCAATCCGTTCACAACAATGTGTTCACAAGGAACTCGTTCTACAGATGGTTTAATCATTAATAATACAGAGCATTTTGCTTTTCGTGTAATTTTTCTTGCAATAGAACCTACATAATATTTTACAAAGTTTTCTCGTTGTAAAGCTCCTAAAATTAGCAAATCGACCTTTTTTTCTTCGCTTATTGATAAAATTACATTGACAGGATCTCCTGTTTTAAATACAAGCTCATACGAAAGGTTTTGTGCCGCAAAAGGTTGTAAAATTTCTTGTAGTTCTTTTTCTTTTTGAGCCGATTTTTCGCCAACGTGTATTAAAACAAGTGTAGCCTCAAAACTTAATGCTAGTCTTGCCGATTCGTTAATATTGGCTTTTAAGTTAGGAGAAAAAGCAACCCCAATTCCGATAATGTGAAAAGGTTTCAGATGCAAAAATGATAAGTTTCTAAATATTAGAATTGAAAGATAGGCTTTTTTTGAAAACTTCATAGGTCTTAAGCTAAAATCATATTGAACTTGTCTTAACTTTTTGTTTTTAACCGAAAATAAATCAAAATTTGTTCATTGTTTGAAATAACATATTAACGTAAGTTTTATATAACTGAATTCTTATATATTTAGTTTTTTAAAGAGCGTGTCAAACAAAGCAGTACAAATGCAACACAAACCTATACAATCTATTTTTTACCTTTAAAGCAAGAAATGTCTCATGGGAACCAACAAAGAACTAGACTTAGCATTTAATTTTATAGAAAAAACGAATAGAAATTTATTTCTAACGGGTAAAGCTGGTACAGGAAAAACTACTTTTTTACACAAAATAAAGGCGGAATCATTAAAACGATTAGTGGTAGTAGCGCCAACAGGTGTTGCTGCAATTAATGCAAAAGGAGTAACTATTCACTCATTTTTTCAGTTGCCGTTTGAACCTTTTATTCCAAGTGCTACGGGTAGAAACACTACAGTTCAACGTAAATTTAGCAAAACCAAAATCGATATTATAAAATCCTTAGATCTTGTTATTATTGATGAAATTAGTATGGTGCGCGCCGATGTTTTAGATGGTATAGATGAGGTATTGCGTAGGTATAAAAATAACACCAAACCTTTTGGCGGAGTACAATTATTATTAATTGGCGATCTACAACAACTTTCGCCAGTGGTGCGTCCAAATGAATGGCAGTTATTGAAAGACTATTATAAAACGGCGTATTTTTTTAGCAGTATTGCGTATCAAAAAGCAGCAATATTAGCTATTGAACTAAAATATATTTATCGACAGCAAAATCAAAAATTTATAGGGATTCTTAATGAAATTCGTAATAATAAACTTTCTAACGCTTCCGCTGAAATTTTAAATAAACAGTATCAGCCAGATTTTAATCCCACAAAAGAAGATGGCTACATTACACTCACAACACATAATAATCGTGCAGATGCTATCAACCAAAAAGAATTAGACAATTTAGATACAAACGAAAGGGAATATGTTGCTAACATTTCGGGTGATTTTAATGAAAAAATATATCCAAATAGTGAAAATTTAGTACTGAAAGAAGGAACTCAAGTCATGTTTATTAAAAATGATAGTTCACTTGAAAAGCGTTATTACAATGGAAAAATCGGTACTGTAATTCATTTGGATGAAGATGCAATAACTGTAAAATGTTCAGAAGATGATATCATTGAAGCAACCTATGAAACTTGGGAAAACATAAAATACACACTCAATAAAGAAACAAAAGAAATATCTAATACTGTTGAGGGAACATATACGCAGATTCCGTTACGATTGGCGTGGGCAATCACCATTCATAAAAGTCAAGGTTTAACGTTTGATAAAGCTATTATCGATGCCGAAGCTTCTTTTGCACACGGACAAACATATGTAGCGCTAAGTAGATGTAAAACTTTAGAAGGAATAGTATTAAAAACACCTATAAAAGCCGCGAGTATTATTAGTGATACTACTGTAAATACATTTACAGAACAATTAGAAGAAAACGAGCCAAACGAAGCTGATTTAACCGCTGCTAAAAAAGCATATCAGTTAGATTTAATGAGTGAAGTATTTGATTACTATTCATTTTTGCATCCAATAAAAAGGCTGATCGATATTTATTACAAAAATACAAATACACTTACCGGAAATATTCTGCAACCACTTAAAACTATTAAAGAACAAGGAATTACTCCTTTACTGAAGATTAACAATTCGTTCAAAAATCAATTGGAATCTTTAGCAAAAACAGTTGAAAACCCAGAACAAGATGCTACCATTCAAGCGCGTTTTAAAAAAGCAATTGCGTATTTTAAAGATCAAACCAAACAAAATATAGCAACTGTTTTAAGTACGTTTACGTTTACAACGGACAATCAAGCCGTATCAAAAGATATTGAAAGACAATTGAAGGATTTAGAAGATAAATTGGCAATTAAAACTAAAATTTTAGAAGCGTTATCAGACAACTTTTCAACAGAGAATTATTTAAAAATACGCGCAAATTCCATCCTAGAAGTTTCGGAAATTAAGGTTGTAAAACGACAAATAGCAACCTCTACTAAACACGAAGAATTATTTGAAGACTTACGATTGTTTAGATTGAGTATTTCTAGCTCTGAAAATATACCACCATTTCAAGTATTTACTCAAAAATCATTATTTGAAATGTGCGAATTATTACCAAGTACTTCTAAACAACTCAAAAAAGTACACGGTATGGGCAAAGTACGTGTAGAAAAATACGGTGAAGAAATTTTAGAAATCATAAATGAGTATGCTTCTAAAAATAATTTGACGCCAAAACAAGAAGAAGTCGTTATTGAAGTTGAGAAGAAAAACACCAAAGAAATTTCGTTCGATTTTTTTAAAGAAGGTCTCTCCATTGAAGAAATTGCAGAAAAACGAGCTTTGGCTGCTTCTACAATTTTTGGGCATTTAGGACACTATGTTGGCGAAGGAATTATAGATATTACCGAAATACTATCAGAAGAAAAAGTGGCTAAAGGACTAGAAATCATCAAAAAAAATACGTTTGAAAGCTTAAATGAACTTAAAGAAATTGCAGGCGCTCATTTTTCGTATAACGAACTTCGAATCTTGGTAAAATATAGTGAAGAGAAATAGTTTTTAATATAACGATATCTAACTTAGGTTAAGTTTATAATTATTAAATTTACAATTCAACTCAAAAAATAGCATACATGCTCGAATTAGCGGGAATTATTATTTTAGGAATATTGGCACAATGGGTTGCGTGGAAGTTTAAAATTCCAGCAATTCTGCCTTTAATTTTAATTGGTTTATTAGTTGGACCAATTGCAGCAGAATATTTTTCAGAAGATGGCACCAAGTGGATTGAACCAATATGGAATGGTAAAAAAGGACTGTTTCCAGGAGACAGCTTGTTCTATTTTGTTTCACTAGCCATTAGTATTATTTTGTTTGAAGGTGGATTGACACTGAAACGTTCTGAAATTAAAAATGTGGGTCCTGTGATTACGAAGTTGATTACGCTCGGTTCAGCTATTACATTTTTTGGCGCTGGTATTGTGGCGCATTTTGTGTTTGGATTGAGCTGGGATTTATCATTCTTATTTTCTGGATTAATCATTGTAACTGGACCTACTGTAATTACGCCGATTCTTCGAAACATTCCGTTAAAAAAAGACATTTCAACCGTTTTAAAATGGGAAGGAATTTTAATTGATCCAATAGGCGCTTTAGTTGCCGTTTTGGTATTTGAATTTATCAGTGTAGAAGGCGATAGCGGTTTTACAAAAATTGCACTGATGGAATTCGGAAAGATCATCTTATTTGGAACTACCTTCGGATTTACCTTTGCACATGCATTAGCATTCTCCATTAATAAAAAGCTCATACCACATTACTTACTTAATGTAGTTACGTTATCTGTTGTATTACTAGTTTTTGTAGCTTCAGATACGTTTGCACATGAATCAGGATTATTGGCAGTTGTAGTAATGGGAATGGTTTTAGGGAATGGAAAACTGGAAAGCATTAAAGAAATTCTGTACTTTAAAGAATCACTGAGTGTATTGCTCATTTCGATATTATTCATACTTCTGGCAGCAAATATAAACATGGCCGATTTGCTATTGCTTTATAATTGGGAAACGGCTGTTTTATTTTTGATTGTGGTGTTTGTCATACGACCATTAGGTGTTTTCTTGAGTACTACAAAATCAAAATTAACCATAAATGAAAAACTCTTTATAAGTTGGGTTGGACCACGAGGAATTGTGGCAGCCGGAATAGCTTCATTATTTGGAAGTAAACTCGTAAAACAAGGTGTTGAAGGAGCCGAATATATTACACCATTGGTATTTATGATTGTTCTTGGAACGGTTTTACTCAATGCAACTACAGCACGATTATTTGCTAAAATAGTTGGTGTGTTTTTGACAAAATCGGATGGAATTTTAATTGTTGGCGCTTCTAAAGTATCACGATTATTAGGGCATTATTTAGAAAGTAACGGACGACATGTGGTTTTAATTGATAGCAATCAGACGAATATCGCGAAAGCTAAAGAACTAGGCTTAGAAGCCATTAGCACAGATATTTATTCTAATACATTGACAGATAATATAGAATTGAACGATGTTGGTTATTTAATGGCACTTACTGGAAACTCTGGAATTAATAAGTATGCTATTGATAAGTTTGGAGAGGAATTTGGAGAAAACGGCTCATTCCGATTGGTAACACGAGAGGAAATGCTAGACGAAAATAACAACCCGAAGGAAGGCTTGTTTTCACATACTGATGATTATAATTCACTTACTGAAGTGACTTTAAAATATCCTTCAATTCAAGAAATTGTAATTAATGATAAAGCACATTATAAGAGCTTAATTGAAATTACAAATACAGATAAGTACATTATTCCTTTATTCATAAAAGATAAAAATGCAGAGCTTAAAATTATTTCTTCATACAATACAGAAGTTGATGAAATAGGCGAAAACTGGAAGCTGGTATACTTAGGGAAACCGTTTGATATAGAAGAAACGGAAATGAAATAGTTCGTTTTACTTTGACAAGCTCAGCACAAGTGCTCACAGATGTTAGACCGCTATTTGCTTTGCTCATTGCTTTTAGACTTGTTCCTGTGTAGGCAGGAATCTCTTAGATGCGCTTCTCTTTTAGATTTTTAGACTTTTTGAAACGTCATTATTAGGAGTAACCTGTTTCAAAAGTAGCAGATAGCTTCACGTTGTTCGCTATGACGTTTTAAAACCTCTCAATTCTCAATATTAACAACTAAATACTATTCTACTAAAACAAAAAAAGCGACTGTAATCATCTTACAATCGCTTTTATATATTTATAATTTGTTTCTTCTAGTCGTTCAGTTTTAGTACTGCCATAAACGCTTGTTGAGGTATTTCTACATTACCAACTTGGCGCATACGCTTTTTACCTTTTTTCTGCTTTTCTAATAATTTACGCTTACGCGAGATATCACCACCGTAACATTTTGCAGTTACATCTTTACGAAGTGCTTTAATCGTTTCACGCGAAATAATTTTAGCTCCAATTGCTGCCTGAACAGGAATATCAAACTGTTGTCTTGGAATTAATTCTTTCAGTTTCTCACACATCTTTTTACCAATATTATATGCGTTATCTGCATGAATTAAAGCAGAAAGTGCATCAACAGATTGTGCGTTCAGTAAAATATCTACACGAACTAATTTCGATTTACGCATTCCAATTGGCGAATAGTCAAATGAAGCATATCCTTTAGAAACCGTTTTCAATCGATCATAAAAATCAAATACAATTTCTGCCAAAGGCATATCAAATGTCAACTCAACACGTTCAGTCGTTAAATATGTTTGATTGGTAATTAAACCACGTTTTTCAATACACAATGACATTACGTTTCCAACAAAGTCAGATTTTGTAATAATAGTTGCTTTTATATAAGGCTCTTCTACACGATCTAAACTTGACGGATCAGGTAAATCGGAAGGATTATTTACAATGACAATTTCGTCTGGATTCTTTCTTGTAAATGAGTGGTATGATACATTAGGAACTGTCGTAATTACAGTCATATTGAACTCACGCTCCAAACGTTCTTGAATAATTTCCATGTGTAACATTCCTAAGAATCCACAACGGAAACCAAAACCTAAAGCGGCAGAACTTTCTGGTGTAAATACCAAAGAAGCATCATTTAACTGTAGCTTCTCCATTGAATTACGAAGTTCTTCATAATCTTCAGTATCTACAGGGTAAATTCCTGCGAAAACCATAGGTTTTACGTCCTCAAACCCTTCAATAGCATTGGTTGTTGGGGTTTTAGCATCTGTAATGGTATCACCAACTTTTACTTCACGAGCATCTTTAATTCCTGTGATTAAATATCCAACATCACCTGTTTTAATTTCTTTCTTTACAACTTGATTTAACTTTAAAGTTCCAACTTCATCGGCACCGTACTCGTTTCCAGTTGCTACAAACTTGATAAGTTGTCCTTTTTTTATAGAACCATTCATGACTCTAAAATACGTTTCTACTCCACGAAAAGGATTGTATACAGAGTCAAAAATTAAGGCTTGTAACGGTTCGTCATACACACCTGTTGGGTGCGGAATACGATTAATAACAGCTTCTAAAATATTGTCGACACCAAAACCTGTTTTTCCACTTGCGTGAATAACTTCTTCTGGGTCACAACCTAACAAGTCAACAATATCATCGGTTACTTCTTCAGGATTGGCACTTGGTAAATCTACTTTATTCAATACTGGAATAATTTCCAGATCGTTTTCTAAAGCCAAATATAAATTAGAAATCGTTTGTGCCTGAATGCTTTGAGCAGCATCAACAATTAACAAAGCACCTTCGCAAGCAGCAATGGATCGTGAAACCTCGTACGAGAAATCTACGTGTCCAGGAGTATCGATCAAATTTAAAATATACTCTTGTCCTTCATGTGTATATTCCATTTGAATGGCATGCGATTTAATCGTGATTCCACGTTCACGTTCTAAATCCATACTATCTAATAATTGATCTTGCTTTTCTCGCTCAGTTACAGATCCAGTAAAATCTAACAATCTGTCAGCCAATGTACTTTTTCCGTGATCAATATGTGCAATAATGCAAAAGTTTCTAATGTGCTTCATTTATCTCTATAGCTAATAATTTGCAAATATAGTTTTTTACTAGGTAAATACACGTGTTTTAGATATAGATACGAAGTTTTTTTAATTATAGATGTAGCTTTTTTTCTACGTTCAATAAAAATCAATATATTTGCGCCGAATTAACCAAACCATAGCCATGAACCTAAAAATCACAAGTTTAATTGTGTTTTTTACATTTTTTACTGCATTGGGACAAGAAACGTATCAAGTCTCAGGTAAATTGATTGCTTCCGATTCGGAAACGGCAATCTCTTTTGCCAATGCTGTACTACTTCAAAACGGCGATGTGATTAAAGGAAATTCTTCAGAAACTTCGGGTACATTTTTAATTGAGAATATTACTCCAGGAAATTATACAATAAGCATTAGTTTTTTAGGCTATACAACATATAGTAAAGATATTGAAGTAACAAGAGACTTGAATTTGGGAACTATTGTACTTCAAAAAGATATGGAAGCGCTTGATGGAGTTACTATTACAAATAAAAAACCTGTACTAAAGCGTGAAATTGACCGTTTGGTATTCAATATTCAAGGAACAGCGCTTACCGAAGAAAACACTTGGGAAGTACTGCGTAGAACGCCTGGAGTTATTGTAGTAAACAATACGTTATCTATTAAAAATAGCACACCAACGGTTTATATTAACGATCGAAAAGTACATCTTTCTGCAAGTGAAATTTATCAATTGCTTGAAGGAACACCTGCAGAAACGGTAAAATCGGTTGAGGTAATTACCAATCCACCAGCGCGTTATGATGCGCAAGGTGGCACAATTTTAAACATTGTGATGGATAAAAACTTGATTTTAGGGTATCATGGAAGTGTATATGGAAACTTTACACAAGGTGTTTTTCCGCGTTATAATGCAGGAATCAATCAATTTTACAAGCGCGGGAAGTTTAATATTTTTGCAAACTATAATTATACGCACTCAAAGATCAATAGAGACAATGATGAGCACATTAATTATTTAGATAATACAAGCACTACGTCTATTTGGAATTCGCTTATCAATAGAAATGAATGGTCAAATAAGCATAATTTAAATTTAAATATTGATTATGAATTAGACGCAAAAAATACCTTAAGTTTTTCTGGAAACTTGCTATATCTGCCGTATTGGAAACGAAATACATTCACCAATTCGGTTGTGGACGATCAAACTGTGGCGAATGAAGACTTCTCGTTGATAGCAATTAATAGGTTTAATCAAGATAAACACAATTTAGGTTTAAATGTAGATTATGTACATCAATTTGAAAAAGAAGGAGAGAAGCTTTCGGCAAATGTACATTATACAGATTACGATAAGATAGATGATCAACATGTTTCAACAGATTATACAGTTGTAGACAATCCTGATTTTTCTACAGCATTTACTACAAATGCCTATCAGCGTACGAATATTTTGAGCGGACAGGCTGATTATGAATTGCCTATTAGCGAGACAGCAAATTTTGAAGCAGGAGCAAAAGTTGCAAACATAGAAACAAAAAGTAATTTGTGGCAGTTTGATATAGAGAATGGAGTTTCTATACTAGATACCGACAATTCTGATACATTTCAGTATGATGAATCTATTTATGCAGGATATGTTAGTTACGCAAAAAGTTGGGAAAATTGGAGCTTGAAAGTTGGATTTAGAGGAGAGCAGACAGAAATAAAAGGAAATTCACTTGGGACCAATCAAATAAATACACAAAACTACTTTGAATTGTTTCCAACGGCGTATATCAGTCATAAAGTATCAGAAAAAGTCAATATTTATGCAGACTTTAGTCGAAGAATTCAACGACCAAGTTTTGATGATTTGAATCCGTTCCGATATAATTTTAACGATTTTTCGTTTGTAACGGGGAATCCGCGATTACAACCTTCAATTGCTAATAGCTATAAAATAGGAACAGAAATAAACAGTAAGTTTTTTATTGAAGCTTTTTATATTTACAATAAAAGTGAAATTTATCAACTAACAATTCAAGATAATGTTAATAATATTCTACAATACATTCCTTCTAATGTAGATAATAATCGATATTATGGAATAGATTTCATTACTTATTTCTCAGTGCTAGATAATTGGGATGCTTCTATCACTACATCTTTTTATAACAATGAAGATACATTTACAACAGCAGAAAATGTTCGTGTAACGCAACAAAAATGGGCAAATTATACTTCGATTGATAATAATTTTACATTCTTAAAAGACCAAAGCCTTACTGCAAATGTTTCTTTTTTATACTTATCACCAGTAGTTTTAGGGTTTTCAGAGGTTTCTTCAAGAAATTCACTGAATCTATCATTACGTAAAACACTTTGGAACAAAAAAGCTACGATTTCTTTAACTGTAAATGATATCTTAAACGGTCAAGAACTTACAAACACTGTTCAATATTTTAATCAAAACAGTTTTTACCGTGCAAATTATGATTTACAAACCATCCGTTTAGGCTTCCGTTACAACTTCGGAAATACAAAACTACAAACCAATCAGCGCACAAAATCTTCTGCTGAGCAAGAACGTTTGAAAGAGTAACTTACTACGTTACAATTTTTCATGTATCTTTGCCGAATCTTTATAGAATAACGTATTGTGGTTAAAATAGGAGACATAGAATTACCAGACTTTCCATTGCTATTAGCACCAATGGAAGATGTAAGTGATCCGCCATTCCGAGCATTATGCAAGGAACAAGGCGCAGATGTTGTGTATACAGAATTTATTTCTTCAGAAGGACTCATTCGCGATGCTGCGAAAAGTACCATGAAGCTTGACATTTACGAAAAGGAACGCCCTGTAGGTATTCAAATATTTGGTGCAAACTTAGATTCGATGTTAAAGTCAGTTGAGATTGTCGAAAAATCAAATCCTGATATTATAGACATTAACTTCGGTTGTCCTGTAAAGAAAGTCGTTAGCAAAGGCGCAGGTGCAGGAATTTTAAAAGATATTGATCTAATGGTTTCCTTGACAGAAGCCATGGTAAAACATACCAAATTACCTGTAACGGTGAAAACTCGTTTGGGTTGGGATGAAAATACAATCAAAATTGTTGAAGTTGCCGAACGTTTGCAAGACGTTGGTTGTGCTTCTATTGCAATTCATGGACGTACGCGTGCACAAATGTATAAAGGAGAAGCCAACTGGCATCCAATTGCAGAAGTGAAAAACAATCCGCGTATGCACATTCCGGTGTTTGGAAATGGTGATGTAGATTCTCCAGAAAAAGCCATGTTGATGCGCGATAAATTTGGTTTAGATGGCGCAATGATTGGTCGTGCAAGTATTGGGTATCCTTGGTTTTTTAGAGAAGTAAAACACTTTTTTGAAACAGGCAAGCATTTAGCAAAACCAACCATGGAGGAACGTATAGATGCAGCACGCCGTCACTTACAAATGTCTATTGATTGGAAAGGTGAACGTTTAGGTGTGTTTGAAACGAGACGACATTATACAAACTATTTCAAAGGAATTCCGCATTTTAAAGAATACAGACAACGTTTGGTCACTACCGATGATTCTGTAGGTGTTTTTCAAGTATTGGATGAGGTAAACGAGAAGTTTGGAGATCATCAATTTGTGTAAAACCTTTTGAATTATTTTGATACGTTATTACGAGTCAGCATGACGAAATAATCCGTTACTTTAGAAAAAGATAGCTTCACGTTGTTCGCTATGACGTTTCCAAGAAATCTAACAATCTAAAAGCGAAGCAAGTCTAAAAGATTCCTGTCTTCACAGGAACAAGTCTAAAAGGCAAAGCTGAATCTAAGCGATAGCAGTCTAACACCTAAGAATTCGCAATAAAGTCTTTTGTAATTCTTTTACTTGCTAAGTACGAAGCTATAATGCCCAAAATGGTAATGGTTAAAAATACCGTTACGCAATTCATAAACTCTAACTCCACAGGATAGGGTAAGGTTGACGTAATGTAAAATATTTTGAACTGCAATTGTAGATATACAGCAATCACGCCAAGTATAATTCCTAACAATCCACCCAAAGTGGTAATAATAATTCCTTGATAAAAGAAAATGCGCTTTATATCTTTTACGGTTGTTCCCATACTAAACAGCGTTTTCATATTGCTGCGTTTGTCTAAAATCATCATGACAATAGCACCAACAACATTAAACAAGGCAAGAATCAATACCAGTGTAAAAATCAAGTAAATCGCTAAATTTTCGGTATTCAGCATTTTGTACAATGCATCGTTTAGCTCAATTCTATTTTTAATAATAACTTCATCATTAAAAACGCTAGAAATTTTTTCTTTTACAGCAACTTCATCACTTTCTGGAAGTAAATCAAATTCGATATTGGTTATTTGGTTTACTTCAAATTCAAGTAATTCTTGTGCTAATTCTAGGTTGGTAAATACGTATTTATCATCTAAATCTTCATTAATACGATACACACCTCTAGTTATAACTTTTATTTTTTCATACGGGTTTTTAGAACTGCTTGTAATGCTTTTTGTGCCTGGTTTCGGAACTATAATTTCGAGCAAACCACTATAATCACCTGCAATCAAGCCTAAAAGTCTAGAAATACCAATACCTACAACGGCACTATCATATTCATTTGGATCCATCCAATTTCCTACAAACATAATACTGTCCATGGCATTGACCTTTCTAAAGTATTGATCAACACCTTTAATGTTTGCAATATGATGTTTGTTTTTTAAACCCAATACCACACGTTCTTCTACCACTTGGGAAAACGATACAATTTCTGGAATTTCTTGTAATTCTTTGAGTTGTTGTGCACTTACGTGAAAAGACTTTCCGGTTGCCGCTTCAATCTTAATATCTGGATCAAAATCATTGCTAAATGACAAACTAAAGGTTTTTAATCCTGCAAATCCTGATAGTACAATGAACAAAGCCAATGCACCAATCACAACTACGACACTCGTAACGATGTTGATAATATTAATGGCGTTTTGCGAACTCTTAGAGAGCATATAACGCTTGGCTATGTATAAAGGAAATTTCAACTAGGATTTCTTTCTTTTATCTAATAAATCAGGGTCTTCAATTGGGTTTTCTTCGCCTTTTAGCGACTTTTCTATGTTTTCAATGTATTCCAAAGAATCATCTACATAAAACGTCAAATTAGGCACTTTACGTAATTGGTGTCGAACACGCTGCGCTAAATCGTGCTTAATTAAAGGTGCATTCGACTGAATTCCTTCTAGCAATTCTTTTCCTTTATTATGTGGAAAAATACTTAAATATACTTTGGCTACAGAAAGATCTACCGTAACATTAACTTTCGTTACTGAAATAATAACGTTCGTTAATCCACCACTTCTTGCTGCACCTTGCAAAATGTCTACCAAATCTTTTTGTAAAACACCTGCTATTTTTTTCTGTCTGTTACTTTCGATATCACTCATAATCTGCAAAAATATAATAATAACACCACAAAACGTTGACATTACTACTGAATTGCAATAACTTTAGGCAATAATTGAGATTTAACTGCTCAAAGCTTGTCTAAAATATTATTTTTCATGCTTATAGAGCTAATTTATAACGGTAGTTGACAATTAAATTACATAAAAACGTGAATAAAATAGAACATATTGGAATTGCAGTCAAAGACATTGAGGCATCCAACCAATTATTTGCCAAGTTATTCAACAAAGAACATTACAAAATGGAAGAAGTAGAAAGTGAAGGTGTAAAAACATCTTTTTTTCAACTTGGTGAAAGCAAAATAGAACTTTTAGAAGCTACTCGTGAAGACAGTCCTATTGCGAAGTTTATTGCTAAAAAAGGGGAAGGCGTACATCATATTGCTTTTGATGTAACGGACATTCACGCTGAGGTTGAACGGCTTAAAAGTGAAGGTTTTATAGTGTTAAACGAAACGCCTAAAAAAGGGGCAGATAATAAATTAGTGGTCTTTTTGCACCCAAAATCAACCAATGGTACGCTCATAGAGTTGTGCCAAGAAATAATTTAATGCAATTTAAATTTTTTCGGAATTAAAAAAAATAGTAATATTGCACCCGCATTGGTCCCATAGCTCAGCTGGTTAGAGCATCTGACTCATAATCAGAGGGTCCTTGGTTCGAGCCCAAGTGGGACCACTTTTTGCAAAAGCTTTACAGAAATGTAAGGCTTTTTTTGTGCCCTAATTTTACCGTAACCGCCATCTTTCCAAGTTATTTAGCCAATTTTCACATGCACTTATACTTTTCTGTAATTTCTCAGAAATGATTAAAAAGAGGTTGCAAAAAAGGTTGCAGTTTTAAATTTAGAGGTTGCATATTATTTAACACAATATCAGATACTTATAAAATCAATGAATACACATAAAATAAATATATTATACATCTTATCTTCGAGTAGGATAAGGAAAGACAAGAAAGCTCCTATTTATTGTAGAATAACATACAATAAACAAAGGAAAACGTTTAGCACAGGACAATTTGTGAATCCTAAACATTGGAATAGTAAGCAACAAGTTGTTAAACCACCTGATCCAAGTAGTAAATTAATAAATACTCAATTAAGCCTGATTAAGACAAAATTTAATCAGGCTTTTTTAATGCTTCAAGTTAAAAAAGAATCTTTTGATGTAAATGATATATACAGGCTTTACAGAGGCGAAAAAGATAATAAAGAGTACAATACTGTTGAATACTTTGATCGCTACTTAAACAAGCTAGAAAAGCTTGTAGGGATTGATATTGAGAAGAAAACTTGGAAAAAGTTTGAACACGTAAAAAGAGATGTGAAATTCTTTATTAAATGGAAATACAAATCAATAGATTATCCTTTGAAAGATTTGAAACAACAATTTTTAACTGATTTTGAATATTATTTAAAAACAGAAAGGAAATTAGGTCAAGCTACTATAAACAAAGTAATTCAGAGGTTTAGAAAACCTATTAGAATTGCAGTTGCAGAAAACTATTTGGATAAAGACCCATTTATGCTATTTAAGGCTAAAAGAGTAAAGAAAGAAATAGTGTTTTTGACCAAGGATGAATTAGACTTATTGGAAAAGTATAAATTCAGTCAAACTAGACTTCAGTTTGTGAAGAATTTATTTGTATTCTGTTGTTATACAGGCTTACCATATATAGAATTAATGAATCTAAAACACAATCATATTATTAATGGATTTGATGGTAATAAATGGATAAAAACTAAAAGGGTTAAAACCTCGAAAGATTTATCAATTCCGTTACTGCCAAAAGCATTAGAAATTATTAATTACTATGATGAAGATGATTATGTATTTCCAAGAATAAGTAACCAAAAATATAACTCTTTCCTAAAGGAAATTGCTTCAATTCTAGGAATTGAGAAAAATTTGACTACGCATATTGCTAGAAAAACTTTTGCTACAACTGTATTGTTATATAATGATGTGCCAATGGAAATAGTATCTGAATTATTAGGACATTCTAGTATGAATATTACACAGGCTCATTATGGGAAAATAGTACAAAAGAAAGTTAGTGAAGAAATGAACAAATTGAATAATAAATTAAAAAAATAGCTACATTTACAAAGTGATATAATTATCATAAGACATAGAAATTAAGTGTTTGCTTAAAAAGTCTCCTTAATCAGGAATCCGCCAGATTTCAATATTTAACTATAGGAGCAGTTAGAGCAGATGCACACTCATAATGGGTGTGTTATCTCTTTGCTGTTGGTATGGTTAAAGTTTCTGGCGGAACTTCTGATTTTGCTGACACTAAGGCAAGAGGTTCACACCTTTTTTCTTTTCAATCAATTTATAAACAATTCTATTGGAACCTCGTAGAGCTTAAACTAACAAGTTTTATGAGAGTTATTTTAAAGATGTTTATTATCAGTTTACTAGTTTTTAGTTGTCAAAAGGAAAATCAAAATAAGAATAAATTTAAGTTTGAATATTTAGATGATTCAAATATTATTATAAGTGACTCAATAAGAATAAAATTTAATTTATACTTCAACAATATTTCAATTAGAAATGCTAATAAATCATTAGCTAATATCAATAAACATAGTGAAGAAAAGGGAACGCTAAAGGCTTTTTTACTTAAGAATGATAACCACAACCCGTATACTCCTCAAAGATTAAAGAGAATAAAGACAACTAATGATTATGGTCTCGATAACCATGTTTTAGATAGTTTATTTTATGAGAGTTTTGATTTAGATCAATTGACATTTTTAGCAGATGAATATTATCAAGAAATTGAAAACCTTAGACTAACTAGATTAAAGTATGATGATCAAATATATAATATAATAAGATGTATATATGATTTTAAAAGACCAATAACTTTCTACGATAATTCAATAGGTTTTAATCTTGAATTTAAAAATGTCTCATCAAAGAATATAAAATATTTTGAAGGGATATTATACGTTAACAACAAAAACATGGATAATGTTTTATCTACAGATATTAATTCTTCAGTTTTGAATCAAAATATAGTTCCTAATCCATTAAAAGCTTCTAGTCTTGATAATTGGAATATAAGAGCTATAAATACCTACAGTAGTAATCCACACGATTTAAGGTTAAATGTTTCTAGTTCCATAGAGTCAACTTTAAAAAATAATTACAGTGATTTAATTATTCTGTTTGTCCCTAGCAAAATTGTATTTGAAGATGGAACTATTTTGAAAAATTAGTGTAAAATTTTTTCAATTTTTTTCAGTCAACTTCATTATTATTTGGAAAAGTATTCTTTTAAAAAAACATCCCCCCCAATATTTTATTTGAGAATATCATATTTATGAGGAACCTACAAAACACCCCCACTCTTTATAGGAATTGGGTTAGTAGCCCACAATCTTCGTTTAACCAAATAATTTATAATACTATGGTAAAAATTATTGATTTTAAAGTCTATCAAACAGATGATAGCAAAGAATTCTGTACGTTAATAGTTCAAGGTGGAGTTGAAGCTGTAAAGAGTCAAGAAACAGGCAGAACTTATTTAACGGCAAGAACAGCAAGAGTAGCGTGTACTTTTAATAAAGCTGTATGTGAATCCCTTATTGGAACAGACTTAACAGGAAGTATTCAGAAAGTAGAAGTAGAACCATACGAATATACAATTGAAGAAACAGGGGAAGTTATTTCACTTACACATCGTTATGAGTATATAGATGAATCTGAAACTATTATAAAGAATAATGTAGTTGAAACAGAAGAGGTGTTTTAGAACATCAAACTAACTTAAAAAAATACTTAAGCTCTAACCATCTAGGTTAGGGCTTTTTTTGTCTATATAAGCGATTTATATAGTCTCACTTTTCAAATTATATAACCTATAAATAAATTAGATATGAAACTACAACAAGCAAAACGCCACCAAGTAAAATTAAAACTTGGGTTAAGTGGAGCAAGTGGATTTGGTAAGAGTTATAGTGCATTGTTATTAGCTTACGGAATTACTAATGATTGGTCAAAAATAGCTGTAATTGATACAGAAAATGGAAGCGCTAGTTTATACTCCCATTTAGGAAATTATAATGTTTTACCCTTAATACAGCCTTTCAGTCCAGAACGCTATATAAAAGCTATTAAAACGTGTGAAAATGCTGATAATATTGAAGTTATTATTATTGACAGTATCACTCATGAATGGAATGGAAAAGGTGGCTGTTTGCAAATCCATGAGCAATTAGGAGGTAGATTCCAAGATTGGGCAAAATTGACTCCTCGACATCAAGCATTTTTGGATGCAATTTTAAATTCAAAATGTCATGTTATTACTACTGTTAGAAAGAAAATGGATTATTCTATGGATAAAGATTCTTCAGGAAAAACAAAAGTTATTAAGCATGGTTTAAAAGATATAACTAGGGAAGGCTATAGCTATGAGTTGACCGTAGATTTTGAGCTTATAAATGATAATCATTTAGCTAAAGCATCAAAAGACAGAACAGGCTTATTTACTAATAAACCAGAATTTGTAATAAATGCTTCTACAGGCAAGAAATTACTTGCTTGGTGTAATGAAGGTATATCAATAGAGCGAATTAGAAAAGAGATTGAAAGCTGCTCTTCTATAGATGGCTTAAAGCACATTTACACTAAATATTCAAGTGTTCAAATAGAGATTAAACCACTAATAGTAAAACGTAAAGAAGAATTAGAGACTATAGATAGCCAACTAATTGATCAAAAAGAAATTGTAAACCCATTAAAAACAGAAAGCAATGGAATTGATAGCCAATAACAACATTCAAAACATGGTTTTAGACCATTCAAAAGTAATAAATAATACTTCAAATAATTTTATAGAAGCCAATACTGAAAAAGTAAGTTTAGAACATTTAGAAAAGGACTGTATTATACCAAGTTTTGCTAAAGATTTAGAATCTACAATTGCTCATTCTGAGTTTATAGATACTGTGCATTCAGTTGCGCAATCGGTTTATTCAGACAATGATATTTCATTACCAGAGATTAGAGTTAGTCATCAAATTAAAGGTAGAACACCAAGTGCGATTGGTAAGCCCGTTAAAGAACTTTTAGATCATGAAAAAACACAGTATTGGGAAAGAATGGCTTTCACAATTGAAATTCCACACATTGCAACTGTTATAAATGGTCAAGAATTAAAGTTAACCATTGGTGGTGTGCGTAGTTATTCAGAACAAAATCTATATGCAAAAAAGAGCATTGAGAAATTCAAAATTTTCATTGGTTTTAAAAATATGGTTTGCACGAATCTGTGCATCAATACAGATGGATTAAAAAATGATTTAAGAGTTAGTAGTATTAATGAGTTAAAAGATAAAACTTTAAAACTATTTCAAAATTATAGTCAGCAGAAGCATATTGAGCAGATGAAGCAGTTTATAAATTACAATATTTCAGAGTATCAATTCGCACATCTTATTGGTAAAATGAAGTTGTATCATAATTTAGAGAAGAATCATAAAATGAGTCTATTTGAATTAAAACTAACAGATTCACAAATAAGCAATATTGTAAAAGATTATGTCAATGATGATGCTTTTAAATGCAATTCTGATGGCACAATTAATTTGTGGAATTTATATAATCTATTTACAAATTCTGCTAAATCTAGCTATATAGATAACTTCTTAAACCGTAACTGTAATTCACATGAGTTCACAACTCACATTCTAAATCAGCTTAAAAATCAGGCGAAAGATTTCTACATCATAATATAATACATAGCTATTATGTAGAAATCATACTAAAAAATAACTATCAAAATATATATAATAATGAGTGACAAAGACTTAGTTGAATTATTGAAATACAGTAATTCTAAGGAGATTTATATTGTGACTTGGAACAGTATATTAAAGTTACTTGTTTGCCCGTTTAAAGTGGCTGTGATTCATGATGTTGGAATGTTAAAAAAAGGACGAAAAGTAATGGTAGATGAGGTTAAAATCACTCATGATTTAAAGACTGTTTATATAATAAAAGGAATGGCGTACTTCTACTATTACTTTGATATCCTTATTGATTAATACTATTAAATTTGATATAATATTTTGAGATGGCTTAATTCTTTAAAAACTCTCTTGAAAAGTAAAATTCCAATTAATTTAGATTATGAACAACTAACTTTTAAAATGTGTTGTTTCTAATCAGGTTGATCCTATGCATTTATTGCTCTATTCTTATTTTTTTAACATTTTTATTGAAGATATATCAATATATATTAGGAAATGTCAATTATTTTTTGTATATTAATATTTGATTTTGAGTAAAATGATAAGAGAAAATGCAAGCGGAATATTCAAAAAGACTTCAATTATAGCGTCATTTGAACGCCTCTCCATTCTTAATATTTATTTTAAACTATCCTCAAATTTTTTTTTAACAAATCAGTTAGGTAGTTGCTGATATTAATACGTATTAGGGCGTTAATAAAGAAAAAAAACGTTAACTCTAAATGTATTAAATGACAAAAAATATGAAGAAAGAAGATGAAGAAAGAAATATCTAGATCTAATCAATTTATACTAACTAACCAATCTATATCTACTATCAATTATGTTACTGATTACTCTCAGGAAGTAGATACTGCTAAAAACCCTTATTTTACTAGTGACACAAGTGGTCACTATCTTTTTAGTGAGGAAGAAAACAATGTCACTTTACCGATATTTTTTGGAGACTATAAAACTATTAAAATCCCTAAAGGATTAAAAAGACGTGTTAAAAGGTTGCCTAAAAAAGTTTTAAAGCCAATAGACTCAGATATTGAAATTGCAATAGAGAAATGTTTTATGTTTATATCTACTCTAACTTCAACGGTTTTTAATGAAGATGATTATTGGAAAAGCTTATCCTCAACAATATTGCATGAACAATTTAAAAAGGGAAAAGATAATACTCGTATATATAAGAGAATTATTGATGCATTATCCTATTCTACTGATTCTACTGAGCCAATAATTGAGTGTAGAAAAAATCAACATGGAAATGACTCCTATCAACAAGATAGTTATTCCAAACAGTATAGGTTGCATTCAAGTAGTATAAATCAAAATTTGAAATCTTATAATATCAAGTTTGAAAATAACATTCAAAAGCGAAAAGAAAAACATAATAAAGATATAGCTACTGCTCTTAAAAACCCTATAGGGTATAATCTAATAGCTTTATATCCAAAGGTTATTTTACCTACTGATGAAGATATTGAAAAGCAAGGAAAAAAATTAGTCAAAGAAAAATATAGGACTAAAAAAAGAAAATTATTAACTCTTTTAAATAAAAAACCTAAATCCTATTATTCTAATTTGGAGAATCGCTCATTTGTAGAAGAAAATATAAAACTTTATAAGTATTTAGCGGGAGATAAATATATGATACCTAAAATAGGAAAAGAAAGTTCTGGAGGAAGAGTAGTAGATAGTTTTAATCTAATGCCGTCATGGATAAGAAAAATGATTAAGATTGATGATGAGCCTACTGTAGAACTAGACTTTAAAGCTTTGCACCCTAATATAGCAATGCTCATTTATGGAGGTACTCAGTATCAAATAACACATCAAAAGGTTGCAGAGGAAATGAATTTCCCTTTGAATGAAATTAAAATTGAGCATCTCTCATTTTTTAATAAAAAAGTTGCTAATATGAAAAAAAGTCCTCTGTATCAATATTATTTTAATAGAGAAAAAACAATGCTTAAAAATTTGATACAAGATAAAAAGCGATATGGCTACAAAATAACCTCAAAGCGGCTATTTAAAAAAGAAGTAAATATTATGAGCTCAATAATAAAAGAGCTGAATAGATTAAATATTTATGTGTTATATGTTTATGATGCACTTTACTGCAAGGCTTCAGATAAGAATATAGTAACAGAAATAATGAATAGGATAATTTTAAAGCATAAAGTTCATACCTCAATAGGGTAAAAAAGAACATTTTTAATATTAGGTAATATGATAAATGAAAATATAATGAAGGAAGAAAATTACATAATTTACAAAGCTCAAAATGAGTTCACAGGAGAATCTTATGTTGGTGCTACAACAAATAGCATTGAGCAAAGAAAGTTAGATCATCAAGAGCGAGCTAACAGAGGAGAGTTCAATAAATTTCATGAAGCTATCAACACTTATGGTGCTGATGCTTTCACTTGGAAGCAAATTGATACCGCAAACTCTACAGATGAATTAGCACAAAAGGAAAAAGTATATATTTTACAGTATGACTCCAAAGAAAGTGGTTACAATACTGATTCTGGAGGAGGATTTAAAAAAACAGTTTATCAGTACGATATAACTACAGGAAAACTTCTTGGACAGTATGAATGCTTAGAAGATGCAGGAAAAGAAGTAAATGTTACAAAACAGCACATTTCTAGAGCCTGTCTAAGTGTAAATAAAATGTATGAAGGTTTTTATTGGAGTTATGAATACAAAGAACCATTCATGCCTCAAAAGGACGCTAGGAAGAAGGAAGTTTTGAAGTGTTTATTAGATGGAACTGTATTAGCAAAATATAATTCTGTTTCTGAAGCTTCAAGAGAAAATAATCTTTCTAAAACTTCTATATCAAGAGTATGTAGGGGAGAAAGAGAATCTTTGGGAGGTTACAGATGGAACTATAAAAAGTAATATATAATTTGAAAAATAAAGAGAGAGGTAATTTTGCCTCTCTTTTTTTGCAAATACAGATAAAATTAATAGTTAGATTCCCTCAATTAGTATAAATATTACTGACTAATATTATTATATTATTTGTAAATTGCCCTTTCAGGCTAATGTTTAGATAAAATGAGAAATATTTTTTTACCAACCTTAAAGAGTATAAAAATTAAGAACTTTACTCTTTACCCTAATGGTTTAGATTTTGAATATGATTTTATAAATGGTGTGAACCTTATAATTGGAGGTAATGGAATGGGTAAAACTACATTTGTCAATTTAATTAAGTATTCCATTATAGGTCATTATAAAAAGGATTTTGACTTTACAAGAACATACAAGGATAGAAAAATTGAGAAGAGGACACTACATCCAATTAATTACTATAAGAACAGGCAAGATGAGGTCATAAAGACCGAATCAAAAGCTACAGTCACTATTGATTTTAAGATTAAGAATGACTCATTCTCTGTTGAGAGGTGTTTGGAAACTATAACTTTAAATAGCTACTCAATTAATAACTATAATGTTGAAGGAGATGTACTTACTCAAGTAAAATATGAAAATTTAAATGAAGACCAAAAGAAAGATTCTCTTCTAAAGAAATATGAAAATGATATTGAAAGGGCTTCAGGATTACCATTTGATGATTTAATTTTCTTTGTCAATGAAATATTATTTTTTGGCGAAGATCATAAAACAATTTTATGGAATGATGGTGATAAGGGAACAGATGTCCAATACGAATTATTTAACAAATACTTTAACTCACCAGAGTTAGATAAAGCTAGGCAAGAGGCTGTCAGGCAAGCAAAATATTTTGATAGTGTTTCAAGACATCGTTCAGAAGATATTAGAGCAATAAAGAAAGTACTAGACAAAGTTGAAAAGGATGCAAATAATGAAGAAGGTGAAGTTGATGCTAAATCAATTAATTCTAGAGTGTTAGAGATTAAAATTGAACTGCAAAATTTAGATAAGAAAATTAAAAAGAAGCAAAAGTTTAGGAAAGAGATTGAAGCAGAAGTTTCAATTATAAATAATAAAATAAATGAATTGAGTCTTTTAATTGACAATCTTGAAAAAACTAAAAAAATTGCTGAAAATAAGTTGTTTGAGAACAAATATATACATCTTCACAAAAATTATGACTTATATTATCAAAGTATAAAAACAAATCATGTATGCCCACTTTGTACCAAAGAAGTTGAAAAGCAGTTCATTGATGAAAAGTTAAATCATTCTAACAATTGTATATTATGCAATCAAGAAATAAGTCAAATAACTAATGAAAGTTTAAAAAATGAATTTGAATCTATAAATAATGAATTAATAGATGAGCATACAAAAATTCAAAACTCTCAAAAAGAAGCAATTAAGATCGATAAAACTCTCAAAAAATTAGATAAGGAGTTTAAGGAGTTATCTAACCAAAAAAGAAATCTTCAATCTGAATTGAGAAACTTACAATTTGCACTATCTGAAGGTTCTGAAGAAGATCCAGATAAGCTACAGGCTTTTTATGATGAAATTGAATCTCTAGAAGAATTAAAAGAAGAATTTCAACTTAAAAGCAAAGAAGAAAAAGAAAAAGCCAATGAATTTTCTAAACAAATAGAAAAACAAGTCTCAAAAGTGACAAGTAAATTCTCTAAACTCTTTTCGGAATTTGCTGTTGAATTTTTAGGTGTGAAATGTACCTTGACTTATGATGATTTAGGAGATGGTAAAAGGTTTTACCCTGTAATAAATGGTAAAATTAGAAGGCATGATGAAGAATTATCAGAATCACAAAGATTTTTTATTGATCACTCCTTTAGGATGAGCATTCTTTCATTTTTTTATACAAAACCTTCATTTTATATTGTAGAGACACCTGATAGCAGTTTGGATATCTCGTATGAGAAAAATGCAGCAAAGGTATTTACAAAGTTTTTAGAAAAAGATAATGCACTTATTATAACAACCAATCTAAACAATAGCGAGTTTTTAAATCACTTAATTGATTTTTCAGAAAATAAAATATCAATTATTAACCTTCTTGACATTGCTAAAAAATCTGTTATTCAACAATCAAGTGAGTCTTTAAAATCTGTTTATGAAAAAGTTAAAAAAAGAATTAAATAATGCAAAATAAATTAGAAGAGCTATATAGAGCTAATGATGATATTATTGATTTAATGAAACTTATAAAGAGTATAGGTTGGAAGTCAATAAGAGAGCAATCAATTCAGCGAATGTTTTATCTAACCAAAGTATTATATGCTTTCGTTAATGAGAATAGTACAAACCCATATGAAGATTATCATTTTTCAGTTAGTATTTCAGGACCTTATTCAGATTTGTTAAATAGATCAATATTAGATTTAAAGGTAAGAGAGGCAGTAGAAGAAAGTCAAGAAGGAGATATTAAGTTAATAGACCAAAATTATAAATTTAGCAAAAATGAAAATAAGATTGAGTGGCAGAAAATAATTGTCTACATAATTGGATTGTACGGAGAAAGTAAAATATTTAGCTTCACTATAAATGACCCCTTATATAAAGAAGCAATAGAGACAAATTCTCAAAAAGAATTAAATACCTCGCCAGAAAATATAACTGTAAAAGTTTTAAATGATTTTAAATCGGCTTTTGAAGAAACACTTGAGAATGTTTCTGAAATTAGTAAGCAAGAGTATCTAGAATTATATTTTGAGTATGTATTCAGTAAAATTATTACAAAGAAATAGGAATGGGGGAATTTAATTTTAAGGAGGAGTCTTTTAAACAGTTTTTAAAAGAAAAAGAATCTCAAATATACATAAGAACAAAAAATGGGATTCAAGAAACAGATAAATTTAAGAATCTACACAGAAGTTTGGTTTCATATCAAAATGACAGACCTTTGAAAGATTTTACAGCATTTTTAATTTCATATGAGGAAGTTGAAAATATTATTGAAAATTATACTGATAAATTGTTTTCAATATTAGATTCTGATACTTGTGTTATTAATAACCATTTACTTTTTGATAGGAGTTTTGATTTAGTTGATCATGAAAGAAGAGAGATGAAAGACAATAATGAAGCCAGAAGATATTATTTAGAATTGTCAAAGGAATTTTGTGTTTTTTTAATTAGTTCTCAAGGTGTACATTATTTTATTCATGGTAAAGATATAGGGGCAACCATATTTTTCACTTCAGATGCTCTAAATTCTTATAATGGCTTAAGAGATATTACTAAAATTTTAGAATTATTTGAAGAGTATCGTAGTCAACATTTAAAAGATAGGGATACTTACACTAAATTTTTTGTTTCAAATAGTAGTAAACGGTCATTGTGCAAGCATTTAAAAAATGATCCCACACAAGATGACTACAAACAATTTTTGAAAGATCATACTCAACTTTTAGAAAATAAGCCAGAGGATAGATTTCGTGAAGATTTACGTATGTTTTTAAAAAGAAATTTAAAAGCCAATGTTTTAAGTAAAGAGTACATAATGGAAAATTTTAAAAGGCTTGATATATTTATAAATGATGATTTTGGAGAGCTTTATTTAATTGAAGTGAAATGGGTTGGTATTAGTATTCACCCCTTAGGACAAAAGGTAGGAACATCATATACTTCAGATGATATAAATCCTAATGCCGTTTTACAATCAGTTGATTATATAAGACAGTTATATCAGGAAAATAAGAATATAAAATTAGGCTATCTTGCTGTTTTTGATGCAAGACCAAATAATTCAGTTGATACAGTTGAAAGTTTTGATGAAACCAATCTAGATGAAAGCTTAAAAAAATATTATCCAAAGTTTAAAAAAATTAAAGACTTTAAGATTCTAAACTCACACCCTAATTAACCTAATAGTTGTTCTAATCAATTAATAATAAGCTTTTATAAAATTCCTTTTTTGATTGATTTACATTACCTTTGAGAAAGTTTTAATTAATGGTTCTTTTTAGAACTTTGACTCCGTAAGATTGTTAAATTAGTGAATATAATTAAGAATAATAGCCAGTTCAGACTTTTAGATTACAGTGAAGAATATTCAAATTTAGTTTCATTTGGGACAAATAAATTTCAGTCTACTCATCGTTGGTATTCTTTTGTTGAAGGTTATTCGTCAGAATTTGTTAGAAGACTTATAGGAGAACAACAAGAAACAATTAATAAGTGCTTAGAACCTTTTGGAGGAATAGGAACGACCGCTTTGAGTTGCCAAAATTTAGGGATAGAGTGTTATGCAATAGAAAGTAATCCTTTTTTTTATAACGTAGCTAGAGCTAAATTATATTCCTATTCTAGTACTAAATTTCAGAAGTTAACAAGTGAATTTGTTCTATATCTAGATTCTTGTAAATCAAGAATAAAACTCCCTGTTTTAGAATCTAAAACTTTTTTTGAGGATGAAAGTAAAGACAAGTGGATTTTTCACAAAAATGTATCTAATGCAATCGCAGACATTTTAAAAATGATACATACTCTTAAAGAAGAAGAGTATTATTACAGTATATTATTTGAAATAGCTTTAGCTAATATATTAATACCATTTAGTAATGTTTATAGAAATGGAAAATGTTTAAGTTACAGGAAGAACTGGAAAGAAAGAACTTTTACTAGAAAGCAAGTTCATGCTAAGTTTTTGGAAATATGTAATAATATCTTAATTGATATAAGAACAAATGAAATATCTGTAAGAAATATAAATAACTTCAATACCTATTTTCAAGGAGATTCTAGAAACAAGATTAAAGATTTAAAAGATAATGATTTTGACTTAGTCATTACTTCACCTCCGTATTTAAACTCAAGAGATTACACTGATGTGTATAGGTTGGAGTTATGGATATTAGGATATGTTAAGAAATTTGACAGAGAAAGGGAAATTAGAAAAAGCGCATTAACATCACATGTCCAAATACAGCTTCCAGATACTAATTACCCTAACATAAGAGAGATAGATGATTTTTTAGAGCATCTAAAGGGCTTAAATGGGAGTTTGTGGAATCAGAATATACCTAATATGATAAAGGGATATTTTAACGATATGGAGGGTGTTTTAAGTGATATACATAACAAACTAAATGATAAAGGTCGTGCATATATTAATGTTTCTAATTCTGCATATGGTAAGAAAATTTGTAATGTAGATTTAATTTTGGCTGAAATTGCACAAAATTTAAATTTTAACGTAGAAGAAATTAGAATGGCTAGAGTAATAAATTCTAGTAGTCAACAAAAGCTTAATGGGCATATGAGGGAAAGCGTCATAGTCCTATCAAAATAATATCTAATAAAATTCAATACATTAATCGAAGCTCCTTTTTTTAAGGGGCTTTTTTTATTTATAACAATCATGAACATACCAGAAATCAATGTAAGTTATTCCAATGAGAATAACTGCAAAGTGAAAATTACCAATAGCCAACAAACTTATAAGGTGGCAATGGATAAGTGGAATCAAGATACAATTGAGTTCCAAGAAGAAGTAAAAATACTATTACTAAACAATTCAAACATTGTTTTAGGAATGCATGAGTTATCCAAAGGAGGAGGAACAAGTAGTATTATCGATATTAAAATAGTTGTAAGTATTGCTTTAAAATGTAATGCTTTTGGTGTTATACTACTCCATAATCATCCAAGCGGAGGTTTAAAACCAAGCGGAGCAGATAAAAATATTACTAAGAGACTAAAACAAGCTTGCAACTATTTAGACATTCAGTTAATAGATCATTTGATTATTACAAAATGTGGTTATTTCAGTTTCACTGATGAAAAATTACTGTGAAAAGGTATACTTTAAGGTTGCAATTTTTAAATGATTATTATAAATACTTGATTGTTAGTACGGTATTGTCCTTGGTTCGAGCCCAAGTGGGACCACTTTTTGCAACTGAAAGCTTCTTAAGAAATTAAGGAGCTTTTTTGGTTTTTAAGAGTTTTTGGCGAGAAATTTATACGGAGCATTAATGAGTTGCGAATGTATTTTCAATGAAAGCAGCTTAAGCTTTACAATACTTTCAAAAACGAAAGCTTTGATAAGTGTAACAGTCATTGATCTTTTTTTGTTCTATGATTAAACTATTTGCGATAACTCATTTATAATATTTCTTTATAATTTCGAAAGAAAATGAAACATTTTTGTAACTTTATAAAGTTACTTTCCCTAATTTCAGTAAGTTAATAACACTTTTAATATTGTTTAGAAACATCTCTTATTTGATGTAAGTAAAACTTAAATCAATTCAGATAATTATAATTACGAATCAATTAAAATATGGGGTTTAAGAAAAATTTTATTGAAGGTTCGTTTATAGAATTTCCAAGCCTTTCTAAAAGACAAATTATAGAATATGAAGAAAATGGACTTAATCCAGATACTTATTGTTTAGAGTATACCAACTATTCCGTTTTTCAGAATCCATTCCGAAGATTCCCATACTATTCTGCCGCTAATATTGACGGATCAAAATTTATCGAAAAATTAGACCGCTTAAGCGATTTTAAAAAAGATGATAGAATTCCTCTAAATCATCAATTTGGTGATGAATTATACGATGCAAAAAAAAGTGATTTTGATAGAGGACATATGACCAAAAGAGAGGATACACAATGGGGAATTGATGAATTTGAAGCTAAAAAAGCCGCTGATTCTACGTTCTTTTTTACTAACGCAGTGCCTCAACACGCTAGATTAAATAGAAGTATATGGAGACGGATTGAAAATTATATTCTTCATTCTGAAAGTGTAAAAAATAACTTAAAAATAAGTGTTTTTACAGGACCAGTTCTTAACCATAACGACCCATATTTTGTTACTAAAGTTGAAGGTAAACAAATTAAAATTCCAAGAGTTTTTTGGAAAGTTGTTTATTATCTAAATAAGAATAATGAATTATCTAGAGTTGCTTATATAACAAATCAGTCCAATCTGCTTCATAGCAATGGTATTGTAGATGCTAGTTATGAAATCACTAGAAGTTCCGATGGAGAAGATGATTTCTTTTTAGATTTTAAAGATGCAGATACATATCAAACAGATGTTTCTGTTATTGAATCTTTGACCTTGCTTACTTTTCCTAAAGCTAAAGATGTTTATAAGGACCATAGAATGGTTCGGTTAATTTTAGAAGAAGTAAATTATAGAAGCAGCCAAATTTCTGAAGATCCAAATGAGGAAACTTTACCAAAAATAAAAAATTTAAAACTCTAACTCGTATGAGAATCTTATTTATAGGAGTAAACCCAAAAGACACACGTCAACTTAGGTTAAAAGATGAAATAAATATCATAAAAGATGTTTTAGATTCACAGCCAATAAAAGATAAGTATAAATTAATTGTAAGAGATGCTTCTACAAAAAGAACAATGAGAAGGTATTTGAATAGGCATAAACCAAATATTCTTCATATTTCTGGACATGGAAATGATGATAATACTATTGTTTTTGAAGATGGAAATGGATACTCTGAAACTATCTACACTCAACAATTAGGAGATTTCTTAGCAAACTATAATAAATACCTAAAATGCGTGGTATTATCTGCATGCTTTAGTTTGAATGATATTGAAAATTTTTCAAATGATATTCATTGTGTGATTGGTATGAAAACATCCATAGGAAATGATAAAGCCATGATTTTTTCAAGTTCTTTTTATGACTCTATAAGTTCTGGGGAAAGCTTTGAAGCCGCTTTTAAAATCGCTAAAGATGAAATTAGTTTATCTCAAGAAGAAGACGATGACATACTTAAAATGATAATCAAAGAAGATATTATTAAAGAAACATCAGCACCAGTAGCACCAAATATCAATTGGAAACTTGTTGGTTTTATTCTATTGGTTATCATAATAATAGGACTTTTGTATTTTGTAATGACACCTAGTCTTAAAACTATAGAATAAATGGAAAAATTAGCAGTAAATACATATATAGAAAGGATTAAATACCTAAGACATAGAATTGTTAATGTAGGTGCTATACTTTTAATATTTATTATTACGTTACTCTTTATTTTCCTAAAACAGAATAGTAATTTAGAACAATACAAAGAGCGCCATAGCCAATTATTAGAAACTACAAATGATTCTCTTTGGGGAAAGTTTGAAGTTTTATACAATAGCTATTCACCTTTTATTCAGGATTATAATGAAACTCAAGCTGGCCCTTACAGTCTAATTTGCATGGTTAGTAGTTTTAACATGCTCACTTTAAAAATTATAAATAAAAAAGTATTTGACACTCCTACTTTTAATAATTCGAAATCTTATGTTGATTATGCCGCTGTAAATTTATCAAATTATTTAAATGCTTTAAGACAAATGGAATTCAGTCATAAGCGCCATAAAAGTTTTAATGAGCTTAGCAAGGAAGAACTTCAGCATTTAGTATATGTTCAATCCTTTCAAGATAAAATCGATATAGATAGTCTTAAACAAGGAATTACATACTCATGGATGAATTCTGTTATGATGTTGCATTTTGACAAAACTGAAGTTTTAAAAATTGATAGTGATTACATTAAGAAAAAATTGCAATGGTCTGTGAAAAATTTGGACACCATTTCATTTACTTTTTTAACGTCAATCACAAAATTTAATCACTTTAAAGCTTCAATTGTTAGTAAAGAGGATATAAAAAACTTTCCTAAAACGATAGATAATAATCCTAGCATAAATTATAAAGAAGCTAAAAAAGATGAAGCGTTATTAAAAAATAAAATAAAAAATATTGGAGAAGGTGAAGACATTAAAATTCCTATAATAAACTTTAATATCTCATTAAGTCAAATTGTTTTATTTGGTGGTTTAATAAATTTAGGGATTTTATTATACTTTTATTTCATGTCAATTAATCTTAAATTATTATCACATAAATTGGAGAAGTCCAATCTAAGTACTCTTAGTATTGAAGACAGGCAAGCTTTGTTTTTTGGATTAGATTATCAAATCAAAAACAAATGGTTGTATCTAATAATTAATGTAATATTCTTTTCAGCATTGCCCATTATTTCAATTATTTTAAGCTATATCATATTTGAAAGTGGCCCAAATCAAATTTTGCTAATTAGCATCGTTTGCTTAATCAATATTTACGTTTCAGTAATAATTTCTAAGACCTTATTTCAATTAAATAAAGTATAAACGGTATTGTTATACACTTAAAAAAAAGTTCCTTATAAACTTAATTTCACTTCAAAACCTACAGCATCCGAAATAGCATTATCTTTTATGGTACTATTATAGTTAATGCTCCAACGTGTACGATCAATTTTAAACTTTGTTGTCATGGTTTTTGCTTGATAATTTAGCGTTGCCTGAAACTTTATAGGTTTTATAATGCCTTTAATTGTTAAATTGGCTTTTGCTTCAAAATGTGTAGCATCATGATAGGTAATTTCAGTAATGACTAAGGTTGCTTTTGGATATTTTTTCACATCAAAAAAGTCAGCATCTTTTAAGTGTTTCGTGAGGTTTTTGTTGCCTTCTGCTTCCATATCGGTTGCCATAATGGTATTGAGATCAATAATAAAGCGTCCGCCCGTAATTTTATCGTTAGCTTTGATAAAATAACCTTCTTGAAAATTTACAAAGCCATAATGTCCATTAAAATAGAAACTATAATCACAGGACCATTTTATCTCACTTTTTGAAGTATTGATAGGAAGTTGTTCTTGTGCGTTAGATAGTGTTATTGAACATATCGTGAATGCGAAAACTAGGATGTATTTTTTCATCTGTTTTGTTTTTATGATTATTTTTAATTTCGAAGTAAAACTAGATTGAAGACGTACTAAAAAATGTCAAAAAAGTGTAAAAGAAGTGTCAACACTTGTAAAAAGTCATGAAATTGTATGTTATTTACAGCTGTTATGAGTAAAAAGAGAGTATATATTTATAGTATTTTGGTAATCATAGTGTTAAGTATTTGGATATTTTCAACACGTACTACCGAAAAAACTAAGTTTTCAGAAAAGGTAAAAATTGCACTGCGCGATGTGGGCAATAAATTACTATTATCTGAAAAAGATTCTACGTCACTAATTTTACCTATAAAGGAAATAGAAACTTCTAAATACGAACTTTCTTTTAAGAGTCACTTAGCGTTTGAACCCAACACAATGGTTTCTATTATAGAAGATAGTTTCCTTAGCGCTAAATTGCCAAAAACCTATTTGGTTGAGGTATTACAATGTGTTGATGAAGAAGTAGCCTATAGTTATGAAATAAGTAAGTTGGAAGAAAACACTATTATTCCTTGTAAGGGAAGATATTTACCAAAAAGCTGTTATACCATTCAAGTGCGATTTACGTCTAGTAGCAGCTCTATATTTACGATCTCAACCATATTATATGGATTGGTTTTTATAAGTTTTCTGATGATGGAATTTTTCTTCTTCCGAAAGGGAAAAAAAGAGGAAATGCCCAAAGAAACTCCTGAGCACTCTGCCATTGGAAGTTTTTATTTTTATCCTACGCAAAACAAATTAGTAAAACAAGCAACAGAAATTAACCTTTCTAAAAAAGAATGTGAGTTACTTCAAATATTTGCAGCTAATTTAAATCAAGTCGTAACTCGCGACGAATTGACAAAGAAAGTTTGGGAAGACAATGGTGTTATTGTGGGAAGAAGCTTAGATACCTACATTTCCAAACTCCGCAAAAAACTTAAAGAAGACGAAAGCATCAAACTCATCAATGTACATGGAGTTGGGTATAAGTTGGAACTTGGAAGTTAGATTTGTTAGATTTTTAGACGCTCTACGCTTTTAGAGTGGCTTCACCTTTTAGACTCCTTAGATCTTTAGACACGCTTTGTTTTTGAATTGTTAGATTGTTAGAATCGGCTTTGCCTTTTAGACTGCTTTGCTTTTAGATTATTAGATTTCTTATAAGCTTCTGTTTAAACTTAACTCAAAGAAAAAACCATCAATAAAATCTTAAGATCCTATTGATGGTTTTGGTATGTATTATTGTGTTAAAAAATACGTTTCAAACAGTATTATCTCACAATAAATTTTTGTGTTATGTTTGAGTCTATATTTGTTCCTCCTATTTTTAAAGTATATACACCAGCAGCAGCTTGTGACATATCTAATTTTACAACATAAGAATTGATAGATGACTTAGATAGATCTTTAAACTTAAGTTGTTGCCCATTAATATTGTATATAGCAGCATATACATCACCACTATAAGAAGTAGTTAATACGGCTTCAAATTGATTTTCACCTTTTTCAATAATTTTAAGATCTGAGTTATTGATAAATGCAAACTCTTCAACACTTAAAGTTTGAATACTTGCGGTATAATCTTCAGTTTCACCATACGTAGTTTCTTCACATGCATCATCAGGAACAACAGCATTCCAATTTGTTTTTGCTCTCATTCTATGAGTACCTGTAGCTGCACCAGCAGGTATTACCAAGTCTACAGTTTCAGTGAAAGTACCACCAGTTTGCCCGGCACCAATTATATAATCAGTAATTACTTTTTCACTTACTTCAAAAGAGTTGCTATCATCAAAATCGATCCAAACAGTTAAATATTGATTACCATAAGTTGTTGTAACAGTTAATGGGTATGTTGTATCTGGTTCTAAACTTGCAATTTGATCTGTAAAATCACCATAACCTTCACATGCAGAAGCGTTATTTATTTCAGCAACAGAAAATAATCTTAAACCATCACCAAGACTACAGTTTGCTGAAGGTGCACAAATCATATTTTCAACTGCTATAGTAGTACTGTTATTACTTGGCTCTTCATCACTAACCAATGTTGTAGAAGCTGTGATTGAATACGTATTAATAGCTGATAAATCGGCAGTTTGCGTAAAAGTGTACTGAACTGTTTCTTCTGGATTAATTGTAGCAGCTATAGTTTCAATAACAGGTGCTCCACCATCTAAAGTATATTGTACAGGTACATTACTTTGTGCATTAGCACCAAAATTTCTAACGCTAACAGTTACAGTTTCATTTCCAAGACCAGTTCCGCTTACTGGTGAACTAATATTTACAACTCCAACATCATTGTTACGTAAGTGAGTAACATCTTTACTATACGGATCATTTAATGTAAACTCGTCCGTAGCAAGTGTAGTTTTTGCTTCTAGTGTGTACGTTTGACCATAACTAGATAAATCTGCAGTCTGTGTAAAAGTATAATTTGCAACATCACCTGAAGCAATTGTACCAGTAAATACTTCTGAAGCTATTAATGTACCATCAACTCTAAGTTCTACAGGAATGTTTGATTGATTTAAGTTACCAAAATTTCTTATAGTTACTTCTACAGTTTCTGCATTTGATAAACCTCCATTTTCAGGATTAACAATTGCGATGATTCCTACATCGTTATCAAAACCAGGAGATAAACTAAAAGAAGCTATTCGAGATTGCCATGTATTACTAGATCTAAAATATTCGGCTGTATGCCAAAAAGTAAATCCATCAGGATCCATTGTAAGATGCGAATAATCACCAAATCTGTTAGAAAATGTTTGTACTCCAGTACCAGCTACTATTGTAGTTTCTGCAACACTCATTTGTCCTAATGGATCTGTACTAAAACGACCAGTATACGAAATACCAACTGGTAAAGTACCACTAGCAATATTAAAACCTAATCCAATATTTCCTTGTAAATCTATTGCGGCAGAGCCCATAAATCGACTGTGACCATCTGCAGGTGCATACGTACCTTCTTGATAAACACTCCAACCATCTGTATCGTTGTTTCTTAATTCAATCCAACGTATACCAGAAGTATCATTACCGTCTACATCTACGTTAAATGTTATAACCCATGAGTTATGAGTTCCAAAACTTCTATAATTTGCAGCATATGATATTACACCACCAATCATATCAATTTTTTGATTTGTTCCTGGCTGATCAACATCACCTGTTCCAAAAGGAGCAAATACAGAATCGAAAGCAGCTAAGGGAACATCAATTGGATTTGAAACTACTGAGTTTGCAGGAGTGGCCCAATCAATATCAATTTCCCATATTTTTAAATGGTCACTTGTTATTCCAGGATTCCATCCATCATCTTGAAGATATACAATATATCCAGGAACATCAGTAGGATAAATATTTCCTAAAAGGTTCGCAGGTTCAGGACTGAAAACGGTATTTGGATTATTAACGATCCCAGGTAGTGTAAAACCTACAATTTGAGGATTTGTACCTCCATTAATCATCACATCTCTATCTATTACGTATACTGAATTACCTGAGTTTTTATTTGCAGTTAAATAATATCCATCAGGCCATATTGAATAGTGAGGATAATCAGGAAAAGCATCTAAAGCAAATTCATATACGTTATAAGCTCCTGTCGGATCTGGTGTATCTGAAACCCCTATAATTAAAGCGTTGTTTGACGTTTGAAACTGACTTACAAAAAATCTATCAGCAAGATGATCATACATTACAATAGGGTCACCGTTGTTAGCTCCATTACCTAAAAATGTACCTAAAGGAGTTGGGCCTGCTAATGTGTTTCCAGATTTGTCAAAAATCTTTACAACAGAATTTACAGCATTTACATAATGATTTGGTCCAGCAGCTCCTGTAGGATCTGGAGGTGTAGCACCACCACCTTCATTTACTGAAATACCGTCAAAACTTCCTTCTAAAGCATACGATGCCGTATAACTATTTTCAGCATTAGTTTGTCTTAATGGATCAACACCATCTAATGGAAGTCCTGTAGGATCCAATTTTTCATTTGCTCTTAAGTTGTTGGGTACGATACGTATTTCGTTTACCCTGTAGGTTTGCTCTTGACTTAATACAAAGTCCCTAAGCGGCATTGTTTTTCCTAAAAACTCACCTTGAATAATTGTAGTAGGATTGTTTTGCGAAAAAATAAAGGAAGTCCATAAAAGTAATGGAACAAGTAATAACTTTTTCATATAATATTGGTTTTAATTTGGCAGGCTCTGTTATGTCAGATATGGTTATCTTAAAAAACTAAGAGACTATTTTTTAAAAAAAATCTAAAAAATTTTTAGGCATTTGAATTATCATTACAATGAATATAAATTCATTATTTTTTTCGAATGCGCATATTTTTTTATTAAAACAGCTACTCGAGAAAAAACCCTACAAAAACCTTAGAAATTAGACAATTTTTCGCTAAAAGTAAGGCTTTTACAATTAGTTTCAAAAACGTTGTTATTCCAATGATCAGGGTTTTATATAGTTTTTAATTATATAGTGTTGATATTTAAGCTTTTAGTTGAAAATGTTAAATTGAACACAGTTTAAAAAAGAATAAGGACGTTCTAACTAGCAAAGCAGTCTAATACCTGAGAATCAAAACTTCACATTCAACAAATCTCCACTCAATTGCAATATCACCAATTCAGCTAGTTTTGCATTGTATTTTGCTTGGTTTCTACTCAGTTCAGCATTTAATAAGTTCAATTGTGCTTGTCGAAATTCAATAGAATTCACTTGTCCTATTTTGAACTTCTCTTTGGTACGACTAAAGTTATTTTGCGCCGTTTTAATGTTTTCTTCCTGCAATTCGTAGATCAATACTTTATTCTTATAATCGTCCCAAGCATTGTTGAAGTTTCGTTCCAAATCGATTAAAATCTGTTCTTTTTGCAATTGCTGATTTTCCAAAGCAATTTTCGCGTTTTTTACACGCGTTAACGTACTTCCACCATCAAACAGATTCCATGTTAAATTGATACCGCCAGAAAGTCCCGTATTAGTAGAAACGGTTACAAATGATGCCGCATTATTATTATTTTTGTTCCAGCCATAACTTCCTGTTAGTCCTACGGTTGGTAAATATTGCGATCGATTCGATTTTACATCCAAAGTACTAATGTCAATATTTTTATCTGCTCGCAATAATGAAACATTGTTTGCCTGCGTTTTTGTCCATAAATCTTCTTTATCAAGCTGAAACAAAAACGAAATATCCGTATTAACGTTAAAATCTTGCGTAAGCTTATTACCTAAAATTACATTTAAATCGCGCTTGGCATTGATGAGCTGTTGTTCTGTATTTACAATGCTGATACTATCATTATTAATATCAACTTCAGCATTCAATACATCTAATTTTGTGTTTTGACCATATTCAAATTGATATTCTGAACGCGTTAAACGCTCTTTCGAAATTTCAAAAGTTTCCTTAATGGTTTGTGTATTTTCAGAAAGTTGCGCCACCGAATAATACACAGAAAATAGTTGAAGCAGTGTATTTTCAATCGTTTCACGTGCTTCCAACTCAGATAATTGATATTGTTCTTTGAGTCGTTTATAGTTGTACAATCTGCCCAAACCATCAAATAATGTATAGTTGAGGTTTACAGATGCATTGTAACGCGAACTTTCGGCACCATTTAAAATCGTTGTATTTCCGTTAGAAAATTCGGCTTCAGTATTGTCTAAATTATAGGTTGCGCCTGCACTTCCTGTCACAGTTGGCAAATAACCAGAGTTAAAAATACTCGTATTATTTTCGGCTACTTTTACCGTATTATTGGCAATTTTAATTCCATAATTATGTTCCAATGTTAGTTGAATGGCATCATCTGGTGTAAGCATTTCTTGCGCATTCATATACATTCCGAAGAAAACTAAAATGATGATGCTATAAATTTTATTCTGCATTTGCTTCGTTTTGTTGGTTAAGGACATATACAGTTTCTGCTGCTAATTCTTTTTTTTGTTTTTCATCTAAAAGATGATCTTCGTGACGTTTTTCTCGTACCACACGTTCCACTTCTTCTTTGGTAATTTTTCTATTGTAATACAACCATTTTCCTTGTTGCTTCACATAATTACCAAACGATAAGAAAATTGGCAAAACAATTAATGTCAATATTGTTGCAAAACCAATTCCGTATGCAATAGAAATTGCCATTGGTTTTAAAAACTGTGCTTGCCTACTTTTTTCAAGAATTAATGGCGCTAAACCAGCTACGGTAGTAATAGAGGTTAGGAAAATTGCTCTAAATCGTGTGCGTCCTGCTTCGTACAAAGCATCATTAAACGATAAGCCTTCACGTAAATTGTTATTGAATTTTCCAATCAAGACGAGTCCGTCATTTACCATAATTCCAATCAAGGCAATAATTCCAAGCATGGAAAGGATATTTACAGGGAAATCATGAAACCAATGTCCCCAAGCTACGGCTGGTAAACTAAGTGGGATTAATAAGAGTAATAATAATGGCTGACTATAACTTCTAAACGTAAATGCAATGACAATGTAAATTAAGATCAATACAGTAAGACCTACAGGTCCTAACGAATCCATTAATTTGTTACGTTCTCTATTTTGTCCTTCGTAGGATGGTGTTACGGTTGGATAACGAGATAAAATTTCTGGCATGATTTCGTTTTTAATCTCAGCCATCACATCTGTTGCGCTTGTTTTTTTGGTGTCTTTAATATCTGCGGAAACTTGAATTTCTCTACGACCTTCTAAGTGATTTATGGCAACTTCTCCACGTTCAATGCTGTAACTCGCTATTTCTTTTAAAGGAACACGTTGTCCACTTGGCGTGATGATACGCATGTCGTCCAAATTATTGATAGAAGAACGATTTTGTTTTTCATAACGAACCCAAACGCGAATTTCATCTTGCCCGCGTTGAAAACGTTGTGCCTGCGCTCCAAAAAATGCCGAACGAACTTGTGTCATCACTGTTCTAAGATTTAAACCTAATGCATACGCACTTTCGTTCAATTTTAAACGTATTTCTTTTATTCCTGCCGGATCCGTATCAGTGACATCTTTTAACGCGACATTATTTTTAAGTACTTCTTTGAGTTCTGTTTTTACAGCTTTGAGTTCGGCAATATTATTCCCCAATAAAGAAACTGAAACTGGAAGTCCTCCAAAATTTCCACCGCTTCCATATACTAAGCTTTCAATACCAATTACAGGTCCAACAGCATCTTTAATTCGGTTTGAAACCAAATCGGATGTAATTTCGTTTGGACGTTCTTCTCCAGGTAATAAGTTCACTCGTAAAGTAGCTGTTGAAGAACCGGGTCCAATTCTTTTAATTATATTTTCTACTAAATATTTTTCGGAATTTTCACCAATGTACTCATCATTAATTGCTTTGGTAACTTCTTTCGCTTTACTTTCTATATAGGTAATAATGCTGTCCGTTACTTTTTCATTGGTTCCATTTGGCATATTGAGCGTAATGGTAATTCGGTCACTGGCAATTCTTGGGAAAAATGCACCTCTAATAATTCCGCCTTGAAAACTTGCTTGTGTCAAGATTAAGAAGACAATAAAAAAGGAGAAGGTTAAGAATTTATGCTTTAAGGAAAAACGCAATGCTGGACTGTATACTTTATCGCGCAGCCAACTCATAATATAATCGCCAAACGTATTAATGTAACGTAGTTTTGAAAACAGTCTTGGCAATAAGCCTTTTGGTTCTTTGCTTTGAGCGCGCAATGCTTTGGAATGTGCCAAATGCGCAGGTAAAATAATCAAGGCTTCTACTAATGATACAATTAATGTTAGCATTACAACAATAGAAACTTCACCAAAAAAGTCACCAATTCTACCATCTAAAAATAAGAAGATGCAAAAGGCTAATATTGTAGTAACAATGGCAGAAATAATGGCAGGTAATACTTCCATGACACCATCAATAGCTGCTTCTTCTGGCGATTTTCCTTTTTCGTATTGTTGATAGATATTTTCTGCGATAACAATTCCATCATCCACCAAAATACCAATTACAATAATCATCCCGAAAAGGGACAATACATTAATTGTAATATTGAAATATCCCGCAAACATAAACATTCCTAAGAATGCTACCGGCAACCCAAACGCTACCCAAAATGCCAAACGTGTGTTGAGGAATAATGATAAAAATATGAGAACGAGAATCATTCCTATGACCGCATTTTCTGTTAACAATGCTGTACGTTGTACTAAAGTTGTCGATAAATCGCGAACAACATCTAATTTTACATTGTCATATTTTTGATTGAACGTTGAAATATATTCTTTCGTTTTTTCTGCGGAAGAAATTAAATCTTCCGTATTGGTACTCGTGATGCTAATATCGATAGAAAGATTGCCATCAAAATAGTTAGCATTTGGCGTTTCTGAAAACTGATCGCGTACTTGAGCCACATCTTTTAAGCGAATTATTCGTCCAGATGCATCTGATTTTACAACCAAATTAGACAATTCATCTGCGTAATAGGAACGTGCGTTGGCGCGAATTAAATATTCTTCGGCGTTTGTTTTTATGGTTCCACCAGTAGTAATTAAACTCGCTTGATTGATAGCGTTTGATACTTCTGAAAACGATAAATTGTATGCGAGCAAACTCGCTTCGTTAATCGCAATTTCAATTTCTTCATCAGGATATCCAGTAATATTAATTTGTGAAATACCATCTATACCACGCAAATCATTTTCTACTTGACGTCCAATTTGTTTTAAAGTCGCTAACGGAATTCCGTCGCCACTAACTGCAAAAGAAATGGTTTCACGCACGGCTTCTCGTTTGGCAACCACCAACGGTTCCATGCCTGTGGGAAACGAAGGCACACGATCTACCGCATTTTTTATTTCCAATAGCATAAAATCAATGTCTCTTCCTTTTTCAATTTCAACATTAATTACTCCGCTATTTTCATTGGAAGTAGAAGTTACACGGTCTACACCACTTAATCCTTTTAAATTATCTTCAATTTTGAGTACAATTCCTTCTTCAATTTCTTGTGGAGATGCACCTGGATATGTAATGTTAATGGTTACATTTTTGGAATCGACCAGAGGGAAAAAAGAAGAATTTAGAGTGTAAGCGCCATAAAATCCGAACACAACAAATAAAGCAATAACAATGTTTACTGCAACGCTGTGTTTTATAAAGTAAGCAATTATTTTTCTCATGACTTACTCTGCTTTTTTGGTTGCAACTGTATCTTTTGACTTTTGAGGTGTCAATGGTTTTACCAACATACCTGCATAAGCACCAGGAACTGATTTTGATAAAATAACTGTTCCATTAGGAATATTTTTTAAAACGGCTTTTGTGTCGGAGAAATATACAGGAGTAACATCCATCACATCCAACACACTATCTCTTACAATAAATACTTGATCATTAGCTAATACCAAACCTCTGTCTACCTCAATTGCATTTTTTTCGTCTTTGGCATTCAAGTTGGCTTCTAAATACATGCCTTCTTTTAGTTTTTCGTCCTTAACTTCTATATAGGCTGTAATGGTTTGTGTAGTAGCATCGATGCTTCCGTTGACACGGGAAATAGTACCTGAAAATGTTTCTGTTCCATTAAGATTATTTAAGGCTACTTTTTCACCAACTTTTAGCAGACTTGCATATTGTTTGCTTAATGCGACTTCCATTTCGTATGCTGAATCATCGATAAACGAACCTAGTTTTTGCCCATTTCGAATTAGTGAACCTTCGGTAACTAAGGCTTCTGTTAAAATTCCTGAGAATGGTGCACTAATCGTATATTTTGATAAACGTTGTTCTAAGTTTTTAACGTTATAATAATTAGTTACAATACTGCGTCCTGTAATAAAGTACTTTTCTTTTTCGGTAGTCATTTCAGGTAAAGTAGGCGTGGTTTTGTTCAAATCAAAACTACTTAGGTATTTTTGCCATTTCGGATAAATATCTGGAAAATCCAATCGCAAATCGGGCATAATAGCAGCAATTGAATTGTACAAATTACTTTTTGACGATTGTACACTTGCATAATATTCGGCAGCATCTACACGAATTAGCGTTTCTCCGCGACGGTATTTTTGTCCAGGTTTGAATAATTTTCTATTGGTTTTAAAAATACCTTGTACTTCTGCATACAATTCAACACGCCTTTTGGCAACCAAACTTCCGTTTGCAGGAATAATAATAGGAATTGTACTATTTTGAACTGTATCTGTATATATTGTTTTGACAATTTTTTTAGGGATAGGTTTCTTTTTGTTTTTATCAGTGGCTATAATTTTTCCAAAATATAAAGCACCAGCAATAAGTAACGCTCCAAGAATCGAAAGTATAATATTTCGCATTTGGTGAGATCATTTAGATGGTTAAGTTGCAAATTTATCCATAACTTTACTTTCTAACTCTTAAAAAAAACTTAATAAAATTTAGAATCTATTAGAATCTTAATCAATAAGATAGACAATAACCGTAGAATTCTTCTTGAAAATATATGTTGTAAATCTATTTTTTATTGTAATTTAGAATCAAACAAGAGTAGTTTATTTAAAGGAGTAGCACAAAAAAACCTAGTAAAAATCTGCGTTCGACGCTTTTTTTTGTCGTTTCATAGATATTTTTACAATGATATAACCTAAAATATTTTGTCAAACCCTATAATTTTATACTTTTACACCGTTATGGCAAAATTAAACCCAAAGTCCCTGTTGTGTTTTGTTATATTGGCAGTAGCCTTTTTAACAACAGCACACGCCCAAATTGAACCTCCGCCACCTGGACCACCTCCTCCACCGGGATTCCCGATCGATGCTGGTCTTGTAGGTGTGCTAGCCGCTGGATTATTGTATGGTATACGGAAAAAAGTAAAAAAGTAATTACTTCGATAGCCCCTGAAGTCTTGCAACATACTTACCGATAACATCAAATTCCAAATTTACAATTGAGCCAACTTTCATATATTGAAAGACTGTATGGCTATATGTGTATGGGATAATAGCAACCGAAAACATATTCTTTTCTGAGTTTACAACTGTCAAGCTTGTTCCATTTACGGTAACAGAACCTTTTTCAATCGTAATATTATTTAGCGTCTCATCATATTCGAAGGTATAATACCAACTTCCGTTGCTTTCTTTCACGGCAGTACACGTTGCAATTTGATCTACATGACCTTGTACAATATGTCCATCTAAGCGATCGCCCAATTTCATAGCACGCTCTAAGTTGACACGATCATTTACTTGCCAAGTTCCTAAATTTGTTTTTTCTAACGTTTCCTGAATGGCAGTAACAATGTATGTGTTCTCATCGAGATTTCGATCAACAACAGTCAAGCAAACACCGTTGTGCGCTACACTCTGATCAATTTTTAATTCGTTGGTTAAACTGCTTTGAACCGTAATGTGGAGGTTTTCTTTTTCACGCTCCAAATGTGTAATCACACCTAATTCTTCAATAATCCCTGTAAACATCTATTAATTTAGTTAAATTTGCATGTAAAATTAAGAAATAAAAGTCTGATTACTTAAATGAAGAAAGAGGAAAAAATAAAAGTAGGAATTTCGGTTGGTGACTTAAATGGTATCGGAACAGAGGTAATTTTGAAGACCTTTAAGGATAATAGGATGTTAGAATTGTGCACACCAGTTATCTTTGGATCTACTAAAATTTTATCATTTCAAAAAAAGCATTTCAATGTGCATACGAGCTTTCATGGTGTTCCAAGTGCCGAAAAAGCACAAGACGGAAAAATAAATGTAGTAAACATTTCAAAAGATGCTGTGAATATTGAATACGGAAAATCATCGGAAGAAGTTGGAAAATTTGCTATAAAATCATTCACCGAAGCTACCAATGCACTAAAAGATGGAGCTATTGATGTACTAGTTACAGCACCTATTAATAAACATAATGTACAATCGGAAGATTTCAAATTTCCAGGGCATACAGATTATTTAGGACAAACCTTAGAAGGTGATAGCTTAATGTTAATGGTAAATGATACACTTCGTGTTGGATTGTTGACAGATCATGTAGCTGTAAAAGATGTTTCGGCAGCCATTACACCAGAACTCATTGAAAAGAAAGTTGACATTATATATAATACCTTAAAACAGGATTTTGGAATTTCTAAGCCAAAAATTGCCGTTTTAGGAATAAACCCGCATGTAGGAGATAATGGTGTTATTGGCGTAGAAGATGATGAGGTTTTAAAACCAACGTTAGAAAAAATAAAGAATAAAGGAAAGCTTGTGTTTGGACCGTATGCAGCCGATAGCTTTTTTGCATCTAGCAATTACAAAAACTTTGATGCTATATTGGCAGCGTATCACGATCAAGGACTTATTCCGTTTAAAACCTTATCATTTGGGCAAGGAGTAAACTTCACGGCAGGACTTAATAAAGTGCGTACATCGCCCGATCATGGAACTGCTTATGAAATTGCAGGAAAAAACAAAGCAGATCATAACTCTTTCAAAGAAGCAGTATTCACTGGAATACAGATTTTTAGAAACAGAAACTTATATAAAGAGATTGCTAAAAACCCCTTAAAAAAGCAGCCAAGTAAGATATAAACAAAAAAATGTTGACAACTTTACGTGGGTAAAGAAAAATTTATATCTTTGCACGCTCGAAACTGATGTTTAAGATGATGGTACTAAAGGACTTTACGATTCCTTTTATAGGATTAAAAGAAGGAAAACACCAGTTTGATTATCAAATTGATAATACGTTCTTTGAACTTTTTGAATATGATGAATTCAATGAAACTGCGATAAAAGCAACATTAGGATTTCACAAAAAAGCAACCATGCTTGAGCTAACGTTCAATGCCTCAGGTACGGTAAATGTAAATTGTGATGTAACTAATGAACCTTTTGAGCAACCAGTTGAAGGAAATTTAGACTTGATTGTAAAGTTTGGAAATGAGTATAACGACGAAAATGAAGAAATTTTAATCGTTCCTCATGGAGAATATGAAATCAATGTAGCACAATATATATATGAAATGATTGTGTTAGCAGTTCCTTCAAAAAGAATTCATCCTGGTATTGAAGATGGAACATTGGAATCTGAAATACTTGAAAAGTTAGAAGAATTACAACCTGGTACAGAGAAAAAAGAAACTGAAGAGGAAATAGATCCTCGTTGGAATACATTAAAAAAACTATTAACGGATAATAAATAACATAGAAAATGGCACATCCTAAGAGAAAAATCTCGAAAACAAGAAGAGATAAGAGAAGAACACATTACAAAGCATCAGTTCCTCAAATCGCTACGTGCCCAACTACTGGTGAAGCACACTTATATCACAGAGCTCACTGGCACGAAGGAAAATTATATTACAGAGGAAAAGTATTGATTGACAATACAACAGAAGAAAACTTAGCATAACACATAGATGTTTAGTCATAAAAGCTCTCACTTTCGTGAGAGTTTTTTATTTGCTCGTTTTTTTTTGTTAAAAATGTAAAAACGACATATTTTGCCGAGATTATCACAGAATTTTAGTAATTTCGTTTAATTTTGAATGAATTTTTGTTAAAAATCAACAAAAACCAACGCTAAGGTATGACCAAAATTACAGCAGCAATAACAGCTGTAGGAGCGTATGTTCCTGATTATGTATTAACCAACAAGATACTTGAAACAATGGTTGATACTAACGATGAGTGGATCACCACTCGAACAGGTATTAAAGAACGCAGAATTCTTAAAGAAGAAGGAGCGGGAACTTCATTTTTGGCAATTAAAGCTGCCCAAGATCTTATTGCAAAGAGAAACTTAGATCCAAAGGAAATAGATATGGTAATTGTAGCAACAGCTACACCCGATATGCCTGTTGCCTCTACCGCAGTATATACTGCTAGTAAAATAGGCGCAACAAACGCATTTGCATACGATTTGCATGCGGCATGTTCTAGTTTTCTATATGGAATGTCTACCGCAGCAAGTTATATACAGTCTGGACGCTATAAGAAAGTATTGCTAATTGGAGCCGATAAAATGTCTTCAATTATCGATTACAAAGATCGTGCAACTTGTATTATCTTTGGAGATGGAGCAGGAGCTATTCTTTTTGAACCAAATGAAGAAGGATTAGGGTTGCAAGACGAACACTTAAGAAGTGACGGTATTGGACGCGAATACCTAAAAATTGATGCAGGTGGTTCTATATTACCAGCTTCTGAAGAAACAGTAAAAAACAATCAACATACCGTATTTCAAGACGGAAAAACCGTATTCAAATTCGCAGTATCTAACATGGCAGATGTGAGTGCCAAAATAATGGAAGATAACAACCTGTCGAATGAAGATGTACAATGGTTGGTGCCTCACCAAGCCAACAAACGTATCATTGATGCCACTGCAAGGCGTATGGGCGTAGATGAAAGCAAAGTTATGATGAACATTCAACGTTACGGAAATACAACTTCTGGAACGTTACCCCTGTGTTTACATGATTATGAAAAACAACTCAAAAAAGGAGATAACCTTATTTTTGCTGCCTTTGGTGGTGGATTTACATGGGGCGCTATTTACCTTAAATGGGCATATAATTCTAACTAGAAACGACTAAAACCTATCTCATGGATTTAAAAGAAATTCAAAACTTAATTAAATTCGTAGCCAAATCTGGGGCAAGTGAAGTTAAACTTGAAATGGAAGATGTAAAAATCACCATTAAGACTGGAGAAACTAAAGGCGAAATGACAACTGTAGTGCAGCAAATTCCAATGGCTGGAATTCCACAACAAGCAGCACCAGTTCCTGTAGCACAACCAGCGGCACCAGCTGCTAGTGATGCGCCGGCTGCTTCAAATGACGATTCAAAATATGTTACTATAAAATCACCAATTATTGGAACATTCTATAGAAAACCATCTCCAGACAAACCTTCTTTTGTTGAGGTTGGAGATTCTATCTCTGAAGGAAGTGTACTATGTGTGATCGAAGCTATGAAACTTTTCAATGAAATTGAATCAGAGATTTCAGGAAAAATAGTGAAAGTCTTAGTAGATGACTCTTCACCTGTAGAGTTTGATCAACCATTATTCTTGGTAGATCCATCCTAAGAAATTTTAAATACACCTTATAAGTACACCAAATTTGTGCTACTCAAAAAGGTATAGATTTTAATTTCAAAATTTAAAATTTCAAAAGATGTTCAAAAAAATATTAGTTGCAAATAGAGGTGAAATAGCGCTAAGAGTTATTAGAACCTGCAAAGAAATGGGTATCAAAACGGTTGCTGTATATTCTAAAGCAGACGTAGATAGCCTACATGTACGATTTGCTGATGAAGCAGTTTGTATTGGACCAGCACCAAGTAGCGAATCGTATTTAAAAATGTCAAACATTATTGCTGCTGCAGAAATTACAAATGCAGATGCAATTCACCCAGGATATGGTTTCTTATCTGAAAACGCCAAATTCTCAAAAATATGTGAAGAACACGATATCAAATTCATTGGAGCTTCTCCTGAAATGATTGATAGAATGGGAGACAAAGCCTCTGCAAAATCTACAATGAAAGCTGCAGGAGTTCCTTGTGTCCCAGGAAGTGAAGGTATTATTGCCGACTTTGCTGAATGTGAAAAAATCGCAGTAGAAACAGGATATCCTGTAATGCTTAAAGCAACTGCTGGTGGTGGAGGAAAAGGAATGCGCGCTGTTTGGAAACCAGAAGATTTAAAAGATGCTTGGGATTCTGCTCGACAAGAATCAAAAGCTGCTTTTGGAAATGATGACATGTACATGGAAAAATTGATTGAAGAACCAAGACACATCGAAATTCAGGTGGTTGGAGATTCTTCAGGAAAAGCATGTCACTTGTCAGAACGTGATTGTTCTGTACAACGTCGTCACCAAAAATTAACAGAAGAAGTACCTTCTCCATTCATGACAGACGAATTGCGTACACGTATGGGAGAAGCTGCTGTAAAAGCTGCCGAATTCATTAAGTATGAAGGAGCTGGAACCGTAGAATTCTTAGTGGATAAGCATAGAAACTTCTACTTTATGGAAATGAACACTCGTATCCAAGTAGAACACCCAATCACTGAACAAGTAATTGATTTCGATTTAATTCGCGAGCAAATCTTGGTTGCAGCTGGTGTGCCAATTTCTGGAAAAAACTATACGCCAAACCTACACTCTATTGAATGTAGAATTAACGCTGAAGATCCATATAACAACTTTAGACCTTCTCCAGGAAGAATTACTACATTACACGCACCAGGAGGACACGGAGTTCGTTTAGATACACATGTATATGCTGGATATGCAATTCCGCCAAACTACGATTCTATGATTGCAAAGTTAATTACAACAGCGCAAACACGTGAAGAAGCCATCAACAAGATGAAACGTGCTTTAGATGAGTTCGTAATTGAAGGAATTAAAACGACGATTCCTTTCCACAGACAATTAATGGATCATCCTGATTATGTTGCTGGAAATTATACAACAAAATTCATGGAAGATTTCGAAATGCAAGAAGAAGCAGAGTAAATTTCAACCAAATTAAATATAGCAAAAAGCTCCTTAAATTTTTAAGGAGCTTTTTTTATTTTTTTAAAAATCTGATTTCATTTATCTCATTATCTGCGTATTACATTAGGAAGAGTACGTTTTATTTTCGTTGATAATAGGCTACAACACTTGAAATAGTTCGGTATTTATAAATACCGACTAGCACCTTTAGTATTTAGGAATGTAAAAAATTACATTTATCCACAGATAATAAAAAGTAACCTATAAACCTTAATACCTATAAAAATGAAATTAAAATTATTGTTAGTAATGATGCTTACATCGTTTGTATTTACAAATGTACACGCACAGAAAATCAACACAAAAAAATACAATAAGCTGATTAAAAAGGAAAAGTATACAGAAGCTCTAGATTATATAAAAGACAGAGATTTTCCAACGAGTAACTATTGGCTTTCAGCTTGGGCAACTCAGTTTACAACCCTTGCATTAGATAAAAATTTTACTGATGATATGTACAATACTATCGTAACATTGGCTAATAATAGCTATGCCGATATAGACTATCCAGATAGAGCTATTAGTAGTGTAGGGTATATTTATTTGTCAAAACCATTTCATTTTATCTGGTTAAGAGATTTTGAAAAAGCCGAAACCGCTTTTAATGATGCAATAGCAAGATTAGAAAAATTCAAAACTGAGAAAAATATCAATCCAAAATACATCAATAAAATCAAAGGGCAAATGGCATATAGTTTTTATTCAGAACTTGAATTCCATAAACTATATAAAAAGTTGAGTACAATAGATGTAAACAGTTTGCCGTATTCAGAACAAGAATTGTATCAACTAAAAGAACACATACAAGCGATAGGTAAAAACTATAATAAACCTAAAAAACCACACCAGTATTCTAGCAGCAGTACTAGCCATAGTATAGATGTAGCAAATAAAGAACTAGCGACTATTCCTCTTGTAAATTATAAAATAATTCAAAAATTGGAAACGTTCTTTTTCAATATGACTAGTGAAAACAAAAACAAATATTTTCCAGATATAAATGTACACTTTCTTTTTGGGGATGACTTTTTAACGAAAGAAGAAGTTGCCGAAAACACTGAGAAAAGGAAACAGAAGCTAATTAAGAAATACGGCAAAAAATTTGGTCAGTCAATCTTTGAAGGTAAAATAATCATTGGAATGACCCAAAAAATGCTAGAAGATGAATTCAATGCACCAAGAGCAAAAGATTCATTTTCAGAATATAACGAATACTGGACTTGGTCAAATTTAATGGTTGCTATTAATAAAAAAACTAAAAAAGTAACGAGTATTACCAAGCTGAGATAATTTGTCACTTAAAAGCGCAGTCGAGAAGCTAAAGAACTTTTTATTTTCTTTTGAATCTCGACTGCGCTCGATTTGACATTAAAATTACGGTAGTTCATAGTATGTTTAGCCTACTTTTTCTCTCGTTGATAATACGCAACAATACTCGCTTTAGCCAGCGTATTATTCCACAAATAATAACCGACAACAGCTGCGTTTGTATCTTTTGTCAATCCTAACGAATCTGTCTTTAAAGCGTATACCGTAATAATATATTGGTGCAATCCGTGACCTTCTGGCGGACATGGACCACCATAACCTTCACTTCCATAATCTGTGATACTTTGAATGCTTCCTTTTGGAGAAAGATTCAGAGAAACGTTTCCTGCATTGGTGACCAATTCATTGACATTCGCTGGAATATCAAACACAAGCCAATGCCACCATCCGCTACCTGTTGGCGCATCAGGATCGTACATAGTAATGGCAAAACTTTTAGTGCCTTCTGGCGCATTTGCCCATGATAACTGAGGCGATTCGTTATTTCCAGTACAACCGAAACCACCAAATTCTTGTGCTTTTGTAGCTTGTCCGCCTAAATCTTTACTCGTTAGTGTAAATGTTTTTTGTCCAAATGCTGTTGTTGCAATCAATAAGAACAACAGTAAAAATGCGTTTGTATTTTTCATAATTCTTTGTTTATTAATTATGATACAAATGTATGGCGACAGGCAATTTTAAGAAAAAGCCATTGGTTCAAAAAGTAGTGCTAAAAGCTCAATCTTGCAATTGATACTGTTTTGGAGTCACACCAAATTTTGTTTTAAATGCGTGTACAAAGTTGGATAAATTCTCATAACCAATCACTTCAAAAATGTCGGAAGGTCGTTTGGCTTTGTTCTTTAAAAGGAAAGCAGCATGCTCCAATCGTTGATTTTGAAACCATTTAATGGGCGATTGCATAAAGTGTTTTTCAAACTCTCGTTTAAATGTAGAAACACTCATATTTGCTAAGAAAGCCAGCTCTTTTAAAGTTAACTTATTCAGTTTATTACTTTCCACAACATTGATAAAATGACTTGTTTGATCGTCTTTTGATGCAATTAAAAACAGTAAAAAATCAGCACCTTTGATAGCGACTAAATACACTAAAATTTCCTCTAGTTTCACCTGTAAAAGCTGTTGTTGTACATTCAGTGGAAGCTGATATATATCTTCTAAACTTTTTACAAACGATCTTATAAAATCGTCATAATCACACGCTTTTGCAGCTGTTGTCGCAGGAACATGTTTATTAGTAATTTGATGCTTCTCAATAAATTGAAACAATACTTCATCCGAAAAAAACAATAACACACTTCTATAAAAATTACGGGTTTCAGACAAATTCTCTGTCATCAAACAATGACCAGATTTCATAATTAAGAACGCATCATTTTCAATAGAAATTGGTTCGCGACTTGTGGAAATGGTTTTAAAACCTTCTTGCAGAAAGCTAAAGGCGTTTTTGGTAAGATTGATCTTATTATTAAAATTTGACGTTGTCGATTCATAATTAAACAACTGAATCGGATGTTTTGTTTCGGCAGTTAAATAATCGGGCAACGTAAAAATGTTCATAAGGTTTCCATTTTCAATTTAGCACTTAACAACTGATAAAGTTCTTGTTGTCTTCTGCTTATCAATACTATTTTTTTTATTCTTCCTGATTTCTCAAATTCAATACAAATTTTTTTCCCTTCAATTTCGACGGATTTTAATGAGTCGATAGGTATTAAATGTAACAAATCAAACTGTGCTACCATCCATGACATAAAAGTATTTGTTGTAAGCCATAACTGATTTTTTGTAACTCTAATTCGCAATATATTTCTTGCTCCTTCCGTTTTCCTTTTAAAAGATGTTGTAGCATATCCAGATGCCCAATTTTCCATATATTCAAATTCTACTTTTTTTACTTTCGGAAACTTTTTTAAGGTATTCTTGCCATTAAATAAAAATATTGAAATAAGACAAACTGCAAGTATGATCCAAATCAGTAAAAATATATGTTCAGGTAGCATAATTTATAAGAGTAGGTATTTAATTTATATAAATTCTGATTCTTTTTCTTAAACAATTACAACAAATGTATTCGTTTAGTTATATTGAAACGCTAAAAATATTGAAAATATATATGAATCTAAGCTATTGGGAATATACATCGTGGTTAACAAATGTCGATTTCACTATTGTGGGAAGCGGTATTGTGGGACTTAATTGTGCATTGCAACTCCGAAAGCAATATCCTAACGCAAAAATCGTCATATTAGAAAAAGGAATTCTACCGCAAGGCGCCAGCACAAAAAATGCGGGATTTGCCTGTTTTGGAAGCCTTTCGGAGATTTTAGATGATCTCAATACACATTCGGAAGAAGAAGTATTAAACCTTGTAAAAAGACGTTGTAATGGTTTGCAATTGCTTCGTGAAACTTTGGGCGATGCAACAATCGATTATCAAGCTTTGGGCGGATATGAATTGTTTACGGAAAACGATACGGAATTGTATGAAACGTGTTTGACGAAAAAGAATGAAATCAATCAGTTGTTATTTCCTGTTTTTGATGGAAATGTCTTTAGTGAAGTGTCTAATAAATTTCAGTTTGAACGTATTCAAAATCACTATATTTTCAATCAGTTTGAAGGACAAATTGATACAGGTAAAATGATGTTTTCCTTATTGGAAAAAGTAACTTCAAACAACATTCAGATTTTAAATTCTGTTACGGTTGATGGTTTCACGGAAAGCGGAAATGCAGTACATGTACACACCAATCATTTTGACTTTCGCACGAAAAAACTACTGATTGCTACCAACGGTTTTGCATCGCAGTTATTGGAGGAAAAAGTAAAGCCTGCACGCGCACAAGTGTTGATTACCAAACCAATTCCGAACTTACATATAAAAGGAACTTTCCATTTAGACAAAGGCTATTATTACTTTAGAAACATCAATGATCGTATTCTATTTGGCGGTGGACGAAATCTCGATTTTAAAGGAGAAGAAACGACCGAATTTGCACAAACCGAGATCATTCAGCAAACGCTTTCAGCAATTTTAAAAACGACTATTCTGCCCAAAACACCTGTTGAAATTGAACATCGCTGGAGCGGAATTATGGGCGTTGGATCGCAGAAAAAAGCAATTGTAAAACCAGTATCAAATCATGTATATTGCGGCGTTCGCTTAGGCGGAATGGGCGTTGCCATAGGAAGTTTGGTAGGAAAAGAATTAGCAGAATTGGTATGAGTGTAAAGGAAGCATTATATAATTCATGTTTGGAAATTGTCAATAAACGACAGGCGACAATTCAAGATACATTTGCGGGAATTCAAGAAGCCATGTTGTCGGAAACCAAAAGTTCGGCAGGAGACAAGCATGAAACTGGTCGCGCAATGTTGCAACTGGAACGTGAAAAGTTGGGAAATCAACTATTGGAAGTTCAAAAAGTAAAAGAAATTCTATTTAAAGTAGATCAAAAATCAACGGTTTCACAAGGTTGTTTGGGAAGTGTTGTCTATACTTCGCAAGCCAATTATTTTATCTCAGTAAGTGTTGGCGAAATTACTGCAAACAACGAAAAGTTCTACGCCATTGCTACCAATACACCAATTGGAAAATTATTGCTGGGTAAAAAAGTGGGCGATCATATAAGCTTTAGAAATCAATCGTTTGTGATTGAGAAGATTGTTTAGACTTGCGTTGCTCTTAGACATGCTTCGCTTTTAGATCGTTAGACTTTTGGATTTTTTTGAAACGTCATTACGAGGAAACATGACGAAGTAATCACTTTCTTGAATAACTCTCAAAACATTTTAAACTAAACAATTAGTTAAAACTAAATATTTAGTTATATTTGAATACAATCAAAAAAAAGACTAAAATGTATTCAAAAATTGGTGTAAAATTACTTTTCATAACTGTGTTATTGGTGAATTTTTGGAGTTGTTCGGAAGCACCAAAAACAATTGAAAAAATAGAATTCTCTACAGATTATAAATTCAATTCTCAAATTCAAGAACAAATAGAAAAAGATACTGTAGCGTGGAAATATCAAATTTCAGCAGCCAATTATGCCGCAAAAGGAGATTATAAAAATGCGTTATTACAATGGGATTTGGCAATGGGCGGACGCGAACAAAACTATACAACTTCAGAAATTGACTCGCTAAAAGCACTATATAAAACTGTAAATGCAAAAGATTTTATTGTTTCGGAAGCAGCGAAAAATCAACTCGTAATTATCAACGAAGCACATCACAATTCTGCGCATAGAATGTTTACAAAATCTCTGCTAAAAGAGTTATATGATCTTGGATATCGATATGTAGCGTTGGAAGCTTTAGGGAATGGAAAATATTTAGATCCAGAATTAAATACAAGAAAATATCCTGCCCAAGAAACAGGAAATTACATCAAAGACCCGCAATTTGGAGCATTGGTGCGAACAGCTTTAGCACTAGGTTTTACAGTACTTCCGTATGAAGAAACAACCAATGTAAATGGTAAACAGCGCGAAATATCGCAAGCAAAAAACATTCAAAAAATTCTTGAAAAGGACTCAAAAGCAAAGATTTTAATTCATTGCGGATTTGATCATGTATTGGAAGGAAAACATCGTTCTTGGGAAAAAGCGATGGCAGAAAGACTCAAAGAATACACAGGAATTGATCCGCTGACAATTCATCAAGTGAAGTATAGTGAAAGAGGAAATTCCAAGAACAATCATCCAATGTTGAAAGCTTTTGACATTAAAACGTCTGCTGTTTTGCTTGATAAAAATGATACACCTTTTAAATATACGCGTAGAGAAGCTTGGTCAGATATTGCCGTTTTCCATCCAAACACAACATATATTGATAATAGACCAAATTGGCTTTTTACAAATGAAAATCAACAAGTTAATATTGATCTAGAACCTATTAAAATTGATTTTCCTATAATGATTTTAGCATACAAAAAAGGAGAAAATATCAAAACTGCTGTTCCTGTTGATATTGCGGAAGCTGCCACAAAAGATTCTGTTTGTGTAATAGGTTTGCAAAAAGGAAATTATGAAATTGTAGTAACCAATGGAAAGGAATCTGTGAAGTTTGATGAGGTTGTGAAGTAGTTTCTTTGATTCAAGCTAGCGTGAGTTTCCAAACTAAAACTATGATTCGTCATTACGAGTGATAGCGAAGTAATCTGCGTATAGTAGGACGATGCAGTTGTTTTAAGAAACAGATTGCCACGTCGTAAACTCCTCGCAAGGACGTTTCAAAATTGTGCCGATAAACAAGCTAAAAACAATTTAAAATTCAACATCTAACAATTTAGAATAATATTGAGAAAAGTCTAACAGCGATAGCGATCTAAAATACTTATCTTACCACCTCAAAAACAAAGAAACATGAGTTATATAATGGTTGATATAGAATCGGACGGACCAATTCCTAGCGATTATTCTATGATCTGTTTTGGAGCCGTTTTGGTAGATCCTGCACTTGATAGAACATTCTATGGAAAACTAAAGCCAATTTCGGATCAATTCAATCCAGAAGCATTGGCAATATCTGGATTTTCTCGTGAAGAAACCTTGGAGTTTGACGAACCAAAAACTGTAATGACCGATTTTAAAACGTGGATTCAAGAAAACTCAAAAGGAAGACCCGTTTTTATCAGTGATAATAATGGTTTCGATTGGATGTTTATTTGTTGGTATTTTCATCATTTCATAGGTGAAAATCCGTTTGGATATTCTTCCAGAAGACTTTCCGATTTGTACTGCGGACTAGAAAAAGACACCTTTGCCAAGTGGAAACACTTACGCAAAACCGTTCATACACACAATCCTGTAGACGATGCCATGGGAAATGCTGAGGTATTGCTAATGATGAAAAAAGAAATGGATTTAAAGATTAGTTTGAAGTAGGTTTTTGTTAGAACCAGGATTTTAAGATTGAAGATGTTTTCTAAATAAATTTAGTGGTAAAAAAGTATTAGACAAGAGTAAGAAATAATTTAAAATTCAACATTTAGAACTTAACATTGTAAAAGTCCCCAAACGCTAGCGCGAGTTTTCCAACTCGTGCCGACAAACAAGCTGAGGAATAGTATTGAGTATTTAGAAAAATCTAATAGTGTAGCGGTCTAAGAGATTTCCGTCTACGCGGGAACAAGTCTAAGAGCAAAGCAATCTAACAGCGCAGCATGTCTAACAATCAAGAACGCAGCGATTCCAAGACACCTTCACTTTTCTCAGCCATAATCGTTTCAAACTGTTCCAAATACATATCCGTAATTCGTTTCATAGGAAATGCAGTAGCTGCTTTGTAATTCGTTTTTCCAAGCGAAATTCGATACGCATCATTCGTTACAATTGCTTCAATAGCATTTGCCAAGCTATCTACATTTGCAGGTTCAAAAAATTCGCCTCTATAGCCTTCATCTTTTACAAGTAAAGCTAAATCACCCAAATCTGGCATGACAACTGCTTTTCCATAACTTCCAGCTTGGTGTAAAACTCCCGAGCTTCCCGTGGTAGCTGTATACGGAAATACCACAACGGCACTTTCATTAAATAATGGTGCTACATCAGCTTCTTCTACATAGCCTGTAAATGTTAACTGAGAAACATGTTTGTATTGTTCTTGTGCGTTTGCCAAATAGCCTGGTACATTCGGATTGTCGGTTCCTGCAATGACGATTTCTAAATCTAAACCAGAAGTCTTGCGAACTTTTTCTACAGCTTCAATCATAGTTTCCACTTTCTTGTAGGTTCCAAACTTTCCAAAAGCCATAACTTTTAATGGTCCATCTGGTAAATCATACGTTGGTTTTTCTGCAATTTCAAACGTTCCGTGTGGAATCATGGTTATATTATCTGCTACATATTTTTGCTCTAAAACATTCACATATTTTTGCATGGTTACAGCAACTGTATCTGCTTTGAGTAATAATTTTGTCAAGCTTGTTCCGATGAAATTATATGCTTTTTGTAATAATTTATTTGATGTAAATCCTGCACTTTTTAAATCAACTTCTTCTAAAATATTGTGTAACAAAACAATGTTTGGAATATTCTTCATTGAGCAAATCCACGGAAGCATCAAGCCTAAAGCGGCAGCTACTTTTTTGTCTCCAAACTTCATGAATTGCAAGTTGAATAAAACGGCATCGGGTTTTGTTTGGTTGATTGCTTTCGTAACTGAAAAGATATTTTTATAACTATTAAACTTCCAGCATTCTTTTACGGTAACTTTACAACCAGCTTCCGAAAAATTCAAATCTTTTGCTTCTGGAGTTTCATCTGTCAACAAAATAATTTCCGTAATATTTTCCTTCTGGCGAAAGCTCTTTACTAAGTGATATGCGTATTCGTTTAAGGTTACTTTGCTTGGCGGATATGCGGTTACGATTGCTAACTTCATGACATCTAGTTTTTTAATTATAGTACAAATGTGCACTTTCAACCTCTGAAAAATGGACGACTTGTGCTGAAATGCAAGTATGTTTCGGTGAAAGGAAAGGTGGTTTAGATATCTTTTTTAATGATTCAAGAATATAGAGTCAAGATCCAAGATGTTTTCTGATGTCATTCCTGCGTAGGCAGGAATCTATGGTGTTTCAAAGTAGATTCCGCAATAAATGCGGAATGACAAAAACTACTAGATTTGACGATTGTGAAAAATAATAAAAGAGATAATATTCGATATTTGTTTAGTACAAATTAAAATCACATAACAGTGAGAAAAAATCTAAAAGCGAAGCGGTCTAAGAGATTTCCGCCTACGCGGGAACAAGTCTAACATTGTTAGCGCTCTAAGAGCGAAGCGATCTAAATCGATTCTCAAAGAAGAAAAAAGACAATTGTACTACTAGTAACAAAACCATCGCAATGATTTGAATATGTACAACTTGTGTTAAACTTTCGTGAAAGAAAACAACCAATACAACTTGAAGCATTCCGAAGATTCCAGAAAGTACTACAGGAATGTATTTGTCTAATGATAAATAGTAATATGCGAAGATATTGGAGATAGCGAAAATTCCTGTCGCCAATGCATACTTCCATAATAATGGCGTAATTGAAAGGTATTCTTCACCAAATAAGATGTGTATAATTTGTTCTGGAAAAAATGCACAACCCAAAATAATTGTAGTGGCAATTCCACCAATATAGGTTACATATTTTAGTAAAATAGGAACTGTTGATTTTCCTTCTTTTTTCAGTTTTACAACGGTTGGTAATAACAACATCACAAACATCCAAGCGACGAAATATACAACACGACCTATCAAAGCCAACGAAGCATATAAACCTGCGTCGTACGATTCAAAGTAATGTTTTACTAATAAAATATCACTGTTGTTAATAATGATTTGAGTCAGTTCATAAAAAGCGGTGATGATAAAAAAGTTACGCACCAATTTGCTTTGTTTCCTGTTGAGTACGTTTACACTTTTTAAAGAAATGTTTTTGAATTTAAAAGGAATCAATCCACATAAAAAAGAAGCAATAATTCCTAACGAAACTAACAAAGCAGCATCGATTTGAAGAAAATATAAAAGTGCTAATGTAATTCCCAATCGGCTGATCATTTCTGCTTGATACGTGATAGAAAGTGATATCAATTGCTGTGTTCCTTGAAAAATTCCTCTGTTGACACTCATGATGAAATAAAGTGGAATTCCCAATCCGAAAACGACAAACATACTTGATGATGAGGTTTTAAAAAAGACTTGCAATTCTGTCGAAAACAACACAATTAAAAAACCTAAAAATGTTCCAGTAATCACAGATTTCTTGTACATATTGGACGCAAAAGTTTTGAAAACTGCAGCTTCAAACAATACCGAAAATTTAGCTGTAACTAATTGAAACGTCATCGCAACAAACGATAATACCAATAAAAAAGTAACCAATACGGCAGCATCTGCAAATTTTTCAGGCCCTAAAAACCGACCTAATAGTAAATTATAGACATAATTTCCACCATTCACCAATATGCCACTTATCATAAAGATATGTGCTGTAGTAAGGTTACTTTTTAATTTTTTTGCGATTGCGATCATGTTATTATTTTAAAAAAAGGTAATTAGAAGGTATCTCACTTCTCATTTCTATATACTCAATACTAACTATGCTACTTGCGAGCAGTTAAAATCTTGATATACATCTTTGCAACCATTTCCGATTACCGAAAACATTTTGTGACTTCTCAGCGCGATTGCTGTTAGCGTTTTAATTCCTTCCAAACCATCGTGATCAATTTCAGATATGCCATCAATATTTATAACTACATTTTGGTATTGTTCAATAATGTATTCGAAGTGAATGATAAATGATCTCGTTGTTGTTGAGTTTAACTTTCCATTTAATAAAAAAGTCCCGTTTTGTTGTGTGATTTGTAAAGCCATTTTCTTAGGTTTTTGCGATTAATATTGATACAAATATCTTCGAAATGCTATGAAAATAGGCATGTTGTCGGTGAGATTCAATTTACTTGCGATGAATGATCGGTAGCTTATGCTTACCTTACAATTGTCTAAAATCAAGATCATGAACACAAAATATACAGTATTATTTTCGTTCCTATTAATAGGTGTTTTTTGCTTCTCTCAGAACATGAAAGAAGGCTTTTCGTATTTGGAAACTGGAAAGTATCAAAAAGCAGAAACCTTCTTTAAAACAGTTTTAAAGGAATATCCAACAAATAAAACCGCACGTTTGTGTTATGGTCGCGCAGTTGGATTGAATGGCAATGCTGCGGAAGCGAAAACAATTTTTACCGATTTAGTAAAAGACTATCCAAACGATTTTGAGGTGAAGTTGAATTACGGCGAATCCTTATTATGGAACCAAGAGTTCAATCTCGCGAAAGCGTATTACCAAAAATTAATAACGGAAGATGCTAAGAGTTTTCCAGCCTTATTAGGTTTTGCAAATACCTTATCGAACTTAAAGGAATATGACCAAGCGTTAACGTATGTCAATAAAGCATTGGAAATTTCTCCTGGAAATCCGAACGCGATGACGTCAAAAAAGTATATCTATTTAGGACATGCTTACACAAAGCAGCAAGCGCAGCAATATGCTGAAGCAGAAAACGTATTAAAAGAATGTCTGTCGCTTTTTGCGAATGATACAAATGCCTTGTTGAATTTGGCGAATTTGTATTTGATTATGGACGAGTTAGATAAAGCAAAAGCAACTTATGATACACTGCTTAACAGTTCAAAAAATGTTTCCAATAAAATAATTGTGTTAAATGGTTGGGCTTTGATTGAACATTTAAAAGGAAAGGAAAAACTAGCATTGAAAACAAGTCAATTAGCATATGATAGTTTGAACGAAAATATAGCTGCTACTATTACTCAACAAACCACAGAAAGATACATTCAGGCATTAATTTGGAATAAAAAGTATAAAAAAGCTACTAATTTGATTGATGAATTAATTTCAGCACAACCAAACGAAAACTGGATTTTAGCCTTACGCGCAACTTTAAATGTGTATAAAAGTAACTTTAAAAAGAGTTTGGCAGATTACAATCAGATTTTAGTAAACGATTCTACTTCGTTTGATGGAAACCTAGGAAAAGCCAATGCGCTAAAAGCTTTAGGTCGTTATGATGAAGCAATCGCTGCTGCAGAAAAGACACTGACATTTTATAACAATCAGAAAGATGCCACCAACTTTATTAAAGAGTTAGACACGAAGTTTACGCCTTTTTATGATGGAAAAGCGGCGTATACTTTTGATAATGGTGATAACGAAGCCTTTTCGGTGCAAAATGCGGTTGAATTTCCGTTTTCGACACGTTTGAAACTACTCGGAAATTATACATACCGAACTACAAATAATACGGTTACGAATAACAAAGCAACTTCGCATGCAATTTCGACTGGTTTGGAATATCAATTGCTGCCAAATATGACGTTTAAAGGAACCTTTGGACTTACATCAGCAAATGCAGAAACCAACGATTATACACAGTTGTTGGCAGACTTGTCATTGAATATAAAACCATTCAAATTACAAACCTTAGATATTGGATACAAGCGTGAAATACAGAGTTTCAATGCTGACTTATTAGATCGTGAGATTGTGCAAAACAACTTCTACGCAAATTATAATGTAAGTACCAATTTCAATCTCGGTTGGTTTACGCAATACTATTATACTTCTCAGAATGATAACAATTCTAGGCATTTATTATTCACTTCGTTATACTATAACATTTTGAGCAAACCATCGTTAAAAGTCGGAGTGAATTATCAGTATATTACGTTTGAAAATCAAGTTCCTACAATTTACTTCAGTCCAAAGAAATTCAACGCTGGTGAAGTTTTCCTAAACTTAATTAAAGATGAAAACGTTACAAAACCAAGCGAATGGTTTTACGAACTCACGGCTGCCACAGGTTTGCAATATATTGAGGATCAAGATTCGCAAAGCACCTACCGTTTTCAAGGGAAATTGGGTTATAAATTCTCCGATCGTTGTTTGGTAAATATTTTTGGAACACGCAGTAATATTGCATCTGCCACTGCTGCCGGATTTACGTTTACTGAGGTTGGTGTTCGATTGAAGTGGTGGTTTGATGGGAAGAGTGTTGAGGTTAGGTAATAGGAATTTGTTTATAACAATAATATTAAGTCACTTAGTTTAAGTAAACAAATTAGCTAAACAAAAGCAAATAGAACTATCACACGTATTACCTTATTGCTAATGTAGAATGGGTTTTTTTTCATAACTTGCAACAATAAATTCAAACCAAAAAAAGTGCTTCTAAAAGAGAAAATATCAATTGAGGATTTTGGAGAAAAAAAATTCAAAATAAAAGTTATTGAATCTAAAAAAGATACAGAAGCTGCTTTTACTCATTACTTACATAATCATAAGAACGGAGTTTCTAAATCTTATAAACCAGATGCATTAGAACATGTAAAAACTTTATTCAAATATAAATTTCCTGAAGAAAAAATCACAAACATTGTAGCAGAAGAAGCTCTACAGTATTTAATATTTCAACAAGAAAATATTCCTTTCCCAGCTCCTGAAAAACCTGAATTTAAATTTATTGATCTATTTGCAGGAATTGGAGGTTTTAGATTAGCATTTCAAAATATTAAAGGGAAATGCGTTTTTACAAGCGAGTGGGATAAGTATTCAAAACAAACCTACAAAGCTAATTTTGGAGAAGTCCCATTTGGAGATATTACTAAAAAGACAACTAAAGATTATATTCCAAATGATTTTGATGTTTTATGTGCGGGTTTCCCTTGCCAAGCATTTTCTATTGCAGGAAAACGTGGAGGTTTTGAAGACACTAGAGGAACATTATTTTTTGATGTAGCGGAAATCATTAAAAAGAAAAAACCTAAAGCAATATTTTTAGAAAATGTAAAAGGTTTAAGAAGTCATGATAAAGGAAAAACTTTAGCGACAATTCTAAATGTTTTGAGAGAAGATTTGGGTTATTTTGTACCAGATCCGAAAATAATGAATGCAAAGGAATTTGGAGTTCCTCAAAACAGAGAACGAATTTTTATAGTTGGATTTAGAAAAGATTTGGGAGTTACAGAGTTTGAATATCCAAAACCAATAAAGAAAAAAACAACACTTGAAAATATTTTAGAAGCTAAGACGGTTTCTGTAAAATATTATTTATCTGAAACTTATGTAAACACTTTACGAAATCATAAAGCAAGACATGAAAGTAAAGGCAATGGGTTTGGCTATGAAATTATTCCAAATAATGGAATTGCAAATGCGGTTGTTTGTGGTGGAATGGGAAGAGAAAGAAATTTAGTTTACGATTTTAGATTAAAAGATTTTACACCAATAACTCATATAAAGGGAGAAGTTAATAAAGAAGGAATTCGTAAAATGACACCTAGAGAATGGGCAAGATTGCAAGGTTTTCCTGATGATTATAAAATTGTAGTTTCTGATGCTCAAGCATACAAACAATTTGGTAATTCTGTTGCGGTTCCAGCAATTCAAGCTACTGCTAAGAAGATTATAGAAAAACTTAAAACTTTATGATTACAGGAAATAAAGGCGAATGGAGTGAAATTTATACGCTGTTCAAATTACTTGGAGACAAACAATTATTTCTTGGAAGTAAAGATATTGAAAAATTAGAAGGAATAGTTTATCCTATTTTACGTATTTTAAGAACAGAAAGTAATGGAAGTTTTGAATACTCAATTCAAGATGAAATTATACTTGTTTCTGGTGGAGAAGAAGTATTGAAAATTCCTGTTCCCGAGTTTAAGCAAAAAGCAAAATTCTTACTTGATAAAATCAAGATAAACAAACAAAGAACATTTTCTATTCCTGAAATAGAAGCATTCATGCAATCTATAAATTGTCTTTCCTTAAAAGCTAGTTCAGCAGCAAAAACTGATATAACAATAGTTGTTCATGATCAAAGAACGAATCAACAACCAACTTTAGGGTTTAGTATAAAATCCCAATTAGGAAGCCCTTCTACTCTACTAAATGCAGGTAAAACAACAAATTTTATTTTTAAAATCCCTAATTTAAAGCTAGATAAATTAGAAATTGAAATGATAAATTCCATAGACTCTAGAAGTAAAATAATGGATAGAATTAATGAGGTTTTACAATTAAATGGGGAATTAGAATTTATAAAAACGGAAAGACAAATATTCGCTAATAATTTAATTCTTATTGACAGTAAACTCCCTGAAATATTATCTGAAATTGTCTATCAATTTTATTCGAGCGACAAATCAAGCATTTCAGATTTAGTAGAAAATATTAATACTAAAAACCCTTTAGGATTTGATATTTCTAACGATCACAAATTTTATGAATATAAAATAAAACGATTTTTAACTGATGTTGCATTAGGTATGATGCCTTCTAAAGTTTGGACTGGACAGTATGATGCAACTGGCGGATATTTGATTGTAAAAGAAAACGGAGATGTTTTGTGTTATCATATTTACAATAAAAATGAATTTGAAGATTACTTATTCAATAATACAAAATTAGAAACGGCAAGTTCGAGTAGACACAATTTTGGAACGATATACGAAGAAAATGGAGAATTGTATTTTAAACTCAATTTGCAAATCAGATTTATCAAATAATCTTTTTTCAAAACTATCTTTTATACAAAAAGACAAAAGAATCACTCCTTTTGCCTTTCTTAATTAACCAATAAAATTACCATGAATAAATACTATATCTTACTTTATAATGAGTTTTAGGGTTTTGTAGGTTTGTGTACGGCTATTTATTTTACAGAAATACAATCCGGGACGCAGGTTATTTCGGCTTAGGGAAACCGTGTTCTGACCAATGTTGCTTTTAACCTTTTTTGTATAAACTACCTTACCTACTTGGTCATACATTAGCAATTGCACGTCCTCGGATTGCTTTGCTGTAAATTGAATTTTTGTTTGTGTTGTCATTGGATTTGGCACCGCTACCATTTTATTTGCCTCAGCTTCTATTTCAAATTCTGCAACATCCAGCGTGTTTTCCATTCCAAAACGTGCGCTATGCACTTGTATGCTAAAGGGTAGATAACTAGTATAATCGCCTTGTGTTGAGAATATGATGGTTTTTACATTGGTTATATCTGCTGGATTTCCATTGCCATCTTCAAATTCGTTGAATGGAAGGCGATACAATGTTTCAGTATTATTTTCTAGAATGGTTACACGATAACGGTTGTTCCAATCGTCTAAACCTTCTTGTAATAAAATCACTTCTATAGGTTGCGAGTTGGTAATATTGAACTGAAACGCATCATATTCGCTTACATCCAAAGTTTGATCGCCTGGTAATACATGCCTGAATAGATTGATAGTTCCTTGTACTTGCCCAGAAACCATTGCTTGCCTTTCAATTTCGTGTGTATTTTCAAGATCTTCAACAGTTGTATTATCTACATGAAAATTTGTTACAATTACATTGTCTTCTTGATAATCAATTCCCCAAGGTCCATCTGCCAAATACAAAGCATCTTGCTGAGCAGAAACGTCTGTACTTATGGAAAGTCCAACATCAAACAATTGTCCTGTTGCAATGGTTATTGAATCATTCCAATTTCCTGTTAAAGCTACACTTTGCGTCATGGTAGTACGTTCAGAAACTTCTGTAGCAGCCATGTTTGCATCAAACAATACGGAAGTAGCGTTTATTTTATTGATGATGTTTAAATGAATGTTTCCATTTGCATAGTAACCAGAACTTACAAATACAGGCGGAATGACATCACCGACAGTCTGACTGTTCAATGGCTTTTCTAGCGTAAGCGTATCAATAATATGATTACCAATTGTGAATACTTGCGAGAAAGAACTTCCCCAAATTTGGAAATTATAATAATCGCCTTCAGGATACTGCGCAATGTTCCAAAAACTGTATAGTTCGTTGGCTGCATCACCTAATTTTACAGAAAAACTTAAGGTATATTCCGTTTCGCCTGTTGGTCTTTCTATTTTGGCACTTATGAGTTGATGACCTCGTACAATTACGGTTCGTACATCTTCTAACGAGGAATTATTTAATCGATCACAAATAACTTTAGAATGATCATAAACTGAACCTTCAGTTGCTGTTGCTAAAACTGCCGAAACACGTGCATTTTCTTGATACATATCTAAGGCAAATACTTCAGTAGCATTTGTAATCCCTAGTAAATCAGTCGGACTTGATATGTATGGAGTTTCCGTTCCGAACATGCCTGTATCTGGCAAATAGGAGTCTAAACTTATATTATTCTCTGAGTTTAAAGTAACATAATTTTGTTTATCGAAAAAAGTTTGCAATTGTTTCTTATTTTTCGAGTTTCCAGCTTGCGTTCTTTTTAAGTTACGTTGTGCAATTAAACCTGCTAAGTTTCCATTACTTTCCAATCCGCCATCATAGGCTGAGGTTACGTTTGAAGCACTTTCTACATCGGCATAATTGGTGGTTTTAAGTGCTGTATACGGATTTGCGGTTACATAAAAGATAGCGTCGTTAAAATCATTGTCGCACGAACCATAATCGCGTCGAATGTCTTCAAAACCGAGGATAACACGTTCATTATCTGGATCATTCAATAATACATTATGATAACGTAAATTTTCTTGAGCTTCAGGATTAAAATCTGGGTTGGAATAAAGTTTCCATAAACCTGTACCAACCGTACCAGCACTTGAGCTCCATGCGTTTGCTAACAAAACCCAACCAATTCCTGTACCAGCTTCAAAAGTTCCAATTTTTACCTTGTCACCAACTTGCAATCCGCCGCCACTTCCTAAAGCAGAAGCATTTGGAAAGATAATCGTAATGTCTTCATTACTTGGTGCTGTTGTTGGTGGATTATCAAGATCGTATGTATAAAACCCTAATACATTTCTATAACCAGCACCTTCACTAATAAAAGTAACCCAAACATCTGCTGTTTGATTGATACTTAAATTGGTATCATAACCTGATGAGATATAATGTGGATTGTAATCTGGAACAGGATAACTTTCAGGTAAAGAATTGCTAATCATTTCCTGTGTTTCTACCGAGACATTATCTCCTGGAGTTTCTAAATATAAAGGTGTTCCGTTTGAAGTAAATTCACCTAAGTATTGATAGCTCTGCGCAATGGTAGTTGCTGTAGCAAATATGCTTAAAAGTAGTAATAGTTTCTTCATAATATTCTTTATTTATAATACAAATCTAGGGACTGAAAACTGCGAAAAATCCAATCGTCGGCACGATCAGATTCACTGTAGACGAAATGCAATTTTCTTTAGATAAGTTATTTTGTATATGTTTGATAAAGTCAATGAACAAAGGTGATTCAAGCATTTTAAATACTGTTTTTGAAACATAAAAAAGGCAAAAGAATTGCTCCTTTTGCCTTTTTACCATTAACCAAATTTAATCACCATGAAATTCAAAATTGTAAGTTGAATTAACTCCGTTGAAGAACGGAATCTCCATCCATCTTAGAAATATTATTTTACCACGAGTTTTAGGGTTTTATAGGTTTGAGTTTTGCCTTGTATTTTACAAAAATACAATCCAGGACGCAGGTTATTTCGGTTTAGGGGGATTGTGTTCTGACCATTTTCAGTTCTAACCTTCATTGAATAAACTACCTTGCCTACTTGGTCATAAACAAATAACTGCGCGTCCTCGGATTGCTTTGCAGTAAATAGGATGTTTGTATGTGTTATCATCGGATTTGGTATTGCCGAGATATTTTTTGTTTCGTTTTCTATTTCAACGACACTTAACGTACTTTCGCTAGAAAAGTGTACATGAGATAAGTTCATTGTTCGTGAGATTACTTGTCCGTTTTCGGAAGTCATTGTGAATACAATAGTAACTACATCATCTAATACAATAGCGGTATTATTTATGGAAGAAAGACTCGAAATTGGAATGTTGAATTCTTGCTCAGTATCCGTTAGGATAATGATTGTTTTGTGTTGTGCTTCCCAATTGGTAATGCTTTCTTTTACAAACGTAATTTCTAGTTTTCCATTTCCACTTGCTGTTAAGTTAAATGCATTGTAATCTGTAAGATCAACTGCTTTAAATCGTGGAGTTAAGGCTCTGTATGCTGCAAAATACGTACTTGTTGTTGCGTTTAGGGATACATTTCTTTCTATTGGAAATACATCTGAATCAAACTCAAAATCGTTTGGAGAAACCGAATAGTTTACGACACTTGTACTTGTTTCCGAATCATCAATTCCCCAAGGACCATCAGACATAAATAAATCGTCTGGAGTAGCAACGCCATCGCCAATTCTAAATCCAATATCAAACAAGTTTCCTGTTGGTACTTGCAAGTTGGTAATGTAATTTCCGTTCAAGTCTAAGGTTGAATTTGTATTGTTGAATTCACTCGTTTCTGTAGTTCTAAAACCTGCATCAAAGTTTACATTTGCCGTTGCATTTGTATTTACAATCTCTAAATCGAGCGCACCGTTTTCATATTTTCCTTTTCTCACAAAAACCGTTGGCGGTGTTGAGTTGTTATAATCTGAGATTGGTTTTTGAACGTTTAGTAAGTTCAATACTTCTTCGCCCAAAAGGTATAAATCATCTAAAGAATTTGACCAAATTTGAAAATTGTAAAAAGTAACATCGCTTTCGTATTTATCTAAATTCCAGTGACTTTCTATAGAAAAGTTAGCATCGCCGTTTGTTACTTTCGCCGAAAGGCTTAACACAAATTCAACTGTATTATCTGTATTTTTTATGAGCGATTTAATAAACTGCTGTCCGTTAATATAAATTGTTGAGACTGAAATTAATTCTGCGCCCAACAAACGATCGCATATATATTTTGTGTGTTCGTACACACCATTTTCTGTTTTTAGTGCCAATATAGAAGCAACCGAAGTATTATTTTTGATATAATCTACCGAATAAATTTCTGTAGCATTTGTGATATTTACCAAATCTGCTGGTGTAGATTCAATAGCATCGTTTTCACTAATAATGCCTAAAGGAATAAAATCTTGTAATTCGAAACCATTTGAATTTGATTTTGCATACGAAGGTGATTTTCTCAATTTTGGTGCAGTTGCTCTATCAAATTTAAAGCTTGTTTTTGCACGATTGTAATTACGCTTGTTAATAGCATCAGACAAACGTCCGTTGCTTTCCAATCCGCCTTCGTTTCCTCCAGAAGATTCATAACTTATTACTTCACATTCGCCATATCCAGAACATGAAGGATCTTGACAATCAATTAAACCATCGCCATCATCATCAATTCCGTTGTCACAAATTTCTTGTGGTACAGGCGCAGTTGGACAACGTGCTCCATCATTACTTGCGCTTGAAGGTCCAAAAGCAAACAAATTAGAAACCATTCCGTTACTACCGTTTAAATCTTGTACACTTTGAATTACATAAATAGTTCCTGTTTGATTAGCAGATACATAAAAACGTCCTGAAAGATCAAAATATACAGCACCATAGGTATAATCTAATCCTGATAATATTGGTACAGTACCTAATGATTGTACATTGTTTGTTGCCGGATCAATTCGATACAATTTATTAGTGCCTTTTTCAACAGTATATAACATATTATCAACTGCATTAAAAGCCCAATCATGTATATTTATATTTTGCGATAAAGATTCTGTTCCTATGTGCTGTGTGTATGTAGGAGAATCTGGATTTACATCTATTTTATAATACGTTGTTCCGCCACCTTTCAAGTGATAAACTCCATCAGCACTTACATCGCCCACATATCTATTTGAAGAAGGCAATTCGCCCACATAAAAAGAAGTTGTTTGAAAATCTTGTCCAATACGTACAATTGTTTTCGCTGGAGAAGTTAACGATCCCCAAATGAATCCATCTGTAGGATTATATGCAGCAGCATTTATATTCCCTGGCGTAACATCTTCTGCTACTAAATAAGAGCTTCCTGATGCTAAATCTATTGAATACACATCATTATATTGAAATAAATAAGCATCGTATACACAATTGAAAGGATCGTTTTGTGCACTTACTATTGTTGTTGTAAGCATGCTTAAGATTAGTAGTAGTCTGTTCATGATATTCTTTATTTATGTCACAAATCTATGTGCTGAAAACTGAGAAAATCCTAATCGTCGGCGCGATCAGTTTAACTGTAGACGAAATGCAATTTTCTGTTGACTAACCAAATTAGATATAGAAGATAATTAGAGCCTTATCTTTATATTTGTGCTGTATGAAGGATGAAAAATCAATTAAAAAGATAAAAAAACCATGGCCTACAAAAGATGCAATGGAGCAAGTATACGACTTGAATCTTTGGGGAAATACGACTTCCGATTTTTATTCTGGTGAAGGATCACATGCTCCTGAGCTGGTACATCCGTATGTGCATGCAGTGCGTTCTTTTTTGACTTCCGTAGAAAAACCGCTGGTGGTTTGCGATTTGGGTTGTGGCGATTTTAATGTTGGGAAAGAATTGGTAACGTATACCCAAAAATATATTGCTGTAGACATTGTAAACGATTTGATTGTACATAATAGAAAAGAGTTTACGGCTGAAAATCTGGAATTTCAGTGTTTGGATCTTGCAGTGGATGAATTGCCGCTTGGCGATTGTGCTTTGGTGCGACAAGTATTACAACATTTATCAAATGCTGAGATTGAGCGTATTGTACGAAAGTTAGAAAAGTATCAATATGTAATTCTTACCGAACACATTCCTAATGAAAGTTTTATCCCGAATAAAGATATTATTTCTGGACAAGGCATTCGACTTAAAAAGCAAAGTGGAGTAGATGTATTGGCTTCTCCGTTTGACTTTAAAGTGAAAGAAGCAAAACAATTAGTATCTATCGTACCAAAAAAAGGAAAAGGTGTTATTGTAACGACTTTGTATACTGTTTTTTAGACTTCTTAGAAGGTTAGACGTGCTATGCTTTAGACCGCTGACGCTTTTAGACTTTTTTTTATTTTAAATGTTAAATGTTAAATTATTTCTCACTCTTATGTGATACTGTGTTTCGACTGCGCTCAGCACACAGTTCAGCATGGCGAAATTCTGGTTCTTTTTTCAACCATGAATTCACGAATGTTTTTAGTTTGTTAATCTAAAGGAGGAAATATGACGTGGCAATTTGTTTGTTGAGATACTTTTTTTGTTTGCTTTCACTTAACGTCAGATCGAGTGATTTTTCGTAATAAAATGAAGAAAAATTGTATCGAGATCTATTTTGAAACGCTAAAGATTTTTAGAAAAAATCATTTCCCTTTCCCTTCAACAATAACAACAATTTCGCCTTTTGGAGGTTTGTTTTGGTAATGAGCTAAGACTTCTTTTGCAGTACCACGAATATTTTCTTCGTAGAGTTTAGTGAGTTCGCGAGATACAGAAACTTGTCGGTCTTCGCCAAAGTATTCACAGAAATGCCCTAAAGTTTTTACGAGTTTGTGCGGCGATTCGTAAAAAATCATCGTACGTGTTTCTTCTGCCAGCAGCTTAAAACGTGTCTGTCTTCCTTTTTTTACAGGTAAAAATCCTTCAAAGACAAACTTATCATTTGGCAATCCACTATTTACCAATGCAGGCACAAAAGCGGTTGCGCCAGGCAAACATTCTACAGGAATATTATTAGCAATGCATTCGCGCGTTAGTAAAAATCCAGGGTCAGAAATTGCAGGTGTTCCAGCATCGCTAATTAAAGCAAAAGTTTCACCAGCTTTCATGCGTTGTATCAAAGCTTCAGTCGTTTTATGCTCGTTGTGCATGTGGTGACTTTGCATGTGTGTACTAATTTCAAAATGTTTCAACAGCTTTCCGCTCGTGCGTGTATCTTCTGCCAAAATAATATCTACACTTTTTAAAACATCAATAGCTCTAAAAGTCATATCTTGTAGGTTTCCGATAGGTGTTGGCACAATATAAAGTTTCATCAATACGATTTTTACGATTGGAATTTCCGTTACATTTCGATCCAAAAATAACTATTACAACATAAAATGTCTTAATTCCTACGATTTAATTGTTATATATACGCAACCTTTTTAGATTTCCCCCATCATTATAATAATATGAAACAACTTTACGTAACCGTCTTTTGCTTGTTTAGTTTTTATGTTGGATGGGCTCAAACCACAGATGTATCTGCAAGTATTGAAGCTACTGACCTTAATGGAACACCAATTTCTAATGTAGTACTTTTTGAAGAATTCTACTATGTTACCACCATAAGTAACTCAGGAAATGATGTTAGTAATGCTACATTTTCGCAGCAATTTGCACCAAGTGTTGTAGTGTTGACTATTGAAAGTCTTAATGCAGTTGGTGGCGCAGCTGACGCTATTAATTTTGTATATGATGGAAATACAGGCATTGTTACAGCCGATCTTCCTAATTTGCCCACAGCGTCAAGCGTGCAAATTCGAATTTTAGTAAGAGCACCTAAATTCTCTGGAGGAATTTCTACAACAGCTACAGTAGATCCGCCTGTTGGAACAACTGATACTTCACCTAGTGGAAATACTTCTATCATTTCCATGGATGTGACCTATACTCCGTTAGATTTTACCGTTACGTACCAACAAGTAAATCCAACTTCAGGAACCGGAATTTCTGCATGGGGCGATCAAGTGACATTCGAATTTACCATAACTAATAATGGTAATACGCAATATCCAATTGATGATTTTCAACTGCTTCAAGGTTTGGTATCTAACTCTGTAAATGGTTCTGCAACATTACAGTTAATATCTTTGGAATGCATTGGAAGTACAAATGGTGTTCTTTGCCCAACAGATTTTGGTCCACTTCCAGGAATTCCTTTTATTCTAGTACCTATTACGACAACATACAACTACGGTCAGGAAATTATTTTCCCTTCACAGTCTAGTTTAACGTTTAGTGCTGTTTTTGAATATACAGAAGGCGATTGCGGTATTGAATCGGAGCTTATAGTTGTTCAGAGCCTTGCAGAGATTGTACTTACAGAAGCTAATACAGCTTCCAATCAGTCAAATATTGAAATCACAGACTTATTAGATTCTACAGTATGTCCATGTACCGATGTTTCTATTACTACAGAACAAATAGATCCAGTGCCTGGCCCTCCACTTACCGATTGGAATCAACAAGTCACATATCAAACAACATTGACCAATAATGGTCCGTTAGATACTACAATTCAATTCTTCTTACAAAATCTTGGAATCCCTTGGCAGTTTATTTCTATTACTTGTGTGAGTGCTACTGGAGGCGTCACCTGTGCTGATATTAGTTTTGACACTGACGAACAGTTTTGGCAAGTAGAAGATTTTCCTATTCCAGCAGGAGCTATTATAATTATTGAAACGGTAGTACAATATATGGAGCCCGATTGCCCAACAGATACTGTTATTGATTCTCCTTTTAGAACAACGGCAAACATGTTAGAACATGTAGATTGTGCTCCTGGTGATAATAATGAATTCGATACCATTGTATTACCACAATCTATGGGAACGGATGATTGCGTTACCCCAGATAGTGTAACTATTACAAAAACCCAAGTCAGTCCTGCATTGCCACTGGGAAGTTCGGATCAAAACCCCATTCCTTGGGGCGATATTACCTATCATATTACGGTGTCAAACAACAACCCGAATGAAGTTCCTTTAGCATTGGTAGATGTTTATGGAGGTACTAGTGTTGCAACAGGAACTTTACAGTCTGTAACGTGCATTGAAACCACAGGAACAGCTAATTGTGTTCCAATTCCTAATGCCAACATAGGTGTTCCACTAACAATGATAGATGAGGTGTTCTGGGAAATTAGAGAAACTGAAAATTGGATACTCCCAACGAATAGTTCCGTTACTTTTGAAGTTGTAGTCAATTGGAATCCGCAATGTTCAAGTTTAGTTGTACCAGTAACAAATTCGGCTTCTGTCAGTATTATTGGTTTAGATAACTCAACACAAACGGATTCAGAAACTAGTTATCTTACTTCTTGTGTCGATTTAATTATTCAAACGTATCCATCACAAGCAACAACACCTGTTAACTCTAACTTTGATTGGATTGTCGATATTACAAATAGTATCACAAGTTCCACAGCAACCGATGCTATATTTACAACTACGGTAAACAATGCTTTTACAATTACTGGAACGCCAACGTGTACAGTAACAAGTGGAAATGCAACTTGTATTGCTACATTTATGGTTGATAATACTACAAATGAAGTTTCGGGAATTATTCCATTGCTAGATCCAGATGCTACCATACAAATTATAATTCCAGTTATGGCACCCAATTCTGGAGGTTCATATACAAACATTGCCGAAGTACAGCCTGATCCTGCCAACAATGCAGAGTCAGATCCAAGTACCAATATTTCTATTTCCAGTGTTCAAGTATTATCGCCAAGTGTGACTAAAACATTTACACCAGATGAAATTATAGCTACAGAAACTTCTTTATTAACATTTACCATTGAAAATGTTCCTGGGAATATTGGGCAATCGGGAATTTCTTTTACTGATAATTTACCAGCGGGAATTGTCTTAGCAGGCGATCCGTATTGGGTACAAAGTAATGGCGCTACAGCTGATTTTGTTGGGTTAACGAATGATGATTTTGTGGGAATTGCCAATTTGGTGATTCCAGACGGAGTTGCCAATTGTATTTTTGCCGTTTTAGTTACTTCAGATACGAGCAATTTATATACAAACGAATTTGCTAATTTTTCGAATCTAAATAATATTGATGCAACAAATGCTTTAGCAACATTAAATGTATTGCCTATTCCGCCAAGTGCCGATTTAGAAATTTCATTAACACCAAACCAAACCGAATATTGCGAAGGTGATGAAGCTATATTTACACTCACAATTACAAATAATGGACCTGACGATGCAGAAAATGTCGCGGTTGAACAGTATTTGAACCCTTTAGGTTTTACTTATCTTTCAGATAATGCAGGTGGAACGTACACAAGCGCAACAGGAATTTGGGAACTGTCGGGAATTGTCATTTCTAGCGTAGCTGGAAACAATACATTCACCGCAGAGATTACAGCTACTATTTTAGATATAGATGCTAGTACCAATCAATATGAAACTACTGCAGAAATTACTGCGACTAATATTGTCGATTTAGATAGTGATGTGAATACGAGTTTTGATGTAGATGATTTAGGCGATTCGCTTGCCGATGATGACGAAGTACAACTTCAAGTAACTGTTTTTGAAATTCACAACGATATTGATCTTGCCATTGATGATGTAGAAGTTTGTGTTGGTGATACAACAACACTTACCATTAACAACCCAACAACAACATATACGTATAATTGGTATGAAGCATCAAACCCTACACAAATTGTATTTACAGGAACATCGTTTGAAACAGGAAGTATTACAACTGATACAACTTATGAAATAGAAATCATCAACGAAAATAACTGTCCTGGAATTGCACGCGAAATAGTTGAAATAACGAGTGTTTCTTGTATCGATTTAGGAATTGAAAAAGTAGTAGATACCGAAATGCCTTCTATTGGAGAATCTATTCAATTTACCATTACCATTACGAATAACAGTACTGAAAATGCTACGAATATCGTTGTAGAAGAATTGCTTCCAAACGGATATCAATATGTCTCACATATTGCAAGTAATGGTATGTATGATGCTAATACACAATTGTGGACAATTACGACCTTAACAGCAGGAGATTCGGCGACATTAACCTTGAATGTTACTGTTGTTGATGGTGACGATTATAACAACATTGTTCAAATTATAGATCAATCAGCAACAGATTTAAACCTAACTAATAACATAGCATCAGCAATTACATTTCCAGATTGTTTAGAAATTCCGAATGGTTTTTCTCCAAATAATGATTCTATCAATGATGTATGGGAAATAGCGTGTTTAGATAATTATACGGACAATGAATTAGTTGTATTTAATCGTTGGGGAACTATTGTATACAAAGTAAGAAACTATACAAATAACTGGAATGGTGAAGCCAATCATAATGTAGTATTGCTCAATAAAAATGAGCGTTTACCAGCAGGAACGTATTTTTACATACTCAAATTACAAGGCAATACTATTGAAAAAACTGGTTGGGTATATTTGAATTATTAGGATTTAAAAGATCGCTTTGCTCTTAGGCTTGTTTCCGCAAAAGCGGAAATCTCTTAGATCGCTGCGCTTTTAGATTTTTTATAATGATAAATTCTAAATGTTGAATTTTAAATTATTCTTACTCTTGTGCACTACTTTTTTACCACTAAATTTTATCTCTTTCTAAATCGATAAATCGAGTGGTTTTTCATAATGAAATAAAGAAAAAAGTTATTGAGATTTTATTTAGAAAATGTCTTGATTCTAGACTCCAAAAATCTTGGATCTTCCTTTCAAAAAACTACGCAAACTTGCGCTCAATAATTTCTATAAAACGTGTTTCGTATTCTTCTTTTCCTGTCCAATTATTATAATCAGGCTTAATCATGTCGTACACAAAAGCTTTTGCTTCCGTTTCGCTTTCAATCGTATTCAATTGAGAAATTACACGGTTATAATCTTCTTGATTTCCATCAAACAAATGCTTTGTAAACGCAATACGATCGTTTAATCCAATAGAAATACCTGTATTTAAGCGATCATTTAATGACTTAGCTTTGGTTTCGGTTTTTGTTGTTTTGGTTTTTACTTTTACAGCAGCTTTTACTTCTTCTGTAACAGTTTCTACCACTTTTGGTGTTGGTGCTGGTTTTTCTACTTCCGCAATTTCTTCACTCTTTACAAATGTTGGTTGTGGCAATACATCTGCCAAAATATCTTCCAAAGTTTCACGCTTTGGCTCTGGAGTTGCTTCTGGTATAAGAGAATCTTCTTCTACATCGTCTTCTGGCATTTCGGCCACCATATTCTTAATGGTTTCCATCAATGGCTCTACCAATTCGTCTTGCTCAGGATCTTCGCTCACCAAATGGTGTCGTGTCATGGCATCATCTTCTGCATTTTGCTCTACCTTATCATGGTTATACACATTCTCTAAAGTTTGGAAAAAAGAAGAATCGGCATAATCTGGCACAGAATCCTTGAATTGCTCTTCAAAAAATAGGAGTACCGACAATTTTTCAAAAACTTCTTTCGCTTCTTTATGTAATGCAACTACATCTTCTTTACCTTTTAATTTTAAGATTCGATGCGCTATACTTACTAAATCTCCTTCTAATTTTTTCTTCATAATTTTTAAACTAATGTCGTTGTATAACCTTTGTTTTTTTAATAAATTTGTTCCACCTTTACAAAAACGAGTATAAATTCGTTTTCGACTTGAAAATTACAAAATGTTTCTCGAAAATACAGTAAATCATAAAGAACAATTTGGTTGGATTGAAGTTATTTGTGGTTCAATGTTCTCTGGAAAAACAGAAGAACTGATCCGCAGACTCAAAAGAGCACAATTTGCAAAGCAAAAAGTGGAGATATTTAAACCTGCCGTCGATATTCGATATGACGAAGAAATGGTAGTTTCTCATGACGCAAACGAAATTCGTTCGACACCTGTTCCCGCCGCCGCCAACATAAGATTATTAGCCGATAATTGCGATGTTGTAGGAATTGACGAAGCACAATTTTTTGATGATGGTATCATAGCTGTTTGCAACGACTTAGCCAATAAAGGCATTCGAGTTATTGTAGCTGGTTTGGATATGGATTTTAAAGGGAATCCATTTGGACCAATGCCAGCGCTTATGGCAACAGCCGAATACGTTACAAAAGTACATGCCGTTTGTACACGAACGGGAAACCTAGCACAATACAGTTTTAGAAAATCCAAAAGCGACGATCTGGTCTTGCTAGGAGAAACTGATGAATACGAACCATTAAGTCGCGGCGCTTATTATAAAGCAATGCTAAAAGAATCAGTGAAGGAGATTGAAGTTGATGATGCGGAAGAAATCGTTCCTAAACGACAACCTGACAATTAACTACCATAATGTTACACAATCAAGAATCTGTTTTAGAAATTAATTTTAAAGCACTACAACGAAACTTTGAATTCTTAAAATCAAAAACCAAAACTGGAACTAAAATTTTAGCTGTCGTTAAAGCGTATGGCTACGGAAGTGATGCCATAGAAATTGCTAAGTTCCTACAAGACGAACTCAATGTTGATTATTTTGCAGTAGCCTACATTCGTGAAGGCGCATACTTAAGAGCTGCAGGAATTACAACGCCAATTTTAGTACTGCATCCACAAATTGTAAATTTAAAACACGCCATTGCCTACAATTTAGAACCAAGTTTGTATAATGACCGTATTTTTACTGCATTTGCTAAAGAAGCTGCAAAACAAGGAAAAAAAGAGTATCCTGTACATATAAAGTTTAATACAGGTTTAAACCGATTGGGCTTTTTTCATACAGATACAGAACACATTATTCAAAAACTAAAAACGCTGTCGCAAATAAAAGTGACTTCTATATTATCGCATTTAGCTGCTTCGGAAGATCATAACGAAAAAGAATTCACTCAAAATCAAATACAACTCTTCAAGGAAATTAGTGAAAAATTTCAAAAAGGACTCAACTACAAACCAATGTTGCACATGACAAATACTTCTGGAATTTTAAACTATCCAGAGGCACATTTTGATATGGTTCGTACAGGAATTGGATTGTACGGTTTTGGAAACGATTCAAAATATGACAAACACTTACAACCTGTTGCTTCATTAAAATCTGTCATCTCACAAATACATCGTATCGAAAAAGGAGAAAGCGTTGGTTACAATCGCGCATTTATTGCAGACGATTATGCTACGATTGCGACCATTCCACTAGGACATGCGGATGGAATAAGCAGACAATTTGGAAATGGTGTAGGCAGTGTTCTTGTTAATGGAAAATCTGCGCCTATTGTTGGAAATGTATGTATGGATATGATAATGATAAATGTTACTGGAATTCGATGTAATGAAGGTGATGAAGTTATTATTTTTGGAGAAGGACAAAGCGCAGAAGAATTTGCGGCAAAAATAAATACCATCTCATATGAAATTCTAACTGCGGTTTCTCAACGAGTAAAACGTGTATTTCTTCGTTAATTTGACCTATAGTTCATTCTAACAAATTGAAAACTATCATATTTTTTACTACTTTTAGATTCAATAATAACTAACAATCAACATTATGATTAAAGAATTTAAAGAATTTATCACTGGTGGAAATGTGATCGAATTTGCAGTAGCCGTAATTATGGCAGGCGCTATTGGCGGAGTTGTAAAAGGATTTGTTGACAACATTGTAATGCCTTTTGTAGGGTATTTTACAGGCGGAACAGACTTTGCAAACCTTTACTTAGTTTTAGGTGATAAGGAATTTGAAACCTTAGCTGCAGCAAAAGAAGCAGGTGCAGCTGTAATATCGTATGGTGTATGGATTAACTCTATTGTTAACTTAATCATTGTAGGATTTATTATGTTCTTGATCGTCAAAGCATATAACAAAACAAAGAAGAAAGAAGAAGAAGCTCCAGCTGCTCCAGCAGGACCAACTCAAGAAGAGTTATTAACACAAATAAGAGACTTATTAAAAAAATAACTTTTTCAGTAATAGAATATAAAAAGCCACTCTTTAAAAGAGTGGCTTTTGTGTTATATATAACTTTTTGTGAAATTTTTGGTATTTGGAAAACTTTATAAGATTTGCATAGTATTTATTCCTAATTTTACAAAAATAATCACTTCGAAACATATAGTATGTTTGTTTCATTATATATAAAAGACAAAAAAGAAATACAATGAAAGTAGCAGTCGTAGGCGCAACAGGAATGGTAGGAACGGTAATGCTAAAAGTATTAGCAGAACAAAACTTTCCTGTAACTACATTAATCCCAGTAGCTTCTGAAAGATCTATTGGAAAAGAAATTACGTATCGAGAAAATGCATATCCTATTGTAAGTATGCAAGATGCTATTGATGCCAAACCAGATATTGCTCTGTTTTCTGCTGGAGGAAATACTTCTTTAGAGTGGGCACCAAAATTTGAAGCAGTCGGTACTACAGTAATTGACAATTCATCTGCATGGCGAATGGATCAATCTAAAAAGCTAGTTGTTCCAGAGATTAATGCAAATCAACTGACATCAAACGATAAAATTATTGCCAATCCAAACTGTTCTACCATTCAAATGGTGGTAGCATTGGCTCCATTACACAAAAAATACAAAATCAAACGTATTGTAGTATCTACCTATCAGTCAATTACAGGAACTGGTGTAAAAGCGGTACGTCAATTAGAACAAGAGTACGTAGGTGAAAAAGGAGAAATGGCATATCCATATCCAATTCATAGAAATGCATTGCCACATTGCGATGTATTTGTAGAAAACGGATACACAAAAGAAGAAGTAAAACTGGTAAATGAAACTAAAAAGATTTTAGACGATAATGCCATTGCTATTACTGCCACAGCAATTCGTATTCCTGTAGTTGGTGGACATTCTGAAAGTGTAAATGTCGAATTTGAAAACGACTTTGATGTCGATGAACTTCGTACACTATTGCAAGAATCACCAGGAATTGTAGTACAAGACAATCCAGATTCAAATGTATATCCAATGCCAATCTATGCAGAAGGAAAAGATGAGGTTTTTGTAGGAAGAATTCGTCGCGATGGTTCACAACCAAACTCTTTAAACATGTGGATTGTTTCAGATAATCTACGCAAAGGAGCAGCAACAAACGCGGTTCAAATTGCACAACATTTAGTAGACCATAAATTAGTCTAACAAAACTAAAATAAAAGGGCACTGAGCGGAGTCGAAGTGCCCTTTCATATTTTCAAACAGCTATAAATAAGTAAGTTATTAAATCTGTGATATAGTTCTTGTTGTCGAAAATAGTTGGTAAATACACTATCTTTTTTATATCTTGATAGTACACTAACTCAAAATTCTACATATATGAACTCCAACTTCACCAAAATTATTCGCTTCGTATTAGGGGTAATTCTCATTGTATTTGGCGCTAATAAACTTATCATGATTTTTATGGAATCAGGTTTTTTACCGCTTCCCAAACTACCTTTAAAAGCAGGTGAATTTATGAGTTCACTTGATACTGCAGGATACATTTTACCTTTTGTTGGTGCATTAGAAGTATATATTGGTGGATTGCTCATACTTAAAAAATGGGTGCCTTTCGCGCTTATCTTATTGGCTCCAATATCAGTAAACATTTTATTATTTCATTTCTTTTTAGATTTATCTGGTGGAATGATTGGTGCACTCGTTGTTGCTACATTAAATATTATACTTATCTATAAACATTGGTCACAATTTAAACCTTTGTTTTATTAGTAAACTACTTTGGCAGAAGCTCATTTACCATTAGGAAAGAACTCACCTTATAGTATTGAGATAAACCGCAGACTCACATCTCGATTATCGAGTAAAAATCTTAGCATTTTGTTAAAAACCGCTTCCAATAGATAGAAGTGGTTTTTTTTATCCTAAATTTGAAGTAAACCAACCTCTGTGAAAATATAAATTGTAAATTTTATATGACGCAGAAATACTAAAAAATTACTAAATGAAACAATTGCTAAAAATTAGTTGTCTCGCAATATTCTTTTTCTCTTGCGAGAAAGAACCTGAAAAAAAATCAATCATAGTGACGTACCCAGAAACACAACAAAAAGAAGTTGTAGATACCTATTTTGATACCGAAGTAAAAGACCCATATCGCTGGCTAGAAGATGATAGCTCTAAAGAAACAGAAGCTTGGGTAAAAGAACAAAACAAAACAACTTTTGGCTATTTAGATAGTATTCCATTTCGTGAAGCACTTAAAAATCGTTACACAAAACTAATAAACTACGAAAAAATTAGTGCGCCAAGAAAAAGAGGTGAATACGAATATTTTTATAAAAATGATGGACTGCAAAATCAATATGTAATCTACAGACAAAAAGGAGACGAAAAAGCAGAAGTCTTTTTAGATCCTAACAAGTTCTCAGAAGATGGAACAGTTTCTATGGGAAGCGGATTGAGCTTTTCTGACAATAAAAAAATTGTTGCTTACGCTATTTCAGAAGGTGGAAGTGACTGGCGAAAAATAGTTATTATGGATGTAGCTTCAAAAGAAGTAGTTGAAGATACATTGGTAGATATCAAATTCTCGGGTATTTCTTGGAAAGAAAACGATGGTTTCTACTATTCTAGCTACGACAAGCCAAAAGGAAGTGAATTGTCTGCCAAAACCGATCAACACAAATTATATTACCATAAACTAGGAACATCTCAAAAAGATGACAAGGTTATTTATGGTGCTACTGAAGCTGAAAAACATCGCTATGTAGGCGGTGGAGTTACAGAAGATGGAAACTATTTATTCATTTATCCGAGAGTTTCAACATCAGGTACTAAATTGTTAATGAAAGACTTAACAGATCCTAATAGTGAAACTGTTACTATTTTAGACAATACAGATACAGATTCGTACGTCATAGAAAATGTAGGTTCTAAACTATATATCATGACCAATATGAACGCGCCAAACCAAAAAGTAGTTACTGTTGATGCGTCTAATCCTGCTCCAGAAAACTGGGTCGATTTTATTCCAGAAACCAAAAATGTACTAAGTGTATCAACTGGTTCAGGGTATTTCTTTGCAGAATATATGGTAGATGCAGTTTCAAAAGTAATACAATATGATTACGATGGAAAACAAGTTCGTGAAGTAAAACTACCTGGTGTTGGAAGTGCTGGCGGATTTAGCGGAGAAAAAGATGATGAAACATTATATTTTTCATTCTCAAACTACAAAACACCAGGAACAACATATACATTCAATCCAAAAGATGGAACGTCAAAAGTATACAGAAAACCAGGAATTGACTTTAATCCAGACGAATACGAAAGCAAACAAGTATTCTACAAATCTAAAGATGGAACCAAAGTTCCTATGATTATTACACACAAAAAAGGAATTGAAATGAACGGTAAAAATCCAACAATTCTATATGGATATGGCGGATTCAACGTTTCATTAACACCTTCTTTTAGTGTCGCAAATGTAGTTTGGATGGAACAAGGCGGAATTTACGCTGTAGCAAACCTTCGTGGTGGTGGCGAATACGGAAAAGAATGGCACAATGCAGGAACAAAAATGAAAAAGCAAAATGTGTTTGACGATTTTATCGCTGCGGCGGAATATTTAATTGCTGAAAAATACACGTCAAGTGACTTCTTAGCCATTCGTGGTGGTTCAAATGGCGGATTGCTAGTAGGTGCAACCATGACACAACGTCCAGATTTAATGAAAGTTGCGTTACCAGCAGTTGGAGTATTAGACATGTTACGTTACCATACGTTTACTTCTGGCGCAGGCTGGGCGTATGACTATGGAACTTCTGAAGACAACAAAGAAATGTTCGATTATCTAAAAGGATATTCGCCAGTACACAATGTAAAAGAAGGAGTTGAGTATCCTGCAACAATGGTTACTACAGGAGATCATGATGACAGAGTAGTACCAGCACATAGTTTCAAATTTGCAGCAGAATTGCAAGCAAAACAATCAGGAAGCAATCCTACACTTATTCGTATTGAAACAGATGCAGGACACGGTGCAGGAACGCCAATTTCAAAAACTATTGAGCAAACGGCAGATATGTACGGTTTCACATTATTCAATATGGGCTTTACCGAATTGCCAAACAAAGCCGTTCTAGAAGAATTTAAGAACTAGTGAAACTCAATTTTGAGAAGTTTGCAAAGCGTACTCAAAATTGTAAGTTGAACTATCCCATTGAAAAACGGGATCTCAAATTAAAAACTTCTTTTCGAGTGAATTTGTGAAACAAATTTGTGCTTCGGTAAGCTCAGCAGAACTATTGAGAAATACTTTGAATACTATCATTTATTTAGAAAAACCGCCAAATTGAAATTCAGTTTGGCGGTTTTATATTGTCATTCCTGCGTAGACAGGAATCTAAAATTAGTATCTTTGAGTATAAAGTCTTTATTATGGATGTACAATTGGAAAAATATAAATTAATGGAATGGTTGGTGAACCTGAAAGACGAAACTATTATTCTTAAGTTAAAAGAATTAAAAAATAAACTTTCTGATTCTTCAGATTACAATACTATTTCTGAAGTTGAGCAATTATTTATTGAAGCTGGGTTAAAAGATATTGAAAATGAAAACACGTTTACACATCAGCAAGTAATGGAAGAGATAAGTAAAACGTATGGAATATAAAAATGGAAATCATTTGGACGAAACTTGCAAAGATTACCTATATAGAAATTCTTGAAAACCTTACTAAACGATGGACAAAAAATGAGCTTGTAAGCTTTAATAATTTAACCAACGAACTATTAGAAAAGATTCAAAACAATAAAATTGTTTATCCATACGTAAACCACAGCCTTAGAATACACAAAGTAATTATTCATAAAAATGTTTCTTTATTCTACAAAAAAGATGCTGATGCTAATAAAATATACTTGATTACTTTTTTTAATAATAGAATGAATCCTGAAAAATTGAAGGAATTATTAAATAAATAGTTCATTACTTAAATTATCTTTTTACTCCCTATTTTTGCAGTTCTAAAAAAACACCATGCTTCAAGTTCAACACGTTTCCTTTTCCTATTTGGAGAATACGCCTATTTTAAAAGATATCTCTTTTGAAATTCCGCAAGGAACACATGTATCAATTATTGGAGAAAGTGGCTGCGGAAAAAGTACCTTACTCAAACTTATCTATGGTTTATATGATACAGATGCTGGCGAAATCTTCTGGAAAGATGAACAAATTCTAGGGCCAAAATTTAACTTAGTACCAGGTTTTGAACGTATGAAATACGTTGCGCAAGATTTTGACTTAATGCCATACACAACGGTTTCAGAAAACATTGGGACGTATTTATCTAATTTCTATCCTGAACAAAAACAGGAACGCATCAACGAGCTATTGGAAATGGTGGAAATGTCTGCGTTTGCGAATGTAAAAGCAAAACTACTCAGTGGCGGACAACAACAACGTGTCGCATTGGCAAAAGCCTTAGCACGCGAACCAGAAGTACTATTGTTAGATGAACCTTTTAGTCATATTGACAACTTCCGAAAAAATGCGTTGCGTAGAAATCTGTTTAATTATCTTAAGAAAGAAAACATTACCTGCATTGTAGCTGCACACGATCGCACAGACGCACTTTCGTTTGCAGATACTACCATTGTGCTAAAGCAGGGAGAACTCATCGCGCAAAGCGACTCTAAAGAGTTATACAAAAATCCAACAAACAAATATGTAGCTTCTTTATTTGGAGAAGTAAATGAATTACCTGCGAGTCTATTCCCAAACACGGAAACTTTAACAGAAACCATTTTAGTGTATCCGCACCAGCTGAAAGTTTCAGAAAACCCTGATTTCAAAGTCACAGTAAAACAAAGTTATTTTAAAGGCAGTCATTATTTAGTGCTTGCTAAATATGAGGAAGCTGTAATATTTTTTGAGAGTTTGGAAGTGTTGGAGAATGGTGTTGAGGTTGGGTTATCTTTATTCATCTGATTTGTAATGTTTGCTTTTTTTGAAAGTTTCATAACGACTTTTTAATACCTTTCTAGAATTAATGAAATCTTTAAAATCTTTTTCTGATGTGAATTGGATCATCTCTATTGCTTTTTCTTTTATTTTTAAAATAGAGTTTTCATAATCATCCTTGTAAAAATTTTTCACAAAATATGAATCAGTTTCAAATTTCTCATCTTCAATCATATCCATGAAAATTTTCATTGATTTTTCAAATTCATCATTTACATATTCCTTATTGCCTAAATTATTATTTTTTACTTTCATTATTTCGGAATTTGCAAAACAATTACCAACTAAGTTATTAGGTTTACTTTTAAAAACTTCTATTATCCCAAAATTTTTATAGCTCTCATTATTGATAAACCGACAAGCATTTTCATTAATACGAAGGCGTTTGATAATAAATTGATTGGGTTTTACATTATTAAACCTATTAAATAAATGGGATGTTGTTCTGTTAAAGTCAGAAGGCTTTAATACCTTATTTTTTCCTCTATATTGATTTATAGAATATCTCATATAGGGTGATTTCCTTTTAGGGTCCATATTAAGAAAACCTATAAAAGAATTATCAATAACATGATTACTTCCCATTGATTGCTCGAAAGTAAATTTGATTGAGAACGAATTATGAAAAGATAATTGTGTTACTAAAGAGGAACTCAAATCAATAAATTCTATAAAAGAAAAATTAAAACCTAAATTAATTGCATATGAATTATCAAAATTCAAATAATACCCTAAGCACAGTCTGAAATAAGTTTTATCAAATGTACAACTAGAAAAATTGGATTCATTGAAATTACATTTAGAGAAAATTATTGAATCAAAAAAAGAGTTAGACAAATTAATGTCTCCGAAATTAATATCCTCAAAAGTCATATCAGAAAGCTCAGAAAACGAAAAATCAGCATCTTCAAAAATCTTTACATAAGTTTCTTCTCCAAGCTTTGCTTTCGTCAAATTAACCAACAATTGCCCTCGTTCAGGACTCACCGTCATAGACAGCGAATCATTTTCTAAATATTTATAGGGTTTTAAACTTTTAGAAAGTGCTACAATACGTCCAATTAATTGATCTGATAGATTTCTATCTTTATTTTTTGTTTTTTTAAGCTCATCATCCATTTTGTCTAATACATTATTTGTTAGAAAAACTAAAGAGCTTCTTCGTCCAGCTTCTTGCAAATAGGTTTGTTGTTCTAAACGTGTATTTTGGTTCGTAATCAACTCATTTTGTTTGTCTATTTTATCATTTTGTTTTCCTAAATAGATTGTTTGAATAATTAAGAATAAAGTAGGAAGTATGGCAATAATCACTGCAAAAATACCGATGCGTGTCAAGCGCCAAATAATATGTGCGCCTAAATTAGAAGCAGTATCTGTAGAAACTTTCTTTTCTGTATTGAATTCCGTTAAGGTTTGCTTTATAGCATCTTTTAAACCTTTTCCCAAGAAAACGCCAGCACCTTTTTTGAGTGTCCATTTTGCAGCTTTTTTTTGAAACTTTTTTGAACTTTCAATATTGTTTAACTGTTCTTTGAGCTGCTTATTTTCTTGTTCAAGTTCATTATAACTTGCTTTGTTTTTTTCCATAAAAACTGCCTTTCAATATTTTAAAGATAGAAAATGAAAATTGTAGTGCAAAATTTACAACAAACAATAAAAATTACTGTAAAATTAAAACTATCCAAAAATAATTCTACTTAAAAGGTAGGACAAAAGGACTTTGAGTTGTCTTATATAATGAGTAACTCGCTAATAATCAAACGAAACATTCTTTTTTTTGCTATATTAGTACACTAACTAAACTAAAACATGATTAAAAGACTACGTAAAATTGCTATTTTGGCAGTGTTTTCTGCTGCATTATTTTCTTGTGGTAGCGATGATAACGACCCCACAACACCACCAACCTCAATGGAAGATGATTATGTGCCAATCCCTACTTCGCCAGTAGTGTTAGACATAGATGCTTTTCCATTTGCTACACTTTCAGAATACAGCTTCTTTGAAGGCGATATGAAAGATCAAGCACCTGTACTAGGCGTTATTCCTTATGAGCCTATTTCAACACTATTTACCGACTACGCTAAAAAGAAACGTTTTATTTGGATGCCTAGTGATGTACAAGCAATGTATGCTTCTGATACTGAGGTAATCGATATGCCAGTAGGGACTTTTTTAATAAAAACATTTTATTACAATAACGTTCAACCTGGTAATACTACACGAATCATAGAAACACGCTTAATGTTAAAAAAAGCGGATGATTGGTATTTTGCTGATTATGTTTGGAATGATGATCAAACAGAAGCAACCCTTAGTCTCGATGGTTCATTTACCAATGTAGATTTTATGGAAGCTGGCGAAATGAAAAGCGCCAATTACAGAATTCCTTCGGAAGTAGAATGTTTTACTTGCCATAAAAGTGGTGAAGATTCTGTTCCTATTGGAATGAAGCCACAAAACCTTAATAGCATGTATGATTATGCAGATGGAACTGAAAATCAACTTCAAAAATTAATTGATGAAGGATATTTAGAAGACAACTTACCTGCAACAATAAACACTGTGGTAAAGTGGAGCGATGAAACACAACCAATCGAATTACGAGTTCGCTCTTATATAGACATTAATTGTGCACACTGTCATCAAGAAGGATCACATTGCTCTTACAGACCAATACGTTTTGCTTTCAGCGAATCTGGAGACCCTAATAATTTAGGAATTTGTGTAGATCCAGACGAAGCCATTCCAGGAATGATTAAAGTTGTTACACCTTCTCTAAAAGAACGTTCAGTAATGTATTACAGACTCAATACAGAAGCAGAAGAATTTAGAATGCCATTACTCGGAAGAACTATTATCCACAAAGAAGCTGTCGAAATGATAGGACAATGGATTGATGGAATCACTACCGAATGTGAATAAAAGACTATCAACTAAACTAACGCTACGGATTCATCCAAAGGTTTGTAGCAAAATAAAAACCAACCAAGCTATGAATAAAATTACTTTACTAATATGCTTTTTAGCATCTTGCTTTTTTGCAGCAGCTCAAACTACGGTCGATTGTACCGCGGGTGCTGTAAATACGACCTATTGTTATACAACTAATGATACAACTAGCTTTGTTTTTGTGAGTTCTGACGGATCAGATTTGCAAGTAACATTTAACGCTGGAGAAACAGAAAACGATTGGGATGAACTTATCGTTTTAGATACTGACGGAACCGAATTATATAATGGTTATGGAAACAATGGAGACTTAACAGGCTTAACGTTTCAATCAAGTGGAGATACCATTACTGTTATGGCAAATTCAGATGGAACAATTGGCTGCGATACTAACGGTTATGTACATTGGGATTTTGATGTAAACTGTGCTACTTGTACAAATCCAACAGTAGCTTATACAGTTGTAGATGATTGTGCAACAAGTGGAGGATTTTTAGTGGATGTTAATGTTTCTGATTTAGGATCGGCAACATCATTAACAATTTCAGATAACCAAGGAAGTTCAAATCAATCATTGTCAGCAGCAGGATCGGTTCAATTTGGACCTTTTGCCAATGCAACGGATATTATAATTTCTATTCAAAATGATCAAGATGCAAACTGTAGTACAAATAGCAGTTCATTGACACAAAGTAACTGTCCGCCACCAGGACCAGCTGGTGTAACTTGTGGATCAGGATCATCAACATATATTTTTACAGAAGAATTTGACTCAGCTGCTGGATGGACAGGAGATTTAAATAACGGAAATGGTTCTTGGGAAATTCCAGATGGATCTACTTCTGATAATACAGGACCAAATACAGCTTTCAGTGGAGGAAACTTCATGAACTATGAAGCTTCTGGGAATTCAGCTGCAACAGCTTCTGCAGTGAGTCCAGCAATTGACTTATCAACTGCAACAGATGGTGCTGAACTGTCATTCTATTTACATGCCTATGGAGCAGAAATGGGATCATTAGACGTAAAAATAGGTACTTCTGCTTCCGGACCATTTACAACCGTATTTTCACTCGCAGGAGAATTACAAACAAGCGGATCTGAAGCTTGGGTTCCTGTTGGAGTAAACTTAGACACATACTTAGGACAAGTAATTTATATAGAATTTAGTCATACAGGAACAGGAACAGGTTTTCATGGAGACATGTCTATCGATTTTGTACGTGTAGAAACTTGCGGATCATTCTGTATTGCACCTTCTAGTTTAAATGCTTCTGCAATTACACAAGACTCTGCAACAGTTTCTTGGTCGGCTAACAATGGAGAAACTGCTTGGGAATATGTAATACAACCAGCAGGAACAGGAGTTCCAACAGGTGCAGGAACAGCAGCAAGTGCTACGAGTGTAAACCTAAGCTCACTTAATGCTGCAACAGCTTACGAGGTGTATGTTCGAGCAATTTGTGGAGTAGACTTTAGTATTTGGGGCGGACCATTAAACTTTACAACCTTAGCGCCACCACCGCCAGCGGACTTTACTACATCAACGGTTGCAACAACAGGAACTCAAAGAGCTGCTGTTGATATGAATGGCGACTTTTTAGACGATGTAGTTTCTATTGGAACAACAAATGTAAATATCTTCTACCAGCAAGCAACAGGTGGTTTAAGTGCTACCGCTACAAATATTACAACAACAAACGCAGACAATTCGCCTTCTTGGAGTTTGGCCGCTGCCGATTTTGATAAAAATGGATTTACCGATTTATTATATGGTGGAGGAAATGGAGTAACATTTATGAAAGCCAATGATACTGGAACTGGATTTACAGAAATTTCAGGATCAGAATATGTATTCTCACAACGTTCAAACTTTGTTGATTTAGATCAAGATGGAAACCTAGATGCTTTTGTGTGTCATGATGTTGATCCGAATGTATACTATATGAATGATGGAAGTGGAAACCTAGTATTTAACCAAGGTGGACTTGGAGATATTGCAGGTGGAGGAAATTATGGTTCTGTATGGATTGATTATGATAACGATAGAGACATGGATATGTTTATCGCAAAATGTCGTGGAGGTTCTAGTACAATTAATATTAACGAATTACACCAAAACGATGGAACAGGAAACTTTACAGAAGTAGCCACTGCTGCAGGTTTAGCAGATCCGTTACAAACATGGTCTTCTGCTTGGGGAGATTATGATAACGATGGAGATATGGACGTTTTTGTTGGAGCAAGTTCAACTGCTGACGGAACACACAAATTAATGCAAAATAACGGAAACGGTACATTTACCAATGTTACTGCTGCTTCAGGAATATTACCAGCATTAAGCAACTTAGGAATTGAAAATGCGACACACGATTTTGATAATGATGGAAATTTAGACATCGCTTCAAACGGAAGTATTCTATTTGGAAATGGAGATATGACATTTACAGTGTACGATAATGTATTATCAGGAAACAACGGTTCTTTTGGAGACTTAAACAACGATGGATTCATGGATGCAATTTCTGGAACAACGTTATATACTAACACAACAAACAGTAACAATTGGGTAAAAATTACCACAACAGGAGTTGCAAGTAACATTAACGGAATTGGAGCTAGAGTAGAAGTACATACAGCTTCTGGAGTTCAAATTCGTGATGTACGTAGTGGAGAAGGTTTCCGTTTTATGAGTACGCTTAATGCACACTTTGGGATAGGAACGGAAGATACTATTGATAATATTATTATTTACTGGCCATCGGGAACAGTAGATAATCTTGTTAACCCTACGATCAATACACATCATATCATTACTGAAGGACAAACTTTAAGTATTCCTGATGAAACATTGGAAAGCATTGCTATTCATCCAAATCCAGTTGGAAAAATAATGAACATCAACAGTCCTGTAAACTTAGTTGGAAAAATTGCTACGATCTTTAATATAGAAGGAAAACGAGTACTAAACTTAAAACTAAAAGAACATTCAATAGATGTTTCTAACTTACAAACAGGAAACTATATCTTACGTTTAGAATCTGATGGAAAAGTATTTACACAGAAATTCATCAAACAATAAGAAATAAATTTATACATTTTACAAAACTCCAATGCTAGTATAGTGTTGGAGTTTTTTTATAAGACTAATTAGATCTTTAGACACGCTATGCTTTTAGATTACTAGCGCGAGTTGAAAACTCTCGATAGTTCTATTGAGCATAGTCGAAATACAATCTTTCTTCATTTCATTACAAAAATTTACGATGTGGCGTTGAGAATTTCAAACAATCCAATACCCAAAAGCAAAGCGACTCTAAGAGATTCTCACTTACGCGGGAACGCGTCTAAGAAGTCTAACCACCTAACAAGCAGTATCCAAAATACTACTTAGCGAAAACACATTCTTATGAATCATGCGTTTGGTTTTTTTAAACAAATCTTTCACAACACCTTTCTCTTGTGTTATAATGCGAAATACCTTCTTTAGCGTTGAAAAATCTTGTGAAGTATATTTTTGTAAACACAATGTATAGGGTAAATCGTCTTTACTTGTCAAATAGCGAATGCCAGCTTTAATTGCAGCATTATGACCGCGACTTTTTTTGACATCAATAATTGAAATCGGAATACTAACTTCTTCTTGAATCTCTTTCAATAATTTGAGTGTACCATCTGTACTGCCGTTATTTACAAAACAAACCGCTAACTTATTTTTTTCGGTAAGCAATTCTATAAACTTTTGTACTTCAATTATACTTTCATCATTACGGAATACTATTAAAATTCCAATCTTCATCATGTATTTATATTATAGGGTTTAGGAGAACCAAGGGGGAAATCTGGGGAAACTTATTTTGTTATCAAATGGAGTTTCTTAAAATATTAAGCAACTTCAAAATTTGTATTTACTTCATTAGTTGAAACTTTTTTTTTATTTCTATACGACCAAGCAATCTGTCCTAACTGACCAATAATCTTTATAGAATCTTTCATAGACAACTTAGAACCATCTGCATGAATCCAGCGTTTTAAAGGCTTCTCGCACATCATTGCTCTTGCTTTATCCAATCCGAAATGTCTACGCATTCGCATAAAAATTTCTACATCAAACAACCATTTTGTGATAAACTTTTTATCAAAAGCCAACTGAATCACATCTTTATGAAAAATCTTCGCACCACATTGTGTGTCTTTAAAATTCATCGATAAAATAGTTCTGATAATTAAATTAATCGTCATACTAATTACTTTACGCGCAGATTCTTTCGTAATATTTGCGCCCATTCTACTAATTCTTGAACCGCTCACAATCTTAAAATCAGAGTTTTCAATAGTAGAAACCAACTCGTCAAAATCAGCCAAATCGGTAGACAAATCAGCATCCAAAAATCCGATATAATCCAAATCGTCTTGTTGTGCCATGTGTAGCATTCCCAAACGAACAGCTTCTGCTTTTCCACCGTTCTTTTCACAATCATATACGGTAATAAAATCTTCTCTACCTTTCTGTAAATCGTGCAAAACTTCTAAAGTTGCATCTTTACTTCCATCATTTACAAAACACAAACGATATCCCGAATTACGATCTACAAAATCGGTAAACTCTGTACTCAACAAACGTTCAGCTTCATTATAACAAGGAATCACAACACCAACACATCGTTGCTGTATCATCACAGTATTTGTATTCGTAACCGCTACATGTAGAGGCACACCAATCAATCGTTTCACACGAGCACAAACTTCATTCAAACTCAAGGGTTTCTTCATATAATCGTTTACACCTAAATCAAAACCTTTTGTAATCATTTCATCATCGGTATTTCCAGATAATATCATAACTGGCGTATCATCTTTTTTATCTCTACGGATGTGTTCCACGATTTCCATTCCAGAAACAGTTGGCATATTCATATCTACAATCACCAAATCTGGCTGAAACGAATCGTACAATTCCATTCCCTTCAATGCGTTTGTTTCGGTTAGCACTTCGTATCCTAATTCAGCCAATCTGCTTTCTAAAGGAATCAAAACTAATTTCTGGTCGTCAATAGCTAAAATTTTCATCGTATAGTGTTTTTAATTAGAGTATTATTTTGAATAGCATTCATGTTATTTTCGAATGACTTACAGGTCAAAAGTAGTTGACAAACACCGCAAAAAGTCGCCAGAATGCCCAAAGTGAGAATTTCTTTAGACGAACGGAAGTTTACTACAGTCCAATTAAAAAAACAGTACTTTATCTTTACTTCATCGAAAACGCTGTATTTTTAAACATGAAAGAGACTACAAATAAATTATTACTGTTAGCACTACTTCTCGGAGTTGTGTTTCATGGTACGTCTATCTTTTTCACTATAGAAACTACCTACGATGCATTAATTCATCTTTTCTTTGCCGATCATTACGCAGACAGTTGGTTTGAACCTTGGAATTACAAATGGTACACAGGATTCTCCGTAATGAGTTATCCGCCGCTAGTACATCAATCTATTGGTGCCTTGTCGTTCATTGGTGGTTTAAAGTTTGGATTATTTACAGTCGCAATCATTGCAGTCATACTATTCATAACAGGAGTATATCGTTTTTCGCTGCTCCTCACAGGAAACAAAAGAGTAGCAGGTTATGCGGCTATACTAGCAGTGTTCTCCTCTTCTTTTGTGGAAACCTTGCACATATTTGGACAATTGCCAAGTATTGTTGGAATTGCAGTGCTGATGCATGCCTTGCCAGAGATTTATCTATGGTTAAAAACAGGGAAATACAAATACCTTTTTACGTCGCTTTCGCTGATTGCGGTTACGGTAACCTCACATCATGTAACACCAATTTTCGGAATGATCTTTTTCATATTCCCGTTAATCGGAATGGTCATTATGGATGCTTCTCGTGAAAGTGTAACTTCCATGAAAGAAATCACTTTGTTGGTTTTTTGGAAAAACTTTAAGAAGCTTTTCAAGCGAATAGTTTTATTTGGAATGTCTTCGTTGGCAATTATTGTCGGATGTATTTTACCCTATTGGATTAACTCCAAAAACAATCCAATCACGCAAGTGCCAATTCCACACGGATCACGCGATCACTTTTTAGAAATAACATCATCAGGATTGGTATTCTTCTTAATTCCTTGGGGAATACTACTCTTCCTATTACCATACATTTTCTATAGATACTACAGCAAACGCTATCTATTTTTTGGTTTATCAATCACCTTACTATTTGTCTTAGGAACTGGAGGAACAACTCCAATTCCACGCATGATTTTGGGTGAAACTGCTTTCAATATCTTAACCTTAGACAGATTCACATTGTGGGCTTCCATCATGTCATTACCAATTTTTGGCGAATTCATCTATCGTTTCGCAGAAGCAGATTTAAAAACACTTTTCAAAGAAAAATTTGGAACCATATACTATAGAATCATCGGTGGCGGATTGGCTGCTTTATTTGTCTTCATGACCATTTTTACAATGAGTTTAGGCTATTTCAGACCATCGCAACCACAAAAAATAAAGATGTTGCCTATCGTGAATTTTCTCAATCAAGACGATCACGATCAATGGCGATACCTTACTTTAGGTTTTGGCGATCAAATGGCTTGGTTGTCGGCACAAACAAAGGCATTAACGGTTGACGGAAACTATCATTCAGCACGTCGTTTGCCAGAACTCACAACGCGACCTATAGAACGTTTAGAAAACTCAAAATTTAAAGGAGTTGCCGGAATTGGTTCGTTGCAACAATTCTTAACAACGCCCGAAAAATACAATCTAAAATATATCTTCTCAAACGATAAATTCTACGATCCAATTCTCTATTTCTGCGGATGGCAACGCTTACCACAACTAGAAAACGGAATTATGGTTTGGGAAAAACTGAATGTTCCGCCACTTTCGTCGATTCTTCCAAAAGAAGAAGTTTCAACCTGGCAAAAAGTGTTATGGGGAATTGTACCGTTTCTAACTGTAATGCTGGCATTTTTACTCAACATTCAGCCTATCTTTCTGAGATACATCCAGCGAAAGCGAAATGCTTCAGATGTATATTTAAAATTCAACAAAAGCTACACGAAATTTTCTAGCAAAATTGTAAAAGTGAGTCATATTTGGGCAATTGTTTTGATTGGAATTTTAGCATTTGGCACCTATCAATTCTACATCAAAAATGATGCACAACGTTCACCAGAAAATGTAGTAAAAGCGTATTATGATGCGCTCGATTTTAAAGAATTTGAAAAAGCACACAGTTTTATCAACCCTGAAAATAACTTAACCATTGCGCAATACATGTTAGAAATATCATCGACAGATGGATTACTAAGTTCGTACGCAAAGCTAGACGCGATAGAAATCGAAATGAAGACTGAAACGGATAGTTTGGCAACGTTAAAAGTCATCACAAAATGGATTACACCTTTAGAAAAAATTGAAAAATCAGACTATAAAACAGTTGTAAAACATAAGAGGAAATGGTTTTTGCAAGCAGAAATGGTAACTGCCGATTTACCGCCAGATCAATTATTTTCCAACAATAAAACAGCCTATTTCAATCATGGAAGAAGACGTATTTCTACCGAACAAACCTATCATGAAGATGTATTAAAACAACCTGTTTTAGAAATCATTTCGGCAAAATTAGTGAAGCATAACGGACATTATGCGATTTTAGGAGAAGTGCAAAACATAGACAATGTGCCAGCCGATGTCGTACTAAAAGGAACCTTGTATACTGATGAAAATGTGGAATTGGCAACCTACAATGCAAAGTATCATATCAAGCATAAACTGATGCCGAAAGAAGTGACGTCGTTCCGTATTAACTTTGAAGGAATTGCATGGTCAAAAACACAGGATTCCATTCCAGAAACCTTCAATCCAGACGAGTTTACACCTGTAAATTTTACTGACGAGCCAACGAAATTCAATTTGCAAGCAGCAGGAAATGTTTCAGGTTCCGATTTGTATAAAAATATGGTATTGAGCGATCTAAATATCAATCAAAAAAGCATCAACGGAAACCTGTTCAATAGCGGATTGCAAGAAATTACGGTTCCACAATTATTAGTTACGTATTATGATGAAAACCAAGAAATTTTATGGGTAGATCATCAATTCTTAGACAAAGGAATTCGTCAACAGCGAAAACAAGCATTTAGCTATGAATTAGCAGGAAACGACAGCATACAAATCATTAGTACAGACATGGAAAATTGTTACGTAAATGGTTTGCCAAACGAAGACATTGCTACCAAAATACTATCAAACAGAAAAAATTACAACGTGTTGCAAAAAATTTCGCATCCAATATATAGTTATGTAAAAATTGAAATGAACGCGTATATCGGAAATCCAAAATGATGAACTTACAATACATACTATACTTTTTTTTATTTGCGTCAAGCGCGAATGGACTCTGTGCGAATACAACCGAAACGATTCAGTTAGAAACCACACAACAAGAATTCACGGCTGGTGAAACCATTGTATTGAGATTCTCGGGAACGCAAGATGCTTCCATTCAATTGTATTGCGCAAATAGTTACGGAACTACGTTGGTGTCCCCGAAAGTTGTGGAGAATCAATTACAATACACAATTCCGACGCAAATTTGCAGCAAAATCGGAATTGTCAACTGGAAACTAGTACACAATACAGCTTCACTTTCGGGAACATTCAGCATTCGTTCACAAGCAAAACCTGTATCCATGGAAACCTATGTTGGTCCGCCAAGTATTGCAGCTGGCGAAAAAGATTTTACGATGTTGGTGGTAATTCCAACAGATGCTTTGGACAATCCTGTAAAGGAAAATACAGAAGTCACTGTAAAACGTCAATTTTTGGCAAACGAGCAACAAGAAACCATTCAGACAAAGAATTTAATTGCGTATCAAAATATCTATTCGCCCACAAAAAGTGGCAGAATGTTACTTGCAACCGAATGTTTAGCACTCAATTCCAAAGAATATACGGTAAACGTGATGCCTGCGATTTCCACAGATTTTGAAATTTTTGCAAAGCGAGCACACGAATACGCTGATGGAAACCAAATTACGACGTTTACGACTTCGATCTTAAAAGATGAACACGACAATATTGTGAGCGATGGAAGTTATGTGGAATTCTTCATTACAAACACAAAAGGAAACATATTAAAAACTGCAGGAATGACCATTGATGGTGTTGCAACGGCAAAAATGATACATCCCGATCATCAAGAAACTTGGAATGTAAAAGCTGTGGTAGCTGGAATTTCGGAAAGCAATACAATTTCGGTATCGTACAAAAAAGTGATTGAAGATTTTACAATGACTTTCTCAGAAAAGAATAGAAACATTGAAATTGGACCATTGCGAAGCTTTATGAATCAACTCATTCCAGATGGTTTGCAAGTAAAACTGATTGTCTCTCAACATGGAAAAACGATCAAAGAATACATCAAAGAATCGCGTGATGGTTTTGTAAATTTTGAATTGAATCCGAACATTTTTAGCAACGGAAATTACAATTTAGAAATCACAACCGCAGGAATCACAAAAACGGTTAAAGGGAAAAAACTATGGTAAAGGCAGACAAAAATATTGTGCGTGGGTTTTTAGTGTTGACATACGTTGTCATCATTTCCATGTTAATTTTCCTTATAAGTAGTTCATTTAGTTATCTAAATACAGGCGCGGATAGAAGTAAAATGTTACATACGGAAGTAAAAAAAGAGGAAGTGTATTCGCCAAAAATGAATTGGACAGATGATGGAAACGAAGGCAGAGAACTAGACGAACAAACACTTGCAAAAATTGAAAATGATTACTTAGACGCTTGGTATGTGAGAAACGTGGCATATAAAACCAATCAAACCACAGGAATTGATGATTTTTATACGGACAGTGCGCGCAAAAATATCTTTGCGTTTATCACTCAAAATCAACAAGAAAATATTTCTGTAGATGCAACGACACTTTCGCACCAACCAAATATTGAATTTTTTAGTGAAGATGGACAACTCATTGTTTTAAAAGATGAAAATGTGGTGGAATACAAGCAATTGTATAAAGATGGAAAGTTCATCATGGAAACGACAGAAAGCGCAAATTACAAAGTTGTTTTATTGTTGGAAGATGGTTTTTGGCGCATTCGTCATTTGGTAAAAGAAACGGTAAAACCAATTGTGGAATCTCCTAAAGTGAAAGCAGTTTCCAACCTGAATATGAAAGGAATCAATTACTATCCGCAAACAACTCCTTGGGACATGTTTGGTGATGAATTTGATATTGAAATCATTCAAAAAGACTTTGATATTATGAAAGATGCAGGTTTCAATACGATTCGAATTTTTGTACAATATGAAGATTTTGGCAAAGCAAAAGTATACGAAGATAAACTTGAAAAACTCAAACAAGTCTTGGACGCTGCCGAAACCAAAAAACTCCAAGTTGTGCTGACACTTTTCGATTTCTACGGAAACTATGAAGTATTAGACTGGACTTTGACGCAGCGACATGCAGAAACGATTGTTTCCGAGTTCAAAAATCACAATGCAATCTTGGCTTGGGACATTAAAAACGAACCAAATTTAGACTTTGAATCGCGTGGAAAAGAAAACGTACTCGCTTGGTTAGACAAGATGATTTCCTTAGTAAAATCAATTGATGAGAAACATTTAATCACCATTGGTTGGTCTAACACCGAAAGCGCTCATTTGCTACAAGACAAGCTTGATTTTATATCTTTTCATTATTATAACGCTGCCGCAGATTTTGCTCAGAGTTACACAAACTTAAAATCGAAAATCAACGATAAACCAATCGTTTTAGGAGAATTTGGACAATCTTCGTACGGCGGATTTTGGAAACCCTTTGCAGGATCACAGAAAAAGCAAGCCAACTATTACAAGGAAATGAAAAGTGTTTTAAAAGCAGAAAACATCTCGTATTTAGCCTGGACATTGTATGATTTTAAAGACATTCCAAGTTCAGTTGTTGGAAGTCGTCCATGGCGAACCAATCCACAGAAAAAGTTTGGGATTATTGATAAAGATGGGAAAAAGAAGTTGGCTTTTGAGGTTGTGGTTGAAAAAGATTTTAGTTCTGAGAAATGAGTATTGAGACGTTTCAAACAGAATAATGTGCTTTAAAAAGAATCAGGATTTTAGATTCAAGAATCAAGATGTTTTCTAAGAACCTTTAGCGTTTCAAAGTAGCTCTCGATAGTTCTATTGAGCGCAGTCGAAATACAATTTTTCTTCGAAAAAACACTCGATCTGACGTTAGCGTAAGAGTGAGAAACAATTTAAAATTCAACATCTAACATTTAAAATAACAAAAGAAAAATCTAAAAGCACTCGTGCTGAGCTTGTCGAAGCAAAGCGACCAAACACCAAACACCCAAAAGCGCCAGCAACCCAGTATCAAAGTAAATCCAATCGCTTCATCAATTCCGGGCGCTTAGAACGACTTACAGGAATCACATCTTTTTTAATAAGCACGCTATTGTCTTCAATATCAATGATTTTTTTCAAATTGATAATATACGAACGGTGAATTTTTAGGAATAAAGTATCAGGTAATTTCTCTTCAATCTTCTTTAAGGTAGAATGTACCGTATAATTTTTGTCTTCCGTTTTAATGTGAATATAATCGCCTTTTGCTTCAACCAAATAAATACTTGGAATGTCAATTTTTATCAAACGACGATCAATATTAATATAAAAATCATTTTCGTAGCTTGTATCTGTTGAGGTTTCTGCTGTTTTCACAGCTAAAAGTTGCTGTTTTTCTGCTTTTTTAATGGCTATTTTAAAACGATCAGCTTCAATAGGTTTCAGTAAATAATCAACAATACATTCGTACTGAAATGCTTCAATAGCAAACTTCGGATCGGAAGTAGTCAATACAACACTTGGCGGATTTTTAAGCGTTTTTACAAAGTCAAATCCTGTAAAATCGGGCATGTGAATGTCTAAAAAGATGAGGTCTACTTCATTCTCATTCAAGTATTTAATAGCTTGCATTGCATTTGAAAATTCTCCAACTATTTGCAGCGAATCAATCTCATCACACAAGGTTTTTATAATGGTTCTTGCCAGCTTTTCATCATCAATAATTATACAATTCATACCTTTATATCGTTTTAATATACGCCGTTATCGTGTTCAAAATTTGTTCAAAATCTGCTACGCCTTGCATGTTCTTTTCACGTAAATTGTGTTCGTATACATTGGCAAGCTCATAACTTTTTTCAAGCCCCAAAATACTAATTTTGTGCTTAATTTTGTGAACATTTTCTTCTATTTTTTTGTAATCTTTTTTATCTAAACTATCATAGTATTCCTTTTTTTCTTCGGGAAATTCAGTTTTGATTACATCAATTAATGTCTGTCGTATTTTAGTATCGCCGCGCGCTAATTGTTCTACGTAGGTTAAATTTGGCTGTTCCATGGACTATTTTTTTAGGGTGAAATAAAAGGTTGACCCTAGATTTGGTGTGGATTCTATCCAAATTTCACCATTATAAAGTTCGATGATTTTTTTTACAATTGAAAGTCCAATGCCAGTTGATTTGTAATTATTTTCTAATTTTTGAAATGCCACAAATATTTTATCAAAGTATTTTTCTTCAATTCCTTTGCCATTATCTTGTACATAAAACTCCCAAAAATCATCTTTATCGGTATACCCAATAGTGATTTCGCCTTTGGGCTTGTCATTAAACTTAATTGCATTTCTAAGTAAGTTACGAAACAATTCTTCCAGGCGGAAATGATCGCCCGTAACTTCAGGTAATTTTTGTGGAATTGATATTTTTATATGATCAGGAATTTTAATAAAACTTACAACTCTTTTAAACACTTCATGAGTGTCTACTTTATAAAAATCTTTCTCCACACGACCAATCGTAGAATACCTTAAAATTCCTTTGACCAAAGTGTCCATTTTTTCCACATTGCTACGGATGAGTTTTATAGTTTCTTTTCCACTTTCATCCAATAATTCATTATAATCGTCTTTGAGCCAGGTTGTTAGTGCATCAATACTTTGCAAAGGCGATTTTAAATCGTGTGATACCAAATGTGTATAATCGTTGAGTTCTTGATTTTGGCGTTCTAAGTTTGCCAATAATTTATCTCTTTGTTGATTGATTTGTAAAATTTCTTTGGTTTGATTGTCAATAATATCTACCAAATGCAAGGATTCAGATTCCTCTTTTTCACGCGTTTCTCCATTACTTAACTCATACGATTTTAACGTATCAATAACATTCTTTAATTTTTGAATGATCTCTTTTTGTGCGTCCGATTCCTTGTGAAGCTGTTGGTTGGCTTCAAAGAGTTCTTCTGAACTTATTGCGGTTGCACGTTGTAACATAGCAAACTGTTCGTTAGATGTGTTATACGAGCGATTTACAGCATCTAAAAAACGCTCCATTTCAGGATGATCTTGCAATTCCTGAGACATGTATTTTCGCAATTGTCGCTTTAAAAGAGGATTCATTTATTTATTCACTAATTAATGTAATAGTCATTGTTTGATTGTGCAGTTGACAGTTATGTTCGCCACTAAAAGGCGCAATTTCTCCGTACGAGTACAGTCCGCAAATTGTCGTTTTTTCACCAACAACTTCTATCACTTCTTCCACTTCTTCTTCTACACGTTGATCTAACACGAGTTTTCGTCCAATACAACTGACTAAAATTGCCAAATCTGGTTCGTTTTTTCGTAATGCTAAGGCTTGTATTGCTGCTTGTTCAGAAGCTTCTACAATAGTATCAACATTTGTCATCATGAGTTGTACGCGCGAATTTTCAAGAATATCGCCCGCCAAAATCATGGAGTTTTCTTCTTCATTAATATTTAAAATGGTACGAACAATAGATTGTTTTTCGTTGGTCGATTTTACTTTTAGCGGATATAACAACGCCGCTGCAGGTAATTCTTTTGACTTTTCACCTAAATACTTTTTATACAAATCCAATGCAGGCTTATTGTCCAATTCGTACAACACATTCGCATTCGATTTTGTCACAATGCGTTCTGGTCCAAAAGGTGTCCATCCGCCATTAATAGCAAAACTAATATCTAAGGTTTCGCCATATAAGCCAATAGCGACAATTTCACCAGATTTTGGAACTTCATTATACGAAGCTATTGTTTTTTCAAACCGTGCAGCATCGCCACACAAAGCACCTGTAATTAGGAGGTTGTCTTCCGTTGCTGAATTCATTCCTAAGGTCAATTGACTTCCATTGATAAAACTTCCTTCCGAGACAATAAAAACATGCTTCAAGCCTTTTGTGTCAAACTGTTCAATGAGATTTTTTCCTGTTTCGTAGCTGTTAATTTTGGATTCGTTTTCCAGCACATTTGCCGTTTTAATTACAAATTTGCTTCTCTCAAATTCAATAGCAGTAATTGTAATGCTTTCATCATCTACATAGTGCGAAGTTATATCTCCAGAAGTAGAACCAAATACGAATTCGCCATTTGGAAAAAGAACTTTTACTTCTTCAAAAATCGTTTCGCTTTCTAGTAAATATCTATTTCCAAAAACCAATACTAATGGTTTTTTCAGAGGAACATTTTTACTCAAATATTCCCAATCGGAATCATTTGTTCTTTTAAGTTGTACTGTTTTCATTTGCTATTTTTTGATCGTGAAGAAGAATGTTGTGCCCTTTCCAAGCTCACTTTCTAACCAAATAGTTCCTTCGTATAAATCGACAATTTTTTTCACGATGGAAAGTCCTATGCCAGTAGATTCTTTACTTTTATTTAATGACTGAAAGATTTTAAAAATGCGATCGTGGAACTTTTTTTCTATGCCTATTCCGTTGTCTTTCACTGAAAATTGATAGAATGAAGGTTTTTCCTCAACATCAATTTCTACAATTCCTTTTTCTTTGTTACTAAACTTAATAGCGTTGCTCATTAGGTTTTGAAAAAGTTGCTGAAACTTGGTAGGATCGCCTTTTACAATAGGCAGCTTTTTTACAATATTAATAGAAATATGCTCAGGAACAAATAACAATGTATTCAAATCGTCCATGGTCACATTCAGGTCTACATCTTTTGATTCATTAGTTTCAGATCCTGCACTAGAATATTCTAAAATGTTGGAAATTAAGCTTTCCATGGTTTCTAAAGTGCCTTCAATGAGTTGAAGATTTTGTAGTGTGTCTGCGTCTAGTTTCCCTTCATTGTCCATTTTTATCCAAGAAACCAATGCATCTATACTTCGCAAAGGAGATTTTAAATCATGCGAAACAATATGCGCATATTCATATAATTCGTTATTACTTTTTTCGAGTGCGTGACGTATTTTTTCCTTTTGTTCTTCTAAGTTTTTTAATTCTGTAATATTTCGAATAATTCCTTGTGCAGCAATAGGTTTGTTGCTTTTATCAAATATTAAATTTGCATTAATTTGAACCCAGCGAACTTCTTTTTTTTTAGTAAAAATACGTGCTGTATAGTTAGAAAACCTGCCGTTTTCTACTAATTGACTGAAAGAATCAAACGCATAAGCAGTATCTTCAGGATAAATTAAGCAGGTAACATTTAATGCTTCTTCTTCAATATTATAGCCAAAAAGATCGGAAGCGGCATCGTTCATTTTTAATACGTTTCCACGTAAATCCATTACCACGTAGGCATCAATAATATTCTCAAAAACACCTGCTAGTTGTGATGATTTTTCATTGAAAGAATCTTCTAATTTGGCATTAGATATTTTGAGTTCTTCAGATAATACATACAATTCTCTGGATTTATCTTCCAGAATTTTTTCGGCTGCTTTACGAGCCGCTTTTTCGCGATTGAGCGCACGTTGTAATATGTGTATCTGTTCTTGGCTCATTCATTTTTGTTAATGATAAACTTTACTTCGGTTCCGTCTTCTTTTAATTTTTCTAGAATAATTTCGGCTGAACTATTAAAGTGTTCGAAGGTTTTGTTCATTAAACCCAATCCAAAATGATGCATAGCTCTGCTCGATTTATAGATTAAGATTAATGAATTTGCTGTTTTTTCTTCAACGACAAACGTTGGTAATTCGGCATCAGGATATATTTTTCGGACTTCTACATGAATATGATTTTCAATAGAAGCTAACATTTCAATAGGATCTTTGTAGGTAGCTAACAAACCTGGATAACTGTCTTCCAAAACGCTGAAAAAATGTTCTGCATAGGTAAGCAGTAAATCATCAATAGTAATTTGAGTATTGTTGCTTAAGTTTTGTAGTAGCTGCAACATTTCTGAAAAGCGATAGGTTCCAATGGCAGTATAAACGCCTTCAGATTCTAACTTAGATTGTGTAATGATTTTGTCAACCATCTCTAATCCAAACTTATCTTCTACTAAGTCTAAAAATTCGGTAAAAACAATTCCTTTCATAAGCAAAGTTAGGTTAAGTTCTCTTTTATAGATTTGGGGGGATCTATAAAAAAAGATTCGAGTACAATTTAGGGATAAAAAGGGGTTAAGCGCTTTTTAATTCGTTAATAGACCAATAGGTAAGTGCAATTTCTATTTTAGAAACGTACTCTTCATATTTCAATGGTTTTAAGATGTAACCAGAAATTCCTATGCGGTAACATTCTAAAATGTCTTTCCTGTTGTCTGATGTTGTTAAAATGATTGTTGGAATGTGTCGTAAATCAGGATCATTTTTTAAAATAGATAAAAATTCGATTCCGTTGATTTTAGGCATATTCAAATCTAATAAGATGATATCGGGTAAATTTTCTTTGGTTTCTAAAATTGCCAACGCTTCTTCTGCATTTTTCGCTTCTGTAATTTCATGTTTGGCTTTAAGTAAAGAAACCGTACGATTCATCTTCATGATTTCAATCATGTTGTCTTCGATTAATAATACGTTTAATGAATTTTTCATTTTTCTTGTGTGAGCAATTATGAATACAATTTTAGTTCATAAAAAATGATTAAAACGTGAATGCAGTTTAACGAAGAAGAAGTGTAGACGAAATGCAAAAAAGTGTAGATGAGAGTTTTTGACACTTGCGATTTCTGAAGAGATTCTCGTCCAAAAAATAAAACCCTTACTGCTTTACAATAAGGGTTTTAGACTTTATAAATTGTATTCCTTTTTAATTTTTTGACTTTCCACTACGGTGTACAATGCATAAAGAAGCGCTCCTACAATAGCAAATTTCCACAAAATACCATTGTATAACATTATTGGATTTACTATAAATAACAACAAGTAATATCCTAAAATTACGGCTAATGAAGCAAGAATAAAAACAATAGGTTTCTTTGGTAATAAATACGCAAATACAGCTATCACTAGTGCAATAACAAGATAAAACACAGTTTCAAAAATAATTTTGAAATTTGAATATATCAAAACAGCAGTTAAGACTTTAAATGCAGCTACTACATAAAGTATAATTTGCGTTCGTTTAACAACCTCTTCCGCACTCACTACTTTTGATATATTGAGTGTTTGTCGTCCAATAAAAATAGCTTTTTCCTTTTCTGTTCCTGCAATTGGAAATTTACAGTCTTCACAAATGATAGCTACTTTTGCTACTTCAGCTCCACAATGTGGGCATTTACTTTCTGCTTCTTCCATCGTTTTACACGTGTTTTCCTTTTTCCCAACCGTGTTTTCCTAAGTACTGATTTCCACTTTCTATAGCACCTTCTTCAATAGAAGTTCCCATACTATCGTTCCAGCGGTTTAAGTATCCGAATAATGAAATTACACCTAACATTTCTACAATTTCGCCTTCATTCCAATGCTTGTATAATTCAGCTTTAATATCTTCATTTACAGCATTTGGAATAATAGAAGCTGCCAACGAAAAATCTAAAGCAGCACGTTCAGCATCCGAAAACGCAGCATGTGTTTTATATTCCCAAATATTATCTAGTTGTTCTTGCTCTGCCCCATAACGTTCAGCGGCTCTAATAGCATGTGCTTGGCAATAACGACAACCTGTTGCATTACTACTTACCCAAGCAATCATTCGCTTTAAAGCAGAGGTTACACGACCTTCATTTGCCATCACAGCTTTATTTAGGTTGATAAATGCTTTTGAAATGGCGGGTCTGCGTTGCATAGTTAAAACTGAATTTGGACAAAACCCTAGTGTTTCGTTAAAAAATTCGGCTAATTCTTTGGTTTCCAAATCATGATCTGGGTTCAATGGAGTTACTAATGGCATAAGTGTATATTTTTAAATTTATTACTTGTATTTTTGAACTCTTGTTCTATGATATTTTTATCAATCATAGAATGCTAATTTAAGGAATAAAAAACGAAAAAAACTTCAAACATGGCACATAAAGTTACAACGCAGTGGAAAGGAAATATGCTATTTGAATCGGACAATCCGAGTGGACATACGGTTTTAATAGATACTTCGCCAGAAAATGGTGGGAATAACGAAGGATTAGGTCCAAAAGCAATGATGTTATCGTCATTAGCAGGTTGCTCAGGGTTGGATGTAGTTTCAATCATGAACAAGATGAAAGTTACGGTTGATGAGTTTAAAATGGAAGTCGCTGGAGAACTCACAGAAGAACACCCAAAATATTACCATACCGTAACGGTTGATTATCACTTTTATGGCGCAACTTTAGATGAAAAAAAGATTCAACGTGCTGTTGATTTATCAGTAGAAACCTATTGTGGTGTGATGGAAATGTTTCGTCGTTTTGCAAAAGTGGAAATCAATACGTATTTTCACAATTCTTAATTCCGTAGTATAATTTTCCTCAGTTTTATTTAGAAGCAGCATTTCGAAGACATCGAGATGAAGAAAATTGTATTTGGAATTACTATTAACGAATGAAGATATATACAAGTATTCAAAGAGGAGATTTTCATACAAATCATTGTGAAGATGCTCTTGTTTCTACAAAAATTGGAGAAAATAAAGTGCTAATAGCAGTAATGGATGGCTGTTCTATGGGAACAGAAAGTCATTTTGCTTCAACACTTTTTGCAAAGATTCTTAAAAAAATTAGTCAAGAATTATTCTACACAGAATTTTTACATTCACAAGAAGAAACATTACAAAACCAGTTAAAAAATGTAATGAAAACTTTTTTTCTTGAACTGAAAAATATAAAAAATCAACTCAGTCTTGAAACGTTAGAATTGCTAAGTACTCTTATTTTAGGAGTTTATAATGAAACAACGAAAGAAGCAGAAATCATTACAATTGGTGATGGTTTGATTGTTCATAACGGAGATATTACTGAATATGAACAAGGTGACAAACCTGATTACTTAGCCTATCATTTACAAGAAGATTTTACCGTTTGGTATGACAACTTTACTCAAAAAATATCATTGAAAAATGTACAAGATTTGAGTATTATGACGGATGGAATCTATACTTTTAAACGTTTAGGTCAACATACAGATTACGAAGACACATCAAAAATGATTGATTATTTAGCAGTTGATAAAAATGCTACCAATCATGAAGATATGTTGAAAGGAAAAATGATTTTTTTAGAAAAAGAAGAATTGCTAAAACTCATGGATGATTTGGCAATTATTAGAATAACAAACCAAGAATAAAATTAGATTTTGAAACCAAAAACAAAGTAAAAATCTAAACAAAATAACCATGCGCTGGACATTAAAACCAAAACCAGAAACACATAAACTTCAACACCTAATGGAAGTGTTGCAAGTGGATGAAATTGTCGCAACACTTTTATTACAACGTGGAATTGAAACCTTTGAAGCTGCCAAAAGCTTTTTTCGTCCTTCTATAGAACAGATTCATGATCCGTTTTTGATGAAAGATATGGATGTCGCTGTGGCGCGAATTGACAAAGCAATTGCCAACGAAGAAAATATTATGGTGTATGGCGATTATGATGTAGACGGAACAACTTCAGTAGCACTAGTTTCTTCGTATTTAAAGACGATGTATCCAAATATTGCAACGTACATTCCAGATCGTTATGAAGAAGGTTACGGACTGTCGTTTAAAGGAATTGATTATGCTTCCGACAATGATATTTCACTCATTATTACGCTCGATTGCGGAATTAAAGCCATTGATAAAGTAGCATACGCTACCGAAAAAGGAATTGATATTGTGATTTGCGATCATCACCGACCTGGAAACGAATTGCCAAAAGCAGTTGCCGTTTTAGATCCGAAACGAGACGATTGTACGTATCCGTATGATGAATTATGCGGTTGTGGTGTTGGTTTCAAATTGATTCAAGCATTAGGTTCAAAAAGAGGGCAAACTGTGACAGATTTGTTTCCGTATTTAGATTTGGTTGCCACAGCAATTGCAGCCGATATTGTTCCTGTAACAGGGGAAAACAGAACCTTGGCATATTTTGGAATGCAAGTCATTAATTCAGCGCCAAGAGCAGGAATTCAAGCGATTATCAATCAGCTTAAAAAAGATAGTTTAACCATTACTGATGTTGTTTTTGTGATTGCGCCACGAATTAATGCAGCAGGAAGAATTAGTCAAGGATTGCACGCTGTAGAATTGCTTACTGAGAACAATCTTGAAGTTGCCAAACAATACGCAGCGTCTATTGAAGCATTTAATATGGAACGTCGTGAATTGGATCAGGAAATTACCAAAGAAGCGTTCCAACAAATAGAAAAATTAGAAGAACAAGAACGATTTACCACAGTTGTGTACGATGAAAATTGGCATAAAGGCGTGATTGGAATTGTGGCTTCACGTTTGATAGAAACCTATTATCGTCCAACCTTAGTTTTTACGAAAAGTGGCGAAAAGTTAGCTGCTTCCGCACGATCTGTAAAAGGTTTTGATGTGTACAATGCTTTGGAACAGTGCAAAGAACACTTAATTCAGTTTGGTGGACATAAATATGCCGCAGGGTTGACCTTGAAAGAAGAAAACTACCAAGCGTTTAAAGATGCGTTTGAAGAAGTAGTGAAAAATACAATTGATAAAAACCTACTCACACCGGAAATCTTAATTGATACCAAAATTACATTGCGTGAGATTACTCCAAAATTCTATCGAATTCTTAAACAATTTTCACCATTTGGTCCACAAAATATGAGCCCTATTTTTATGAGTACGGAACTAAAAGATACTGGTTGGGCAAAATGTGTTGGCGCAGAAGAAGATCATTTGAAATTATGCGCTGTGCAACGAAGATCACCACGAATTAATGGAATTGGTTTCAATTTAGGTGATAAACTTCCAAAAGTACAAGGTAAAAAACCATTTGATGCGGTGTATTCTATAGATGAAAATACATGGAATGGAGAAACGACGTTGCAATTACGATTACGAGATATTCGGTAGCTAATTTGTTGTTTCGTCAATTTGTTGGTTTTGAAATAAAAGCCGTTTGACCTCGAATACACGAATATTTTTGCTTCTATATAAAGCTAAACGGTCAAATAGGCACAACTTATCAACACGAAAACGGTTGCGTACTTTTTTATTAGGTTGAAAACTTTACTTTTAAAAAGAAATCAATCGTACGTATTATGAAATCCGTTTTTAAAATATTCCTTTTAGTAGGAATTTGTTGTTTTATCTCTTGTACTGAAGAAGTAAAAAATGTTGCTGTTTCTTCACCAAATGAAGCTTTAAATGTTTCTTTTTCCTTGTCGGAAAACGGAACTGCACGGTATAAAGTTTTACACAAAACAAAAACAGTTATCGATACTTCTGCTTTAGGTTTTGAATTGAAAGATGTTGCTCCTTTAGATAGAAATTTTAAAATTGTAAAAACGACTACAAATTCTGTTGATGAAACTTGGAATATGCCTTGGGGCGAACAGGAAACTGTACGCAATCAGTATAACGAACTCACCATAGAACTGCAAGAGAAAGATGCATTACAGCGAAAATTAAACATTGTATTTAAAGTATATGATGATGGAGTTGGTTTTCGTTATGAATTCCCTGAACAAGAACACTTAAAAGAAGTTATTATTACGGATGAAAACACACAATTTCAACTTACAGGCGATCATAAAACTTGGTGGATTCCGGGCGATTGGGATATTTATGAACATTTGTATACAACCTCAAAAGTTTCTAAAATTGATGCGTTAAGTAAAGCAAATCATGGAAGTTTAGCACAAACATATATTCCAGAAAATGCTGTAAATACACCTGTTACCATGCGAACAGCAGCTGGTTTGCACATCAGTATTCATGAAGCGGCATTAATTGATTATTCGGGAATGACACTGAAAGTAGATACTAAAAATTTATCGCTTCAAAGTGAATTGGTAGGTTCTAAACGTACCAATTATAAAGTAAAACGAACCACACCATTTACAACACCTTGGCGAACGATTCAAATTGCGGAAAAAGCAACGGAACTGATTGATTCAAAATTGATTGTAAACTTAAATGAACCTTCAAAATTAAAAGATGTTTCTTGGTTTACGCCAATGAAATATACAGGAATTTGGTGGGAAATGCACTTAGGAAAATCGTCTTGGGACAAAGCTGCAGGAAAACATGGCGCCACTACCGAAAACGCCAAAGCATTTATCGATTTTTCAGCCAAAAACAACATCAAAGGTGTTTTAGTAGAAGGTTGGAATACAGGTTGGGAACATTGGATTGGTTTTGAAGATAGAGAAGGTGTTTTTGATTTTATCACACCTTATGACGATTACGACTTGCAAGAAGTGGTGCGTTATGCAAAAGAAAAAGGAGTGGAAATTATCATGCATCATGAGACTTCGGCAGCAATTGGCACGTACAACAAACAAATGGACAAAGCCTATCAACTCATGAAAGATTTGGGTATTCACTCTGTAAAATCTGGATATGTTGGAAAAATTATCCCGAAAGGAGAATATCATCACGGACAATGGATGGTAAATCATTACAATAATGCAGCAATAAAAGCTGCAGATTATGAAGTTGCGGTTAATGCACATGAACCTATCAAAGCGACAGGTTTGCGTAGAACGTATCCAAATATTATATCAAGAGAAGGTTTGCGCGGACAAGAATTTAATGCCTGGGCAGCTGATGGCGGAAATCCTCCTGAACATTTACCAATTGTAGCGTTTACTAGAATGTTAGCTGGTCCAATAGATTACACGCCTGGAATATTCAATATTAAACTTACTCCTTACAAGGAAAACAATCAAGTCAATACTACGATTGCACAACAATTGGCATTGTATGTTGTGATTTATAGTCCAATTCAAATGGCGGCAGATTTAATAGAAAATTATGAAGGAAACCCAGCCTTGCAATTTATCCGTGATGTTGGTGTGGATTGGAAACAAACTAAAGTTTTGAATGGAGAAATTGGAGATTTTGTGACGATTGCTCGTGAAGAACGAAATACTGGAAACTGGTTCTTAGGAAGTATCACTGATGAAAACGCTCGTGAATTAGCTGTTCCATTAGACTTTTTAGTGCCAAATACTACATACGTTGCAACGATTTATAAAGATGGAAAAGATGCACATTGGAATGATAATCCAACGGCGATTGAGATTCAAACAATGGAAGTTAGTTCGGAAACAAAGTTAAATTTACAATTGGCTGCTGGTGGCGGAACTGCGATTAGTTTTATAAAGAAGTAATAAGAAAGTTTTAGAATCTTGCGTTTTCGTTTGATGGATTGTGAGAATTAAATACTAAGTTGATCGTAAAACCGTTTAGTTGAAATGAAAGGGATTGTACAACTATTTATTCTTATCACGTCTTCACTAATTTTTTCTCAGAATTTAGTCAATAACCCAAGTTTTGAAGAGTGTTTGCATTGTGAACGAACAACAGGACAGCTCAACAATACTATTATTGGTTGGAGCACGCCAAATATAAGTACGACGGATTATTTTAATTATAAAAGTCAAAAAAGTTACAATCATTATAACGGATATCAGAAACCGAGATCGGGAACTGCACTTACAGGTATTTATGTATATACGGAAAGAAATTATCGTGAATACGTTCAAGGAAAGCTAAAAGAAACACTCGAAAAAGGAAAAAAATACACTGTTACGTTTTATGTGAGTTTGGCTGAATTATCTACAAAAGCCACAACCGATATAGATATTCTATTTACGGAAGAGAAACTCAAAAAATGCTTTCATGTTAAACATTGTGAAAAACAGATCAAACCTAAAAAAGCAACGGATAAACAATTTCATAAAGTTGAAATTGATCGTGAACGTTTCTACCGAGAAAAATTAGGTTGGACAAAAATTTCATTCACCTATACAGCTTCAGGATTTGAGAATTATTTTTCTATCGGAAACTTTAATTCGAACCGAAAAACCAACTTGATCAAAATGCAACGGGCACAAGAATACGAATTTGCGTATTATTATATTGACGATATTTCTGTGACTCCTTTTGATGGTGAAGTGATCGTTCAACAAGAAAAACGAAAAGAAAAAACAAACGTTGAAACAGTTATAGCAGCAGATGAAGTGTATACTTTTAAAAATGTGCTGTTTGAGTTTGACAAAGCAATTTTAGTAGAAACTTCTGTAAAAGAATTGGACGAGTTGTATGCATACTTAGAAAAAAGACCTTTACTCTCCATTGAAATCTATGGACATACCGACAATATTGGCACGGAAAGAAGAAATAAAGAATTATCTTTACATCGTGCAAAAGCAGTTTCTGATTACTTAATTTCAAAAGGATTGGAAACCTCAAGAATTACATGGTTTGGCTTTGGAAGTTCAAAACCAATAGTTCCAAATGATACTGAAGCACAACGAAAGAAAAACAGACGTGTAGCATTTAAATTGAATTCAGAATAATACTTTCATGCAAAAACAAGATCCGTACGCAGCTTTGCGATTCAAAGAATTTAATATCTTTTTATTAGTACGATTTTTTCTGGTATTCGGTTGGTCCATGCAGTTTCTAGTGATTGAATGGCAAGTGTATCAAATGACCAAAGATCCGATGTCCTTAGCATATATAGGATTGGCAGAAGCAATTCCTGCGGTTTCAATGGCATTATTGGCAGGTCATATTGTAGATCAGCGTGAAAAACGAAATTTACTATTAATCTGTATTGCTTTATTTTCCATCATAAGTTTAGGATTATTTTTGCTGACATGGCCTGAAATTATTGCAGATTGGTCGCAAAATACCGTTTTATTGTGTATTTATATATTGGTGTTTTTTGGTGGACTTTTACGATCATTTTTTGGACCCACCATCTTTTCGTTGGTGTCATTAATTGTTCCAAAAAAACTATATCCGAATGCCGCAACTTGGAACAGTTCTACTTGGCAGCTTGCAAATGTTTTGGGGAAAACTTTTGCAGGATTTTCCATTTACTGGATTGGTGTGCACTTTTCGTTATGTGTAGTATTTGCAATGGTGGTTTTATCATTTGGACTTTTATTGCTAATTCCGAAGAAACCAATTATGAACCCAAAAATTGGAGAAAGTATTAAGGAAAGTTTAAAAGAAGGAATCAACTTTGTACGCAATGAGCCTTCCATTTTGGGTGCTATAACTTTAGATATGATTGCCGTTTTATTTGGTGGCGCAGTAGCATTATTGCCAATTTTTGCAGCAGATATTTTAGATGTTGGCTCGCTTGGATATGGTTTTTTAAGTGCAGCAACTTCAGTTGGAACTATATTAACAATGTTGATCACAGCATATATTCCGATCACTAAAAATGCGGGAATGAAATTGCTCGCAGCTATTTTTGGATTTGGAGTTTGTATCATCATTTTCGGATTATCTAGCATATTTTGGATATCACTCTTAGCACTGTTTTTTAGTGGTGTAACTGATGGCGTTTCGATGGTCATTCGTCAAACGATATTACAATTGAAAACGCCTGATGAAATGCGTGGACGTGTATCTGCCGTAAATTCTATGTTTGTAGGTTCATCCAATGAATTGGGTGCGTTTGAAAGTGGAGTAGCCGCAAAACTGATGGGAGCTGCAACAGCAGTAGTTTTTGGTGGAACTATGACTTTAATTACTGTAATCACTACGGGAATCGTTTCTCCATCGTTCCGAAAATTAGATTTAACCAAAGACATGGAAGCACATCAAGATGAAGAATAGTTTCTTTATTGTCGTATTTCGTTCAATCTATTGATTAATTCATCTCTCATAGCACTATCAGCAGCACTTAATGGCAGTTGATTTGCATTTAATAAATTCGGATTTTCAAAAGGGTTTGCGCTTAAATTATACAAAGCTTCAATTCCATTAGAAAATAGAATATACTTATGTGTGGCGTTTCTAATCGTATAATCAGATCCAATATCTCTACTTATTTCTGTGTATGCATATTCACGTGTTTCTGTACTTGTCGTAGTTAAGAGTTCTTTAAAGCTTTTACTATCGTTAATTTCTGTAGTTCCAGTGCCTGCAATATCTGCAATTGTTGCAAACAAATCGGTTGTGTTTATGAGTGCGTCTTCAATAGTATTAAATCTACCCACATTTTTTCCAGAAACAATCATCGGAACATTTACGCCACCTTGATATACGCTTCCTTTAGCGCGCTGTGAAATGTATTCTTGTACAACTTGATTCGGCGTACCATTATCTCCAATAAAAATGATAATTGTATTTTCTCTTTCTTCGGCAGACATGGAATTTAGCAAGCGACCAATTTCGGAATCCATTGCTTCTAACATTGCCATATAATACGGAAGCGGATTTGCATCAATACTAGCTTGATCAGTAGGTAAGCTTCCTTGTGAATGCAATTCGTTTGGAGGCAAATGAAAAGGTGTGTGTGGCGCGTTATAGGCTAGCCATAAAAACCAAGGATCGGTCTGATTGGAAACCCAATCAATTGCTAAATCCGTAAATTTTGTAGTCGTATATTCGGTAGAATTTGAAGTTTGTTGATTCTCTGTCAAGTTCCAATTCCAATACGATTGCACGCCGCCAGATATTAAACCTGCATAATAATCAATTCCCATAGCTGTTGGATGTGATGCACTCGAAGATAAATGCCATTTTCCAATCACTGCATTCGAATATTCAGGACTGTTTGTTGTCAAAAATTGTTGCAAAGAGGTTTCTGAAGTAGACAATACATCACCAACATTTAATACATTGGTTCTGAAACCATATTTTCCTGTCAAAATACTAGATCGCGTAGGTGTACATGTCGGATTTGACCATAAATTCGTAAATCGAACGCCACTATTAATCATGTTTTGCAAATTGGGCATGTTTGGTTTTACAGTTCCTATGTCAAAACCAGGTGTAGCATCCAATCCCATGTCATCTGCAATAATCAATAAGATATTCGGTTTGCTAGAAGTTGTAATTGGTGTTGTTTCTGGCGTTTCTGAAACAACTGCATCATCATTCGCGCAAGCAAAACATACTAAAGAAATAAGAGTTATAAGAATGATTTTAGGAATTTTCATAAAGTAAGATTTGTGAGTAAGACCTTTGTTTTAACAAAAGGTTTAAAGTGATTATAATTAACATTGATTTTATTTAGACTAATTATAAATAATTGTATATTTGAAATTTAAAACTGAAAATAATGAGCGATATACGACGAATTTATCACAATGATATTGGAATTGCTTTTCAATGGAAGCAAGATATAGCTAAAAACAAACACAATAAATTTCAAATTATTTTTAGAGATACAGGTTTTTATTTGACGCTTCCGCAGATTGAAAACTTTGCAAAGCTCATTCAGCAAGCTGTATCGCGTGGTTGTTGCTCAGCATGTAAAGCCACTAATAATTGTCGTTCTATATTATTGAAAACTCCAGCTACTATAATAGATTTAGCAGTTTCTGAGAAAGAATTAGTGTCCATTTCCGATTTGATTGAAGGAACTTTGTTTCAAATAAAACTCGATCGGTATTTGAACGATGTGTGTAGTAATTAGATGATGAACTCTTTTGATTTGCGTCAACGATTAATTTCTACATTTTCTATATAAATGATAGTTATTATTCAGTTTTTGTAACAATAGGTTTATCAAAAATATTGACTCCGCCTTTTACACCAAAATCTAATGTAGTGACATTATATGCTAATGAAATATCTTCTTTTTCAAAACGTTTTTTAATACGCGTAATGATTTCGTTCATTGCATTTAAATAATCTTTTTGATGATTGAATTGCACCCAAAAACGAACTTCGAAATTATATGCTGAACTGCTTATTTCGGTAAAGTAAAAATCGATAATTTCATCTTTTAAAACAGCATCTATTTTATCAACTTCTTCTAAAGTAACTTTACGTACTAAATCTAAATCGTCACCATACGACACACCACTTTTAAAAATAACTCGTCTTTTGCTGAAGGTTGAATAATTGGTAAACACATTATTATAAATAAGTTGATTAGGCACAAATACTTCTTGTCCAGAAATAGTTTTAATAGAAGTTGTTATCCAACTAATATCTTTTATTGTACCAAAAACGCCATCTATTTCAACCCAATCACCATCTTTAAATGGACGTTGAACATTTAATAAAAACCCTGCAAAGGCATTAGAAGCAATATCTTTAAAAGCAAATCCTGCAACAATACCAATAATTCCTGCTCCGGCTAGTAACTTCGTTAGAACGCCTTCTAGTCCTAAAACCTCTAAAGCTAAAAAGACACCCGATAATAAAAAGAAAAAGTAAACAACTACTGAAATTATTTTTGCGATATCAGATTGTTTTTTGAAGACTCTTGAATAAAACTTTAAACTAAAATTTCGAAACAGTTTGGCAATAAAATAAAATACTACAATTACCAATAGGGCAAGAATTATTTTTGGTAAATAACCAAATATTGAGTGCTGCCATTTATCTAAAAGAGTTTCGATGTCTTTAAAGCTATTCATTTATTTGCAGTTTGTTTTTAAATTGTTGCCAACGATTTTGTGCATGAAAAGTAGCAGATTAAAAACACCACTTTTTTGGATTGATACTGTCCATAAAATTATGAAATTCAAATTGGTTTAAGTGCTTAAATAACAAATTTTTATATAGGCTATTGCTTAGTAATTTTATTCTGTTTTGTTAAGTCCTTTTCAAACTAGCATTGCTATAATAGCACCTAATGTTGGTACAGAAACATAAGTTTAAGTAATTCACTTGCCAAAACAGCTCCAAGAATTTGAGCAGAAATCTCTTTTTTTATCGTTAACTCTCCAATCATTAATACAATTATAACTGATGGATTTATGTGTGTTCCAGAAATACTTCCGAACATATAAATCATAGCGCTTATTATGATTCCGAATGCCAAAGCTATTCCTAATAAAGTCTAAAGATTCAATTCGAACTTCTTTAAAGAAAGTGTTTTCCCATCAAATTCACCATAGGTATAATAATGAATCCAATCACCCAAATTCACGTAGCGACTTTTGTCGTTGAGGTCAATTTCTAGAGGTAAATGGCGGTGTCCGAATACAAAGTAATCGTAGTGTTTGGTTTCTAATTTACGTTTGCAATATTGTACCAACCATTCATTTTCTTCTCCCAAAAACTTGGCATCTTCATCACCAGAAATCAGTTTGTTTTTTACAGACATGTATTGCCCAAGCTTCATACCAAGATCTGGATGTAACCAACGAAAACACCATTTAAAAAAAGGAAAGGTAAACACCTTTTTCATGCGTTTATACCCTTTGTCTCCAGGACCTAATCCGTCACCGTGACCAATTAAAAAAGTAGTATTGTTAAATGTGAATTCTTGCGGTTTGTGGTATACAGGAATATTGAGTTCTTTCTCAAAATAATCACGCATCCATAAATCATGATTTCCCACAAAAAAGTAAATCGGAATGCCTTTATCGCTCAGATCTGCAAGTTTTCCAAGCACGCGCACAAATCCTTTTGGAACTACGGTTTTATATTCAAACCAAAAATCGAACAAATCGCCCAACAAAAAAATAGCTGCTGCATCGTGCTCAATTTCATTTAGCCATGCTACAAATTTTTTCTCTCTAGGAAAACTAGCTTCCGCAGTTGGTGCGCCTAAGTGATTATCTGAAGAGAAGTATATTTTTTTTCCTTCGGGAATGTTCATGGTGTAAATATAAGAATTCTAGTATTCCTATGAAGCCTGGAACCTTTTTCTATGCAATGTATCGTTTTCATATAAAAAGGTACTCAATCAAGTTGAGTACTACGCTTCGCTAGTTATCACTTGCAAACCATTCTGCGCAAGACGAATCGGTTTCTTGTAAACGAAGTGAAAATAGTTGAATGTTTTCTGGAAGTCTGCTTTTTATTTTCGCAGCAAAATCAATCACCATGTTTTCACTTGTGGGTTGATAATCTGCCAAAATTACATTGTGTCCTTCACCACGCATAGTTAATGCTAAGGATTTATGTGGTGTGTTTTGGTTGAATACAATGGCATGATCAAATACATCAACAACTTCTTCTTTGACAATTTTTTTCAGATCGCTAAAATCAATTACCATTCCCCATTTTACATTGGTATTGTCTGTAATAGGAGTTCCAATCACGGTTACGGAGAGTTTATAACTATGTCCGTGTACGTTTTTACATTTCCCGTCATAACCGTATAAAGCATGACCAGTTTCAAAATTAAATTGCTTTGTAATGCGAATTTTGCTCATTTTCATTTTCAATTAATGTGCAAAGATAGGATATTTTGTTTGTAGCGCTTAGCTTTTGGCTGTTTGCTCTTAGCTTTTTGGAAAAATTTAATGATTAGCAGCTTTTTTAGTTTATTTCAATGATTCAAAATACGCTTCTGGGATTTGTTCTTTTACATTTTTAAATGGAAAGTCAATGTCTTCTATTGGAGATTCTTCAAAAGATAAAAAATGTGGAATTGAAATGTTTTGAATCACCTTTTTTGTATATAATCTTCTAACAATTACTTTTTTTTCTTCATCTAATTGCTTGTAAGTTGTGTTGTATTTTTGCTTGGTAATGCTATCATAGATTTTTAGGTATTTACTATTAACAATGTCGTTAAACTTTAAATAATGTTTGTAATCTGACTTTAAATCAAATAATGTAATCAATGTTTTGTTTTGAGAGATTGCTTGCTGAATTTTAGAAGAAAACATACCATAACTACAATTCTCTTTTTGATAATAAAATTCATTCTGAATTAAAAAAGCAAAAACTATTTTTTCAGGCTGTATATCTTTTGTGGGATATATTGAAAAATCTCTTAGCATTGTTGGTTGAAAAACATCGCCATTTATTTTTTGATCGTAATTTGGATTGAAAATATATGAAAGAATTTGTTTTTGTTGAGAGGAAATAGATTTTATAGAATTGGTAGATATTTTATAATCAGTAGAATTCACAGTGTATAAAGTTCTAGCATTTACTCTTGATAACTCCAAGAAAAATTTTTCTAGATCTCTTGTGGATGTATTTTTATCACATATAAATAATGTATGAGCAGGATCATATGTTCCGCCACGACAAGTATTATAAGAGGAAACAAAGGACTTAATATTTAAAAAAGAACCATATCTATCATTTAGTAAAAATGCATATTCGGTAGTGTTTGGTTTTTTACCATAGGATATATAATAAATATTCGCATCTGGATCAATTTCAACATTACTTTCAGATTTAATATTTGGCAGCTGTATCTCTATAGGTGAATAGATAGTGTCTTTTTGATAAAGGTTTTGATTAAAAATTAAAGAATCCTTGAAAATAGAAGTGGGATAAGTTTGTCCAGCAAAGCGTATATTGTTGTTTTTAATTTTTATAGGAAAAGAATTCCAATGACTACCAAGTTTACTTAAATAGATACTGTCTGCGTCTATCTTTAAATAAATAGGAGTTGAACCACTATAACCATAAATACTCCAAACTCCATAATATTGTTCCTTGTTAGAACATGAAAATAGTATAGCAAAAACGATACAACTTAAAATGATTTTCTTCATGGGAATACGGTTAGCTTCCGATAAAGTATCAAATTTTATGCCTTACTTTTTGGTTTCAAAGTAGTTCTCGATACAATTTCCTATCTATCTCGACTGTGCTCGATATGATAGAAAATCACTCGAACAGACGTTTTGCAATTGCAATATAATGATGAGGTGCTGAGTCAAATTTAGTACAATATGGATTCTGCATCAGGTGCGGAATGACAAACAACTAACAACAAGAAACCAACAACTACTTTTTAAACTTCGCCAACGCACTTTTCGTAAAGTCAGATAAAACAAGTGTTCCCGAAAGTTCGGCACGTTCTGCTAAAAGTGTATCCCAGTTTTCGGTGTCTTCCCACAGTATTTTTTTCATGCCAGCTAAGGCATCTGGATTGTAGGAAGCAAGTTTTGCAGCAAAGAGTTCTATTTCTTTGTCTAATTCAGCTTGTGTTTCAAAGATTTTAGCAAACAAGCCTTTTTCTTTTGCCCAATATGCCGTTTTCCATTCGCTTGGTGCCAGACTTAATTCTGAGAATCCGGCTTTTCCAATTCGGTTTTGTACGGCTGGCGCAATTACAAAAGGACCAATTCCGATAGTTAATTCAGAGAGTTTGATAGAAGCTGCTTCGGTTGCCATGGCGTAATCACACGCAGAGATTAATCCAACACCGCCACCAACTGCTTTTCCTTGTACACGACCAATAATGAGTTTTCCACAAGTTCGCATCGCGTTAATGACATTGGCAAAACCACTAAAGAAGGTTTTTCCAGCTTCCAAATTATCAATAGCTACTAATTCATCAAAAGATGCACCAGCGCAAAATGCACGATCGCCTTCACTTTTAAGAATAATCACGTGTACAGCATCGTTTTCGGATAGTTTGTGCAATTCGCTCGTCAATCTATCTAACAATTCGCCAGGAAAAGAATTACTTGCTGGATGCCCAAATTCTATCGTTGCGATGTTGTTTTGAATGCTTGTGTATAAACTTCCGTTGCTTCGTGTTGTAGTCATGATGTTGTGATTTTGTGTTGCAAAAATAGAAAGATATTTTTAGTAGTGAGAATTTAGATATTAGTATTGAGATGTCTCAGTATTTAAAAGAAGATCTCGATACAATTTTCTTTCATTTCGACTGCGCTCTATGTGACAGAAAATCACTCGAACTGACGATCTAAAATAACGAACGAGAAACAAGTCTAAAAGGCAAAGCCGATTCTAACAGCAAAGCGAGTCTAAGTCAGTCTAAGAAGTCTAACTTTTCGTTTTCGGAACAAATTCTTTTCTAAAGAAGTAAATAAGCGGAAATCCACGTGCTATCATCCATAAGGTAAAAGCAATCCAAACAGCATATAGTTTTAAATCGAACCAATCTAACAAGAAAATAGTAGGAACAAATACGGCAAAGGTAGACACAAGCAATACGTTTCTTAACATTGCCATTTTCCCTAGTCCTTTAAACATTCCATCAAAGATAAAAGCAATGGCACAAATGGGTTGCATCGCCAATACAAGCCAAAAAACAGCATAGAATTCGTTTAAAACAGCAGTTTCTTTAGTGAAAATTCGCCCAATAGGGAAATATAAAATACCGCCAATAATTAGCATAACAAGACCAACAATAATGGCATAACGTATTAATCGTTGACTGAGTTTTACCAATTCGACATAGTTTTCTTCACCATAGAGTTTTCCAGATAAGATGTTTCCTGCACTCGAATATCCATCAATAATAAAAGCGCCAAAGAGCCAAATGTTTAGCAAAACAGTATACGCTGCATTATGAGCAGGACCGTATTTTGCTGCAAAAGAAATTCCGAAGTATAATGCCACATTTAAAGCAATGGTTCTAATGATTAAGTTGAGAATCATTACAGCAAGTTTGGGCAATTCGTTATGAATAGGCAAGGTGATTTTGAGTGGAATTTGCGTTTTTTTCAGTAAAAGAATAACTGATAATACAGCCATGAATCCTTGTGAAACTAGACTTGCATACGCAGCACCTTCTACATGCATGGCAGGAATAAACCCTTCTATTCCATAAACAAAAGCAAGATCTAATACAATATTTAGTAGTGTGCCAAGAATGGCAATTACCATTGGAATGTAGGTGTTTTGCAAACCTCTAAACACACCAAATATGGCAAAAGTGAGCAATGTAAACGGCAAACCAAAAATGCGAATTTGGAAGTATGCACTACTGTAGTCTAAAATGATGCCTTCTGCATTGTAAAAATGCATAATATACTCTGCAAAAGGATAACTTATACCAATGACCACAAAACTGATAAGAAGAATGATTCCTATGGCTTGTGCAGGCAAGGTTTTTATTTCTTCTAACTTGTTTGCGCCTAAGTATTGCGAAACTAATGAGGAGATTGCACTTCGAGTTTGTCCAAAAACCCATACCAACATTGAAATAAATGCACCTGCAATTCCGACAGCGGCTAAGGCTTCGGTTGCGTTTATGTCTACATTTCCAACAACTGCAGTATCTGTGATAGACAGTAAAGGTTCGGCAACTCCTGCAATTAACGCGGGAATAGCGAGTTTGTTAACTAGTGATGTGGTGACTTTTGTTTTCAAAGTATTCGTTCGTAACAATGAAAAGGATATACACTTTGCTTCGGAAAGTATATATCTTCCAGTTTTTTATAGCCACGAAGTTCGTAAAACTTTTGGTTTCTAGGGTTCTTACTAAACGTATCTAATCTTATAGAACGATAATTATTTTTTATAGCGTAGCTTTCTGCATATTGCATTAAAAATTGTGCATAGCCTTTTCCTTGTGCTTTTGGATGAACCGCCAATCGATGAATGTATATATTAGTTCCATCTGGCGTACCCCAATTTACAGATTTATATTCCTCATCCATCAAAGTAGAAATAACGACACAACCCATAATTTCATTCGCTTCTTGCAAAACGTAGAGTTCATTTCGAGTGATATCATGTTCAAATGCTTCCCGATTTGGATAGTTTTCATTCCATTGAAAAATTCCTTTTTGAATCATGAATGCTGCACAGGCTTTGGTGATCTGTATGAGTGCTTCAATGTCTTGAGAAGTTGCTTTGCGAATTTGTAAGTTCATGTGTTTTTATTGATTTTGTTGCAACCAGTTATTTTTTTCTAGCTCGTATCTTCTGTCTGTGCAGTTGTCTCGTTCGTTAAAAAATTCTTTTACACATTTCATGAATTTCTCTAAAATTTTTACGGAAGCAATGTTTGCAACATTAACATCTGCGGTAACTTTTTCTGTATGTAATGTGTTGAAATAAAAATTCAACATTCCTTTTGTTGTTTCTGTCCCGTAGCCATTTCCCCAAGCATTTGCTCGAAAGCGATATCCTAATTCTTCTTCATTATTTTCGTTTTTTAAAAATAAAGCAAGTCCAATTAACTCAGGATCGTCTTTTTTGAAGATTCCAAAAGCACATTTTTGTGTTTTTATATCGCTTAATACGATATTTAGGTTGTTATTGAATCTATCTGTTATTTGCTGTTCTGTGAATGCTTTTTGAGGAATTAACTCCAAAACTTTTGGGTCTGTAAATAGTTCAGCAAAATGTACTTTGTCTGTCTTTTCTAGGCTTTTAATTCGTAATCTTTCCGTTTCAAATAGGTTCATTTTTTTAGTTAAGTTACAACGGTTATATAATGAGTAATTTTATTCCGCCAAAAATTGATTCATTTCACTTGGCTTAGGGTATTTATTTTTCTGCCTGGCTATTAGTATTATTTCACCCAAATGAAAAGCTAAATGAGTACTTGAATCTTGAATTAGCTTCAATTTTTCGTCTATTTTTTCATCTGAAGCATCAAGTGTATCAATTTGGTTTTTAATTTGTTCTGTTTGATGTTGGAATTCGTTAATCTTTAATTCCCATTCATTCTTAGTATTCGGCTTCGATTCCGTGATCCAAGATTCAGATTCCTTAAAATCAATTGTAGCATGAATGTTTGCTATTTTTTGGATTTGAAATTCCCTCCATTTTAATAAATGATTCAGTGTTTGCCAAATCGTTTTAGAATGTCCTTCAATTAAAACGCCACTAATTTCTAACGGAATCGTTTCAAAAACCTTGAACGTATCGAATGCATTTTGGAAAATAAAATTGAAATTATGTTTGTTCATGCTCAAATTGCTTACCATTCTCTCCAAAGATCCGCAAGTCCTTCTCCGTCAGCATAGTTTTGAGGGTTCAGTCCAGAAGCGATTGTTATTTGGTCAATTAATTCACATAAATCTTCTCTTTCGCCAGTTTCGATTAAACCTTCAACGGAATTATCTAAGTTGTTTAATGAGTTCACTGCTTTTTTAAAAAGAGCTATTTTGTCTTTTTCATTTCCATGTTCACCTAGTTTAATAAGTTTGGAGATTAAATTGTCAAAAATAGCTTTAGCAGCATTGCAATTTTCTTCTGAGTATTGCTCCATTTCATATTCAAAAAATGCTTCTCTCCATGCTTTAAATGGGTATCCTTTTTTTGTTTGATTCAGTTTTTCTGAAAAAGGAAGATCGTTAGTATTACTGGTTGGTTGCTCAGCCTTAGTTTCTTGGTTTTTTTCCGTCTTCATGGTCGTCTTTAAAGGCTTCTCGCTCTTTTTTAGATTTGTGATGATATATACGATTCCGCAAACTACTAGGATTCCTATTAGTATGTATATGATGTTTTTCATTTTCTTTTGGTTGATTTTTTATGTATTGCATTTTCAGCTATTGTTAAAACTAAAATAAACTTCTAAAAGATCAAACTATTTTGAAGTTTAAAAAAACAGAAATATCATAATAGAATTAAAAAATGATTATTTTTGCAAAAATTTTAAGTTTATGGAATGCGCTGTAACGGTTAATTAGTTGTAAATTATGTGATTATTAGCAAATTCCATTCAACAAATACAATAAATAAAAGTAAAAAGATGAAACATATATTAGTTCCCATAGGAGAATCAGCAAATGCAGAGAATACTTTGCAGTATGCAATTGATTTTGCACAAGCAATGGACGCAAAGGTATTTGTATTTAGAGCATTTAAAGTACTTTCGAAAGCAGGAACTATTTTAAATGTTGATGAGATTGTTGGTCGTGAGACAACAAGCAAAGTGAAAGAAGTAGTAGAAAATGTAGACTTGAAAGGTGTAGATGTGTCTGTGATTTCTGCGAAAGGAAATGTAATAGATAGTATTAATTCAATTGATAAAGAACTCGGAATTGACCTTATTATTCTTGGGCCAAGAAGCAATTCAATTAAAGAAGAAATGTTTTTAGGAAACACTTCGGGAAGTATTGTAAAACAAACTGATATTTCTGTATTAGTGGTTCCTGAAGGATATACGTTTAAGCCTGTAAAAAAGGTGCTAACAGCTATAAAATCGGGCGTTATTAAGCGTAAAGAAGTATTGAATCCTTTGGAAGCTATTTTGGATACTTTTGGTGCAAAAATGCGTTTATTACAAGTCAAAACACCAAACTTTTTAGAAGAAGATTTAGAGTTTCATTCAGAATTAGCAGCAGTTACATCTGCGTATAAGAGTTCTGAAAATGCAACTTTATTTCAAGGTGTTTTGGAGCATTTAAATGAAAACACTCCTGATATGATTTGTGTATTTAGACGCAAACGCGGATTTTTCAAAAAACTTTGGGAACAAAACTCAATAAAGAAAATTGACTTTGAAAGTCGTTTGCCTTTATTAGTATTGAAAGGAACTGAATAAAAAAGAATTTTTTTAATATATAGAAAGCTGCTCAAAATATGTTTTGAGTAGCTTTTTTTATGTGTAAGTGTTTGATATTACGGGAATACCGTAAGTACTCAAGACTAGGTTTGTGTAACTTTAAAAAAGAAACCAAAACTTTATAGTATGAAAAAACGAAATTTAAAAAGCTTGAACCTACGTAAAAAAGTAATTAGTAGTTTAAAAGTTGAAGCATTAACAGGAAGACTTAAAAGAGCTACAGGCGATCCGTGTAGCGGAGATACAGCACCAATATACACATGTCATCCAGAAACTTGTAACCCTTCTGAACAACGATAAAATTTTAAACATTAAAAAGATGAAAAAACGAAATTTTAAAAACCTTGAACTAAACAAAAAAGTAATTAGTAGTCTAAAAATTGAAGCTATAAAAGGACAATTTAGAAGAGGCTCGGACAATGAAAATTGCAGCGGTGATACGGCGATTATATATACGTGTCATGAAAAATGTCATAACCAAGAAGAATAATTGTTATGCTAGAAAAATTAGAACAATACGAAGTTCAGCATGCTAATGAGATTAGCGGCGGACTCACTACGGTAGAATATATTATTATTTTATAAATAAAGAGAGCGAACTTCGGTTCGCTTTTTTAGTTTTTGATGAAATCTATTGTCGTTTCCACAACTTTTTCCAAATCATTTGGCAATTGAGTTTGTTTCCACGGATGTCGTGCGCCAAAAACATGGTCGGCATTTTCAATAAGATGAAGCTTGCTACTAGGATTCCATTGATGCAATTGTTTGGCTTCTTCCGCAGAAACGGCAGGATCGGTTGTTCCATGAATAATTAAATGCGGAATTTGTATATTTTTGGCTGCTCTTTCAATGTCTAAACGAGTTGCATTTGCTTGAAAATCTTCGAAAAACTGATAAAAATGTGGCATTTCTTGCTTCGTTCTTCCATTAATCACATGATAAACTCCTGAATTTTTCCAATCTTTCAATGCGTCTCCTTTCGGGAATCGTGATGCGTAATCTGAAACGCCAGCCCAAGAAATTACCTTTGAAACTTTGCTTTCCTCTGCTGCTTTTATTGTAACAATTCCGCCGCCGCGAGAATGTCCAATTACAGAAATGTATTGTGTGTTCGCTTCCGCAGAATATTCAAAGCTATTGCCAACTAGGGAATCAATCACGAATTGTAAATCGTTGAGTTCTTTTGTATAGTTGTTTTCTCCGAATGCTTCCAAATCTGGGAAATCGATCGGTTGTTCTATCGTTCCGCCATTGTGTGAAAAATTGAACTTCACAAAGAAACAATCCGCTTTAGCGAAAGCTTCTGCAACTAAATCCCAAGCGCCCCAATCTTTAAAACCTTTGTAACCATGACAAAAGATCACAATAGGCTTCTGCTGATGGTTCTTTTTAAAAAAGTAATCTATCAGTATGCTTTTATCGTTTTCGCGTGTTAAAACCTTGTTTTTAAGCTTTTGGATCATGATTATACTTCTTTTTCGGTGAATGGAATGTTCATATTGCAAATTTCAAGAATCAACTGTTTGAGTTCTACAACGAAATCGTCGAGTGTATCAAGAGTGATGACTTGATTTTTGTTGCGTGATCTCGCAGATTCTTTGGTCCCGAATTTTAAAAATCCGCTTTGTAAATTTTTAAAAGAAATAATTCCCGCTTCAGTTTCTTGTTGAAATGCTTGTTTTTGATAAATCATATATGCGTACGCCAATACTTGAAAACTTTTACTGAATTTATAATCTTGCGTAAGCAAATCCCAATCGACAATTTCGACATCGCCTTGCGATACTTTTCCTGTTTTATAATCAATAATGCGCATGACGCCATCGAGTTCGTCTACACGATCCACTTTTCCGCCAATATATACAGGGAAATCCAATTCTGGAATTTCAACTTTGGCTTTTAGTGTTTGTTCTATTTGTAGAATACGCAACGTTTTTCCACTTTTTAAAGTCTGCAATTCTTGTTGTAAAAAGTTGGTTACATAACGTTTGGCAACATTAAAAATGATGAGGTTTTTTCCTCTACGAATGTTACCTTCTCCATACGCTTTTTTAAAATTCTCCACTACAATTTCTTCCACATCTTTAAACATCGCTTTGATGTCTTCAGTAGTGACAATTTTGCCTTCAAACGGTTTGTACAATAACTCTAAGGTATCATGCACAACGGTTCCGAGTGTATTGGCAGCAACAGTTTCTTCAACCGCTTCATATTCGTTGATACCGAGTATTTTTTGGTAATAAAAATCAATCGGATTGCGAATATAGGAAGTCAGCGCAGAAGGCGAGAAGCCTTTGTTTGCAATATCTTTGATGCGTTTTAGCATCGTAGTTTCTTTTTGTACTTCTTGTAGTTGATATTCAATTTTTGGCACTTTCGGAATTACCACGTTTTGCGTTACCGTATGATTGGGCATTGCATAGGTTTCCAATTGCATTAAAAAACGACTTCGTTCGCCACCATTTAAACCATCGGCTTCGGTATTATATAATAAATACACGTTTTCGGCTCTGTGTAACAATCGATAGAAGTGATAGGTATAAATCGCATCTTTTTCTTTGTATGTTGGCAGATTGAACTGTTTTTTTAGATCGAACGGAATAAAGGAATTGTTGCTTTTTCCGGAAGGTAAAATTCCTTCGTTTACAGAGGAAAGAATCACGGTTTTAAAATCGAGCACACGTGTTTCTAACATTCCCATTAATTGCAATCCTTGTAAAGGTTCGCCTTTAAAATCGAGTGTTTCCGTACTGATAATTTCTTTATACAAAGCCAGTAAAGACTTAATATCTGTGATATAATTGTGTTGTTTGGTGAGCAATTGTAATTGATTGAAGACTTCGTTGAAACGGTATAAATATTCCAATGCTAATAAATGCTGCTCGCGGTTTTCAACCAATTTAGCTTTCAAACTACGAATAAGCGTGACACAGTTTTGAATAGCAAGTTTTGGTTTATCATTCCAATACGTAAACAACAGTTTGGCAATTTCCTGAACGTTCTTTGGAAAGCGTTCTACAATTACCTCTGTACTAACATAAATAATATTATTCGACTGAATGTATTGAATTATGTCTGCCGCCAAATTTTTATCCTTTAGCTGAAATAGCGGACGTAAATTTGTATCAGACAATACATTGATAATGTTTTTATAGTAAAATGTATCGTTTCGGTGATGTTCCTGGAGCAAGTATAAATTATTGAACGTCGTTGCGAGTGGAATGTCTTTTAGCGGAAATCCCATCGTAATATTGAGTCGTTCTATTTCTTGCGGAAGCGAATTTAAACACGGAATTAACAGTTGCTCATCGCCAAGTACTACAGCAACATCTTGAAGCGTTTCATCTTCTTGTTGTAGTGTTTCAAGAATTTCTCCAATGTATTTGGCTTGAGTAACGTTTTTAGGAACTCCAATGATTTCAATATTTTTATTGGCTGAAAAATTATCAGCAATCCAAGAGAAATTGTGTTTTTCAAAGTAATTCCACTCGTATCTATGGCGACGTAAAAACAGACTTGCATCGTGTTCTGGATCGTCAAAAAAGATGTGATCTGTATCCCATAAAATTTCAGCTAAACCAACTTCTAGAAATTCTTGTATAATTTTTTCTTCGGCAGTATTTAAAGCGTTGAAACCAATAAAGTAGTGCTTCTTATCTTCATTTTTCTGCAAATAGAACTCCAAACTATCTACAGCTTCTCGATACACCAATCCTTGATAGGCAATTCCTTTTTGGGTAATTTTTTCGGTTAATGCGTCGTAATACTCTTGAAGTTTATTCCAAAATGTCAAATAGTTTTTGACTAAGGTTGTTGGTTCTTTTTCTAGTGACCAATGATTGATTTCTTGAATGGCTCCTAAATAATTGAAAATGTCTTTCTGAGAAATTAAATAACGATCAATTTCATTAAAATCCTGTAATAATATTTGTGCCCATTTTGAAAAGGAATCAAAAGGTTCTTGCGCATCTTTTGGTGTGAGTTCTTTATAAACGGTATAAAACTCGAAAAGTAATTCGGTATTGCTGACTGAAGTATATCCTGAAATTTCTTCTACCAATTCTTCAATGCTAAGAATATTTGGTGCAAAGGAAGTTTGTTGAATTTGTTGTGAGAGTTCGTGCTTTAAGAAGACACCAGCTCTTTTACTAGGCAATACCAAGGTAATATTGCTAATATTGGTATTGTTTTCTAAAATGTAATTGACAACATGAGAAAGAAATGACTTCATGTTGTAAAAATAAAAAAACGCCTCGATATATCGAGGCGTTTCTTATGAAGTTATTTTGGAATCTAAATTAAATATTATTTATTTAATTTGATCTCTACTCTTCTGTTTTGTGCTCTACCTTTTCTGTTCTTGTTAGAAGCAATTGGATCAGATTCTCCGTATCCAACAGCAGTAAATTTGTTATTTACTTTACTTTCTAAGTAAGTCTTAACTGCATTAGCTCTCTTTTCAGATAATTTTTGGTTTAACTTTTCAGATCCTACACTGTCAGTGTGACCACCAATAGTAAATGATTCTTTAGGGAAACCTTTGATTAACTCAGCAATCTTGTCTAAGATAGCATACGTTTCAGCTTTGAAAGAATCTTTTCCAGAGTTGAAGTATACAGTTCTAGCTAAGTTATCTAAAACAGTGATTTCAGTTTCAGTCATTCTAGCGATTGGAGGACATCCGTCGTTCTCAGCAACACCAGCAACTTCTGGACATCTATCATCTTTGTCTAAGATTCCGTCACCGTCTTTGTCAGTCCATGGGCATCCTTTGTTTGCAGATGGTCCAGCTTCGTTAGGACAGTTATCTTTAGCGTCAGTGATTCCATCAGAATCAGCATCAGGACATCCGTTCATTGCTTTAGAACCAGCAACTTCTGGACAGTCATCCTTACCATCAGCGATTCCATCACCGTCAGTATCAGGACATCCGTTTAAAGCAGCTAAACCTGCAGTATCAGGACAGTCATCTTTACTATCTTCGATTCCGTCACCGTCAGTATCAGGACATCCGTTGAATTCAGGTAAACCTTTTACGTCTGGACAAGCATCGTCTTTGTCATATATTCCATCATCATCAGAATCTTTTCCTCCGAATTTGATTGCAATACCAACTAAGTGTTGGAAATGAGGAGCTAAATAGTCCTCGAAAGAGTGCTTATAAGTTGTTTGGTAGTTTAAAGCGATGTTTTCAGTAAACCAGTAGTTAAGACCTAAACCAGCGTTAACAGTACCAGCTCCGATATCATCTACCCATGTGTAACCTCCACCAACTTCAATATAAGGATCAAATTTCCCAAAGTTGTAAAGTTCGTTGAAGTTGTACTTGATAAGTGCGTCAAATCCGTAGTAAGTTAAATCTTCTACTTTTTGCTCTCCGTACTTCTCAATTCTGTTAACAGAACCTCTTGCTCCTACAGAAAATCCGTCTCCAACATATTTAGAAACGCTAATTGCTGAAAGTGTTGGTAGGATGTTATAGTGATCTCCGATGTTGAAATATTCGTCAAACCACTTTCCTGTAATACCCGCTGCTTCCATATCATTCGTTGGATAGAAATCAACAGCATTAACGCTAACGTTAATTTGCCATGGGTTATTTGAGTCTTGAGCTTTTACGTTGCTGAATCCTACTACAAGCAACAAAGCAACTAAAAATCTGCTAAGATGTTTCATGTTTTAATTATTTAATTTTAAGTGTTAATTAAAGGACAAATGTAAGTTGTTAATACTTATTAACAAAGACAAATATATTAATTTTTTTAGAAAACATTAAGAAATATGAATATTTAAGCTTTTAAATGACATTTAATTCTTTTCCAATTTCTGTAAATGCAGCAATGGCTTTGTCTAAATGCTCTTTGGTATGTGCTGCCGATAGCTGAACTCGTATTCTTGCTTTTTCCTTAGGAACAACAGGATAGAAGAATCCAATTACATAAATTCCCTTTTCCAATAACTTATCGGCCATTATTTGCGATAGCTTAGCATCGTACAACATTACAGGTACAATTGCCGAGTCACCATCTACAATATCAAAACCAGCACTTTTAATACCTTTTTTGAAATAATCTGTATTGTCAGATAGTTTGTCACGTAAAGTAGTATCGTTTTCTAACATTTCAAATACTTTGATAGATGCACCAACAATTGCTGGAGCTAGTGAGTTAGAAAATAAATACGGTCGTGAACGTTGACGTAATATTTCAATGATTTCTTTTTTTCCTGTAGTGTATCCGCCCATAGCGCCACCCATAGCTTTCCCTAGTGTTCCTGTAATGATGTCAATTCTGCCCATTACATTTTTTTCTTCTAAGGTTCCACGTCCAGTTTCACCAATAAAACCTGTAGCATGACATTCATCGATCATAATCAAAGCGTCATACTTTTCTGCTAATACTGCAATTTCATCTAGTGGAGCTACCAATCCATCCATAGAAAATACGCCATCGGTTACAATGATTTTAAATCGTGCACCATCAGCATTTGCTTGTTGCAATTGCTTTTCTAAATCGGCCATGTCGTTGTTTTGATAGCGATAACGTGCTGCTTTACACAAACGAACACCATCAATAATTGACGCGTGATTTAGTGAATCGGAAATAATTGCATCTTCTTTCGTTAATAAAGGTTCAAAAACACCACCATTCGCATCAAAAGCCGCTGCGTACAAAATGGTATCTTCTGTACCGTAATAACTAGCAATTTTTTCTTCCAATGTTTTATGAATATCTTGCGTTCCACATATAAAACGTACTGAAGACATTCCAAACCCGTGCGTATCCATCGTGTCTTTTGCTGCCTGAATTACTTCTGGATGCGAAGACAATCCTAAGTAGTTATTCGCACAAAAATTAATCACAGTTTCCCCAGTGTTTATGGTGATTTCTGCTCCTTGTGCTGATGTGATAACGCGCTCTTTTTTATAAAGACCAGCTTCTTTTATATCTTCAAGTTCTTTTTGTAAGTGTTGTTGAATACTTCCGTACATGCTTATTTAGGTTTTTGCAAAAATAGTTACGATTTTTGAGTTAACCATAGTATCTTTTGAATTTACCGCAATTAAATACTCTTTTGAGTCTTGTTTTTTGTGATAAATTCAATATAGACACCGATATTACACATATTTAACAATTATTTGTTCGTTAATGTATAGCAATATTTTTTGGGTGACTACAAAGCCCATTTCCGCTAAAGTATCGGAATATTCATAAATTTTTTCAACATAACGTGGATCGTGCATACCCGTTTTATAGTCAATAATTGTGGTTTCGTTGTTTGTATTGACTACAATTCGATCGGGACGTAGAATTTTTCCAGCTTTCGAAATGATGTCTTTTTCGTTATAAACCGTATTGTCTTGATCAAAGTGTATAATGATTTCAGGATGATTTACTACATGATAAATGCTTCCCTGTAGTTTTTCGCGCTGTTGCTCGTCAATAATTCCCTTGCTAATGTATTCGTCTAACACAAAATCAATGTCTGAAGGATATTTTATTTGCGCCAATATATCATGAATTAAATTTCCTTTTTCAATAGCAGCTTCTTGCGATGTGTCCCATAACAAACCTTGTTTGGTCATTAAATGCAAGTTGTGATCTTCTTTGGCAGTGCTGATAAATTTTTCCTGTACTATTGTCTTTATTTCGTCTGAGTTGTTCGCTTCCGCTAGATTTTCCTCAGAATTACCAAATGTATACGTGGAAAGTTCATCATTCCATAGTTCCTTTGTTTTTAGATAGTTGATAAATAAGCCTGAAAATGTCTGCAAACGTTCATTTCCTTTACTATCTACGTCTTTTTTGGTAATCACATGCAATTGCTGCACAGGTCTCGTAAAAGCTACATAGAGAATATTGAAGTTATCCAATTCCAATTGCGATTGTCGTGCTTCATACAAGGTTTCGCCCAATTCGCCATATTCTTTAACCGTACTATTTAAGTTTAAATAGGCTTCTTCAAAACCGTTAAAATCATCTTTATTGATAGGAAACCAGAGTTTCGGCTCCAATTCTTTGTAAATATCTGTATTGGCAAACGGAAAGATCACTACAGGAAATTCCAAACCTTTCGATTTGTGAATGGTCATAATTTGCACAGCATTTTCTGAACCAGAAGCCATAATGCTTATGTGATTCTTTTTCTTTTCCCAATGTTCTAAGAAACCAGCAAAACCTAATTGTTTCTTTTGTGTGTATTCCAATACAAAATCTAGGAAAAACTGAATGTACGCGTCAGATTCATCAGTGAGTTGAAACGCACGCACGCAATATTCTACGGCTTCATACAACGATAATTGCAAGAAATAAGTAAAATCGAAATCAAAGTCAGTCAAGGCTTCAAACAATGCTTCAGGTTCCAGCATTACGTATGCTTTTAAGAACTCATGTGTTTGGGAAATTTGTAATTTATCTGTTGCCAAATAATTTAATAAATGCAACTTGACTTCATTGTTTTTGGGTTGAATTGCCAAACGCAATACATCATTAATAAACTGAACTGCTCGCGAGCGTTTGATCAATAAAGTTTCTGATGAAATGATAGGAATTTCATGTTTTGAAAGCGCATCTGCAATAGCAATTCCTTCGTTTTTTCTGCGTGTTAGCACACAAATATCTTTATAATCGAATCCTTTTTGTAGTGTTTCTTGGATTTGAGCCACTACTTTTTCAGGAATAATTTCAAACTCTTCTTCTACCGTTTTTGCTTCTATAAAATCGAAAGACACCAAACCACCTTTTTTGTCGTTTGCCAACTGTGTGCTGCCATTTTTATAAATATCTGCAAATTCCTCTTGATGAAAAAACTGTGAAATATGCTGAAAGAAACCATTGTTAAATTTGATGATTTCGTCATAACTGCGATAGTTTTTAGGTAGATTTTTAGGTGCTTTTTCCACAAAAAACGGATTTACCTCTTTGTTCAATCCAATAAATTGTTCAGCTTTTCCACCACGCCAGCGATAAATAGATTGTTTTGCATCACCTACAATGGTTAATGAACCACCTTTTGTACTCAAAGATTCGGTTTGCAGCTTATTTGAAATCAGTGGAATTAAGTTTTCCCATTGCATTTCGGACGTATCTTGAAATTCGTCAATAAAGTAATGCTTGTATTTTTCACCTAAACGTTCATAAATAAATGGCGCAGGTTCATCTTTAATGGTTTCGCTTATTAATGTATTAAATTCGGAAATCAACAATAAATTTTGTTCATCTTTAATAGTTTCTAGCTCGTGCTGAATGGCATTTAGTACAGAAAGTGGCGTTGCATTTTTATAAAAATTCTTCAAGAAACTCAACTCATACACATTTTCTTTACAACTGTGATAGAGTTCGGTTAATTGTGGCAATAAACTATCAATCGTTGCAGCTTTGGTAGGATCTAGTGTTTTTTTATACACATTTCCATTGGCTAAACTGTCGGCTAGTTTGTTTCCATACAGACTTTTTTCATTAAAATCTGAATCTGTAATTTTTTTAAAATGATTGGGCAGCGTTTTGCGTAGAAAATCATCAAACTCCAGTCCTGCATTTTCAATCAGTTCTAAAACCATTGTTCCAGCTTTTGAAAGTTCTTTGGAAGTTATGCCGATCTTCTTTTTAAGCAATTCTTTTAATTCGCTAAAATCTTCAAGTGTTTTATGTTTTAGCTTCCGTAGATGCGGTTTTTCGTTTTCATTCAATAGTAATTTTGCAATCTTATTTAAATCAAACGCAATGTCCCAACTTTTATCGTCGTCTGCTTTTTCGAGTGCATACGCTATTAAAACATCTGAAATGAGTTTGTCTTCACCAGCTTTTGAGATCAATTGGTCTACAGCTTCATTTAATAAAGCATCCGTGTCGAGTTCCACTTCAAAATTCAGCGGAAGCTTTAAATCGTAAGCAAATGTTCTAATGACACTATGCGTGAATTTATCTATCGTAGCAACTTCAAAAAAAGCATAATTGTGTAAAATACTTTTTAGAACTTCTTTAGCTTTTTGCTGTAATTGCGCTGGATGCAGTTTTAAATCTTCAGCCAATTCCACAAACATGGGCGAATTTTTGGCAGTTTCATCAAAAGAAAAAGCATTTAAATTCTCAATAATACGTGCTTTCATTTCGGCAACAGCCTTATTCGTAAAAGTAACCGCTAAAATTTGCTTGTACGTATCTTTTTGAACAGAAGAAAGTAAAATGCGCAAATAGTCTTTAACGAGTGTATACGTTTTTCCCGATCCTGCGGAAGCATTATAGATAATAAAAGGTGTAGACACGAAAGAGGTTTTATAGGTATTTACAAAGATAGTTTAAAAAATGAAGTTGATGGAAAACAAAAAATCCAGCTTCGTTACAAAGCTGGATTTCTTTTATTATAGAAATGTGTTTTTAGCATACATATCCTGGACAAGAAATACCTCCAGAAGGGTTGCAATCATTAGTTCCGCAATTATTAGTTCCACAACCGTTTGTAGGACAGTTTACAGAGCAATTTGCAAAGGTGTAGTTGTTACAGTTAGTGTAATTTGTACAATTTACTGTAAGACCGCAACCTTCAATACAAGTTTCTGCAATAGATAAGTCAATTGGTTCGCACCCAAATGCTAAAGATCTAATACCTCCCACAATACCGTCTTTACTAAAGTTGGATACTTGTGATTTCTTTAACTGTAATTTCTTGATTAAATTCTTTTTTTTCATGATTTAAAAATTTTGTGGTTAAACATTATTATTTCATAGTTTCAAGTGGTTAATTCTTAACTATGTGCATAAAGAAACAAAAAGTATTTCAAAAAAACATGTATCAATTTGTAGTATTTTATTTTTTAAGATGTAAATTTTTTAGAGTAGAAGCGGTAGGTATTGAATTGGTTATAAAAAAGAAAGCCAATCTTTCGATTGACTTTCCTTGAATATTTTAGCAGCTAAAGTTAGCACAAGATGGTTCTCCAGAGTTTCCTCCAGTTCCACCTGTACCGCCAGTTCCTCCAGTTCCACAATCATCGGAAGGACAATTGTAAACAGTACAATTTAAGAACGATATGTCATTACATGTTCTAAACTGTGTGCATGTATCAGTTAAGTTACATACTACATTGCATGTTTCTATTGCCGATAAGTCAATTGGTCCGCACCCAAACCTAGATCCTCCAACAATTTGATCTTTGTTGAAGTTAGAAACTTGACTTTTCTTTAACTGTAACTTTTTGATTAGATTCTTTTTTTTCATGATTTAAAAATTTTGTGGTTAAATATTTTTATTTGATAGTTTCAAGTGGTTAATTTTCAACTATGTATATAAAGAAACGAAAAGTATTTCAAAAAAGTACGTATCAATTTGTAGTATTTTGTTTTTTAAGATGTGAGTGTATTAGAGTGGAAGTAGTATATATTGAATTGATTGTAAAAAGAAAGCCAATCTTCCGATTGACTTTCCTTGAATATTTAGCAGCTAAAGTTAGCACAAGATGGTTCTCCAGAGTTTCCTCCAGTTCCACCTGTACCTCCAGTTCCGCCTGTGCCACCAGTTCCTCCAGTTCCACAATTGTTCTGTGAACAGTTGGCAAATGTATATTGATTGCAATCTGTATAATTAGTACATGTTACTGTTAAGTCACAATCTGCAACGCAAGTTTCAGCAATCGATAAGTCAATTGGACCACAAAAAACTTTAAAGCTTCTAAGTCCGCCGACAACTCCATCTTTGTTAAAGTTAGAAACCTGAGTTTTCTTTAACTGTAACTTTTTAATTAAATTCTTTTTTTTCATAATTTAAAAATTTTATATAGTTAACATTTACTACTAAGAGTATCAATTGGTTAAAATGTTACCCATTAGTAACTAAACGAGAAGCATTTTAAAAGTAGATGCTTCAATTTGTAATATTTTTATTTTTTAATATCTAAGTCTATTAAAATAGAAGAAGTACGTATTGATTTTTTGCTAAGTTGGATGCTTGCGTTTTTTTAATTGTAACTTCTTGATTAGATTCTTTTTTTTCATGATTTAAAATTTTTAGTTAAATATTATACACGTAAGATTATCAATTTGTTAATGCAGTATTCTTTGTGCTGAAAATTAAAGTGGTTTTAAAAATGATGTGCTCGTAATTAATTTAGTCAACTATGATTTTTTTGACGATGGTTTGTTTGCCTGTTTTAAAATGAGCAAAGTATATTCCTTTTACTAATTTGCTTGTTCCATTCCATATAAATGTGTTTTCTCTTTTTGGTATTACTTGTTGTGTAAATGATGTGATTTTATGTCCAGAAAAGTTATATATCACTATTGTTACTTCTGTTATTTCTAAAGTGTTTATTGTAAAATTTACAATTCCTTTTGTTGGGTTTGGAGCAATTGAAATTGTGTTCAGTTTTTCTTTTTCTAATTCAGATCCGCCATAACAAAGCGTTTCTTCTGATGTTGTTGCAGATGTTCCATTATTGCATATTGCTTGAACTTTCCATAAGAAACATTTTGTTGAAAATGATGGAGGAATTGTATATGAATTTGTAAATATTTGAACAGGAGAATGCATCGTAATGCCTTTGCATGAACAACTAACCTCTGATTGTGCAGGCGAAAATACAAGATAACTAGTTGCTCCAATAACAGGATCCCATGACAATACATTACCATTAGCCTGTAAATTTTTTGGAGGTGTCGCTTCTTCACAAGTACTACAATCAGTTATGATTTTAAAGATTTTTTGTAGAGAAGTATTGCCGCATGTTGTTCCGTCGGAAAGTGAGAATGTTATTCTATATTCATAATTTGGTATAAAATAATCCGGAAACTGTGCATTTGTAAATTCATCATTTAGAAGTACACTTATTGTATATGGTGGGAACCAGTCGATTTCTTGATAATCAGAAAAAACACCTACAATTCCAATTCCAACAAACCGTCTTTCAATGCTTATTTTGTAAAATCCTTCTCCTTGTGATCCAAGCGGATTTAAAAATATCTCATCTTTGTCACAAAATATAGCACGTTCCATTCCAACATGATCTTCTAATGTAAACTGTGTAATTCCTTGAAAATATTGTGGAACCGCCATTCTTGTTTCTTCAAAAACTCCATTTGCTTCTTTTTTTACACTATGGCTTATGAAATAATATTTTTGAGAATCTACTATAAATATAGCATTGGAATTTCCAGATTGATATTGACTAGATGCCACTACATCATCTAAAGAAGTAGAACCCTGAACAGTTGTTTCGTATAATGTCCATTTGTAATCTTGAGGACCATTATCTACAATGTGAGATATAACAGTTAATAAATAGTTATTGTTTGAGCAGTTATAACCTACAATATCGAACTCTGGATCGTTTATTTGAATAGAATTATTTGTGTTTGAAGAATTTCCAATAAAGTTAAGTATCAAAAATAAAACTAGAGAGAATACCTGTTTTTTCATGAGCATATAAATTTTAAAAAATGTTTTTATTGAAGTGAATATTGTTTGTTTAAAGCTTCACTTTTTTGGCAATCATATGCTAAAACTATTAAAAGAGCTACGCATAAAAAACAGAAGTATTTGTCAATAGATATAATGACAATGTTAATTAAAAACTATTATGCATTGTGTTATTGTAAAAGACCTATTCGCTTTCATTACAAATAGATTAACTCTATGTAGGGATTGTGATAATCTGTTTCAATCGTTTTATTATGTCGCCATAGATGATTAAATTTGTACGTAATAAGAACAAATGTTTAACTAAATAAAACAATCATAATGGCTTTTGAATTACCGAAATTACCTTATGCATACGATGCTCTAGAACCAAATATTGATGCTAGAACGATGGAAATCCACCATTCAAAACATCATAATGGATATACAAATAAATTAAATGCAGCGATTGAAGGAACTGATTTAGAAGGGAAATCAATTGAAGATATATTAACGAACTTAGATATGAACAATGCTGGAGTTCGTAACAATGGAGGTGGATTTTACAATCACAGCCTTTTCTGGGAAGTAATGAACCCAGAAGGTAGAGGATATCTTTCAGGGGAATTAAAAGATGCTATTGAAGCTGCTTATGGTTCTAAAGATGCATTTATTGAAGCTTTTAGCAAGGCAGCTGCTACGCAGTTTGGATCTGGTTGGGCTTGGCTTTGTGTACACAAAGGAGGAAAAGTAGAAGTATGTTCTACACCAAATCAAGACAATCCGCTAATGCCAGGTGTCACTTGTGGAGGAACACCAATCTTAGGATTAGACGTATGGGAACACGCATATTATTTAAACTATCAAAACAGACGCCCAGATTATATCAAAGCATTTTTTAATGTAATTAACTGGAATGAAGTTGAGAGACGTTATGCAGAAAACAAATAAGAAGTAAAAGAACTTCTGTAAAATAGAAAAGGCGAACAGCAATGTTCGTCTTTTTTTTATGGAATTCAGTTTTTAAAGTTTCTAAATAGCGGAAACAAGTCTAAAATTTCACTTTAGCGCATAAAAAAAGGTGGAATAAACCACCTTTTTTTGCCCCAAATCTTACCATGAACTTAACCTACTTATGCTATGGCATTGCTAATGTAAGTAGACTCGTTAAAACAGCACTAATAAATCAGATCAAATACCTTTTTTTTAGACTAAGTGTATAATTTAACTTTTATTTAAGATTCCAATACTGACATTGGAAAATTTCTTACAAAGAAAAACGCTTTTTTTATTGAGTTTCAAAAACTTAGTATGCGCGCTCTTTGTTGCCTTCATAAAAATTAATAAACGCTTTGTTCACTACACGATTTCCTCCGTCGGTAGGATAATTTCCTGTAAAATACCAATCACCTAAATTGTTTGGGCATGCTTTATTTAAGTTGGCTACTTTTTGGAAAATTACATTCACTTCTGCGTTTACTGTATCGGTTTTGATAAGTTCACTTATTTTTTCTGATATTTCTTCGTCTGTAAAAGGATCGTAAATTTCTTTTACAAAATTTTGAACATCAATATCTTTTAAATTTTCTTGCAGTTTGCACTTGTTATATACTTCTTCTACCAAATCGTATTGATTGCGATCTTTTAATAGAGATAGAGCAGCTCTAAATGCTATTAGGTCCTCCATACGTGCCATATCGATACCATAACAATCTGGATAACGAATTTGTGGCGCAGATGATACAACTACAATTTTCTTCGGATGCAAACGATCCATCATTTTAATGATACTCTTTTTCAATGTAGTTCCACGTACAATACTATCATCAATAATGACCAAATTGTCTTCTGGTTGTATTACACCGTATGTTACGTCGTATACGTGTGCTACCAAATCATCACGACTGCTATCTTCAGTAATAAACGTTCGTAATTTTACATCTTTGATGGCAATTTTTTCTACACGTGGTCTTTCGGATAGAATTTCACGTACTTTTTCAGCAGATAATGAACGTTGTCCATTTAAAATTTCGTTGGTTTTACGTTCGTTCAAGTACTCTTCTACGGCTTCTGTAAGACCAAAGAAAGAAGTTTCTGCTGTATTTGGAATAAATGAAAATACGGTATTTCTAATATCATCATCAATTGCCTTTAATACTTTAGGAAGCAATAACTTCCCAAGGTTTTTACGCTCTTGATAGATTTCTGCGTCGCTTCCACGAGAAAAATAAATACGCTCAAAAGAACATGCTTTGCGCTCTAAAGGAGCTAAAATTTCTTTACTCTTAACGGTTCCATCTTTTTTGATGATTAATGCATTTCCTGGATCAATTTCTTGTACATCATCAAAATCTACATTGAATACAGTTTGAATCACAGGACGTTCTGATGCAACCACTACAATTTCATCATCTTTGTAATAATATGCTGGGCGAATTCCCGCTGGATCCCTCAATACAAAAGCATCTCCATGACCTAGCAATCCTGCCATTGCATAACCACCATCCCAATCTTTTGCAGATCTTTTTAAAATTTTAGCAATATTTAAACGCTCTGCAATCAGCGGAGAAGCTTCTTGCTTGTTATAACCTTCTGCTTTAAGCTTTTTGTATAATTTAGCGACTGCATCATCCAAAAAGTGACCAATTTTTTCCATAATAGTAATGGTATCGGCTTTTTCTTTTGGATGCTGTCCAAGTTCAATTAGTTTTTCAAAAAGCTGATTTACATTGGTCATGTTAAAGTTTCCAGCAACAATCAGGTTACGATGCATCCAGTTGTTTTGTCTTAAAAACGGATGCACACTTTCAATACTATTTTTTCCAAAAGTACCGTAACGTACATGTCCTAAAAACAATTCTCCCAAATATGGTAGCTCTGCTTTTTGACGTGCCACATTATCATTTAATGCTGGAGTTTCATCCATAATAGCATTAATGCGTTCATTTACTTGTGCAAAAATATCTTGAATAGGCTGCTGTTGATTGGAACGAACTCTACTGATGTAACGTTCACCTGGCTTTGTATCGAGTTTAATACTCGCCAATCCAGCACCATCTTGTCCTCTGTTGTGTTGTTTTTCCATTAGTAAATACATCTTATTGATTCCATAAAATGCAGTACCATATTTTTCTTTATAGTACTCTAATGGCTTTAATAGCCTTAAAAGTGCAATACCGCACTCGTGTTTCAAAGCGTCACTCATTGTTGTAGTTTGTTGTGTTGTTGTTGCTTATTGTGACAAAAAAAAGCGCTCAGTTTTGAGCGCGTTTTTTTAGTTTACTTCTATTTCGAACTGAGTCAGTTGTTTAAACTGCTTCAGTCGCTCTGTTATTTCTTCTTTCGTGAGTGATTCCATTCGTTGTGTTCCAAACTTCTCTACACAGAATGAAGCTAAGTTAGAACCGTAAATGATGGCATTTTTCATACTTTCAAACGAAATGTTTTCGTGTTTTGCTAAGTATCCAGAAAATCCACCTGCAAATGTATCTCCAGCTCCAGTAGGATCAAATACTTCTTCTAATGGTAATGCTGGTGCAAAGAATATGTTTCCGTCGTTAAAAATCAATGCTCCGTGTTCTCCTTTTTTAATTACTACATATTCAGGACCCATTTCGTGAATCTTTTGTGCAGCTTTCACTAAAGAGTATTCGCCAGATAATTGACGCGCTTCTTCATCATTAATTGTAATTACATCTACTTTTTTGATCACTGCTAATAAATCGTCCCAAGCACAATCCATCCAAAAGTTCATTGTATCTAATACAATTAATTTTGGTTTCTCTGTCATTTGATTTATCACACTCATTTGTACGCCAGGATGTAAGTTTCCTAACATTACAATTTCAGAATCTTTATAATTTTCTGGAACTACAGGGTTGAAATCTGCCAATACATTCAGTTCTGTAATCAATGTATCTCTAGAGTTCATATCGTTGTGATATTTTCCACTCCAGAAAAATGTTTTTCCTCCTTTAACTATTTCTATTCCTGAAATATCAATATTTCTAGCAACTAACATATCTAAGTGCTCTTGCGGAAAATCTTCTCCGACAACTGATACAATTGCTGAATCTACATTAAAGTTTGAAGCAGATAATCCAATATATGTAGCTGCGCCACCTAAGATTTTATCTGTTTTTCCAAATGGTGTTTCAATAGCATCAAAAGCAACCGTTCCTACAATTAATAATTTGCTCATTTCTTGAATTAAAATTTTTTGCAAACTTACATAAAATTTTTCCAAGAAAAATAGCTTCTGCGTGTAGATATAGGTTTTGTGATTGTTTTGATAAGAAGTCTGCTAAAAATATGCTATTCTAAGCGTTCTTTTAATGCTTTAAAGTTATAATAAGGTGCTTTTGTAATGGTACTATTTATAAACCAATTTGGAATGCTTCCGCCTGGGTCACCATGCATTTGATGTGTAATTTTTACCGTATTTCCTTGTTGTTCTAGCAGCCAATAACCTTCAAAATAGGTAATACGTAGGTAATCGTCTTTTTCTGCATATTGTTCAGAAGCAGCTGAAACATCAATTTTAATAACACCTTTTGTAATTCGACGTGTTTTTAGCGCAATAACAACATCTCTATTGCGTACTGGCCAAGGAAGATCGAGTGCTAACCAAATTAAATACTCGTTTTCTGAAGATTTGTTAATTAGTTTACTATCTAATGTTTTATAACTCCAATCCTGTAGTTTATCACCATCTAAAATAACATCTAATACTTTATTTATGGAGCTTTTAACAGTCATTTCGGCCTTAAATAACTTCAAACTGCTTGTATTTGAAGATTTTACATAAATCTTGATGTCATTTTTATCTTTCTTGAGTTTCCAGTTTTTTTGAGCAAAAAGTGGCATTACAATTAGTAAACTAAAAATAGCAATATAGGTTTTCATGTTTGATTTTGAGGAATATAGAGCTGCGAAAATACAAATATGATCTCAAATAAACTATTTACAGCAATTTACGACTCTCGTTTTCGAAAAAAGAATCAATTTTCACCTTTTCTTTTTTAGAAGCTTCTACAGCTAAAAAGTCGCAACGTTCGTTTTGTTGATGGTTGTTATGACCTTTAATCCATTGGAAACGGACAATATGTCTTCGATGAATTTTTAAATAGCGCATCCATAAGTCACTATTTTTTTTTCCAGAGAACCCTTTTTTCTCCCAACCAAAAACCCATTTCTTCTCTACAGAATCTACTACATACTTCGAATCGGTAAAAACTTTAACATCGGTATGCATAAACTTTAATTTTTCTAAAGCGACAATAACAGCCAACAATTCCATGCGATTGTTAGTTGTTTTTCTGTACCCTTCCGAAAATTCTTTGCGATACGGTTTTCCTACCCATTCCATAACAATTCCATAGCCACCAGGTCCTGGATTTCCTCTAGAGGAACCATCTGTGTAAATACGTACGTCTTCCATAATTATGAATTTAAAAGTACTTGTTCAATAATGACTGGAAAGTGCTTATATTCAAGCTGATGAATCTTTTGAGCGAGTGTTTCAGGTGTATCATTTTCAGTCACAATTGTCTTAGCTTGGAAAATAATAGCACCTTCATCATAATTTTCATTGACAAAATGTATGGTAATACCGCTTTCTTTTTCTTTATTTGCAACCACAGCAGTATGCACATGAACTCCATACATGCCTTTTCCTCCATATTTTGGAAGCAAAGCAGGATGAATGTTAATTACCTTGTTTGGGAATGCAGCGAGAATATGCACAGGAAATTTCCATAGAAACCCTGCAAGGACAATGAGGTCAATTTGGGCGTTTTGGAGTAAATTTAGTACATCATCACTGCGGTGTAAAGCAGTTTTGTTGAAGCTAAACCCACTGATTTTGTGGTTTTTAGCACGGTCTAGAACTTTGGCATGCTGATTGTTAGTCAGAATCTGAACAACGGAAGCATTGTTTCGCTCTTGAAAATATCGAATAATATTTTCAGCATTAGTTCCGGAACCTGAAGCAAAAATTGCAATACGCTTCATAAAAGAATGAAATTTTAGTAACTGTTGTTTCGACAAAAAAAAGAATAATTATTAACAAAATGAAGGCAAAAGCAAATAACTTATTGTAAAATTTTAGTAAATTAGATCACATTTTTCAAACAAAATGTTGTTTTAAATTAAAGTTTTTTATTTTTGCCAACAATTAAATTTTAAAAACTATAAGATTATGTCAGACATTGCATCAAGAGTAAAAGCGATTATCGTAGACAAATTAGGTGTGGATGAGAACGAAGTAGTTCCGGAAGGAAGCTTCACAAACGACTTAGGAGCAGATTCATTGGACACTGTTGAATTGATTATGGAATTCGAAAAAGAATTCGATATCCAAATTCCAGATGATCAAGCTGAAAACATTGCAACTGTAGGTCAAGCGATCTCTTACATTGAAGAAGCAAAAAAGTAAGAAAAGAATAAATTTTCTATATTAAAAGCGACATTAGAATGCATATTATGCATTCTAATGTTTTGTTAAAAAGGAATTTCTTCTTAATTTTTTAAACGAACTTAGTCAAAGATGGAATTAAAGCGAGTTGTAGTTACAGGTTTAGGAGCATTGACTCCTATCGGAAATACCGTAGAGGAATATTGGAATGCACTAGTCGCTGGAAAAAGCGGAGCTGCTCCAGTAACGCATTTTGATCCTGAAAAGTTTAAAACAAAATTCGCCTGTGAGGTTAAAAACTTTAATGTCACAGATTTTATCCATAGAAGAGAAGCGAGAAGAATGGATAAGTTTTCGCAATACGCTGTAGTTGCTTCCGATGAAGCTATTGGAGATGCGAAACTTGACATGGACACTATCAATAAATTAAGAGTTGGTGTTATTTGGGGAGCAGGAATCGGAGGTTTAGAAACATTTCAAGAAGAAGTGATTAACTATGCCAACGGTGATGGAACTCCAAAATTCAACCCTTTCTTTATTCCAAAAATGATTGCAGATATTGCGCCTGGAAATATTTCTATTAAACATGGATTTATGGGGCCAAATTATACTACGGTATCTGCATGTGCATCATCAGCCAATGCGATGATTGATGCCTTAAACTATATTAGACTGGGACATTGTGATGTAATTGTAACTGGAGGAAGTGAAGCCGCTGTTACCATTGCTGGAATGGGTGGATTTAATGCCATGCATGCCATGTCAACACGAAACGATGATCCACAAACAGCTTCTAGACCATTTGATGCAACCCGTGACGGATTTGTATTAGGTGAAGGTGCTGGAGCAATTATTCTTGAAGAATATGAGCACGCAAAAGCACGAGGAGCTAAAATATATGCTGAAGTTATTGGTGGCGGATTGTCATCAGATGCATATCACATGACTGCACCACATCCAGAAGGAATTGGAGTCGTAGCCGTAATGAAAAACTGTTTGGAGAATGCAGGAATGCAGCCAGAAGAAGTAGATCATATCAATACGCACGGAACATCAACTCCATTAGGAGATGTTGCAGAACTGAAAGCGATCACCGAAGTATTTGGCGATCATGCTAAAAACATAAACATTAACTCTACCAAGTCCATGACAGGACATTTATTAGGAGCAGCTGGTGCTATTGAAGCCATTTCTTCGATATTAGCCATTGAGCACGGAATTGTGCCGCCAACGATAAATCATTCTACGGTAGATGAAAATATTGATCCGAACCTTAACTTAACACTCAACGAACCCCAAAAACGAGATGTGAAAGTTGCTATGAGCAACACTTTTGGATTTGGAGGACACAACGCTTGTGTATTATTTAAAAAGTTAGACTCGTAAATGAATTTTGTTCGCAAAATATTAAATTCCCGATCTGATGAAGATGGGGATTTTTTTGTTGAACTTGAAGATATTCTCGGATTTAAAACCAAAAGAAAGCGAATTTATAAGAAAGCTTTTACACATCGTTCGATGAATCAGAAAGACTCGAAAGGGAATTCTGTAAACTACGAACGACTAGAATTTTTAGGTGATGCCATGTTAAGCAGTGTCATATCTTCGTATCTTTTTTTAGAAGTTCCTTCTGGAAATGAAGGATATTTAACCAAAATGCGCTCAAAAATTGTGAGTCGTGAACACTTAAATGAATTAGGTCGCGATTTAAAATTGATCGATTTAGTGCGTTCTCGCATTCCTAAAGATAATTTTGGTGAAAACATTCATGGAAATTTATTTGAAGCCTTAGTTGGTGCTATTTTTTTAGATAAAGGATATAAATACTGCGAAAAGTTCATTCACCTTCGTGTAATTTCTCCGTATGTAGATATTGAACGTTTAGAAGGAAAGGTAATCAGCTATAAAAGTTTGCTCATTGAATGGTGTCAAAAAGAAAAAAAGAACTTCAAATACGATGTATATGAAGATACCGGAAATGACGAATTGAAACATTTTGCAGTTAAGTTGTTTATCGACAATCGTGTTGTTGGAAAAGCACGTGCAACTTCCAAAAAGAAAGCAGAAGAAAAAGCATCAAAAAGAGCTTATTTTGCCTTTCAAAAACAAATTATGCCCTAATATTTTAGAGACAATCCACTGTTTTTATCTCAAATTTCGCAATAATCATCTCTTATTTTACGATTTCTAAAAAAGAATACATCAGCTATAACGTTTTCGTTACGAAATCTTCATAAACATTACTAAAAATTAACCTTTATATAGGCATTAAGTCCTATATTTACATTTGATAATAACAAGATTTATGGCAATTCATAAACTCTTTGAGGATGATTTTGAAGAAGATAACTATACGTTGATTGCAATTCATTGTTCAGCAGAAGATTATCGATTGGCGTATTTGTTAAATAGTAATCTCAATCTAAAATTAGCAAGAAAACAGGAAGATTTGGATTATAATTATATGGAAGCTTCTTTTTCTATTTATGAATGGGATGATGAAAAAAACTTTGTTACTTGGAATTTAGTAACAAATACAAGCAGAAAAGAAGTAGAACGAATTGCAAGCGCTGGATCATTATTTTCAGAACAACAAGGAAAAAGAACTGTTTCCAAGTACTTAATTCCTGAACGAAAAAAAGTTGATTATTTTGTAAAAATATCGACCGAAAGTCATTTAAAATCCCCAAAAATCATAGTATCTAAAATAAATGCAATAGCAGAAGTAATTACCGCATATATTTTAGATGCAAACCAACTAAAATCTAAGAACAATTTAATTTTTGAGTAATGCCAAAAAGAAAAAAGACGAAAATAGTAGCTACATTAGGACCTGCAACAAGCTCTAAGGAAACCCTTAAAAAAATGATAGAGCAAGGAGTAGATGTATTTCGCATCAACTTTTCGCATGCCAATTATGACGATGTAAAAGAACGTATAACAATGATTCGCGAATTAAGTGATGAATACGGATATAACACGTCAATATTAGCCGATTTACAAGGCCCAAAACTAAGAGTTGGCGTAATGTCAGAAGATGTTATTGTAGAGCCAGGAGACGAAATCAAATTTTGTACAGGAAAAGAATTCAAAGGAACATCAAAAAGGGTGTACATGAATTACGAAAACTTTCCAAGAGATGTAAAAGCTGGTGAACGTATTTTACTTGATGACGGAAAACTAATGTTTGAAGTCGTAAAAAGTGATGGAAAACAAGAAGTAACTACCAAAGTAATTCAAGGTGGTCCATTAAAGTCTAAAAAAGGAGTTAATCTTCCAAATACAGATATTTCATTGCCTGCTTTGACAGAAAAAGATGTGAAAGATGCCATTTTTGCCATTGGGCAAGAAGTAGATTGGTTAGCTTTATCGTTTGTACGTCACAGTCAAGATTTAATGGATTTACAAGCCATTATCAATGAACATTCAGAACATAAAATTCCAATCATTGCCAAAATAGAAAAGCCAGAAGCAGTTGCAAACATTGATAAAATTGTTGCCTATTGTGATGGTTTAATGGTTGCACGTGGCGATTTGGGAGTAGAAGTGCCAGCACAAGAAGTTCCATTAATCCAAAAGCAACTAGTACTTCGCGCTAAAAAAGCGAGAATACCAGTAATCATTGCTACACAAATGATGGAAACCATGATTACAAGCCTTACGCCTACAAGAGCTGAGGTAAATGACGTAGCAAACTCTGTTATGGATGGAGCAGATGCAGTAATGTTATCTGGAGAAACTTCGGTTGGTAAATATCCTGTGCAAGTAATTGAGCAAATGACAAGAATCATCAAAAGTGTTGAAGATTCTCCGTTAATCAACGTGCCAGAAGAACCGCCACACATTCGTACCAAACGATACATTACAAAATCGGTGTGTTATCATGCATCGCACATGGCAAACGAAATAAAAGCAAAAGCTATATGTACCTTAACAAATAGTGGATATACAGCATTTCAAATATCTGCTTGGCGACCAGCTTCACACATTTTAGTATTTACATCAAACAAAAGAATTCTAACACAATTAAACCTACTTTGGGGCGTAAAAGCATTCTTCTATGACAAATTTGTAAGTACAGATGATACCGTTGAAGATGTAAATCTAATAGCTAAAGAAAAAGGGTTTGTAAAGAAAGACGATATGTTAATCAACTTGGCTGCCATGCCAATTACAGACAAAGGAATGGTAAATACCTTGCGTGTATCATTGATCGAATAAACAAATCAAATCAAAAAAATAAATAGTACAGCAATATGCTTTGATACGTGTCTGTATTAAAGCATATTTTTTTAATTAAAACCAATTATGATTCTTCAAGAATTACTAGAAAACATTGAAAAACTCACAGAGAATTTTGATTCAATTGCTGAGGATAGAAAAGCGCAACTAGAAACACTATCTGCGTACATTCAAAAAAAGTATAACGATAAAAAAGCGCCAAAACTGATTGTGATTTGCACACACAACTCAAGAAGAAGTCATTTAGGACAATTATGGTTAGCAGCAGCAGCAGATTATTATCAATTGCCAACGCTAGAATCTTTTTCAGGTGGAACGGAAGCAACGGCTTTCAATCCAAATGCAATTGCTGCGGTACAAAGAATCGGTTTTGAAGTAACAAAAGAGGCTGAAGCTAAAAACCCGATCTATAATGTTCAGTGGAAAACAGATCAAGAAGCATATCAAGCATTTTCAAAACGTTTTGAAGAAGCTCCGAATCCTACAGAAGAATTCGCTGCAATAATGGTGTGTACGGAAGCTGATGAAGGTTGTCCTTTTGTGCCAGGAACAGATTTCAGAATTGCCTTGCCTTTTAAAGATCCAAAAGCATTTGATGGAACACCACAAGAAGCTGCAAAATATGACGAACGTTGCCAACAAATAGGAACCGAAATGTTGTATGTGCTTTCGAAAGTATCTATAAATTAGTGAAATTAAGGCGTCAGATCGAGTGACGAATCTGTGATTCGTTGTATCGAGATCTATTAATAAACAATCACTTTTCCAAGTAGATCTCGATACAAAATTCTTTCAGAATTCCACTCGAACTGACGTTTAAACTTCATTGTCATTCCTGCGCAGGCAGGAATCTATTTGTAAAAGAAGGAAATTCCACTAAAAAAATAGAATAAGAATATAGAATAAAAAAAATCTAACATTCCAAGAAGTCTAAGTCAGTCTAACAATCTAGAAGCGACAGCGGTCTAAGAGCGTTAGCGATCTAATTAATCAAAAATCAAACTTCAACTGAACAGAAATACTCTTTTTCTCTTCAGTTTTTTTTGTGCTTTTTTCTTTCTTATCAGTGTTCAAATTGCTTAAAGAAATGCCTAACAAACGCACAGAATCCTTCAATTTCTCTTGATACAATAAATCTTTTACCGTTTCAAAAATCAAATCTTTATCTGCAATATAATAGAGAATAGTTTTGCTTCGAGTTTGTGTGGTAAAATCGCTGTATTTTATTTTTAAAGTAATTGTTTTTCCCGAAATAGCATACTTTTTTAAGCGCTTTTCGAGTTCGTTGGCAATATTTTCAAGTTTTTCAAGCATAAAAATCTCACTTGTCAAATTATCTGAAAATGTACGTTCGGCAGCAACCGATTTTGCAACTCTATTGGGTTTTACAGCACTGAGGTGAATTCCTCTCACAACGTTATAATAAAAGCTTCCCGACTTGCCGAAATGTTCAGTTAAAAACTCAACATCTCTGTTTTTCAAATCCTTTCCTGTAAAAATTCCGAGCTGATACATGCGTTCAGCAGTCACTTTCCCAACGCCATAAAACTTTCGAATATCTAACGCTTCCAAAAACTCCAATACTTCTTCTGGCGGAACCGTTTTTTGTCCGTTCGGCTTATTATAATCACTGGCAACTTTTGCAACAAATTTATTAATGGAAATTCCTGCGGAAGCGGTTAAGCCTACATCTTTCAAAATCTTAGCTCTAATTTCCTCAGCAATCAAAGATGCGCTCGGATTTCCTTTCTTATTCTGAGTCACGTCCAAATACGCTTCATCCAAAGACAAAGGTTCCACGAGATCGGTATACTCATAAAAAATTTTCCGAATCTGTTTAGAAATTTCACTATAACGTTCATATCTCGGGCGCACAAAAATCAACTCAGGACAACGTTTCTTAGCCAAAAAACCGCTGATGGCACTTCGTACACCAAACTTTCGTGCTTCATAACTAGCTGCACTCACAACGCCACGTTTTCCGCCACCGCCAACCGCAAGTGCTTTTCCTTTCAGTTCAGGATTATCCATCTGTTCTACAGACGCATAGAACGCATCCATATCCACATGAATAATTTTTCGTAAAGGGAAATCAAAGTCCATATTCAAAATTATAATATCTTTAGCAGTCTATAACGATATTCATGCAAGAAATAGAACGAAAATTTCTCGTTAACAGTCTAAAATTTAAAAAAGAAGCCAGAAGTTCTTTCCAAATAGCGCAAGGTTTTCTCAATACACATGCCGAACGTACAGTTCGAGTTCGTATAAAAGGAAATCAAGGATTTCTAACCATCAAAGGAAAATCTAACGAAAGTGGAACAAGTCGTTTCGAATGGGAAACAGAAATTTCAGTAGCAGAAGCAAAAGAATTGCTACATCTCTGCGAAAAAGGAATCATTGAAAAAATACGGTACAACATTCCTTATGGAAATCATATTTTTGAAGTAGACGAATTCTTTGGCGAAAACGAAGGACTTATTGTAGCCGAAGTAGAATTACAGCATGAAAATGAAACCTTTCAAAAACCTGATTGGCTTGGCGAAGAAGTTACAGGTCAAACCAACTATTACAACTCTCAACTCAGTAAAAAACCATATAAAACTTGGCGTCATGAATAAATATATCTGCCTAATCTTGATCGCAATTTTTAGCGTTTCGTGTAACAATTCCAACGGAAATCACAAACAAGAAATTAAACATACACACAAAGAAACCAAAAAATTTTCCCCAGCTGAAATCAAAAAACTAACAGACAAAGGGTATAAAATCATAGAATTTATAGATCCAAAAACAAAAGATACCATCTTGATGCAACAATACTTCATGGCATTTCTAAAAAAAGGAAAAAACCGTGAACAAAGCAAGCGAACGGCAGACAGTTTACAGCGCTTGCATTTGGCACATTTAAAGAAAATGTATGACTTAGGATATGCAGATATTTCGGGACCTTTTGGTGATTTGGGAGACATTCGTGGCGTTACAATTTACAATGTGCCAACCCTTGAAATGGCAGACAGTTTAGCAAACTCAGATCCATCTGTAAAAGCAGGACGTTTGGAAATAGAATTGCATCCTTGGTGGGCAGGAAAAGGATATCCGTTGCGATAAGCTTGTTCTCACCTAAGCGGGAAACGACTATGAACCCAAGATTTACTTCAAAAAACAGATCATGTTTAACATAAAAAATGAGATTAACTTATTTGAGCAAAAATTAAAACGACACAAAATCAATTTTGAAAAAAGAGGTGATCGCATCATCATCAAAACAGCAAAAACAGACTATCAACAACTTCTAATTTACTTCTTAATGCCATTAACTTTAGGGAGTATTGTTGTACTAGGTGTATCTCTATTCATCATTTTTTATGGCGTTTATATTCCTAAAATTCAACTAGTATTTGGATTGGCATATGTAAGTGGCTTTGCTCTAATAGGCTTTGCGTATGGTGGTTTACTGCGCATTCGAAAAAAGAAAAAGGAAAATCATGCATCAAAAGTTCTCTCCAATAGGAAATTAGTCCTGAAAGTAGATGGAAAGGAAAAAAAATATGATGTAGAAAATTTAGCAACTATCAAAAACAGTATTGAAATTCACGGCGATAGTATTTTGATGGGAAATGTTTTCTTGGAAGATAAAGAAGGAAATCAAGTCACAATCATAAGTATAGAAGGCTTCAAAAGCAATCATTTAAGAAGCGATTTGGTATGGTTTGAAAATTTCTTTAAAAACTATTTACAGCTTACAACATAAAATTGAAAGTAAAACTGCGTCATTACCTAAAAAAATCACTTCAAGTTTTCTTGTGTGTAGCGATCATAATTCATTTTACGATCAAAGATGCATTCTATATCTCAGGCTTGGTATTTTATGGAACTCCGCTTCCGATGATAATGCTCGGATTATTATTTTTACTGCTGTTTATAAAGGCTTCCGCCAGAAAGTACTATACAGTATTAGTGCTTCTATTAACGGTAATTTGGGTAAGTAGAAGCTACACGTATTCGCCTGATGTTGATACTGGCAATTCCTTAGAAATTGTATTGTGGAATGCGTACAGAATCCGAAACTTTGAAGATGCATTTTTGGTAAGCAAATCAACTCCTGATGTGATGGTTTTAATTGAATGTGATGAATACGACTATCAAAAAATAAAAGAAAAACACAAAAACTATCATTTTGAACTCACCGAAAAATCCGTTGGAATTTTTTCAAAAACACCCATAAAAATTCATTCAAAAGTAAAAACAAAAGATCATGTTGTTGTGGTTCATTTTAGCACAAAAAACACACATTTTTATGCAATAGATGTTTCTTCAGATCTCAGGCATTTTCGAAAACCGATGCTAGAAAGTATCATTTCTGAAGTCAAAACGGAAGACAAAACAATCATTTTAGGAGACTTTAATACGCCATTTGAGTCGTTATATTTTAAAAAATTCAAAAAAAATTACCAACATGCATTCACGGAAAAAGGAAACGGATTTCGAGAAACTTGGTTTTGGAACATTCCGTTACTTTCCCTAGATCACATCTGGGTTTCCAAAGATGTCGAAATTCTAAAAACGGAAAAAAATACCACTTGGAAATCCGATCATTCCATGCTCAAAATGTACCTCAAAAAAGAGGCTGAGAAAAAATAAATTTGGAAAATTAAAAAATGATCTTCTATATTTGCAAACATCAAAACGTGACAAAACAAAAAATAAATATTAACAAAAACTATAAAGTGCAAAACGTAAAACTTACATATCGAAAAGGTGCCGGAAACATTCCGACATACGACTTAGGTTTTACCAGTTGTATCTTTAAATAATATAGATATCACATCATAAAAACCCGAGTCATAAAAAAGGCTCGGGTTTTTTTATGCATTATTTTCAACATATGATCAAAACAGGACAAAAACATATCGTAGCAATACTTGGTAACGCCAAGCTATTGTTCGCATTAGAACCAAACTATTCTTTGGAATAAAGAATATATATACAACAGTATAAAAGCTCGGTTCTACCTAAGAATCGGGCTTTTCTGTTTTTAAGAAAGTTTATAAAAATAACAACACAACAAAAACAT
>NZ_JBOEFY010000019.1:0-60238 GCF_050633145.1 Kordia sp. | reverse complement strand
GAGCGTAGATCGAGTACGGCATCTGAAAGCGTTCCTGGTGTTACTGTAATATCATGACTCGTTGCTGTAGCTACAAAACTATACCAAACATCATCATCTGCATTTCCAGTAAAACCTCCACAACTAATAGCTGCTATACTCTGCGTAGCATTCACTGTTGTCCCTGAAACACTTGTTACACAAGTACTTGTTGGACTTATAGATAAAGCAGTAGCGGTTCCACAATCATCATTTGATGGTGGCGTAATTGGTGAAGTGACACAGATATCAAAAGTACCTTCATTCCCTGTGCTTCCAAAACTATATACTCTTACATAATAAGTTGTTCCTGTTGTTAAACCAGTTGCGTTGATGACTTCTGCGCTTGTTCCTGTTGTGGCATCTGCACAGTCAATATTAGTTCCTGTACATGTACCCGATCGCAAGTCAACTACTGCATTTGTGAGTGTTCCCGGAGTTACGGTAATATCATGATTTGCTTGTGTTGCTGTAAAACTATACCAAACATCATCGTTTGCATTTCCTGTAGAACCGTTACAACTTATTGCGGCTATACTTTGCGTTGCATTTTCTGTAGTGCCTGAAACACTTGTTGTACAGGTTGTACCGCTCACAGTTAGTGCTGTTGCATTGGCGCAATCATCATTTGTTGGTGGTTGTGGAGGTGTAGTTACACAGATATCAAAAGTACCTACATTTCCAGCGCCACCTCTACTGTATACACGGACATAATAGGTACTTCCAATACTTAATCCTGTTGCGTTGATGACTTCATCACTACTTCCTGTGGTAGCATCTGCACAATCTATATTTGTTCCATCGCAAGCGCCTGATCTTAAATCTATCACTGCATTTGTTAATGTTCCTGCTGTTACTGTAATGTCATGTTCAAAAGCGGTTGCTACAAAACTATACCATACATCATCATCTGCATTTCCTGTGGTTCCGTTACAATTAATAGCTGCTATACTTTGCGTTGCATTTTCTGTAGTTCCAGAAACGCTGGTAACACAGGTATCTGTAGGACTTACTCCTAATGCAGTTGCATTGGCACAATCGTCGTTAGCTGGAATTACTATTGGTGTAGTGACACAAATATCAAAGGTCCCTGCATTTCCTGCGCCTCCATAACTGTATACACGTACATAATACGTAGTTCCGATGGATAAACCTGTTGCATTGATAACTTCATCACTAGTTCCTGTGGTAGCATCGGCACAATCTATATTGGTTCCGTCACATGCTCCTGAGCGTAAATCTACCACAAGATCGCTTAGTGTCCCTGGTCGTACAGTAATATCGTGATCTGTAGCTGTAGCAACAAAACTATACCAAACATCATCATCGGCATTTCCTGTAAAGCCTCCACAACTAATAGCAGCTATACTTTGTGTTGCTGCTGAAGAATCTCCAGAAGTAAGCGTTATACATGTACTTGTTGGACTTATCGATAAGGCAGTAGCGTTTCCACAATCGTCATTTGACGGTCCTGAAGCAGCCGAAAGCAGTGTTACAACAATATCTCCGTTTAAGTTATTTGTTGTAGCACAATCAAATCTATTCAAGTGAATTCTATAATTTCCTGTTGTTGTTGGCGTGAAGTCAATAGAAGCTGCTGTTCCTCCACATGCAGGTCCATCATCATCATTAAACGCAACAAAGTTTCCAGATTCATCTCTAACTGTCATTTGTGTGTCAAAGCCTGATCCACAATTTGAAAGCCTGTAAGTAGATCCAGCAATCATATTAGTTACTTCAAAATTTCTTCGTCCACCTCGATTGGCTGGCGGAGTACAACTAATACTATTTCCTATAACTGTAGGAGCTGCTGTTGAACATTCAATTCTGTTTATTCCAGCACATTGTGCTGATACGTCAATATAGAAGATACATACAATAATGAATGTAGTCCAAACGGGGAACTTCATAGGATGGTAGATTTAGGGTTTAATTCGGGCTATTTCTCATATTAAATTTAAAAAATATATCTTTTCACTGAACTTTAGAAATATGCATTTCACCACCGTTTTATACCATTTCATCGAAACCAACGTCATTTTCTTCAATCAGAATCGATTCTATTTTACTGATTAGCAAGCCCTCTACCTAAATTAGTAAGTAAAAACAACGTAGATACTACTTTTTCTCACAAGCCACTATTTTAAAGGGTTTTCTGTTAATATAATACGTAACTAACTTCAGTTAATTTCTAGCATAAAAAAACGGACCGAAGTCCGCTTTTGATCCTTTATTTATTTTAAAAATATCTAACTATAAAAATCTTATTTAACTTTTTTAGAGAACTACTTTATACTTCAGGAGCTAGTTCTACATAAAGTTCATCCAAGTTTTCAGTAATCGGAATTTGACACCCCAAACGACTGTTTTCTTTGACATGAAATGTTTCTGCCAACATTAGATCTTCATCAATACCCATTTCTGGAAGTTGATGTTCAGATAGTATATAACATTGACAGGATGCACACATTGCCATTCCTCCGCACGTTCCTTCAACAGGCAATTCATAGGCTTTGCATATTTCCATGAGATTCATTGCCATATCAGTTGGAGCTTGCAATGTATGTTTAGTCCCTTCTCTATCTTTGATATGTATTGTAATGTCTGACATTATATTTAAGTTTAATATATCGTTTGAACGATTTCTTTTTTGGCTTCTTTTTTAGAACCATCAAAACCTTCTACTCCAGAAACTGTTGTGTATTTCATTACATATTTTTTCCCTGGATTGATACGCTGATATGCACTTTGACACATGATTGCTGCTTCATGAAAACCAGAAAGAATTAGTTTCAGTTTTCCTTTATAGGTGTTTACATCTCCAATAGCATATACGCCTGGAAGATTGGTTTGATAATCATACGAGTTATCTACTTTGATGGCATTTTTTTCAATGTCTAATCCCCAATTTCCTAATGGGCCTAATTTTGGAGAGAGTCCAAATAATGGAATGAAGTGATCTACTTCTAAAAGTTCTGGCTCTTCTCCTTTTTTCGTTACTGTTACCGCAGCAAGCTCATCTTCTCCATGAAGACTTGTTATTTCCGCAGGCGTAATGAGGTTGATTTTTCCAAGATTTTTGAGTTCTTGTACTTTTTCTACAGAATCCAATGCGCCACGAAATTCATTTCTTCGGTGTACAAGCGTTACTTCTGAAGCTACATTTGCTAAGAAGATAGACCAGTCTAACGCAGAATCACCTCCACCAGCAATTACCACTTTTTTATCACGATATACTTCCGGATCACGAATGATGTATGCAATGCCTTTGTCTTCGTATTTTTCAATTCCTGCAATTGGTGGTTTTCTTGGCTCAAAAGAACCCAATCCACCAGCAATAACAACTACTGGCGCATGATGTTTTGTCCCTTTATTTGTAGTTACCACAAACGTATCATCTTCTAAACGCTCCAACGTTTCTGCACGTTCTCCTAAGGTAAATCCTGGTTCAAAGGATTCTATTTGTTTTAGTAAGTTTTTCACCAAATCGCCTGCTAAAATTTCTGGAAAACCAGGAATGTCATAGATTGGTTTTTTAGGATATATTTCAGAACATTGTCCGCCTGGTTGTGGCAATGCGTCAATAAGATGCGTTTTTAATTTTAGTAATCCTGCTTCAAAGACTGTGAAAAGACCTGTTGGTCCTGCTCCGATTATGAGTATATCTGTTTGTATCATTTTGATTTTAGTATTGAGTATTTAGTTTATTTTTTGATTGCATCTCGACTGCGCTCGATGTGACATTTTGTTATGATTTATCTTTTAACAATGTTTCTGTAAGTTCGTTGAGCGTATCTACTTTGTATTCAAAATCATTTTTGAGTCTTTTACGATATGAATGTAAGTTTTGCACCAATTCATTGATACTTTCTGGAATGATTTGTTCAAAGAATTGACGCAAACGTTTTGCCGTCGTTGGTGATTTTCCATTGGTGGAAATTGCAATTTTCACATTTCCCTTTGTTACAATTCCACCTAAGTAGAAATCACAATATTGCGGCTGATCGGCCAAGTTTACTAATAGATTACGTTGTTTGGCTTCCAAGAATATATTTAGGTTTACCATTTGGTTATCCGTTGCCGCAATTACAATATGTTTTTCATCTAAATATTCTTTCGCATATTCGTCTTTTATAAGTGTTACTGTTGGATGTGCTTCCGCTAATGTTTTGACTTCTTCCTTTATATAAGGCGCCACCAACGACACTTTTGCATTTGGACTTGACTTTAGTAAAAAGCTTAATTTTTCTAATCCTACATTGCCGCCGCCAACAATTAAAATATTGAGTTCGTGCGCTTTTAGGAAGATTGGATATAATTCATTCTTTTCCATAGTTTAGATAACTTTTCGCAACGGAAAAGAATTTTTATTAATTGATTTATACGTTTCTATTTGTTCACTTGCTTCATTTACAACTTCTCCAATAACAATGATTGCAGGCGCTGCAATGTTTTTATCTTTTACTTTTTTTGCGATAGAATCTACCGTTCCGAAAACTGATTTTTCATTGCTTGTAGTTCCGTTTTGAATGATTCCTACAGGCGTTTTGTGTTTTCCTTCTTCTTTGAAGAATTCGACTATTTCTAGAAGCTTGCTCATTCCCATGAGAATGACTACAGTTGCCGAAGATTTCGCTGCTAAAGCAACATCCAATGATAGTTTTCGTGCAGAAGTTGTTCCCGTAATTACCCAAAAACTTTCAGAAATACCACGTTTTGTTAGTGGAACACCTAAATGTGCAGGAACCGCAATTGCAGAGGTGATTCCAGATACGACAGCTGTTTCTAATCCGTATTGTTTTGCATATTCGATTTCTTCTGCTCCACGACCAAAAATGAATGGATCGCCACCTTTTAAGCGAACTACATGTCCAGATTCATACGCGTTTTTTACGATCAATTCGTTGATTTCATCTTGACTGTATTTGTGAAACCCTTTTCGTTTTCCAACAAATATATGTTCCGCATTTGAAGCATATTCTAGTAGTTCTCTGTTTACCAAAGCATCGTACAATACTACATTTGCTTCTTGCAATGCTCTAACTCCTTTTAGCGTGATGAGTTCTGGATCTCCTGGTCCAGCTCCTAATACTGTTAGTTTTGGTTTATGCATGTGCTAACTCCTCCTTTCTGTAAGTTTTTAGTTGTTGTTGAAACCAAATCGCATCTTTTAAATAACTTTTCGCGAATGCTTCAGTAGGTTCATTTTGTTTAATTTGATATATGAATGCAGCAAAAGTATCGGGCAACTCTATTTTTTTAGTTTCCACAAATACGGCATCAAATTGATTGATGATTGTTGCATGCGAATTTGTTTTTTGTTGTGCTGAAAGTAATAGCGCTTTCGCTGAATTTACAATGGCAGCATAGCTATGGTAGATACTATCACTATATAATTCACTGCGCAATGCAGCGGAAGCATTTTCTATTTTTTCTTCACTTTCTAGTAGTAATGTTTCTATAAGATCAATAACGACACCAGCACATTCACCAATACCAACAGCTTTTATGTATGGTTTTTCATTTCCCCAATCAATAAAGTCTTCTTCTTGAAGTGCTGTACTATCAGATAGTGGCTTTAATAGGGTATAGAAATACGATTTTTCTTTTCGTTCATAATAGTCTAAGAAAGATTCTTCCGCCAAAGCGTTCACTTTAAAATCATCCAAAATTTGACGTAATGCTATTGGTCCACGCTTACTCGGTATTTTTAAAACTTTGTCTGCAAAACGACCTTTTCCGTCTCCCAAAATACCGCCGCCTAATAGTATTTGTAATGCTGGCGCAACCAGTTTTCCTGATTTTATGGTCATTCCCTGAAAGCCTATTTCTGCCATATTGTGTTGTCCACACGCATTCATACAACCACTTATTTTTATGGTGATGTCTTTTGTGGTAATGAATTCTTGATATTCTGCAGCAATTACTTTTTCTAATTCTGTTGCAATTCCTGTACTGCTGGCAATTCCTAGGTTACATGTATCTGTTCCTGGACAAGCTGTAATGTCTACCAGTTTGTTGTACCCGAATTGTGTAAATCCTAGCTTTTTCAGTTCTTGATAAAAGAATGGAATAAATGCTTCTCGAACATGACGAATGAGAATGTTTTGACGTAATGTAAATCGCAGTTCGTCCGCAGCATATTTATCAATTAAATCTGCTAATAATCGTGCTTTGTCCGTATAGAAATCTCCTAAAGGAACTCGAATTCCAATCGCGAATAAACCTTCTTGTTTTTGCGGGATGACATTTGTCGTTTTCCAAGCTTCATACGCAAGTGGATCTTCTATTTGTACAAATTCAATTCCATCACTTTTAAATTCTGGAGCAGTTTCAAATGCTTCCGTTTCAATCACAACTTTACTTTGAGACAATGCTTTTCGTTCTGCATCAATCAAGTTTACAAATGCTTCTAGCCCTAAATCTTTGATTAGAAATTTCATTCGTGCTTTTCCTCTTTTAGCACGTTCTCCATGACGATCAAATATTCGCAATACACTTTCCGTTAACGGAATGATTCCATCCGTAGCTAAAAAATCATATAATACATCTGCATGTCTTGGTTGCGAACCTAATCCGCCACCTAATAACACTTTAAAACCACGAATTCCATTTTCAATTTTAGCAATAAATCCTAAATCGTGAATGTACGCCAATGCCGTATCTGCATCCGTTGCAGAGAAAGAGATTTTAAATTTTCTTCCCATTTCTTGAGAGATTGGATTTCGCAAGAAGAATTTGAACATCGCATCCGCATACGGAGACACATCAAAAGGTTCATCGACATCTATTCCTGCAGTTTCACTTGCTGTGATATTACGCACTGTATTTCCACAAGCTTCACGTAAGGTGATATCATCTTTTTCAAGTTGCGCCCAAAGTTCTGGTGTTCGGTCTAAGCTTACATGATGAATTTGAATGTCTTGTCGTGTCGTAATGTGCAGTCTTCCAGTTGAATATTCGTCAGCTACATCTGCAATTCTGTGCAATTGCGCGCTTGACACTTTTCCATACGGTAGTTTGATGCGAATCATTTGCACTCCATGTTGTCGCTGTCCATAGACACCTCTGGCCAAACGAAGACTTCTAAATTTTTCTTCATCTACCTTTCCTTCTTTGAATTGGCGAATTTTTTGTTCTAATTCGATGATGTCTTTTTCGACAATCGGGTTTTCTATTTCTGTTCTAAAGCTTTGCATTTGTTTGATTTTCAAGTGAACTCATTTTCGTTTAAATAAGTTCAGAATTAAAAAAGTCCTTATGAGATATGTTTCAAAAGGACTTTTTACTAACTATATAGATACGTTTTCACGTCATATTCCTTTTGTTTTTAGAAAGATGCTTTTGCAACACATCATCATGTGCTGAATTGTATTTTTTGATGTATGATTTATCATGCTATTTTATATTAGTTTATAAAGCCAACTCCAGCGGTTGTGTTTGTTTGTAAATCGATTAGGATAAATCCTCCGTTGTGTTTGTTTTTTTGGTAACTATCAAAGAATAACGGCTTGTTTAACTTGAGCTGAATGTTTCCTATTTCATTGAGCTGTAACTGAGATGCTGCTGTCTTTTCTCCTGAAAAATTTGTTTCTTCAATGGTAGTTACATCTACTACTTTTGCTAATACATTGTGTACTCCATGTTGCAAGCTATATTTCGTTGCTGCCTTTAATGGTTTTTTGTCCATCCAACAAATCGTAGCTTCTAGTTCTTTTTCTACAGTTGGTTTTTCAGAAACTTTTACAATCATATCACCTCTACTTACATTTACATCGTCTTCTAGTGTTAGTGTAATAGAACTTCCTATTCCTGCTTTTTCAAATTGTTCATTGTAGAAATAGATTCCTTTTACTTTTGATTGCGTCCCAGATGGTAAAACAGTTACTTCATCACCTACCGAAATTTCACCTCCATATAGTTTACCTGCGTATCCTCTAAAGTCATGATAATCTTCCGTTTTTGGTCTGATGACTGTTTGCACAGGAAAACGAGTTTGCGCTTCTTCATATACATCTTGCGGTTGAATTTGCTCTAAGTGCTCTATCAATGTTTTCCCAGAATACCATGACATTTTTTGAGATTTATCTACCACATTATCACCTTGTAACGCGCTTACAGGAATCGTAGTAATGTTTTGTCCTTTGTAGGTCGTTTTTGAGATTAGTGCTTGAACTTCTTCTAGTACTTCATTGTATCTTTCTTCAGAGAAATCGACTAAATCCATTTTATTTACTGCAATTACAATGTCTTTTACACGTAGTAAATTGTTGATGTAAAAATGACGCGAAGTTTGTTCTATTACACCTTTTCTAGCATCAATTAAAATAATTGCTACTTGCGATGTTGACGCTCCAGTTACCATGTTTCTTGTGTATTCTACATGTCCTGGTGTATCTGCAATGATGTAACTTCTATTTTGTGTTGAAAAATATATGTGTGCAACATCAATTGTGATTCCTTGTTCGCGTTCTGCAACCAATCCGTCAGTCGCCAAAGAAAAATCTAGGTAATCAAATCCTCTTTGTCTGCTCTTTTTCTCTATGGCTTCAAGCTTATCATCTGTTAATGATTGTGTGTCATATAGTATTCTACCAATTAAGGTACTTTTTCCATCGTCTACACTTCCTGCTGTTGCTATTTTTAGTACTTCCATTTTTTTCTAGCTTTTGGGTATTGGGTCTTTGGTGTTGGATCTTGGCTTAAAAGTATCCTTGTTGTTTTCTTTTTTCCATCGCTGCTTCCGAGCGTTTGTCATCTATTCGTGCGCCGCGTTCTGATATGGTCGATTGTCGTATTTCCTGCACTACCGAAGCAATGTCATACGCGTTTGATAATACTGCTGCTGTACAACTCATGTCTCCAACAGTTCTGAATCGAATCACGCGTTCTTCCGTTTCTTCGTCTTCTTCTCTGTATACGACCTCATCATTTGCAGACCATATTAATCCGTCTCTTAGAAATGTTGCTCTGGTATGTGCAAAATAGATCGATGGAATTTCTATTTGTTCTTTTTCGATATAACTCCATACATCAAGTTCTGTCCAGTTTGATATTGGAAACACACGTACATTTTGTCCTAAGTTGATTTTCCCATTGAGCATATCAAATACTTCTGGTCGCTGATTTTTTTCGTCCCATTGTCCAAAATCATCTCTTACAGAAAAGATACGTTCCTTGGCTCTTGCCTTTTCTTCATCTCTTCTTGCGCCACCAATACACGCGTCAAAACCAAATTCTTCTATAGCATCTAATAAGGTTTCGGTTTGCAATATATTTCGGCTTGCATATTTCCCTGTTTCTTCTTGTACTTTTCCGGCATCTATATTGTCTTGCACATTTCGCACAATGAGTTTTAAGCCTAATTTTTCTACGAGTCTATCACGAAACTCAATAGTTTCAGGAAAGTTATGACCTGTATCAATATGCATTAATGGAAATGGAATCTTTGCTGGGAAGAATGCTTTTTGCGCCAATCTTACGAGCGTAATGGAATCCTTTCCTCCAGAAAATAGTAGTACTGGCTTTTCAAATTGCGCTACTACTTCTCTGAAAATATGTATTGCTTCGCTTTCTAATATGTTTGTTTGTAACACTTTTGTACTCATGTCTTTTCTCTTATGAATGCAATCCGCATTCTCTGTTTTCTAATACTTTTGTTGGATCGAAATAGTTGAATTCATTCGGTATTTGATGTGCTTCCAAATAGCTATCTAATTTTTCATCTGACCAATGATAGAAAGGGCTCACTTTTAAAACTCCGTCTTTTCCTTGTGAGATAATATCGATAGAATCTCTAAATGCGGTTTGTCCTTTTCGTAGGTTCGTAAACCAAATTGTAGGCTTATGAAACTCCATTGCACGCTTGAAAGGTTCTAACTTTACTTGCTCTGTAAATAGTTGATGATTTTCATCGTTTACACCAGGAATTCCTAATACAATATCTCTATGAGCAGAAGTTTGTTTTGGCACATATAAATCTATGTTTAAAGACAATTGTGCTATTAAAGTTTCTGCATGCTTATAGGTGTTTGGTGTATTGTATCCTGTGTCGCACCAAATCACATCAATGTCTGATTTGACTTGTGTACACGCATGTAAAATTGCACCTTCATACGGTCTAAAATTTGTTGTCACAACCGCTTTTTCACTTTGCGCCAAAGCCCATGATATGATTTCGGCTGGCGTTTTTTCACGCAATGTGTTGTTTATTTTTTGAATATCTATTTCCATTTTATTTTCCCCATTTTATAGTGTTCCATAACCTTTCATGAAAAAAGTATAACACCATTTTTGTCAACATTTCTATTGATCCTATTGCAAAAGCCAGACTTAATGTTCCCGTAACCAACCAAGAAATTAGAATCGTATCTAACGTTCCTATGAGCCTCCAACTGATTGATTTCACTAAACTTCGCAGCGGCTTTTCAGAATTTACATCTGTTTTGTAATTGCTTTTATTTCTAACTATTTGATTTAAAATCATTCTACTTTAATTAAAATACTATTAACCTATAGACTTACTAGGTTATTTGGCAAATGTATTTCTTTTTTTTAAAAAGTCATACATTGTTTTTAGTTAAATAGTGTTAGATTATTAAAGTTTCAGACCTAAAATGTTAATTAGTTAACGCTTGCTCTAAATCTTCAATAATATCATTCACATTTTCGAGTCCAACAGACACACGAATGAGTCCATCAGTAATACCTGTTTCCAAACGATCTTCTACAGATAGTTTGCTATGCGTTGTAGACGCTGGATGCGTAACAATGCTTCTTGTGTCACCTAAATTTGCTGATAACGAGCACATTTTAATACTGTTTAAAAATGTTCTTCCAGCATCAACGCCACCTTTTACTTCAAACGCAACTATGTTCCCTCCTAGTTTCATCTGCTTTTTAGCAATTTCATATTGTGGATGTGATTTTAGAAAAGGATATTTTACTGTATTTACTTTTGGATGTTTTTCTAAAAACTCAGCCACCTTTAATGCATTCTCACAATGACGATCTACACGTACAACTAAAGTTTCTAAACTTTTAGATAAAACCCAGGCATTAAATGGTGATAATGCAGGACCTGTATTTCGTGAGAATAAATATATTTCACGAATTAAATCGGCACGACCAACGGTAACACCTCCTAATACGCGACCTTGTCCGTCAATAAGTTTTGTAGCTGAATGAATGACTAAATCGGCTCCAAATTTTATAGGTTGTTGCAAATATGGCGTTGCAAAACAATTGTCTATGATTAAGATGAGATTGTGCTTTTTGGCAATTTTTCCTAATATTTCTAAATCTATGATATCAACTGCAGGATTCGTTGGCGATTCTGCATATAATACTTTTGTATTTGGCTGAATTAATGATTCAATTTTGTCTATTTCGTTTACTTTGAAATAACTTGTTTCAATATTCCATTTGGGTAAAAACTTTGTAAATAGACTATTGGTTGATCCAAAGATTGATCGAGATGATACAATATGATCGCCGCTATCAAGCAATGCTGCAAATGTGGAAAATACCGCAGACATTCCTGTTGCAAACGCATGTCCGTCTTCTGCACCTTCTAGCTTGCAGATTTTTGATACAAATTCAGACGTATTCGGATTGGTGAATCGACTGTAAATGTTACGTTGTTTTTCTTCCGCAAAGGAAGCACGCATATCTTCCGCATCTTCAAATACGAAACTTGAAGTAAGATATAACGGACTGGAATGTTCTAAGAATTCAGAGCGTTCAATTTGTGTTCGGATCGCCTGTGTTTCTATATGTTGTGAATTCATTTTTTTGTTGTTGCTTGTTTGTTTTTTGTTAATTTGTTGTTTGTTTTTCTGTTGATTCGCTAATTTGAATACATAAAGTTTCAAACATTTTTAATTCAACATTTAGCATCTCGACTGCGCTCGATGTGACACATTTTACATTTAAAATGTAGACTGAGCGGAGCCGAAGTCTACAATTTTTCAGTTAATCGTAAAATATCTCCAAAAACACCTCTTGCCGTAACTGCCGCGCCTGCTCCTGCGCCTTGAATTACTAATGGTTGTTCTTTGTATGCTTCTGTGTATATTTCGAAAATAGAATCTGATCCTTTTATTTGTCCCAGTGCACTGTTGCTTGGTACAGAGATTAATTTGACTTCTAAGATTCCTGTTTCCGTTGACAAATCACCAACATAACGCAATACATGATTTTCTTGCTGATTTGCTTTGATGAGTTTGTAGGTTTTATTTAAGTCTGTGATTTTCTGTTTGAATTCTTGTAAACCGATTGCTTGCAAATGCGCTGGCAATAAGTTTTGAATTGTGATGTCTGATAATTCGTGCTTTAAATCGAGTTCTCTAGCCAAGATTAATAGTTTTCTTGCGACATCATTCCCTGATAAATCTTCACGCGCATCAGGTTCAGTAAATCCTTTTGCTGAGGCTTGCTTTAAAACCTCACTAAATTCAACATCTTCCACAGAAAACGTATTGAATAAATAACTTAATGATCCTGAAAATACACCACGGATTTTTTCGATTTTTTCTCCCGATTTATGCAATAATTTTATTGTATCAATTAATGGTAACCCTGCTCCAACATTGGTTTCGTACAAATAATTTTTTTGATGCTTTTTCAGTTCTTTTCGCAACGTATCATAAAATGAGTACTCAACTGTATTCGCAATCTTATTTGCCGAAACCAAATCGAAGCCATTATTAACTAAACTTATATAATTATGTATGAATTCTTTGCTTGCAGTCGTATCAACCGCAATTAAATTTTCTAGATGATTGTTTTTAGCGTAATCTATAATTTGTTGTACCGTATAGGCAACTTTTTCTTTTGGAAATGTTTTTTCCCAGTCGTCAGCAATTCCGTTTTTGTCTAAATATACATGTTGTGAATCTGCCACAGCAAATACATTTAACTTGATATTATTTTTGTCTAATATGCCTTTTTTACTTTGTATAATTTGATCGAGCAATGTGCCACCAACCAATCCTTTTCCGAAGACTGCAATGTTTATTTTTTTAGAAATTCCGAAGATTTGTCCGTGAATTACATTGATCGCTTTGTGCAATTCTGATTCTTTTACCACCAAACTCACATTTTTACCTGAAACCGTATTGTTAAACAGAATTGGAACTATTTGATTTTTAATTAATGCATTGTATGGTTTGTGAAATTCGCTTAAATCTTGTCCCACAATCGAAATTACCGCAACATCATCTATGATAGAAATTTTGTTGACGTCTTTCGTATAAAAGTCATTTTCAAACTCTCTTTCTAAAGCAACAATCGCATCCAAAGCTTTGTCTGCATCAATGACCAAACCAATACCACGTTCGGATGAACCTTGTGAAATGATGCTTACATTGATATCATTATCACCCAAAGTTTTAAAAATTCGCGCATCTACACCAACTCTTCCTAACAAACCTCTACCTTCCAAATTTACCAACGCTACATTATCTAATACAGAAATTGATTTGATTCCTTTTTTGGTTGTTTTTTGCTTGATGATCGTTCCATTATCCGAACTGTTGAATGTGTTTAAAATTCGCAACGGAATGTTTTTTTCAATCAATGGAACGATGGTTTTTGCATGTAATATGTTTGCGCCAAAGTTTGCCAATTCGTTTGCTTCGTTGAATGATAACTCTGAGATTTTTCGCGCGTCAGCGACCAAATCAGGATTCGCAGTAAAAATTCCATCTACATGTGTGTAGTTTTGCAATTCTTCTGCATCTAAAAAGTTAGCCAATAAAGCTGCTGTATAATTGCTTCCGTTTCTGCCTAAGGTCGTAGTTTCATTGTTTTGATTAGAACCAATAAAACCTGTCACAATATTTACCGTAGTTCCGTTATGCGATTTAAAATGATTGATAACGTTTCTTCTAGAAATTACATCTAGCGGACGTGCATTTCCGAACGCATCATCTGTTTTAATCAAGTTTCTAGTGTCTGTAAAATGTGCATTGACACCTTCTTTTTTAAGCAAATTCGTTACTAATTTCGCCGAAATAATTTCACCTTGTGACACGACTTGATCTTTTATTTTTTCACTATAATCGCCTAACAAAGAAACTCCTTGAAATAAGTTTTCTAATGTGATAAATTCTTCCGAAAAATCTATCGATCTGTCTATTTGACTTTGATATGCTTTAAACGCGGTCAATTGTTCGTGATACGATTCTTTGCGTGTTGCTTTCTCCAACATTTCCAACAATTCATCCGTAGCATTTCCACGTGCAGACAATACGACTGCAATATGTTCTTGCTGTGTTGCTTTTTCTTTTATGATTTGAATCGTGTTTTTGATTCCTTTTCCGTTAGCGAGTGATTTTCCGCCAAATTTTAATATTTTCATAACTTTTTTATTATACTATTTGATGGATGATTTTTGAACTTGAAATATGTTTCTGAGCAACAGACTTAGTTGACCGTATTCTATTAAAAATGCGTCGTGTCCGTGAATAGATTGAATTTCGTCGTGATATACATTTTCTTTGACACGTTTTAATCTTCTGTATGTTTCAATGTCTTCATCTGGTGAAAAAAATATGTCACTGTTAATACTGATAATATGAATGTTTCCTTTAATTTTTGAAGCTACTTTTTCAAGCGATGCTCTACCTCTGGTGACATCAATTGTTTTTAAGAGTTGATTCATCAGTTTGTATGCTGCTAATTGATAGCGTTCTTGCAATTTTTTTCCATGATGCGCTAACCATTTTTCTGTATTGAATAGCGCTGTTTCTTTGTCTTGCGTTCGCTGAAATTTTACTTTGAAAGAAAAAGGCGTACGATAGCACAACATTGCATGAATACGTGCATCTTCAATTGGATTGTTTGAGTTTTCAAGGATGCGTTCTTGCAAAAAGCAATTCCCAATGAGCCAATCGGTCGATTTCCAATCGGAAGCAATCGGAATTAAGTTTTGAATTAAATTTGGTTCTAAAACTGCCATTTCCCATGCAATTCCTCCTCCTAACGATCCGCCAATAGCGGCAAAAAGCGTATCGATTTTTAAGTTTTCCAATCCTCTGATAAAGATCTTAGCGATATCTCTCGCAACAAAATCTTTATAGATTTTAATCAATTCTGTTTCGTCTGAAAAACCATTGCCAGGAATATCAAAACTTAAAATTTTAAACTCATTCGTATCAATACATTTCCCATCACCGATCAATTTATTCCACCAACCGTTTTCACCCGTAACTTCCGAGTTTCCTGTCAATGCATGATTCACTAAAACGATTGGCGCATCTGCGTTATCCGAACCTGTAAGCTGATAACTCAACTTTAGGTTTGGATAATACGCGCCAGTTTCGGTAAAGAAATCTGAAATGGTTATATGTGCTATTTTCTGTCTCAAAATATCTGTTTTATGATGCTGGAATTCCCGCTGTTATTTTGTCAAATACAGTTTGTAAGTCTGTTTTTAAATCTTCTACATTTTCCAAACCAACAGATAAGCGAATTAAATCTTGTGTTACACCTGTTGATGCTTGTTGTTCTGCCGTTAATTGTTGGTGTGTTGTGCTTGCTGGGTGAATGATGAGTGATTTTGTATCGCCGATATTTGCTAATAATGAGAATACTTTTGTTTCGTCTGCGATGCGTTTTGCGGCTTCGAATCCTGCTTTAATTCCAAAAGTTACAATTCCGCTTTGTCCTTTTGGCAAGTATTTTTCTGCTAATGTTTTGTAATTGCTTGTTTCTAATCCTGGATAATTTACCCAAGCAACAGCTTCTTGTGTTTGCAACCATGTTGCCAATTCTAGTGCATTTTCACTGTGTTGTTTGATACGGATTGGCAATGTTTCTAATCCTTGAATGATTTGAAATGCGTTGAATGGACTTAATGCTGAACCAAAATCGCGCAGTCCTTCAATACGAACTTTTGCAATAAATGCGGCTTCTTTTAAGGCTTCGCTATAGACTAATCCGTGATATCCTGCAGATGGTTCTGTAAATTCTGGAAACTTTCCGTTTGTCCAATCGAATGTTCCTGCATCAATGATTGCGCCTCCTAAGGCAGTTCCATTTCCGTTGATGTATTTTGTAAGTGAGTGAATGACAATATTTGCGCCGTGATTGATAGGATTCAATAAGTAAGGTGTGGCAATTGTATTGTCGACAATAAGTGGAAGTTTGTTTGCTTTTGCTTGCGCTGAAATAGCTTCGATGTCTAATACATCTAATTTTGGATTTCCTAGTGACTCAATAAAAACCGCTCTTGTGTTTTCTTGTACGGCATCATTGAAACTATTTGCTTCTTCTGGATCAACGAATGTTGTTGTAATTCCGAGTCTTGGTAACGTTACGTTTAGCAAATTATAGGTTCCGCCGTACAAACTATTGGAAGCTACTACGTGATCGCCTGCCCTTAGTAACGTTAGCAATGTTGTTGCGATGGCTGCTGTTCCTGAAGCTGTAACTACTGCTGCAATTCCGCCTTCTAAAGCTGCTAATCGTTGTTCTAAAACGTCATTTGTTGGATTGTTGATTCTGGTATAGATATTTCCTGGTTCTGCTAAGGAAAATAAATTTGACGCATGATCCGAATTATTGAACACATATGCTGTCGATTGATAAATTGGGACAGCTCTTGTTCCTCCGTTTTGCGTTGTGTCATGTCCTGAATGTAATGCTTTTGTTGCGAATTTTTGTGTACTCATGTTTTCTTTTTTTTACTTTTTAATATTCAATTTTGGGATCTAAAATAGATTTTTGGTTTGTCTTATTTTTGATTATCTACTGTTTCATTTACTATTTCACAAAATGTTTTTTAAACGTGATTTAACTATTATTTTTTGTTATTTGACGCTGACTTTCATAAGAATCTTTTACCAATGAAAAAAGGTCCTTTTGGAATTGTATTACCAAAAGGACCTTTTTAAATAAGTGATAAATGGGTTAGTATTTATCTGGAACTTTTCGATAATAGCAAACTTGGCTACAGCACATCATGTACATAGCCATCATACAACAACACATTGTCATTGTAGTTTTGATACTTGCTATTTGAAAAATTTGACTCATCGGTTTGAAAAAAAAAAATTAACTTAAAATATAATCATGAAAAAAGCCTCTGCAATTGCAGAGGCTTAAATTATTGTGAGATGCTTTTTAAAGTTAGCGTAATACAATAGTGTCCTCTGCGGCATTTCTGCAGCACATCATACAACACATCATATTTGAAACTTTATTAAACATTTTTCGTCTTTGTTTGGTACAAAGGTAAAGTCATAATTATTTAATATCCAAATGTTTTTTTAAAAAAAAGTCATTTTTAACAGTTTTCTAACTAAATGTTAATTTAATTTTTTTTGTTGTTTATATGTAAGTAGTTTTTCATACATTTGCACCTGATTTTGAGGAAAAATTTGAACTGATTGCAACCTCAATTCTTGATACAGTCAAGAAATTAAAAAATGCTAAAGCAGTAATTTTCTACTTCTTTAGCCGACAGAGCAATCACTTTTTAGTTTTCCATCTAATATAATTTTTAAAAGAAGATTTATTATGTCATATTTTTTTACCTCTGAATCGGTTTCAGAAGGACATCCAGACAAGGTAGCAGATCAAATTTCTGATGCTTTAATTGATAATTTTTTAGCATTCGATCCTGAATCGAAAGTAGCTTGTGAAACCTTAGTTACTACAGGTCAAGTTATCTTAGCTGGAGAAGTAAAATCGAACACATATTTAGACGTTCAAAAGATTGCTAGAGAAGTAGTTAACAAGATCGGATACACGAAGAGTGAATATATGTTTGATGGGAATTCTTGTGGAGTTTTATCAGCTATTCATGAGCAATCTGATGATATTAATAGAGGTGTTGACAGAGCTACGAAAGAAGAGCAAGGTGCTGGTGACCAAGGGATGATGTTTGGATATGCAACGAAAGAGACTAAAAACTTGATGCCTTTAGCTTTAGATTTATCACATTTAATGTTGATTGAATTGGCTGCTTTACGTAGAGAAAACCAAGATATTACATATTTACGTCCAGATGCAAAAAGTCAGGTTACGATTGAATATAATGATGACAATGTACCTTCAAGAGTAGAAGCAATTGTAATTTCTACACAGCATGATGATTTTGATGAAAGTGATGAAGTAATGTTAGCGAAAATCCGTAAGGATATCGTTGAGATTTTAATTCCACGTGTAGTAGCAAAATTAGATCCTGCAATTCAAGCTTTATTTGGTGATGATATTAAGTATCACATTAACCCAACTGGAAAGTTTGTTATTGGTGGACCTCACGGAGATACTGGATTGACAGGAAGAAAAATTATTGTTGATACATACGGTGGAAAAGGTGCTCACGGTGGTGGAGCATTTTCAGGAAAAGATCCAAGTAAAGTAGATAGAAGTGCTGCGTATGCAACACGTCACGTTGCTAAAAACTTAGTAGCTGCTGGAGTTGCTGATGAGATTTTAGTACAAGTTTCGTATGCAATTGGAGTTGTTGAACCAATGGGAATTTTTGTTGATACTTATGGAACTGCAAAAGTTGATTTGACTGATGGAGAAATTGCTGAGAAAGTAAAAGAAGTATTTGATATGCGTCCTGCAGCGATTGAAAGTCGTTTAAAGTTACGTACACCAATGTACAGCGAAACTGCTGCTTACGGACACATGGGACGTAAAAATGAAATCGTTTCTAAAACATTCACAACTCCTTATGGAGAATCGAAAACAATGGATGTTGAGTTATTTACTTGGGAAAAATTAGATTTCGTAGATAAAGTAAAAACAGCTTTCGGATTGTAAGATTCTAAGCTTAGTTATATATTCAAAAAGTCGCTTCTATTGCTATGGAAGCGGCTTTTTTATTTTACTTTTTTAGCCCAAACTACCTTTTCTAAACAAAATTCAAAAAAATGTCACGTTTTCATTTTCCAAAAGTTATAGTTATGGAAAGAAATCATAGTGGTTTCTGTAACAAAATTTTATAATATGCAAAAAATACACTAACTTTTACGATAGCTACATTCATTAAATTATCAAATAATTTAAACCTTTAATTACGGTTGATTTCGTTCTGAAATACAACCTAAAAATCTATTATTTACATTATGAAACGTTTATTATCAACGCTTTTACTTATAATAAGTATTCATACAACACATGCGCAGTTTGGAGAAAATCATGCTATTTATGCTACTTTAGGAATAGATGCTGGTAATTATTTTGGCGCTAGCTTTGGACTTAATTATGTGTATCAAGAAAAGTATTCTTTTCGATTAGAACACACTGTACGTGCCAGAAGTTCAGCATCAGAACCAGAAGATTTTCGAGTTGGATTGTTTAGAGCCTTTTCTTTCGGACTAGCAAATCCTTATGATCGAATAGAGAATTATCAAATCATGGCAGGGAAAATTTATAAATTGAATCCCAAAGGGACTATTCGATTAAATATGTCTATAGGTATTGGTTACACGCGTATCAGTGAACCAGAAAACTGGCAAATGATTAATGGTGGACTTTTTGGAGACAATTATACTTGGGACACTTATGATTATAAAACTTTAAGCTTTATCATTAGTCCAAAAATTGAATTTCCATTCGCGAGACATTACGGTTTAACACTTTCTCCAATGGTACAAATCAATAAAGGACGAACCTATGTTGGTATTGGTATTGAGCATATGATTGGATTGTTGCGCAAACGACCGAAATGATCCATTATTTATTAGTTACTGATTTTAAAAAAGTCGTTTTGTGATAGAAGCGACTTTTTGTTTGTAACATTCACACATTAAGCATTACAAACAATAGTATTAGCATCAACTAAATGAATACTAAAAAACAACGAATACAACACGTTACGAATGACATTTTAGATGTTCAAGATCATTTTAAACGTTATAAAAAGTGGATACCATTACGCATTTTAGGTGGAATTGCGATGGGATTTGTTTTTCCATTTATTCCATTTGTAATAGGTGACGAAAGTTTATCTGAAATAATGGAGTATCACTCCGCAGTGCTCATTTCTATTGGAGGGTTCTTCGCAATAATTATTGGAGGATATATCGATCAAAAAAATCGATCCGAAAAAAAGATTCGTGACTTACGATTGAAGCGATATCTTTTAGAAAGAGAAGATTGAAGATCATTTTCTAGTTTAGAATCTTCTAAAATTAAAACCCGCTTCCAATTTATAAAAGCAGGTTTTTAAATCTTATTTTCAATTAGCATCTTCTACCCTACAACTTCTAAGATTTCTGCATTTTCTATTTGTTTCATAAATGCTTCTTTTGATGTAATATTCCAAGCAGTTTCAAAAACAGTTCCCCAAATTGTCAATACTTGCCCAGGTTTCATAGCTACATTGCAAATTTTATCCCATCTAACCAGTCGATTAATACTTGCACGAAATCTAAGGTTCGGATGCCATTTTACTTTTTCGTACCAACCTGGTCCAAATTCAGATTTCCCCCACCAACGGCCGTCTGTATGCAAATGTTGCCAATTTGCATGATACAAACCTTTGTGATAAAAATAGCAGTATTGATCAGTTAAAGCGTCTTCTTGTGGAAAATTTAATTCAGATTCTAGCGTAAATCCGCTTGCTTTCATTTCACTATCTAAGTTTTCATTTTTAGAATTACTCATAATTATTTTTTTTATGGTTTATAATGAGCTCTAAAGTAAATGACCTTATACACAAAAACCAACATTCTACTGAATTACAGGTATTTACACGCATGAAAAACGTATATTCACGGAACAAATTTGCTGTTTTTTCAGATAAAACTTATAAGAAACCGCTCATGTAAAATACATAAAGCGGTTTTGCATCGTTAAAATAACCTGATAAACTGATATTTTATTTTTTAATAACAATTCAAAAGTGAGGAATAACTCGATTTGAAATTGAAAAAATGGAATAAAGTGAACGTTTTTAGGTAATAGATTTAATTTTATTGGAACAAGAAATACGTATTTTTTGTGCACGAACGTATTGAGTACTTTTATATTAAAAATTGTATTTTCGAAGTCATTCCAAGCAAACTTCATTTATGATTAAAACAAAAACCGAAAATTCGATTACTTTTCATATCGAAACACTTGAACGACCAGAAAATTTAGTTGAAGAAAAGTTGTTTAGTGAAATTGCGCAAACCTTCTCCAGTAAAATAGAATACTTACCAAATCCGGATGAAAAACTTATTTCTGGTGGATATCATTCATTTTTATACGGATTGTATTTAGCATATTCGGAACACAGGCCATTTACGCTTTCGCCAGATATGATTTGGTTGCTGGTTTTGCAAGGAATTTCCAATCATGTGAACTTTTCGTATCAAGCGAAAGAAAATCTTTTTCCACAGTTAACCGAAAAGAAAACAATTACTATTAGAAATGATAAAATCATTCTTGGTGATCCAGAAAGTCCGTGGCATGAAACTACAGAAGAATTCAGTAATGAGATTGAAAAAATTGTAGGTTCAGCTGTAGTTGCCGATTTACGCGCCGATTTTAGCACGACCACACTTGCCAGCAAAGTAGTTAGCGAAATTACAATTATGGATGCTTTTAAAGCATATTTTGATTACGACGTTGCCGTTTGTATCTGCGGAATTCCTGAACTGAAATTGGAAGGAACTGTGACCGATTGGAATCGCATGTTAGAGAAGTTGGAAATCTTGAAAAAGTATGAAATGGAATGGTGGTATAATGATTTAAAACCCATCATCACAAAAATTAAAAATACTGCCAAAGAAGACATTGACAATGATTTTTGGATGCACATTTTTAAAGTACATACCATAGAAGAATATGGAAACCCAGAATACATTGATGGCTGGATTACTAAGTTCTTTCCTTATAATCATGCTGGTTATCGAATTGATTTGAGTAAAATAAAAGGATACGGGATTGATCACCTTTTTGAACAACTCCCGAAACAAATTGTAAATGTAGATTTTAGACATTTATTATATGATTTACAAGGCGTTTTACTAGAAGAAACACACATGGAATATTTGGGCGGTTTTGTCGGAATTTCTCAAGATCATGACACACAGTTTTTAAAACCTGAAATTAATTGGCTTATTGGTTATCAAACTAAAGAAACTACTGATGATAAAAAAGAAACAGCTGAAAATTGGCTACCTTCAAAAGCATTTCACAATATAAAAACGGTTCCCGAAGAAGTTTTTGAAGTTGATGAATGGGAACTTTTACATTTAGGTTTCACACATAAAGTTGTCATTTCAGAACGTGTAAAAGAACTAAAATTTGAACATTTAAGCATTAGTGGAGAAATTGACAAGGAAACCATCAGAAGACTAGAATCGTACTTCGACTGGACAAAAAAGTTTATTCGTATTAATGACGAAAGATTAGGTTCAAACCGATTTACATCAGAAGAATATCAAGAATATATCAAACAAATCAAGGAAAAATATATTCCAACAACTGGACGATCGACGTATGTGCAAGGTGAAATGATGCGCGCTGTTGAGAAGCTTGAAGAAGAAGCTATTCAACATAAAAATAAAAACTTTACCAAAAGATGTCACAAACGATTTATTACTTTTTTAGAAAAACATTTATACGACGAAGATGTTTATATTGAAATGCTCATTAATGACACTTATTTCACCTTAGAAACATTTAAAAAGAAAGATAGATCGCTTGAAGAAATTCAGGATCATGGTTACAGTCTTGCATACGAATATAATTATATCAAAGAACGCATTGTAGAGTGGCATTTGCATTATGGTGCAACAAAACTTGAAAAAGACCCAAAGTTGTGTTTGTAAACATCAAAACTACCAAACAAATGACATTCAACCTCTCAAAATCCATAGAAATATTAAGTAAAACTCCTGAGACACTGAACTCTTTATTAAATGGTTTGTCTGATGAATGGCTATACAATAATGAAGGTAAAAACACTTGGAGTCCGTATGATATTATTGGACATTTGGTTCATGGAGAGAAAACAGATTGGATTGTAAGAGCCAAAATTATCTTGTCTTCTGAAAGGAATAAAACATTTGAACCTTTTGATCGGTTTGCACAAGAGAATGATAGCAAAGGAAAGAGCATTCATGAATTGTTAGAAGAATTTTCAAAACTCAGATCACAAAATTTGCAAGAATTAAAAATGCTTCAGATCTCCGAAAGTGATTTTACAAAAAAAGGAATGCATCCCAAATTGGGCGAAGTAAACTTACAACAACTTTTAGCAACTTGGACTGTGCATGATTTAGGTCATATTGCGCAAATAGCAAGAGTCATGTCAAAACAGTATGCTACTGAAGTTGGTCCTTGGAATGCGTATTTGGGAATTTTGAAGAAATAGATCAAGTTTCTGAGGCAAAACATCAAGAACTATTAACTATCTTTTTAGTAACATTAGTGTTTAATTTAACACGTACTAATTAACTCTTTCATGCATAAAAAAATCAATTGGGGAATTATCGGATTGGGAAATATAGCAAGCAAATTTGCTTCCGATTTACAACTTTCTGACACGGCTATTCTTCACGGAGTTGCTTCACGAAGTATGGATAAAGCAATCACTTTTGCAGAAAAACACAATGCTAAAAAAGCATACGACTCCTACGAAGCACTTGTCAACGACCCTGAGATTGATGTTATTTATATTGCCACACCACATGTGTTTCATTTTGAAAACACAATGCTTTGTTTACAACACAACAAAGCTGTTTTGTGTGAAAAGCCACTAGGAATCAATTCCACGCAAGTGCAAATCATGATTGAAGAAGCAAGGTCTCGAAAGGTGTTTTTAATGGAGGCAATTTGGACACGTTTTATGCCTTCATATCAAAAAGTATTGGAACTTTTAGACGAAAAAGCCATCGGAGATATTATAAGTATTCGTGCAGATTTTGGTTTTTTGGGAGAACTAAATACAGAAAACCGTTTGTACAATAAAAAATTGGGTGGCGGCTCTTTGCTCGATATTGGTATTTATCCTATTTTTTTAAGCTTATTAGTGTTAGGAATGCCAACCGACATTAATGCAATGGCACGTATAACTGCTACAGAAGTAGATAGTTTTTGCGCAATGTTATTTAATTATGAAAACGGAGCAAAAGCAGTTTTAGAATCTACTTTCGAAGTCGATACACCAACAGAAGCCTACATTTACGGTACTGAAGGTACGATAAAATTACATCGTCGTTTTCATCATGCTAATACAATTACCTTGTATACAGACGATAAAGAAACCGTTTTTGAACTTCCACATGCAGGAATTGGGTATATTCATGAAATTGAAGATGTGAATAGCTCTATTCGCAATGGCGAAACAGAAAATTCAAAATTACCATTAGCATTTAGTGAACAATTAATGACAATTATCGATCAGGTGAAAGCGAAAATTGGATTAAAGTATGATTTCTAATAAATAAACTTTAATACTATAAATCATATACATAAACCGTTTCTATAAAAATTTTAAATTAGTATCTTAAAAAGCTATAAATTGTATCTTTTTGAAACAAATTTGATAGTTACTCGTCTTACATTCATAAAACACCATCAAACCGATTCTTGATTTGAATACAATTTCTATAAAAACATATCTAAACGAGTTTTCTGGAGAGAACTATTACGGAATTTTAATTGATGGAATTTCCTTGGAAGAATGTGCTTTAAAAAATAGCACAACAGATATTACACCTGGCTTAGCATCTACTTTTTTAAATTGGCTAGATGATCCTTTGGAACGAGAAATTGTATGGGAACGCGCTTTACCAGAAACATATTCGAAAGTGAATCTACCTGTTTTAATGTGTAGTGAAGATATTGATCTTTGGTGTACCGTGATTGTTGCCGAAATAGAAACTGACGATCATTATGTATATTGGAATAAATTTGGTTTAGATGTAAGTGATTTTGAAGACACTCCTGAACCTATTGGAACTATCGTAGATTGGTTTCCAGGAAATACACTCGTATTTAAACGAGACGAATACGAAAATGTATTGAATGCCTTTAAAAAGTATCTACATAATGATTTTACAGGGAAAGTATATGAAGAAATTACAAACTAATACCTAAAACGTGCGTAAAAAACTCATCTTAAATAGTATCTTATTTTTATTGCTTATCGCGATAAGTGTTGCTTCGTATACAACGTATACACTAGAAACCAAAAAACGCGTTCTTAAAACCGATGTCATTGAACTTTCGGATATTAGATACGGAATGTTTAATGTAGATGCTTGGGAAAAACAGTTTGCAATTATCATCACAAAAAAATTACAATCGCTTGAACTTACTGGCGGACAACGAGATGAAACACGTGCAAAAGTTGAAAGTTTTTTGAATGAATCTATCGATAAATTTGAACGTGCTTACAAAGCTAAAAACGAGAAAAACAAAGACTTTTTAGGGCTTTCTTTGAAGAATATTGGTGCTGATTTTTTTGAAATTTTTAGTGAATTAAAAAATCAAGTGCCTACAATTACAGAAGATATTCTCAATTTTTTAGAAAGCCAAGAAAATAGAGATAGCATCAAAGAATATATTTTAGCACAAATTAATTCGTATACAGAAGGGACTTTTCAAAAAATAGATTACACCAAATACAACAACATTCTTTCCAAATACAATACAGAAACTGGAGAAGCTTGTATTGCAGTCATTTCAAAAAAGTTGGAAGGTATAACTAACGAACAAAATGTTTCAAACAGTGTATTATTAGCTGCTTTTTTAAGCTTGCTTTTGCTATTGTTTGTGTTTAAAGAAACTTCCAATCTCACAATTACTATATACGTTTTGGCAGCAGTTCACTTATTGGCGTTAGGTGTTTTTCTACCAATGATTGATATTGACGCACGTATTGCTTCAATGGAATTACAATTAATGGGCGAAGCAATTTCGTTTAAAGATCAAGTGTTGTATTATAAGAGTAAAAGTATCATGGAAGTGTCGAGCGTTATGCTTTCTCAAGGAAAAACCAAAGTGATGTTGGTTGGGGTTTTAGTGTTGCTTTTTAGTGTAATTTTCCCTGTATCAAAATTGATTTCGAGTCTTTTATTAGTCTTTAAACGTTCACTAAAGCGGAATAAAATCGTTCGATTTTTAGTGTTTAAAAGTGGAAAATGGTCCATGGCTGATGTGATGGTAGTTGCCATTTTCATGTCATATATTGGCTTTACAGGAATCATTTCAAGTCAACTAGGACAGCTTGAGAATAATATTGAAAGCCTTGATATTTTATCTACGAATAAATCTGAATTACAATACGGTTTCTTTTTCTTTATGGGATTTGTAATTATGAGTATCTTTATTTCTACACGCATTCAGAAAATGATTGATACACCAACGGTAAAAGGTCTTGAAGCTGAAGCTACGTCATAAATTAGTCCGAAAATGAAGAATCTACTTTTAATCATCACATTTACTTTATTAGCAAAGTTGAGTTTTGCTCAGACTGTAGATTTTGATTTGATACACTATAAAGGATTCGATTTTTATTCCACCAAATCAGAGATTATCAAAAAACTTGGGAAACCTCAAAAAGTATATGACCCAAAGTATGAATGCGGTTTTTTATCAACAGATACACAAGACGGTATATTTTTAACGCTCGATTACGGAACTATCAAATTCACAGGCAATGAAAAAGAAAACTATGTTTTGGAGCAAGTTGATTTCGAAAAAGACCATTCAATCATTGTAAAATATGGCGATCGAAATTTATCTTACAAAACTGATTTTTCAGAACTCATTGACATATTTGGTGATCAAATAAAAGAAGGTTTTGGAAAAAAATTAGATGGCGCATTCATTGTTTTTAGTACAGGTTATGAAGACGGATTGCGAATTTATATTACAAATGGAAAATTGACTCGACTTGAATATTGGTCGCCTTGTTAGGAAACGACTAAGTAACTAAAATTAAACCGTAATCAATTTTTCTTGAATCGCTTTAATGATTAACGCTGCTGTATTTTTCGCGTCTAGTTTACTAAGTAAGTTATTTCGATGCCCTTCTATTGTACGAGAACTTAAAAATAATTTTTCGCCCATTTCTGCAGTAGTAAGCCCTTGTGCAATCAATGCTAAAACTTCCATTTCACGAGAAGTTAAATGATAGTCTTTTCCAATTTTTGGAGGTTTTTTTGTTTTGTCTTTCAAACCATTTAACATGGCAAAAGATACAGATTCATTAAAATAAAAACCTTTTTCATATACAGATCTAATTGCTTCTTCAAATTCTCCTGGAGCCGCATCTTTTAGGATGTAACCGTTAGCGCCAATTTCCATCAAATACGTAATCATACGCTCTTCTTTGTGCATGCTCAAAATTAAAACCTTTATATCAGGGTAGTATTCACGTAGTTTTTGCGTAGTTTCTATTCCGTCCATTTCTGGCATTTCTAAATCTAAAAGAATGACATCTGGCACCTCGTTTTTTAATTTCGTAAGCAATTCACGTCCATTCTCAGCTTCTAGAATTACTTCTATACCTTCAAAATTATCTATAATAAGTTTTACGCCTTCGCGGAATAATGCATGGTCATCTGTAATGCCAACTTTGATTGTTTTGTTATTCATGGTTGTATGGTATTTTTATGGTTAGTTCTATGCCTTTTTGAGTATCTTCAAATTTGAAAGTTCCTGAAATTACAGACAATCTACTTTCTATATTTTTTAATCCGATTCCCTTTTTGTGTTGTAATTGATCTTGTTTAATTCCTACTCCATTGTCTTTATATATAATGATCAAATCTGAAAGTTCATTTCTAAAAACGATAGAAATTTCGGTAGCATTTGCGTGCTTGAGTGTATTGTTTAGTAATTCTTGAATGACTCGATATATATTTAATTCATCCGCCTTTACGATCGCATTTCTAGTGTGATCGATAAATTCTACTTCCACTACATTCAAATCATTTACGGTGTTTACTAAGCTTTTAACGGCTTCCATCAATCCTAGTTTTTCTAAAATAACAGGACGTAAATCTTGTGAAATATTCCGTACACCTTGAATCATTGTATCAAACAAAGAATACATTTTATCAACCGTAGTCGTGAGTTTTTCGGGTGAAACTTCTGGAGAAATTTGACTCAAATATAATTTTGTTGCTGTGAGCAAAGCACCAACATCGTCATGCAATTCTCTTCCAATTCTTGCGCGTTCTCTTTCTTCACTTTGTATGGCAATACGCAATAATTCTTTTTGGTAATCGGATTCAACTTTTTGGTGTTTTTGTTGCTGTGCAAATAAGCGTTTTTGATATATAATAAAGAATAAAATAACAGCCAATGACAGTACAAAAAGTACAACCATTCCTATGATGATAATTTGCAATGTTATTTTTGATTCGGAGTGATCCATATAGCAATTGTAAAGAAAATGACTAATATAATGTTCACAATAGCATGCAATCCCCAAACTAGATGACTAACCTCATCACGTTTTGTGAACATGCTATTATTGATAAAAAACAGCAATAAGTTACTCGAAAAATAAATTAAAAATCCCGCATTAAGCCAAAACATAGGATTTCGTTCCAACAATGTGTATTTAACTTCTTTCAATAGTGCATAAAAATAACTCAGCGATAAGAAGATGACTAAAAAACCTAAAGTAGTGGTTGCGTTTGAATTGAATGTCAATAAGTCTTGAAAGAAAAGCATGTTAACAATACAAAATAGCGTAAATAATACCGCCAATACTGGTAACAGATATTTTGGATATATCTTATGCAATACATCTTGATAAATACTTAAAATACAGAGACATTCAATAATAGCATAAAAATGATATACAGGCAAGTTATTGATTTTCTGGTACCAACAAATATTCGTTATAAGCTCTGTAATAGAAAATAGGATGATTAAATAAAATAATTTCCGTTGCATTTGTCTTAAACAACCATACTTCCATATTGCGAGTAGCAATGGAAGTATAATCGTAAGAGACGATATTAATCGTAAATTCCCAAAGGATTCTTCACTCATTATTATCTTATTAACAAGTTGGTGGACACGGACTTGTATATTCTATTAGTATTTCTTCTTTTGAAAATTCAATAATACTTTTGAGTCCAAACCCAGCAATATCATCTTTTTCCTTTTCGTATTGAAACCCTAAAACAGGTGTAAAAGAAATTTTGCTTTTATCTCCAAACTTATTCATATCAATTCCAGAATATAAGGTTATTCCTTTGATTTCTGACAGGTTTTGAATGACTTTTTCTATGATATCTTTACTAATCTCAAAATATTTTACACGAACTACTTTATCAAATCCGTTGGCGTCTTTTTTACTGGCCACAAATAAATCATCTATCAAATTCAAATCGACAGTATCCCAATTATTACCAATCATTTCTTTAAATAGGTGCGGTACTATTGCCGATTTTTCTCTTAACTGTCTTGCGTGTGCCGCGTGCAACTTAAAATAATGATATTCTCCTGGCATTGTCATTGCTTCTAACACTGGAAAAAACGTAAACTTTTCTTTATTTCTAGCATCTAAAGCTAAGTGAATTCGAAGTTCTTTTATCGTTTTCTTAATAGTTTCAAATCTCTCAACATCACCATCTTTATTCATAATAAATTCGGTAGTTCGATGAAATTCACCTTCGTGCAATCGATGAAAGTGATGTGCCAATTGCAACGTTTCTTCATGTGCCCATCTGTCTATTTGCTCTTTATAATTTGTTGTTTGTGAATCTGTAGTTGAGTTTGTCATAATTACACTAAGTTTTAAGGATTGATTAATACTGGTTTTCTTTAAGTATGTTATAAAACTAGCTAAAAAACAGCTCGGTTATTAGCTAAAGGAAGATAAACACGTAGAAACCATGTAAAACCACGTGAATATACGGAGTCGTATTTTCTGTATTTTCGATCTATTGTTTTACAGGCTTTAGTATCGATTTTGAGTCAAAAAACCATTACATCCAATACTATTTTCAAATTTTTTAACTTCATGACGCAACCTTTTGGAAGTTTTGCTATCTAGTATATAAACCGACCAATATGAAAGACATTAACTTTACAATTTATTTTCTTGCAAAAAGAATTCGGGAGCTCTAATTACGCTTCATACCAATACTTTATTACTTTATAAAAAATAACATAATATCACATCAAAAGTGTTTTGAGTGACTATACGATATTGCTATTTTTTTAATTATTTCCTTTTTAGAAAGAGAAAGCCTTCCTGCAGCGGTTGCAGAAAGGCTTTCGGTACTTGTATAGTATGATATTGATTTATAAATTATACTTCACACCAAAAATTAAATAACGTGGCTGAATAAAATATTCACTCGTACTTGTTAAGAAACTATTTGAATTGTCTTGATTCAATGATTTTGTATTTAACAAGTTGGTACCTTTTACCGAATATTCCCATTGACTGTCTTTCTTTTGATACGAAAGTTCTGCTTTTAGGAAACTGTAATTGTTAATGGTACGTTCTTCACTACTGTAATTGAAATACGAATAATCTGCTGTAAAAATGAAGCTTTTTAAGAAATAAGCATCTACATTTACATACGGACTCTTAGTTATGAAACGATTAGAGTTAGTGCCTTGATCGTACTTATTGATTGATAAATTGTAACCAACTTCAATATTTGGAGCGTTTCTAAAGTTTGTGCTTACTTTTGTTCTATATGCTTGTGTAAACGATTCATTTACAGTTCGGTTTCCATTAATTTCTTGATTAATTTTTGAGAGTGATACTGTTCCGCCTACAGATGCTTTTATTTTTCCAAATGTACGTTCAAATCGTCCGTTTGCAGTAAAAGTTTCATCTGCAAAGTTTGAATTGAATGGTGTAGAAACACTATTGGTACTCAAAGCATCTGGATTGCCTCCACTACCTGGAATGCTTAAGAATTGCGAACGATTTCGAATTGGATCAACACGTTTGTTGTAGTTTAAAAAGGCAAATATGTTTGTATAATTAAATAGATTGAAACTAAAGTAACTCAAATTTAAATTATGAGATAAAGCATTTTCTAGTGTTCTATTTCCTCTAAAGATGGAATTGTAATTGTTAAATACTAATCCTTCTGCCAAGTTATTTACATCCGTAAAATCTGTTTGCATTTGATATGCTAAATTCAAATTTTCTGAATCTTTAAACTGCACACGAATATTAGCATCTGGCAAGAAACGTGTAAATGTATCTTTAAGTTCCGAACCGAATTGTGTGTTCTTTACACTGTATGTATGCGCAGTAATTCCTGGTGTAAAAGTGAATTTTCCAGATTTTATCTTGTAATGCATCCCTAAGTATGTATCTGAAAAATTATACTTTATATTGTTTTCTACATTCTGTTGCGCACTAAACAATGACAATTTACTTCCGCTATCTAACAATTGAAAAATTTCTGAATCAAACTGCTGTGAACTTAAGGTTGTTCCTGCCGTAAGGTTGATATTACTTTTTTGATTCAACACATACCAATAGTCCAATCGTGCATCGAATTTATTTGTTTTTACACGTTTATCTTGTGCAATGTCTAAAAACGTTTGCGAAGTGTTTAGTCCTAATAAATCTGTGAAACGAAATTGTTCACTTTGTGCCAATCGTGCGTTGTAAAACGGATCTTCATCTTGCAATAAATGCTGTGCTTCTAAAGCAAAAATATGATTGTCACTTAATGTATAATAATAGTTAAAATTTTGATTGAAGCTATACGGATTCTGCGCCTGACGCTCATCAATATCTCCTAATAAAGATGAATAGAAATCTTGTGTTTCCGTTTGTTGTGATACTTTTCCAAAGAAATCATAATCCATCTGATTATTTTTATTTGGCTTGTAACTTGAACTCAACTTGAACAATCCTAAATCACTTTTTTGACGTGTTGTTGTAGCAGTAATTTCATCTGGTGTAGTTTCGTCAATATAATCGTTCACACTGTTTTCTTCTAATTCAGTTCGTGAACCTGAATAGATTGCAAATCCGGTAATATCCCATGTTTTCTTTGGCGAATAACTAAAGTTTGCTGCACCAAATTTTGAATCAATTGCTTTTGCGCGGTTGTTTCGTAAGGTTAAAAAACCAATATCACTTGAAGCTACATTAAAGTTTGTTCCTGTATTTCTGGCTGCATTTCTAAATCCACCCGAAAAATTAAAATAATCACGTCGTGTAAACGGAATTGAACCAATATTATTAAAATCTGTAATTATATTGACACTGTATTTTGGACTGTAATAAAACAATCGCGGATTGGCAATATAGCGTTCATCTGGACCAAGTCCACCCGTAACTTCTCCAAACCAGAAGTTTTTCTTTCCCTCCTTCAGTTTAATGTTAATCATCACATTATCTTGATCGTTTCCGAGTCCTTTTAACTGTGACACTTCATTACTATTTTTTAGCACTTCTACCTTATCTACAGCATCTGCAGGAATATTTTTAGTTGCCAATTTACTATCGCCATCAAAAAACTCTTTTCCTTCTACCATCACTTTCGTTACAGCTTTTCCTTCTACTTCAATTTCACCTTCATCTGTGACCTCAACGCCGGGCAGTTTTTTCAATACATCGCCGAGTTTCTTTTCCGAACCATTTTTAAAGGAATCTGCATTATATACAATTGTATCTCCTTTAATTGTTACGGGCATTTCGTAGGTAAGTTCAACAGCTTTTAATTCATTGTCAGGTTTCATTACAAAGTCCTTTTTGAAATCTGCTTCTTTTGTAGTTATTGAATCGTTAATTGTAGCCAATCCAATAAAACTAACCTTAATAGCATAGGTTGTATTCTTCTTTAACGCGAGTCTAAAGCGACCTTCATTATTAGTAATTCCGTATGATTCTAAGCTATTTGTAGCCTTGTTAAGTGCAATAACATTGGCAAGCTCTAAAGGCTTTCCTAAGCTATCTTTTACGACACCTTCAAATTTAATTTGGGCAATAGTTGTCTGTGCTATGAAACATAGCAGAATGAATAGTATATTTTTCATTGGTTTTTTTTCTTCTGATTAGTAGTCGGTTGAGCGAGTTTTATCCTCTTCCTCTACCTCCTCTTCCCCCGCGACCGCGACCGCGATACATATCGCGCATTTCTTGCATTTTAGTTTTTACAATTTCGTTGTATTCTTTACGAGTCACCACTTTTCCTTTTGTTGGTTCCTCTATGGCTTCTTTTTCACCTGGATTCATCACAATTTTAGAACATAGAATCGTAGTTTTATACGCGCTTACTTCTAAAATTAATCCTGGCAATCCCCAAAATTCTCCTGGTCCTTGATTAATTGGAATATCAAGTGTATACCAAGCCGTTACTAGAATCTCTTTTGGAATATCTACTTGACTAAATGGATCATTTTCAGCTTTTATAGAATCTTTTTTTCGTTCTTCTGGTGTTTTATCTTCATCCTTTTTTTGCTTTTTTGGACGCATAGAATTAAAATCAAGTTCGTCAACTTTTTTTAATGCCGTTGCTTTGAAACAAAGATATTTTCCAATTTGCTTGGTTTCGCCTTCCATTTGCCATTCTAGCTTTTGCAAGCTGTCTTTGATAAGGAATTTTTTTCCAAAAAACTCTTTCGATTCTAACAATAATTGGTTTCTCAAGTCTTTGTATTGTGGTCCTGGCGTAAAACTTCCCATCATCATACGACCAAATCCGCCTCTTCCACCTTGTCCTGGTGCTTCAATTTTTTCTTCTTCTTTATAAGTTGAAGCTGTTTGAGAAAAATTTAAAACGTATACTTTTTCTAAATAGCTTTTCATCATATTTTGAATACGTTTTTTTTGCTCAGCTGATAGCTCTCTTCCGCCTCTGCCCCAGCTATCCATATCCACTGTTGTTTTAGATTGATAGTAGGCTTTTCCTTGAAAATTTTGAGCAAATACGCCAGTTGTGCATAAAACTAAGCTCCAAAGTAATAGTCGTTTCATTTGTTAGGTCTTTATGTTTTTCAATGTTATTGATACGTTAGTATCTAAAAACGTTAAAAGTTACACTTTTAACTTCATTAAGACCATTATTTTTGGAATGAGTTTAATCTACTTTTGTTAAAATTTTCATAAAAAGGAACTAAATCAGGCGTTTCAATAAAATTGTGACTGTTTTTATTTCCCCTTTTTCATTTTTCAACTTCAGCTTCACAGTTTCATCTTTTTGCTTCAATATTTTTCTACACTCACCAACATCATCAGCCGCGATATCGTTAATTTCAAGCAATTGATCTCCTTCTCGAATTCCTTTTTCGTATGCTTCTGCTGCTGTAACTACATTCGAAATTTTAATTATATTTTCTTCTTTCGTTAAGGAAATTCCGCTACGTGGAAACTCAAATGTATCTTGAAAAGCATTGTTTGGTTTTAGGTATATTTTTCTATTCTTATAATCAAGAATACTATTGAATCGCTTGATAATTTTTATTCCCAAAATCCCGGTGTACTCTTTAGAAGCCATCACGCCAGCTTTACTATTCGACAAATCTATAGGCATTTCTCCAAAAGTAAAATCGCCCCATTGTAAACTCGCTACTTTCCCAATTTTAAAATTTGAAGAAGTCGTTAAACTTTCTGCTTTATTTTCAATTGTTTTCTCAAGTAAGCTTTCTATATTTTTTTCTTTTACAAAAGGCGTATTGAGTAAAAATGTCATATTCGCACCAGAATCAAATAGAAAATTCCCTTTAAACTTTTGTTTATTATCTAGTGTAAATTCAAGATTCACTTGTGGAATTTGACTGTAATCAAATGTAGCATCAACAGTCTTGTATTCATCTTTTTGTTGAATATCGTTTATACTTTTATATAGCTTTATAACATTTTGATCGTAATCAATTTGCGTTACATATTGCTTCATAATATTATATCCTATAATTCCATCAATTTGATGATTTCCTTTTTTAGATAAACGTTTTAAATCGACCAAAACAGTATGCGCGTCTCGCAAGAATACATCTCCTATTTGAAATTGCTGCGATAGTGCTATATTATACATTTCTGTTCCTGCTGCACCTTCAGCTGGTTGTTGATAGTCAGCTTTTACGCCAATTTTCTTAGCTACATTTTCATCCAAAACAACTGTAGAAGCTCCTGTGTCAAAAACAAAATTTAACGGTTCATCATGATCGTTCATTTTGACTTTGATATACATCAATCCATCCTGAACAAAAGGAATTGTTGCTACTTGTGCTTGTATTGTTGATATGAAACCTACCATACACAACACACATATTATAAAATAGTGTCTGTAAATTTTCATTCTTAAAATTTTTATTATCCGCCTATTTCTATTCTAATTCCATCACCATCATCTCTTCCATTTCCGCGGTAGCGCTCCATCATTTCTTTTGATTTCTTTTTCATGATTTCTTGAAACTTTGCTGAAGTTACTTTCTTTCCTTTTGTTGGTTCTTTGATTTTCACTTTGTTTTTAGGATTTAAAACAATTTTACTACATACAATAGTTTGTGATCCATCATTTACTTCTAGTATTAACCCTGGTAATCCCCAATACATTCCTGGACCGGCATTTACAGGAACTTCTGGCGTATACCAAGCCGTTACAGTTACTTCTTCTTTGGTTGCTTCTGGTTCTTTACTTTCGTCAGAATTCAAAGATATTGACGACATTTTTTCCACTTCAATAGTACGTGTTGCTTTGTAGCATGTATATTGCCCAATGAACTTTGTTTCGTTTTCAAGTTTCCATTCTTTATTTTCTAATTCATCTTTTACCAAAAACTTTTTACCCATAATCTCTTGTTCGTGAGCAAAGCGTTTTTCTTTACTGTTTTTGTATAAGGTTGCTGATTGACTACCACCCATAACCATAACAGTCATTCCTCCACTTTGTGGTGTTGGTGCTTCTAACTTTTCTTCTTGTTTATATACAGATTCATACGGCGTAAATGTAAGCGTGTATTCTTTTTGAAACTGCTTTTGCAACATTGCATTTAGTTTTTCTTGCATTTCTTTGTCAATACCTTGACTGTGTCCTACGCTATCCATTTTAAAGTCCATTTTCATACTTGTTTTGTATGTAGCAACTCCTTGAAAGTCTTGTGCGTACAACATGGCATTAATTAGCATAAAGACAAATGCAATGATTGATTTTGTATACGTTTTCATAATTATTTTGTGTTTTTAGTTTTTTGATGGTACAAATATGAGTTTCTTTCTTTTTGATTTTGGTTAATGAACGTTAACGAGTGTTAAGCGATGCTGTATTATGTCAAATAACTTCTTACTTTTGGACTGTAAACAAATCAAAATGAAGCAACAACGCTCCACTTCTTGGATTTTATATGGAATCATTGCAACAATTGCGATTACGATTGCTGTACAAATCTATTGGAATTATAAAAACTATCAGACCAATAAGCAACAGTTTGTCAATCAAGTACAAATAAGTTTGGATAATGCAGTAGAAGCATATTATGCAGATTTTGCCAAGAAAGAAAAGATGATGTTTATTAGTATGGAAGCTAGAGGTTCTGCTGATGATCCCAAAGCGTTTGAAAGATTGAGAAATGTTGATTTTGATTCTATTATTACTTCTATTGAATCAAAACTTAAGATACAATCGGATACTATTATCTTTGATTCTAGACACGTTCACGCAGATCATACATTTTGTGCTGACACATGTTCCTCTTTTATTGAACGTACTAAAAGGTTTCCTGTTCCTAACTTGTTAAAAAATAGAGACAGTATTTTTATCGATCAAATTTCTTCCTTATATATTTCAATTTCGGAAGATTCACTCAACTTTGGTAAGTTAAAAACATTTTTAGATACTGAATTGGACCGAAAGCAAATTGCAATTCCATATCGTTTGCAATTATCAGTTAATGATAATGTTATTAATGAAATTGGCGACAAAACACTTTCTTCAACAGCATTAAAAACTTACTCAAAATCTGCGTATCAAAAGCCTGGCGAAAAGTTAGCTTTACACTATGCTAATGGTACGTCAGCAATCTTGAAAAAAAGCATGTTTGGTATTTTACTATCCACATTACTTTCGCTAGCAATTATTAGTTCTTTGTTGTATTTGTTGCGTGTCATTCGCAGACAGAAACAATTGGCAGAGATTAAAAACGATTTGATTAGCAATATTACACACGAGTTTAAAACACCAATCACCACGATTTCTACAGCTTTGGAAGCTATTCAACATTTTGGTGCGATTAAAGATCCTGAAAAGACACAAAAATATTTATCAATTTCCGACAAGCAACTGAAAAAGCTACATTTAATGGTAGAAAAGTTATTAGAAACTGCCACGCTCGATAGTGAAAAATTGTTGCTAAAGAAAGAAACTTTAGACATCGTTGATTTTGCTGAAAAGATTACCAATAAACAACGTACATTTTCAGCCGAAAAAACACTTTCGTTTAGAAGTAATGTTGAAAGTTTACCTGTAGAGATTGATCCTTTTCATTTTGAAAATGCCATTACAAATTTGATTGACAATGCACTAAAATATGGAGGAGATACGATTGAAGTAAATGTGGCCAAAGTGATGGAAACGGTCGAAATTACGGTATCGGACAATGGTAATACAATTGATAAATCGCAACGAGAAAAGATTTTTGACCAATTTTATCGAATCCCAAAAGGAAATACACATGATGTAAAAGGTTTCGGAATTGGGCTATATTACACAAAAAAGATCATCGAAAAACACAACGGAACCATTCAAGTAGTTCCAAATGCCAATCATACAATTTTTAAAATCACATTGCTTTCATGAACAAAAATCAAATAAAGTTATTGCTAGCAGAAGACGAACCAGCTTTAGGTCAGATTGTAAAAGAAAGTTTAGAATCGCGCGATTTTGAAGTCTTTTTATGCGAAAATGGCGAGGAAGCGTATAAGGTGTATCAAGAAGTACAACCAGAAATTTTGGTCTTGGATGTGATGATGCCAAAGAAAGATGGTTTTACCTTGGCACAGGAAATTCGTCAAGAAAATGCATCAATCCCTATTATTTTTTTAACGGCTAAATCGCAAGTAAAAGATGTGGTTGAAGGTTTTCAACATGGCGGAAACGATTATTTGAAGAAACCGTTTAGCATGGAAGAATTGATTGTGCGTATTCATGCATTGCTAAATCGAATTCACATCAAACAAGATCATACACAAATTCCGATTGGAAACTACATGTTCAATCATACACAACAACAGTTAATTTGGGAAGAAACCTCTGTTCAATTGACACATAGAGAATCTGCGTTATTGTTTCATTTATCCGAAAAAAGAAATGCGGTTTTAGACAGAACTTTTATTCTGAATAAACTTTGGGGTGACGACGATTTTTTCAATGCTAGAAGCATGGATGTTTTCATCACCAAACTTCGCAAGAAACTAAAAAAAGATCCAGAAATTCAGATTGTAAATGTGCGCGGTTTTGGGTATAAGTTGATTTGCTAAATTTTTAGACTCGTTCCCGCATAGGCGGAAATCTGTTAGATTCGCTTCACTGTTAGTCGCGGCTTTGCCTTTTGGATTTTTAGATGTGTTGAAACATTATTGTGAGAAAGTATGATAAAATAAGCTGCCTCCTATTTGTTAGCTACTTTATTGTGATCGTGTATCGTGCAATAAATAGCAAGGTATTGAATCTGTTATAAGCTACTTCAAAATCTTTTGGAGTCATGTGTTCTATTACCTTATTCGCAATCATTTTAGGATTTATTCTATCCTTAATTTCCAAGCTTTCCATCGCTTTCTTTACTTGATAAGTTCTTGATTGCTTATATTCCTCTGTTTCAAAAATTTTATAATGACAATCCATTAAACCCTGTAATTCCTCAGGGTTTTTATCATTTAAAAAGCTGATCTTTTTTTCTAAATTGAAATTATTCTGAGAGCCAAGCACTGGATTTTTTGCAAACGCTTTGTAAACATTCCAATAGCTCTCAGCACTTGATGAAGCTAAGGTACCCTCATCTATCAAATACTGTTCATATTCAGTCATAATCGCAGCTATTTTTTCTTTTTCTTCTTGAGATAAAGAATTCATCAAACAAGTATATAATTCTGATTCAACACTATACGGTTCAGATTCGCATGCGATTCCTAAAAGCACAATACATAAAAGTAATATGATTTTTTTCATAATATCTTATAATTTTTATAGCGATTATTTTGCTTAAAGCTATGACAATCTCATTGGAAAACAAAGATATTTTTCCAAAGTACTTCTCTATACAATTTTCTATCTATTTCGACTGGGCTTAAAGTGGTGGTTTAAAGAAACAGATTGCCACAAGTTTTTTTTAAAAACTCTCGCAAAGACTTTTTATAGTAGATCTCGACACAAAAAATGTATTCACATTTCCCACTCGATCTGACGCTTAGTAATTTAAAACACAAAACGTCTGATTGAGTGAAATTCTGAAAGAATTTTGTATCGAAATCTACTCTTTTACTAAAAATCTGTAATTCGAAACCATCTACTGATTCAGCTTCACATAAGAGTAGTTTTCAATCATTCAATTTGTAAATTATAGGAATAGATTCCTGTCTGCGTATGAATGACAAAGTAAATTTTCAAGACTATTCTCAATAGAATTTATCCAGCAGCAATAATTCCGTAAAATCTATAAGAACAATTTGTATCAAAAATATATTCAAACATTAATGATCCTTCAGCAATATGTGTATCTCCATCTTCTTCAAAGATTGAACAGCTATTTACTTGTATCTGGAATGATTTGTTTTCGATATCAAAAACAATAGAAATCTCATCTTCACATTTATCTTTTTCTATTGTTTCTAAATCCCAGTTTTTATGTAGAAAATATTTTTTTGAAAAGGTTTTATCTGCCGAACTTATAATTGCGTCTGGTTTTATACTTTTTACAAAATCTTTCAAATCTTTTTCCAAAGGTTTGTATACATCAGGATACTCGCGATTTCCTTTTTCAAATTTAACTTGTAATGCGCTCACAATCTCTTTAATGCAATCTTCACTGGTTTTCTTTTTGGCTTCTTCACATGAAAAGGTAAACAAACTTACTATACATATAATGATGATTCTTTTCATATTTTATTCCTTAGTTGCTCTTAGTTTTTTATTCTTTAGATGCTTAAAACTAGAGGAATCCTACCTAAAAACAAAATCATATCTAGACTTCAAATCTTCTTTGGCGCATTTTTTGTAATTTGCCAGTCATGAAGCGTTTGATCCTTTTTATATTTTTGTGTTGCTCTATGTTTTCTTTCGGGCAAAAAACGATTACAGCAACTTTGCAACAACAAGATAGTTTGACTGTTGATCGTTTTGTAGCAATGGATAATTTTGGTGCTTCGTATGTGATCCAGAATAATATTTTAATCAAAAAGAAGGACAAAAAAGAATGGCAATACAACAATCTGCAATTAGGAAAAATTACTTCTGTAGATATTCTGAATCCGTTAAAAATCACATTGTTTTACGAAGATTTTAATACCGTAATTGTGTTAGATAATACGCTAAATGAAATAAGACGTATTGATTTCAATGTAAGTGCTGAGTTTAAAAATTTAGCTGCTGCCACCACCGCAAACGATCGAAACTTGTGGGTTTTTGATACCAACACACAGCAATTGGAAGTGTTTAATTATGTTCAAGAAAAGACTCCAATTCAAAATTTACCAATTCCAGAAAAATTCATCACACTAAAAAGTAATTATAATTTTTGTCGCGTACTGACTGAAACGACCATGTATTTGTATAACATTTACGGAAGTTTATTATCGCAAAAACCATTGGCTGGCGTAACAGATTTTGACATGACGAATGAAGAAATTATCTTTTTAAAGGATAAACATTTATATTATAGTACAAATGACGAATTTTACCTTATAAATTTGCCATCTGACAGAATTGCTATTAAACAGTTTTCGCTTCACGATGATATCTTGTATATTTACGACGGAATTGTTTTGTATCAATTTCAACTCAAAAAACCACCAAAAGAATAAATAGAACGAATATTTTTTTTAGAATCGGTTATAAAATCCAATAATCTGATTGTAAAGCAAACACCTAATCACAGAATCACATGCATGTTGCAATTGCAGGAAACATTGGCGCAGGAAAGACAACGCTAACAAAATTATTGGCAAAACATTACAATTGGGAAGCACATTTTGAAGATGTCGTCGACAATCCATATTTGGATGATTTTTACACGCAAATGGAACGTTGGAGTTTTAATCTTCAAATTTATTTTTTAAACAGCCGTTTTAGACAGGTTTTACAAATTCGTGAAAGCGGAAAAAAGATCATTCAAGATCGTACCATTTATGAAGATGCGCATATTTTTGCACCCAACCTTCATGCAATGGGATTGATGACGAATCGCGATTATGAAAATTATCAATCGTTATTTGAATTGATGCAAAAGTTGGTAGATGCGCCCGATTTATTAATTTATTTGCGCGCAGATATTTCTACACTTGTAGCACAAATTCACAAACGTGGACGCGATTATGAAAATTCGATCAGTATTGATTATTTAAGCAGATTGAACGAACGTTACGAAGCTTGGATTTCAAAATATACTAAAGGAAAGTTATTAATTATAGACGTTGATAATTTAGATTTTGTAGATAATCCTGAAGATTTAGGAAGTGTTATCAATAGAATTGACGCAGAAATTCACGGATTGTTTTAGAAACAATCTTTATCATAAAACACAAAAGCCATTCTGAAAAGAATGGCTTTTTTTAGTACTTACTAGCACCAATCGTTACAAGTACGACAGTGCAATGGACCACTCGCAGGATGATCGTTTGTATGGCAACCATCAGTAACACAATTGTTAGTTCCACAATTTCCTGTTCCGCAGTTATTCGTTCCGCAATTCCCTGTTCCACATAAAACAGGAGCCGTTACATAACCTCCACTAATAGCTTCTAAGTTAGAAACTCGATTTTTCCCTAACGATAACTTTGTACTTAATTTCTTTTTTTTCATAATATAAAATTTTAATGATTAAGGAATAAATGTATACGATTGAGTTTCTATACACAATAAGTAGTAGTGCCGATTTATAAATGGAGATACAAACATTTATACAACATACTTCTTGTCAACAAAATATGCGAACAAAAAAAATAATTCGTAAAAGATGGTATCATGCTGTTTTTTTCATGGTATACATTTATAATTACTAATTCTTGTATAAAATTTAAAAGCCATTCACTTTACTGAATGGCTTTTTTGTACATGTTTTTTTATCGTTTAACATCCTGTATTACATGTTCTACAATGTAAAGGATCAGAAAGTGGATGTGCATCAGTGATACAATTTCCGCAGGTTTGTCCGCTACAGTTATTAGTGTGCGTTCCGCCGCTTCCGCTTCCGCCGCCTTCATTACAACCAGAATAATCTAGTGTACATTCATACGGAGGCATTTTTCCTCCATTAATATTTTCTAAATTGGAAACATTTGTTTTTCCTAATGATAACTTTGTACTTAACTTCTTTTTTTTCATGATATCTATTTTGTGGTTAACAATACTTCAATTTACAACCTTATACCGTTGACAGTTAACATTCTACCATACCATTTATACGTGTATCCATTAAAAAGTATTAGTTCTGCTCAAAATTGCTTAATTTTCTATTCTTAAAAGTCATTTTCTATATATGCTCAACTTTTTTAAAGATTCTAAAAACACAAACAAGAAAGCGATTGCCAAACTGTATGTAACTCCAAGTTTTTCAATCTATAAATTGCAAGTAGAGCTTCGTACTTTTTATAAAAAAGTGTCACAAAACGAGTTGACTTTTAAGAAAATTACCAATGGTTTTACTGTCGATGTCAATATTGAACATACCGCCAAAAGTGAGAACATAACTGCTACTCGCTTACAATTTATACAAAACCAAACCATCGTTTATGTACTAGCGGAATTTATAGAAATTGATCTTTCTTCCTATCAAGAAACTAAAAAAGAAGTCAATTTTTCGGTGAAGAAACAAGCTTTTTTTAAACACTTACAAGAACATTTATTGACATTACAAAACGATGATTTGTATGCGCTAAAAAATACGGAACAGTTGCCTTTTATCACTTCCGCAGATTTGGAAACACAGAATTTTATCTTTCATCAACTTCAAGAAAAAGAATATATCTTGAGTGTTTTGGGAGTGAGTGAAGTCATTTTTAAAACTGCAGAAAGTTATCCTAAAAATGCTGTTTGGTATTTTGTACTGACGTCAGATCGTGTTTTTTTGATTGGAAAAGACACAGAAAGTAATGTCTTGTTAGTTCCAATTTCTGCAGAAACTTTATCAATTCAAGAAAAAACAGGCAAAGATTTGGTTACGACTGATAGTCTATCGTTTTATACCGAATTCATGAACGATTCTTTATATGTAGAAATCCTCCCCGTAATTACAACAAAAGGAAATCGTCTCAGTCTTTTTGGCGATCTTCTTGCGAAAAAATACAATAAGAAAACTGAACATATAAATTTGGCTTCTCGTCTTTTTTATTTGCAAAGCACTACTGTAGATTTGTTATTGAATGAATTGAAAGCAGATTTAATTCCACAATTAAAACGACTCAAAATCATTCCTGAAAAGGAAAAAATATTGCTAGAAATTTTCGCAAAACACATACCAACTCATGAAATTTTTGGCACGAACTTGACTTCTATTGTAAATGATTGGCAACTTCCATTTACAGAACAACAGCAATTATTAACTATTTTGCAAGTGTTCCAAAAAAAGGAAATTGCACAACACACAATAGCTTTTCATGATGCAGTTTACAAATCATTTATTGAAGTAGAAAAGAATGCTGAAATTGTGTTTGAGTTTAGCTTGAATTATGCAATGCATTTGAATAGTGCCGAACGATTTTTAGATGCCATTTCTGTGTACAGAATGATTTATAAATCGCTTCCTGATGATAGTATTACAGATTTGCTACCCGCAAAAACCACCAATATTTTAAAAGGTGAAGGTGGACGACAATTGAAGGTTAAAATTTTAGAAGCCATTCTTCAAATTCAACAAAAATTGCAAGAAGATGTTTCTGAGACCGTTCATCAACTAGCCAAATTGCAACCCTTAGTACAAACACGAATTGAAGTATTAACAACACATAAAAACTATCAGCGGAAAGCGGAAATCATTAAAGAAATAATACATTCAAACGTATTGAAAGTTGATGATTTAGTTCACACAAGTGTATATAAGCCTATTGAAAAAACAGTTGTTTTAGAAAATGTAATTCCGAGTTGTTTTAAAGAAGCCACAGGTTTTTTTGACTCGTTAAATAATTTTATTGCTGCAATAAATCCGCCAGATCACGAAGCAGTAATTTCATTTTCAGATCAATTAAACACAGCCAATTATCCTGAAATTTCAGCGCGCATTACAGCAATATGCACTGCATTACAAATGGACATTCCCAAATGCTATATTGGTCGTGGAAAGTATGCAAATGCTGTAATTGGCGTAGAAGGAAAACCCTCTTTTGTAATTATTGGAGTTGATTTTTTAAATAGAGAAAGCATTCGGTATTTGGAAACAAACGCATTGCTATTTTTGATTACAATTGAATTGTCTCATATTTATTTTAAACACTCAAAAATTACCTCAACTGATGTTTGGCGTGGCGCCGCAGACAAAGGTTTTAATTTGGTAAATATGCTACTGACTGTGTTGCCTTTTGCTGGAAATATTGGAACCATTTTTGGAAATGTTGCCAATGTAGAAAAATATGTAAATATTCTTAAACGCGTAGAGCAAGTAGCAAATGTCGCTGAAAAAGGAAAAGAGATTAAAGAAGTAAGCGAAAAATTTAATTTGAATCCGTTTGGTAAAAAAACCGTAATTGCAGATAGTTCTCAGAATCTCTTGATTACTTCTCGTTTGATGGAAATTGTTGCAGACAAAGTTGCATTGCTGTTTTGCGATGATTTAAAAGCTGCTGCAAAAGGTTTATTGGTTGGTACAACGTTTTATGAAGAATATCATTCATATATTACCGAACGTGGCTTACAGGCTTTCTTAGCACAAACAAATACCCAAAATGAATTTATACACCAAGAATTAATTATACGTTTGAAAAGTATGTGTACATTTTACTTATCAGATACCTTTGAAACTTTAAAACAACAAATACATTCCCCTTAAAAACTGTACTATTTGAAAACTTTCCCAACACGATTAGACGAACCCTACGAACTTACTATTGACGAAGTAGTTCATGAAAAACTAACCCTTTTAGACTTACAAGATGGCGAAACACTTATAGATTTAGGCTGTGGCGATGCACGCAATTTAATTGCTGCTACAAAACTTGCTGATATTCGATGTATTGGTTACGAAATTTTACCTAAGGCTTTAGAAGCCTCTAAAAAAAATATTGAAACTTCTGGATTAATTGATTGTATTGAAATCAAAGAAGAGAGTTTCTTAAATGCAGATGTTTCTGAGGTAGATGCATTGATTTTGTATTTGACACGTTTTTCTTTAGGTCAACTTTCTTTAAAATTAGAAAACGAACTTCCTGTTGGTGCAAGAATTGTTACGCACGATTTTGATATTCCAAGTTGGGAAGCAGAAAAAGTGATTCATTTCAAATCAACAAAAGCAATTCCGTTTACTTTATATCTATATCGAAAAAATTAGTTTTTAGTTATGAAACTATCACTATAATCAAAGGACAAGATCCGCTCTACAGTGGGATTCGTTCAACTTACACTATTGTGTGCGTCCTTTGAACTTCTCAAGAATGAGTTTCACTAAAAAAGCCGCAATCTTTCGATTACGGCTCTTAAAAAATATAAAAAGTCGGTTTTTATAAATTTTCTTCTTTCATTGTAATTACATTCAATGCAACATTTGCTTTAGTAGCTTCTTGTGCATTTACTTGAATTACATTTTTGTTTACTTCTTCGGCAGTTGCTGTTTCCTCTCCGTGTCCTCCTAAAATTGGTGCAATTACCAATCCAATTAAACATGTCAATTTAATTAAGATGTTCATTGATGGTCCAGAAGTATCTTTAAATGGATCTCCAACAGTATCACCAGTTACAGCTGCTTTGTGAGCATCAGAACCTTTGTATGTCATTTCACCGTTGATTTCAACTCCAGCTTCAAAAGATTTTTTAGCGTTATCCCAAGCTCCACCAGCATTGTTTTGGAAGATTGCCCAAAGTACACCACTTACGGTAACTCCTGCCATATATCCACCTAACATTTCTGCGATCGCTTTGTTTTCCATTCCAAATGCTAATGGTACAAAAGCAATTACCAATGGAAATCCGATTGTTAACAACCCTGGTAACATCATTTCTTTTAAAGATGCTTTGGTAGAAATTGCCACACATTTGTCGTATTCTGGTTTCCCTGTACCTTCCATAATTCCTGGAATTTCTTTGAACTGACGACGTACTTCGTATACCATTTCCATTGCTGCTTTTCCTACTGCATTCATTGCTAAAGCAGAGAATACTACTGGCACCATTCCTCCAATAAATAACATGGCTAATACTGGTGCTTTGAAAATATTAATTCCATCAATTTCTGTAAATGTTACATACGCAGCAAATAAAGCTAACGATGTTAATGCTGCAGAAGCAATAGCAAATCCTTTTCCTGTTGCTGCTGTTGTATTTCCTACTGAATCTAAGATATCAGTACGTTCTCTTACGATTGGATCTTGTTCGCTCATCTCAGCAATTCCTCCTGCGTTATCTGCAATAGGTCCGAAAGCGTCAATAGCTAACTGCATTGCAGTAGTTGCCATCATTGCAGAAGCTGCTAATGCAACTCCGTAGAATCCTGCCAATGCATATGATGACCATATTGCACCTGCAAATAAGATTACTGATGGAAATGTAGAAATCATTCCTGTTGCTAAACCAGCAATAATGTTTGTTCCTGCTCCTGTACTTGATTTTTGTACAATTTCTAAGATTGGTTTTTTACCCAACCCTGTATAATATTCTGTGATTGATGAAATAACTCCTCCAACAAATAATCCTACCAACGTAGCATAAAATACACGAATTGATGCGATTTTTTGTGACACTGCATTTCCTGCTGAATCTAAATTTTCTCCAAAGAATTTCATTGAAATTTCTTCTGGCAACATATATGTAATTAATCCGAAACAAGCTGCTGCTACCAACGCAATAGAAACCCAGTTTCCAACGTTTAATGCACCCATTACTTGCTTTTCTTTAGCTTCATTACTTTTTATTTTCACCAACATGGTTCCGATTACAGAAATGATAATTCCTGCTCCAGCAATTGCCATTGGTAATAAAACTGGTCCAATTCCTCCAAAACCTGCTGAAGTAATATCTCCTCCCATATCTTGAATGATATAGTTTCCTAATACCATTGCAGCTAATACAGTTGCTACATACGAACCAAATAAATCGGCTCCCATTCCTGCAACATCACCAACATTATCTCCTACGTTATCCGCAATTGTTGCTGGGTTACGTGGATCATCTTCTGGAATTCCTGCTTCTACTTTACCAACTAAATCGGCTCCAACATCTGCTGCTTTTGTGTAGATTCCTCCACCAACACGTGCAAATAATGCAATTGATTCCGCTCCTAAAGAGAATCCTGCCAGTGTTTCTAATACAATCGTCATTAGTTCACTTGGCGTTTTTGCTACACCACCAAATTCTCCAGCGATCCATTCACCGCCCATGAACATATTAAAGAATACAATAAAGAATAATGTTAATCCTAATACTGCTAATCCGGCAACTCCTAGTCCCATTACAGTTCCACCACCAAAAGATACTTTTAATGCATTTGGTAAGCTTGTACGTGCCGCTTGTGTTGTACGCACATTTGTTTTGGTTGCGATTTTCATTCCCACGTTTCCTGCATATGCAGAAAAGATAGCTCCGAAAATAAATGCAATCGCAATTGACCAGTGTGTAGTTGGCACAATAAAAGATACACCAGCGAGGGCAATAGCTACTACAATTACAAAAATTGTTAGTAAGCGATACTCTGCATTTAAGAACGCCAACGCGCCTTCATATATATGATCTGATATTTCTTTCATTTTTCCGTCTCCGGCATCTTGTTTCATTACCCAAGATCTTTTGATAAGCATATAGATTAAGCCTAGTATTGCTGCTGCTATAGGCATGTAAATCATCATTGATTCCATATTTGTTTGGTTTGATTTGTTATTTAGCGGCGTAAATGTAACAAAATCAAGCATAAAAAAAAACCTTCTAAATCGCTTTCGAAGGTTTTTTTTAAGTTTTATGATATACTATTTTCTTTTATATCGTAAAGTTGCCGTTTGCTTTGTGCTCACTTTTTTCGTATCGTTCAATGCATTTATCAACAATTTCATAAGCTTCTTCAGCATTTCCCCAACCACCAACATCGACTTTCTTTTTTTCTAAATCTTTATATACTTGGAAAAAGTGTGTAATTTCTTTGATTCTGTGTGGATTTAAGTCTTCAATGTCATTATAGCTATTCCAAATTGGATCACTTACTGGAACACATACTATTTTTTCATCTGGACCTTTTTCGTCTGCCATGTGGAAAACTCCAATAGGTTTTACTTCCATTACACACATTGGAAAAGTAGGTTCGGTACCTAAAACCAATACATCTAGCGGGTCTCCATCTAAGGCTAAGGTTTCAGGAATAAAACCATAATCTCCAGGATACATCATAGAAGAAAATAGCATTCTATCAAATCTAATCTTCTTTAAATCAAAGTCATATTCATATTTATTTCTACTCCCTTTTGGAATTTCTATCAGTGCGTCAAAAGTTATTTTCTCTTTAGCTGTCATATCTTCTTTCTTACTCGTTTTTCTAAAATCGGGTGCAAATTTACGTAAAACACTTTGACTGACCAATGAAGGAGCTTTAATATTTCATTAGATTTTTATCATTTTTGTGTAATAAAACTTCATTTTCTAAGCAGTTTATTTGTATTGTTTTAATTTCAGTGACTATTCGAATACAAATAAGTATCAAAGATTTTTTATTAGATTGAAAAATAAAGAGATTACTTGCTTTATTTTTCTTTTTTCAACTTAAATTTTATTCTTTTTTTAAACTATTCGCCAATTTTCACGGAGGAATGCGCACCTTTTTTTTATTTTAGTATAAAAATGTTTGAATTAAAAATTCGTTTACGATTTATTCTATACTAAAAAGTCTATGTGATTTCTTTTCGATTTCTTTTCAATATTTATAGAACTTAAAAAACTATGTTGATTTCCCCCATGATGAAAATGTACTGGCTAGTCGTTTTCTTACTGACAGGATTTTGTCTGTTGGCGCAAGAAAATACTTCTCAAGTTCCTGATTCTTTAAAAAATAAGTCCTTTAAAGAGTTAAAGGAACAGTTTTATAATTACGAGTATAAAGATTTAGTCATTACTCAAACCTATGCACATGCAATGCTTGAATTGGCAGAAGAAAATAATAATTTATCTCAAATTCATCAAGCAGAGCACTATAATGCTAGAATTTCTACATCATTAGGAAAAAAAGATGTCGCATTGGAATTTATAGAAAAAGCGCTTAAACACAGTCAAGAAGCAAATGACAGCACTTATATTATAAAAAACTTTTACTTAAATGGTAAAATTTATGCAGATTTTGGAGTGTATGATAAGGCCGTTGATTATTATTTAAAAGTATGTGACCTTATCAAAGACGATCCTGATCAGACGAAGTTTCACATGGTTGCCCATAATATTGCGCTCATAAAAAATCAGGCTGGTGACATAAGAAATGCCATAGAGATTTCTAAAAAAAACCTGCGTTTTTTTCAATCAAAAGGAGAAACTACTGATTATTCAAATATTATGAATAGTTACTTATTGTTGGCAAGTGCTTACAGTAAGCTTGCCATTAAAAATCAAAATAAACCGATACGTAAAAGAACATTTATAGATTCTTCTATGGTTTATATTGATGAAAGTATTGATAAAACGATTCAATATGATGATCGTGAAGCCTATATTATATTGTTGACGAGTAAAGGAATTAATTATTATGAACTGAATCAATTTGATCGTTCTTTGGAGGTTTTAAAAGATGCAGAACAACAAAGTATTCAGCGTAAATTATTTATAAAACTTCCTGTAATTCATTTGTTTCAAGGAAAATCGCACTATAGTTTACAGCAATACAATGAAGCCGTTTTACATTTAGAGAAAGCATTAAAAGCCTCTAAAACTCAAAAAATAGATTTCCCGCTTTTACAAGAAATTTTATTTTTATTGGGCGAATCGTACGAACAAGTTGGAGATAAAGTTAACGCTATAAAACACTTTAAGCTTTTTTGGAAAAAAGATCAACAAAATGATTTGCTTAAAGATGAAACAACTAAAACACTTTACGAAAAATACGATATTCCTTCCCTTGAAAAGAAAATTAAAAAACTAGAAGAGGAATCTAACAGTATAGGTACTAAATATGTTTACGTAAAATATATTGCTTGGTCACTTTTATGCGTATTATTGATCTTTGTATTCTTTTACACAAAAAGACAATATCAATACAAAAAACGATTTGATAAATTACTCATTCAAATAAACACTTTAGAGCAGCAACAGAAAGAAAATTCAAAAGAAGTCACAAAAAAGCAGCCAAAAATTACTGATGAAAAAGTTATTGAAATTTTAAATCGTTTGAAAAAATTTGAAGAAAAAGAGCAATTCCTTAGTAATAAATGCACCCTTAATTATGTCGCTAAAAAAGTAAATACTAATAGCACTTATTTTTCAATAGTACTACAAAAACATAAAAAGAAAAAGTTTGTTCAATATATTACAGATTTACGTATTGAATACGCATTGCAACAATTAAAGAATGATGCTATGTTTCGTTCCTTTGATATTAAATCTATTGCCCAAGAAGTAGGGTTTAATACTGCGGAATCATTTTCAAAAGCTTTTAAGAAACGATCTGGAATTTACCCTTCTTTTTACATTAAAAACCTTGACAAACTGCAAGATAGCTAACTAAAAAAGCCTGTCTATATTTTAAAAAAACGACTTATTTACTTTGGTTACAAGGTCTCTTTGTAATTATTTTAGGTACTTAACTTAAAAAACTCATTAATTCGTATTCGTATGAAAAAACAAAGAAAATTGTCATTGAAAAAAGTAAACATTGCTACTATGAATCATTTACACATTATAAAAGGAGGTGTCGGAGATGACACTTATGATCCTAACAACACTTGTGTATCTGTAGAAACTGATCCCAGAACTGATTGTATTGTAACAACAGGCGATGAGAAGACTTGTCCAGCACAAGATACGACAACACTTCCCACAGCAACTACAAGAGGAAATGGTTCTATATAATTAACAATCATTTTAATAGATGTAGCACAACATCTTTGTTGTGTTTGTGCTACGTCTATCTTTTTATTTCTAGTTATTCTTCTCCTTCTTATCATCTTTTCATTATTTATCATTGACAAAAAATCTTGTCATTCAACTATATAAATCTATTCTAGAAAGTTTATAAATTATTGACTTTCCTCTATTTCATCTAGATACAGAAGTATATCCAAAAAAACTTCAAGAAAGCCTAGTTGGTTAATATTTATTAGATTTGTATTATTATTCGGTGTAACATTACACTACTTTCTACCACAAATAATTTGTAATCGTTTTATTTCACTATCAATATTTATTTTATATTCAAATTTCATGCGCTTTACTTTCCCCCCTAAATTTTTATTCCAGCTTCTTTTGTTGTGTGTATTTATGTTTTCTTCGAAAGTGTTATCTCAAGAATCAACGAAAGATTCGTTGGATCAGTATTCTTTTAAAGAACTCAGCTTAAAATTCAAGACTAATCTACATAAAGATGATAAGCTAGCTAGAATTTATGGCAATAAACTTTTATCTATTTCTAATACTAAAAATGATACATTAGGAATGATAAGCACTTACAATAAGTTGTCAATTCTCGAAATTCAATTAGGGAATACTGAAAAAGCACTTGAACTTGTAGACAGAGCTATTTTCTTAGCTAAAACAAATCCTAAATATATTGTTTCTGAAAAAAACTCAAGTTTCAAAAAAGGTAATATTCTTTTCTATTTGGGACGAAATAAAAAAGCTTTTGAATGCTACACTTCAATTTATGATTTTTATAAAAAAGGAAAGAATCCATACGTAATGAATTCAATTTCTTTGAACATTGCGCTCATCAAGAATATTCTCGGTGATCATGAAACTGCGGTTGAGTTATTTTTAAAGTGTTTTTATGATTATGAAAACACCCATGAAGATACTCGTAAAACTCGCTTTTCTAAAAACTACAGGAAATCAGTTTTATTAGGGCTCAGCTCTTCATATACAAAGAATGCTATTAAAAATTCTAAGAAAAAAGATTCCTTATTACATCTCGCAGATTTATATAATACACTTGGACTTAAAGATGCACTAGCTGATAAAAATATAGTTTATGAGTTTAAGTTTATCTCTAGCGCAGGAATTATTCAGGAAGAACTAGGCAATTATAATAAAGCACTTCAACTATTGGATAAAGCCCTTTCAAAAATAAATAACTATAAAGAATCTAGTACTTTGACCGCTATTTATTATTACAAAGGTCGTAGTTATAAAAAACTAAATCTATTTGATGACGCCATAAAATATTTTAAAAAAGCAGATTCCATTGCTACAAAAAATAGTGCTAACTATAGCATGTTACAAGGTGCTTATTACTCTTTAATAGAAATTTATAAAGACAGAAAGGATTTTGAAAATGTTTCAAAATATCAAGATCTTTATATAGAAAACGATCACATTAATGAACAAATTAGTGAAACGTTAAGAAAAGATATTCATGAAAAATATGACATAGATCGACTTACTATTAAAATAGACAACCTGAATAAGTCAAATTCTAAGTCTATCACCATTATAGGATTATTGGTATTAATTTTAGTTGCATTTTATATTTTTTATTGGAGGCAACGACAAAAAAACAAGCTAGCTTTTAATAAATTACTAAAACAGTTAGAAGCTAATAAGAAAGACAAAGAAGTCGATTCAATACCTTCTAAAGTTCTAGCTATTGATGATGAAAAAGTAGTTCAAGTATTAAAATCTTTGGACAAGTTTGAAGAAAAAGAATGGTTCCGAAATAAAAATTGTGACTTAGCTTTTGTGGCAAAAAAATCCAAAACAAATAAAACCTATTTATCAAAAATAATTCATGAACACAAGGAATTAAAGTTTATTGATTATATCCGAAATTTACGAATTGACTATGCACTTCAACGATTAAAAGATGATGCTGTATTTCGATCGTATGATATCAAATCCATTGCTGAAGAATCGGGTTTTAAGTCTTCCGATATGTTCTCAAGGGCTTTTGTAAAAAACACAGGAATCTATCCATCCTACTATATTAAAAACATCAATAAAATCAATACTTAAGAAGCTATTTTTACAATCTACAATTGTCGTATCCTAGCTCTATTTTCTTTGTAAAAGATACAACAACATGTATTTTCATATTCTAAATTTTTTAAAACTATATCGCAATGAAAAAAAAACGTAAATTAAATTTAAACAAGAGTAAAATCGCAAGCATGAATACTTTGTATAGCATCAAAGGAGGACTTACAGTAGGTTGTAATACTGAAAATCAATGTCCAAAAACATTTCTATGTGTAGAAGAAACAGTAATAGAATCATGTCCTTGCGTTACCACAATTGCCACTGCTCCAATAACTGACGATTGCAATTTACCAAGTGACGATTGTGCTATGTCTGATGCTTGTGGTGGTTAATGTTTTAACAAAACAAAATCTAAAGCCTGCATCCCCTATGCAGGCTTTTTTTATTACCCTAAAACCTAATTATAATGCCTTTTAGCAAATTACTTGCGAATATGTCATTATAGTACATCCTTCTTGGTTTGTGTTACAATCTGCCGTTAAAACATTTCCTGTTCCTCCACAAGTGTTTGTTGGACAATCTGTGTCATGTGTTGGGCAACAAATACCATAAGGAACACAAGAAATAGTTTCCAATTGTTTTGATCCGCCGTAGACGTTTTGTGCGCCACTTAAGTTTGATACTGATTTTTTGTTTAACGAAAGATTTGTTAATTTTTTCTTCATAATATTTGATTTTAATTAATATTTCTGGAACCAAAACTATGTGCTAAAAATCGTCTATGCAACGAAAGCAATCTACTATTGGACAATAATCGATTGCAATTCTTTCTGTATAATGTAGTAATACTAGGGATTTACTTTAAATTTTAAGAGCATTATAAATGCTTAAAAAAGTTTCTTTTACAGCCTAAATTCTTTAATTTATAGTATCTTGCTTTTAGCAAATTATTCCTTTTACATGTCTCCTAAATTCATAAAACATATACTGTTTGCATTTTTTTTATTTTCTTATAGTCTCTTTTCTCAAGAAAAGGACTCTTTAGCAGATTACTCGCATAAAAAACTACGATCGCTATATTATGAGGTCATGTATAAAGACACATCTGCTTCACGCGTTTATTTAAATAAAATGCTTATAAACGCAAAAACTACCAACAATACTTACAATGTTTCCGAAACATCTATACTATTAGCCAAGTTTGAAAATAGTCTTGGAAATTATGACAAGGCAATACCGTATATTGAAAGTGCTACACAACTTGCAAAATCGATTCCTAATGACAATTTAGAAGCGCAAAGCCTCTTTAGTCACGGTTTTATAGATTATGATAATGGGAATTATGACAATGCCTTCAACACCTATATTAAAGCCTTAGAATATTATAAAAAAATAGATCATAAATTAATGATCAATAGTATCTCTCATAATATAGCATTAATCAAAAGTGAGTTAGGCGATCAAAAAGGAGCATTAGATATTTTACTACAGAATTATAATGCTTCAAAAAATGTTTCTAGAGAAATTAGAAATAAAGAATTTGGTTCATTTTTTTACACCAATACTTTAATAACACTCAGTAACGTTTACGTTCGTAAAGCAAATAAAGTAGAAACTCTAGAACAAAAACACATGTTATTAGATTCCGCTTCCATATATAATGACATAGGATTCAGGGAAACAATAAAAGAGGATGATGTATATGGAAACATTTATTTTATAAATGGTGAAGCTATTATTAGTTACGAAAAAGGAATGTTTGAAAAATCTATAAAAAAACTAAATGAATCTATAGAACAAATCAAAAAAGTAAATCAATCAAGTCTGCTAACATCTGCATATTATTATAAAGGTCTTAGCTACAAAGAATTGAATCAAATTGATAGTACTATTGTGTATTTAAAAAAAACAGATTCTATTTCTAAAAAGAATAGCATTAATTACCCTACACTACAAGGTGTTTATTATACTTTAGCTGAGATTTACAAAGAGCGAAAAGATCCTACCAATATATTGAAATATCAAAACTTATATATTGAAAATGCTCGTATCAATGAACATCTTACAGAGACTGTACGACAGGACATTCATCAAAAATATCATATTGCTCCTTTAAATTCAGAAATAAAGGCGCTCACAAACACTACTAAAAAACAAAAAAAACAATACACAAAAGCAATTATTATTATAGGGATTTTAGTAGCCTTACTATTTGTCTTTTTTCTATTTTACAAAAAGCAACAAAAGAAAAATAAATTAGCTTTTAAGAAATTAATGCTCGAACTAGAAGATACTAGTAAAAAAGCAATTTCAAAGCAAAAAAAACCGACAAACCTTCCTATTGATGATCAAAAAATAGCTCAAGTTTTAAAAGAGTTAGATAAGTTTGAAGAAAAGAAACTGTTCTTAGATCAAAATTGTGATTTAGCCTATGTTGCCAAAAAAGCAAAAATTAACAAAGGCTATTTATCAAAGATTATTTATGTACATAGGCAGCAAAAATTTACTGATTATATAAGAAAGCTTCGAATTAACTATGCGCTTAAGAGACTAAAAGAAGATAAAATATTTAGAGCTTACGACATTAAATCTATAGCTAAAGAATCTGGGTTTAAATCTTCTGATTCTTTCTCTAGAGCCTTTGTAAAAAATACGGGGATTTACCCTTCGTTTTACGTTAAGAATATAAACAAATCAGAAAGTTAAAAACTTTCACAAAACAATCGATAATAAACGAATTATCGATTCTATTTTTTTGTGATAAGCGATTCAAGAATTACTTTTCATCCCTAACATTAAAATTTTATTGTAATGAAAAAGCATCAAAAATTAGATCTAAAGAAAATTAAGATTGCAAAAATAAACCACAACCTCTATAAATTAAAAGGAGGCTCATTAACTAATAGTGATACAGTTCCATATACAGAAGAACAAACTTGCAACACGTGTCCTACAGTGAATAATTGTAATACAGATGAGGCTGGTGGCTGTCATAATCAAACACAAACTGGCACTCAAAAAACACGTGCTCAAGAAACTGTCTCAGTAATAACCTGTGGCATTGACCCAGTTAGCGAATAATTTATAATATCATCATGAAATGAAAAACCTACGTTAATTAATTAACGTAGGTTTTTTTTATACTTAAATTTAGTATCTCTTATTTTTTAAAATTTTAGCAAAGAAACACTGAGTATGTTGGAACTGTACAACCATGCTGGTTGGTTTCACAATCGGCAGTATCATTCCCTGTTCCTCCGCAACCTGGTGCTGTTGTAGGACACGCTGCGTCATGTGTTGGACAACAAATACCTAAAGGAACGCATGAAATCGTTCTTGCACCACCTACAATGTTTTCATTAGTGTTTAATTTAGAGATCGATTTCTTGTTAAGTGAAAGACTTGTTAAACTCTTTTTTTTCATAATGTAATGTGTTTTAAAAGTTAATAATACAGAATAAAACTAACAGTAAAATATAGCGCTCACAACAAAAGCAATCTATAATTCGTCGATTATCGGTTGTCAATTTGATGGGTATTTCCAATGATTATAAAGTCTTTCAAAAAAAAATAAAAAAATCTCGTCAAAAATTTAGTTGGTCTATATTTTATTAGATTTGTATGATTATTGATGTAACAATACACTATTTCCTATTACAAATAATATATAAGAGTTTAATTTCACCATCAATATTTATACTTTACATTTTATTTTTATGCGCTTTATAACTCCCTCAACTTTTTTAAAGCTATTACTGCTTTTCTGTATATATACGTCAACGCTTAATTTATTTTCTCAAGAACGAGAACCTATAAGTGATTCACTGGCAAAATATTCCGATAAAGAATTAAATATACTTTACAAAAATTCTTTTTATAAGAATAGAAATAAAGCAAAAGTATATGCTAACAAGCTTTTTAATAATGCTAAAAAAAGTGGTGATGATAGAGAATTATTTGAAGCTTACAAACGATTTTCAGTACTAGAAAGTAAAGATCGTAATTATGAAAAAGCACATGAATATATAGATATCGCTAAAAGTATTGCCGTTGATAAATTAAGAAATAAAAACTTAGAATATTTCTCTATATTTTTAAAAGGTAAGTTTCTGTATGATTATGGGAAATATGAAGAAGCTTTTGATAAATATAGTATAGCATACAATTTTTATAAGGATTCTGATCCTCGTATGACATATATGATTTCATACAATATTGCTTTGATAGAAAACATTTTAGGTGACCAAAAAGCTGCTTTAAAAATTCTACTAAAAAATTACAACGATTACAGATCATTTTCTGAAAAAGAACGAATATCTAACTTCAGTACTTATTCATACTCAAATACGCTGATGGCATTATCGGATACATATGTAAAATATGCCATAAGCAGAGAAGATTTGAAAAATAGCTTGTTAGACTCCGCCAAGATATATAATGATATTGGCTTAAAAGAATCTATACGTATTAATGATGATTCTGGATATGTTTCTTTTTTAACTGAACAGGCAATTATAAATCACGAGAAAGGAAATTATGAAAAGGCTATATCAGAATTAAGTATTGCAGAAGAAAAAGCAATTAAACAAGAAAACAAAGATTTACTTCCAAGTATCTATTATTATATTGGAGTCAGTTATAAAAATTTAGATCAAGAAGAAAAAGCTATTGATTTTTTAAAGAAGACTGACTCTATCTCTCAAAAAAATGTTGATAATTATTTACTTTTAGATCGAACATATTATACTCTAACAGACCTCTTTAGTAAAAAAGGTGATGGAGAAAGCACATTAAAATATTGGAGATTATACCAAGAGAACAATAAGATTAATGAGCATGTTAGTAAAAATGTAAAAAGTGCTATTCGAGATCATGATATAGAGCAATTAGAAGATACAATAAGAAAATTAATTTCAGCAAAAGAAGAGAAAGAAGAGAATTACACTTTTGCACTTATCATCATTGCGATACTTATTTTTCTTTTCTTACTATTTATAGTATATAGCAAAAATAAACAGCGACAAAATCAAATGAAGTTCAATTCTCTTTTAAAAGAGCTGGACACTAAAAAGCAAATAGTTGATGTTACAAAGGAAAAGAAGTCAACATCTACATTGACGATCGATGAAGAAAAGGTTCAACAAATTGTGATTGAACTTGACAAATTTGAACACAAGAAACAGTTTCTAGACATCAATTGTGATTTGGCTTTTGTAGCAAAAAAAGTAAAGACAAATAAAGCCTATTTATCGAAGGTGATTCATTCCGAAAAGCAGCAAAAATTCATTCAATATATTACCAATTTGCGTATTACATATGCACTGGAAAGACTAAAACAAGATAAGCTTTTTCGTTCTTATGACATCAAGTCTATTGCGTCTGAACTAGGTTTTAAATCACCAGATTCGTTCTCTAGAGCCTTTAAAAACAAAACGGGTATCTATCCATCCTATTATATTAAAAACATCAATAAAATCAATAGCTCAGAAGACGTTTAAGAGCCTTTAATTATCGAATTAAAGGGTGTCTTGTTTTGTTTTTACACATTACTAAACTACTTTCGAACCCTCTAAAACATATTGTCATGAAGAAACAAAAAAAATTAAAATTAGGAAAAATTAAAATTGCAGGAATCAATAATCAGAACTCTTTATTTGGAGGCGTTACCACACATTGTCAAACTGGTAATGATCCACAAGAACCTAGCTGTGAATGTGCAGGTTCAGAAGTTTGTAATACTGATGTTATGAGTGATTGCCCTACTACTATTAAAACAAGGTCAGAAAGTGATATTTGTGGCGATGAAGGACAAGAAACTCGAAATCGTGCAACTTGCTAAAATGTTTTGATTATTAATTACATCCAAAAGCGCATAAATTTCTTTATGCGCTTTTTTTATTATTCGTTTTTTAAGTTCCCTTTCAAAAAAGTAATTCATAAAGAGAGTCAACAAAAGTTCATTTAATACATTACGAATTGAATATGCACTGAAACAGTTGCAAGAAGATAAAGTATTAGAGTCATACAATTAGAGAAATAGTTACCGAATTAAGCTTTAAATCTACTGGAACATTTACAAAAGCTTTTAAAGAAAAAACTGGTTTTCTATCGTCATGTTATATCAAAAAGGTAAAAGTAAAAAAGAATAACTTCGACCATGTATAATATGCACAAAAGCGCATCGTATAATTGATACGCTTTTTTTTGGCTTAGTTTTTGATAAAACATAGTATAATTAATTAATTTCAAATTAGGATGAAAAAAGACAAGAAACTAAATTTAAAAAAGAGCATTATTTCTAATCTTCTAATATCAAAAATAGTAGGGGGAACATCATTAAGAACCCCAGCATTAACTGATCTATGTACTGATACTGTTCCCGATCTATAATTAAATTCCCCTTAATTTAAAACATTACAAAAGCGCATCAATTATACGATGCGCTTTTTTTGTCGTTCGAGTTAATTCCCCCAAATTATAACAAACGACTTGTATGTCTGTAATTATAAATACAAAGTAAAACTAGGGCGAATGTATTGTATACACAAGAGAAATAAACCGCAATTCGATAATTATAGTTTGCAAAAAATCGTTCTACAAGCTTTCTAAAAACCTCACAAACAAAACCTTCTGATATATTTATTTTTTTATACTATTTGATTAGAATCATTTATATTTAATCGTTAAATTCGATAGCATACTATAATTCATTTTCTTTTATATGAAAGTAAAAAGCATATTTCACACCCTCTTTTTTCTATTTATTTCTTCGATTTCATTTTCTCAGAGTTCCAATGATTCTTTAAGGAATATGTCTTATGATTCTTTAAAAGATTTGTATTATAAATATCGTTCTTCAGATATAAAAGAAA
>NZ_JBOEFY010000018.1:0-133082 GCF_050633145.1 Kordia sp. | reverse complement strand
CCTGCTTTTAACGTATCTAAAACACCTCTGTGCTTAGCGTTTAAGAATTCAATGAAATCTCTTTCAAATTCTTTCACTTTGTTTACAGGAACGTCTTTTAATAAGTTTTTAGATCCAGCATAGATAATTGCAACTTGGTCTTCTACTGCAAACGGATCATTCTGTGCTTGCTTTAAGATTTCCACGTTACGCTTTCCTTTGTTAATTACATTTAATGTAACTGCATCTAAGTCAGAACCAAACTTTGCGAATGCTTCTAATTCACGATATTGTGCTTGATCTAGTTTTAACGTACCAGATACTTTTTTCATTGATTTAATCTGTGCGTTACCACCAACACGAGATACAGAAATACCTACGTTAATTGCTGGACGAACACCAGAGTTAAATAAATCACCATCTAAGAAGATCTGTCCATCAGTAATCGAAATTACGTTTGTTGGAATATATGCAGATACATCTCCTGCTTGTGTTTCAATGATTGGTAATGCTGTTAACGATCCACCACCTTTTACAAGAGGTTTCAACGAGTCTGGAAGGTCATTCATTTCCTTTGCAATAGCATCATTGTTGATCACTTTTGCAGAACGCTCTAATAAACGAGAGTGAAGGTAGAATACATCTCCAGGGTATGCTTCACGTCCTGGTGGACGACGAAGTAATAAAGATACCTCACGGTATGCAACTGCTTGCTTAGATAAATCATCATAAACAATCAATGCTGGTCTTCCAGTATCTCTAAAGTATTCTCCAATAGATGCTCCAGTAAATGGTGCATATACTTGCATTGCAGCAGGATCTGATGCGTTTGCAGCTACTATTGTTGTGTATGCTAAAGCTCCTTTTTCTTCAAGAGTCTTTGCAATAAGTGCTACTGTTGAAGCTTTTTGTCCAACGGCAACATATATACAATATACAGGCTCACCTGCATCGTAAAATTCTTTTTGATTTAGAATTGCATCAATACAAACTGCTGTTTTTCCAGTTTGTCTATCTCCAATTACCAATTCACGTTGTCCTCTACCAACTGGGATCATTGCATCAATTGCTTTAATTCCTGTTTGTAATGGTTCAGTAACTGGTTCACGATAAATAACTCCAGGTGCTTTACGCTCTAAAGGCATTTCGTATGTTGTTCCTTCAATAGGACCTTTTCCATCAATAGGACTTCCTAATGTGTCTACAACACGTCCAACAATTCCTTCTCCCACTTGGATAGATGCAATACGTTGTGTACGTTTTACGGTTCCACCTTCTTTGATACTTTGTGAAGATCCTAATAAAACCACACCAACGTTATCTTCTTCAAGGTTTAATACAATCCCTTCAAGTCCGCTGTCAAATTCTACTAATTCTCCGTATTGAGCGTTAGCTAATCCGTATACACGTGCGATACCATCACCTACTTGTAGTACAGTTCCAACTTCGTCTAATGAAGCTGTTGCTTCAAATCCTGAAAGTTGCTTTTTTAATATTGCTGATACCTCAGCAGCTTTAACTTCTGCCATTCTATTTAGTATTTAATTTTGAGAGAAAGATCGTTTTAGGTTACTCAATTGGTTTGAAATGCTTGCATTGTATTGCAAATCTCCCAAACGTAGAATAAATCCACCTATGATACTTTCATCGATTTTGTTTTCTATTGTTACTTGGTTACCCGTAAGGTCTTTTACCTTAGCTAATACTTTTTCTCTTAGCGCATCAGTTAATGGAACTGCTGTAGTTACTACTGCTGTTTCTTTTCCTTGTGATGCATCAAATAAGATGCTGTATTGTGCTGCTACATCGTCTAATAAATCAACACGTTTGTTGGCTACTAGGATGTCGATCAATCCTTCAGATATTGCATGAACTCCTGTAAAGATTTCTTGTAAAGCTGACTTCTTAATTTCAGGTTTTACAATAGGACTGTTTAGCATTGACTTTAAGTCTTTGCTATTTGCAACCGTTTTTACGATTCCGTCCATGTCCTTTGCTACAGTTTCACCTGCATTTTGGTCTTGTGCTAAACTTAAGATCGCTTTTGCGTAGCGTATTGCTGCTCTAGATCCTGCCATCGTATTGTTATTAGTTTAGTGTAACGTCTTCAAGCATTTTATCTACTAAAGATAATTGCTTCTTTTTGTCTGCTAATTCACCACGAACTACTTTTTCTGCGATGTCTACAGAAATGTTAGCTACTTGGGTTTTTAACTCTGCTAATGCAGCTTGCTTTTCACTACGGATGCTTTCTTGTGCTTGAGCAATCATTTTGTTTGCTTGCTCTTGTGCTTCACCTTTAGCGTCTGCGATCATTTTTTCTTTGATTTCACGCGCTTCTTTCAACATTCCTTCTCTTTCTGCACGTGCTTCTTTTAATAACTTTTCGTTATCTGATTGCAAGTTTTGCATTTCTTTCTTTGCATTTTCAGCCGCGTCCAACGCATCTTGAATCCCTGATTCTCTTTCGTTTAAAGAGTTTAAGATTGGTTTCCAAGCAAATTTTACCATTAAAAATATTAATAGTAATAATAATATTGTTTGGATTATAAATAGTCCTGGCGAAAAATCATTTAACAACTTATCCATTGTATAAGGTAATTATAGTGTTATTTCTGTTTAATTTTAAGTATTCCCTGCAACCAACCGTTGCAGGAGAATACTTATTTTTTGTTCGGTTCTTATTTTCCTAAGAATAAAGCACCAAATGCTAAACCTTCTAAAAGTGCAGCGATGATAATCATTGCAGTTTGAATTTTGTTAGTCGCTTCTGGCTGACGCGCAATTCCTTCCATTGCTTTTCCTCCGATTTGACCAAGACCAATTCCTGCTCCGATTACGATTAATCCTGCTCCAATTAAATTGTAAGTTACTGGTTCCATAGTATTGATTTAAAAATTAAACAAATTCTTTATTTAGTGATGCGCTTCTTCTACTGCCATACCAATGAATAATGCTGATAGCATTGTAAAGATATATGCTTGTAAGAAGGCAACTAATACTTCTATTAATGTGATAAAAAATGATAATATAAAAGATAATGCCATAGAACCACCAAGTCCCATAGATTCTCTTAATGTATACATGATCGCGATTAAACTCATTACTACAATGTGTCCTGCAGATATGTTTGCAAACAAACGCACTAGTAATGAAAATGGCTTAATTAAAAATGTTCCTGCTAATTCAATTACAGCTAATACTGGACGTATTAAAACTGGCACTCCTGGCATCCATAAGATGTGTCCCCAATAGTGTTTGTTTCCACTTGTTGTATAAATGATTAAAGTGAATAGTGCTAAACATGCAGTTACTGCTAACTGACCTGTTACGTTGAAACCTATTGGTGTTAACCCTAATAAGTTTAATAACCAGATAAAAAAGAATACTGTCATTAAATATCCAGTAAATCTTCTGTAGTGTTTGTCACCAATGTTTGGACGTGCAATTTCGTCTCTAACATATAATACCAAAGGCTCTAATACACGACCGAAACCTGTAGGTACTTTTCTTTTCTTGTATTGACGTGCTAATGAAGAGAACCAGAAGAATAATAGTAAACCAACTAATAATACTCCTACAACACTTTTTGTAATGGATAAATCTAATACTTTGTGCGCATTAGCAGGGTGATGATGATCGTCTTCTACAATTTTAGTTGCTCCAGCTTCTAATTCGTAGATTTTCCCATGAAATTTAGCAAGTTTTACACCGTCTTTTTCAACAATTTCTGTTCCATCATCATTATGATGAAATTCAGAAGACATAAACGTTTTGATTCCTTGACTTGTGTATACAATTACGGGTAATGGAAAACCAACATGTTTTCTTTCACCTACATCATTTGTATAAGAAAAAAGATTGAAATCGTGAGAATCTTGGATGTGATGTAAAATATAAGGATCTACCTTATCTTTACCATAGATTTCTCCGTTATCTTGTTTGTCATGTTTATCACCAGAATCACCAGCAAAAACATTGAAAGAACATAGTGCAATCGCAACTACTGTAAGAAACTTGATAGATTTTTGTACTATCTTCATAATTGATTTATTCAAAAATTACCCTTCGTAAATTCTGCGCAAAATTAAACAATTAATTAGAAAAACAGCCTTTTTTTCAACTTTATTTCTGAGAATGATTTTTGTTCAAGATTTTGATGATAAAATAGACCTCCAAAATTAGAAAAACGATCATAGGAATTATAAGCGAAATACGCTGCGTATTTGAGAGTTTTTCTACCGTAAATAATGGATTGTAGAAAACGATACAAAAGACGATCATTTTTAAAACAAATGACCCTAAGTATATGAATCCCAATTGTGGACGTAGTTTTTCGTTGTTAGACAACAAAGCAAATACAATGCAGAGTTGCAAGGAAAAGAATGCGTGAAATGCATACATGTTTCGCAAGGAAAAACCGAGTGAAATTTCTTGAGTTTCAATATAGTAGTTGTGTGCGAAATCGCCCAAGAAAAACAACATACCAAATGCTAGCATATATATGAGTATTTCTCTAAGCATCATCTGTAATTTTTAATACTTGCATAATAACCAAATACATAGCTGCAAAAACGCCAAAAAGCGTCAGACTAGTTTCCCAAAAAGTTTGATTGTATTTTATATCAAGCCAATTTCCAAGATAGTTGCAGGCATAAATGGTAAGTCCCATTTGCAAACCTGCACCACTTAAACGCATTGCTTTATTAAGCGGTTTTATCGGCTTTTTTTCCTTCACTTGATTTGAGTTCTTTGATTCCTGTTTTCATTGTACAGGTAGCATTAAATGTAGCTCCTGGTTCTATAGACAATTTACTTACTGTAACATCACCTTCAATGACAGCCGAACTTTTTAATGTAAGTAAGTTTGAAACTACCAATTCTCCATGAAAACGTCCTTGAATGTCTGCATTAGCACAGGTTACTTTTCCTGTAATGATACCACTTTGACCTATGACTATTTTACCTGTAGTTTCTACACTACCGTCTAGTTTTCCGTCAATTCTAAAGTCAGACTTTGAGACGACATCACCTTTGATGCTTGTTGATTTTCCAATTCGATTTGATTGTCCGCGCGTAGTTTCGTTGTTGCGACCTTTTTTTGATTCTGAAAACATGGTATAGGCTAGTTTTGAGGGATTGTTTAGTTGATTGGCTATTATTTAATTTCTTCTATATTTTTATGTATTTGTACAGTTTGATAATTTTCAGCAGACATAATTACATTTTGTTTTTCAACCATATAATTAGGTCCTGTTTCCAACATGTCTTCAACACTTACAGCGGCTAACTTGGTTTTGAATCCATGGATGACAATAAATTTCTGACTTCTATCATATACATCGCGTGATATTGAAAGTGAATTGTATCCACGATCTTCAAATGCTTGATTGATTGTTTTTTCGAGCGCATCCATTGCTTCTGTTTCATTTTTCTGAAACGCATAAATGATTTTAAAACTCTTTGACTCATCATCTTTTGCAGCTGCTCTATTGGCTATTTTTGGCAGTGACGATTTGATGATTTGCTGCGCACGTTTTCCTTCTTCGTTATTTGGGTAGTTGAGTGCTACATAATTCAACGCTTCTCTGTATGCAGTAAAACCATCTAATCTGGCAATAGTAATGGCTTTTAGCATTTCAAACTTGGGTACAATTTCTTCTCCTGTAAATTGCTGAATGTACTTTTCGGCATCATTTAATGCGCCTTCAAAGTCTTGAGCTGCAAACTTTTTATAAGTATTGGCATATAAACTTTCTGGACTGTTTTCGTCGGAAGCGATTACATCTTGCGGATTGCGTAAGATTTGCGCATAACGACTGTCACCATGATTGTTTAAAATATCACTTTTGTATTGATCTGCTTTGCTTGAATCTTCTAAAAGTGTATAAATTTTATATAAATTATATTTTGATGGAAGGATCAGTTTTTCTTCTGGATTGTTTTGCAATAACTGCTCCAATCGGTTTGCAGCCAATTCGTATTCTTTAAACTTTTCCTTGTAGATTAACCCTAATTGGTAGTATGCAAAGTTGCGTTCTTTTCCAATGCTGTCAATTACTTTTTCGTCTGTTGGAATTTTATCTGTGTAAAACGCTACTGAGTAAATGTCTGCTTTCCCTTCTGAACTTCCTCCTCCTTCTGCTGTAGCAGATTCTGCACTCGTTTTTACAATAACGTTTTTATTAAACAAACGCCAATTATCTTCTAAAGCACGATCGCCCCATTTTTTACGGAATTCATTTTTACCATACGCAACTGTTGTTTGGTTGTAAAAGTAGAATTCATCGCCACCATTTTTTGGCCCTTTGTTTCTGCTTGAAGCAAATTCATTGTCGGCAAAACTTTTTTCCTGTTCTTCTTTGGCTTTCTTTGCAGCTTCAATTTCTTTTAACTTATCAATATGCTCTTGGAAATACGCAGTACGCTCTTCTTCAGAGAAGTTGACTACCATTAAAATACTATCATTTAATTTTGCTACATCTTCATACGCAATTACGTCATCGAGGTTTGCTCTTTTCTTTTCAATTCTTCTAAACTTACGTGTGTTCTTTTTTAAATTTAGTAAGGTACTATCATAATATTTTCCTGCATCTTTATAGTTGGCATCATCAAAACGTAAAGCAGCAATATTTTCGTAATCTAATGCTTTTAAGTGTTTGTCTGTTTGCACTTTGCGAAGTGATTTATTAAAGAAATCTTCTGCTAACTTTAATGAATCTTCTCCTAAATGATATTCTCCTAATTGACGGTATATTTTATCTAAGAAAGGTCTATTTTCACGATCTTCCGACAAATCGGTTAGCATTTCCAAAAATTCTTCTTTGTTTCCTGTTTCTAAGTCAAAGTTCTTCGCTTTTTCAATTTTTGCATTGATCATGTATACACGAGGCGATTTTCTGTTAAGATCAATTACTTTATCAAATGCAATATTTGCACTGTCTTTGTAACCTAATCTGTTAAACAATTGCCCAATGATATAATTGTAACGTCCTTGCTCTTCACGGATTTTTGTAGATGAAGCTGCACGTTTTAAGACTTGCACAGCACTGTCTTTGTGTTTTAAATTGATATATGCCTGAGCCAATACAGCATTAGCATCTGCATATTCTTGATCTTCTAGTTTTTCAAACTTTATCAGTCTTTTTAAGTTGGCAATTGCGAATTCTTCATTTTCCAAACGCAAGTGTGTCTTTTCTCTCCAAATTTTAGTTTGATTGATTTTATCGCTATTTGGATATTCACCAATGGTATAATTGAAAGCCTCCAATGCAGGAATAAATCGCTGATCGAAATACCGTGCTTGTCCTAGTAATAAATACGCTTCATCCATTTGCGGATTTCGCTGGCGACCCTTGATGTCCATGGAATGCTTCTGAATTGCTTTTACCGCTTTTTCTTCTGCTTTTTTGAAGTTTGGGTTTTTTCCTCCTTGTCCTGGAAGCGTTAAATCGTCCAAAATTTCCATACGTTCTATTGGAAGAATTTCCCAATAGTTATCAATGTATGCATTCATTAAAGCTTCTCTTCCTTCTTCAAAAGCAACTTTTCCGTTGAACAACACATTGTATTTTGTGGTGACAGAATGGAAGTTTCTGTTAATGAATGTATCTTTTTTGGTAGAACAGCTATAGAGTAAAATTCCTAGTACTGAAAGTATTACCGATATATGTAGTGTTTTTTTCAAGGTGATCTATTTAGTATTTTTAAAACTAAAATTTGACGTATTTAGTATACAGAAAGGTAAAAATACATTTCTTTTTGAAAAATTTGATAAAATCTGTGATAAACTCGCGTTTTTTATGGGTTTTCTATGATAAGAAATTCCCAAAAAGAAGAAAGATTGCCTTTTTGCAGCAATATTTTATGTTTTTTAGGTTGATTTTGTTAATTAGACTAGAGTTAAGGGAAAACTATAACATAACGCTAGATTTCGACTTGCACAATGTACGTCATTACCGTAAGTGTTTGATTTTTAGATTATTTAACTTAGTATTACTAATCTAAAAAACCAAAATCATGAAAAAACTTAGTTACATTTTAATTGTATCGTTTTTTGCTTTTTTTGCATGTCAGACTGATACCGTGAATACAGAAACAGATGCTTTTGAAGATAATGCTGTTGAGTTGAAAAGCAGTTTATTAACTTCAATTGGGGAGTTTAATCGCATTCCTAAAAGGTTTGCTAGTAATCCAGAAGCGTATATTGAAAATCAACTGAATTCAATTGCCAAAGGAGATGAAGTTCGTTATGGCTGTGTCACTTTTGTAGGTGGTTTAGCTATCATTGATGAAGATTGTACAATTACAAGCGGCGTTCCGGATGAGTATGATGATTGTGATTTAAAAGGTGTTCGAACCATTACTTGCGGCGTTAATCCGTACAATCCTCTTTGTACTATTTGTGCAGTAGCTTACATTTTAGAATGTGATGGCGAACTTGGATGGGTTATTGGCTATAATATTATTTGCGCTATTGGACCTATTGAAATTCCTTTCCCGATACCTTTTTAAAATAGTTGCATTAAGGATGCTTCGACTCCACTCAGCATGACGCATTACTGTTTTCGCGTTAAGGATAGGAGCTAGTTACCGTGTAACATGAATAACTATACCTAGAAGTGTTAGATTTGCCAAGTTTATTGGTCTGTTCGTGCTAGAATTACGATCAAAGAACATTATAAGAGGTTTTCAAAATGGTTAAAAGAAAATGATTTAGATACAATCGACATCAAAGCCTTGAAACGTTGTAAAATTGCTGTTTTTTTTATTCTTTAAAAAAAATAATAAGCAAGGAGAATGAACAGACGAACCTGTAAAAGCTATTCACAAATTAAAAGAAAGACCAAAACACATAAAGTTTACACAGATCAACAAGTCAAACAGATCCGTGAGTATATGAATAAAAATGATTCGTATTTGAGATAGTTTACTCAATTCATTGCATACGTTTTTTAAGAAACATAAAAGCTGTAGATTGAGAGGAAAGGACATTGATCTTAAAAATAAACAAATCAGCTTGATATATAATTATTAACTTAGCATAAATACTCTTCTAGGTATAGGAAATTCAAACAGTATAATTTATAAATATACTATTAAAATTCATTTACAGCCTGACAATGATTAACTTTGATAAAACCTAAAAAAAATGTTACGATTAATCTTTTTATTACTTTTTTCCGTATCCCTTTTTGCTCAAGATGTCAATTTAGACTTTGTGAAAACTTATGGAGGGAATTCATTTGATATAGGGCAAGCAGTTCATAGAGATGCTAATAATATTTATATTACAGGAATTTTCACAGAAACTGTGGGTTTTGATACTCAATCTGGAAATGTGACTTTGATTTCTAATGGACAAACAGATGTTTTTTTTGCAAAATTAGATACTACTGGAAATTTACTTTGGGTGAAACAAATAGGAGGAGCGAGTAATGATGATGGAATATCAATTATTACAGATTCTTCAGGGAACATTTTTGTATTAGGTGATTTTTTAGGCACTGTAGATTTTGATCCAAGTGCAAACTCAACAACTCTTTTTTCTGGTAGCGGAAATATGTTTATTGCCAAATACGATTCTAATGGTAATTTTTTATGGGTTACAGACATACCAGGATCATCTTTATCAGTTGAGAGCATGTCTATGGATAAAGATTCTTCTGACAATCTTTATGTAACAGGAAATTTTAGAGGAACTATATCTTATGATCCTGGTTCTGGAACTTTCGTAAATATTAGTTCTAGTAATTCAGGGAATGGAGATGATATTTTTATTTGCAAAATAGATAATTCAGGGAATATTATTTTCGTACGGGCACTTAAGGACAATAACGCCCAATCTGAAGGTTCTGGACATTCAATTCAAATAGATAATAACAGTTCTATATATCTAACTGGTATTTTCTCATTCACTGTAGATTTTGATCCGGGCTCTGGAACATTTAATTTAACTTCTGATGGAGGAAGTAATGATAGTGATATTTTTGCTGTCAAATTAGATTTAAATGGTAATTTTATTTGGGCAAAATCATTTGGTGCTTCCAATTCAGATATAGGAAATGATATCGCAACCGATAATAGTGGAAATGTTTATGTAACAGGTTCGTTTAGAGATACTGTAGATTTCAATCCTTCTCCATCAGAAACAAACGAATTAACTTCAGTAGCAAATACAGATGCATTTATTTTGAAATTAGATCAAAGTGGTAATTATGTATGGGCCAAGAGTTTTGGAGGCTCGAGTTCTGATACAGGAAATTCAATTGCTTTAGATAGTAATGGTGATGTTTACACTACTGGAAGATTTCTTTCTACTGTAGATTTTGATCCAGATCAAAGTACCGTATTTAATTTAACATCAAACGGTAGTGGAGATATATTTATTCATAAGTTGGACGCTATTGGTAATTTTATGTACGTAAAACAAATAGGTGGTTCTGGTTCTGAATCTGTAAATTCGATTGATGTAGATAGTAATTTTAATATTTTAATTATTGGAGCATTTCGTAATACTGTAGATTTTGATCCTGAAACTGATGTTTTCGAAGTTGACTCAAATGGCAGCAGAGATATTTTTATTTTAAACTTAGAATCGTCTAGTCTATCGGTTACAGAAAATGACATTATATCTAATGAAATAGTATTATTTCCAAATCCAACACAAGACTACATATATGTGGAAAGCAAAAAAAATATTTCACATATTAATATATATGATATTCAAGGAAAGTTCATGTATAAAATAAACATCAATAAAACCCAAAATCAAATAGATGTAAGTGTTTTATCAACTGGTATATATTTATTAGAAATACATACGGATAATCTTAAGAGTTATAAAAAAATTATAAAAATTTGATTTTGTGCATTATGAATTTCCCTAATTACTAAAAAGATTATTAGAGAAATCAGTTAGATTATACTATAACTCCAACTGATCACTTACTATTACTTGTAAAGCACCATCTTCAAGTAAAGTACCGTTACCAACTCGCATACTATCCACTTTAAACGTTGTATGATTTGTATTGCCGACTTTTAGCCACAAATAAATATGTTTATCAGACCCTTCATATTGTCCTGCCGTAATACTTGACGATCTACTGACATCTGTTTGAGTACGTAGCAGTTTATTTCCAGTAGATCCACTTTGATAACAATAGCCTACCCAGACAATATCAATAATTTCAGAACTTTGATAAGCATATCCAGATGCTTTTAGATAAAACATTTTATTATCTGTGTCTGTCCTATAAGGCAATTTTATGTGAAAAATATCTGTTGTACTGTTTGGTGTGTAATAAAACTTAAGAATGCCTTCTCGTGTACTGCCTCTGTCAGTACTAGAATTCCCTAAATTTAAAACTACATGACCATCTAACCCGTTAACACTTTGTACCGGAGCTAAGCCAGGTGCTAAATCCTCTATAATATTTCTTGTATTTAATGGGGTTACATAGGCATTAACATTTGCGCCACTATCAACTTCTGTTGCTGTTGATCGTCTTACAATACCTGCTTGAGATGTTGTAGCATTTGGAAGGTGTGTTTCAACTGCTCGTTTAGCTGTCTTTGGAGTTATATATTTGTCATCTATAGCTTCATTAGCAGCTTCCTCTAAATTTGCTTTATCATCAGATTTATTAACTGTACTGTCAATTAAGTCTTCATACTCTTGCTGTGTCGGTTTTTTTCCAGTTTCAAAGTATTGTTTTAAATCGTTTCTATTTGACATATTTATTCTTTTTTTGTTATCTAACTATATTTGTATTTTCTATAATCATATCACCTATACCTTCTTCTGAAGCTATATTGTTTTCGTTTGGAAGTGTCATAATTTTATCTTCTGTACTGAGCATTCCAACAGAGTTTTCAGAAATAACTTTGAAATGGTGATATATTGGACTTCCTCCGTCATTTTCAATTGAAAGTGTTCCATTCTCTAATGAAGTATCTGCTGCTAGAAGTTGAATCTCTTGTAAGTTTGAACTTAAAGTATGAATCTTTATCCAGTTCCCTTGATTGTTCATCTTATATACATGATATTTTCCGTTATGAACTTTCTTTTCCCATTTCAAAATCACATGATGTATTAGAGTTGTATCAGATGTATCTGGATCAAAATTATACTGCAATGTTGGTGACTCTGGACTTGTAGTCTCCACTATACTACTTATTAATAACTTTGAAGGTTCTGATGGTGCATATTCCGTAATTTCGGGATGAGTGGCATCTACTATATTACTTCCATCCGCATAGGTAATTTCTCTTAAAGCAGTGACTTTATAATATAATGGATCACTATAAGGTATATAACCTAAATCAGCAAACTCATCTTTTATTTTCCAAATATTATTATCAATTTGCCCATCAACTTCTAAATCAATTGTTTTGATTAAATCCATAGATCTTACCGATAAGGCTTTAGCTGGATTTAGTGTTCTGTACAATTTAAGCTGTTTAATATTTTGAATTTTTGGATATGCATTAATTTCTACAGAAACTCCGGTTAATATGCCTAAATTATCATTTTGTAATACAGGCATTATCCTTCTAATTTCAGGTGCTTGTGGTGGTTTAGTGTTTACTAGCTTAATTGGTCCTAAGATTGTACTGTAATCTCCTAATTGCATTGTATTCCCCATTTCCCTAATAGCATAGAAATACAGGTTGTCAGATGTTCCATCTAAATTAAAATCAGTAAATAATACCGCAGTTTCAGCCCCTGGAATATTTTGAATCGAGTCATTTGATAATTTCTTAGCCATTGGAGCCATATCAAATTTTGGGTCTGTTGGAGCTAACAATAAACCATTATCATCACGTATTACTTGCTTTTTTGCAATAGGCTGATAATTGGAATCATTAATATATTGATGCATTAATGGTATTTCGGTCAATGGTGTAAAAGCATTATAAATAACAGATTTCATATAATCCATAAGTGTTACACCATCGTTTATACCTTCACTTGGTACTGCAGGAATAACAATATGTGAGAAAGCTAATGTTCCTATAACTCCATTATCTGAATCATCGTCAGGATTACCTAGATCTAGTAAATTGTGATTTGTTCCATAATTTTGGTTTCTATATTCTAAAATATCATTTATGGATTTGTACAGATAGTATTTATCAGGCATTGGAAATCTATAACCTGTTTCATCTTCTGGATATAAAAAGAACTGTCCATCGGTTTGAAATGTTTCATCATATTCCAAATCGAACTCTAATAGATTTTGCCAACGCTTTACTAAATGCAATTTAGGGTCTAAATCTCCCTTTAATTTGGTTTTTATTTCTAATAGCGTACTTGGCTTGTATAATGCATTTAATATGGCATCATCATTGGTTCTATAAAATTGAACGCCATGTGGAGTATGCAAAAACCCTGGTGTTAAGGTAAAGGTGGATTTACCAAAAGTGTCAGGTCTTGTTGCATAAATAAATTCTTCTCCATTAGACATCAAAGGTGTTTGAGGTCTAATAATTTCCTGAGCAAAAAATGGAGCTGGTTGCCCTATCTTTGATGCATACCACTCACTGGAGTTGGCAGCATCCTCAGGATGGTTTGGATCTATAGTCTGTAACCCAAAAATAGAATAGCGTAAACCTTCTCCCGTATCAGGCAAAATAGCATCTTCAGTTAAATGATGTACTACATCATGATATAGATATACACGGTAGCCCGGATAAAAATTCACTTCTTGATTTCCTATTAATATAGGGTCAAAACCTTCAACTGCATCATCATCGGAAACATTAACAGGATATTGAGGGTCAATTGCATAAACTATAAGCGGAGTTGTAGTTCCAACATTTTCAATTTTTACAACTTCTAAAATTTTACGTTTTCTAGTCGGGTTGTTTTGTGTATGAATTCTAATAATTCCTTGATACCAATCTATATTATGTGTATTAAATTGGGGATGATGTTCTAATGTATTTGGAAATGTTATCTTGTACATCCCATTGTGGATGAGTTCAGTAACAATACTTCCATCAATATCATATTGTTCAGGAAAAACGGCTTGTGGTCTCAATTCTTCTTCAATAAATGCAGTTCTCCAAATACCTCTAGACTTTTCTACAATTTGTTCTGGCACACCACTTATACTTTCTTCATCTATAACTTCTCTGTGGATTTTTGCATCTCTATAGATTGACCAGTCTTCATCTTCAATTTGAATTTGAAAATCCAACTTGTTAACCGTTGCAGAATTGCCTACTTGCCAGTTAGTTTCAGTAAGCATATTTTCGACAGTATTAAACATAGTTATTCCTGAAAATACTGGTAATTCTAACGGCATATTTGAATCAGGATCTGCGCCATTTATCATAGCTTCTGAAATAATTTGCTTATAGACAGTAAATATCGGTCCTTCTCCAGAAATAGTAGATTGCACAACTTCATGAATAATATACTTGATACTATTAAACATAAAGACACTTCCTATAAAATGTGAAAGTTGACCATTTGATATTTCAGGAACAATTTCATCTCCTGTAGAGACTAATTGATAAGGTTCTGTTCTAATAATTGCTAAAGCACTATTTGAATGAGGCTCTATCGATTTAATTTTACCAGCAACAGTTTTAGGAGGTCTGTTTCTGAAAAATAAATTAATACGGTCTGCAAAAACCTCTTTATCATCTTTAAAAATAGCATCAGGATGTAATGGATCAGTAAATGAGCCCATTGATTCCTGATTAATTTGATAGGTTAATCTATCTTGATCAATGTGGTGATCAAAAGTCAATCTTATTAAGGTTTTATCTGCTACATTATTTTGCACCAATGTGTTATACATTGCCTGTTCATCTGCAGAAGTTAGCATTAACGGACTTTCTTCAACAATCAAGCAAGCCTTTGCATTGGATGGCGGCAACAATCGGTTCTGAGGTTTGAATTTGGTTTCTAAATCCCAAAATATTGTACTCATTTGCGAGCGGCCGAACCAGTTAATGCTGTAGGAACTGTATCGATGCCAGCCCTCTTCTCGTTCTCTGTGTAAAAAGAGCGTTTCTCCAGCTTCCGGAATTAGTAATGGAATTGTTTCATTATTTACTACAGTTGGCGTTCCAGTTGCTATGTAATTATGAAAATCTGAAGTGTTTGATAATTCAGGTTTTCTCCAATTGGAAGCATTAGGATTTGCTGGATCGAATAATTTATACTCTAGACCTAAATATACCGGTTCTGTAGATTCTGATGTACTGAATTGTACATTAGTTTCATAAAAATCTATATTGGTCTGACTTTCTAGTAAGTCATCAATGACCAAACTGATAAAGCGTTGCTTCCCATCAAATAAATAGCCTTCTTCATCGATTAACCCTGTTAAGCTATTGCCTTCAGGATTGTTGGTTCCTAAAATTGGTTCTGAGAGATTAACTGGTATTGGTAACCTTTCATTAATCATTGCAGTTGGCAGCGACAAGTACAAATGTTGAATTTCTTCTGCATTAGCATCTTGCTGACCATTGTTTATATTATCTAGAGTAACATATTCTGCCAGATAGAAATATTTTTCTTCTTGTTGAGATGTGTTGATGCTATTATCAATGTGTCCTAATCCCATCATTCTTGCTAAATGATAGTCCATAGAACCTAATCGTAGAATTTTCAAATTAGAAATACTCTGAACATCTTGGTCTTGAGTTTCTACTCCTTCAGGTAGTGTTGTACTAAATGGAATAGCTTCTATCGCAGTTGGGTTTGTAGGCTGTTCATCAGTTATCTCTATATACCTTTTGATGGTTGTTTTCAATCGTCTGTCGTAATATTCATAATATTCTGTACCGTACGATTGCGTTTCTGTACCGTTCCATCGATTTATATAGTTATCTTTGTTTACGGTTTCATTGTCATTAAATCTTGGCCATTGTCCATGAATATCTGCAGTACCGCTGGTGGCTTCTAATCTGTTCTCAGCAATACTATCTGCGTCTGTTAATGCATAAGCACCAATAAATGACCAATTGTTTTGATCTGTATTAGTTTCCAAGGCATCTGCATATCTCTCAAACAAAAGCTGTTTTACATGATTTGCTTTAAACCTAACCGCTCTTATATTTTCTTCTTCAAATCGCCCTTGTTCTGTAAAATCTTTTCTTGCCGTTACATACTTAATAGCTGTTAGATTATTGTTTTCTACAGATAAAGTTTCTGCTTGAATGGCTGTAGAAGCTGATATACCTCTTAATGTTACTGCAAAAGATAATGTTGTTTTATGGTCAACTTCAATAAGTTCAGAACCATAGGATTGAATAAAACTATAACTTGAAGTTAATGGGTCAATTGTCGCTTTTACTTGATTATATTTAACTGCATTTTTAAAATACACATAGAACGGATTGCCATTTAAATGATAAATCCACAAATAATGATTGTTATCTACAATATTTGGCGATAGTTCCTGAAAATCTAAAATTGTATATTGAGGATTATAAATAGCTCTATATATACGCACAAAATCATCCGGTTTGTTGAAATGATTGTTTGTTGTTGCATGATTTCCTTTTGGTAGATGTGTATTTCCTATGAAGCCTTTAAGCATCCAACGTAAATGAACACCACTTACACTACCATCATTCCCTGTTGATCCTGCTGCTTGTAAATATAAACTAGGAGATTGTAAATGACCATTAGGACTGATGATAAATCGTTTAAAAATATTGACTAATGCTACATTTCCAAAAGCTTCTTGAGTGCCCACCACAAAACTTAGCTCGACTTGTTCTTGCTCGTTATTTGCTGATTGCAATATTGCTGTATAAACACCTCCACCTTGATTATTAGTAGTACTTAAGGTAGCTTGAAAACTTGTTCCATTTTCAAATACAATAGTTACAGGAAGTGTTGTAGTTATAGGATTGCCGTTACTATCTAAAAGATGAACAGTTATTGTTGATGTAGATGTACCGTTGGCTTGTATTTGATTTGGGTTAGCAGTAATTGTACTAACATTTAGATCGACTTCGCCTCCTGTATCATTACAATCTTGAGAAACTGTAACATTAACCGTTTGGCTGGCATTATTTCCATCTACAGTAAAACTTAGTATTGCTATACCTACAGAAGTTGAAGTTAGTATCGCTGTGTATGTTCCATTATTATTGTTGGTTGTTGTATTTATGTTTCCCAAAGAGGTACTAATTACAACTGTACTGTTACCATTAGTAATTGGATTGCCATTGGAATCTATTAGCTGAACTGTAATTACAGATTGCCCATTAGGTGGTTGAATACAATCTGAAGCAGCGGTAATAGTACTATTTTGCAAATCTACTTGATTGCCAATATCATCACAGTTTTTTGAAATCGTAACATTTACTGTTTGACCAGCATTTTGACCATTAACAGTAAAACTCAACGTTGCATTTCCTGGCGAAGCCGAAGTCAGTACTGCTGTATAGGTTCCGTTATTATTGTTAGTTGTTGTACTTATATTTGCAAAAGAGGTGTTAATTACAACTGTATTTGCGCCATTTGTGATAGCATTACCATTCGCATCTACTAACTGAACCGAAATTGTAGATTGTCCGCCAGATGGAAGGATACAATCAGGATTTGCAGTTATGGTACTCTTTTTTAAATCTGCAATGATGGATGGACAATACTCAATAATATTTGAACTAATGTCCTGTACATCTCCCTTATACTGAATAGGTTTTATTCCTTCTTGTTTAAAGTCTATATCTAATTCTTTAATATCACATTTTATCCCTTCAACACTGTAAGGTTTTAATATTTGAGTTTTACAAGTAATAAATTGATCTTCACTACAAACTAGTAAAGATTGATTTTTTTGATTATAAGCCGTTGTAACTATTCTATTAGTTTCGATGTTGAAATTAAATTGCCTTAAGCCATTTTCAAGATCATCAAAATGTATTTCTTTAGACCATTGCACATTAAAATTCCAATCTAATAAATGAAGAATTCCATGTGTATTATAATGTGTTAGTATGTAAAAGCCTTCTTTCGCTATTTGTAATTGAGAGTGGTTATTTCTTGTATTCGATAAGTAGAAAATTGGCTGACTACTTAAATTACTATCTAATATGCTTACAAAAACAGCTTGTTCTTTTACTAAATAACCAGATATTAGATATTTCCCTTCTAGCCATTTTATATCATGAATGGCATTATAAGGGGTAACAATTTGTATCGGTTTATTTAGTTTTAAATCATTGTTTAGCTCAATAATTATACCTCTTGAATCCTTTTCAATATAACGTCCTGCTATGACCAAGCCTTCTTTGAAGGAGTGAATAGCTTCTACAATAAACTCTTCTTTATTAACAACAATATAATTTCCAGTAACAAAAGAGCCATTACCTAAAAACTTAGCAACAAAAGGAGAATTGCTAGTATCAATTTGATTTCTATCGGAAATTACAACAAAGAATTCAAAAGCTTTGTGAGAAGCTTCTAAATGAACAATTACGTCTTCATCTTTCCAAGGTAAGGATTCAACCCAATTGACAGTTCCTTCTTTACTATCAATACTAATTAAGTAATGCTTTTTACCCGTAGTCGCATGAATTATATATTGGTAGTCAAATTCTTTATGAGGTTTTATCTGGATAATTTTCTTGAATGAAATTGGGGCTTCTTCTTTTTCAATGCGATATACTTTTTCCCATATTAATTGTCCTTGAGTATCAGTACAAGTTATGAGTCCTTCTGCTTTGGTCTTGCCAATAGCTAGAATGAAACTATCTCCATTTTGAATAAATTCTTCACTATAAAAGTAATTTAGTGAATCGCCTTTGGTATATCTATTTATAAATGCCATTTTTAATCTTTAATTTTCAAGGTTTAACACTAAATTTTCAACAAGAACAGAATCTTCTATATTATATGAGTTTCCATTCCAAAGTTTGTACTGAAAACGTATATCTAAACTATTAGCAGTAATTATTTTACTTGAATGCATGATAAGTACCTGAGAATAGTCTTTAGAATACAACATGTGATAATTAGTATCTCTATTTGTTATGTCCTGCATAATCGCTATAATACCTTGTTTTTCTTCAATTTGTGAACCGTTTATTCCTTTTATAATTTCCAGTGGTATTTTAGGATCATTGAAAGGTTCAGGGTTACGTATTAACAATGCTACAATATCATTAGTGTTCTGATTTCTGATACTATTAAATTCTGTAGTTACTGGCGGATCTAATGGAATTATTCTAAAAACACCTTCCAATATTCTATCTAAATAATCTACAAATTGTGATTCTTGCACATCGTTTGTAGCATTAGATGTTGTTAAAATATTGTAAGCATCATCTATAACTTGGGTATTAAGGTCTAAACTAACATTAAATACTGCTTTTGTTATAGGGTTATTAGCTTCATCACGTTCTAAAATATAACTTTCCACTTGCTCATTAAAATTTAAATAACGAGAGGTTTGAAATACGTAATTATGAATTTTCTTTGTCACATTATTAAATGTATTGGTAAATATTGCCGTATACATTTTTCTCGGTTTCAGGTTTTGAAGCGTTATCGTATTGTATTGACTAGCAGGTTTAATAATATCTCCTGCTTCAAAATTACAATCACCACCTTGTTCTTCTACAAAATTCTGAATAAACTGTAATAGTAACGGCATTGGTGGTTCTTCATCTTCTGTCCACTCTTCAATAGTTTGTGGAAGATTAGTCACATCAACATCAGGAGGCATTGGATGTTCCATAATAATATTGGAAACAGGATCTTGGATAAACACTTTTAATGCCTGCAGTCCATCTGTATTAGATAGTAGAGGTAAATGATTGTCGCTTGATCCTCCATAAGCATCCCACTGGTCTTTTAACATATGCGCTATATATGGTTTTATATAGAATAACAATAATTTCGCCTGCTCACTGCTGTAAAATAATGGTTTGGATTGTAATAAATTACCATCGGCATTAGGATACGAGCGCCTGTAATCTATATATTGTTCTAAAGAGGTTAACGCATACTGATCTGGATTAGTGAGCTTACCATTGTCATCTCTATTAAGTAATTCTCCTGTTTGTGGATTGTATTCATTACCATACATTACATTAGGTGCGTTGTGGTAATGTCCAATAGTACCTGCTGTCTTAAAGCCGTAAAAATATTTAAAAGGATGGTCATTTGCATCATCCACAATGTCTTTAACTGTAAATTCAATATGGTATTTAGTGTTAGGTCTCCAAATTGGGTCAACCACATTATTAATAGCTTCTATAGTAGCTAAATAATCTTCTTGAATTGGTTCCTGACCAGGAATGTTTAAATTGTATGTCCAGTCTTCAACAGATAACCAACAAATTTCATGTAATAAGGTACCGCAATTGGTTGGTGGTTCTTCTTGGTTTTCGCAATTACAATTCCCTAATTGACTCACAAGGTTTATAACAGTTGAGACATACACTATTAATTGATTGTTATAAATATTAATAACATCTGCTCCTGTTAAATCATTATTTTCTGAAAAATAGAGTTCTAATTGATGATCACTTGAAAGCATTAGCCCTAAATAAGGTGTTAAATAATTAATAATATCATACTGAGGATGATCACTATTGAAACGTTTAACCTTAGCTTCTATTTCATTAGGGCAAGCTAGACTTTGTTGAATAAGTTCTAAATTATCTGTTGGTTGTAAACAATTCTGATAAATGGTATTTATTTCTTCATACAAGCCACAAACAACCTCATCTTTATCATCACACTCTACATTATTTTGAGAACAATCACAATTCCCTAAAAGATTCAGTTTGTTAACAATAATTTGCGCCTTTTCTCTTAATTGGTAATAACGAATTATGTAATCATTATTACCCTCATTAGCTATTAAATCCACTAAAAGGCTTCTATATTCGTTTAACGTTGGCTGTAAATTAGCATTTACAAATTCTTCTGTTAATTGACTATATATGAGTTCTACAAATGAGTTATATATGGATAAATACTCGTTAATCTCATTTATAGATTCTATGTGTTCTGGGTATTTTGCAGGGAATAATTCAGATAAATCATTATATAAATTACAGATGGTTTCGTCTTTAATACAATCATCTTCAATAGTTGAACATCCTAATCCTTGTAGTTCTTCTAATTGTTGAAGTAAATTAAAATAAGTTTCTGTATCTAAAGGTACTTCAATATTAACACCTTGTGGAAGGTCGTTTCCTAATTGTTCATATGTGTCATTGAACAATTGTTCTATTTCCTCATAAATGGCATCTATTTGAGATTGATTGCCATTACTTGGTATAACCTCAATTTTACTGATTGGTATATCTTCATTGGTATATGTAATTGTACTTTCTAATTGAGCAGGTGAATAGTTTATACTCTCAATTTCATCATATTGTATTATATAATCACCTTCCGGTAAAAACGATTTATAATAAATCACTTTAACCGACTGTGCATTGGTTGATAGTTTTAATTTAACTCTATTTGAAGGTTCTGGTAACTTAAATTCTAAAGTACTTGAATTTGGAAACTCTAACGATCTGCTAAATCCAAAGGTATTAGGTTTACTAACCACAGAGGCGTTTGAGTTCATCACTATACCATTTACAACAGAAGTCTGTCCTTGAGAGATGTTAAAAAATACTTGTTGATGTGAATGATAATATGGGAAATACGTTACTGTATTATATTGTGTGTTTAAAGGTGTTTGCAACCAGTTAGCACATTGATCTTCTCTTTTTTGTCCAGCACAGAAAAATGTAGCATGTGTTAATCCTAATTGCTCCGGAATAAACCAACCAGACTCACCTTGTTCAACATACGAAAATGGAGAAGTTGCCAGTAATCGTATTGCATTATATTCTTTACTAGATTTTTGCCAGTGCCCAATACGTAGATGATCTACGTTATTTCTATCAGTAGTATTTACTACTGCTTCATATGGATGATAGTCTACCCAAGTCGCCGAGCCATCTTTTGCTGCTTTAATTTTTATATCAGTAATTTGATAACGATGTTTTACTTGTCGTAGTTCATTCCCTTTTATCACCTTTACAGGAGGAATTAAATCTTCATAATTTTCTGGCGCATTGTTGTAGCTTCCTATACCTCCTTCGCCTGCAATATCTCCAGGCAATACTGCCTTTTCGAACTTTATATCTACATAAGTGTCTAGAGGAATGATAGCATTATTGAAAGATTCTACAACTTGCGGATCATTTAAATTTGGCAATGTATCTTCAAAATTAATTAACTCAAAAGTTTCCCCAGTAAGCATGTGGATGCCTTTTACAGCTTGATCTCTTAATTCTTGAGGGATTGCAGGTATTGGAGTTGTATCGATATGACGGCTCTTTTCCCATTTTATTTTTACAGTAGCACAAACTTTAATTTTAATAAAGCCTATCTTAATTTTTCCACAGACTCTAATTTCTGCATAAATTAAGAATGGTTTTGCAGCTTCAACAGAAAAATGTACATAAAAGGATACGCCAACTTCAATAAAACCAAATAGCCATACTGTAGCTCCTGCATCTACCGTCATATAACCGCCTATTTGTGAGCGTTCAAAACTAATAAAACCGCCTACTTCTGCAATAAGCCATGCTTTTACCCTAGCTATTGCAAAATTCTCATCAATATCAAAGGATACTTTAGCACCAGCCTCAATACCACTTGCAGAAAGCATTAGGAAACTCTCCATTTCTACGAGCGTTAATACTTTTGCTGTGATAGGGTCTTCACGAGTTCCTAAGTTTAAATACCAACCACTTGGATTGTCCCAGAAATATCCTGCTTGCATATATACATGCAAGTCAATGATATTACCGCTATTTTGTGGCAGTTTAAAATCTACACCTGCACCAATTTCTATACCATTATCTGCCAAAATCATAAAGGCAAAAAATGGTGGTTCGCCACTATCATCTAACCCCCACTCTTTACTTAATATACTGGCTCTACCATCTATCATCAGCATATTTGGGATTGATAATAACACCATAACGCGTAACGAAATAGCATCACTACTTCCCATAGTAGTTATAGTCACACCTGCACCTACGCTTACAGGGTTGGTATAGTTTTCTGTTTTATCTGGTCCATTAAATTTGGACACATGTACGCCACGTGGTGGATATGTATAATAATCATACCATTTATCATCATGTGAATGCAGACCTACCGCTTCTTTTTCTGCTACATATCTAAATCCTAGAAGACCTCTAAAGCCTGTAATCCCCAATCCTGTGGCTGCTATTGGAATAGGAATAGGAATATCTAGAGAAGCATCTAGTAAAAATGCTGGATGTTTTGGTTGTAAGCGCATATCAGCAGAACCTGTTGCCTTTAATTTGCTTAAATTTAATTTTAAAGAAACACCTCCAGCATATTCTACTTCATTTACAGATAACCATCCCTTTATAATTACTTTTGCAGTTTCTGGAGAGGCATCTCCTGGAATGGTTAAATTTACTTCTATTGTTTCTATTTTGATGTACGAATGAAACTCGCCATCATCAACTGTAAAGAAATATTTTATACCTGCACCACCTCTAGCATCAAAGCCTGCTAATCCAACAGCTATGGCTCCATCAAACCCAAAGTAATTGTACTTACGCATCACTCCGTTGTGTTCTTCTTGAAAAGACCCATAATTAATTCCAGATATAGATACTTCTAGCACTGGATTGTCCTTTGTTCCAATTAACACCATGCTAAAGTTGGTTGGAACAGCTATAGCTCCACCTATAATTTCAAAGCTACCATCACTATAAATGCGTAAACGCTCTACATTAATACGTTGGTCACCAATAAAGCTTTTAATAATTTCATTAGTAAATACTATATCACATGCAGTTCCTATGTAAAAGGGTTCGTCATTACTTTCTCTACCAACTTCTATTGAGTTAATGTATAGATCCAATATATTTGGCAAAATAATGGGTGCAAAGCCATCTTGTTCTGATGCTGTTACATTGAAACCTCCATCATCATCTAAATGTCCATATATATCTATGTTTGCAATGTCACCATTGGCATCTTGTAATCGAGGTATTTTTAACCCTCCTTGTATATTTGATTCTACTATATGTCCTTGTTGAAAGGTCATATCGAAGCTTGTAAACCAGATTTCAAAGCCGTTTGTACCAATACGTTTACTTAACCTTGGTCTGTTGGCTTCATCACTTGTATTATAAAGTGTGTTTAAGTAGCTGTAATATTCAGATACATTCGTATATATTGTAGGTTCTGACTCGCCAACTTTTGTTAAATTCAGTGGAAACACAAATTGTGTGGCTTCATGAGTTTCTAATTGGTTTTTGAGCTCAGTATGATTATTAATATCAGTAACTATTATATTATTACTTACATCTTTATGTGTAGTTTGTATTGGGTATTCAAATTGAAAATAGTCTGTATAATAGTTTAAAATAGTACCATCACTATTTCTAAAGGTTTCTGTTTCTAATGCAATAGTTCCTGATATACCTCCAGTTCCTATTAATAAATTATATCCTGCAATTTTAGCTGTTATACCTCCAACAACTTCATCATCGTTAAACCACTTTGGTGGTAAGGTTACTGCGGCATATTGTGCATACACACCTTTAAAAGTATTTGGTCTGCCATCTGCAGTAGCTTCGGGGATGTTTCTATCTTTTCTTAAATCAAGTTTTAATCCAGTGAATTCTACTACCAACCCCGTATTTCCTATCATAGACTTAGTAAAGTCAAAACTATCTTCTTCATAGAAATTTAACCCTTGGGTGGTAGAATACTCAACTTTCCCAACATTATATGTCAATCTGGATTTAAATTCTTCTGGTAAAGACTCTAAATTCTCATCTACAGGAACTAGCCATTTTCTAGGAAACTCTAAAGCAAGATCTATATTATCTATAGAAAGACTAAATTGAGGGATTAATATATTTAAGAAATCTTCAAACTTCAGATTTCCAAATCTTCGTTTAAAGATTGTTCTTAGCTTATCAAAAGCTTGATCAAAACTATCAGAGCTTAAAAATAAGTCATAAATAACATCTAAAGTCCCTCTAAAAAGTTGAATATGTTCTATGATATTATTTATGGCAGTGATATCATTATTTATATCGCTATCATTTAATATAATATTATCACTATATAATGAATTATAGTCATTTACAAAGCCATTAATAGCATTCGTTTCTTGCTGAAATTCTATTATGAAGTCATATAATAACATCTCTTTTGATGTGCCCGCTATGTCAAGGAAAATTTCCAGAATTGATTTAATAGAATTATCAAAAGAATTAAAATTAAATTGATTTTTATACCTAATTATTTTCCAGTTATAATGAAATGAAATAGGTATTTCTATACTATCTGATGTATTTCCTGGATTAAATAGTAATTTAAGACTATCTTCTCCAAGAAATTTAATTCCTATATCTTCTAATAGGATTATTGTGAGTTTATAAAACGCTGCATCTTTATAATAGGTTTTATGTACTGAATAATTCTTAAAAAATATCTTCCCAAATAATGTATCAAGAACATCATTTAAAAACTCTACTTCTACTGGTATGTTTTCTATTGTGATAATATCACTTAAGCTAGGATATAGTGTGTTATTTGCTGCCATTTATTTTTAATATTTTTGTACCATACCAGAGTATCTTACTTGTTTAAACTTCATTTTTTTCATACAGTTAGGGAACTTTATATGAGAGTACTCAAATATTTCCCTATCTCGAAAGGTTTCCATTTCTTTTCGTAATGCTAGCCGCTTTCTATATTCTTTTTCAATTTCTTTTAATTCTACTAGTGTAAATTCCTCCGATTTTTTATATACTTTCATGATGGCATCTATATTTTGAATAGATACAGATTCTCCCATAATTTCATCACGTATATAAATATATTCTTCCTTGAATTTATCTCTTTTAGGGTCTCTTATATAAATAGAATCTAACTCCTTTAGCTCACAAAAACATTCAGGAATACTTTTAATTTCTTCTATATTTTTAACTTCAAGAAAACGAAGTCCTTTAACTTTAACTATGTTATTTATCTCTTCTTGACTTGTTATTGAAGCCTTTCTTAGATGTTTCAATTTGCCGTAGTCAAAATTACCACTAGTTACCCTGTTTGAGTAGTCTATATATTCATAGCCTTCATAAACTATAGTATATTCGCCCAAGTCTCTTATGTCTTCTATGGTAAATTCTTGTACGGGTATATTTTCCTTACGGTTATGTTCATAATAATTATTGAATTTAAAAACATGCAACGGTTCTAAATTATTTTCTTCTATAAGATCAAAATAGCTTTCAAGAAGTTTTAGTTCTTCATCCAAAAATACTTTAGATCCATTGGCTCCTATTTCAAACGATATAGTACCATAAATTTCTTCGTTTTTAATAGCGCTAAATAGTTTATCCTTTTTTAAATCACTACGTTTTATTGGAGTATATTCATCTAGTCTGTTTAACTTATTTATTACAGTATTTTGTTTTGCCGAATATTCTTTAGTGTAAATATTCTCTTTAGTAACAAAAGGAATTTCTCTAAGTTCGTATAAAGCGTCTACCTTTTTTTTATTAGTATCTGTCTCCAATAATTGACCATTAGAATATATTCGATCGTTATAAACTTTTCTTTTTTCAAAAGGAATATCATTAATGTCATAAGAAAAGTAAGATGCCTTTTCTGCAGCATTTAAAATATCGTCTATTTGCGTAATTTTATTATTGTCAATGTTTACGATATTAAGAGGACTCTTATTTAAACCGTCTAATACTTCCTGTATATTAGAATAACGCCAAATCAATGTTTTTAAGTACTGTTGATCATTTAGAAACGTTGGCATTTCATTCACTGTCTTTTTATCTAAGAAAATTAATTGTTCTAACTTTTTTGCGTCAGAAAAGTTTGGAAAACCATTAGATAATCCTGTGTTTACAAAAACAATCTTTTTAAGATTTATTAGCCCTAGAATATTTGTTTCAAAAGAAACATTGGTCGTATTATTAAAAATTTTAAGTGTTTCTAATTGAGTTAGGTTTCCTATATTTCTAGGAAAATAGTTGACCTCGCTATTAAGAATCGTTAATTGTTTGAGTTTTTTTAAATCTTCTATAGAACTGGGTATACTATCAATAAAGGCATTTGTCAAAACGATTTCTTTTGCAGACTTCACTCTTAATAGATTTTGTATAAAACTTGTATGATTAGCCATCGATTTAACTGTCCTATCTTGAAATAATTGATCCGTTTGCTTCCCTTGTTCAGATTTTCCTTTTTTATATAACCTAAACTGTTGAAAATCTTTTTCTTTTAATTTTTGAGAGATTTCTTGTTCATAAATGATTTTGGAAATCTTCGTATCATTCGTAAAACAGCTTGGTAACGTTATGCTTGCATAAAATGGAGCTGCTTGCGTAGACAGTTGATCAGGATTCGCAAGATCACTTCTCTTTCCTGTTATTTTTAATGTATTAATGTTAAGTAAACAAAAGGTTTCTGGCAAGACAGATAACTCTTCAATAGTTTGCTTTCTGTTCCAAAATAAATGTGAACTTGGCTTTAAATTAAGTGTCAGTAATTCAATTTTTGGAAGTACTTTTATTTTTTCAATTAATACATCCAAAAACTCTTTATCATAACCCGATAAGCTAATTGCTTTTAAATTTTTATATATAGTAAAATCTAATTGAGTTATCTCTTTTAATGCATTCTCCCTAGTTTCCTCATTTAATGAAAGTTCCTTAGCTGAAAAATCAATTTCAATATGAATTACTTTTGGAAATAAAGAATAGGACTTTGAAAATTCATACTTTTTTCGAAGATTAAAATTTACTTTCAGCTCTAATATAGAATCATAAGATTTAGCAATATCTAAAGTATTAAACAATTCTAAAGATTGAGATTGAGGTATTAATGCTATTTGTTTTTCTACATCCTGTATTTCATTAATAGTATTGACAGGAGTGTTTGTACTACACTTCGGTAATAGCACTAAAATCAAGCTATAGCAGATTAAACGATATGTCTTATGAAATAGTTTCATTTCTTTATTAAAATTGCTTATCAAATAACATTTTCAAATAAGGCTGTATATAGGTATCTAAAAAGTTTGACTTTGTATTGTTAGCTGGATCATAAGGAACAGGATTATTTGGATCTATATTTAGAACAGATATATAATATCCATTTTCAAAAAGAGGCACTCTTTCTTTAATTTCATCTGCAGGAGTGTATTCATTAGCAGGTCCGCTTTGATAAAGTTTTAAAGGGTCGGCTCCTATCAAATCTGAAATTACCCCAAACCAATGGCTAAAAGGGAAACATCCATCATCTTTAATAAGATCACTATGAACCACCACTTTGCTTTCTACATGAACTCTAAGTCTAACCTTAAGGCCTTCAGATAATTCTCCCGTAAAGCCAAAACCTCCGCCAACTTCAGCGTGCAGGGCCATGTTAACATCATACATAGATCTGAAATAACGAAAAGCTAATTTGGCAAACATTGTATACATTGCTGCGTCGTATTCTGTTACGGTATCATCTCCTTTATAGAATCCTGCTCTTTCAGACATTTCAAAAACAGTAATGTCTAATAGTGTTTTGAAACTAGCAAGAATACCACCTCCATACTGATTTAAATACGATTGCATTTGAGGCTCTTGAGAAGCGTCATTTAGTTTGGTATATATAGTATCTACATCGTTCTGAGGATCTATGATATCTTTGTATTTATCTGATATATAATTTTTAATTTCTTCCGCTACCGTATCATCATTCATTACTTTATTGAGTGCTGTTAATACTCTAATAAAGATGATAATCCCTTTTATGAAGTTGATATAATCTTTTCCTGCAATTGTATAATTGAAATCTAAATAAGGATTCATACTGAAGAAAGATTGTTTTGCTTTTTGTCTAAAAGCTGTTTGATCTGCTTCGAATGCTAACCACCGTTTAGAAATTTGTTGTTTTTTTATACGTCTACGATATTTTCTATTAAACAACGATAAACCTATTCTCTTTTGAAAATTTACATGACTAAAGGTCTCTTGAATTTCTAAAAAATTATTAGTGAATTTGTTTATAAATCCTTCATCTTGTAGTGTTTGCTCCATACTACCCAATGCTAAATTTTCATTTGGCAATACTGCATTTATTATTCTCCCTAGATTGAAGTAATAGCAAGATTCATATCCGCTTCCTTGATAAAGATCTAAATTCCCAGAAAAATTATAAAACCCTATATATTTACTTGTCTTCTTAAGAAAATTATCTAATGTTAAGACATAGTTTTTAGTCACATTACTACCTCCTAACTCTTTTGCTATATCAAAATCTACCATAAGTTTTATACCTAAACCTTGATGTATATTAATATCCGGAATAGGAGAAACAGGTAAGTTAAGTCCAAAAAGCCCTAATGACAATGAATTATAAAAGTCAAAATGTACACTTCCTTCGCCAAATGAAGATAATTTAATTCTAGAAGGAACCCTTATATCTCTAACGGGATCGTAGCAATTATCCATTGCAAAAGGGTATTCAACCTCAACCTCTACTCCATATCCATACTCTACTCCTCCACCAAGTCCAACTGAAGCAGCTGTTCCAGAGAATAGAGACAATAAAAATGGAGGTAATAGGTTTTTATTCGTTAAACCTCCATTTACACCCACATCTTCTGGGTGAAGCCAATTATATTGTTGATTTTGTTCTTCACTTGGAACACCATATTTAAAAGTAGCACTTGCGCCTGTACCAGCTTCTAAGTATGATGCTTTGTATAATTTGAATTTAGTTACGTAATTCCATAAATTAAAATTGACTGTTTCCGCTGCCTTTTGAAATGCATAAAAACCTGCATATGGAAATACAGCAGAAACGGCAGAAACAACTGTGCTCAATAAACCAATAGCTCCATAAGCAGCAGCAGCTAAATTTGTTGATATAGGATCCTGTCCTGTGATAGGAATTTCAAACTCTATTAACGCAGACATTTTTTCTCCTGCCTGAAGATCTGCTCCTGCAGTAACACCAATTCCTGCTTTCTTTTCTTTACTTCCTCGTTTTCCGTTCCAAAACCCAAGATCAAAACCTACACCTGTATCTAAACCGCCTCTTATTTCACCATAAGCACTTATTTTAAGCGTATAATCAAGGTGACTATTAGTATCTTCTCTCCAAATAGAGATATCTCCCACAAAATCTATACCTATTGGTATTAAAAAAGTAGCTCCCAATTCTACACGTTGTCTAAAACCCAAAGATCGGTAAGGAAACATTTTTTTTACGGCTTTTTTAGCAAACTCAACTAAAAAATCACCTGAGTTATGACCATTGACAGGCATCAAAAATTTATACGTATTCCACATGGTAGTCATAAACTGTCTAGATGGCAACCACATCAAGTAACCTTCTGTAAGACCAATCCGCAATTTAATTCCGCCACCATCAAGTTCTTCAACATAATTATAGCCTGCAGAAGCTGCTATAAGTTCTGTTAGAAACTGATCGTAATAAGCAGTAGCGCTGGTATGATTTGCTGAAAAATGAGTTTCTGTAGCTTGTCGGGCTTCATTAATATCATTTTCAGTTAACCACTGCCCTGGCGATTTGACGTAAATACTTCGTTCATTATCAGACACTAAATCAAGATTAGATACTTGATTATTAGAATAGATGAGTACATTTAAACAAAACTTAAGCAGTAACATATTTTCATGCGTTATAGCATCTGGGAATGTTGTACCTGGAAATGATATATTTTCGCTATCATCTATAATACCATCTTCATTTACAGACCTTAAAGTAACTGGATCAAAATAAGTTTCTTTGATAAGGTTTAAAAGATATTCGCTATCATTCGCAATTGTTGTAGGTAAACGATGAATTTTTGAATACACATCTGGCATTTTTGATGGATGCGTATTCCAACTTTTATGAATAGAACTTCCTTGTATATAACCATTTAATTCATAACCTTTATTGAATATTTCATCATAAAGTTCTGCACCTCCTGTTATGATTGGTTCCACTAATTGCTTATCTCTATTACCTGAAAGAACTTTAACATAATACCAGTCAGTAGCAGTATCTCCTCCTTCTCTAAGGACATATAAAATATCATTTTCTTGCAAGCGAAACAAAACAGGTGAATTTGGAATCGGTTCCGAATATAAATTCACACCCACTCCACTAGCATCAAGAACTACAGTTGTTTGCGAAACAACGGTAGACTGCCCATAATTAAAAATAGTTCGCGCAGTTTCTTCATCATAATCAGATATTCTATTTAAAGCTTTATCCAATTCATGCAATGTTTTCCTTCCAATGATTCCATCTATGTTAGCATTTAACTCAAGCGTTTGTTGTTGAAAATAACGAACTAAAACTACCAAATTGCTATCAAAGCCTCCACTAATAGAAAGACTTAAAGCCTGTGCCTTTTTGGTGGCACTGACATTTGGTATTTCTGGAATAATAATTTTAAGAGCTTTTCTTATTAATAGTACGGCCTGAGAATTATTATTGTCTCTATCAGCCGATAGAGATGTTCCTTGCCCTAAATTGATTAATTGAAGCGTCTGATTTGGTTCAAATAATTTACTGGATAAAGACGGTAAATTTTCTGGATAAAATGTAGACTCTTGTAATAAAGATGCATCTGCTGCATCTTTGGACATATATATAGGCATGTTTTTTTTGTTTTTTTATTAGTATTCCAACCTTCTTGGTATTTTATGGTATGCATATGTAGAAATACCAGTGTCAAGATGTTTCTCTGTAACATTTCCCATATCGTCTTCTGCAAAACCTTTTAAGAAAAGTTTAGCTCTTCTATATTCCCCTCCATCAATTATAGGATTTTTTCCGAAAACAGAAACCCCTAAAAATATCCTGTACTTATCTGAAAAACCTTCTTGATTTTTCATAAGTTCCAGAGTGTCAAATTGATCTTTTGTTATGGTAATACAATCAAAGTGCTCATAATCCAATTCATTACTTAAACCATCAACTGCATTATTAACCGTAAAATATAATGGCTTAATGCTTACCAAAGTATCTGGCTCTCCAATAGTTTTAAGATAGCTTATATTTCTTTTATTTAAAGTTATGTTTAAGTCTTGCTTTGTTAAACTAAATAAAAAATCTGCTTCTCCTACTGTAAAACTTGAGTTCAAATGTGATTTGATTTTACTACTATCCTTAGCACTATGCATTATATTTTTATTGTCTATATAGGTAAAAAAGGTATAATTGTTATTATCTATCGCCATACCGACCTTTGGTGTATATAATTCTTCATAATAACTGCCATAACTTCCCGCAATAGGAAAAGCATTAGATTGTGAATACAATCGCACAGAAACCCTATTTAATCTTGGCATGAATATGGGTTTCATTTCAAAAATAGGAAACATTAGGTCTAAAGGATGTTTGTCATACCGTATCAGACTAGGAACTGGATCTGTTAATTGACCTGTGCTGGTATCTAAATTTCGCCTTTTAGGTATCATTCCCTGTCTTACTACTCTTAATTTAAATTCTGTAGCTAATTTTATGTAATGATAAGAGGGAATAACTCTTTGAGAATTCGTTAAAGACAAATCATTCGTCAAAAATAAAGGTAAATCTAAGGTTGATTTATAATTAACATCATCAAAAGCACCATAATCTTCAACAAGAATTTCACGCACCTTTAAATCATCTAAATGAGGTGTCTCTGTTTGATCTGGATTTAAAATTCCTTTACTATATGCTGATAAAAAAATCTTAAGCGAATTATCTGTATTCTCATTTAAATCTTCTGGGTGATTCTCATAAATACTTTGCACCAAATTTCTTAAAATAATTGACGTCCTAACAAATTGATAGTCTAATATATCATGTTCTTCTTGTAAGGCACCGTCAAATAAAGTAGCAAATGTCGAAGGGGAAAGATCAATTGCTGTCAGAGGCCATCCCATAGGGTATTGAAACTGAGCAATATTTTCTATGCCAAAAATTTGATAGCTAATATTATTTTCTGATTGTCCTATTGGGTTAGAAATTGTAAACATGAGGTACTCACTAAAATAATTATACGAATACCCCGTTCTATGTCTAAAATCGACATAAACTCTTTTATTATTCGTAAATTTATTTAACAACTCATAATTATTGCTTCTCAGTGGCACATCTTCATAAGTAGTACCGGAAACTTGCTTCATTAAAACATCATAACTTAATTCATCTTCTTTTATAGTTAAAGAACCATAAAAAGCCACAGGGTCAAAAAAGTGTAAAATTTCTTCACGCATATGCTTCTTCTCAAAGCCTGAATACGCTGAAACGTTCAGTACATGCTCGCTTTGTCGTAAAACGCCCATTTTAGTTTCATAGCCTATCCTTTCTCCTATGATTTCAAATCCTGCATCAATACCATCTTTAAAAACACCTATAAACATTCCTGCTTTTACTATTGGTAATTGTAAATCAGAATCATCGTCGTCCAACTCAATGACATCTTCTATATACGCTTCATCTGGAACATAAAAAGGATCTGTATCAGCTAAATCATGAGCATAATCATAACCTATATGGGAAGATTTTGGAACTTCATTGATCCCAAGTTCTTCATTAATTTTTGCTTGCTGATCATAAAGTAAATTCCTTACATCAGAAGCTTCTGGAGAAGCAGCTTGGATTATTTCACCATTAGTATCAATTAAAGAGGCTTTATCTATTCCTCTATAAATAAAATAATTCACGTGTTCATATTCCCATATTACAGGATCAACAGGTTTTAAAATGATATTTACGATACCGTTTATTGGAGTTCCTGAAGAATCAAACGCATTTTGGACTAATAATATAGATTTTGCAGCTGCAACAGCTATATTATTTGTAGAGGAATCAAATGTAAATTGATTACAAAGTCTATACTCATCAGCATTGATAACTCCAAATGGTTTTTCTTCAGTTGTGGCTAACCACGATTGTTTATCTGTAAAAAAGAAATATTTATTCATTTACTTTTATATTATATGAATCAAGAGTTATTTTTTTGAAATTTAGTGGGATCAAATTTTTATTCCATCTATTCTCACTCAGTGATTATTTTTAATTTTTGATTACTTTAAAAAAATGACAGATTTTGCAGCTAGATAATACTGCTTTTTCCCTTTAAATATATAGATTTTTCTTAGATACATCATATATAAATATATAAACGTAACAAAAAGTTAATAAGCGTAGTTAAAAAAACAATAAGCGTTGATTTTTCAGTATTAAATTTCAAAAACCTATTTCTAATTTGAGAAAATCGGATTAAAAAGAAAAATTAAAATGAGTAAGCGATAACATCTGTTTCGTTAAATAGTATTTTGATTTAGTTAAACTCAAAATACTGTAAATACCTAACAAAAATTAGGCCAAAACTTACAATAAATCCCATAGTTACAATAAAAAGTAAAATATTAGAAATTAATTACTTTGTCAAAAGTCTCATCAATTTCTTTGTGAATAGAATTAAAAAGAGTAAACCTTGAAGGCTATAATATTTTATAAAACTCAGCTTAATGATAAGCAAATTGTTTAAGTTTTTTTAATACGATATTTGCGTTAAACCAAAAAATTTCAATATTTCGCACAGGAAACAATAGAGCATTCAGTAAATTAAAATGTTTGAATATCAGTTATTTAAAATTTTCGAGTAAGAAAAGTGAATAGCCTGACCGCAATGAAAAAACACCAAACCGGTACTTCGACTCCGCTCAGTAACCAGTTTGGTGTTTTTTTGTTGTGGGAACGCCCAAATTATTCTTCCTCGGAAGATGTTACAGCTGATCCTGCAAAGAAATTTTCTAGTTCTTTTAGGGTTGCTTCTGAGGTTTCTATGTCTTTGACAACTTCACCTTTGTTAAGTACCACAATTCGATCAGAAACTTCAGTAACGTGCATTAAATCGTGACTCGATACGAGTACCGTTACTTGGTTGTCTTCTGATAGTTTTTTGATGATTCCTTTGAGGCGAATTTGCGTGGTTGGATCTAAGTTTGCAAACGGCTCATCTAGGATAATGATTTCAGGATTTCCGATAAACGAAGCAACAATTCCTGCTTTTTTCTGGTTTCCTTTACTGAGGTCGCGCAAGTATTTTTTCTGATTGAGGATTTCTCCGTGAAAGAAGTCTTCAAATTGTGCCAATAACGCATCGACATCTGCTTTGTTTTGTCCGCGTAAGTCACCAATAAAGTAAAAGTATTCTTCTGGTGTTAGGTAGCCAATTAAGAAACTTTCGTCAATGAATGAAGATGTAAACGGTTTCCACTCTTCGCTTTCGTTTACTTTGATTCCTTTACTACTTATATAACCTGTTGTTGGTTGAATAAGATCTAACAGTAAACTGAAAAGTGTTGTTTTTCCAGCTCCGTTGTTTCCTACCAAACCAAAACTTTGTCCTTTAGGTATTTCGAGACTATCTATTTTAAGAACTGTGTTTTGTCCGTATGTTTTTGATATATTTTTTATTGTGATCATTTTTCTTCTGTTTGTGTGTTATTATTTTTCGTCGAACGCTGCAATGGTTTTGTATTTTCCTTTTTGGTATACTTTTTCTATTTGTGTGAGGAAATAGTTTTTGAAAACCAATCCTACCAATCCGCTCACAGCAAGCGTGATGATTCCAGCATTTAAGCTATCTGTAAAGTAATAAGGAACATAAAATAATACTACTGGCAACAACATTTTTGGCAATGCAATGAGTAATTGTGTCGGATTGAAACCTTGCGTATTACTGAATGCTTTTGCTTTTTCGTTAAGTTTTACTGGAACTCTGTTAAGCGCTCCACCAAATAATGTTACAAACGTGTTGATTCCGATGTTGAACGATGCGCCTGCAGCAATCATTGCATATTTATCCCAACCAAAGTAAATGTATGGTGTACTTAGGATGAATGAGATGACTACAGCAATAACCATAAGATACCATTTAGACTCTAAGTATTGTCTGTATGGAATGTTTTGACTCATCATCATTTTGTAGTGTTCACTATCCCAAGAAGGCACTAATTGACCAAACGAGAATAGAAATCCTGCTGTAATAAATATGGACGCAAAGGCTATAAACCCTGGCATGTCATTGTATGTTTTTTGCGTAAAGAATATAACCCCATAGAACAAGAAGAAACCAGACATTAATAGTACTTGTCTTGGGCGTTTGTTTCTCCAAATCATACGTACATCGTTTTTTAAGAAGGTTGCCAATGCTCCAAAACGGTCCAGCCAAGAAAGATCGGATGCGTTTACTTCTTTTACTTTTTGAGAGATGGCACTGTCTAAGTAGAAACGACTGTTTAGGTAATTAAAGTTTAAGTAATATAATATTCCTAAGATTGCAATTGGCACTAGAATGTAGATTGGATTGTTGTATAGTCCGTTGAAAACAATTCCTAAAGGTGTTGCTACATCGTAAAAACCAAAATACTGTGCAGCAATTGAACCAATAAGTGCTGTAGCCACTACGTAAAATACTGTATTACTTTTGTTTACGAGTATGTTTAAGAAGTTAAGTGATAATGTGATAACAATAATAGATAACAACCAACATATTACATGTAAAGGTGGATATCCTTGCCCTAATAGTATTACACAATACGGAATAAAAACCAATAAAGGCAATAAGTTAAAGAATGAAATAACCGTTTTCCCTAATAAAAAGTGAATGATTGTTTTTTGTTTGATGGGAATAATCATGAGTGGTTTTATGTTCATGACTGGCATTTGCTGCATGAAATAGCGGAGCATTAAATCGGCCATAAACCAAAAGGCGATAAAGCTATTTACAATTACGTGTGGATCTATTAGATGTTCTGGTACTCCTAAACTTTTTAGATATTTTTTAATACCGAAGAATAATCCCATACCTGCTAGTATTGCCATACCACCTATATAGGCAGCAGCAATGAAAAGCAGTACTTTAATGGCGACTCCTTTTTGGAAAGAGGCAGAACGGAGAAATTCTTTCCATTGTAAGCTTATAAATGTTTTAATCATTGTATGTGTGAGTTAGTTGTATGGTTAGTATCGGTTTTTTGAATTTGTTACAGGTTGGGTTGTTAATTTGTTGTTTGTTGTTTGTTGTTTGTTGTTTGTTGTTTGTTGTTAATTTGTTTACTTCCTATTTTATTTCAAAGTGTAAACTAGTAAACTTTTAAACACCTAAACTTCAAACTTGTATTCTGGATAGGTTTTTTCTAATAACTCTTCTGCTTTTTCTGGCACTACAATGATATGTATGTAGGTTAATAATGATCCTAATACTATAATCGTTGCTACTCCTAATTGTACCCAATAATGATTGTATACGAAAGGCGGTATTAATGAAGATATATAGTCCGTTTTTAAATTTATTAATACAATTGGAATCGACATTATTAGAAAATCAACTATTTTTCGCTTCTTGCTTTTTTGTTGTCTTTCATAACTTACATGACTATGAAAAATCATATCTTCTAATTTCCATCTCTTCCCACTCTTTTTGACTTTTCTTTTATAAATTATTCTATTGTTTATGGTTGATAAGATATGTGTTAAAAGTATAATCATGAAAAAAATAGAAACCGTAAACATCGACAATACATATGGTTCTTCTGGCAAAAACCGAAGGCAATAAAATAGAATTGCAATGCTAGAAATGGTTCCTATTATTTTAGGCAGTTTAAAGTATTCCATAAAAAATCTTGAAATGATCTTTTTGTATTTTTTTGATAATGCTTTATCATGCTTTTTAATTACATCTGAAAAACCTACTGCTCCAAATTTTTGAAATTCTTGCATTTTGACTTCTTCAAAGGATTTTTCAGGATTGATACTCCATTGTTTTTCTATACCATTGGCTAAATGATCTACCAATTCTGTTTGCAAATCATAATGCTTCACATCTTGAGTTACCACAAATCGATATAGTTCTTGTATGTGTGCTTTTGTTAATTCCATTTTTATGTTTTTTTGTCACGAATACATACATTTTTGCTGTTACTTATTCAATACTCCATTTTGGATTTACCAAAACCTGCATGTTTCTAATGTATTCTTCTAATTCTTTTAGTTTACTTATGGTTTCTAGGCTTCCTTTTTCGGTAAGCTTGTAATATTTTCGCAATCGGTTGTCCACTTTTGCTACTTCTACTTCTAATAAGTCTTCTGCTTCTAGTTTATGTAACGCAGGATATAAAGCGCCTTCGGTAATGTTCAACTCTCCTTTGGTGATTTCTTTTACTTTTTGTGTGATTTCATATCCATACATTTTTCCATGCTCTTCTAATAGTTTTAGAATGATGGTCGTTAAGCTTCCTTTATATAGTTTTGAATTTCCCATAACTTGTTTGTGTGATATAAATATATGCATAATTTTCTTATGCATAAGATTTCTAGGTATATTATTATCATAAAATGCACGTAAAAACATTTCTGTTTTGTTATTTTTGCCAAAAATTTTAGCATACCCTTTTAATATAAATGCACAATGTCAGATTTTCGTCAACTAGAAGTACGTCATATTCATAGAGAAACACCAAGCGCCGTAAGCGTTGAGTTTCATGTACCAGAAGCATTACAACCTTCTTTTTCTTTTAAAGCAGGACAGTATGTTACGCTTAAAACAACATTGAATGGTGAAGAAGTTCGTAGAGCGTATTCATTATGTACAGCTCCAAAAGAAAATAGACTTTGTGTTGCTATTAAAGAAGTAGATGGCGGATTGTTTTCTACATACGCCAATAGAGAATTGACAGAAGGTACTGTGCTAGATGTACATTCGCCAGAAGGAAATTTTGTGTATACACCTTCTACACATCAAGGAGCCGTTGCGCTTTTTGCAGCTGGAAGTGGAATTACACCAATGATGAGTATTTTGAAAACTGCTTTAGATTATGGAAATACGGTTGCATTGTTGTACGGAAATAAGTCTCCTGAAGAAACTATTTTTCATGACGAATTGATCGCGTTGACTGAGAAGTATCCTAATTTTTATTTGAAGTTTGTGTATAGTCAAGCACGTGCCGAGAATGCGTTGGCAGGACGAATTGATAGTACAGCTGTAAATTATGTGGTTAAGAATCAGATGAAAGACGCCGATTTTAAACATTATTATATTTGTGGCCCTGAAGCAATGATTAAAACAGTTTCTGAAACTTTAGAAAATAATGGCATTTCAAAAGATGCTATTTATTTTGAGCTGTTTACTTCATCTTCTGAAACTAACAAAGAAGCAGAAGCGATTTCTGGAAAGTCTACGATTTCTATTACGGTTGATGATGAAGATTTTACGTTTGATATGGACGCCAGCGAAACTATTTTGGACGCTGCATTGAAACAAAAAATTGATGCACCCTATTCATGTCAAGGCGGAATTTGTAGCAGCTGTATTTGTAGAGTTACGGAAGGAAAAGCTATTATGGAGAAGAATCAGATTTTAACCGATAGCGAACTGGAAGAAGGTATGATTCTTGCGTGTCAGGCACATCCGACTACAGCTACGATTAAGGTTGATTTTGATGATATTTAATGGTGTTAGGTGTTAGGTGTTAGGTGTTAGGTGTTAGGTGTTAGGTGTTAGGTTAAAAAGTAAAAAATATTAACCGTTACAGCAAATTTCTAAGGTTAATTGATAACTTTATTCTAAAATCTTTTTTACTTGTCTATTTAAATAAGGTTTATTTGTTTTTTGTGAATATTTCTATTTGTTGATCTCGCTCACAACCTAAGCAACATTTTTTTTAATCAATTCCTAGATCATTTGTTAAGGAATGATGTAGTTTAATTTCACTGATAGGAACTCCTGTACTGTCTTCTACAACTGCGCAGACTATTCTTTCTATTTCATATTTGCTTGAGATATTTTCTATAGAAATTAATTTATCAAAATTCATAGAAATAATCCAGTTTGTAAATTTTCGTAAGGTGTTTTCTGCTACAGGTTCCGTTCGATCGTAGAGCTTAAGACCAAAAAGTTTTACTTCTTTATTTAATGTTTTATCTAAGTCTAAATCGACTAAATCTGGAATTTTGAGTTGTAATTTTGTTTCAAGTTGTTTCCACTCAGAAGCTATGTTTGTTTCAGATAGTAAGTCGGAAACTTTAGTATTTAGAGTGACCTCATTTTTATCATTTCCAAATTGCATTAACGCTTTTCTTATTCTGTAAAATACGATCTGTGACAAACATTTTTGATTCGGTTGAATTTTTATTTTTTCATACACACAATCTACTATTTGCTGAACAGTAGTAAGCATTTCGCATTCAGCATCTGGAATTTGAATCCCAAATGTTTTTTCAATTGAAACTATTAGTTCTACAGAATCTAAGCTCATTTTAGTATTTGTATAAAATTAGTCTGACTTTAAGTTTTTATCATTCCCAATTATCCAATATTTCTTTGACCAATTTCGAAACAGAATCTGAGTCGCTATCTTTAAAAGTAGCAATGTATTTTTTTCCCTTTTCACCTTTTAGCTCTGACAATGCAACAATGTAGGTTCTGCAATTGCTATCACTTCCTTTTCGCTCTTCCTCGCTTAAAGCTATTATTTGATCAATAGATTCCTTGTCAAGCAGTTGTGAAAGTCCAAACACAGCATTTCTTTGTATAAAAGTATCTTCATTTTCTTTATGAATGATTGCTCTAAATATTTCTTTGTGTTCTTTTTTGGGAAAGCTAGATAAGTATTCAATAGCACTTCTTCTCCAATCTCTGCTTTCTTGTGATGTATTGTATATTTCTACATACGTGTTTTGAAGTGTATCTATGTTATTATTGATTAGAATTGGTGTTACTGAAACTTCTCTTTTTATAGGATCTTTAAGTAATTCAATGAGTTTTTTTATGACTTTCTCATCCGTTGTATTTTTTAACGCATCAATAGCCCAATACCTAACAGACGAATTTTCCTTATCTATATACGTATATAGAATTCTTTGTGATAGTTGATCTTCTCTGTTTCCTAAAGCTTTTATTAAATATTGTTGAATTGAAATATGTGGTGTTATTCTGAGTGTTTCTTGTACATCGCTTAAAAGTTCATCCGAAAACAACAATGGGGTTTGAAAAGCACTGAAATAGTAGTCTTCTGGAATTTCTCTACGTGAGACCAACTCAAGCCAATACTTTACACTTTCTGGGTTTTTGGATTCTAAGAAACCATTTAAAATGTCTTTTGAAACCACTTTTTGTGTTTCCGCAAGTTCTTTTATATAGTCTACATCTTCTTTTGTTGGACTGTTTACTAATGCCTGAATGGCTATCGATCTTGTTTTTGTACTGTCTAATAAAGGAACTAACACTTCTTTTAAGTTTCCTATTTGCAATTCTTTTATTGAATAAATAGCATATCCTTTTATGTTATAGTCCCAATTTTTTACAGCGCTTAGTAATAGTTTTTCCGTTTTTTCTGTTTTTTCCGTGAAGGAAAGTATTTGTGCAGCTAGCACTTTTGCTTTTTTGTTATCACTTTCAATCCTATTGTATGCTGTGTTTTGAAGCGAGTCTTTCTGAAGCTTTATATATAAAGGAATCATGTGTGAATCTCCAAAGTTTTCATGTGCCACTAAAAAATCAAAAAGAGCTGTAGTGTGATTTGTATTTAAGTACATTAAAGCCATTCCACACCAAATAAGGTTCCCTTCTCTTGTTTCTGTTTTTAGTTTTTCTAGCAGCACTTGTTCATGACTCGCATCTTTAGCACTTGCAAGCACTAAATAGGAAAGTAATCTATGATTGGCGTTTTTAGAATGCAGTAAAAATTTAATGGTGTTTTTATATTCCTCCGTTTTTTTGTACTCCGCTAGCGGATAAGAAGCTATAGGTTCATTTTTTATATTTGCTGTAAACTGAGTGATATCACTATGAGGTGTTAGAAATTCTGAATATTTTCTAAACATTCCATCCAAATCATCTTGACTAAAATCGGCTACTGTTGCATTTTGAAATTCTTTTTTGAACTCTTCTAAGTTTTGACCAAAAGATGCAATGGTTAGTAAGAATATTGCTATTCGCAGTATGTTTTTCTTCATGTTTTTTTAAAATATCTATTTCTGATGTGCTATAAAAGCATTCTGACTAAGATAGTATTTTTAAAAAAGCTATTCATCAACCACTTCCACAATTTTATCAAAAACTGCTTGTGGTGTAATGGTTTGCATGACATTTTCGTAACCTTCAGGATATTTGTTTCCGTAGATGGAAGTTGGCAATAACGGATATTGTTCTCTGTCTGCCAATAAAGCGTTTTTTGGTGATTGTCCAAACGGATAAAATCCTGCATACGGATGCGTAACTCCCCAAATGGTTACTACTTTTTTACCGAACATAGCCGCTAGATGTGCATTTCCAGAATCCATAGAAAGCATCACATCTAAGTTAGAGATTAGGTTTAGTTCTTCTTCAAAAGAAAATAAACCTGCAGCGTTCACGACATTATCATATTTGCTTTCCCAATTAATCAATTGTTTTTTGTCTGCTGGTCCGCCAAATAAGATGATTTTATAGTGTTTTATTTCGCTCAGTTTTTCAATTACCGCTTGCATTTGAGCAATTGGATAGCTTTTCCCATCAAAAGCAGCAAAAGGAGCAATACCAATTAGTTTTTTGTTTGTTTCACCAATGAATAAATCGATCTTTTTTGTGGTTTTTAGCCGTGCTAATACATCTTCATTTGTTAAGTCAACATTGTATCCAAGTTTTCTAAAAACATCTGCATAACGCTCGTGTGTTGTTTTGAGTTGCTTGAAGATTTTACCTTCGGTTTTGGTCAAGGCTTTTTTGGCTGCTCTGCCTTTGTCTATTTTACAAATTTTGTATCCGCCAAGTTTAAAATACGTTCCTAAAATTTTAGATCGCAATACATTGTGCAAATCGGCAACGAAATCAATGTTTAGTTTTTTGAGTTCTTTGTAGAGTTTGAAGAGTCCAAGAACACCTTTGTGTTTTCCTTTTACATCTGCTGTATAAAAAGATACATTGGGAATGTTTTGAAAGATGGGTTTTAAGAATGCGCGCGAAACAACCGTTATTTTTACATTTGGATGCGTACGTAGCATTGCCTTTATGACAGGTACAGTCATAGCAACGTCTCCCATGGCAGAGAGACGTATGACTAAAATGTGTTTGGAAGCTTGTTCCATGGTTTTGAATACCTATGTGAGACTTCTGTTATTTGTTTTTGTTGTACAATACCGGATTTAGATCGTCGTCATTGTACATTTTCATTTGCTTGTAAACTTTCATGTATTTATCACCACTTTCTATATCAGCAATCAGTTGATCTATTGCAGAAGAAAGATCTACACGTTGTTCTAAAAGAATGTTTAGTTTGTCTTGACATTTTGCTCTGTGCGCATCGGAAGCATCTTTACGATCTGCTTCTTCTTGCATGTGATATATTTTTAATGCTAAAATTGACAAACGATCAATAGCCCAAGCTGGACTTTCTGAGTTGATCGTTGCAGAATCTTTTACTTGAACGTTGCTGTATTTTTGAAGAAAGTAACTATCTACATATTCTACTGTATCAGTTCTGTCTTGGTTAGAAGCATCAATTAATCGTTTTAATTTTAATGCGCCTACAGGATCTATATTCGGGTCTCTAATAATGTCTTCATAATGCCATTGTACCGTATCAATCCAGTTTTTTCTGTAAAGTAAGTGTTCTACTTTATCTTTTGGATATGGGTTTTCAAAAGGTTGGTCTACATCATCGATGATGTGATATTTTTCAATGCTATCCTGAAATATTCTATTCGCTAGATCACTAAACATAATTCTATTATTTTGCTACAAATATACGCTAATATTTGAGTTTAGTATAGGAAATAAAAAAAGCCGCTTTTCAGCGGCTTTTCTAATTAATTATGAGGGATTGCTATTAATTATTGTTTAACAAATTTCTTGCTAGCAACTTTATTTCCTGATACGAATTTAGCGTAATACATTCCTGGCGCTAACCTTTGAACGTTTACTTTAGCTTCGCTTCCAAATGAACTTGCTGTTGTAGACATTACTCTATAACCTCTGTCATTGTAGATCTCAACAGTTATGTCTCCTGCGAATTCATCAGCGTTGATCGCAATTTCTCTTACTGTTGGGTTTGGATATAATCTTAATCTATCAGATACATCTTCTGGAGCTTGGCTCACTGCGTTTCCGCTAGTGAATAATGTATCATCTCCTGAATCAGCTCTTGATGTAGAGTCTGTATTTACATACTTAACTCCATAGTTAATATTAGCCAAGTTACTTGTCATATTCACAGTATACACTCCGTCAGGGCTTGCAGTACCTGAATCTACATCATACGTATTTCTGTATGTTTCAAAGATTGTATCTGCTGGAAGTACTAATACAATGTGTACTAATCCTGCTGTAATCTCATCTACTAAGTAGTTAGGGTTTAATACCTCAAATCCTGCATTTGATGTTTGTGTAAATGCTACTAAAGCATCTAAGTTAGGATCAAATAATCCGTCTCCGTCTGTATCTGCATATACTTCAATTGGTAAACCGTCTAATGTATCTTCATTTGAATCAAAAACACCGTTTTCGTTTTGATCGTTAAATACAGCTCCAGTTACTTGGTATAAAGTATTAGCGATTCTCATACCGAAGTCAATATCAACAGCATCTGTATTGATACTAGAGATTGCTCTGTTATCTGGTGTAGTAAATGTTCCGTTTGCTACTAATGTAGGTGCAACTATTACATTTCTAAGGTTTACGTTAGAGAATTGGTATGCTCCTGTTGCAGAAGTAGTAATAGTACTTAGTGATATATCACCAGCATCTAAAGCTCCATCAGCATTTACATCTTCGAAAAGTGTTACTCCAATTCCTACTAATCTATCCTCGTTAGAGTCTTTTATTTGATCAGAGTTTTGATCATCCCAAACAATTCCTGAGATGTTGTATAAAATTACTACTGTTCTTAAGATTCCGAAATCAACAGTTGTTGAAACTCCTCCAGTTAATACTACATTTATTGGTGTAGTTGCAGTGTATGTAAAGTCAGCAGTATTAGATGGTACCATCATTTGAACAATTACATTTGATGCAGTAATTCCTATGAACTGGTAGTTTCCACTTCTGTTAGAATCTGTTGTTGCAATAAGTGGCTCACCTCTATCAATTCTTCCGTTTCCGTTTACATCTTCGTAAAGGTTTACAGTGATTCCTCTTAATCCTGCTTCAGTAGATTCGTTAACTCCGTCTCCGTTTTCATCGTTAAATACATTTCCTGAAACTGTGTATGAAGTAGCTTCTTTGTTTACTCCAAAGTCAACTCCTGTTACGTCAGTGTTTACTGAGCTAGTATCTAATCTTGCATCAGTAGTTAACGTATAAATATAATCAGCAGTGTTTTGTGGTATTGTAATAGCAACTAAAGTATTTGCTTCAGTTACATTAAGGAATGAATATGTTCCATCAGCAGCAGTTGTTGTAGTTTCGATAATTGTATCTCCAGTTCCAACTCTTCCGTTAGCATCATCATCAATATATAATGTTAATGTTACGTTTTCTAATCTTCCTGCTTCATTACTATCTAATGCAGCATTGCTGTTATCATCATCATATACAGTTCCAAAAATGTTGTAGCTTACAACTTGAGCTCTATCAATTCCGAAGTTTACATCATTTACATCTGTAATTGTTGAACTTACTGCTTGATCTCCTGCTGTTGTTAATACGAATGTGAATGTTGCAGTGTCAGTTGGTACTGTTACCGCTACAATTACGTTTCTTACAGTTACACCTGTGAAGTTGTAGTTTCCAGACATTGTGTTAGTGTTTGTAGTACCTATTACAGTATCTCCAGCGTCTAATACACCATCGTTATTGTTATCAGCATACAAAGTAAGTAATGCTCCTCCGATGAAACCTTCACCTGATTCTCTTACTCCACTTGCGTCATCATCATCAAATACATTTCCTGAGATGTTGTATAAGATAATTTCTTCTTCGTTAATTCCAAAGTCAGCTCCAGTTACATCAGCAATTGTTGAGCTAGTGTTTAATGAAGATGAAGTTGTTAATGTATATGTAAATGTTGCAGTGTCTGTTAGTACAGTTACCTCAACTAATGTGTTTTCTACAGTTACATTTGAGAAACCGTAAGTTCCATCGTTAGCAGAAGTTGTTGTAGAGATTACTGTATCTCCAGCATCAACAGCTCCATCAGCATTTACATCAGCATATAATGTTAAAGTAACATTTGCTAATCCAGCTTCACTATCGTTTGTTCCGTTTTCATTATCATCATCAAATACAGTTCCTGAGATATTGTAGTCGATTATTTGTACTTTATTAATTCCAAAATCTTGATCAGTTACATCATTGATTGTTGAACTAACCGCTAATTTTATTGCTGTAGTAGCTGTATACGTAAATTCTGGTGTGTTTGCAGGTACTTCAACTCCTACTAATGTAAACTGTGTTGTTACATTTGTAAAGCTATAAGTTCCATCTACTGCAGTAGAACCAATTTCTAAAAGTCCGTCTCCAGCAGTTAATGTTCCACTTTCATCGTTATCAGAATATAATTTAACAGTAATAGCGTCTAAACCAGTTTCACTATCATTTGTTCCGTTTGCATTGTCATCATCAAATACAGTTCCTGAGATATTGTAGTCGATTACTAAGTTTTCGTTGATTCCAAAATCTAAACCATTTACATCTGTAATTAATGAGCTTACAGCTTGCGTGTTAGATGTTGTTAATACATAAGTAAATGTTGCCGTGTTTCCTGGTACACTTACTACTGCCAATACATTTTCTGTTGTAATGTTTGAGAAGCTGTATGCTCCGTTTACATCAGTTGAAGTACTTGTGATAGTTGTATCAGCTACATCTAAGTTTCCATCAGCATTGTTATCAGCATATAATGTTACAGTAACTCCGTTTAAACCATTTTCACTATCGTTAGTTCCATTTTCGTTGTCATCATCAAATACAGTACCTGAGATAGCGTAGTCGATTACTTGCTCTTCGTTGATTCCGAAGTTTACATTGTCAACATTTACGTTTGTAGAACTAGTGTTTACTTCACCTGCTGTTGTTAATACATAAGTAAAGTTTGGCGTGTTTCCTGGTACTGTTACCGCTACTACTGTATTTGGTACAGTTACACCTGAGAAGCTGTATGTTCCATCTACAGCACTTACTGTAGTTGAAATTACTGTATCTCCAGCATCAACAACACCATCAGCATTGTTATCAGCATATAATGTTACTGTGATAGCGTCTAAGTTATCTTCTCCAGCATCTTGTGCTCCACTTTCGTCGTTATCATCGTATACATTTCCTGAGATAGCATAGTTGATTACTTGCTCTTCGTTAATTCCGAAGTTTACATTTGTTACATCAGTAGTAGTTGAACTAGTGTTTACTTCTCCTGCTGTTGTTAATACATATGTGAAATCTGCTGTGTTTCCTGGTACTGTTACCGCTACTACTGTATTTGGTACAGTTACACCTGAGAAGCTGTATGTTCCGTCTACTGCAGTTGTTGCAGTTGAAATTGCTGTGTCTCCAGCATCTACAGTTCCGTTTGCATTGTTATCAGCATATAATGTTACTGTGATAGCGTCTAAGTTATCTTCTCCAGCATCTTGTGCTCCACTCTCGTCGTTATCATCATATACGTTTCCTGAGATAGCATAGTTGATTACTTGCTCTTCATTTACTCCAAAATCAACTCCTGTTACATCAGTATTGATTGCATCAATAGCTTGAGTTCCTGGTGTTGTTAAAGTATATGTAAAGTCTCCAGTGTTTGTTGGTACTGTTACCGCAACAATTGTGTTTTGGATACATACATGTAAGAAACTATATGAACCGTCATTTCCTGAAGTTGTTGAAGTAATTACTGTATCTCCAGCATCTAAAGCTCCGTCAGCATTGTTATCAGCATATAATGTTAAAGTAACATTTGCCAATCCAGCTTCTCCGTTATCTAAGATAGCATCTTCGTTGTTATCATCATAAACAGTTCCGAATACATCATAGTTTACAGGAATTAATGCTTCGTTGATTCCAAAATCAACAGTTACATCATTTGTAGAACCTGTAACCGCAACAACTTCTGGAGTTGTTGATGTGTACGTAGTTGTTGGTGTATTGTTTGGTACAGTTACTGCAACTAACGTTTCAGCTACTTCAACATTGTTAAATGTATAAGAACCATTTGAATTTGTAACTTGAGAATCAATTACTGTATCTCCTGAGTCTAAAACATTATCATTATTGTTATCAGCATATAATGTTACTGTAATAGCGTCTAAGTTAGCTTCTCCTGAATTCTGAGTTCCATTCTCGTTGTTATCATCGAATACAGTACCATCAATTTTGTATGATACAGGTGGTGTTAAGTTGATGTAATCAGATGCATCTGTAATTCTACCAACATCTTGAGAGTTTAATCCAGAGATCTCATTTAATGATCCTAACTGAATACTATTGTAAGTTCTTAAGTTAGAAGGAGCCGTATATTTTTGCACAAAACTTTTAGTTGTACAAGATGTATGAGGACATCCATAGTAGTAAGATGTACTACACTGTCTTTTGTTCTTTAATAACTGAAGATTGTTGTTCTTATCTTTAGCCATTTGCGCATATACATCTTCATTGTTAGCCCAGTCATATCTGTTGCTATTGAAGTTATATGATTGTACTTGGTAAGAAGTAGCTGCGTACATCTGACCGTTGTCACCAACTACGATATCTCCAAGTTCTCCTCTGTAAAGGAAACTAGAGTACCACCAGTTGTCATATACAGGTTTTCCGTGTGCTACAGATGTTGTTTGACCTGATGTATCTGCTAATCCGTTAAAAGAAATTTCTAATAAGTAAATGTAGTTATTGTATGAACTATGCGAATAACTATACGAATACGACGAGTACGTTTGAGCTGTTGAGTTAGTTCCTCTTTGCTGTAATGTATCATCATTCGTAGAACCATCATCACTTGGTAATTCTTCTTCAGGAATATAATCACTTACATTGTCATTAATTTGATTTGCTTCTTCAGCTTCAATAACAACAAAGTCTTCAGGGCTTTCTCCGTCTCCGTCTCTTCCTCCATTATCCTGCTCAGCTTCCATAGTGGCAGCTGTAGTTGTATTTGATGATCTAGTAGTAAACATTCCAGTCGACACTGTTCCTGTCGCTCTCTGGTTATCACTTAATTCATCTTTAGGATTTGAATTACCTGAAGTTCTTCTACCATCTCTGTAGTAGTAGCAATACACAGGATATTCCATTGCGAAATATAATTTCCCGTTGTAAAAAGTTGCTCCACCAGAGGCAAGACCTCTAGAAGAATACGCGTGACCAGTACTTGTAAAAAAGTGTCTTACTGATCCAAAACATTTATGCACATTTGTGTATGCATTGTAACCATATATCGTCCAGTTGTAACTAGAGATGTGGTTAGAAACGTAAAAAATCCATCCTGTAGTTTGATCACTAGCGATAGAGTTAATTTCGTTTACATAAGGTGATGTTGCCAACAACGTAGCGTGGTACGTGTTCATGTCGAGTTTGTAGATTCTTTTTCCCGCAGATATGATAACTCCGTTATCATTTGTGGTCATCATTTCATTCTCGACAACATTTTCGCTTGTGGGCATTGAATTTGCGAAAACATTCGTCAGTCCTAATAAGGCTGTTAGGACCAAAAGAGTAATTTTAGTCTTCATTGATTTGCTGTTTAGTTAACTATTATATATACCAGTAGTACATGTAATAGGTTTGGTTTAAAATAAGTTTGGGGTGAGCGGCTTAATTCTCGAACACAAAAATATTTGGAATTCTTTTAATAAGCAGACAACGGGTTTTTCTTTTAGATAAAACGTCATTAAAATCGAGAAAAAGCACTTTATGTAGCCCTTAACTTACGTCAATGTAAGTTTTTACCCTATTGATGTTACGGTTTTATGCTTATTTTGAATAAATATTGAAGATAAAGCTAACAATCATTAGTAAAAGGAGTAAACTATTGCCAATCCTTTTATTTTCAATATTTTCTAGAAGATTTGCCATAAAAATAGCTAATGGAAATAGTAGCAAAAGCTCTGTATTATACGTGCTATTCTTAGCAAATAACACGTATGTAATCCCTATAAAAAAAAGCAATTTACTAAGTAAAAAAGATAGTTTTTTTTGAGAAGAATACGTTTTGTATTTTAGAAAAAATATTACAAAATTTATGCTAAAAAGCAAAGTAATGAGTGTATGTAGCGCAATTCTGCTATAATTTGTCACAGAATAGTCGATTTTTACATCAAACTGAAATAGTTGATTTATAAGAATGCTTTGCTTCGTACAATATAAATATACAATATACATACCTACAACAGCGATTAAACTAATTATTGGTACAAACCAATTTCTATAATCATTCGATACATACATTAAAATTCCAATGTATATGACAACAAAATAGACTATAATCCATGAATCAAACAATAAAGCTAGACTTATAAATAAGGATGCATCAAATATTTTTTGTTTTACACTCCGTAAAGATCCTAAAGTAATGATTCGTCTAAAAGCAAAAAGTATCAATAAGTGTATGCAAACAATTTTTAAATTTTCGAAAATTGAAGGAAACAATCCTATAAAAATAGTTGCAAATAAGAGCACAAAATCGTTTTGCTGCGTTAAATCGTTCTTCTTTACGATGAAATTCATCACTAATAATGAAAATAATAGTAATAATAGGACAGGAACTTGCAATAACAACACATCAAAATTAAGCTCCTTATCCTTTGAAAATAAGTATATTACAAAATACACAAGAAGAATTCCTGAGCAAAGAATAAAATTTATTGGTTTTGATTTACCAAAAACGCTTGTTATCATTTGAGGTTTTTATATTTTTGTACTGTAAATATAATATGATTTATCGATGAAAAGTCTATTTGAAGGAATTGCATACTTATTTGAAGAAATATTATTCATACCATTTAACGGAATGCGTGAAATGGAATTAGAGAGTTGGACATTAGCCAACACATTAAATTGGATTTTTATGTTAATTGCTGCTGCTGCAATGGTATATTGGGTTAAGCAATTGAAAAAATTTGATGACAACAATGAAGAACGCAAAGATGTAACTTCGCATACTTATTTATAAGTCGAAACCAATATCTTTTCTATAATACATCTTATCAAAATGTAACTTGTTTATATTTTGATAAGATTTTTTTATGGCTTCTTCGTAGGTTGCTGCCTGTGAAGTTATCGCTATAACTCTTCCTCCATTCGTAACTACTTTTTCTCCGTCTAGTTTTGTCCCAGCATGAAATACTATAGAATCTTTAATAGTTTCTATACCTGTAATTTCTTTTCCTTTTTCATACGCTTCAGGATATCCGCCAGAAACTACCATAATTGTAGTTGCCGCTTCTTCTTTGATCTGTATAGCTACATTATTTAAAGTTTGCTTGCCAACAGCTTCAAATAAGTCAACCAAGTCATTTTCCAATCGTGGAATTACAACTTCTGTCTCTGGGTCGCCCATACGAACATTATATTCTATCACAAATGGATCATTTCCAACTTTGATCAATCCAATAAAGACAAAACCTTTATATGGCAAGTTATCTTTTTGAAAACCATCAATAGTAGGTTTGATGATGCGTGTTTCTACTTTTTCAATAAATTCAGCATCTGCAAATGGTACTGGCGATATTGCGCCCATTCCACCTGTATTTAACCCTGTGTCTCCTTCTCCAATTCGTTTGTAGTCTTTTGCCGTTGGAAGCGTTACATAGTTTTTCCCGTCTGTTAAGACAAAACAACTTAACTCTATTCCATCTAAGAATTCTTCAATAACAACTTTCGTGCTGGCATCACCAAATTTGGCATCGACCAACATTTCACGTAATGCGTCTTGTGCTTCTTTTAAATCACTGATGATTAATACGCCTTTTCCAGCGGCCAAACCATCTGCTTTTAGTACATACGGTGATTTTAGTGTCGTTAAAAATTCGCAACCAGCTTCTACAGTATCTTTGGTAAAACTTTCATATGCGGCAGTTGGAATGTTGTGACGCATCATGAATTTTTTGGCAAATTCTTTACTTCCTTCTAACTCGGCAGCTTCTTTTTGTGGACCAATTACATGAATTCCTTTCAAGGCTTCATCATTCAAAAAGTAATCGTGAATTCCGTTTACTAATGGATCTTCTGGTCCTACCACAACCATTTCAATGTTATTTTCGATTGAAAACTTTCCAATCGCTTCAAAATCATTTACACTCATGGCAACATTTTCAGCAATTGCAGCTGTTCCAGCATTTCCTGGCGCTACAAATAAGTTGCTTACGCGTGGGCTTTGCGCTAGTTTCCATGCAAATGTGTGTTCTCTTCCTCCTGATCCTAAAACAAGAATGTTCATAGTTGTGTTGTTTGTTGTGGTTTTATAAAGAAATGTTCTATTAAAAATCGAATTAAATATAGACCCGATTTGAAAGCCCCAAATTTAAGTGCCTTTCTGTAAATAGCATAATTGTATTTTAATAAATTTAGTTTATTGGACGAAATTGAATTTTCGCGCACACGATATCGTGCTAACGGTTCTTCCAAACTGTATGCATAACCTACTTTTTTTATAAGTGTAAGCCATAATGCCCAATCTTGACGTTTGCGTATGTTTGGCATGTACACTTTACCGAGTTGCTCCGCATTGTAAATTCCCGTAAGGTTTCCGACATAATTACTTTTAAGCATTTTGGAGAAGTTTACTTTTGGCAAAGCTTTGATCATTTTTCCGAGCGATTTTCCCTGTTCGTCCATCAATTCGTAACTCGTAAAACTTACTGCAATGTTTTTTTCTTGCATGAATGCGATTTGTTTTGTGAGCTTTTCAGGCTTCCACAAATCGTCTGCGTCTAAGAATGCTATATAGCTTCCAGCAGCATTTTCAATAGCTGTATTTCGTGCGATGGCTGCTCCAGAGTTGGTTTCCAGTACATGAACTTTGATACGATCGTCTAAAGCGGCATATTTTTTAAGAATGGCAACAGTTGCATCTGAAGAAGCATCATCTACAATAACCATTTCCCAATTGGTATAGGTTTGCGCGCGTACAGAGTCAATAGTTTCCGAAATAAATGCTTCGGTATTGTACGTTGGTGTAATGACAGAAACTAACGGTTTATGCATGATTAGTATGCCTTTTTTTCTCCTTTAACGATGTTTGCAATTGTTTCAAAGATAATTTTTATGTCTAAGAATAATGACCAGTTTTCAATATAAAAAATATCATATTTAATACGGTTTATGATGTCTTCATCATTTTTTATTTCGCCTCGATATCCTTTTACTTGTGCCAAACCAGAGATTCCCGGTTTTACGCTGTGGCGGAATACAAAGTTGAATTTGTCAATTTTTTTGGCATATTCTTTTGTGTACGGAATCATGTGTGGTCTTGGTCCTATTACTGACATATCGCCTTTGAGTACATTGAAAAATTGCGGTAATTCGTCAATACTTGTTTTTCTAATAAAACGACCAATGCGCGTTACACGAGAATCTTGTTGTGTAACATGTTCGTACTTGGAATCGTTGTTATGCGCGAGCGATCTAAATTTGTAACAGGTAAATTCTTTGTAATTAATTCCATTACGTACATGTCTGTAAAAAACAGGTCCTTTTGATTCTAACTTAATTAATATCGCCATTAGCGGAATAAACCAAGAAAGCACACATATAATGATGATTAAAGAAAATACAATATCAAATCCACGTTTTATAAATCGGTTTATATTATTGTTTAACGCTGTCTCTTGAATAGATAATACAGGTAAATAATTGTAATAATCCGTTTTAAGTCGTTTGGTAATCAGCTTTTTTGTATTTGGAATGAACTTAATATTGATCATGTTTAAACTGGCATATTTTACATAATCATTCACGTGTTTTTCCGAAACCTCATCAATAGCACAGTAAATTTCATCAATTCCTGTCTCTTTTTCTATAAAGTCAAAACTTTCTTCAATGGTTCCTGTAACAACATCGTTTTTGTTATCGCTAAAAATCCCTAAGAGTTTATAACCAAGATCTTTGTTGTTTCTAAATAAGCGTTCTAATTCTTGCGCGCCCGCACTAAAACCAATGATGATGACTCTACGTATGTTTCCATCTAAAACGGAACGGTATTTTTTTAGTCCATAATATCCAATTATTTTACCCAAACCGATAATTCCGAAACTAAGCATCAAGTATTTAAACGTTACAAATGCAGAAACATTGATACTTCTAAAAATTCCGATAAACGCATACATAATCAACGTATACGCAAATAGTTGTTTGATAACTAAGGATAAAATATGTGGCACCGACGTAAATCGATATACGTTATAAAATTTTAAAAAGAATGATGATAATGGCCAAAATATAATCGTGTAGATGATGAATAATAAGTGTTTATTATTCCAAAAACTCGATTCAAAAAAGTATAGGTCTTGATCGTTAAAGTCAAAAAAGAAGAAGACAAGAATATTAATGACGCACAAGTCGAATACCATAAAAAATGGTCGCAAGAGCCATGAATATCTTCCTTTTACATGCATGGGCTACATTCTTGTATAGGTTGAAAAATCTTTGTGTTCTTTTTTGAATAATTCACTTTCTGGTAGTGATTTGAAATATTCATACGTGCGTCGCATTCCTTCGCTACGATCTACTTTTGGTTCCCAATTAAGTATTTCTTTTGCTTTACGGATATCTGGTTTTCGCTGTAGCGGATCGTCTACTGGTAATTCTTTGTAAATTACTTTTTGCGTAGTTCCTGTTAGCTTAATGATTTCTTCGGCAAATTCACCAATAGTAATTTCATGCGGATTTCCAATGTTTATTGGTTCTACATAATCACTCATTAATAACCTAAAAATTCCTTCTACTTGATCGGTTATATAACAAAACGATCTCGTTTGTGATCCATCACCAAAAACAGTTAAATCTTCACCGCGCAATGCTTGTCCTATAAATGCAGGAATTACACGTCCGTCATTCAGTCGCATTCTTGGTCCATAGGTATTAAAAATACGCACAATACGTGTTTCAAGTCCGTGAAAACGATGATATGCCATTGTGATAGATTCTTGGAATCGTTTGGCTTCATCATACACACCACGTGGACCAATAGTGTTTACATTTCCGTAGTATTCTTCATGCTGCGGATGCACTAATGGATCGCCATATACTTCTGATGTAGAAGCAATCAAAATACGTGCGTTTTTTTCTTTGGCTAAGCCTAATAAATTATGTGTTCCAAGCGAACCTACTTTTAAGGTTTGAATCGGAATTTTAAGATAATCTATTGGACTTGCTGGTGACGCAAAATGCAAAATATAGTCTAGTTTTCCAGGCACGTGTACAAATTTTGTAACATCGTGGTGGTAAAACTGAAATTCTTTAAGATGAAATAAATGCTCAATGTTACGAATATCTCCCGTAATAAGATTGTCCATTCCAATAACGTGATATCCTTCATTAATGAAGCGATCACATAAATGTGAACCTAAGAATCCTGCGGCTCCCGTAATTAGAATTCGTTTCATAGCATTGGTTAGTTTAGGTATTATAATACGTTTTTGCGTCCAATAGAAAAATAGGCAAATCCTTCTCTTTCCATTTCTGCTACGTCATATAAGTTTCTACCGTCAAAAATGATCGGTTGGTTTAGGTTTTCTCTTAGTTTTTTGAAGTTTGGTGTTCTAAATATGCTCCATTCTGTACAGATAATTAATGCATCTGCATTTTCAATAGCACCATACATACTGGTTGCATATTCTAGTTTATCACCTAGTTTCTTTTTAACGTTTTCCATTGCTTCTGGATCAAATGCTTTCAATTTTGCTCCTTTGGCTAATAATTCGTCAATTATATATAATGATGGTGCTTCACGAATATCGTCGGTTTCAGGCTTAAATGCCAATCCCCAAAGCGCAATCGTTTTTCCAGATAAATCGTCTCCTAAATGATTTAAGACTTTTGGAATTAACGCAGTTTTTTGCTTGTCATTTACATTGATAACCGCATCTAATATTTGGAAATTGTATTGGTTGTCTTTTCCAGATTTATGCAATGCTTTTACATCTTTTGGAAAACATGATCCGCCATAACCAATTCCTGGAAATAAGAAACGTTTTCCAATACGAGAATCTGTTCCCATTCCAATACGAACTTTATCAACGTCTGCGCCAACTTTTTCACAGAAGTTCGCAATCTCGTTCATAAAAGTAATTTTTGCTGCTAAGAATGAGTTTGAAGCGTATTTTGTAAGTTCTGCGGACTTTTCATCCATGATTAAAATCGGATTCCCTGAACGTACAAATGGTTTGTACAAACGTTCCATGAGTTTTGTAGCTCTTTCTGAACTTGAACCTATAACAATACGTTCTGGTTTCATGAAATCATCTACAGCAAATCCTTCACGTAAAAATTCTGGATTTGAAACTACATCAAATTCAACCTTTGCGTGTTCTGCAATTACAGCGGTAACTTTTTCGGCAGTTCCAACTGGCACAGTACTTTTATCAACAATAACACGGTATTCTGTCATGAGTTTACCTATGTTTTCAGCTACACCTACTACATACGATAAATCTGCAGAGCCATCTTCATCTTCTGGAGTTGGCAATGCTAAAAATATAATTTGTCCGTGATTCAACCCATCTTCGAGTGAAGTGGTAAATTTTAAACGACCTGCGTTTATGTTTCTATCAAAAAGTATGTCTAAATGAGGTTCATAAATAGGAACTTCACCATTTTGCATTCGGGTTACTTTGCTTTCGTCAATATCAACACAAAGTACATCATTTCCTGTTTCAGCTAGGCACGTTCCTGTAACTAGTCCTACATATCCTGTTCCAACAACAGTTATTTTCATGCGTTATTTTTTATTGCTTATGAGTTCTATTTTTGCTTGCAACTAAAACTCTTAATTTGATATTTTATTTCTCAATTTATTCCTTAGGATACTTTTTTGTCTGTTAATTTTTTGACTTTAGTATCTTTTCCTTTTTTGTCTAATTCTTCATAGGAAGAATTCATACTTTTATATTCAGGAACCAATGCTTTCATTCGTTTTACAACTTCTACTTTGTCAAATAACGAAGCAGAATCTATCAACTCAGCGACATTGTTATTTATTTCTTGATAATCATACATTTCCGCACGTGCAATCATAATTTTTTCGTTGTACGTTGGCAATGTTGTTGATTTATCGTTTAGTAATTCTTCGTATAATTTTTCACCAGGACGCAATCCAATGATTTTAATATCAATGTCTTTGTTTGGTATAAACCCTGCTAATTTGATAATTTTCTTAGCCAAATCGATAATTTTCACGGCTTCTCCCATATCAAATATATAGATTTCACCACCATTCCCCATGGCACCAGCTTCTAGAACTAGTTGACAAGCTTCTGGAATGGTCATAAAGTATCGAATGATATCTGGATGCGTAATTGTTAATGGACCACCTTCTGCTATTTGACGTTTGAATAATGGTACTACAGAACCGTTGGAACCTAGTACGTTTCCAAAACGTGTAGTTACATAGTTTGTCACATAACGATTGTCATTTTTGAAGGCTTCTTGTAAAGTTTGCACATAGATTTCAGCAATTCGCTTGGAAGCTCCCATCACATTACTTGGATTTACCGCTTTGTCGGTAGAAACCAATACAAATTTATCTGTTTGGAATTTTAAGGCTGTATCTGCCACATTTTTAGTCCCCATCACATTGACAAAAATTGCTTGTGAAGGATTGTCTTCCATTAACGGTACATGTTTGTACGCTGCCGCATGATAGACTACTTGTGGTTTGTAGAGTTCAAATATGTTTTCTAGTTTTTCTTTGTCGCGCACATCTGCAATGACAGCTTCAAAATCTAGATCTGGAAAGTTGGCTCTAATTTCCATTTGTATTTGATACAATGGAGTTTCGGCCTGATCGACAATGATGAGTTTTTGCGGATTGTAGTTGGCAACTTGTCGTGCAATTTCACTACCAATAGAACCTGCTCCACCAGTAACTAAAATTCTACGATCATATAATTCTTTCGCAATTAACTTATTATTTAGAACAATAGGTTCTCTTTCTAGTAAGTCTTCAATTTGTACATTTTGAATTTGCTGCGCCAAGTTTACATTTTCCTTGTCTTCCATATCGGAAACAATTGGCGCTCTAAATACTTTTATATTATTTTCTAAGCATTCATCTACAATTTTGATACGTTCTTCTTGCGTAATGGATTTATCTGCTAAAATAATAGCATTAGCTCCATGCGCTCGCAAGATTACAGCAAGTTTTCTTTTGAGGTGAATGATTGGTAATCCTAGGATTTCTTTACTTTGATTTTTTCCTTTTTTATCGATGAAACCAATGAGCTTATAACGAATAGGACGTTCTACTTTGAGTGCATTTGAAATGGCAATAGCATTTGAATCGATTCCGTAAATCATTACGTTAATTTGATCGTCTTTGGCAGCATGATCAAAGTAGGCTTCAAACACTTGTTTTACCAAGACTCGAAACAACAATAGTGATGAAAACGACATGGCAAAGTAGATAAACAATCTAGGAATTAGAAATAAATTGCTTCCTCTAAACATTAGGTGTGAAGAGTTTACAATTAATAACGTAATTAAGGTTGCCAAGGAAGCTAGGAAAAATTTAATCGCATCAATAAATGTTGAGTGACGAATTAATCCTGCATACGTTCTAAAGAATATAAAGAATAATAAGTTTGTAATAAGAATTAATCCAGAAGTTGGAGAAATCCCAAAGAATGATTGTGACGATACATTCGGATCATTAATATTAATGTTGTTGATAATGACGCTTGTCAAAATCACAGCAATGCAACAAATAAACATGTCAAAGCATAAAATAAGCCATCTAGGTAGATATCCTATATTCTTAAAATCAATGCGTTTTTTGCTCGATTTAAAGACTTGTTTTATTGCCTCTTTTATGTTTCTCGAATTCAATACCTTCATTTCTCAAAAAAACAGATTCGTTGTTTAACAGTACAAATTACTTAATTTATTTGTTTCTATGCTAGAAAAGCAGCTATAACTTGTGTAATACGTTCTTTTTCTTGTGCAGTTAGGTTAGATCCAGACGGTAAACACAATCCTGTATTGAATAAGTTTTCACTAACATTTGTCCCGTAATACGGGTATTTTTCAAATATTGGCTGCAAATGCATTGGTTTCCATAATGGTCTGGATTCTATATTGTCTTCCCATAATGCCAATCGTAAGTCTTCACGTGAAAATTTTGCTACACTTTCATCAACAGTGATACAACTTAACCAATGATTTGAAAAGTAGTCTTCATTTGGTTCTTCAAATACTGTTACACCTTCTACATCTTTGAAAATATTTTTGTAGAATGCTTGCATGCTTCTTCGAAGTTCAATGTGTTTTGCCAAAACTTCCATTTGTCCTCTTCCAATTCCTGCCACAATATTACTCATTCGGTAATTATACCCAATTTGAGAATGTTGATAATGTGGAGCATCATCTCTTGCTTGTGTCGCTAAAAATATTGCTTGTTTTTTGGCTTCTTCGTTGTTACACACAATAGCGCCACCACCTGAAGTTGTAATGATTTTATTTCCATTGAATGATAATGCGGCGTATTCACCAAAAGTTCCACAATTTTTTCCTTTGTAAGTTGAACCTAATGATTCTGCTGCATCTTCTATAATTGCAATTTCATATTTGTTAGCAATAGCTACAATTTCATCAATTTTTGCAGGCATTCCATATAAATGCACAGGAATGATTGCTTTTGGTTTTTTTCCATTGGCAATTCTATCTTTAATTGCTGCTTCTAAATGATTTGGACACATGTTCCATGTATCTGACTCACTATCAACAAATACAGGAATTGCTCCTTGATATAGAATCGGATTCGCGGAAGCGGAAAAAGTCATACTCTGACAAATAACTTCATCACCAGCTGTAACACCGGCCAAAATTAAACCTAAGTGAATTGCAGCAGTTCCTGACGCCAAAGCCCCAACTTCTTTTTCTGTATTTAAAAATTGCTTTAAATCATCTTCAAAACCTGTTACATTTGGTCCTAATGGAGCAATCCAATTGGTGTCAAATGCTTCATGAATGTATTTTAATTCGTTTCCGCCCATGTGCGGAGATGAAAGCCAAATTCTTGAGTTCATAGTTATTCGTTATTGTACTTTTTTATTTTCCCTGGATTTCCTACTACGACTGCAAAGTCAGGAACATCTTTTATGATAACTGCACCTGCACCAATAGTTGCCCATTTGCCTATTTTTATATTTGGTATGACAATGGCGCCTGCACCAATATGTGTTCCTTCTCCAATACTTACATTTCCTGTAATGGTTGCGTTTGGAGAAATGTGTGCAAAGTCATCTATGTTGCAATCGTGTTCTATTATTGCTGCTGTATTTATGATAACATGTTTTCCTATGTTAGCATCTGCGTTGATGTTAACTCCATTCATAACAACTGTTCCTTCTGCTATTTTTGCCGTGGGAGAAATAGTTGCTGTTTTATGAATGAGCCTGGTAAAGTCATTTTTTATTTTTTGACTGATGACTTTACGGATTCTATTGTTTCCTATACTTATTAAAAATTTATTTCCTGCGTATGTTGCCATTTCTGCCGACGTCACAATTGGAATTTCATGTAGAAACTCACTTTTTGGATTGTCGTCAATGAAAGCTTCAATCACAATGTTTGTGCTTGTTGCAACATCTTTGACCACTTTTCCGTGTCCGCTTGCGCCAAATAGACAAATGTTACTCATGTCTTCTAAATTTTACTAAGTTGTTTAATCTTTCGTATTGATTCTAAACAATCAGACTAGTTTTTGTACTGTTTTTAATAGTATTTTCAAATCTACTAAAAAACTTCTAGTGTGATAGTAGTATAAATTCATTTTAATTTTATCTGGGTAAATTACTTCGTCGTTGTATTGTTTGGGATGTTCTTTTGAAGCTAATAATTGTTCTTCGTTTATATATTTTAACGCAGCTTCAGAAGTAATTCCTGGTTTTAGTTTAAGTATTTTTCTGTTTTCTCCTTCGAGCAAATCGTAATAACCCGGTAAATCTGGTCGTGGCCCTACAAAACTCATTTCTCCAATAAAAATATTGAGAAGTTGTGGTACTTCGTCAATTTTTGTTTTTCGTAAAAAAGCACCCCATTTTGAGATTTTTCTTCGGTCAGCAAATAACGTTTTGTATTTATACATTGTAAACGATTTGCCGTGTTGGCCAATTCTTGTTTGTAAAAATATACCGTTTGAGCCTATTGCTATTGTTGTAATAAACCACAATATGCACATAGGCACTAATAGGATGACTAGTAATGTAAAAGAAAGTACTATATCAAAAATACGTTTTCCGATCATTACGAATCTTTTGAGTTTTGTTTTTTATGAGAAAGCACAGCGCCATGCAGAACATAACGCTATTTTAGATACTTTTTATATGTTTGGAGTTGTTTTGTACTGTTGATTCCTACTATTGTTGATAGTAGTGTTTTATGGTTTTCTACAAATTGCAAACTACTGATGATTTCAGCGTCAATATCTGTTGATTTTTCAATGAGTTTCCCAGCAAATAAAGGGCGTATCGCAATAAATGGAATTGTATTCGCAAATTCTTGGTATTCCAATTCTTCTTTATTTAAGTAGGTAACTAATCCGTCTACTTGATCAAATTCTAGTACTTTCTTTGCAAAGTTTACAGAGTATGGAAAGCTAAAGCAAGTTTTTATTTTGCCTTTCTTTTTTAAGTCTTCAATACTAGCCACAATTTCTTCCTGCTGATCTTCCAAAGTTTGTAAACGATCTGCATCATTTATAGGTTGCGACCTTACTAACCATTGCAACACGTCAATACTGTCTATGTGCAAGGCTTTTAATTGATTGTCTACTCTTTCTTCTAATATTTTAGCAGAGAAAGCATCGTCTTTAAAGTGTGGAGAAGATAATTTTACAATATGCTTAATTTCTTTTCCTTTCCCAGATTTCTCCAATGCTTTTGAATACAGCTCATATGAACTGTATTCAAAAGAAGAATGGTGTGTATTGATTCCTATTTCAAGGCCTTCATTGATAATATCAACAACCTGATTAACGGTTAGTTGCTTATCATGAAAACGCATGGTACCAAGCGTAAGTTTGCTTAGGTTTAGTGTTTGTTTTATTCTTTCCACTTAAATCCTGTTTTCCATATAAAACGGTCGTTTGTCTTTTTTACATCGTACGAAGTTCGTCCGTGCAATACAAGTTCATCCCACCATAATACCGCTTCTCCTGGATTTAGTACTACTTGTTCTATCATGTGTGAATGTGCCACATAGTTTTGTAGAAAGTCAAAGAACTCCTTGTTTAATGCTTTGTTTTCCTCAGTTTCAGCTTTGTCTACACAATAGTAATTGTAGTTAAAGTGAATTAACCCATCTTCTTTTATGTCGATGATTTTTTCGGTACGCTCTTCTCCAGCTTTTTTGTAACGTACAGGTGTAGATTTTAGTTTTGCTAGTAATTCAGGAGCATTTTCCTCCATGTATTCTATAAGTACAGGACCATCAATGAACGTTGTAGCTCCACCTTTTATAGCTTTATTGATGCTATAAAATAACATAATGTCCGCAGGATCTTCAATGTATGATTCGTCTGTATGTAATGGTTGTGCGTTTTTACTGTGTCGGTATGCAGAAAGATCTGGAATGTCTGCATCGTAACGAATTTCCAACCATTTTTCATGTGTTTGAGCGCCTGCATTTTTAAAGTCCTCTCCAATATTGACAGGTATTCCTATTTCGTCAGTAAGGACTTCATAAAATGCACGAAGGTCTCCTAAGTACCACTCAGGAACTACTTTCACAACCTTGTTGTTCTTTAAAACTTCCTTTACTGCTTTTGCAGCCTCTACAGGATCATTTGTTCTTAATTTAACATCAGTTATAAACTCCATAATTTTTTGATTTAATTTATACTTCTAATTAACATGAAAGCTTCAGCTGCATTTTTTCCAACTGTTGCTCCTCTAAATTTGGCTAGTGCATCAATGGCAACTAATGAACGAGAATGAGGAAATTCTTTTAATTGGCTTTCAAATTTACGCATTGCCTCTATTTTAAGCTCAATATAATCTGAGATATCTTCAAAAACATTTGGGATAAAGGCATCATCACCAAAAGGTGCGCCCCATTCTGTCTCTGATAAGGTTTCGTAACAGTAAATATGTTGTACTGAACAATTGTTTACTGGTTTTATAGCTACTAAAGAAGATTCAAATACCATTCTGTGGTCTTTGTGAAGATCTCCTCTGTGTGGCAAATACACTGTTTCTGGTTGGTATGTTTTTACAATTTCAGCTACTGCATTCGATATTTTATACGAAGGCGTTTGGTCAAGTATTGGTGCTGGAAAGTCAAAAAATATAGTTTCTGAGACTCCAAGAAATTCGTGTGCTATTTTAGCTTCGTTACGTATTACTTGTACTTCAGCATCTGCATAAAGTTCTTCGGCTCCTTTTGTTACTACCAAAACTTTCACCTCATCACCATTTGCTATGTGCTTAGCTATGACTCCTCCACATCCTAATATTTCATCATCTGCATGAGGTGCTATTACTAGAATTTTCATCTGTTTATTTTTTTTTAATTTCTGAATATTCAAAAAATTTGAATACATTATTCACATTATATTATTTTTTGAATAAAGTGTTCATGAATCTTTGATTTCAGGAACTCACATGATTTTTGATTGTTTTTTGTGCGAATTTAAAAATAATCAAAATTCATGTTCGTTTCATTTTAATTTATTTTTTAATTGTTGTATTTCCTTTTTTAGTTTGAAAAGTTCTAAGTCTATATAGTATCCTAGTTTTTGTCCAACTTTTAGTTTTTCTTCTAATTGATTTCCTCTAAAATCAAATAATTCGTATTCGGTTAGCCACAATAATCCTTCTCCAGTTTGCACTAATGCGTCACCATTTTCATTTACATCAAGAATTCTTCCTGTGACTCCTGTAATTTTTAGATTTTTTTCGGGTCTTGCTTTCCAAATAAGCACGCGTATATTTTCTTTAAAAGAGAATGCTCCTGGATGCGGTCTTGAAGAAGCTCTGATGAGTCTGTATATTTCTATAGCTGGTGCATCCCAACTTATACAACCGTCATTTGGCGCTCTTCTTCCGTAATAGTTTGCTATTTCATCATTTTGAGGAACTGCTTTGATGATTCCTTGTTTTAGTTGTGGCAACCAATTGTCTAATGCTTTGTGTATAGCATCAATCATTTTTAGCTCAAAATCTTCTGCATAATCATCTTCGCCAATGTCAAATAATTGTTGTGCTAAAATTGGACCACTATCTACTCCATCATCAATTAAAAAGAAATTAGCTCCAGCTTGTTTTTCATTTAAGATAGACCAAGCTATTGGTGCTCTTCCTCTTCCTCTTGGTAAGCTTGTTGGATGAAACCCAACAACTCCATGTGTGGCACTATTGATAAGATCATCACCTATGAGTTGCGAAAGCCCTACTACAAATAGTAAATCTGGTTTCCAGCTTTTTACTTGTTCAACGATATGTTCGTCGTTTATTTTTACAAATGGTTTGTAATCTAATTGATTTTCAAGAGCAATTGGTTTTAGGAGTGTGTATGCGCTTACATTTTTGAGAGAAGCTGGTTCATATCCTAATACACCTACAATATCCATTTGATGCTCAACAAGCTTTTTTAGTGTTGTTAGCGTGGAAGATACTGCTCCTGCGATTACAATTCTCATCAGTTTTATTTTTTAAATTTTTCTTCTCCTAGAAGCACTACTGCAAAAGTCTTAAAAATGATTTTAATATCGTTGATGAAACTGATATTTTCAACGTATTTTTTATCAAAAACCCATCTTTCTTTCCAAGGTAAGTGAATGTTTCCGTTTACTTGAGAAAGCCCTGTTAAACCAGGTCGTACTTTTAATCTATGTAATGCGTCTTCGTTAAAGTGTTCCTCTACCGCTGGCAATACAGGTCTTGGTCCTACGATAGACATGTCTCCTTTAATAACATTTATGATTTGTGCCAGCTCGTCTATTTTGAATCTTCTTATGAAGCTTCCTATTTTTGTAACGTTTTTATCGTTTTTGTAGACTTGCTTGTTTACAGAGAAGCCTTTGTTTACATACATCGACCTAAACTTATGCAAGTTGAACAATTCGCCATTTTTCCCTATTCGTTCTTGAGAGTAGAATATAGATCCTTTACTGGATGTGTATATTAAAATTCCAACAATTAAAAATAAAGGCAACAATACTATTAAAGTAACCACTCCAACAATGATGTCTAGAACTCTTTTAAAATATCTTTTATACATCTATTTAAAATTCTTTTCTATTTCAGAAATATAGGTATCTGCCAGCTTATTTCTATCAAATCTTTCTTTGGCGTAAAAGTAGCCATTATCGCCCATTTTGTCAAACATATTGTCTGAATTGATGGCTTCTATTATTTTGGCTGATATATCTTTAGCATTTTCGGGTTCTACACATATTCCGCAGTTGGCTTCTTCTACTAAATCTTTCGATATTCCTTCGATAGCTAATAGGATTGGCTTTTTACATGACATGTAGTCAAATGTTTTGTTTGAGTAGATTGTTTTGAATGTATCTATTCGTTTTAATACAGATGCGCCCATGTCTGAAGAGAGAATGTATTTGAATACTTCTCTTTTGGATACAGGATCTCTGAAGATCACTTGTTCTTGTAAGTTTCTTTTTTCTACTTCGCTTTGAAGCATTTCTTTTTGCATTCCCGAACCTATGAGTTGAAATACAACATTAGTTTCTCGTAAGTATTCGGCAGCATCAACCAATTGAATGAGGTGATTTGCAACACCGTGTGCACCAACATACGTAATTACAAATTTGTCTTGCAATCCTAGTTCCTTTTTGAAAGCAGGTGCATCAAAGTCTTTCTGGATTTCTTCCGCCAAGGTAAAATCGGCTGCATTTGGAATGAATATTATTTTTTCTGCAGGAACTTTTTTGTCTTTTATTAGTTTGTCTCTAAATGCTGGTGTTAATACATTGATGAGACGTGCTTTTTTGTACATGAATTTTTCAAACCAATACGCAAATTTGATAATGATTTTGTTTTTTAAAACACCTGTATCAATAGCTGATTCTGGCCATAAATCTCTAATTTCAAATACAAACGGAATGCGTTTGAATAGATAGAGTATGTACGCCGTAATTCCAACAAATAATGGTGGAGATGTTACAAGAATAGCATCGAATTTTTTCCCTCTAGTTTTGAATAATCCTGCATAAACACTTGAAAACACGAATGAGAAATACGCCCAAAGTCTTCCTAAGAAGCTTACATTATAGCTTTCGGATACGTGACAACGAATAACATCTACATTTTCGTAAAATCCTTCGTCTTTGAATGTGTATTTACCTTTATATTTTGGATTCTTTTTTCCTGTTGTATAATGTACCATTCCTGCCAAGACCGTAATTTCATGTCCTTGTTCTGACCACATTTTTGTCATCTCATTAAATCGCGATCCTCCGCCCTCATCCTTCTCTAGAAATGCTTGATGTATTAGTAATATTCTCATCAGATATAGTTATATATTAATCTCAATTGATGTTTTCATTGTTTTACGCTTTGTTGTAAATGTGATACGAAGCGATTTTTCTTTAATCCCATAGTAACCAGAAAACCATTTTTCTTCTATTAAAGGTTCTAATTGATTTCCTTGATCGTCTTTGGTGCTAATTTTTACTTTATCAAAATGTTCAGGGTTTATATGCCAGTATTGATATAGAGAATGTTCTTTTTTGTTTTGAACTGTATCTTCTATTTCCCAACGATTTTCGGTCGCTGTTTTTGTTATTTTTCTTTGATGTACAATGTTATTTCCAAGTTGTGCAAATGCTTTTATACTTCCATCAAATTCATAAGAAGTTGCTGTTTTTTTTAGATGTGCCTTTGCTGTTTTTACCCAGTAATACCAGATAAACCGGCTTCCTTTTAGCATTTGATCTGCTTTTCCAACACTTACTGTGTTATGCCCTTCACAACCATTAAAATACGCTATATCTTTTGTGTCAGAATTGTATTTGTACGAACCATTATCTCTTAGGTAATTGATTCCATTGACCCAAATATCAACATGTAAGTTGTCTGACTGAAAAGGTCTGTCTTTGTACTTTCCGCATCTTACAAATGTTTTTGTGTTTCCATCTTGAATGATATAGTATCCACTTTTTTCGTAAGCGTTTAGTGTGTCTGGCTGTTTGTATTCTTTTATTTCTGGTTGTACTCCATACCAATGCGCACTTTCAGATTCGTTATACGTATATCCGTTTAAAACTGCTCTTAAATCGTCTAGTTGAGAAGAGTAAATTCTGTAATCGTCATTGGTAAGCTTAAAAAATAACGCACCATCATTAGAGCCATAATTTGGAAGTTTTCCGCTTACAGGATCCATACAGGAATCTAGGAAGTCAAGTGATTTTTGCGCTCTTTCATATACTTTAGAATCAAACTTTTCACCATTGAGTTTTGAGAGTTGTATTCCCCAAGTAAGCAGTTGCACTACTACTCTGTGATAGTTCATTGAAAATTGCAAGAAGGTACCATCTTCATACACTTGATATTTAATTTCCTGCTCAAACCATTTTTTTCCTTTTTTACTCCACTTGTCTACGTTTGGAAAAAAAGGAAATAGTTTTGCTGATAGATACAACATCAATGTTTCAGTAATAGCATGATTGTTTCTCACAGTAATTCTTGAAAAGTGAATGTTGTGATATACATGATGCACTTGCCAATATATGGTATGCATTATTTTATCGAATAATGCATCTGTTAGATTTGGTGAATCTTTGTAATAGTATAAGGCAAACGTCCAATTGAGCGTTCGTAAACTTATTTCCTGACTGCATTTATAGTTTGGACCTTGATTGATTGGGTTTTTGTCTATAAAGCTTTCTATTTCACTAAAAATAAACGCCGATTTATCTTCATTATAATGATAATCGTACCGAATAATATCGTATATATAAGAGAATCTTGCTTTTTCCCATACATATTTTATGTCTCCAGCTTCTTTTGATAAATCTTGTATTTCCGACCAATGCTTATTGATGTTATATCGATATTCTGTAGAAGGATTTACAAGCCAATTATAATTTTTCCCAATGTTTATTTTTGATTTATTGAAAAAAGTAAACATTCCTTTTTCGATCTCCTGAAAAGTTTCTGCTAAAGCTTCCTTTCTTTGTTTGGGAAGATTTTTAATGTTTTTTCCATAAAAAAAGAATGGAGGTAAATTTTCTTTCCATTCTTTTAGTGAGATTGTTTTTTTAAAAGTTGGTTCGACTGGAAATGTTTTCTTTTGCCAACCAAGTTTAGCCCTAATTGTATAGAGGATTCTAAAGAAAATATATCTTAGTCCCATGTTAGAGACAAGATTGCTTATTTTTTTTATTTTTTGAATCATACTATAAACTATTAGTGTTTTTTAATGGATTGATTTATTCAATTTCAATCCATTTACCTTCTTTTAAACTTTGTATTGCCGCAAAACTGGCTTTGGTTACATTGATTAATTCATCATAAGGAATCAACTCTACGCTTCCTTCTTTTATTTTTTCAATGATTTGTCCAAATTGCGCTTTGTGCCCTTTGTCTAATTTTGTTTTTAGTTTAGAGAATCCTTTGGTTCCATATCCTCTCGTTTTAATGAAATTGTCCATGATAAGTGTTTTCTCTTGCGAGAACACTTCCAAACGTTCTTTAGAATATGATTTAGATCCATTTGCAAAGTAGTTTACAACTCCTGTAGATCCGTTTTCTAGCTTTACCAAGATCGAAGCATTATCTGTGTTTTCTTGAGGATTTTCTCCTAAAGCATTCATACAAACTGCTTTTATTTTACTTCCCGTAAGGAATACGATCAAGTCTAAATAATGGCATGCTTCTCCTATGATTCTTCCACCTCCAATTTTCATGTCATGTACCCAAACTTCTGGTGGAATTGCTCCAGCGTTCATTGTTGCAATAACATTCATTGGAGAATCTCCAACAAGTGATTTTATTTTTTGTGTATGCGGAGAGAATCTTCTGTTGAAACCAATCATTAAGGTTCCTTTGTTTTTGCTATACGATTCTTGAATTGCTGCTAATTCTTCATTGTTTAGCGCTAACGGTTTTTCTACAAATACATGTTTTCCTTTGTCTAGTGCTTTGATGACCATATCTGCATGCAAATTGTGTCTTGTGGTAATCATTACCATGTCTACATCTTTGTCATCTAGCACCAAATCATAGTCCGTAGTACTTTGTGCAATATTGTGCTTTTTGGCAAGTACCGTTCCATTTACACCTCCAGAAGAGACTATATGTTTTATTTGTGCATTTTTCCCTTTTAAGGCTGGAAGCAATGTCATTTTGGTAAAGTTTCCAGCACCTACAAGTCCAATAGTTCCTGTGCCTGGTTGTAATTCTTTTTGGGTAACTACAATACTGTTTTCAGGTTTGCTATTTTCATTGTATTCGAAAAGTACAGCGATCGATTTGGATTTTCCAATGTCTCCATAAATTTTCTCAAAGTCATCTAAAGGTAAACGTTCGGAGATGAGTTCTTTTACACCTAATTTCCCTGAAGAGATTAATTGTAATACGGTTTCAAAGTTTCTTTTTTCAGTCCATCGTACAAAAGGCAATGGGTAATCTATTCCTTTAAATTCATAATCGTCATCATATCTTCCTGGTCCGTACGAGCATGATACTTGAAAACTAAGTTCTTTTTCATAGAATTCTGCTCTAGAGATATTTAATCCGATTACACCAACTAAAACAATTCTTCCTCTTTTTCTACTCATTTGAGCAGCTTGAGAAATGATTTGATTTGTTTTTGCTGATGCTGTAATTAATACACCATCGGCACCGATATTATTTGTGTTTTCTAGTACAAATTTTACAGGATCGCTTCCTTTGAGTGGATTGAAAGCCATTACACCTTTACTTTTGGCAACTTCCACTTTTTTATCATCTAAATCATACCCGATCACTTTACAACCATTGGCTATTAACATTTCGGCAGCTAATAAACCTATAAGTCCTAATCCGACAACTACAATTGTTTCACCCATTGTAGGGTTGATGAGACGAATTCCTTGCAATCCAATTGAGCCAATTACCGTAAATGCAGCTTCATCATCTGTAATATTATCAGGAATGTGTGCTACTAAGTTTTGTGGAATTGAGACAAATTCGGCGTGCTGTCCGTTAGAAGCTACTCTGTCTCCTACTTTAAAGTCAGTCACTCCTTTTCCTACGGCAATTACTTTCCCTACATTACAGTATCCTAATGGTAATGGTTGTTCTAGTTTATTAAAAACTGTTTCTAGCGTAGGCATTAATCCTTCTGCCTTTATTTTGTCTAGAACCATTTTTACTTTATCTGGTTGTTGTCTAGCTTTTTGAATAAGCGAAGCTTTTCCAAATTCAACTAACATACGCTCCGTACCTAACGATACTAAGCTTCGTGTTGTTTGTATTAAAACTTGACCTGCTTTTACTTTAGGAGAAGGCAATTCTGCTAATTCGGTTACTCCTGTTTTAAAAGACTGTAATATTTGTTTCATGATAAGGTGTCGTATTTAATTTATAGTTAGCTTTTGGTAAGTTTGAATCTTACACTGACAGCTAGATATATAATGATAAATGGTATTATTGTTATAAAATATCGAGAGAAAAACCCAAGGAATTCCGCAAAGTAAAATTGAGTAAAAAACAGAATCATGGTAAAAAAGGATGCCATTTTTACAATTAAGTAATTGGATCTGTTTAGGTGTTGTAATATGAGTCCCATGACAATGGCAATGAATATTGGAAATATGACAATTCCGACAACACCATAGTTCATTTGTAATTCTGTAAAAAAACCTGTTGTTAATGATGAATTTCTTTCTCTACCAAGCACATAACTTCCAGGATCAATAAAGTTTTTAAGTTTTGGTCCAGCTCCTAATGGTTTGCTTGGCCAAAGTTTTCTAGGAATTATGTTTGCGTAGCCTGCTAAATAGGTTTGTCCATATAATTTTTCATAGTCATTTTCAAGCATCCAAAGGATGTTTTCATGGTTTCCAAAAGCTCCGTTTAACGATTTTACTAATGGATATTTGAATTCTTTATGTCTTGATGCGTATAACGCATATCGTTCTTTTCCGATATTAAAGAAGAGTATAAATGCGACTCCTACAAGCACAAACATCAAGAAAATTCTTTTCATCTGTTTTTTGTTTGCCTTGATATTGAGCGATTTGTTATTGATAAACCATGCGCCACCAACAAGCAATAGCATGATAAATATGGAGTTTCTATTACTATTTAAAAAGTAATATAACATACTCATTCCAAAAGAGAAAATACTTAAAATAAGTGCTCTAATTCTAAGTTTTCTTGTACCTGCCATATAGTAGCAAAAAATGAATATAAAGGCTGAAACATATGTCCAATGGGCAAATAATAATTGTATTCCTTTTCCTTGTCCAAAACTAATTCGGTCTCTCAGGTATTCTGTAACTCCAACTGAAAGAATAATGGAAAGGTTTTTATATGAGAAATAAAAGCCGACTAAAAACACTAAGAAGCCAACAAAGAGCATTCGCTTTATTTCTCTGTCACTTACTTTTAAATCTTTGAATAGTTTGAAATAATCTAAATTAAATCGGGTAATGAACAGCATAAAAAGAAACTGCCCTAGCACCACTAATACTATAGAAAGTATAATGGTTATTAATGCGTATTCTGTTTGGTATCGGTAGTAGTCTTCATTTATTTGTAATAAAGGCAGTAAAAGGTGAATGATGGTAAAAAACAATAAACCCAACACAACTGGCTGAGAAAATAGTGCTCCTATTCCTTTCGCAAGTATAAAATATAGCGTAAATGCAAATACAATTACCAATAAGATACTCAGAAATATAACCATGTTTTACTTTTTATATTTTATATTCTGGTGTATCAAACTGAGGGAATTTAGATTTCACATATTTTCTAGAATCTCCCACAACTTTTCCTGGACTTCCGATGTATATGCTATAGTCTGGAATGTCTCCTCTTACTACGGTTCCTGCACCAATAATACATGCTTTCCCAATTTTGCAACCGGGCATTAATATTGTTCCTGTTCCTATGAATGAATAGTCTCCAATTTCTACGGTACTTAAGATTCCCAATGGTTTTTCTTGCGGAAGATCGAATGCTTTTGCGATGGTATGTGGAGACCAATCGTGCGTTAACACACGAATGTAGCTAGACATGGTAACTTCTTTTCCGATAGAAATTAATGAATAATCTGTGCCATCAAACCAAATCTTTGAAGAGATATAGTTTGGCTTTCCATTGAATTTCATTCCATACTTTTTGAAGAACTTAAATTGAATATTCGTTGCTCTTCTAGGACTAAAATTCCCTATCATTTTTATTAACAAAAAAGTATATGCTTTCTCTATTTTACCTGGCTTCTTCTTTTTCATTGTTTATTTTTTTAAAGAGTTGTATCAATTGATCTTCATAAAACGGCATAATTTCCGAGTATTTCTTTGCATTTTCTTTTAACTCTGATAGTTTTGAAGGATTTGCAAATAGTCCTTGTATTTCTTTTACCAATGCATCAATATCATTGTATGGAACTATAACTCCAAGCTTGTTTTCTTTTATAAATTTTGCAGATTTCACCTCTTCATTTACAATAATTCCAATTCCTGTTTTTATAGCGTCTCCCCATTTATTTGATTCTGCATATTGATTAATTTCCAATTTTGGATCATAATACGTTAATACTAAATCAGATAGGAAATAATTTGCTAATGTTTCTGCGTTCGATAATTTCCCTTTGTATAGTACATTTTTGTGTTTCGCTAGCGTTTCTGCTGCTTCACCATCTAACTTTCCAATGAGGAGTATTTTTATATCGTCGTTGTCTAATTTATTTACTAGTTGAAGCGCTTCATTCATTCCTCTACCAGCACCTAACCATCCATTAATATTGATGACAAAGTTAGCAGGTTTTTCTAAATTCTTACTTATTTCTTTCGCTTTTTCTATTTGGCTTTCACTAGGGGTATTTTTTAATACATAGAACTTTTTAGATTCAAAATCATAACGTTCAGCTCCAGGCACTACATGGAAGTCTACACCTCGTGAAGTTCTTTTTTCTAAAAACCGTATTATTTTGTCTATAATGCTTGGAAAATTGAAGATCATAGAGAAGCGATCGGCATCATCAAACACAACTTTAAACCCTTTTATTTTGGATGCCATCATTGCTGGAAAAGCACTTTCAAAACCCAAAGCCCAAACGATGTCTTTTTTACCAAATTTGAGACAGTAAAAAAATGTTTTGATGAGCCATAAGAAATAGAGTCCTTTTACTTTGCTTGTACCATAACCTCCACCTTTTAGAATGATTTTTTTCTCTATTTCAAAATCAAACCTGGTTTCTTCACGCTCTCCAGGGATTCTTTCCCAACCAACATGTTTTATATTTTTATACCCTAACGTATCATGTAAAAATAGTGTTAGTTTATATAATCTAGTTCTTTCAGATAGTGACGAAAGTGGCGCAACTATTTTAATGTTTTTCATCTTTAAAAACGTTTACTGCGTAGCTATGCGATATAATTAACCTAGAAAGCCAGTGCAATGTTGTGAGGATTGCAATAACTATGATAAGTGTGTCTACCTGTATATTACTTATTAATCCTACTAATATTAATGAGATATATGTTATGAGAACAGCCCAGTTTAAACCTGCTGTTTTGTATAAGAAAGAGTTGCTTCCAAATACACCTAAGTATAAAGAAGAAGCTGTGTATACAGTACGTATCATACAACACGCCAATACAGTTATTGCCAATGGAATGTTAACCTCATTAAAAGGTGTTCCTTTAAATTGTCCTAATAAAAAGATTCCTGCAACAAAAGATATGATTGCCATTACAACAGCAAATAATACTAGTTTTAACTGTAATGATCTGTAGTCTGCAGTTGTTACTGTTTTTCTGGCTCTTAGTTTTGGTCCAATGATAAAACCTATGAATCCGTTAGCACTTAGTATGATTGGACTGAAATATGCGAAATACATGAATAGTTCTGACGAAATGTGTTCGTTTCCATACAAGTTGATGATAAATTGCTCACCATATACTGCACTCGTCAACGTCATATTATGTAAAAAGAATGCCACTCCTGTTTTTCTGTAATCATCATACTTTAGAATTTCATCTCCAGAAGGTGCTTCTTTATAGTTTTTTATGTAAAGAAATATAAGAATTACAAAGATGAGTCCTAAACTCATTGCAAGCAGGTTTAGCATGTTTTTCTCAACTATTAAGAAAAATGCTGCTACAATGACTATTTTCCATCCGTTTGTGGCTAATTGTGCTATGGTAAACTTCTGATTTGCTCTGAAAATTCCAGATAAGAAAATCACCATTGAAAATAGGTTTAGTGTCACAAAAAATAACAATACATTTTTTAGCGGATAAAAAAACCAAACTAAAGATGTACCTATGATACTTATGAGAAGTGACTGGAAGAGGAATTTCTTTTTGATAAAGAAATGTAGTTTAGGAACTCTTACCATCACTTGGTCAAACCCTAAAATACAAAATCCTCCAAGGATAAAAATACTGGATTTATAGAACGCCCATTGGCTTACAAATTCTTGATCATAGTTTGTAGAAATGTAGATATCCAAGAAAAAAAAACTTGCCAATCCTAATCCATACAATGCCAATGAAGGCAAAATAGCTATTATTCTATTCATTTAATTCACTCACCTTTCTTTCTGCTATTTTCCTTGCTGGATTTCCAACATATATTCCGTACGGTTCTGTGTCTTTTGTAACAACTGCTCCAGAACCTATAATACTTCCTTCTCCTATGCGCTTTACTGAGGGCATAATTAAAGCATCTGCTCCAATCCAAGCATAGTCCTCAATGACAATACTAGAGTATGTAATTCCGTTTTTTTGCCAATCTTTAAACTTTCCGTTTATATCGTGATTGTGTGTAAATATTTTTGCGCCCGCCGATACCGCTACTGCATGTCCAATTTTTACACCGCCAGAATAATCTATATATACTCCTTTTCCAAGGTTTATTTTACCTGTTCCTTCAAAAGAAGCATTTTCGTTTGTATGTGCCGAAGAAATGTCAACACCACTATCTACGTATAATTTAGGAGCTCCATAATATTTTCTGTAAAAAAACCATCGAATATCCCGTAATACTGGGACTTGAAAAATTGCGACGTTTTTAATTAATAGAATTCCTATTTTTAAAATAATGCTATGCTTCAACATTTTAAATTTTTAACAAAATTAACAATTTTCTGTATCCAAGCTTGAATTCACTTGTAAAAAACAGTAAAAAAAGATGAAAAAGGATATTCCTATGTATCTATTAATCACAGTTTCAGAAAAAGAGAAAAGGATAATTAATAATATAAAAGAAAGTTTTAAGAATTTTATGTTCATTTTACTTTTTACTGCTTGTATGATAAAACTAATGAATGTTACTATGTAAATGAGTACTCCAAAAATTCCTACTTCGCCCCATATTTGCATGTATTGGTTGTGCGAATTGAATCCTACTTGACTTAGTAAGTAACGACTCCAACCTACTTTTTCATGTAAGATATCATTGAATGCCAAATCAAATCCTTCTTTTCCATAACCAAACCAAGGCGCTTCTTGAATGAGATCTACAGAACACGTCCACATTCGCCATCTGTTTCCTAAGAAGTCTTTTGGTATTTTATCTGGTTCTGTAAGATACAGCCAAAATTGTGATATGTATTCATTAAGTCGTGGCGAAATAAATGCCAAAATGATAACGAGTACAGGAATCAATAGTACTAAGTATGCTTTACGAATGCTAAAAGTATATAGTACGAACAATACACCTAAGCCTAAAAGACCTATTAAACTGTTTGACAAAAATATGTGAATTAGAAAGAAAAAGATGATTGCCATTTTGTGCAGCATTTTCCAATCTAATAAATACCAAACTATCGCAATTGCAAAGTTTAAGTATATAGAATAGTACGATCTGTCTAAAAAGTTTGGAAAGTGTAGTGAGTAAAAATGATTGAGCCAGTTATGGTTTTTAAAAACTACTTTTTGCTTTACTTCAATAAACTCAAATGTTGCCCAATTAAAGTCATTTATAAAAGGTTCAATTAAGTTAAGTAAACAGCCAAAAGCTACTCCATACACGAAAAATAAACATACTTGATAGAGTGCCTTTTTGTCAACATGCATTATAGAAAACGCAATGGGCAATATTAAAAGTGATAGTTTTTTTTCAACTGTTTTAAATAAAAATTCTTCTTCTACAATGAGATTTATGATTACATATACTATGAATAACACAAATACTACACTCACTTTTTTAAATTGCGAACGAGAAAAGTTTTTAATATTGAATATACTTACTGCAAAAAATAAGATCAGTAATAGCGTCGATATTTTTTCGCTAATATTTATAAAGAATACAAATGCACATGCTATGTGTACTAAGTAATTATTTATTGATTTGTCTTTTAAGAAGCTTGTAATTGCTACATTCATAAATTACTGTTTTCAGAGGATGTTATATGTTATCAATAAGCGCAAAAATACACAATTAACTAAGAAGTAAATTAAATCCTTTTATCTATTGATATTTTCTTCATGCAGACAAAAACTACACAATATTTTTATCCTTTATGTTTTTTAAAATTTTGAACTTTGAAAGTTACTTTGGTATATTCTTTACGGGTTCTTCTTCAACTGTATTTATTCCTCTCAGATATAAGAAAACAACCGCAAAAAAGAATGCATTCGTAATGGAGAAGAATAAGTTTCCTCCTAAGCTACTTATTAATATGATTGTTAAAAACAAAACGATGTAAAGCCAATCTTGTTTCTTTTGAAAGAAGACTTTTTTTAATATTATGATGTATATAAGAACTCCTGTTATTCCTAGAAACAGAAAAATGTCTACAAACTCAAACTCTACTCTGTGCATTTTTAAATCAATTCCCCCTATAACATAGTTTAAAGCATTCCAATGCTCTTGGATGTACGCTATGGCATCTTTGAATAGTAAGTCTCTTTTTGACGTGATAAACGTCATAAGCCCATGCTTTTCGTATATATAAGGTCCAAAACTAAAAGAGTTTATGGCTAGCGTAATAATTTTATCTTTTAAAACAACAAACGAGATGATTAGTGCCGCTACAAAAGAAAATCGGTATATATTCTTTTTTAAAAGTATGAGGATATGTATAAATGCTAAGATGGCAAGAAATAGCAAACCTGATTTTGTTCCAAGGAAAAAAACACCAATACATATAAGCAGCAAGTTTATAAGACTCCCTTTTTTGTATATGTATTTAAGGTAGGCTGCAATTGCAAGTAGCATATAAAAATAACTGCTAATTCCAGGTTCAGAAATAATTCCGTTAAAGCCAAATCGAATAGTATACGGATATGATTTAAAAATATCGATCTTAAATAAAAAACCAATAACTATAAAAATGAGATTGATTTTAGCGATTAAAAATAATACGTTGATCGTTTTTTCTAAACTCTCCTTTTTAAATCCTCTAATAGCTATAATAAGTAGGAAGAAGAAAATTAACTTTGAGAAAAAATAGCTTTTACCAATAATTACAGAGAAAGCTTCTTGATTGAAAACTTTGATGAGTACATCTATCAAGAAAACTCCAACTAGAATATAGACGTATTTTGCTAGTTTATCTTTTCGTAGAAAGGTTATGAAGTAGATTCCTAATAGTAATACAGCTAATAGCTTTAAAACGGTGCTTGGATAGAACGAAGCACTCATTGAGAATACTTCTTTGCACAATTTTGAAACAAAGTTTAAAGCAAAAAGTAAGATTGCAAAAATTAAAATACTCTTTGAGGATATAATTTTTGCAATCTTACTTTTCATTAGTTGATTTTGGATATAATCGTTAGAATTTAAAAAGATGACTCATACGTTGAGAGTCACATTTTTATAAAGAAAACTTGTTAACAATTAACTTAGGTCTTCCAGGGTTTAAAATACCTCCTCCAGGTTTGTATAAATATGCTTTTCCACTTTTCATTTTCTTTCCAAGTAGTTTAAAGTCTGGTATTACAACTGCTACCGATTTTCCATCTTGTACCAATTTGCATTTAATACTTTTAGCTGTTAAACCTCTTTTTCTATCACTTTCTTTCTCAATAGTGCTTACATCTTCTGGATAAAGCATCAATGCTATATAATAGTTTTCTAATTTTTCAAAGTCAGTATCATCACTAAAGTAGAATACAAAATTGTAGGTGTCTTTTGCAGCTGCTGGCACAACTTCAACTTCTTCTACACTAATGCTTTCATCAAAAGAATGTAATTCTCCATGAATAAGTGTAGGCTCCTGATCAAATTTTTGAATTGCAGGATACTTTGGAGCAACCTCTTTCTCTACTTCTTTAACAACAGTTGTTTCACCTTTAGGGTCTTTTTTTTCTGTTTTTTTATCATCTTTACAAGCTACGAAAGCCACTAAAGCAAAAAGTAAGATTATTTTTTTCATATTATTTATTTAATTTCGTTTTTTCAATTTGAATCTCCAAATATACAATGATTATTTGTTTATGGAAATTTCTTTTTTTGTTTCTCCTACTCAGTAAGATCAACATCTTTAATGATTAGGATTTTTTTAATCCATCCTTTTTTGACTTTAAAGAATTTGATTTCTATTTTTCTAAAATTAGTAGGATCTATTGTTTCATAAGCTGTGTGTACAACTTTATAACCTTTATACTCGGTAGGAATCGCATGATCTGTTACAACCCTTTTCCAGCTTACCTTTGCCTCTTTAGGAAGTTTTAATAAGGGCATTTGCTCTTTTATAGGATAATAATAAATTCCTAACCTGTGCGATGTCATTTCTGTGATATCTGTTTCTTTATCTAATAAGATAAAAAAGATATGTTCGTTGTTTTCAGTACGTTTTACACGTACTTCTTTGATAAGAATGTCTTCTGATAGTTGAAAATCTCCTTTGTATATTGTTTTTGTTTCGTCTAATTTATCTTTGTATAAATAATATTCAGCATCATTCTGCATATATGAATAGTCTTCTTTTTGCTCAAAATCATATTGAGTTGCAAAGGTATCGGCAATTTTTTCAGAAAACTTTAAAGCTCCTAAATGATTAAAATGCACCATGTCATAGTAATCAGCTTTGGTGATGTTCAGTTTTTCTACATCTCCTGTTGGGTATAAATCTGTGTACGCTATATTTAAGCTATCGCACAATTGTTTTGTTTTCGGAGATACCTCATCCAAATAAAAGTCTTTGTACGTACTGTAGTTTAATACAGGAGCTCTTACAATGTGAAGTTTGATATCGTTTTCTTTACAAAAGTCTGCTACTTTCCCTAAGTATTCAATGTTTTCTTCCGTGAATTTAAAATCTTTCGGAACTTCTTTTATTCTCTTCTTTATCGTATTGTCTTTTACTTTTCTGTAGATTCCTATTTTGTATCCGTCGTATTGACTAGGCTCATATTCGTACGCTAAGTTTTCCTCTAAGCGTTCAAAATTTGCCCATTCGTGATGGTTTCTGAAATAAGGAAAAAAGCTATTGACAATGTTTGACTTTTTGGAAAATTGACCAAAAGTTGATGCTACTTTGTTGAAATTTAAGTTTTGACCATCTAAGTTTTCAAATTTATAACCCAATCGGTTGTCTTCTCCTGCATCAACAATATCAATAGATCTAGCTTCTACAACTAACACTTTTAATTTTTGGTGTTTTACAATTTCTGGTAAATTGTAGTAAATCTGTTTGATGTTCAGTACAGGTATTGCTAAGTTGTATGCTTTAGCATCGAGCTTGGCATTGAATACTTGTGGAATGAAAGAAAAAATACTTAGTGAGCTTCCTGTAAAAAGAATGTCTACAGTGTTTTCTTCCTGATTGTAAAACTCTGTCCAACGATCTACACCTTCTCTTTTTTCAGTAACATAGCTTGACATGTAGCTTACGCATACAAATACAATTACTGTGAGTAATACTATTTTTAAAAGTAACTTTCTCATATCAAATTAGAATTGAAAGTATATAAATTGTGATTCGTCATAAGATCCATAAATCCCGAAAGTAACCAATATTAGTGCCGCAATAATATAAAAGCTCCATCGTACTAATATATTTTGTTTTGCTAAGGTTACCACCATGCTTTTACGCTTGTGAATAATTTCAAAGATAATCATCAATGCTATAAAAATTAGTGCCGCATAAAAATTAGGCGAATCCATTCCTATTTCACTTATAATTGTTTTTTCTCCTTTATCAAACGTAAATATTTTTCCAACTATTGCGAATGCATCTGCTAAGGAATTTGCTCTAAAAAATATCCAAGCAAAACAAACAATCACAAAGGTTACTATCATAAAAAATAACCTTCCAACAATGTTCTTTTTGGTTAGTTTTATCTTTTGAAATATACTTTTTCTAAACGTTCCTGTAGCTTTTTCTAAAACAATAATAACTCCATGAACTGCTCCCCAAATAACAAAGGTCATTGCAGCTCCGTGCCAAATACCGCTTATTAAGAATACAAGGAATAGGTTTAGGTATGTTCTATATTTTCCATCTCTACTTCCTCCTAACGGAATATATACATAATCTCGAAACCATGTAGATAAAGAAATATGCCATCTACGCCAAAATTCGGTAATTGATTTTGAGAAATACGGACTGTCAAAGTTTTTCATTAAGTCAAATCCCATCGTTCTGGAGGCTCCAATAGCAATGTCTGAATATCCTGAGAAATCACAATAAATTTGGAACGCAAAAAAGATCGTTCCTATTACGAATTCCATTCCGTAATAACTACCTACATTATTGTATGTTTCGTTTACTAAAAGCGCAACTCTATCGGCAATAACCATCTTCTTAAAAAGTCCCCACAACATTAAAAGCAATCCGCTTTTTACTTGTTGATAGTTGAACTTATATTTTTCAAAAAATTGTGGTAGTAAGTGTGTTGCTCTTTCAATAGGTCCTGCAACTAATTGCGGAAAGAATGCTACGAACGCAAAAAATGCAATTATATCATTTGTTGGCTCAAATTTCTTTTTATAAATATCTACCGTATAGCTTAAGGTTTGAAACGTATAGAAACTAATTCCAACTGGCAAGATGATATCTAAGGTGCTTATTTCGAGTTCTTTTCCAAATAAACTGAAGGCATCTACAAAGGATTCTATAAAGAAATTGAAGTATTTAAAATAAATCAGAAAGCCTAAGTTAACAAACAAACTCAATATTAATAAGCCTTTCCGTTTCTTTTGATTTTCTTCTTTCCCTAATCTTCTTCCAACAAAGTAATCGACAAACGAACTGATTACGATTAGTGATAAAAATTTCCAATTCCACCAACCATAAAAAATGTAACTTACAATAAGTATGAAAGCATTTCGCTGCTTTAAATTTTGGGAAAATATCCAATATAGTATAAATACTATTGGAAAAAAGATTGCAAAATCTAACGAATTAAAAAACATTTATTATAAAATTCTTTTGTGTAACTCTAATTGTTATACTATTTAATTTGGGCAAGGAATTTCTACACCTATTAATTGTCCAACATTATTTGGTCTGTATCTAAAACACTTTCCATTTGGCGCCTTCATAATGATTCCTCTTTGCATATTATTTATCAATACATCTCCATCTTCAATATGCAACTTGCTCTTCGGTGTTGTGGTACTAATTCCAACAAAACCAGTATCTGCTCCTGCTGATGCTTGACAAGCATCACCAATACCATCTTCATTAGAATCTAACTGATTAGGGTTGGCAATTGTCAGACAGTTATCACAAGCATCACCTACACCATCTCCATCAGTATCTTGTTGGTTAGGGTTTGAAACATCTATACAATTATCAACTAATCCATCAACACCACAATAATCAATGATAGCTTCATTGGAAGCACAATTTGTATTATTTCCAAAAACATTTATGGGTCTATTGGCAAGTTTAATTATACAGCATTCATCTAAGTTTACATTTCCGCTTATCTCATTTGAACTTGAACCAAGTGTTATGTTAGCTAATGTGCTAATATCTATTAGGTTTTGATTGTTTGTAACTTTGAATTCAGAAGTTATTAATAAATTCGTTGTTGGTGCAAACAAACTCGTAATGTTAGTATTATTATGGATTAAAAGTCTTTCTATCTCAGTAATGCTAGATAATACATCTAGACTACTGAGTTGTGCGTTGTCCTGAATTAGAATCTGTGGTGATGGATGTGATAAATTTTGTAAAAAAGATAATGCAGTCATACTATCATTATTTTTTACATTAAAAATAGCATCCCAAGCTCCATTTGGGTTCGTGCTTTGAATCGTAAAACCACCAATATCTACTAATGAGCTATTGTGTTGAATATTAGCATAAATCAAGGGCATTAACGTGTTTGACCCAATCACAACACTTACTAAGTTATTATTTGACAATATCTCTAATTGTTTTAAACTTGAAATATTTGGTAAATTAATATTTGGTAATTGATCACAATTAAGAACTCTAAGTCTGGAATCATAGGTAGGGCCTATATTTATATTCACTAACCCATCAATTGATGTTAAAGAAGGGTTGTTAGATATGATTAATTCTTCACACATAACTATTCCTTCCAACCCATTAAGGTTTTGAAGCAAAGGATTATTATCAATAAGTATAAGAGGAACACTATCTAAATTTAGGTTTTCCAAGCCTGCTAAAGTGGTTAATGAGGTATTCCTAATTAGAATTCTTGGATAAGTAAAAATGTTTGTTAAGAAAGACAATCCAGAAATGTCAGTTACAGGATCCGAACCTCCTCCACTTGCAGTTCCAATGCTTAATGTTGCTTGCACTTCATTACAACTAGATGCATTTGCTGCAACAAAGTTATCTACCTCAGTTTGGGTTGTTAATGTTACATCTCCACATGACTGTGCTTGAATAGAACTCAATCCACAAGAAATAAAGACAAGCAAGAAAACTATAACTCCTTTTTTCATATTGCTAAGTTTTTATTATTTTTTTAACTTCAACCTTACCATCAGTAGTTTCTATTTTTAATAGATATGTTCCAACAGGTAACTGTTTAAGATTTATAGAATCTTGGTTTTTAAACTCTAAAACCTCAACTCCTAAAAGATTGTATACTTGTACTTTTTTTACCTTATCTGAAGTTTTTATCGCAATACTATCACTTGTTGGATTTGGATAAATTGCGATTTCTCCCAAAGAAAAATCAGCAACACTTAAAGTTCCAGTATATAATAGTTTTACAACTCCTGTTGTTGAATAATCTATTGCGAAATCATTATCAAAATCAAAGCTAGTAAACTGTCCTGTTAACGTACCTGAATAATTCATAATGACAAACTCATCTCCCAACGTAGGCGTATAATTCATACTAGTAACGGTGAGTTTTCCGTTTAAAGTCAAATCTCCAACAACATTCACATTATCATTTCCATTTACTAATCCTATACCTTCATTCCCAGCAATTTCAATAGTAATGTTTGATGTCTCCGTATTAATTAATGAAGAATTTATATTTAATTGTCCTATTTCAAACCCTGGACTAATGTTCATCGTATTGGACATAGAAGAAAAGTTTACACTTCCATTTCCAACTATTTTACCTTCTCCTACGTTTAATATACTTCCTTCCGAATAAATTAATGCATTTTCTTGAAGAGAAATAAGAGCTCCTTCATTTGTTAGGCTTTGAGCAAAACAAAAGCTTGACACCAAAGTCAACATCAAAAAAAGGAACTCTTTTCGTATCATAATAAATTATTTAAACACACCACAAAAATCCAGTGTATTTCCTGTCTTTTCTAAGTTAGAAAATTCTCTATGTGCTACTAAATATACAATAATATCTGCTTGTGCAAGCGCATCGTCGATATCATATATGTCAAATTTCTTGTGCGATTTGATATTTGGTTCAACCGCTAACACATTGAAACCATCATTTACTAACGTATCTACCACTAATAATGCTGGAGATTCACGTAAATCGTCAATATTTGGTTTGAAAGCCAATCCCATACATGCGATTTTAGCATCTCTACCATTGTCAATTTTGAATTGTAAAGCTGTGTTTTTCACCTTTTCAATTGCCCATTCCGTTTTGTAATTGTTGATTTCTCTTGCTGAACGAATGATTTTTGCTTTTTCTGGAAATTCAGAAACAATAAACCATGGATCTACTGCGATACAATGTCCACCAACACCAGTTCCTGGCTGTAAGATATTTACACGTGGATGTTTGTTCGCTAAGTTGATTAATTCCCAAACATTGATTCCTGCATCATCACAAATCATAGAAAGCTCATTTGCAAACGCAATTTGTACGTCTCTTGATGAGTTTTCAACCAACTTACACATTTCTGCTGTTTTAGAGTTGGTTCTGTGTAATTCTCCTTTTACAAAATGTCTGTAAAACTCAACTGCTTTTTCAGTAGATTCAGCGTCGATTCCACCAATAGCTCTATCGTTGTGCTCTAATTCGTAAATTACATTTCCTGGCAATACACGTTCTGGGCAATATGCCATGTATATTTTTCCAATCAATTCAGGACGTTCAGCTTCTATAACTGCTTGCATTTTTTCAGTAGTTCCTACAGGACTTGTAGATTCTACAATTACCAATGCTCCTTCTTTTAAGGTTGGCAATAATGCTCTTGTTGCCGATTCTACATACGAGATGTCTGGCTCATAATCACCTTTAAATGGCGTTGGAACAGCAATTAAATATACATCTGCTTCTACTGGCGATGTACTTGCAGTTAAATATCCATCTTTTACTACTTTGTGTACCAAACCATCTAAATCTGGCTCAACAATGTGAATTTCTCCTTTGTTAATAGTATCAACTACATGTTGATGAATATCAACTCCTGTTACTTTTATTTCTCTACTTGCAATTAACGCTGCGGTAGGAAGTCCAATATATCCTAGACCTACCATAACAACACTTGGTTTGTTACTTCCCATGATTCTTTATTGTAATTTTGACATGTATTTAACGATCTTATCACAAGCAGTTCCATCTCCATACGGATTGTGTAGTTTACTCATTTTGTGATAAGCAGATTCGTCTGTTAGTAATTTATTAGCTTCACTGATAATTTTTTCGGTATTTGTTCCAACCAATAATACGGTTCCTGCGTCTACAGCTTCTGGACGTTCTGTAGTATCACGCATAACCAATACAGGTTTTCCTAAACTTGGTGCTTCTTCTTGAACGCCACCACTATCAGTAATTATTAAGTTTGATTTATCCATTAACCATACAAATGCAGGATACGACAACGGCTTTATTAGGTTTACATTGTCTATGCCTGCTAATAGTTCGTATACTGGCTTTTGTACGTTTGGATTTAAGTGTACAGGATAAATAATTTGTGTATCAGGATGATCGGTTGCAATTTGCTTTAAAGCAGTACAAATGTTGATAAATCCTTGTCCGTGGTTTTCTCTACGGTGTCCTGTAACTAGTATTAATCGCTTAGAAGTATCTAAAACTCCTTTTAAGTCTTCGATTTCTTGATCTTCGAATCCGTCCGACTTTACTTTGTTTGCGCTAAAGTGTAACGCGTCAATTACGGTATTTCCAGTAATTAATATATTTTCGTCTGCTACGTTTTCGTTAAGCAGGTTTTGTTTTGATGTTTCTGTTGGTGAAAAATGATAGTCACAAATACTTCCTGTAACACATCTATTAATTTCTTCTGGGAAAGGCGATCTTTTATTAAACGTACGCAATCCTGCTTCTACGTGACATACTTTAGCTCCTGAATAGAACGCTGCAATACTAGTTGCCATCGTTGTTGTTGTATCTCCATGAACATACACAAAGTCTGGCTGAAATTCTTCCAATACAGGCTTTAAATTCATGATAATATCTGAAGTTAAACCGTAAAGATTTTGATTAGGCTTCATTAAGTCTAAATCATAATCTGGTGTTATTTCAAAAAACGAAAGTACCTGATCCAGCATTTCTCTATGCTGTGCCGTGATACAAACTTTTGTTTCAAAAGTGTCTTGGTGTTTTAAAAATTCTTTTACCAATGGTGCCATTTTAATAGCTTCTGGTCGTGTACCAAATACAATTAGGTTTTTTTTCATCAGTTTGTTTTTGTTCTTTTATTTATTGTTTTTACGGCTATAATCTCTCTGTAACTACTGGTTTAGGGAAGAAATTTTTCGCGTCAAAAATAATACATCCTGCTTTAAAAAAGGGAGTTACGTCAATTTTATTAAAACTTTTATGAGCAACTGCCAAAATAATCGCTCTAGTATCATTTGAAATGCTCGACACTAAGTCAATATTATATTCCTTTTTTACTTCAGATGCATCTACATTGTCGTCAAATACCTCAACTTCAATACCATATTCCGAAAGTTCATGCACTATATCAATGACACGTGTGTTTCTAATATCTGGGCAATTTTCTTTAAATGTGATTCCCAAAATAGTCACTTTTGCACCTTTGATGAGCTTTCCTTGTTTTATCATGAGTTTTACCACGCGTTCTGCAATGTATTTGCCCATGTTATCGTTTATTTTTCTTCCTGCTAATATTACTTGCGGAATGTATCCTACACTTTTTGCTTTGTGTGTTAAATAATACGGATCAACACCTATGCAATGTCCGCCCACCAAACCTGGTGTAAATGGTAAGAAATTCCACTTTGTTCCAGCAGCTTCTAATACTTCATGTGTATCAATTCCTAATTTACCAAATATCAATGCTAACTCGTTTACAAACGCAATGTTGATATCGCGTTGCGAGTTTTCAATCACTTTGGCAGCCTCAGCTACTTTTATAGACGACGCTTTAAACGTTCCTACAGTAACGATGCTTTTATATAGTTCATCAATTGTTTCAGCTATTTCAGGCGTGCTTCCAGAAGTAACTTTGACAATGTTGTTGACTCTGTGTTTTTTGTCTCCTGGATTGATTCTTTCAGGAGAATATCCGCAGAAAAAATCTGTATTAAATACCAATCCGCTTTGCGTTTCTAAAATTGGCACACAAACTTCCTCAGTACATCCAGGAAAAACAGTCGATTCGTAAATGACAATATCACCGTTACTTAAAACCGAACCTACTAAATTTGAAGCAGCTTCTAAAGGTTTTAAATCTGGAAATTTATGATCGGTAATTGGTGTAGGAACAGTTACGATATACACATTTGCGTTTGCAATGTCTGCCGCTTTGTTTGTGTATTGTAAAGTGGATGCTTCTTGTAATTCTTCTTTGCTAACTTCTAACGTATGATCGTTTCCTTGTTGCAATTCTTGAATTCGAGCTTCATTGATATCAAATCCTATGACTTGATATCCTTTTTTGCTGAATTCAACCGCAAGTGGCAATCCAACATATCCTAAACCTATTATGGAAATTACCTTATTTGTCATTTGCTTCCGCTTGCTTTTTAAAAAAGTCGTATGTAATGGCCAAGCCATCGCGTACTGTATATGTAGGATTGTATTGTAATAGTGTTTTTGCTTTTGTAATGTCGGCCAATGAATCTCGCACGTCACCAATTCGAGTTTCTCCATGAGAAGCTTCAATAGTACTTTGCGTAATTTCTTTGATGTTATTCCACAAATCGTTTACACTAATGCGATCGCCCACAGCGACATTGAATACTTCATGTTTCTTAATTTCTGAAAATACTGCTTTTATATTTGCTTGCACTACATTTTCGACAAAAGTAAAATCTCTCGTTTGATTTCCATCTCCATTGATTGTTACTTTTGTGTTATGTATTCCTGCATTGAAAAATAGCGGAATTACTGCCGCATACGCACCTTTTACATTTTGTTTTGGTCCAAATACGTTGAAATAACGCAATCCTACCGAATGAAAGTCAAAGTTTGTAGAGAAGTTATCTGCATACAATTCGTTTACATATTTGGTAATTGCGTACGGAGATAAAGGTTTCCCAATAATTTCTTCTTGTTTTGGCAACGCTTTGCTATCGCCATACGTACTAGAAGAAGCTGCATATACCATTCGTTTTACACCTGCATCACGCGAAGCGATTAACATGTTTAAAAAACCAGTAATATTTACTTCGTTTGAAGAAATAGGATCATTAAATGAACGCGGAACTGAACCCAATGCTGCTTGATGCAAAACAAAGTCCATTCCGTCAACGGCAGTTTTACACATTTCTAAGTCGCGAATATCACCTAATATGAATTCGAAATTTGGGTTTGACTCAAATGCTGAAATGTTATGTTTAAAACCTGTTGCTAAGTTATCTAATACACGTACTTTTTTGGCGTTGTGTTTTAGTAAGTATTCTACTAAATTGGATCCTATAAATCCTGCGCCGCCAGTAATTAAAAAACTGTAATTTTCTAGATGCTCGTGATGATATGCTTCTTGGTACATAGTGCTATTATTCGCTGCAAAACTAGCTATAAATTTTAACACTAGGAAATAATTGACTTTTATGGGGAAATACCCTTTTTTACAAGGGTTTTATCCCCTTTTATTTTATCCTATTTTTCGAACAAGAAACCAAGGATTTAGTAGATTTTCTTTGTTGTATTTTAGTGGCTCATTGGTTTCTAGCGAATATACTTCGAGTCCAACAGCATTACAAATGGCATGTCCGGCTGCGGTGTCCCATTCCATTGTTGGCGCACAACGCGGATAGTACGAGGCTTTTCCTTCCGCCATGAGACAGAATTTTAAAGAACTTCCTGCTTTAATGAGTTTCACCTCTTTTCCTTCTGTTTCAAGTGTACGAATTAAATCTAATACTTCTTGCTTTTTGGAGGAGTGACTTGATGTCAATGTAACTACATCACTTTCGGAAGCTGCAAATATTTCAACAGCGTTTTGCAACATACTTTCATTAATGGTATGTGCTTCTAGTGCTATTTTAAATGCTTTTTTTTCTGCAGGAATTGCGTAATACAACGATTTTTTTGCAGGAATATAAATAACTCCAAGTAGTGATACACCATTTTCAACCAAGGCAATATTCACTGTAAATTCACCATTTCGCTTAATGAATTGTTTGGTTCCATCAAGTGGATCTACAATCCAGCATTGTTTCCAGTTTTTACGAATTTCGAAGCTAGCATGTTCGCCTTCTTCACTCAATATGGGAATTTGCGTGCCTTGTAATGCATTTTGAATATATATATCTGCTTTTTTATCTGCAATAGTCACAGGAGAATCATCTGATTTTCGTTCAACATCAACTATTTGATTTTCATAGATATCCATAATAATTGCACCTGCGTTAACAGCAGCTTCTATGGCGGTGTATAGATATTTGTTCATGAAGTTATGAATGATTTTGCATCAAATTGCGAAGACTTTCTTGCCAACTAATAGTTGAAATAATGCTGCGAACTTTCGTTTTGTCTAGCACACTATTTTCTGGACGAGCTGCTTTTGTTTTGTAGCTGCCTATGCTTTTTAAAGAAGGTTGATCTGCTTCTGCGAGATTTAAATTTTGAATAATTTCTTTTGTGAAATCGTACCAAGTAGCTTCGCCATCATTACTAAAGTGATAGATTCCGTAATTTTTGTTTTCTGTGTTGATGATTTCCAGAATGAGTTCCGCCAAATCATTTGCGTTTGTTGGCGTTCCTTTTTGCTCTGTTGTAATGGTTAGGCTTGCTTTTTCAGCTGCTTTTCGCAGAATGGTTCTGTAAAAATTTTTTCCAAATTCAGCATATAACCAAGATGTACGAATGATGAAATACTTTTCAAATACTTCTTGAATGTTTTCTTCTCCTTTTAATTTGGAAGCACCATACACACTTATTGGATTTGTAGTATCTGTTTCTACGTAAGGTGATGTTTTTGTTCCATCAAATACATAATCTGTAGAAATATGAAGTAAGGTTACATTATTTTCTGCACATGCTTTCGCTAGATTTTTAGCAGCTTCCGCATTTACCAAATACGCTTTGTCTTCTTCGCTTTCTGCCAACTCTACATTTGTGTAGGCAGCACAGTTTACACAATAATCAATGGCATGATTGGAAAAGTAATCTTGTACCGATTTTGTGTCTGTAATATCTAATTCTTTCGATGATTTGAAATGGAAATTGATTTCTGTATATTGGTGTTGTATCTTTTGAAGACATTGCCCTAATTGACCATTTGCGCCAGTTACTAAAACTGTTTTCATAGCGATAATGATTTGAAGTTGGGAAGCAATTTGTCTTTGTCAGAAAGTATAATTTCATCTTCATTCAACATCCAATCAATGGCAATGTCTGGATCGTTGTATATAATTCCCGATTCTGCTTCTTTGTTATAAAAGTTATCACATTTGTATGCAAAGATGGTATCATCTTGCAAGGCTGCGAAACCATGCGCAAATCCTCTTGGCACAAAGAGTTGCTTGTTGTTTTCAGCATTTAGGATGATTGAAAAGTGTTGTCCGTAGGTTTTAGAACCTGGTCTAACGTCTAAAGCTACATCAAGTATTTCTCCACGTATGACACGTACTAATTTCGCTTGCGCATGTATGCCTTTTTGAAAGTGCAATCCGCGCAATACACCTTTTTGCGATACAGATTGATTGTCTTGTACAAAATGAACGTCTGCTGGAAATTTTTGTTCGTTATAGCTTTCCATAAAGCTTCCTCTAGAATCTCCAAATACTTGAGGTTCTATGACAAAACAGCCTGCTAATGTTGTGTGAGTTATGTTCAAGACGTTAATTTATTGTATTTCTAATAGATGTTTTCCATAGCCACTTTTTAATAGTGGTTTTGCCAATTCATCTAGTTGTTTTTTGCTAATGAATCCCATTCGATATGCAGCTTCTTCAATGGCTCCAATTTTGAGTCCTTGACGCTCTTCAATGACTTGTACAAATTGTGAAGCTTGCATTAATGAGTTAAATGTTCCAGTGTCTAACCAAGCTGTTCCTCTATCTAAGATGCTTACGCTTAGTTTTCCTTTTTCTAAATATACTCGATTTACATCGGTAATTTCGAGCTCGCCACGACCACTTGGCTTGATATTTTTTGCAATCTCTACAACTTCATTGTCATAAAAATAAATTCCAGGAACTGCAAAGTTTGATTTTGGCGTTGAAGGCTTTTCTTCTATTGAAATTGCATTCCCATTTTCATCAAATTCTACAACTCCATAACGTTCAGGATCGTGTACATGATATGCATAAATAATTCCACCTTCTGGATTGTTGTTTGCTTGTAATAAGTTTGCTAAACCTGAACCATAAAATATATTATCGCCCAAAATTAAGGCAACTTTATCATCGCCGATGAATTTTTCACCAATAATAAAAGCTTCTGCCAATCCGTTTGGTGCTGCTTGTACTTCGTAATGAAATTCGCAGCCAAACTTTTTACCATCGCCCAATAGTTTTTGGAATAATGGTAAATCTTGCGGTGTTGAAATGATTAGTATTTCGCGAATTCCTGCACTTATAAGTGTAGAAACAGGATAGTATATCATTGGTTTGTCATATACAGGCATTAATTGCTTACTTACTGCAAGAGTAAGTGGATGCAATCGTGTTCCTGATCCGCCAGCTAATACTATTCCCTTCATCTGTATATTTCTGTATTATTATTGTTTTGTGTATTTTTCCAAATACCATTCAATCGTTTTCAAAATGCCCGATTCAAAGTTTTCTGCGGCTTTCCAACCAAGTTCATTCTCTATTTTATTTGCATCAATTGCATAGCGAAAATCGTGTCCTGGTCTGTCTTTTACAAAACTAATTTGTTCTTTGTATGAAACTTCTTTTGGACGTAATTTGTCTAAAAGTTCACAAATTGTGTTTGCAATATATACATTGGTACGCTCGTTTCTTCCTCCAATATTGTAAGTCTCACCTGTTGTTCCTGTTTGATACACTAAGTGAATTCCTTTGCAATGATCTAATACGTATAACCAATCGCGAATATTAGTTCCATCACCATAAATAGGAATATTTTCTCCTGTTATTGCTTTACGAATGATGGTTGGAATTAGCTTTTCATCATGCTGCTTTGGTCCATAATTATTTGAGCAGTTTGTTGTTACCACGTTCATTCCGTAGGTATGAAAATAACTGCGCACAATAAAATCGGACGATGCTTTGGAAGCACTGTACGGACTGTTTGGCGCGTACGAAGTATCTTCAGTAAACAATCCTGTTTCACCTAACGTTCCATATACCTCATCGGTTGATATGTGATGAAATCGGCAATTTTCATAACCTGGTTTCACTTGATTTGGTCCGTCCATCCACGACTTTTTGGCTACATCTAATAAATTAAACGTTCCAAAGATATTCGTTTGTATAAACGCATCAGGATTTTTGATAGAGTTATCTACATGTGATTCTGCTGCAAAGTGAATTACCGCTTTAAAATCATAGGTTTCAAATAATTTCTCTAGCAAATTTCTATCACAAATATCGCCTTCTACAAACGTATAATTTTCATGAGTACTTATTTCAGCCAAATTCTTCAAATCACCAGCATAGGTGAGTTTATCAATATTTACAACCGTTGCATCTTGGTGTTGTTCCAAGAAATATGGAATATAGTTTGCTCCTATAAATCCTGCTCCTCCGGTAATAAGTATCGCGTTTTTAGCCATTTAATCGTTTGTTTTCTGCGTATGTATTTAAATATTTATTTAATTCTCTCAATAAGATAAACATGAGTAATAATGAGATAGTAAGTATTGGAATTCTATATAAATATCTATCATAGAAATGTTTAAATCTTGCTCCAGGAGAAAAATCACTCAACACATTAATGGTTTCACTTTCCATTTCTTTTTGTCTGTTGATTTCAAGAATTTTATTAGAAAGTTTTTCATTTACAGCTAATAACTCAATTTCTTTTGTTTTTCTTTCATTATTTGCAGCTAATTGAATGTACGTATTTGAAGCTTTTCCTGCACTTTCCTTAACAGGCTCTTGCAATAATATTTCTTTGTACGCTTTTCCTAACGAATCAATATTTACCAATTGTTTTTCAAGTGCTGCTGCCTGATTTTCAAGATTATCAAGATTAATTTGTTTTTGTCTCTTGATGTGGAAGTTTTCTATGTTGTTAGTAATGATTGGATTCTGTAATGCAGGAATCATTTCTTTATCAGCTGAATAAACAAAGATTTGATGTACTGGAAAATCTAACGGGCTTGTATTTCGCTTAAACCTATCGAAGTCAATTTCTCTTAAAACAAACGTAGTGTCTGCTGTTTTCATAAATTCATTATACGCTTTCAGCAATCCATTGTCTGTTACATCTGGCTCAATTATAAATCCACGTAAGCTTCCTGCTTCTTCTTTTGTAATCTTAAAAATACCTGCCAGTTTTGTACTATCACCTTCTTCTACAAGTCCTTGATAATATTTAATATTAGAGTATAATTGACGTGTACTTCCATAGTTGGTTTGCAGATACATACTTGATCCGTATATGGCTTCTTTTCTGGAATCGATAAACCAGCCAATAACAATACTTAAAAAACCTACAATCACAAATTTTACAATGTGTACCCTAACAATTATTAAGGCTCTAATTAATAAATCTAGTAGAAATAAAAATATATTTCGTAAGAATATAAAGAACTTATTGAAAGCACTTCCAATCATTCTGAAGAGCTCTTTTAAGTCTATTTCATTGCCAGATTGTGGTTTTTCAGGCAGCACATTTTGGTTATTCTCGCTCATTTTCTTGTTATTAGTTGTTAAATAGTTGTTCTAATATTTTTCTTGTTATTAAATACGTTGGTTTTACACCTGTTGTTCCCAATCCACCTGAAGCTAAAGTGCTTCCTGTTTCTAGTGGATTATCTGAAGCATAATAGGCATATCTTACTTTTACATCTTCCGAAATACTTCTTCGTATTTTAGAAGCTGACTGAATCGCTTTTTGATAATGCGCGCCTTCCATTTCTAATCCGATGACATTCCAAGTAGAATCGTGGAAGAATTTTAAGATGTCTTTATTTTGTAAAGATGTTCCTAAAACACTAATCATAGAACCTTCAAATACTTCCAGTCCATGTCCTTCCAAATCTTCTTTTTCCAATTCATTTTTAAAAGGATAATTATCGGCAGTTCCTTCAAAAATATGTGCCGAAGGAATCATAATGTCTCCTTTTCCTCCTTCTAAAATCCCAGCTTTTCCCATAATGGAAATCGAAGCTACGTTTAAGTATTCTTTTTGCGTTTTATCTTTGCTTGTATAAGGTTTTAAAAACTCATCAATGGTTTCATACGCTTGTTCTCCAAACGCATAATCCATTACAAATAACACAGGTTTTTCATCATCACTTGGCGCACAACACGTATATGTTGTTTTGCTAAAATCAATTTTGGCAGTATCAAAAATTTGCACATTGATGTTTGTTCCTGATTCATCTTTGATATAAATCATTCCTTTTTTCAACGCTTCTTTTTCTACTTTATTTCGAAGTTTATCATTTCCTGATGTACTCAATGCTTCAAAAATATCAAATTCGTCTGTAGTGTTGAGTTGTTTTTGCAACAGTTTTGGTGCAAATATAGAATTCATTACACTGTGCATGTTGGCACTAATGATATGAATTGGTCTGTGTAAAAGTTGATTGTCTTTAAGTACTTTTTTGATATTGTTTGCCCAAACTTCTCCATGAATGTGATGTCCTAAACGTTCGCGTAGTACTGGGCTAAATGTAATTGTTCTTTTTTCGCTTTTGCTAACTTCTTTGATGGCAAGTTTTCCTAACCAATAAATAATATTTAAAAAACGCTCTGGATTTTCTTTCGTAGAAAATGTTTTGTGCGCATCTAAAATTTCTTCAAAAGTTCTACCTAAAATATTTGCCGTATGTGTAATGGCAACTTCTCTTTCGGCTAAGGTTAGTTTTTTCTTTTTACAAACAGCAGCTTCTAGTTTTTCCCAATCGCGTGTTGTTTCTCCATCTTCTCCAATTAAAACACGATCGCAAATTTTGTGCGATTCTATAAATAAAAACGTCAAATGCGTTAAAATATCGTAGATTTCCGAACGTCCACGTGTAATTTCAATGTTCATCTGTTCCTCATCAATTCGGTAACAGTTTCTTCTTCTTTTAGGTGGAATGATGGCTTTGAAGTGCGAATTTTTATACCCTTCATCAGATGTTAAGTTGATAAAACGGCATTCTTCAATACCAATTGGCAAACGATCTATTACGTATAATAGACCATTAATTTCCGCTTTCTGTTCGGCAATGGAACCATATATTTCGGGGCGTAACACTAGTAAAGACTGGCGCAACGTTTCCCCAGAAACACCCATTGGTTTATAAAAGCCACGATTAAATAAATGTCTCATGGTGATGTACAAACGTTCAATGGCTCCTGATGATTCTTGTGCTCTAGTTCTTTCGTGTATTTTAATGTTACTCATAAATGGTTTTTCCGCACAAAAATACAAGTTAATTTGATATTTCTAAGCTTTTTTGTAATTCGTTAGCATTTCCGCTATTTTTCGATCGTTTGATAATCTAGGAATTTTGTTTTGTCCACCCAGTTTTCCAATGGACTTCATATAGTTTTGAAAGCCATCTTTTTGAATTAGAGTAATTTGCAAACGTTTTAATATTTTCCCTTCTATTAAATCAAAATAATAGCTGTTTTGCTGTTGTAATGAAGCATCAATAGTATTTGCAAATGCTTCTATGTCTTTAGGTTTTGTTTCAAATTCAATAAACCATTCATGATATGGTAAACCTTCTGTTGGATTTATTTGTGGCGCTACCGTAAATTCATTAATGCTTGCGCCAGAATTTTGCAAAGCTTCATTTAATGCATGCTCTACTTCTTTCCCTATGACATGTTCGCCAAAAGCTGAAATAAAATGCTTTATACGACCCGAAACAATAACTTTATATGGTTTTACAGAAGTAAATTCGACAGTATCACCAATGTTATAGCCCCAAAGTCCAGCGTTTGTGGAAATAATCATAACGTAGTTAACGCCAATTTCTACATCTTTTATGGTGATTCGGGTTGGGTTTTCGTCAAAAAAGGTATCTGCTTTTATAAATTCATAAAAAATACCTGAATTGAGTTGCAACAACATTCCTTTGTCATTTTGTTGGTCTTGAAAGGCAAAAAATCCTTCACTTGCAGGATACAATTCAATGCTATCTACTTTTCTTCCAATTAAGTTTTCAAACTTGTTGCGATACGGTTCAAAGTTGACGCCTCCAAAAATAAATAGGTTGAAATCTGGAAAGACTTCGCCTATTTTTTTGCCTGTTCGTGCTTCAATACGTTCAAAATACATTTGAACCCACGATGGAATTCCGCTGATAATTGCCATTTTTTCATGCAAAGTTTCATCAACAACAGCTTCTACTTTTGTCTCCCAATCTTCGATGCAATTGGTTTCCCAACTAGGCATTCTGTTTTTTTGTAAATATCCAGGTACATAATGTGCTACAATTCCTGAAAGCCTTCCGAGTTTTACACCGTTTTTTTCTTGTAATACAGGGCTTCCTTGCAAAAAGATCATTTTTCCATCTACAAAATCTGTATTTCCCGTTTCGGCAATGTACAATAGAATGGCATTTCGGGCAGCTTCTACATGCGTTGGCATAGATTCTTTTGTGATTGGAATATATTTTGCGCCCGAAGTGGTTCCTGAAGTTTTAGCAAAATACAATGGTTTTCCTTTCCATAGAATATCTTTTTCACCAGCTACTACTCTATCTACATACGGTCGTAAAGCTTCATAATCGCGAATTGGAACACGTTTTACAAAATCGGCATGTGATTGAATGTTTCCGAAATCATGATCTTTTCCAAATTCCGTATGCGCTGCTTCTTTAAGAAGTTTTTTAAAGACTTTTTCCTGTGTTTGTACTGGATTGTTTGCCCATTTTGATACTTTTTTTCGAATGCGATGTGCAAAAGGTTTTGCTAAAAGGGCTTTGAGTGATTTCATCTGTGTGCGTTTGAGTTCTTGATTAAATCAGCTATAATTTTTTATTTTTATGAATGATGAATCTTCTGTGTTTGGATTCATGTTATAGTTTAAAATCAATAAATGATACTGGATCGATGGAATATCCTTCGCTCCAGAGTTCAAAATGTAAATGCGGTCCTGTGGTGAGTTCGCCCGTATTTCCTACGGTAGCAATAACTTCACCTGTTCTGACCAAATCGCCTTGTTGTTTGGTTAATGATGCATTGTGTTTGTATACCGATATTAAGTCGTTTGGATGTTCAATAATAATTACATAACCAGTTTCTGCAGTCCATTCGGAAAAAATAACCATTCCAGCAGCAGTAGCTTTTACAGGCGTATCTTTTGGTACAACAACATCTACAGCAAAATGCTTTTCTTTCGGATTGTATTTTTGTGTAATTTCTCCTTTTACAGGCGGAAAGAGTTTAAAATTCACTTTTGTGGTAGCAGTTTCAAGCAAATTGTATTTGTCTTCTTGCGCTACTTCTTCACGCAATAGCGAATCTTGTTTATTTGGTACTAAATCAGTCGCATTAAGATCAGTTTCAAAAGACTTAAATAGTGAATCTTTGTTGATGCTTTCGCTTTTTATTTCTCCCGTAAGGACATTACGAATAGAACTTAAATAAATAGAATCTCTACGAGTCACTTGACTTAACGAGTCAATTTGTTCATTCAAGTCTATTGCTTGTTGCTTTAATGCTGTTGATGAATAGCCAGGAATATATTCTCGCAAAGAAGTAAATGCTATTAAAAAAGTGGTTAACACAACAAGCATAATTGCCGAAAACGTTACCAATACAAAAACATTTAATCGTGTGAGTTTAAAAGAAATACGCTCTTCAAAAGTATCTTCGTTCAGAATTACCAGACGATACTTATGCAAAAGCTTCTTTTTAAGCGGTTGTTTTTTTCGTTTTTCTTTTGCCATGATTGTTTTGTGCGTTACAAACTTAAAAGAAAAATATTAGGAATAAATTGTATCGAAGTGTTTTTTTTATGCTTCTGTAACGCTAAGTATCTATTTATTTTTACCTTTGTAGCCTAAATAATAATCATTATGATGTCACTAAATATGTTTTTAGCTATTCCAGGTGGATACTCAATTATCTTAATTGTAGTAGTTGTATTACTTTTATTTGGAGGAAGAAAGATTCCAGAATTAATGCGCGGACTAGGTAGCGGTATTAAAGAATTTAAGGATGCAAGCAAAGGCGACGACGAAACTAAGAAAGTAGAGAAAGAGTAATTTTCTACTACATATAATACACAAAAATCCACACTGTAACAGTGTGGATTTTTTGTTTTGGCTTAAAAAGAACTAGTTTTAAACTTTTAAAGATTAAATTTTACAAGATGAACAGAATATCATTCCTTTTACTATTTGTATGTATACACATAAGCGTTAACGCTCAAGAATCTTGGAAATCTTTAACACAAGATGCGTATTCTATTAAATACCCAAGCAATTGGACACCAGACACATCTAAAAGTCTAGGTGTCGATTTAATTTTGTACAGTCAACTAAAATCCACTGAAGATAATTTTACAGAAAATATAAATGTCTTAATTCAAGATTTATCTGGATATAATTTGGATCTTGATAAATATACCGAGATTTCTGAACAGCAAATAAAAACCATGATTGAAGGCGGAAAAATTATTGAAAGTAAGCGAATTACGAATGGCTCAATTCCTTATCATCGTGTTATATATACTGGAAAACAAAATGATTACAAGTTAAAATTTGCACAGCATTATTATGTAATAAACGATAAAGCATACGTACTTACACTTACTAGCGAGCAAGATCAGTATGATAAGTATATTGACATTGCGATGAAGGTTTTTAAAAGTTTTAAGTTGAAATAATACATAGTATTTCTGATTAGAAGTAAAGATAATTTCAATTTATGATAACCTCCAAAGAAGAAGTAACAGCACTTATTGTAATTGAAAAACTAGATACGTTCTGGACGCATTTTTTGTGTTTTCTCAACAAGAATAAAAAACGATATGGAAATCATTCTTCAAAAGAAGTTCGACTTTGGCAGCATACTAGTTGGACAGCAAGTTTGCATTCGGTCTTTATTTTTACATTCAACAACGATAATAATTTAGTACATGTTCGTAGCAAGCTTAATATTTTTGGAAAAGTGTTTTTCTTAGGAATATTTACAATACTGCTTTCATTTTTTTCGTGGAAGCTCTATACCTTGTATAAAAATGAACGTTTTTGGTTATATGCATCTATTATTGCTGTTTTTATGATATTGTTTGTTGTGCTTTGTAAAGCAGTTTATGAAGGCGAAAAGCGTATTCAGCAAAAAGCTATTTTTGAGAAATTAGCAATTGATATGACAAATAAGCATATTGATAATGAACATTGGCTGTTTCGTATTTTTATTCGCATTCTTACCTATCCTATTGGTTTGGGTACTTTGTATGCTAGTATTTTTCATTTTTTTCCAACTCAACAATACGAATATGCACTATTAGGAACGACAATGGTTTCTGCGTATTTTATCACAGATATTATTTTACTTTTTAAACGAAAGAAAAAAACAGATGAAGGAATGGTTTAAATATGAATATGGCTATGTAAATATTGATGCCGAAAATCTATACTTTACAAATACTGGAAATTGGTCAGAAGTTAAAGGGTTGGAAGAAAAAGGTATTCAGAAACAAAACTCATTTAGGCAATTTAGAATGAAAATCATCCCTTTTGTTCTTATTCTAATTGCTGTTTTCCTTTTTTTATTTCAGTTTGATAATAATAAGATTAAATTCTCAACAATTTTTGGAGTATTAGCATTGGCATTTGCTTCGAGAAAGTATTTAAAAAGAGAAATTGGTAAAAAATTTAAACTTCCTATTTCGAAAATCGAAAATATTACATTTCGGGGAGAAGCAGCTACTGTGACTTTTCGAGATGGAGAAGGCAAGTTAACTGAGGAATTACTTGAAAAACTTCCTAGCAAAGGGATGAAACTATTGGAAGAATTAACTTTATTAAAACTATGAAGTATAAATCATTTTTCAGAAGTTTTAAATACAATTCCTATAACTTACTGATAAAAAGTAATCCTAATTATTAAAGAATTGGTAATTGTTGAGGCTACTAAAATGAGTAATCAGAAAAATTTATACTATCGATACTACCGAAAACATATTTGAACATTTTGAGCAATACATTAAACTTTCCGATAAGCTTAAAGCTGAATTGAAAGATAAATTGCACGTCGTTACGTTTAAAAAAGGCGAGCTTATTTTAGATGCAGACCAAATTTCTACCAAAAGTTACTTTATTAGAAAAGGAATATTGCGCACTTATTTTTTGAAAGATGGAAAAGAGGTTAGTGAATATTTTTGCAGTGCCAATGAATGGATAAATTCTCCAAGAAGCTTTATGCAACGCAAAAAAGACATTTATTATATTGACGCGATTGAAACCACTGAAGCTTTTTCATTGCATGTAAATGATTTGGTGTATTTGTTTGATAATTTCCCAGAAATGGAACGCTACTCACGACTTTCTATGGGAACTATTTTTGGACATTTGATGGAACGAATTACTTCGATGCGTTTTGCTTCTGCCAAAGAAAAGTATGCGCATTTTCGTGAAACTTATCATGATATTTACCATCGCATTCCGCTAGGAATGATTGCTTCTTATATTGGCATTACACAGGAAACCTTAAGCAGAATTCGCGCTGAAAAATGATTATTTGATTTATGTCAAATGTTTTGAATGTATGATACTGTTACTTTGTCTAAAAGCAAACAACTATGATTTCATCAAAAAAAATACACTTCACATTCTTCTTCATTTTTTTAATTTCTACTACACTATTTTATGCGCAAGAAACACTTTCTACTAAAAATACAGAAGCTGTTTTATATGTTGGAAACGGGCAAAACCAACCTTTAGTTGTTGGACTTGGCGGTTCGGAAGGCGGAAATGCTTGGACAAGCAATCATTGGAAAAAAACCAGAGATCAGTTTATTGAAAAAGGCTATGCGTTTTTAGCTATAGGGTATTTTAGTGCAAAAAATACACCGAAGCTTTTAGAAAAAATTGCTATTGAAGATATACACAACGCTATTTTAAAAGCAACTCAACATACAAAAGTAGATGCAGAACGCATTGCCATTGTTGGCGGTTCTCGTGGTGGCGATTTGGCTTTGTTAGTTGCGAGTTATTACGATGATATTGATTGTGTTGTGGGAATTGTGCCAAGTCATGCTGTATTTCCTGGACACACCAATCATTTTACAAGCTCATCATGGACATTTAATACTACTGAGTTACCTTTTGTACCTGTAAATGAAGCAGCAGTTCCTTTTATGATGAAACGTGATTTACGCGGTGCTTTTGAAGCGATGTTACAAGACAAAGAAGCAGAAAAGAACGCTTTGATAAACGTTGAAAAAATACAAGCGCCTATTTTGTTAATTTCTGCAACCGAAGATGAAATTGCGCCTACAACACCAATGTGCATTAAAATGATGAACAGATTGAAACAATACAATTTTCAATACGATGCAGAACATATTGCGATTGTAGGTTCGCACACAGCACCACTAGCCCATTTTGAATTGGTTTTTAATTTTTTAAAACATACATTTCCTGTAAAGAAGTAATTCGTCTTTTCTATTAATTTTTGGCATTGTTTGTGTGGTTTTATTACAAACATTAACGACCAATTTTATTATGAAAAACCGACTACTTTCCTTTGTAATTTGCGTGCTTGCAAACACAAGTTTATTTTACACTTTAGCACAATCCAATCCAAATAATTTGTTTCAAATAGGAACGAAGGATAGCATTTATTCAGAGATTCTTACTGAAAATAGGCGTATTTGGGTTCAAGTTCCTGAAAGTGCTAAGATTGCTACAAATCACCCAAAAACATATCCAGTAGTGTATATTTTGGATGGCCGTGTCCATTTTTTATCTATTTGTGCCGTGCTGAATCAATTGGCGCCAGATACGGTTCCTGAAATGATTGTTGTTGGTATTGAAAATTCTGAAAACAGAACTCGCGATCTTACACCAACTAAAGTAAAAGAAGCTAGGGGTTCATCTGATTGGGTAAAAGATTCTGGTGGCGGAGAAAAGTTTACTGATTTTATCGCAAAAGAATTGATTCCATATATAGATAAAAAGTATCCAACTACAAGCCATAAAACATTAATTGGACACTCTTTTGCAGGATTATTGGTTGTAAATACCGTATTGAATCATCCTGAATTGTTTGCTGATTATATTGCTATTGATCCTAGTTTATGGTGGGATAATGAAGTATTAAATTCACAATTAGCCAAGCGTTTATCTGATAAAAAATACAAAGGAAAATCATTGTTCCTTTCTATGGCAAATCCGTTGCCTCCAGATACAGAAAAAGACTTGAATGTACTTGTTAAAGACACTACTTTTAGAACCGAAGGTTTGCGTGCAATCTATAATTTTACGAAGATCGCTTCAGAAACAAAATCAAGTACTTTAGAGTTTGCATACAAGTATTATGAAAATGAAAACCACGGAACAATTCCTTTAATTTCTTTATATGACGGAATGTATGCGCTGTTTCCTTGGTATAAAATGAACAGTAGTTTTGTGGATGTTTTAAGAGATCCTGAAGCTGATGCTAAAGCAGTAAAAAAAGCATTTGACGATCGGTATAAAACACTTTCTAATCATTTAGGATATACACTTTATCCAGAAGAAGATTTGTTGAATAATTTAGGCTATATGTTTATGTCTAATGATCCAAAAAAGTCATTCCTGTTTTTTACCATGCTTATTGAATCGTATCCTAAAAATGCAAATGGATATGATTCTATGTCAGATTATTACATTTCTCAAGGTGATACTAAAAATGCCATCAAATATGTAGAGATTGCTTATAAAATAAGTGGTGGGGATTATCATAAAGAGAAACTTCAAAAATTAAAAAAGAAGTAATTTATTTTATTGTAACTTCATAAGATGAAAACAATCACACCTTTTTTCCTTGTTATTTTTCTAGTATTATTTTCTGCTTGTGAAGAGAAGGTAAAGACAGTTCCTGAAAAAGAACAGCAACCAAAAGTTTCAAAAGATACTGTTTCACCAAAAGTCAATTCTCACGAAAAAAACATTGAAAAAAACACATTTGATGTTGAAAAATATGCCGAAAAAATTCTTGAAAACAAAGTGTATCCATCCGACAATGATGAAACCTTTAATTATCTAGATACTTTTTTGAAATTTAATTCGGACGAATTAGATCTTCATTTTAAAGTCTTTAGAGTGATTGTACAAAAATCTGATGGCGCTTTGGCAGAAGTAATGGGTCAATATATTTTTTCTTTTATAAAAAGAAGACCTAATTATTTTCTAAAAGAATACGCTACTTTCAATAAGAAAGAGCAAAAACAATGGATTCATCATTTAGCATATGAGTTTTATTTTAATGAAGATTCCGTAACTGTTATTGAAGATGAGTTTAATCGTATATTAGATTTTATTCCTTCTCACCCTGAGAAAATTGAAATGTTCAATCTTAAGAACGAAATTATAAAGGAAACTCAAAATAGCATTATTGATACTGATGCTACTTCCTATCAAGATAATCTTACTTCAAAGTTAAAAGAGAAAGTTACCCGATTAGCGGCATTGAAATACAACTATCAACTGAAAAGTTTAGATACGGTAGTTTCTAAAAAAACCATTCTTTTAGGAGGTTTGAAACGTTTGATAAAATTACGAGATACCGTTTATAAAGATATAGATTTTACCATTTTTGAAAAGGAAACGCATCAAATGTCAACGTCGTTTTTAAAAGGAACAAAGCCAATGCCACAAACTACAAATTTGTATCCTAGAGTCACCGTAGAAGAATATATTTTTAAAACTCCTGAAAGTGCTCAAAACGCACTAAATCTGCTGGGAAAATTAAAGAAATACAGAGGTTTATGGACATATATTGGTAAAGCACCACACGATTTGTTTCGAGAAGAAAATCGAATCTATTTTATGAGTACGGGCGGGCATTATATGATGGGAATGGAAAAAGATATTATTTCATTACTTAAAGAATAGTCTGTATGAAAAAGTATTTCCTGTTATTTTGTGTATCATTATTTCTTCTTTCTTGTAAAAAGAAATGTATTGTCGTTGAAGATTTTATGTTAGCTGAATCTGAGTATACAATTTTACCTTTTAGTGAAAATAAATACTATATTTTTAAGGATGTAAAAGAAGCAACACTTTCAGATAAAGAATTAATTGAAATAGAAGTTTTATTTCAAAAAATGGTGACTGAACATAATGAAAGACAAGTGAAATGGCTTGCAAAACACAACAAAGAAAATCCAAAAAATCAGTGGGAAAAAACTGGTTACGAATTAGAAACAAAAGGTTTTAAACGCCAATATTTACCAGTAATCAACGAAAAAGGTGAAAAAGAAGTATGGATTAACTTTTTTTGTAATGATCCAAAAGATGTAAGTTGGAAAACCGAAATATATGATTCAGGAATGGCAGATGGTGGAAATTGTTTTTATCGTTTAAAAATAAACTTAGCTACAAAACAGGTATATCATTTATTTATTGACTCACATTCACCATAGTATTCTGCCTCACTTCTATTATACTCAATGTAACACTTAAGAAATCGAAATTTCGACGAAGACAACAACAAACTTAATCAATCATAGACAACTGAATTCGTTTTCGCGCTTCGTCAACCTCAACAACAGTAACCGTAACATGCTGATGTAATTTTACCACCGAATTGACATCGCTGATAAATTCATTGGCAAGTTTTGAAATGTGTACCAAACCACTTTCTTTGATTCCTATATCGACAAAACAACCAAAGTTGGTAATGTTATTGACAATTCCCGGCAAAGACATGCCTACTTTTACATCGGAAATAGTTTTTACATTCGGGTCAAATTCAAAGAGTTTTGCTGCTTTCCGCGGATCAACTCCTGGTTTTTCCAATTCTTTGATAATGTCATTTAAGGTTGGCAAACCAATGGTTTCTGTACAATAATTCTCCAATTTTATATTGCTTAAAATAGCTTTATTTCCAATTAATTCATCCACAGAAATCTTAGCATCTTTCGCCATTTTTTCTACGATGTGATAACTTTCTGGATGCACCGTAGAATTATCTAACGGATGTTTGGCATCTGTAATTCGCAAGAAAGCGGCAGCTTGTTGAAACGCTTTTGGACCTAATCGCGGTACTTTTTTTAAACTACTGCGAGAATCTATTTTCCCGTTTTCGGTTCTGTATTTCACTACATTTTCTGCTAAGTTTCCTCCAATTCCAGATACATAACTCAGCAATGCACTACTAGCAGTATTTACATTGACACCGACTGCATTTACGCAGCTCATGACAACTGTATCCAATTCTTCTTTTAGTTTTGTTTGATCGACATCATGCTGATATTGTCCAACGCCAATTGATTTCGGGTCAATTTTTACAAGTTCGGCTAACGGATCTGTCAAACGTCTTCCAATAGAAACGGCACCACGAACAGTTACGTCATAATTTGGAAATTCGGCACGTGCAATTTTTGATGCTGAGTAGACTGATGCACCAGCTTCATTGACGATAAAGACTTGCAAATCGCGATCAAATTGAATCTTTTTAATGAAGAATTCCGTTTCGCGCGAAGCAGTTCCATTTCCAATAGCAATCGCTTGAATTTTATAGGCATTTACCAACGATCGTATTTTTTTACCTGCTTCAGTAATTTTTCGCTGCGGCGGATGTGGATATATATTTTCGTTATGCAATAAATCGCCTTTTTCATCTAAACACACCACTTTACAACCCGATTTAAAACCTGGATCGAGTGCCAACACACGTTTTTGTCCTAATGGCGCGCCGAGTAATAGTTGTTTTAAATTATCGGCAAATACTGAAATTGCCGTTTCGTCTGCTTTTGCTTTTACATCGTTCATCACTTCGTTGACAATTGCAGGACCAAGTAAACGTTTGTACGCATCTTCAATAGCAATAAAAATTTGATCGGTACAGGAAGTAATGTCCGTTTTAATGATAATTCTGTCCATTAAATCAATGGCTTCTTCTTTGTCAACGGCAACTTTTAGTTTGATGAAACCTTCTTTTTCGGCACGTAACATGGCTAGCAATCTGTGTGAAGGTGTTCTGTGAAGCGATTCGCTCCAATCAAAATATTGTTTGTATTTCTGTGCTGTATCGTCGTCTTTTTTTGCTTTGACTACTTTGGTTGTAATCGTAGCTTTCCGTTGATAGAGGCGTCTTATTTTATTTCTAACGTATTCGTTTTCATTAATCCATTCTGCCATAATGTGTCGCGCACCTTCAATCGCTTTTTCTACCGAAGCAACTTCTCCTTTTACAAAACGTTGTGCCGCATGGTCTACATCCTCATGTTGCTGTTTCATGATGATTTTTGCCAATGGTTCCAATCCGTTTTCTTTGGCTACCGAAGCTTTGGTTTTACGCTTTTTCTTGTATGGTAAATATAAATCTTCTAATGCTGTGAGTGTTTTTGCTTGCGCAATTCGTTCTTGTAGTTGTGGTGTTAACGCATCTTGCTCAGTAATCGCTTTTAAAATAGTTTCTCGTCGTTTTTCGAGTTCTTCAAAAGCCGTTTTTAGCTTTACGATTTGACCTATTTGTACTTCATCTAAATTTCCTGTCATTTCTTTTCGATAACGCGATATGAAAGGAATTGTACAATCTTCGTTTAGTAGTTCAATGGTTTTTAGAATGCTTTTTTCTGGTATTGAAACTTGTGATTGTATGTATTGAAGTTCGGTCATGAATGTGCTCTTTTATTTGAAAGATTGAAAAGTACTTCAAAATTCTTTTTTTACCACGAATTCATGAATATTTTTTTGGAAACTTGCTTAGATTGTTAGACACGCTTTGCTCTTGGATCGGCTTTGCCTTTTAGATCGCTTCGCTCTTGGTATTTTGATAAGTAAACTTTTGTGTGAAACTTCTTTTTCAAATTAACAAATTGAATTAGACGTGCTTTGCTCTTACTAAAGAAATTTCTTCTAAAAACAACAAATCCCAACATTGCTGTTGGGACTTTTTTTGTTTAGAAAAGATCAAATATAAATTCAATAGCAGTTTTCACGCACTAGTTTTATTTTAGTTTTCGGGTAATTGTTCTTGTATTGGATGTGTACTGAAATTCAAAGAATTTCCTGGATGAGCCAGCACGTTTTGCAATATATATGGAGTGTCTGGTTCTATTCCGCTATATTGAGAACTTCCATTCATGTCAATATCATTCATATTATATCCTAAAACCTGATAGGTCGGAAAATTTAGAAAGTTTCCTGAATCATTTAATACACTCGATAAGATACTTGGTGTATCAGGACTCGTTCCTGAATATTGCACCAATTGATCGTTATTTACATTACCAGCCCAAAGTGCTACTATATTTGGAGAACCAATTATAGTTGCTTGCGCATTTGTACCAAAAGTAATTGGAGTGGTACTATTTGTAAAATCAACACTTATTGGTGTCTTTGATAATGCTATTGTATTGGCACTCATAATCCCTAAATGATTCCGATGTTTTACAACGACATAAAAATTATTGTTAGGTTGTGAGAAAGGTACATCTGATACACCATCAACAGCTACGATATTTCCATCGCGCTGTAATAACGCCGATTTTGCTTCTGTAATTACAGTATTATCTGTAGCATCTCTTAATTCTACCCAAACCCAATCAACAATATCGTCACTTATTGGTCCAGTTCCATCAGTTCCTCCTGTATTAAAAACGGTTGCGTTACAAATTAACCCATCTGCATAAGGTGAAGTTGTAGGGATATAATTAGCATCTCTTAAGTCATCGCGCATTAAACTAGTATCATCTACATCTGGATTCATAAAAGTGCCTTGTAGATATACTTTAGCATTAAGAATAATAGGTTCAATAGCAGTACCTTGTACTGTAAAATCATAAATTGCTTCGTCACAATCATTACTTGTTATACTTATAGTAGCAGTATCATTTGTAACAACAGCGCTTGGCGTATAACGAACAGTAAATGTTGTTGTTCCTCCTCCTAAAGTTACAGGAGAAACAGGAGCTGCAGTTACTGTAAAATCGGTGCTGCCTGAAATAGATATCAATGGTGTGCCAGATAAGATTAAATCTTCATCTCCTGTATTTTCTATAGTAAATGTGCGTTCCAAATAATCACCAATATAAACATCTCCATATGCTGTATCATCTGCTGCATCTGGTATAATGTCTCCATTTGTAATAGTAACAGCATTACCCAATACATTTATTTCTGGTGCAGTTACTGTGACTAACTGAGAGCACATAGCTGTATTACCAGCATTATCTGTAACAGTCCAGATAACTGTAGTATCTCCTATAGGAAGTATAGCAGGTGCATCATTTGTAACCGATGCTATTCCGCAATTGTCTGATGTAACTGGTGTGCCTAAATCCGTATTGTTAGCAGTGCAAAGTATTTCAGAAAAACCAAAAGCCACTTCACCTATTGCTACAAAACTTAAAGTACTATGGTTGCTTAAAACATTAAATTTAATATGAGTAGCACTTATGGTAGGGAAGTTAAATATTTCAGGAGTAAAAGTTGTTGTTACTTGACTAAAATTAGTCGGTGTATCTGGAATAAGTGTAAAGTTAATTCCATCTGTAGAGGCTAATATTTCAACTCCATTTACACCTGCGCCATTAGCACCTCCTGTGGCTCCTCCATAATTCCAAAAAGATAAAGAGTTTACAGATTGTAACCCGCCAAGATTAAATGTAATTTCTCCAGAAGTACCTTGGCCTGCCCAAATACTAGAACCTTCAGGTCCGTCTAGAATTTGATGACCAGCTGTTAGTGAAGGAAAAGATGATAACCCAGAGCCATTTATCATATTAAGAATTTGTTCGCTAATAGGTTCACCATTAGGACCTTGAAAAGTTGTAAATGTAGTTGCTGCACTTATCGGGTTTATGATTGTGGTATTTAATGTTGTTGTTACAATATCAGAAGGACACGTAATCGTAGGGTTTTCAGTATCAATATTTATTGTAACTAATTGCGAACACATAGCTGTATTACCAGCATTGTCTGTAACTGTCCAAGTAACTGTAGTATCTCCTACTGGAAATGTAGCTGGTGCATCATTGGTTATCGACGCTATTCCGCAATTGTCGGATGTAACTGGTGTACCCAAATCGCTAGGGCTACAGGCTGTTACAATATCTAAAGGACACGTAATCGTTGGGTTTACTGTATCGTTTACAGTGACTAATTGAGAGCATGTAGCAGTATTACCAACAGTGTCTGTAACGGTCCAAATAACTGTAGTGTCACCTACAGGAAATACAGTTGGCGCATTATTGGTTACAGATGCTACTCCGCAATCATCTGATGTAACAGGTGTGCCTAAATTTACGTTGTTAGTACTACAAAGAGTTTCTTGAAATCCAAAAGCGACTTCAGCTATTCCAACAGCAGGTCCACTACCTGGACCACCACTACCTGTATAACCATGATTACTTATGATATTGAATTTAATATGAGTAGCATTTGTAGTTGGGAAGTTGAAAATTTGAGGTGTTAATATTGTAGATGCTTCTGCAAAATTAGTAGGCGTATCTGGAATAAGTGCAAAGTTAACCCCATCTGTAGAAGCTAATATTTCAACTTGATTTACTCCTAGCGTACTAGAACTACCGCTAATATTCCAAAAAGACAAAGAGTTTACAGGTTGTAACCCACCAAGATTAAATGTAAGTACTCCAGAAGTACCAGATCCAGTCCATGTTCTACTAGAACTACTACCGCTTTGGTGAGTGGCTGTTAGTGATGGGAAAGACGATAATCCAGATCCGTTTATCATATTAACAAGAGCTTCATCTATTCCACCTCCAGTTTGACCAGGTGCTGGTGGAACTGAAAATGTAGAGACTATACTTGTTGGATTTATGATTGTGCTAGTTGCGACTACAATATCTGAAGGACACGTAATTGTGGGGTTTTCAGTATCGTTAGTAATGGTTACTGTAGGTGTATTGGTCATTACTTCTGAAGTTTCATAAGTTGTCCAACTGGTATTGATTAAGGTTCCGTTGTTTCCGTTTGGAGATAGGTCAGTAACAATACTTCCTGTTCCTTCTTCAAACCCATAAGCTGCAATCAACCCTGTTTCGGATCCTGTTAAAAAACAACTGTTCATTTGGTTTAGTATTTCAATACCCGTTTGTGCAGTATTCCAAACACTTACTTCATCTATTTTTCCCGTGAAATTTGAGCTTCCTGCTCCAGATCGATCACCAATCCACAATTCATTTTGAGATGCTAGTGCATCAGTTATCAATCCGGTTCCTGCTGTACTAAACACTGCAACTCCATTTATATAGAGAATAATTAAACTTGTAGCATTATCGTAGGTTGCTGCAACATGAGTCCATTCGTTTAAAGGCACAGTAGCACCTGAATCTATCCAGTTCCAATTTGGAGAAGTATTATCTATTGCAATAGCAAGTTCACCATTTCGTAAACCCATTTCGTATTCTCCTTCTTTATTAATAATAATATCATAAGCTTTAAAAGCTGTAGGGTATATCCAAGCTTGCATGGTTAATGCTCCCGATACTTCTAAAGAAACATTTGCACCACAATTTATATACGCAGTTGTACCGTTAAAATCTAATGCGCCAGAAGTTTTTGTAGCATATACATTATAGGTTTTATCTGCAGTTATGGTTTCAGAAGTAAAATTTATTTGATTTCCTGTACCAACTATAGGACCTTCAATACTAGAATTATCTGCATCATCACGTAAAAAATAGTTAACTCCAGTTTGAGAAGAACCTAAAGACACTACAACATCTGCACTACAAGCATCAGTAGTTGGACTTGCTATTACTGTTTGGTCTATAATACATTGAGCTTGTATTGTTATTGAACTTAAGAATAAAAAAAGAATAAAAAATAGGGTTGGCTTTGGAAGCATAATTTTGGATGGTTATTATGGGTTTGGTTTACTATACCTATTACACAAGATCTATATATCATACAAATTGATAGTAACACAAGAAACAACTTTTAAATCTTAGAAAGGGAAATTTAATTACTTATATTTCAAATAGTTATTATTTAATCAGTACTAAAACCCAAAAGGCAGAAATTACACTACTAACTTAGTATTGACATTTGTTCTTGAAGGTTTTATCCTGCTTTTTATTCAATATTTAGTAGCTTCTTTAGGGGTTATACGTATTATTAATAACGCTATAATAATTTATAGCTTTTGAATGAAGTGTGTTCTTTAACAAACACATTAATAGCTTTTAAAACTTCAATCAAAAAGTTCGACTTTAGAAACTTTGCTCTTGGATTGCTATCGCTTTTGGTATTTTGATAAGCAAAATTTTGTATGAAGCTTCTTTTTTAAATTGACAAATAGAATTAAGTTTCAGCTCCAACTATCTCAAAGTTTCTTCCAGCGAAAGCGAAAAAAACACATAAAAAAAGCACCTAAGTTTAGTACTTAGATGCTTTCTGTATTTTATATACTAGTAAATCTTATTTTTCGATTTTCAAAGATTTTAAGATCGCTTCAATTTCAAACATATAATCTCTTTTGTTTTCTGATGGCGCAAACGTAAATCCTTCTATAACGACTAAACGATTGTGTGCTTTGTCTTCCACAACATAGTTGATAAATGGACCTGCCATTTGAAAGTTATGTACTTCCCACATTCCTTTAGTTTCAAACGCAGGCTTGCCATCAATAGTAGCATTAAATAAGAATGGCGAATATGCTTTTTCTGTAATCATGTACATCGTTTCAGGATCTTTTCCTGGCACATAGGCTTCTCCGATAGAATCACGCATTTTAATAATGGCGTCAATTGTTGTATCGTCTTTTGGAATGGCTCCTAATGGCAATGTATATGCGATGACATTCATGGTTCCTGTTTTCACTTTTCGTTCAAACCAAACAAAATTGTCCTCCTTTTTTACCATTTCGTATACAGAAGGAATATTGAGCGTAATTCCGAATACTTCTTGCAACGCTTTATCTTGATTCATTGAACCTCGGATAAACTGTTGCTTAGAAATGAGTTCGTTTTTTTTGAACGTTTTAATAGAGGTTTCAGCATTTTTTCTTAGCTGTTGTACAATTTCATCTTCAGTTCCGGAAACATAGACTATTTTTTGAGGCTTTGCGTATATGTTTTCACGTACTTTATATTTCTTTTTCTCAGACGTTTTTACCACTAAAACACTTCTGTATTTGGTAACTGCTCCTTTAAACACCACAGGATTTACATGTTTTAATGAAAAAATAGGTTCGTCCATTGGTAAACCATCTGTTGGTATTCCATAAATACTTCGAATGCTGTCACCTACTGTTCCTTTCCATTGGTCGCTTTCCATCACAACCGCTATCATGTTCACTGTTCCAGAAGATACTGGCAAATATTGCGCTGCCACATCTTTATCTTTTGGGTCTTCGCATGCAGAGAATACTGCTAAAGCGAATAAAAATACATATAGTTTTTTCACGTGTAATCGGTTTTATGATTGTTATTTATTTTTTTGAAACCTGTAAAGTCATTCCAGGTTTTAGTTTATTCCCACTAATATCGTTCCATTTTTTAATATTCTTTACAGAAACTCCAGGAAATTTTTGAGCAATGCTCCACAAAGAGTCGCCAGACTTGACAGTGTAGGTTTTTGCATTTCCTTTATTTTTTTTCTTTTTGGATGATTTTTTAGTAGCAAAACCAGGTTTTTTTGGATATACTGTTAAACGTTGTCCAATCCGCAATCGGTTAGATCGAAGTCCATTCCATCTTTTTAAGTCGCTTACACGCACTCCAAATCTTCTTGCTATTTTCCCTAGATAGTCGCCTTGTCGAACGCGGTAACGTGTCCGTTTGTCCATTTCAAAAAGTTGTGGCAATGGCTTTTCTCGCTTTGCCAATTCTTCTTTTGCTAAGGCATAAATGGCTTCTTCATTGTTTACAAACTTCCCAACTTCTTTTACAGGCAATCGCAATGTATAGTTTCTTCCTTTTATGTGTGGAATGATATCTAATTTGTATGATGGATTGAAAAATTGTAAGTCTTCTACTTTTACGTTTAATACTTCCGAAATTTGATCGAAGGTTAATAGTTGCTTTACGCGAATGGTGTCGGTTGCAAAGTGAGGTACTTCTATTTTTTCGACTTGAAAACCGTGTTCGTCTGCATATTCAAAAATGTACATGGTTGCTAAGAATGCTGGCAAGTATCCAGCAGTTTCGCGAGGTAGGTTTTTACGAATGTTCCAGTAGTTTTCATATCCACCAGAACGTCTAATGGCTTTGGAAACGTTTCCAGGACCTGAATTGTAAGCGGCTAAGGCTAAATCCCAATCGCCAAATATTTTGTATAAGCTTGCTAAGTATTGACAGGCTGCTTTGGTTGATTTTTCAGGATCACTGCGTTCATCTACATACGAACTTACATTTAAATCGTATTGTTTTCCTGTTTGATACATAAATTGCCATAATCCGGTTGCGCCAACTCGTGAGCGTGCTCTTGGATTTAAGGCAGATTCTACTATGGCCAAGTATTTTACCTCTAATGGAATGTTGTAATTGTCCAATTCTTGTTCAAACATTGGAAAGTAGTATTGACTAGTTTTCATCAATCGTTCCATCGATTTTTTGTGTCTTTTTAAGAATCTTCTAATGACACTTTCTAGTGATGGATTGTACTCAATGTTAAACGGTGTTTTTGCGTTCAATCGTTCCAAACGCGCTTTTAACGTATCGGTTGGTAAGTCTTGAAAAACAACAGGCTCGTATTTTAGTTCCGAAATTTCTTTGTGAATGGTATCAAACAATTCTTCGCCACCAAGTTCGCGAAGCCATAAACTGTCTATTTTAGCCGCCATTTTGTTATCTAGCAACTCATAGCTTTCATTTACTTTATTTAATGGTTTATTGCCATCAATAGCAGTTTTAGTACTATCTAATTGCGGAAGTACCTCATCTAAAGAACGTTTGATTTCGTTTTTGGTATCTAGATAAATTGTATCAGTCATGATGGTTTTTTTTCCATCAAGAATGATTGTGTCTTTTATTATTTTGAAAGTAGGTTTTTCTTTTGCTGGCTTTTTTTCATCTTCTTGGGCAGTTCCCACAAAAGCCATTAAAAAAAATAATATGCTAAAGAGATATTTCATTTATAGTAGGTTGTTTTTATTGTTAGATAACAGTTTTCTAAGCTGTTCTCGATAGCTCTGCTGAGTTTATCGAAGTGCAATTTTTTATCAGTTTCAACCATGTTGATTTGATAAAAAATCACTCGAACTGACGTTATTCGTATTTTAAAAAACGTGATTGCTGCTAAATTCGTGTTTTTTATTCAGATTTTGAAATTCCCAGATACTAAAAAAAGTCTAACTACAGGAATTAGACTTTTTGATATGTGTTATTTTATGTTGTTTTTTACGATAATATCGCCGCGATTCCTGGCAATGTTTTTCCTTCTAGGCTTTCTAACATTGCGCCACCACCTGTACTTACGTAACTTACTTTTGGTTCAAAACCAAATTGTTTTACAGCTGCAACAGAGTCTCCTCCACCAACTAATGAGAACGCTCCGTTTTTGGTAGCTTCTGCAATGGCATCACCTAAAGCAATGGTTCCTTTGGCAAAGTTTGGCATTTCAAATACACCTAATGGTCCATTCCAAAGAATTGTTCTCGATTGTGCTATAACGGCAGCAAATTTAGCTTGTGTTGCAGGTCCGGCATCTAATCCCATCCAACCGTCAGGAATTTGAGTTACATCTACAATTTTTGTTGTTGCATCATTGGCAAATGCATCTGCAATTACAGAATCTACAGGCAAATGAATGGTTACATTTTTTGCTTCTGCTTGCTTCATAATTTCTTTTGCCAATTCCATTTTATCATCTTCCACCAATGAATCTCCAATACTTCCGCCTTGTGCTTTGATGAACGTAAACGTCATTCCACCACCAATAATTAAGTGATCTATTTTATCTAAAATATTGTCAATGATTGTAATTTTTGAAGATACTTTTGCTCCTCCAAGAACTGCTGTTACTGGCTTTTCGCCTACTTCCATTACTTTTGCAATACTTTCTATTTCTTTTGCAAGTAAGAGACCAAAACATTTTTTGTCTTCAAAATTTTGTGCAATAACTGCTGTTGATGCATGCGCTCTGTGTGCCGTACCAAATGCATCATTTACATATATATCTCCGTGCTTTGCTAATTGTGCAGCAAAAGCTTCGTCTCCTCCTTTTTCTTCTTCGTGAAAACGTAAATTTTCTAATAGTAAAACTTCGCCATTTTCTAATTCGGTCACAGCTTTATTTGCTTCTTCACCAATACAGTTTCCTGCAAATTTTACTTGTACACCAATGACTTGTGAAACCGTTTCTACAATATGTCTTAATGAATATTCTTCTTGAAATCCTTTTGGTCTTCCTAAGTGAGACATAAGTACGCAACTTCCGCCATCTTCTAGTATTTTGATAATCGTTGGCTTTGCAGCTTTGATACGAGAATCATCGGTTACTTCAAATTGATCGTTTAGTGGTACATTAAAATCAACGCGAATTAATGCTTTTTTGTCTTTAAAGTTATAATCGTTTAGCGTTTTCACAAGTATTTTATTTTTCGGTTATTGTTGTTTTAAATCCTGAATCAGCAAGCAATATAAGTTCTTTTATATTTTCGGGAACGACTTTTTTGAAGTTTTTTTTCATCAAACGTTTTAGTAAGATGCCGAAAGGCTTAAAATCGACAAATACCTCGATTTGCAGCCGTGTTTTTTGATCATTTTCGGGTGTTAAGACATAATAGACATTCAATTTTTTGGTGAATGGAACTTCTGTTGTTGATTCTCCATATACCAATTGATTTTTTTTAGCTTTTTTGGTAACTGTTGTCGGAGTGACTTCTTTTTTATCTATTAAACATTTGTGTTTATCTCCTACTCGATTGATTCTGTTTTTTTCGTATTCGACTTTGTCAATTCCTTTTGCCCACAATAAACGATAGTCAAAGTTGCTAATGATTTCGTAGAGTTCTAAAATTGGCATATTGATACTTGCTTCTTCACTGTACAAATTGTGTTTTGGTACATTGTCTGGAATTGGCGGAATTTCTGGAAGTTCATTTTTAAAATCGGAGAGCGATTCGTAAGCATAGTTAATATCTCCAAAATCATAATTGGCTTGCAATTTATTTTCTGCATTTTGAACCGTTTCTGCATCTACATGTTGCGTAAATAAAGCATATTCTGAAATTGGCACGTCGTTTTTGAGCAATCGATGCACTTTAATTACATTAGGTCCATACGGTTTGTTTGTGTCTTTTACAGAAATAAATTCTATATCACCATAGTGAACAACAAATTTCAAAGAAAGGTTATACACAGAAGAACAAGCTCCGCATTGACAAATTTTTTCGTATTCATACCGCTTTAAATAGGTATGAAACGCCACATACATTCTTTTGACTTGCTCACGAATTTGATTGATATTCACATCTCCTATTCTGTAAAAAAACAATGCATCACCTTCTATTTCTGCCAATTGCAAACCTGTGATGTTATTATCTATCAATAATTCTAGGAGTTCCGAAATGATATGACGACTGTGCTGAATTGCCGTATGTTGTACAAATTCAGTAAATCCGGAGATATCAGGAATAAAAAGAAGCGCTTTGTCCGCCATGTGTTTTGGTTCGTTTTTGATCGAGTTATTACAAAGGTATTGAGTTTGTTGTAATTATTAGCGATTCCTTTAGAAAGTAATTGGGTTTTTAGTTTGTTTTACTAAATCAAAAAAATATAGCGTTTTATTTATTGTTTCGTCATTTTTTATTATTTTGAAGTATCTCTAATTTTGAATTTAATCTCATGAAGAAGTATCTTTTTTTAGCCGTTATTTTTAGTTTTTTTACAAGTGTAATTTATGCGCAAAACTCCGATGTTAAAGTAGGAGATGTTTATGTTATTGGAAAAGCACTTAACAACAACTATAAGCATATTCATTTTCCGAAAACAAACTTCATCATAAAAAAAGGAGGAGTTGCTAGTTATAAAAATATTAAAGGTGAAAAAGTTACGGTAACTTCAATCGATAAAAAGAAAGACGGAAGTGTCATTGCTACCATCAAACTAACTTCTAATGCATCTTTTTTTAACAGTCATAAATATGTAACTGTTGCTATTGATGAAGCTATCCGCCAAAAAGAACTGCTTACAAACTAAAAAAGCTTTCTTTATTTTAGATTTCTTTGTTGGATGTGTTGAGTTTTTTAGATTTTACTAAAAAATTCAAAGGTTACTCCTATATTTGCCACATGCTTTTCCAAGATATTTTAGGACTCACACATATTAAAAAACATTTGACACTAAGTGCCGATCGTGGACGCATTCCGCACGCCCAACTTTTTGTTGGTCCAGAAGGTTGCGGTACGCTTCCAATGGCAGTTGCCTATGCGCAGTATGTGTTGTGTAAAAATATGGAAGGTGAAAATTCAGGTGGAAACGAAGCGTGTAATTTAAAATTGAGCAACCTTTCGCATCCCGATTTGCATTTTGCCTTTCCTGTAGCGGGAAATCATAAAGTAAAAAGTCATCCTGTTTCCAAACACTTTTTGGAAGAATGGCGACAGTTTATCAAAGAGCAGCCTTATGGAAATTTGTTTGATTGGTACAAAATGCTCGGTATTGATAATAAGCAAGGACAAATTGGTGTTGATGAAGCGTTAGATGTGGTAAAATCGCTTGCGCTGAAATCGTATGAAGGCGGTTATAAAGTGATGATTATTTGGATGGCAGAACGTATGAATACTGCTGCTGCCAATAAGTTGTTGAAATTGATTGAAGAACCGCCAAATCAAACTCTATTTATTTTAATTGCTGAAGATGAGGAGCAAATTATTAATACAATTCGTTCGCGTTGTCAAGTTTTACATTTTCCTCCTTTGGGTGAACAAGCCATTAAAGAATCATTGATTAAAAATTTGAATGTTTCTGAAACTGAAGCCACAAAAATTGCACACCAAGCAAATGGAAATTATAACAAAGCTGTCGATTTAGTACATCAAGATTCGGAAGATTTACTGTTTGAAACTTGGTTTGTAAGTTGGGTTCGTTCTGCTTTTAAAGCGAAAGGAAATAAAACGGCAATTCGCGATTTAATTTCTTGGAGCGAAGAAGTTGCCAAAACGGGTCGTGAAACACAAAAGAAGTTTTTAGGCTTTTGCCTGAATCTTTTTAGACAAGCATTACTTCAAAATTATACCGCAACCGATTTGGTGTTTTTTGAACCACATACCAAAGGATTCTTTTTAGAGAAATTTGCGCCTTTTGTACACGGAAATAATATTTTAGATATTTCGAAAGAATTGCAAGATGCTATTTACCATATAGAACGCAACGGAAATTCTAAAATCGTATTGACTGATTTATCTATTAAGTTGACACGATTATTGCATAGAAAAGATCTTCCTCTGTAAATTTTTCTTCTTTTTTTAACTTTTTTCTTGGGTTACGTTTTTCATGATGATGAACTTTTAGTTGAAACTTTAAAACATTCATTATGAAAAAACAAGCATTTAAAAAGATTCGATTAAATAAGCGAACTATTTCCTCATTTGACGCACATCAAATTGGCGGAGGAATAGCTATTAGTATTACATGTGTTTCTTGTGATTTTGCAGGTTCAGATGATCCAACAGATCCTGATGCGATTTGTTTGGACGAACCTAAAAAAGAGAAAAACTAAATTTAAGTATATAAAAGCGAGTTTTGGCTCGCTTTATTTTTTGTGAAAGTTGTTTCTAAAAATCTACTCTAAAAACAAGATTAGGCGTCATTCCTAAAGAAAATTTATCAACGGTTTCTAGTCGAAATTGCACATTGTTTTCTTGATTTAAAAACGGTCTTATTTCATAATAGCGTTCTAGCAAGTTTTGACGATTGTAGATATTGAGTAAAGAAAAACCAATTTTTCCTTTCCATTTATTCTTTTTGTCAAAATCGAAAGTATATGTTCCCGAGAAGTCTAAACGATGATAGTCTGGGATGCGCGTACTGTTCGTATCTCCAATAAAGACGAATAAGTCTCCGTTATCTTGCGTTTGCGACGTTACGGGCGTGTATGGCGTTCCTGTGCGGTAATTCCATCCCAAAGAGAATTTAAAATTGTTTAGGGTGTATGAATGCGCCCAACGGAAGTAATGGCGAATATCATAATTCCCTGGAAAAGTTAATCCGTTATTGATTCGTGAGAATTCAAAGTTATTATCTGTATACGAATAACTCACCCAAGTTTGGTAATCGTTGATTTTTTTTTCAATTAAAACATCTATCCCATATACATTACTGTTTCCTTCTGTAAAGGTTTCTAAAACACTTGTGTTTCCAAAACTTCTATTGAATGATGTTAATCCTGTAATGTTTTTATAGTATGCGTCTAAATCGACACGCCACCCTTTTTTATTGAATAATATTCCTGCCGAAATTTGTCTGCTTTTTAATATAGGAAGCTCTTCACCATTGGCAACTGCCCATACTTGATTTTCCAATCCGAAGTTTGCTGTGTTGAATTCCAATATTTGACTTACTGCTTGGTGTTTTAATTCGCCCGAGAAGTTAACACTAAAATCATTGTTTAGTTTCTTCTCTACATACAATCGCGGTTCAAAGAGCAAATCGTTTGTTGTACTGAAATAGTTCATGCGCAGACCCGCATTGATAATTAGCTCATTTTTATCGTTGTATTTGTACGATGAAAACAGTGCATGAGAATTGTTGATACTTTCTTCTCCTGTATTATATGTAGTAACACCTTCTTCTGTTCCTCTGAAACCAGAGAAACCGAAAGACACATCGTTAGAAGAGAATTGATACCCAAATTGCAGACTCCGTTTTTCATTCATTTTCCAATTGGTATGGTATGAAAAACCAATGTCTTTGATTTTGTTTCGTTTTTGATCTTGCTCCGTAGCACCTACAATATCGCCTCTAAACGTGCCTAAGTAGTCAAAATCAAATTGAGAATAATACATATCTAACGTATGTGAAAAGTTTGGATTCCATTGTCGTTCCCAAAATCCACTATAACCAGAATTAAGAATGCTTAGTTTGTCTCGTGAAGTTTCTTCAAAAAGATCTACTTCAGACCTAAAATCAAGTTCGTTTTTAGTACGCAAATTACTAAGCATTATCTTGTCTTTATCAGATAGTTTTCCAATTAGTTTTATGGTGTAATCTGTAAAGAAGAATTTATTTTCAGTTTCGGAAAATACATTTTCTAATATTTCAGAGCTTTTGATAATTTTTGTGTTTTGAAATACACGATCGGAAAAGTTATTATAGGTAAATGTTTCCCATACATCTGTAAATGCTCTACGTGCAGAAACCGTAACACCAAAGTTTTTAGCAATTGGAATTTTAAGGTATGCATCTCCATGTGTCATATTAAACCCGAAGCCACCCGATAGTTTTTCGGGAACTTTGGTATCTGTTTGAATGTCAATTACACCCGAAATACGATCGCCATATCTAGTTGATGTTCCACTTTTGAATACTGAAACTTCTTCTATTACATAGGGATTAAATGCCGAGATTAAACCGAAAAAGTGTCCTGAATGATACATTTTGATTCCATCCCAAAGAATTAAGTTTTGATCGGGCGTTCCTCCACGAATGAATAAACCTGAAGCCGTTTCGTTTGGACTTTGAATACCTGGTAATAGTTGAATGCTTTGCAATACATCGGGTTCTGTTAATCCAGGAAGTATACCTAGTTTTGAAGGTGAAAGAGATATTGCTCCGTCATTTTTTTTGTTGATTCCTGATGTAAGATAGTTGCTAATTAAAACCGTACCTAAGTCATACTGCTCTGCTACCATCAAAATTGTTTCGCAAGGATTTTTTTGAAAGTCTTGTGCTTGTATGCGTTGTGTTTTGTATCCTAAGAACCGAACTTCTACCGTATCGGACGGAAATGCTAAGAATAGTTCAAAGCTTCCGTTTATGTTTGTTACAGTTCCTTTATTTTGTGAAATATTAACCACCGAAGCTTCGACGATAGGAAGCTTACTTTTTGTATCTTTTAAAACACCACAAATCCGTATTTTTCCTTCTTGAGATTGGTTTCGAATAATGTAAAATCGCTTCGTTACTTTTTCAAAAACAATTGGTACTTGCTTTTGTAAACGCTGTATAACAGTGTTTAAAGGAGCATCTTTTATTTGCAGTGTAATGGTTTTGTTTTCGGCGAGTTCTGAATTGTACGAAAATTTTATGCTGTATGCTTTTTCTACAGCAATCAGTACGTTTTTCAGTGGTTCTTTTTCAAAGGAGAATGATCCATTGTTTTGAGCAAACAATGAACAGGTGATGAACAGTAAGGCAACACTTAATACACTTCTCATAAACGTAACGATAAAACTTCGATAAGCGAAACCTTTTTAGCTCTAAAAAGGTTTTTTACTTCGCTTCTTTAAGTACAACTGTTTTTTCGCCCTTAAAAGTATGTGAAATTTCCATAGGATCAAAAACTGTTCGCAACGCAAGTTTCAAATTTTTGTGAGAAAAAGTTCCTGTAAATCGTTGTGTAGTGTCTATATTTTCAAAAGTAAATTGTATTCCGTATTGGTTTTGTAGTGCTTCAATCACATGTTTTATAGGCATTTCTCTGAAATTGCTTTCGCCATCTCTCCAGTTAGGATCATTTGTATTGAAGTCCCAAGAAGCTGCATTTCCTTCAATTAAAGAAAATGCCTTTCCATGCGTTAATATTGCAGATTTTTGTGTTTTGGTCGTTACTTTTACTTTTCCTTCATGACATTTTACTTCAAAAACACCATCATCATCTGTAAGCACATTAAATTGTGTACCTAATACTTCAACCGTTCCATCGTTTGTAGTAACTGTAAATTTTTCTCCTTTTTTTACTTTGAAATATGCTTCTCCGTCAAGCGAAACAGTTCTGTCATTATCCCAAGAGCTTTCATTAAAAGAAAGTGTTGTTTTTGCATTTAAAATAACTTCCGAACCGTCTGGTAAACTTACAGTAGTTTGTTCTCCAAAACCAGTTTCAAAAATTTCATCTGTATTAAGGTATACATAAGAAAATCCTATAAATAAAAGTACAACTGCAGCGGCTGAGTATAACCATGAAGTGCGCAGTTTTCTTACTTTAGGAGTATGCGTTTGTTGTTTTTGTTGAATCGAATTCAATATAGATTGCTTATCAAAAGAAGGTGCTTCCATTAAGTCAACACTTTCTATGATATCAAGATAGTCCTGATGCTCAGCAGAATTTTCAAAACGAAGTTTTTCGTCTTCTGTGAGATCATTGGCAAGCCATCTTGCTAGAAATCTATCATCATGTTTTTCTTCCATCATTAATATTTGATTCGCTTATTAAACAGTTTCTTTATAAAATACCCTACTTTTTTTTAAACATTTCCTATTTCTTTTCTCAATGTTACTAAAGCTTTGTGCATTCTCTTCTCTACAGCTTTTACAGAAAGCCCTATAATTTCGGCAATTTCCACGTAGGTTTTTTTGTCTATTCTATTGAGCAAAAATACTTCGCGTTGTCCTTCTGGTAATTTTGCAATAGTGCGCTGTAGTTTTTCTTGAAACTCTTTTTGTCTCAGAATAAATTCTGGTGTTTCGTTAGAAACTTTACTTCCGGTTTGTTGTTTGTACTTTAATACTACTTTTTGATGTGCTACTTCATTTAAAAACATATTGTTTGCAACAGTATATAAATATGACTTAGCTTTTGTAAAAATAACCTTAGCACAGTTTTTCCAGAGTTTTATGAATGCTTCTTGTACAATGTCTTCTGCTTGCTGTTGGCTACCACACTTGTAGTACACAAAATTCCGAAGTGTTTCGGCATGTGTATTAAAGATGCTTTCGTAGTTTTTTGATTCGCAAACAGATTTGTCTTCCGAAGTCATTAATTATGGGGCGTTTATTTATTTTTTTCAAAACTACGTAAATTTTTTTTTATTTTTTTTCAATATTAGGTAGGGTATTTTAAAAGTTACCTGTTTTATCAACAAATTAAGCACTGAAAAAATATCAATTACTTAGAAATTTAACATTTCTAATACGTTCATAAAAAAATTAAGTTCAATTAAGTCGGTTTTTTATTAGTTGAAAATAAAGCGGCAGCAAAGCTATTGAGATCGAGGCTAAAGTCTTTGTTGCCCTTTTTTTTACTAAACATAAAAAAATAAGGATGGGAAACGAATTGCTATGAAAAAGAAAAACAACTATTTCGATAGTTGTCTCACAAAATTCGGGAAAAAGAAAATACATCTCAAAACCTATTTACTAGTTTTTCTTCCCTCGGTAATTCTTAATATTGCCGAGGTTTTTTTGTGCCTAATTTTTTGGTTTAATTGCTATTGTTTTTAGAATTTGTCTTTTATTTTTTTCTTTCTTCCCATATTGAAGATTCCAATTTTTAATCCTATACCAGCAGAAAAACCTTTGATATTATCTTTTCCGTAGAATGGTAATTCAAAAGATTCTGAGATTCGATAACGGATTCCTGCTTCTATTTGTACAAAGCGTGAAATGTTGTAGAGTACGTTTACACCAGGTTCTACAATGAAGAATGAATCATAATCATAAGTGTCATTTTCTAGTGGAGTTTCATCAAAATCACCATTTGTCTTTTTTTCAAGTATGGTAACGCCACCGCCGCCAATCATTAAAGGAAAAGAAACACTAATAGTTCTGTTTCCAAAAAGAATTGGTTCTAAATGCAATCCGCCATAAGCGCCAACTAACAGCACCTCATCACCTCTATACACATTGGTATTGTTGGGTTGTTTGCTAAAAAATACGCTTCCAGATAATCCTATTTCAAATTTTCTATTGGCAACATAGGCTAATTTCAAGTTTGTAAAAAAAGCGTCTTCTTTGGAAATTCTTCCAAATTGCGGTGTAAATCCTAAATAAACACCGTGTACAATGTTTTTCCGATCGTCAAATTCGACATAATCTTCTGTTTCATTGGTTTGCGCAATGATTGTATTGAAAATGAATAGTGCGAATACTGCAGTTACTAACTTCTTCATTTTTTATGGTTGTTTCGTTGTTTGCTATTTATAGTTCTTTTAAAATGATGACACCTTTATAACCCGTACATATAATACTTCCTTGTTTTTCTGCGCCATACGTAGCGCTTATACGTCTTATTTTTTCTTTTCGGTCTATAACTTCACTTTCTATATTGTCCATTATTTTTGGAATACGCAATACACCTTGTTCAAGCTTTGCTTTGAAAGAAAAGTTGGTTTCAGAAATATTGATGTATACTTCCGATTCTTTTTGGTTTATGTCAATATCTGGCGAAGTTGTAGTATGTTTTAAAATACGTAGTTCGCCATGATTTAAATCTAACGTTGCTTTTCCACTAAGATTTTTTAAGAATGTTTTTGAATATTTGATGGTTCCTGAAATTCCATCTATTTTTAAAATATCTATGTTGTCTTTGTTAGAGTTTAATTGCAATTTTTGTATGTTGTTCAAGGTCATTTCAGAACCGTCTGAATCAATTTTTAGTTTTGTTCCGTAATGAATTCCTACAGTAGCATCTTTGCTTACAATGTGTGATTCTTGCAAACTTATTGCATCTAGTTTTCCATATTTAATTGTCAAACTTGCATTGATTAATGCTGTTGATAAATGCATTTCGCCATGTTCTACGTCTGCTTTTAGTTTTCCATTCCAATCAGATACAATAATATTTCCATATTTGTTATATGCTTCTATGATTGCTTTTTTGGGCAAGTATATGGTATAATTAATTTTGGTTTTTTCGTTCTTAAACGGATCTAATCTTCCTAGAAAACCACCTTCTTTTTTGGCAATTTTTGATGTTACTTTTAATTCGTTATCGGTTGCAACTATATCCATTTTTACTCTGTTGAGTAACTTTTTTGCCTTTTCGCTATTTTTACTTTCAGCTTCAATGTCAATTACAATTTCAATACTGTTTTTGTCCCAACCGCTCACAAAAATATCACCATACTTATTTTCTAAGTATAGTTTACTGTCATTACTAAAAGCATACGTTTCTTTAATTTCTTTGGTGAGTTTATGTTGCGATACTGCACTTTGATACAACAGCATACAAAACACTACACACAGAAATGTTTTATAGTATGAGTTCGCCATCGTCTACTGTATTTTGAATAGGATATGATCTTCGTAAAAGATCTTCCATAATTTGTATTTTTTTTCTATAGTTATTGATTATTGCTTCTATAATAATTTGATTGTTGACACCTTGCTTGAGTTCCTTTTTTAATTTGATGTATTCCTTATCTAATTCATCAATATAATTCAAGAATTCAACTTGTTCTTCTTTTGATAAGTTGGCGCTATTTTTTACCATTTGAATTTGATTTTCGACCAACGATTTGTAATGCGTATCTATTTGGCGAAATTCTTCACTGACCATATCATATTCTCCAGCACCTTGATTTGTTGTGTAAAATGCAAACAAGCAACCGAAAAGCAACACAACTGCTGCTGCAACTCTAAAAGATGATTTTTTCCATAACGGAATTACTTTTTTAGGTGTTTCAGGCAATTGCTCACTAATTTTTCCCCATAGTTTAAGTTTTTCAACTTCGTCTATAGAATGATCGTCGAATTTGTTTTTGTGGGCTTGTATGTACTCTTTTAATTCGTCTTTCATAATCAATTAATTAATTGAATTAACTTCTTTTTTGCTCTGTGATATTGCGATTTAGAAGTTGATACACTGATTTCTAAAATATCTCCTATTTCATTGTGGTCATAACCTTCTATGAGGTATAAATTGATAATGGTTTGATAGCCATTTGGTAATTTTTGAATGGCGTTTTTTATTTTACTTATGTCTAATTGTTCTGGTTTGAGTTCTTCTTCATCTTGAATCCAATATTCTTGATCTTCTATGGCAACCAACGGAATGCGTTTTACTTTTAAATAGTTGATGCTTTTGTTGATGACTATTCTTTTTAACCAAGAACCAAACGTACTTTCATATTTAAATGATTCTAAGTTTTTAAACGCATCAATAAAACTATCTTGCACTACATCTTCAGCATCTTCTTTTATTTTCACAATTCGAATACTTACATTGAACATAGCATCTACGTATAATGAATACAGTTTGTATTGCATTTTACGGTTTCCCAGCTTGCTCTTTTCTATAAGATTTTTATGTGTAAATAAGATAGCGTTGCTCACTAAACTATAAAATATGGTGTATGATTATGGTTTGTTACTCTTTTAATAGACAACTCAATTTTACAAAGGTTGCACATTTTTATAAAAATATTTTTCAAACCGTAAAAAATATTGGTTTTGAGTACATTTTTATTTCTATATAAGGCTGACTAAATCTTCTTTAAAGTTTACGAATACAACTTCTAAAAAATAGTTTTTTAACTCTCACCTACTGATTTTTAAACAATTAGGTAGTTTACCCATTTTAAAAATCAAGTACTTATACGCTGAAAATTCTTCAATTAACGTAAGATATTTGTTATATGTTCAAAAAAGATGAATTAAATATTAGTAGCTACTTTCTTTTTTTTATTGTTAAAGGTAGAATCCGAAAAACCTTAAAAGAGTAGGAATAATTTAAATAAAATTAATCATGTCAAACCTACCGGGAGCCTATTCTCCATACACATGTAAAATTTCAGCAGAAGCTAAAAAAGCTTTTGAACAAGCAACAAAAGAGCTTGTCGGTGTACATTATTCACCGGTTGCCGTTTCAACACAGATCGTTGCAGGAGTCAACTACAAGTTTTTCTGTAACACACAGGCCGCTACAATTCTGCCATTATACGGCGCGGCTATTGTAAGCATTTATGCTCCTCTTAAAGGAGATGCTCATATTACACATATACAAACCCTATAAATTTATTAATCATGCAAGGAATACCAGTACCAGTTAAAAATATAAGAATTTACAAATATTTTAAACCAACAGAACCTATACAAGAACTTATAATAGAAGGCGCTACAGGAACTTATACTGTAGGAACTTTAACCACAAACATATTTTATAATCTAGATTTAAACGACGACGGAAAACGCGTAAATCCATTAAATGTACATGAAAGATACTATGCTACATTTGAAACTATGGATGGAAAACCAACGACAACCGTATGGATGTTTTGTTTAGATAATTCAGATACACCAAGATTTGGTCGTACCATAAATATGTTAGTCAATGACGATGTATCGCATGCAACACCAGCAATTATAGATCCATCTGACTATATTAGAATTGCTCCATTATACGATATTACTGTAAGTCAATTGTTTCCGCCGCCAGCTATTGGTCAACGAACATTAATAGAAAACGGAACAGGATATATTATTGGAACTAGAATTGGAACTCCACATCTTATGGGTGTCGAAGTAGATAACGGTGATTATATAGGTAAATTTGCTCCTGGAATGAAACGTATTATCATTACAGGAAGAACTGAAAATGGCGAATTAATTACAAGAACTGATTTAACCGTAATTTCAAATGGAAAGCCAGCTATATTTTTAAGAACGTTTCCATCATAGAACGTATTAAAAAGTAAGCTTTATAAAAAATAACCTCTGAACAATTGTATTTGTTCAGAGGTTATTATCGTATTAGTAGTTGAATTTTATTTTTTCTTCTTTTGTTTTTTAAGGTATTTATGATGTGCAATAATTGTTTTATTGTCTGCAATTCCTGTTAGCTCAACTTCGTATCCTAATGCTTTTAGTTTTTGTTGATACTGTTGCATTTTTTGTTTTTTTTCCTCAATTTCGGAAAGTTGTGCTGTTGTCATTTTGGTATTTTGTTCTTTAATTTTTGAACAATCTATTTCTTTCCATTCAAATTTTTTATTGTAATCGAAACATCTTTCATAACATTTTCCTGCTTCTGGATTTGGAGGTACATCAAAGTTTTGAGCATTTGCTGATATTGTTGCAAATGTTATTAGTAGCGTAAAAAGGAATGCGTTTTTCATTTGTTATGGGGCTTTTAGAGGTTATATTTTATTTTTCTGTAAGATTTAACTCTTAAATTTAAAAGAATTTAAATCAAAAACAAAATACCTTAATAAATTTTACATCTTTCATACCTAAATTGAAGAATCTAAAATTCTAATAATTTAATACTTTATAACTGGGCTTTTAATTTAGATTTCACCAAACTTTTAAACATAAAAAAGCGCAATCTTTTAAGGGATTACGCTTTAGCATAGAATATTACTTCTATAAAATAAACTAATTAAGATTTTTTATTGGAATGTATAATCTATTTGGTCAAATTCTGTGACTCTAAAATAACCAAAAGCATAATTGGCTTCATTGGTTACATTAATACAATTTCCTTTTATTTCTGCTGGTGTTGCTGCAAACGGATCACCTCCAGAGTCATATTGTTCTACTAACAATGTAACGTAGTTGTGATATCTTTCGGAGATTCCATATAATTTAATATTTACGGTATCACCAGGATTATATTCTGCTTCAGGATCTTCGTCATCTTTATCTTTTTCAAAAAACTCATCTTGTAAATTTCCATCTGAAAATTCATCCGACTGCGTTTCTAATTCCCCAAATAAATCAGTGTCTTCTTGGTTTCGCAGCATGTAAAAATTTTCCTCATTAGGTGGATCTTGAAAAAAGATCGTAACGTCTAAAACCTCATCATCAAATCCGCCTTCAAGTGATTGTGTCGGATTCATAATTGGAGGCACAGATATTAATTGTTCTGTTGCTGTGTAAGTTTCACCGTTATAAATAACTTCTAACGTGTACGAATCATTTATAACTGGCACAAAGTTATTAATAGTATAATCGCCATCATTCTGATCTACGAAGTTGTATACTGCATTTGAATCTGTGTTTGTAACTTTTACCGAAGCACCAGTAACACTTGTATTTAAAGTCGTATTAAAGTACGGTGTTGATGTTCTTAATTTTATTGTTTGATTGTTTCCCGTAGTTCCTTTTTCCCAATCAAGAGAAGCTTCAATCACCAAACGTGGCGCAGCTTCAGGAACATCGACATCTATTTTGTCATCACATGAAATAAGCGCGATGAATATTGTTAAGATTGTTAATAGCCTTATATACTTTTTCATGATCTTAAAATTTGAAATTATATGTTATTGATGGAATAAAACTTCCAAAAATGGAAAGTCTTCGTGCTTCGTTTATACCTGTGTCAAAATCTTGCGTAAATGAGATTGAAGCTGCGTTTTTTCTCGCGTAAGCGTTATACACGCCAAAAACCCATTCACTTTGCCAACGTCTGTTTTTGTTTTTAGTTGGTGTAAATGTTGCTGATAAATCCAATCTGTGATACGCTGGTAAACGATTGGCATTACGTGCGTCAAAACTCGCAATAGACAAACCTTCGTATTCGTATTGTCCGTTTGGATATGTTACAGGACGACCTGTTTGATAGACAAAATTTGCACTGAACTTCCACTTTTCATTAAAGTCATAGCTTCCCGTAAGTGAAAAATCGTGTGTTCTATCGTAAGGTGTATTGTACCAATTTCCTTTGTTAATTCCTGGTCCTCCAACATTTCCTCCAAGCGCTCTTTGCTCAGATTTTGAAAGTGTATATGCAAACCAACCTTTAAATTTTCCTTTGTTTTTTCTGAATAATATCTCTAAACCATACGCTCTTGCTTCTCCGTTTAGAATTTCAGTTTCAATAGTGTTCGTTCCAATTAGGTTTGAACCGTCAATATAATCGATTCTGTTATCGACTGTTTTATAATACGTTTCTAACTCTAATGAGTATTTTTTGTCTTTGAAATTTCGGTAATATCCAACTGCATATTGATTGGATTTTTGCGGTTTAATATAACGACCACTTGGCGCCCAAACATCTACTGGTGTTACCGAAACTGTGTTGGAAAGTAGGTGTACATATTGAACCGATCGTGTATAACTTGTTTTTATTGATGAATTGTCATTGAGTTGGTATGATAAACCAAGTCTTGGTTCAAAGTTTGCAAATGTTTTAATGCTTTCACTTTTCTTATACGCTGTAGTTCCTATTTCTTCTCCTTCTTCATAAATGCCTATTTCTTCATTGTATACAACAGGTAAATCATTTGCGTAGTTTGACAACGATTGTCCGCCTAAACGACTAAATGTACTGAAACGCAATCCGTATTGAGCGGTTAATTTATCTGTTAGTTCATGTTCGGCACTAATATATGCAGCAGCTTCAAACGCTCTTTTTTGATCTAGTTTTCTAAAGTTGATTGACGATGTTGGATCTGTAGGTTTTACTTCTCCCGGATTAAAATCGTATGTAATTCCACTTACCCCAAAATCTAGTTTTAGTTTATCACTTGCATAATAGCGTAAATCATATTTTAGATTGAAGTTTTCAATATCTGCAATCCAATCTAATTTTATAAAGTCAAGTACAATTTGATAATCGTATTTGCTATAAATTAATGATAGGTTTGAGAAGAGTTTTTCATTAAATACATGGTTCCAACGTAAGTTTCCCGTTGTATTACCATACCTGTTTTTAATGAATTTTGAAATATCGAAGATGTCTCTTCCAAAGTATCCCGAAAGATACACACGGTTGTTTTCGTTGATTTCGTAATTCGCTTTTAGATTTAAGTCGTAAAACGAAATTTTATCATCTTTTATTTCTTTAATTAATGGCATAAATAAATGTGCATACGAAGTTCGTCCTGCCACTAAGAATGATCCTTTTTTGTTGAACATTGGTCCTTCGACAGCCAAACGACTCGAAATTAAACCAACGCCACCATTTACTTCAAGGTTTTTACTGTTTCCATCTTTCTGACGAACGTCTAAAACAGAGGAAATTCGTCCTCCAAATTTCGCTGGAATATCTCCTTTATACAATTTGATATCTTTAATTGCATCTGCATTAAATACAGAGAAGAAACCAAAAAAGTGCGATGTATTGTAGATAATAGCTTCATCTAATAACACTAAATTTTGATCGGCAGCTCCACCACGAACATTAAAACCTCCTGTACCTTCTCCACTATTGGTTACTCCTGGTAACATTTGAATGGATTTGATAACATCTACTTCACCCAAAACTACGGGCATTTGTTTGATGGTTTCTGCGTTGAGTTTAGATACACTCATTTGCGGTTTTCGAATGTTGAGACGTTCAGATTCTTCCGCTTCAATCACAACCGTTTCTAGGGAAGTTGAAGATTCTTTAATTTCAAAGTTAACCGTTTGGTCAACATCGAGCGTAATTTCTTTGGTTACATTTTCATACCCAAGAAACGATATTATTAATGTATACGTTCCTTTTGGCGCTGTTAATGAAAAGAAACCATATTCGTTGGTTATTGCTCCGTTGGTAGTTCCTTTTAAGTATACAGTAGCTCCAAGCAAAGTTTCTCCATTTTTCTTGTCTTTTACGGTTCCGCTTACGCTAAATTTTTCTTGCGCAAAGAGAAATGTGCTCATTAAAAGACAAATCCAGATAACACTGTTTTTCATTTTTTGTTAGGTTTTCTAATTGATAATATACAGCTATTGACAGTTGGTAAAATGAAAGGTTGCACGTTTAACAATTTTTTAAGGAATAAAAATAAGTTTCTTAGAACGTTGTATGGATTTTAAGCAGGTTTTTTAACAAAGTATTATAAAATCAGTCTTACCGATCATGGAATCAACTCTACTGTTCCTAAAATTGTTCTATATAATTGATAGCTACTATTTCATCTTTGCTGCATTAATTACGTAATAATGCAACCTCAACAAGGCGGATACCGAAAAGCCTTTTTTATAAAAAAACAGAGTAGGCAATTTTGAAATAATAATTATGAAAAATAATAAAGACTGTAGTCAAACAAGATATTTTAAAGCAACGTATTCTTGTGATAACTACTCAGATATTTACATAGGTGATTGCAATCAAGTACTTCGAAAAATTACTGAGAATAGTACGCTAGAAGCAGTCCGTTTTGAAGCAAAAGCAACTTGTAATGAGTACTTATATTTTGTGTGTTGGAGTGATGATGGCGGATTAAATGGTTTGCTAGCAGAATTGCACGGAGCAAATACCGTTTTTTCTGGAACACATGCAAAATGGGAAGTTTTTCCAACAGGAATTAATTTTAGAGATCACCTCACAAGACCTTCTGAAAAGTTGGTGAATACAGAGTTGAAAAAAGCACATTGTAAAAAGTGGAAACCTGTAACAAAAGGACCAAATAACGGGAAAAGACCTTTTAGACCTTATAAAGAAATTGACGAAAAAGCACATTTTATTTGGTTCGATTCAGGAAAAGATCCGCAAGCAGGTGCTCCTTTTCAAGGATTTAATCATGATGAGTTTTTGATTTTCAGATTCCCAATTAGCGAATTGTTTGCAAAAGAATGTCACGACTGCAAGCACGATTGCGAATGCGTAGATGATTGTCACTGTTCTGTTTGTGCAGAAACAATTGAAGAAGAACGAAAAGTGTTAAAGGAAGAAGCACTTTCAAAAACATTCTTGATAAAAGGAAAAGAAAACAATTCGCGTAGATGCAAAACTCCATATTCAGAAGAAACCTGTTCTATGCTCGATTTACCAAACTTAGAACCTTGCTTCTACTTGCATTGGGGAGATAGTACTAAAGATCAAATGGAAACGCATGATGATGAAGTATTGTACATCACAGCATGTAATCCGTATGGAAATTTACGCTTTAGAGGAGTAACCATAACCAATATTACGATTGTTCCTAAACAAGTAAGTAATACGATTCAACTAATTCCAAATCGTTTAATACAACTTGGCGATTTATGTGGATGCGCTTGTGCGAGTCAGGCATTGTACTTATCAATTCAAAATGCAA
>NZ_JBOEFY010000017.1:0-52719 GCF_050633145.1 Kordia sp. | reverse complement strand
AAGAGTGAAACAATCCGAATATACTAAGAGGCAAAGCCGATACCAGAATACTAAAAGCGCAGCGATCCAAAAGGCAAAGCCGCGTCTAACAGCGAAGCGGTCTAAAAGCAAAGTGGTCTAAAAGCAAAGCGCGTCTAACAATCTAAAAATCTAAGAAGTCTAATCAAGTCTACTACAAATCCGTATCTTTGCATAAATTTTAAAATCGTCTATGAAAATAGAAACATTTCTGCCTGAAGCATACTCAAAAAGTATTGATAACGGAAGCGTGACTTGGAAATCGCCAAGTAATATTGCACTCATAAAATATTGGGGAAAAAAAGAAGATCAAATTCCACAAAATCCATCGATCAGTTTTACATTAGATGCCTGTGCTACAACGACAACGTTATCTTATAAAAAGCACGAAACATCAAACGATAATTTTTCTTTTGACTTATTTTTTGAAGGGAAACAAAAAGACGATTTCAAACCAAAAATCAATACGTTTTTAAAACGTATTGAACAATATCTTCCATTCTTAAAAGACTATCATTTTACAATTGAAACCTCAAATTCCTTTCCACACAGTAGCGGAATTGCTTCTTCAGCATCAGGAATGAGTGCGTTGGCATTATGTTTACTAAGTTTAGAAAAAGAACTAAATCCGACAATGACAGACGAACATTTCAATCAAAAAGCATCATTTTTAGCACGATTAGGTTCTGGAAGCGCAAGCAGAAGTATTGAAGGCGATTTAATTGTTTGGGGAACACATGAAGATACCGTTGGGAGTTCGGATTTATTCGGTATAAAATATCCGTACAAAGTGCATGAAGTTTTCAAAAATTATCATGATACTATTTTGCTGGTTGACAAAGGTGAAAAACAGGTGAGTAGTACAGTTGGACACAATTTAATGCACAATCATCCGTTTGCAGCGCAACGTTTCTCGCAAGCACATGAAAACCTAACAAAAATGCAATCGGTCTTAGCAGATGGCGATTTAAAAGAATTTATCGCTATTGTAGAAAGTGAAGCATTAACTTTACATGCAATGATGATGACTTCAATGCCGTATTTCATTTTAATGAAGCCGAATACACTCGAAATCATCAATCGAATTTGGGAGTTTCGTAAAACTTCGGGAACGAATGTTTGCTTTACTTTAGACGCTGGAGCCAATGTACATGTATTATATCCTGAAAATGAAAAAGATACAGTATATCCATTTATTCAAGAAGAATTAGTGAAATATTGCCAAAATGGACATCACATTTGCGACAGAATAGGTTTTGGAGCAAAAAAGTCGTAATTTTACAGTAACAATAGCCTCAAACAAAAACGGATACGTGAATTCCATTTCACATATCTAGAAAATAAAAAACGGAAAAATGAAAGGACCTCTTTTCTACTCTAAAATCCTTCTCTTCGGAGAATACGGAATCATCAAAGATTCTAAAGGGTTATCTATTCCATATAACTTTTACAAAGGAGCTTTAAAAATTGACGAAAATCTTTCAGAAGAAGCTAAAGATTCTAACAAAAGTTTACAAAATTTCGCGAATCACTTAGACGCTTTAGATGACGAATTGGTAACATTTGATGTTGCTGCTTTAAAGAGTGATTTGGAAAACGGAATGTACTTTGATTCATCTATTCCGCAAGGATATGGAGTTGGAAGTTCGGGAGCATTGGTTGCTTCTATTTACGACAAATATGCGTATGATAAAATCACCGTTTTAGAAAACCTGACAAGAGACAAGCTATTAAAGCTAAAAGAAATTTTTGGCGCTATGGAATCGTTTTTCCATGGAAAAAGCTCTGGTTTAGATCCGTTAAATAGCTATTTAAGCATTCCGATTTTAATCAATTCCCAAGATAATATTGAACCTACAGGAATTCCTTCGCAAAATGAAGTTGGAACTGGAGCTGTATTTTTATTAGATAGTGGAATAATGGGCGAAACGGCGCCAATGGTCAATATCTTTATGGAAAACATGAAACAAGAAGGTTTCCGTAATATGCTAAAAGATCAATTTATAAAACATACCGATTCTTGTGTGGAAGATTTCCTAAAAGGAGATGTGAAGTCATTATTCGGAAACTTAAAATCATTATCGAAAGTCGTTTTTAACAACTTCAAACCAATGATTCCACAACAATTCCATTCACTTTGGAAACAAGGAATTGATACCAATGATTACTACTTAAAACTTTGTGGATCTGGCGGTGGCGGATACATTCTTGGGTTTACACAAAATATTCAAAAAACAAAAGAAACGCTAAAAGATTACAAACTTGAAGTAGTATACAACTTCTAAAGTTTGGATATAAATGTTATCTAGAAAACAAAAGCTATTCTTTTACAAACTCTTCAGCTTATTTTCTGTAGTTAGAGGATATAACATTCTAATTATTGTCATTGCACAATACTTGGCAGCAAGATATATCTTGGCTCCAAAGGAAGGTTTCATGGAGATTATTTTAGATACACATTTACTTGCACTTGTGTTAGCTTCTGCGGTTGCTATTGCAGCAGGATACATTATCAATAACTTTTACGATGCGGAAAAAGATTTAATCAATCGACCTAAAAAATCAATGTTAGATCGTTTGGTAAGTCAGCGGACAAAAATTGCTACTTACTTTACCTTAAACTTCATTTCGGTTGCCATTGCAAGTTTTGTATCGTTCAATGCGTTTATTTTCTTCTCAGCATATATCTTCGGAATATGGTTTTATTCTCATAAACTAAAAAAGATTCCTTTTCTTGGCAATTTGACTTCGGCAATGCTCGCAATTACACCATTTTTTGCCATATTTATCTATTACGGAAACCTACACAGTGTCATATTTGTACATGCTGCATTTCTTTTTCTATTAATTTTGATTCGTGAATTCATCAAAGATTTAGAAAACATCAAAGGGGATTTGGCACAAAACTACAAAACCATTCCAGTCATGTATGGTGAAAAAGTTTCCAAAGGTCTTATAACCTTGTCTGCATCAATTGCAATTTTAGTTACTATTTTTCTAATTACTCAGTATGATACAGGATACATGCGTTTTTATTTCTACGGAAGTATTGGACTTTTAATTTTTTCTGTGTTGATACTTTACAGAGCAAACACAAAGCCACAATATTTGTTACTTCACAATGTTTTAAAATTCATTATCGTTTCAGGAGTTTTTAGTATTCCGCTTTTAAATATTGATGTGATTTTGAATAATATCACGCGCGTTTTGTGATAAAAATTTGTAGATGATTTAAAATTGTTAAAGCGATTTTAAAGCGTGTTTTTCTTCTCTAAAATTGGTAATTTGTAGCAGTTCAATATTTGTTAAAATGTTAATTTTTAAAAGGTTTTTTATTTTTAATCGACAGATAAAACTGAACAATACTAAATCATAAAAATCATCTATGTCATCTTCACACGAATTAAAAGTTGCCTTAGCGCAAATTGCACCAGTTTGGTTAGATAAAACCAAAACAATAGAAAAAATAAAACAACAAATTCTTGACGCAAGTCAGCAACATTGCGAACTCATTGTTTTTGGTGAAGCCTTATTGCCAGGATATCCGTTTTGGGTAGCCAATACAAATGGCGCAGCGTTTAATTCGACCACACAAAAGGAAATTCATAGACATTACGTTCAAAATTCTGTACAAGTAGAAAAAGGTGATTTAGATACAATTTGCGACTTAGCAAAAGAACATAATATCGCTATTTATTTAGGATTGATGGAACGTGCAGTTGATCGTGGCGGACATAGTATTTACTGTTCGTTAGCCTACATAAATCAAGATGGAAGTATTGAATCGATGCATAGAAAATTAATGCCAACTTATGAAGAACGTTTAACGTGGGCAAGTGGCGATGGAAATGGCTTGAAAGTACATCCATTAAAAGATTTTACAGTTGGCGGATTAAACTGTTGGGAAAATTGGATGCCGTTACCAAGAGCAGCTTTGTACGGAATGGGCGAAAATGTTCATATTGCAGTTTGGCCAGGAAGTGAAGTCAATACCAAAGATATTACCCGTTTTATTGCAAGAGAATCGCGCTCGTATGTGATCTCTGTATCTAGTTTGATGCGAAGAGCAGATATTCCATCAGATGTTCCACATGTAGATGAAATCTTAAAAAATGTTCCAGATGAAATGGCTAATGGCGGATCGTGTATTGCAAGTCCAGATGGCGAATGGTTAATTCCGCCTGTATTACACAAAGAAGGCTTAATCATTGCGACTTTAGACTTTAATCGTGTGTTGGAAGAACGTCAAAACTTTGATGCTGTCGGGCATTATTCGCGTCCAGATGTGACACAGTTAACAGTCAATAGAGAACGTCAAAGTACAATTAAATTAAATGACTGATTTATGATTTGATTCTGAATGAGTTATCTTTTTCAAACATAAAAAACGAATAATCGATGTTAGATTCGGTTATCGTAAATTAAAAAGTATCTTTGCAAAAATTTTAGAGCATAAAGTAATGGCAAAAGAGCGACACGGTAAGAGTAAAGTCAAAGCAGACAGCAAGCGTCATGGAGGAAAAAAGCCTTTTGATAAAAAGAAATCATCAGATGATAAAAAGTCATTTGATGGTAAAAAACCTTTTGATAAAAAGAAGCCAAATTCAAATTACAAGAAAAAAGCAGCGCCACAGAAGAAATCTTCAAGCAATCCAAATGAGATTCGCTTAAATAAATATATTTCAAACTCAGGAATTTGTTCACGACGAGAAGCAGACATGCACATTTCTATTGGAAGTGTGACTGTGAATGGTAAAGTTGTGACCGAAATGGGGTATAAAGTACAATTGTCAGATGAAGTTCGTTTTGATGGACGAGTGATCAATCCGGAAAAAGCAACCTATATTTTACTAAATAAACCGAAAGGGTTTTTAGTAACAACTAAAGATGAAAAAGGTCGTAAAACAGTTATGGATTTAGTAGCTGGTGCAACAACTGCTAGAGTTGTCCCTGTAGGACGTTTGGAGCGTCAAGCAACAGGTTTATTATTGTTCACAAACGATGGAGAGTTGGCGAGAAAACTAACAGATCCGCATCAAAAAGTTCGTAAAATATTTCATGTAGAATTGGATAGAAATTTAAGTCAGGCAGATTTTAATAAAATCAAAGACGGACTTAATATTCGAGGAGATATACATGCAGTTGACGAAATTTCTTGGATACATGGTGCTTCTAAACGTGAAGTAGGTATCAAAGCAAGTGAAGGAAGTAATGGTTTAGTAAAAGCAATTTTTGAACATTTATCATATACTGTCGCACGTTTAGATCGTGTAGTTTTTGCAGGATTGACAAAGAAAGATTTACCACGAAGCCATTGGCGTAATTTAACGGCTCAAGAAGTCATAAATTTGAAAAATTTATAACTACCATCCGAAACATATATAACAGAAACCTCTCATTTTGGGAGGTTTTTTTGTTTTTATAAAGTATTGTAAAAATAGCTTTAAGTAATTTTTAAAATCGTGATCAATCTTCATTTGAAAAAACTTTTAAGTATATAGTATTTACCATTCTTAATTCGTCATATAAAGTCCAAAGTTCATCAAAAAACACATCCACCCAAAAATCAATGTAATTTTATTCTTTTGAATTACAATCTTCAATTTTTCCCCCATAGATACTTCTTTCTTTGCTCTTTCTAAGGCCGTTTCTGCGGGAATAATTTCGGCAGGTTGTGTAGCAATTTCTTGATTGTTTTTTTCAACAATAAACGCTGCATAATTTTCATAACCAAGATAGCAACACAAACAATTAGCAACAGAACTTTTCAATTCAACTTCTTCACCTTTCATTGCAATATTATACTTGTTACGAAGACTCTTTTCATGATATTGAAAGTGACATTCGTCCATCATATAATCTGAAATTTTCTTTGAAAGCCCTGTAATAGACATCGTTACTCCAGTTTCTTCTTTTACTTCTTTTCTTGCTTTTTTAAAAGCACTTAATACTAACTCTCTATGCATGATTTTAGTTTTAGGTTTCTTTTTCCATTGTAAAAGCGTTTAAAAATTCGGTATAAAATCGGGAAATTAATTTCTTCAAACTTTCCCAATCTCTTCCTTAAACTTTCCATTCATTCATTCAAAACCTCAGTTTCTTTGTTTCAGAAATATTTCTAAAAACTGAGATGTAAATCAATTTGATCTCCTGCATTTAGCTCGGTTTATTCTTGAGACAAGAAGCATAGGGTAGCTCCTGGAAGTAGCTATAGCCTGTGTAATTGCCTCTTCACTTCCTAAAAACACAAGAAATCGGCGCCATTTCTATTTCGCTGTGTTGCTGCACATTAATACGCTGAGTATTTCTCGGACGGCAACGCGTATGTCCAATTTTTAAACTATACAAAATGAAAAAATTCAGCTTAATAATACTTACGGTTTTCCTCAATTGCGCAATATTTTCTTGTACACCGAACTCAATTGCCGAAGATGAAGCACAATTTGAACAACAAGCTACTGAAGGTGATGAAGGAGAAGTTACTGGTGAAGAAGAAGAAACCACTAGAGGTAATTAATAATTTTACTGTAACTATATTTTTACTATTTTAGAAGGATGAAACTACCATTAGTAACATCCTTCTTTGTTTTTTTCGGTTTTTTACTATTGATTAGCTCTTGTGAATCTAGAAAAATCCAAAAAAATCCTATTCCTGCCAAAATTTTTGAGAATGAAGAATTGGCAAAATCTTTACGTAATAAAGGTAAATTTGATAGCGCTATATATCATCAAGAAATAGCATTAAAAGAAGCCATTAAATTAAAAGATACCGCTTCAATTAAGGAGAGTTATCATGGATTATATTTGAGCTATAAAAAAAAGAAAAATATAGACTCCGCTTTTTCTTACCTCCAAAAAATATATAATATTGTCTCTTTAATGAATGATACTGTATGGATGGCTAAAATATATCATAAAAAAGGCGCACTCTACAAAGACATAGATAGTACTAAATTATCATTGAGCAATTTTACAGATTCAAAAAATTTGTATTTAAAAATAGGTAATACTATTGGAGCAGGAAAGGAACTATTAGAAGTTGCTAATGTCCAAAGAGGACTTGGAAGTTTTGGAGCATGTGAATTAACAGCTACTGAAGGATTAAAATATTTAGAAGGAACTAACGAATTAAAATCAATAGGAGGATTGTATTTAGCCTTAGCCACTATTTCAAGAGAAACGGAAAGAACAAAAGTGGCAAATGATTACATTGATAAAGCCTTAGAATTAGTCAAAGATTCAAGCGCTGTGAAAGAAATAGATAAAATTACTATTGGAAAATTTAAAAATACTAAAGCAAATATTTTAAAGGATCTTGAAAAATTCGATGAAGCAATCTATTACCTTGAGTCCGCCTTAAAAGATTTTAAAAATAATACTTTAGAGGCAAAGAGAACACAATTTAACCTAGCACATACCATATACGTTAAGAATGGGTATAATACAGTTTCTGATTCTTTATTACGTAATTCATATGAATATTTCTTATCTCAAAATAAAGATTCAGAAATATTTTCTACATTACTAAAACGAGCACAGTTATATAAAGATGTTGATAAAGGAAAATCTACTCAATACATTAATGAAGCACTAAAATCAGCGGAAGATCGTGACAAAAAAAAATCTATTTATGAAGCATTAGAAATAAAACTTGATATTGATTTTAATAAAATAGATTATAAAAGATTTATTGCTCTAAGAAATGAATTACAAAGAGAAAAAGAAGATTTAGACTACTTTTACATTAATTATCGATTTAATTATGAAGATGCTGAAAAAGAGAAAATTAGGGCGGAAAACGAAACTATAATAGCGGAGAGTAAGGCGTCTAAAAGAACAACTCAACTTTTAATACTTTTTTTAATCCTCATAAGTTTAATTGTTCTTATCTTCTTCATCTACCAACGCATCAAACGTCGTCATAAAATCGAAAAACTAAAAACAGTACATGTCACCGAAGCACGAATTTCTTCAAAAGTGCACGATGAGTTGGCAAACGATTTGTATGAATTAATGTCGCAATTGGAAACTTCGAGCCCTGAGAAAGAAATGATTTTAGATAAATTAGATACAATTTACAATCAGGCACGAGATATTTCTAAGCAAATTCAAAGTGTAGATACTGACCAAAAATTTGCTGATGAACTCAGTAATTTGTTCAGAAGTTATCAATCTGAAAAAATAAATGTGTTACTAAAACGATATGATGTTGAAATTTGGAAAGGAATTTCTTCACATATAAAAATTACTGTATATCGTGTATTGCAAGAATTGCTTACAAATATGAAAAAACACAGCAATGCCGCATTAGTAGTGGTTTCTATTGAAAAAAATAACAAGCAATTATTTATTCAATATATTGATAATGGGAAAGGCTTTACAGAAGAAATTTCAAAAAATGGTCTGCAAAATGCGGAAAACCGTATTCATGCAATTAAAGGAAAACTTACTTTTGATACAGAACTTCACAAAGGTTGTAAGTTTAGTATTAATGTACCAGTATGATAGAATAGCCTATGTTTACTAAAGTTTTAATTGCCGAAGATATGGATGACATCAACACAGGTGTCCTAACGGTACTTTCCAAATTGGAAATAGCAAAAATAGATCACGCTCAATATTGCGATGATGCAGATTTGAAAGCGAAAAAAGCACGAAAAGATAAAAAGCCTTATGAATTGTTGATTACAGATTTGTCTTTTGTGAAAGATCACAGAGAACAGATTTTAAACTCTGGAGAAGACTTAATTGTCAAGTTAAAGTCAGAGCAACCCAATTTGAAAATCATTGTATATTCTGTTGAAGACAAATTGCAACGTGTTCGTCGTTTAGTTAGCGAGTACGGAATTGATGCGTATGTATGTAAGGGCAGAAAAAGTTTGCAAGAACTCGCAAATGCCATCAAAGAAGTCTTTAAAGGAGAACAGTATTTGTCTCAAAAAATTGGCGCAGCACTGAGTCCTAAAAACGACATGGAAATTGATGATTATGATATTGAACTACTCAAGTTGTTATCAAAAGGAATGAGTCAAGATGAAATTGCTAGTAATCTAAAAGAAAGAAGCATTTCTCCTAACAGTCTGAGTTCAATAGAAAAACGATTGAGTAAGTTAAAAATTTATTTTAAAGCAAATAATGCAATTCACTTGATCGCAAATGCTAAAGATTTAGGGTTGATTTAAAAGAAATAAAAAAGCTTCCTCTAATTTAATTATAAACTAAAGGAAGCTCTTATATGTATTTATAAATACGTTATAAACTCGCAATATAATCTACTAATTTTGCGAAGTCTTCTTGATTTTTAAGCTTTAATTTCTCTGATTTAATATATCCTTTAATTTCATTTTTCTTGTCTGGAAATAATTTTACAATAGCTTTCTTTTTAGGACTTACCATGACTGGAGTTCCTTCTTTAAGAATATAATAATAATCATATTGTGTAAACTTAGCAGCTCTATCCGCTTGGTTAGCTGTCAATGCTTTTTCGTTTGGAGAGAAAACACATTTTTTTCTAAGCAATAATTTTACATTATTACTAGTATTCAATACTAAAAAATAGCCTTGTTGTACTTTGCCATCTTCATCCTTATAAGAAAGTAACTCTAAAGTTTTATTTCCATACGTAAGTCTCGAATTGTCTATTTTCATCAATGCACCAACTTCTTCTCCGTCAATAGGCATTAACTCAATTTCGTCTGTATATGTGTTGAGACGCATCATTACGTTTCCATACGATTTATCACCAACAAAAAACTGTCCTAATTTATAATTTTGTTCCAAATACGGACTCCCTTTTACATTATTCCAATCAATTTCATACGGAGTTTTTTCCTTCGAGTTTATTACTTTTCGAAGATTCTGAAAAAGTTGAGATGTGTTTTCATATTGTCTAGGTGAACCATCAATTTGAGCAAAAAGAGGAATACAAAATAATAGTGAAAGTGCAATTGGTAACAGACGTAATGTTTTCATAATCAGTAAATAATTTGGTTATAATTATAAAAATAGTAAAAAAAAGTGAAAATGTTCTTTAAAAGAATAGTAGAAATACCGAAAATAACATATTGAAGTTATAACCGCTAATTCGATAATCATGGGAATCAACCTTTTTAAGAACAGTTTCTTCTAGGTATGTTTGACTCAATATTAACAAACAAAATCAGAATGCTATGTTAAAAAACATTGTAAGTATTACAGGAGTAAAAACATTAGAAAAACAAGCTCAAAAATCAATTATAGGAGGTAGACAGGGAGATCCTATTACATTTCCAGATAAGATAATACCTTGTTATTGTGAAGGAGTATTGAAGGCGATGGTTGATGATCCATTAGAATGTGCATGGATTTGTAGCTTCTACTAAAATTAATGATTGAAAAGAGGTTTTTGCCTCTTTTCTTTTTTTAAAAACAATTCCCAAATAAGAAACCCATAAACCACACTATATTCCAACGCCACAAAACCTAAGTTTTCTGCATAGCCTTCGTTTTGATATGCCGTATAACTAAAAATGATCATGAACGACCAAACAACTGTAAATCGGTAGTTGGTAAATACGCTTAAAATTAATAAAGTAGCTAAGTACCAAGGATGCATTGTTGTGGTTGTGAAAAAGTAAAACGAAAGCCCAAATAGAAGCGCCGTAATTGTTTTTTGAAAGTCTTTATTATTTCTAAAAAGACTTATTCCTGTAACAAATAATAACACTATTATTGGTGTAACACGTCCAATGTCTTTAATCAAATTCCAACCAATAGTTTCATAGCCAATCCAACGTGCGATGTAATAAAAACTTGCGTTGAATTCGAAATTTTGAAACCACAATTCAACGGTTTCTTGATAGTTTGTTATAAATTGTTTTGATAAAAATGGTAAAAATAAAATGATAATTGTAGCCAATACAATTCCGTAGAAAGCGAGTAGTTTCAATGCGCCTTTCCAAATAGTTGGAAACGTATTTTTAGACAATTCAGAAACTTTGTGTTTTGTAAACCATTGAAAAAATATTGGTAGAAAAATCAATGGAATCAATTTTACAGAAACGGACAATGCCAATACTATTGCGGCTAATTTCCATGAACCTTTGTGTAATAAATATAAACTCCAAACTACGAAGAAAATCATCACACCTTCAAAATGTAGATTTCCTGTGAGTTCAATAATAATGAAAGGATTCAGAATGTACCACCAAATATTGTTGACAGACAATCCTAGACGTTCTAATAGTTTTTTACCAAAATATAAGGTTCCAATATCAGCAAGAATAATTAAGAGTCGTAAAACAACAACTGAACCCACAATGCTTTTTCCAGAGAATAATCCCGCGAAAGCGAAACATAATTGATTTATTGGCGGATAATTGGTGTAATGAGAAGCACTCAAATTCCCCATTCCGTTAAACAATTCCTGCGCTTCTGCAATTGGCGCTGTTCCTGAAGCCATCAAATCGTTTGGCAAATATAGATATGGATTCCAGCCTTCAATCAACATTCTTCCATCCCAAATAAAGCGGTAAAAATCTTGTGATAAGTTGGGAATGCTTCCTATAAAGACAAATCGGAACGCAATGGCAATTCCCGCAAGGAACCAAAAACTACTTTTTTTCAGTTGAATTAACCCTAAAAAACTAGCAAAACCAATCGCGTAAAGCGAAATTAAAATGGTAACATCGGTACGCACTAACGGATAGCCAATGTAGAAATATACAAAGGCGCTAAGAAGCACAAGTACAATAGAGAAACGTTGATATTTCGCTGCGGAAGCGATCACACTTTTGAACGAATCGAATTAAAAAATACAAAGGCAAAACCTAAGAATAACATTAAGTGAAACGGAAATAATCCGAAATCATTTAATGGATACGCACTGTACATTCCAAACAAGAAATACACCATTAAAATAGCTTCAATGATGGTATTTGCAGAAATTTTCTTTTTAATGTATTTGTTGTTTTTCCACGAATCTTTCAAGTTTTTAATGTTGAATTTTGGTGTACGAACAAATTCACTACGCTTTCCAGCATGACCTTCTAAAACGGCTATTGAATTGTGAACAGAGAATCCCATCGCAACTGAAAAGAAGGCGAAAAACATCTGAATATATTCAAGGAATTTTAAAAATCCGCCGCCTTGTACACGCTTGAACGGAAACCAAAAACAGATAAAAAATATGATCGTACTTATAATAAAGAAACTTGAAACGGTGAAGTAAATTTCTAAATGTCCGTAGGTGTTTTTTATGTATAACATCGGAATACTTAAAATCCCAACTAGCAATACGTTTAAAAACATGGTGCTGTTTAGTAAGTGTAATATTCCGTGAATTTTTGTCTTAAATGATATGTTTTTAGAGAAAATAACGCGTTTAAACATTTTGCGAAAATTCTCTGCACCACCTTTATTCCAACGGAATTGTTGCGAACGTGCCGCGCTAATAACTACAGGCAATTCAGCAGGAGTTTCTACATCTTCCAAATACTTGAATTTCCAGTTTTTTAATTGTGCACGGTAACTCAAATCTAAATCCTCGGTAAGCGTATCGCCTTCCCAGTTTCCAGCGTCAATAATGCAGGTTTTGCGCCAAATTCCGGCAGTTCCGTTAAAGTTAATAAAATGTCCCTTGGAATTTCGCCCAACTTGTTCGAGCGTAAAATGTGCGTCAAGCGCGAATGCCTGAATTTTTGTGAGTAAAGAATAATCGCGGTTAAGATGTCCCCAACGTGTTTGTACTACACCAATTTCGTCATCTTTAAAGAACGGAATTGTTTGTTTTAGCCAGTCTGCTTTTGGAAGGAAATCGGCATCAAAAATGGCAATGAATTCACCTTTCGCATCTACCAATCCTTCTTTCAGTGCACCAGCTTTAAAGCCAGATCTATCTTCACGGCGAATATGTACAATATCCAATCCGAGTTTTTGTATTTCTTTAATTTGTGCTGCTGTAGAAGCTACTGATTCGTCTGTAGAATCGTCTAATACTTGAATTTCGAGTTTATCTTTTGGATAATCGATCAAAGCAATATTATCCAATAAGCGTTCCATTACATACAATTCATTGTATACAGGAAGCTGAATGGTCACATACGGAACTTCATTCGGGTTATTCAAATCGAAGCGTGGCGCATTGTCTTCTTTCTTTTTTGATCGTAAATAATTGATCAATAAGTTCAACTGTGCCAAGCTATACATTAAAATCAAAATCAAAGCGATACCGTAGATTGCCATGACAAAAAACGATCCTGCTAGTTTGAAAAATTCTGCATCAAATCCCATTTACTTAAAACTATATTTAAAAATCCAACCTAAAATTTTCACGCCCGCAAATATAGTACCTTTTACGGTTCCTGAAACTTTTGAGACACCAATTCTCTTTTTATATTTTACAGGAACTTCTACATATGATAGTTTCTGCTTCAATGCTTTGAGTTGCATTTCAACTGTCCAACCATAGGTTTTGTCTTCCATATTCAAATTCAAGAGCTTCTCGTACTTAATAGCTCTAAAAGGTCCTAAATCGGTAAATCGTGCTCTAAAAAATAGCTTCATCAAAAAAGTAGCTAGCCAATTTCCAAACACTTGTTGTGGCGTCATGGAACCATCTTCTCGAAGTGATTTTACACGTGAACCAACTACAAAATCAATGTCTTGCTCTATAATAGGAGCCACAATTTTTGTCAATTCTTCAGGGTAATCTGAATAATCGCCATCCAAAAATACAAGAATATTTGGCTTTTCTTCTTGATTGGTAATGTATTCCATTCCTTTCAAGCAAGCATATCCGTAGCCTTTTCTTGGTTCTTTTAACACAGTTGCGCCTGCGGCTTTAGCATTTGCTTCGGTATTATCGGTAGAATTATTGCTCACCACAATAACTTCGGTGACATTTTGGGGGATTTCCTGAATCACATTTGCAATAGAATCTTCTTCATTATATGCAGGAATGATGACTTTTATGATCATATTTTATTTTTTAGCTGTTGGCGTGTATTGCCTTCGGCTTTATGTTATATTTTAAATTGTACATGTTAAATGAGTTTTCAATTACCATGGGAAATACATTCAATATTTAAAATTTAGCATTTAATATTTTTAGTTTCCAAGTTGTTCTCGATACAATTCTTCTTCATTTCATTACGAAAAACCACTCGAACTGACGTTTTGAGTATAGTTTTTATGTTATATTTTAAATTGTACATGTTAAATGAGTTTTAAACTACCATGAGAAATACATTTAACATTTTTAGTTTAAGTGTTTATAAGTTTAATAGTTTCTATTTTTAAATAAAAGCAGAAAAAACAACTTCCTAATACCTAATACCTAATACCCAACCTACTGTAAATCCCAAACACTATTCTCTTTCTTAAAGCTCTTCAAATCCGTCCATTCGCCAATTTTCTCTCCATTTTTATACTTCTCGGCACGAATCAATTCTTCATCCATATAGCGCAAACAATATCCGTTTTTCTGATTATTCTTCAATTGACATTTATGATTTATTTTTTCATTTTCATCATAAAAAAGCCACCATTTACTCTTTTTTCCTTTTACATAATGACCTGCACTTTCCTTTGTGCCATTTTCGCGATAAAAGTACCAATATTTTGCGGGTTTCCCATTCTTGAAGCTGCCTTGTTTTTTTAGTGTTCCATTTTGATAATAGAATTTCCAGTGTTTTATTTTTACACCATTTTTAGTCCAACCTTCTTCTTTAAGCTGCCCATTATCAAAATAACTTTTTTGATACTTCTTTTGTGCGCTTACGCTGAATGTAATACTTAAGCAGATTATGATTAATAGATGTTTCATTTTTTGGGTCTTGGCTTTTAGGTCTTAGCTTTTGTTTTTTATGTTATATTTTAAATTATATATGTTAAATGAGTTACTGAATTAGACTAAGAAATACATTTAACATTCAAAATTTAGCATTCAAAATTTTTAAAGTTCCTCGAACTGACGTTTGAAATTATATAGTTTAAAAGTTTAGTAGTTGCGTTCCTTTTCGTAAGTAGCTAAAACCAGCAACTAGCAACCAACAACTAAAAACTACTTGTTTTCCTCCAACATTTCAAATAAGTCCACATCGTTTCCTAAGATAACTTCAGGAATTTCGTGACGAGTTGCTCCATCATCAGAACCATTTTCTAATTTTAAAACTCCTCTTGGACAAACTGCGCTACAAATTCCGCAACCTACACAAGAAGAACGCACAATGTTTTGTCCTTTTTGTGCATACGCACGCACATCGATTCCTTGTTCACAATACGTTGAACAGTTTCCACAAGAAATACATTGTCCACCATTAGTCGTAATTCTAAATTTAGATTTAAAACGTTGAACTATTCCTAAATATGCTGCTAGCGGACAACCAAAACGGCACCAAACTCTATTTCCGAAAATTGGATAAAATCCAGTACCAATAACTCCTGCAAAAATAGATCCGATTAAGAAACCATAGATGTCTTGAATTGTTTGTGTTTTAATACCTAATACAACATCCGCTCCTGTGAAAAAAGCATATAAGGTTATTCCTGTCATGACAACAGCAAACACCAAAACTCCGTGAATTAACCAACGTTCTACTTTCCATGATCGTAGTGATTTGTCAGATAATTGTCTGTATGGATCTCCAAGTGTTTCTGCCAATCCTCCACAACCACAAACCCAAGAACAATACCAACGTTTTCCGAAGAAATATACCATTACTGGAACTACAACAACAGTTAAGAGGATTCCCCAAACGAGAATAAAAATTCCAAATCCGCCATTGGCTATCAAATCATCTAAATTCCACTGAAAGAAGAAATCATAATCTAATGGAAATGCATTTTTAAAGTCGTACCAAGGCTTTTCAAAACTTACTAAAATTTCAGGAATTAAAAAGGCAAATACAACTTGAAAGAACAGTACAGAAGTAGTTCGTAACATTTGATATTTGTTATGACGATATTTTATGTACATACGAATCGCCATTACTGTCATCACGACACAATACATAAATCCGTATAAAAACCACTGACTTGCCATATTACCGCTAATACTTTCACTTATTGGATCAACCAAATATGTCCAATTAACAATATAGTCTGGGAAGAAATATAGAAGTACATAAAACCCAACTAGAAATACAAAAGCAAACCAAGCAATCCAACCTCTGTTTGTAGAAGGATTCAACCAAATTCCATTGTTTTTAATACCTGGAATAGGTTTGCGGTATAATTCTGGAATGATAAACATAAGCGCTCCAATGATTGCTAATCCAAAAGTTAAGAACCAAAATAGCCCTTTGTTGTCTCGTACTGGACCAGAACCTACATCTTTGGCAATTGCGTACGAAAAGCTATGAGGTTTGTCCCAAATAACTTTGTCCCATTCTCCTTTTTGTTTGTGGGTTTCATTGGCATTTGCAATAGCATTTATTAAGTTTGAAGACAATTTAAAAGGACTGGTAATTTCTTGTCCTACAGTTGTCTTTTTTAGATCTTCAATAAAAAGTTCACTTTTAATGCCTTTGTTTTGAACGATTTCGTCAAATTTTTCAGCACTGATTTTGTATGAACCTATAAATGGAAGTATAGTGAAAATGGCTAATCCTACTAAAAGCAGCGTAAGCCCTAAGTTTTGTAATGTTTTCATAATATATAATTAAGAGAATTGAAAAATACGTTTCCAACTTCTCTTCTTTAGTTGAATGTTAGTGTTGTGTGCCTGATTGAAATTTGAAATGATTTCTTTTTCGTATAGTTTGTAAAATTCAGGATCAAAATTTGCGTCGGCTAAGTGTTCTAAAACATACTCTACCGAACGTTTTTCGTTTAACCATTTGTTAAAAGCATGATGACGCATGCGAATTCCGAAGGTGTTAATTCCTAAGAATAAATTGGTTTCTTTATGAAAAGCAATGGTAATACAAATATGTTTCTTAGGATGTTTCCAATGGAAATGTTGTTCGTATTCTGGTCGTCCGCGTTCTCCAAAAACCCATCCATAGGTTTGGTATTCAATATCTAAAAACTTTGCGGAGTTAAACCAATTTCCAGGATTGTAATCTCTAGGATTTCCACAAATAGTTTGTGCTAGGGTTTCGCCCATCATACGACCTGTATACCAAACTGCTTCAATAGGTCGACGTTGTCCAATAGGTTCGTGTTGTTCGGCACAATCGCCAATAGCAAAAATATCTTTAATATTGGTTTCTAATCTTCGATTCACTTTGACACCGCGTCCGAGTTCAATATTAGAATCTTTTAAGAAGTCAATATTTGGCGCAACTCCAGCAGTCAGTCCGACAACTGTACATGGAATTTCTTCGCCTGTTTCTTTGATGATAATCGATTTTACTTTTCCGTTTTCATCAGATTTTATCTCTTGTAAATTGACGCCTAAACGTAAATCAATATGATGTTCTTTTATATGTTCGTTAATCATTGCCGATTCGCCCGCAGGCAAAACACCGTTCCAAAAACTATTTTCACGTACTAAAAATGTTACAGGAATATCGCGACTTTGTAGCATTTCTGCTAATTCAATTCCAATCAATCCGCCACCGACAATAACAGCGCGGTTGCAGACTTTATTATTCGGTGCATATTTTTCTAAGTTTTCTAAATCTTGCTTATGATACATGCCCATTACGCCATCTAAATCTTGTCCTGGCCAACCAAATTTATTAGGTTTTGAACCTGTTGCAATGATGAGTTTATCGTAATTCATAGTTTCTCCACTAGCAAAAACAAGTTCTTTAGAAGCGTCTTTTACTTGCTTTACAAACCCTTTTTTAAGCTCGATACGATTCTTTTCCCAAAACCAATTTTCATAAGGTTGTGTATGCTCAAACTTCATGTGTCCCATGTAGATGTACATTAACGCTGTGCGCGAGAAAAAATAATCAGTTTCTGCTGAAATAATGGTAATTTTTTTGTCGGAAAGCTTTCGAATATGTCTGGCAGCCGTAACTCCAGAAATTCCATTACCTATAATTACAATATGTTCCATATAATGTTGATTGGTTATTGAATTCTTAAATTTACATAAGAATTGTCTTGTGTTGGGGATTCTGTCGAAAGTAAAGTTAAGAACTTAAAGAAGAGAAGAGATTTAGAATAATTATAAATTACAAACTAGGTGTAAGGATTTTAAAAAAATAACAACTTGTTTCCCGCTTGAAAATCAATTTGATACGAAATAGAAAATATTTTCAGAAAGTTTGTAAGTTCCTAACTTTTTTGTGGACTTACCCAGCATTAGAAATTGAAATTAAAATTGAAAAATTGCTATGAAATATAAAATCATCACACTAATTGTATTATGCATGACCACTATAGGATTTGCACAAAGTACAGACGCTTTTTTTAAGTCATCTGATGCATTTTTAAAAGAATATGTAAAAGACGGACGCGTAAATTATAAAGCTGTTAAGAAGAATGCAGCGACATTAGACCAAATTTTAGATTCTACCAATAGTATTACTGTAGATAAAAGTGATGCAAATACGTATCAAGCATTTTGGATTAACATCTATAATTTGTCTGTTATTAAAGGAATCATCAATAAATATCCAGTAAAATCACCATTAGATATTAAAGGTTTCTTCGACAAAACAAAACATTCCGTAGGAGGAAAGAAGATTACATTGAATGATATAGAACATAAATTATTACGCGGGCAGTTTAATGATGCGCGTTTTCACTTTGTATTAGTCTGTGCAGGTTTAGGTTGTCCCCCAATTATTGCAGAAGCGTATTTGCCAACTACTTTAGATGCACAATTGGACAGACAAACGCGCATTGCTTTAAATAGTGATGATTTTATCAAAGTAAATGCACGTAAAAAACGTGTGCAACTTTCTGAAATTATGAAATGGTATAAAGAAGATTTTACCCAAAACGGAAATGAAATCGACTTTATCAATAAGTACAGAGAAGAAAAAATTGAAAAGAAATCGAAAATCAGCTACTATCCATACAATTGGAAGTTGAATAAAACGAAGTAATTTTTTGAAACTGTCATTACGAGAAGTGCTAACGACGAAGTAACCTGTTACTAAAGAAAAAGATTGCCGCTAGTTTTTTCAAAACTCTCGCAAAGACGTACGGATAGAAATTCAACACAAAAAATAAAAACTTAAATATTCAAAATAGATTCCCGCTAAAGCTGGAACAATTACTAAACTAATGATAATGAAAAATAAAAATTTAATTTTAAGTATGCTTGCGCTTTTGTTTGTAAGCTTTTCTTTTGCCCAGGATCAAGATCAAGATGATGAAACAACGGATGAAAAAAGTAACGTTCAAGAATATACGCCATCAAAACTTTTGAAAAAAGGACAATGGGATATTAAATTCTTCAACAGCATTTATACGCAAACAGAACGTACCGATGCAGGAAGTACATCTGTAACAATACCAAGAGAAACGTTTTTTACAAACACTACAGAAATTTATACAGGAATTAGCGATAATCGTCGTGTAAACATCGGATTTATTTTCCAAGTACGTTCTAACACGTTTGGCGGAGCAGGTGCATTAGATGTATTCAACTTTAAAGACGATGCAACTTCAAGAAGCGGATTAACAACAATTGCTCCATCTATTCGTGTACAACCGTTTAAAAATATTTCAAATTTCTCATTTACGAGTTCAATCTATTTGCCAATCTTTAAAGACAAAGCAAATGCGCCATATTTAGATAAGAGAAGTGTATTTTGGGAAACAAAATTCTTCTACGATAAAACATTCGGACAAGACAAATGGCAAGTGTTTACACAAGCAGATTTCGGATTTAATTTTGGAGAAAAAAGTGAAGATGCAGATGCAGATTCTAATGCAGGTGAGCGTTTTGCAAACAACAGTTTATTTTTACCATTAGGAGTATTTTTAAGTTACTTCCCATCTTCTGAATCGACAGTATATGTAAATACAAAACAAGCATTCTTAATTGATTTAGGAAATAACTTTTCGCAAAACTCAACATCGGTTGGTGTTGGAGCTAAATATCAGTTGACAGATGTGTTAAACTTAGAAGCTTCTTTTGATAAGTTTGTACGTGGAAACAACTTTCAAGGATTAGGACAAACTTTTAGCATAGGTTTAAGAGCACTATTTTAGGAAAAACAGTATTTTAGGAGTCTAAAAAAATTCAGGTATGAAGTTTAGACTCCTTTGTGTACTTTTTGGCTTATTACAATTTTCATGTACGAGCCAATCCCAAAAAATGAATGGTGTTAGTTTTGTAGCTGCACCACAACCTATAGATCAAACAAATGTTGATCCTGTCATAAAAGTCAATGCAAATTATGCTGCGATTATGCCTTTTGGTTTTATGAAAAAACTATCTGCAACAGAAGTTGTTCATAACACAGACAGACAATGGTTTGGTGAAACTCGAAAAGGAGCCAAGCAATATTCAGAATTACTCCAAAAAAATAATATCAAAATCATGATCAAACCGCAAATTTGGGTTTGGCATGGTGAATTTACTGGTTTTATTGAAATGGAATCTGAAGCAGATTGGAAAGCGTTTGAAGCATCCTACGAAAGTTTTATACTTGAATATGCAAATTTAGCGCAAGAAATAAATGCTGAAGTGTACTGTATAGGAACTGAGTTGCACAAGTTTGTAGCGGCACGACCAGAGTTTTGGAAACAATTAATCACGAAAGTGAAAAAAGTATACAAAGGAAAACTCACGTATGCAGAAAATTGGGATTCTTTTGATAAAGCTCCATTTTGGTCAACATTAGATTTTATAGGAATTGACGCGTATTTTCCACTAAGTGAAGATAAAACACCTTCGTTAGAAACCTTGCAAAAAGGATGGCAACCGCACAAAAAGAAGATCGCAGCGTTGTCTAAAAAACTCGATAAAAAAGTAATCTTTACTGAATATGGGTATCGAAGTATGGACTTTACAGGAAAAGAACCTTGGGATTCTAGTAGAAAAGGAAAAGTGCTGAATTTAGAAGCGCAAGAAATTGCTTTGCAAGCTTTATACAATGAGTTTTGGAAAGAAGAATGGTTTGCTGGCGGATTTATTTGGAAATGGTTTCATGACTATAAAAAATCTGGTGGATTAGAAGATTTTTATTTTACACCACAAAATAAACCTGCGGAGAAAATTGTTCGCGAAAATTATAAAGCACACGGATGAATCGATTAAAGACAATCATATATTTCACATTATTTTTAGCAATACTTTCATGTCAATCGGATGATACTTTAGATGCGGTAAATATTGTAAACACGACTAAATTGTCAGATATGATTGCAAATCGTACCATAGAAACTGGCGCAGTCATTGCTTGTGCCGCAAGCGATGTATCTAACTCAAATAATGTTCAAGTGTTTTATTATTTAGAAGAAGGCGCAACGAATGTTCGGTTTTTTGAAACAAATACCACAAACGTTGATAAAGACGATTATACAACTTACAATGAATTAGTCATCAATTCAACAGCACTTTTTGAAGGGTTCATTTATCAGTTTACAAGAACTTTTGCGCAAGATCAGTGGGTGATTATTACTTTTGAATTGAATGGAGAAGTGAAACTTTCAAACCCAATTCGCACAAAAAACACAACAAAACCAACAGTTTGGACAGATGAGGTTGCTATAAATCAAGAAACTTCTAAAATGCCAAAATTCACTTGGGAACACAATGCAAATGGTGATAATGCCATTTACTTTCAAATAGTTTCAACGGTTGACAATGGTTTGCTTTCTGGAACGTACACGTATGAAAATGAATTTCAATATTATGACACTTCTAACGTGGTGCTGAACATTACACCCGAAAATCCATCTGGATTAACAATTGATAGTTCGTATAAATTTACCTTAATGGATGTTAGCGAAGATAATTGGGTAAATACAGTAATTCAAGATATATTTGTAGCTCAATAGCTATGAAAAATATATTACTTTTTACGTTTCTTTTAATTTCCTTTTACGGAATTGCACAAGACAAAATTGTCTATGATGTAAAATTTCAAGGGCAGAAAAAGAACAAGGTTGGATTCTTAAGAAACTATGTTAGTGTCCGAAATGGCGACGTCTTAGATTCACTGCAATTAGACCGCGATGTTATACTCTTAAAGCGTTTGGCAGGTGTGTCGCATGCGTATTATCAAGTCTTTATTTCACATGACAATTTGTATAATGTGTATTTTAATATTGAGGAAAACTTCACGCTTATTCCCAATGTAAATGTTTGGACAACCACCAATGAACAAGTAGCTTATAAAATTGGATTGTACGATTATAATTTTTTGGGAAGAAATATCGCTTTTGGCGGATTTTATCAGAATAACGGATTTGACTCTTACGGAATCAATTTACGTGCACCAAACCTGTTTACACGAGATTTTGGAGTTGCCATCAATCATCAAAATTGGACAAGTGAAGAACCACTTTTCTTTGATGGCGGATCGGCAAACTACAAATACAGCAATACATCATTTGAAGTGTTGGCATTGTATCAAATCAATTTCAAACACCGATTGCAATTTGGAGTCAACATATTTAAAGAAGAATACGATTATCTAAATGGAATTACTTCAACCGCCATTCCGCAAAACTTATCATTAGACAAACAAATGCTGAAATTTGTATACGAATATGATGGTTTAAACTACGATTACCAATATGTAGAAGGAGTTAAAAACACACTCTATTTGCAATATGTAACTACAGAGAATGATTTTCAAGATAACTTTTTAATTGGTTGGAGTGACTTTTTATATTTTGAAAGAGTTGGTGAAAGAGGAAACTGGGCAAATCGCTTTCGTTTTGGTGTCGCTTCTAACAGTGACAGTCCGTTTGCACCATTTTCGGTAGACAATAATTTAAACATTCGAGGTGTTGGAAACATCATTGATCGCGGAACGGCAAGTATGGTATTAAACTCTGAATATCGATATACACTATACGAAAAAGATTGGTTTATTTTACAGGGAAACGGATTCATTGATGCAGGAACTTGGAGAAATCCAGGAGGAAGTTTTAGCGATTTTACAGATAGTAAAAACTTTAGAATCTACCCAGGAGTTGGACTTCGCTTTATACACAAACGCATCTTTAACGCCATTTTTAGAATTGATTACGGACACGGAATTACCAAAAACGCAACTCGCGGAATTGTCTTCGGAATTGGCCAGTATTTTTAATTCCTGTGAAAACGAGAATCTCATTCAAAAAGAGAAATTTCAAACTCTTAACTTTTTATAAGTTTAAAAAAATGTCAAATCGAGCGCAGTCGAGATTCAACAAAATTACACCGTTTTCTTAGCTTCTCGTAGCTATGTTCAAAGTGGCAAGTATTGGTTTTACTTTGTATGGTGGTTATTTTGATGATTTCTTATATTAAACTCACATTAATCTAATTTTTCCAAAAGTCCAATTTTAGTCTTTTCAGACATTCCATATATTGGTTTGTGCCAATTCAACGTTTCATAATATGCAATCGTATTTTTTAGACTTTCCTCATAATTTGTAAGTTGAAAATCGAAATCATTTTTTAATTGTTGATTGTCGTACGAAAAATAATCGCCATCTAACCATAATGGCATATCTGTCCATTGTTCTACATTATTTTCATTCAAAAAACTAGGCGCTGCATTTTTTGTTTTAGCGGTTTTATCAAGTAATTTCTCAGCATATTCAACAATTTCTTTGATAGAAGTTTCTAATGCAGTCGTTACATTATAAATGCCCGAAACATCAGATTTCAATGCGTTTATAATTGCATTTACAAGATCGTGCACATAGGTTATTGAAAATAATTTTTCACCAAAATCTGGAAGCAACAATGTTTTATTCGTTTGTACTTGATACAGCCAATAATAAAGTCGATCTGTGTGATCATACGGACCATATACAAGTGAAGGACGAAATATGGTGTACTTGTGATTTGAGTTGACTAAGATACGCTCACATTCAGCTTTACGATTTCCATACGATGCATTTGTACGATCCGTGCGTTCTTCATTTGTGCAATTGAGAACTTTTCCTGTTTCAGCTCTCATTGGAGTCTGATCATTAACCTCGTCATACACCGAACATGTGGAGACAAGAATGTATTTTTTGAGCGAACCTTTTAGTGAATCTAATACATTTACAAGTGAATCTGGATAATAACACGACACGTCAATCACATAATCCCAATCTTCATTTTTAATTTGTGAGACATCATTCGTTTCTCTATCTCCTTTTATTTTTTTTACATCAGGAAACAAATCAGCTTGTGTTTTTTGTCTATTAAACAAAGTAATATCGTATTTGTTTAATTTTTGTAATTGTTCAACAAGTGTGCGTCCGATGAATTGTGTTCCGCCAAGGATGAGAATTTTTTCCATGCAAAAAGATACTATATTTTTTTGATTGCAATTGTTTAAAAATTAATATAAAGTTTACGCTGAGTGGAGTAGAAGCGTAAATTCCTTAAATTTGTTATGAACCAAACTTCATCCCAATGAAATCAATCTTAACCATCTTCATTATAGCGTTTACATTTGTAAGTTGTCAGTCAAATAAAAAAGACATCACTTTCCATAAATCACACTTAACAGAACGACAAAACACACCTTTTAGTGCAGCGGTAGAAACTGAAAATTTACTCTTCTTATCTGGTCAAATTGGAAAAGATCATATTAAAGGAATGTTAGTTTCTGGTGGAATTAAAGCAGAAACAAAACAAGCTTTGGAAAACATAAAAGCCGTATTGGCGCAACACAATTCTTCCTTAGATCGTGTGGTAAAATGCACGGTAATTCTAGCAGACATCAACGATTTTAAGGATTTTAATAGCATATACGTACAATACTTTCCAAACAAACCTGCACGAACAACATTTGCTGCTGGCGGATTAGCAATTGGTGCAAAAATCGAAATTGATGTGATCGCAGCTAAATAAAACGCTAAAGCTTTAGTTCTTTTTTACAACTCTAAATTGATAGTTTTTCGCTTCAGAATTCATCATTAAAATATATATACCAGACGGTAAATTATTTAAATTGATACTGTGTTTAGAATTTTGAAACTCATAATTTTTTGAACGAATTTCTCTTCCCAAATTATCATACAATTTCACTTGTTGTATTTGTGTTGATTTTGGTAAGTTGACATAAACAATACTTTGCGTCGGATTCGGATATAAGAACACATTATTATCAATTGATTGAACATCTTCTATGAGTAATAAATTTTCTGAAACAACAATTATTTTGTGGTGTTCTTTACAGTTCTTATATGAAGTTAAAACAACGGTATATGTTTGATTTGCAGAAAAATCGAATTCATGTGACACAACATTTGATGTGCTTGTAGTTCCATCTCCAAAATCCCAATGAACACTATCAGAATTAGAAGAAGTATTGGTAAACAAAATAGACGAAGGTGAATCTACAGCGTATTCAAAATTAGCAGTACTTGTAAACGTATCAATTAATGAAGTATCCAAACTTCCTAAAGTAGTGAGTTCTGCTTGGTTTCGTAAGTAGTTAGCATCAGCTTCCGATAATCCTCCAAGTTGATTGGTATTCACAATTGCTTGCTTAAATATTCCATTATAAAAAGAACAAGCTGCCATATACGATCCTTTTGCGTTTGGATGAATGTCTCCATAATTTACCCAAAGAAATTGAGAAGCATCAGTTTCCATTGAAGCTTTAAAACATTCTCCTACCGGAACAAACGGAATGTCTGTTTCATTTCCCATCTGAATTAAATTATCCTTTATAAGCGTTTGTCTATTTTGATACTGTGTAAAACTTTCTGGAGTAGCATTTACAATTCCATACGATATTTCGTAATAATATATACTTGCGCATGGACTGTATTTTAAAATAGAATCTCTTAAACGTTTTCCTCTTTCTATCGTCTCTGCAATAGGAAAAGAAAATCCTGGAGACTCGTTAGAACCTGGTTGAAGAATAACATAATCCCAAGTGCGATCTCTAAATTTTTGATATAAAGCATTATTATTTACATGATGTACAAAACCAGTTCCGCCAGGAGTATGCTGATCAACGGTGACTTGATACCCTTGTTCATCTGCAATTTGCTCAAAAGTTTGTGGCATGTTGTTAAAGTATGTAAGACTGTTTCCTACAAATAGAATGTCTAATGGATCATCTGTTGTTTGTGCAAAAAATGTATTGGTACATATTATTAGATTGAGTAGGAGTAGAAATCTTTTCATAAAAAACAATGCTAGAATTTTTATAATAAGAACAGAATAAAAGCATAGTACCCTACCAAACGGAAAAGATACATATAATTGAAAATAACTATAGATTACTATTTTTTAATTTTAAATATTTGTAATACAGTTGATTGGAAAATAATTTTCATTTTTTTGTAACATATTTTCAAAGTCGATACTTACGGAGCAAATAGAAATTAATTGAACACTAAGATCTATTCAGCTGAAAGTCTTTTGTGACTAAAAAACAAAAACATGAAAAAACTAATTGTACTTATTTGCTTTATTGCTTGTAGCTTCGTTGGAAATGCGCAAGATCAAAAACTCGAAAATTCTGTGTTATGGAAGATTGAACACAAAGATCTTGAAAAACCATCATATTTGCTCGGAACGATTCATATTCTATGTAAAGACGATTTCAAAATTCCTGAAAAGGTAACCAAAGCTTTTAACGAAACAGATCGTTTGGTATTAGAAGTAGATATGTCGGACACAAAAGCATTGATGGCAGCACAAAAAAAGATGATGTCTGGCGGGAAATTGACCGAAGAATTATCTGCAGCACAGCAAACATATTTAGATAACTTATTAAAGAAAGAAATGAATATGTCGCTACAAATGGTCAATAGTTATACCTTAGTGACCGTATATACATTATTGATTCAGCAAAGTTATGATTGTCCTTTAAAGAAAATGTATGAAGTAGAATTGACAAGTCTTGCGAAAGCAAACAATAAAAAAGTAGCTGGATTGGAAACCTTAAATGGTCAATTGGATTTTTTCGCGAAAGCGTATCCAAAAGATTTTTTATGGCAACAAATAGAATTGTATTCAGAATATAAAATAGCCATGAAAGAAATGGTGACAGCTTACAAAAATGAAGAAATGAGCAAGCTCTATGAAGGGATGAAAGATGAACGTTTCTTTAATAAAAATGCAGCACATTGGATGTTAACTGTCCGAAATACAAATTGGTCGAAATTAATGCCAGATATGATGAAAAAACAAAGCAATCTATTTGCTGTTGGCGCAGCGCATTTACCTGGTAAAAATGGTGTAATTGAATTATTAAGAAAACAAGGATACACAATTACGCCTGTATTTTAAAGCACGATTCATTGAAACTCACAGAACAAGAATTTCTTAGCAAAATTACCACGCACAAAGGTATTATTTACAAGGTTTCTCGCATGTACTTTGAAGATGCGAACGATCGTGAAGATTTGGTGCAGGAAATTATTTTGCAACTTTGGAAATCGCTCCAATCATTCAATGGGAAAAGCCAGTTTTCTAGTTGGATGTATCGTGTGGCATTGAATACTGCAATCGTGTTTTTTAAGAAAGAAAAACGCAAACCAGACAATCATAAAATGCCCGAACATGTACAGTTGGCACAAGACGAGTATTCTGATGAAAAGGAAGAACAATTAGCAACTTTCTACAAAGCCGTTCAGCAATTAAACAAAATTGAAAAAGCGTTAATTTTTCAATTTATTGAAGGGTTTTCTGGAGAAGAAATCGCTAAAAACTTAGGAATGTCACCTGTAAATGTTCGCGTAAAGCTAAATAGAACGAAGAAAAAATTAAAAGAAATTATAAAAACACAGAATCATGGATTTTGATAAAATAAAAGAACTTATGGACGACGAAAATCAAGACGATTTGCAGTTGCCAACTAGTTTAGAAAACTTAAAGGAAAGTCAGATGCCAATCGCCAAAATTCGCAAAACGATGAAAGGAGAAATTGCCATACAACTTTTTGGGATTGTCATGTTTTTCGCCTTTCCCTTTCTAATAAAAATGTATGAACTGCCTCGCGCTGTATATTTTATTTTTATGTTCATTACGAGTTTGATGACCTTAGGATATTTGGCAAAAATGATTTGGTTTTTACGCAGAACATCTAATGTAGGGCAGCAAACGAAAGTGACTATTTTGAATTTTATTCACGATATTAAACTCACCATGGAAGTGTATAAAACAGGTATTATTGCAGGTTCGTTATTGTTGCCTGTTTCGGTGGCGAGTATTTTTATGGGAGCAGAAAAGTATGGTCATGATCGTTTTACAGAATGGTTTATGCTACAAATGTCAACCAGCACTTTATTATTAGTCATCTTAGGGTATTTAATTTCGGGCGTCATCATTTATTATATTACTGTTAAATGGGCAGATCAATTGTATGGAGTACACGTGCGAAAGTTGGAAGAAATTTTAAAACAACTAGAAGAGTAATTTTTCTCAATGATATAAAAAACAACAACACCATAAATTTTAATCTACAGTGTTGTTTTTAATCACATAGATTTAAAATCTAACAAGTTGGTTCCCAAGAAGTACATTGATCACAATTTGAATAGCTAATTGTAAATGGTCTTGGATCTTTTGTAGTTGATGGAGGAATGGTCGTAATAGGACCTGGTTCGGCAACGGTAGATTGCTGCGTTGTTGGAAGCCCTCCTTTTACAAGCGTTGTTTGTAAATCTGAAACTGTCGTTTTCTTCAATTGTAAGATTGATGTTACTTTTTGTTTTTTCATAATTATAAAGTTTAAAATTTATAATAGAAAGTGCGTTGAAGTTGTATTTGTTACCCTAACAACTCAAAACGTCACTTCGAGTGGCAAATCTCCGATTTGTTGTATCGAGAAGTACTATGAAACGTCTTTGCGAAAGTTTTGCTTGCATTGAGCGAAACCGAAATGAAAAACTTGTGACAATCTGTTCTTTTAATAACAGATTACTTTGTCGCAAACTCCTCGTAATGACGAATCCAATAATCTAAAAGCAAAGCGCGTCTAACAAGTCAAGAGGTTCCGCATTTGCGAGAACAAGTCTAAGAGCGCAGCGAGTCTAAGTTACGAAGCCACATTTCGAGGACGCTCAACGTGACACATACTTTTTATAATACGCATACAACTCTTCAGGAGTGGCGCCTTTGGATTTTTTGATATGAATGACTGCAAAATGATATTGTAGTTTCCAAGTACCATTTACTTTGTATTTTCGAGCAGAAGTTTGCACGCTTTTTGGAATGATGGTAAACTCGTTTTTTTCGTACAAACGATTGATGAATTCACAATCTTCATAAATAATATAGTTTTCATCAAAACCAGCTAAAGATTGAAAAAGTGAGGTTTCAATAAATAAAGATTGATCGCCACCGCGACACCAACTATAGTTAAAACGTGTGAAAAATTGCGAAACTAATAACACAGGATGATACGAATTAAATCGCATGCGAAAACAACCTGCTTGATGACCTTCATTTATTTTTTGAAGAATGAAATCATCAAAATACTTTGGAGGAAAGGTGTCTGCATGCAAGAAATATAAAATATTTCCTGTTGCTTTTTGTGCGCCAAAGTTCATCTGTTTAGCACGTCCTTTTTCAGATTGAAATAATTGAATTTCGATTGTTTCAGTTGTGTTTTCAAACAAGGTATCGACACATCTTTTTTTAGAAAAGTGTTGCTGATTGTGAAATTCGCCAATAAAATTTGTGACCGTTGCTACAGTTTTATCAGAACTTCCGCCATCAATCAATAAGATTTCGTGTTGCGTATATTTCATTCGTACCAACAAGGTTTCTAACAGAGAAATAATAGTTTCTGCTTCGTTAAAAATTGGTATGATAATGGAAATTTTACTCATTCAAATCCCAATTGTAATCTTTGTATTTCTTTTTGGCTTTTGCGTTGATTTTTACGTCGCTGTATGTATTTAAAAAGTCAATCAAAGAACCGTTTTGTTTGAAATCTTTTGAAAACCATTTGAAAATTTTTGAAATTTCAATTTTATCTGGAGTAATCGTGTTTCGTCTCGAATCTGCTAAAAATAATTTGGTTACCTGTGTTAATTGCTGTTCTAGTTTTTCTGCTGTAAACGCTTCATTTAATAACGGAGGACACGAAAACGAAGCACAATTGATTGCAAAATGAATTCTTGGTTCGTCCATTTTACGTAAAATTTTATGCTCAATATCGTTTAGGTTTTGCCATTTTTCTCCCAATTTCCATAAACGCTGATCCCAAGGTTTTTTGATGTCTTTGATGCTTTTTAGTGGATAGTTCCTCAGAATTAAATCTACGGTAAGTGCATTATACGCATTGATCCAATAGGCTAATTTTTCTTCTTTTAACCAATCATCTGTAGGTGTGTTTTCTCCTAAAGAAACAATGTATGCGCGTAATTTTGCTCGATCCGATTTAAAACCTTTATAATTTACATTTCCTGCTGTGGTAACGTGTTTCTGCAATAGATTATTAAAAGTATTGTGACTAAAAATAATTTGTTTTTTTTCTTCTAAGTCTTTAGTGTTTTTTGAGACTTCACCAACTAAAACAGTTCGATCATTAGGTTTTTTTACAAAAACAAATTCTCCTTTCTTTATAATGTTTAATGAATCATTTGTAGCTACTTTATTATGCTCAACAGTAATAGAATCAATCACAGTTTTAGTTGCGATTGAAGTTGTAGTTTTTGTTTCTTTTGATGAGTTTTTAACAACTTTCTGTTGCGTTCCACAAGACATAAAAATTAGGGAAGCTAAAAATATATAAATAGTTCGCATCATGCTTTTACTCTTTTTTCAGATTGATAGGGTAGATTTCTTGTTGTAAAAAATCTTGAGGAAACGATTCGTCATTGGTAAACCCTAACTCGATATCGCGTCCGTTTTTTGGAATGTAATTTGTCTTAAAAAGATAATCCCAAACACTTAACGTTAGTCCAAAATTAACACCATACCTTACAGGAAGTTCTTTACTGTGATGCCAAATGTGCATTTTCGGATTGTTGAAAATGTATTTTAAAAAGCCATAATCCCAACCCAAATTTGCATGATTTAAATGCCCAACTGAAATGGTGAAAAAGTATACAAATGCTACATCTTGAACGTTGAATCCGCCAATAATTGCAATCGGAATGTAGAGCAACGATTTATATACAATCGTTTCCATCCAATGATAGCGTAAGTGTGCCGCAAAGCCCATTTCTTTTACGGAGTGATGTACTTTGTGAAAGTTCCATAAAAAATCAACTCTGTGTAGCAAACGATGTGTATTCCATTGAACAAAATCGGTTACGACAAAGAAAATAAGCAGACTTAACCAAGTTGGAAGCGTTTTAATATTGAATAATTGTAGACTTTCAATAGATAAACCAATTACACCTAACATATCATTAAAAAATGCCGCAGTTGTGTTAGAAAGCGCAATAAAAATGAGGATGTTAAAGATGAAAAAGTTGAAAAACATGTAGAAGGTATCTAACCAAAAATCTCTACGAAAAATCGATTGATCTTTCCGCCAAGGAAAAATTATTTCCAATACCCAAACGACTAAAGAAATTACGATTAATCCATAAAAATAGTTATCCCATTTTTGAAAAAATATCAGTTCAAGGAAGTAATTCCAGTATTCGCCATAGGACTTTAAAAAAATATCAAGATAGTTTTCCATGTAGTTACAAATTTAGGTATTCTTTTCGGTTTCTATCCAACAGATGCTTTTCACTGTTTTACAATTCAAAATCCGCTTATAAGATTTCCAGTAATTTGAATATTAATGCACTAATGATAGCTGCTAATGGAAGTGTTAATAACCACGATAAAAGGATTTTACCAATCATTTTATAATTTGCTTTTTTTGTTACAGTTCCAATTCCAAATATAGAACCTACAGAAACATGCGTTGTAGAAACTGGCATTCCGTGTATGCTGGCTGTGGTTACTAATAGTCCTGTAACAAGATTTGCTGTAAATCCTTGTCCAGAATTCATAGGTGTAATTTTTTTACTCATGGTAGTTCCTACCTTTTTTGCATTCAATAATCCACCGACAGCCATTACTAAGGCAATAATAATCATACTCCATTTGATGTCGATAGCATTAATAATTAAAAGCAATCCAACAATTTTTGGTGTATCATTTAATCCGCGCGCAAAACTTACAACTCCTGCACTTAAGTAATGCAAACTATCTAATACTTTTTGAGAACTCAATCCTAAAATTTTGCCTTCATAGTACTCAATTTCATTTTTAACAGTCACCTTTATTTCAGTCTGTAAGCTTACGGTACTATCCATATTTAATGTTGCTGGTTTTGGACTGTGCGATTTATGGATATCTAAATTGGTAGTTTTCGTAATTTTTAATTGTTTCCGAACAGCTCTAAAAATTAAATATATAATGAAACTTGCTACAGCTGCCATTAATGGACTTACAATTAGCGGAAAAAGAAATTTATCTATTAACTTATCAAAATTGAATTGAGCACCAACAGCCATTATTCCAGCACCAAACAATCCTCCAACTAAACTATGCGTTGTAGAAATTGGCATTCCTATTCTGGTAGCAATAAATACGGTGACTGCAGCTCCTAAAGCAATTGAAATTGCAAAAATAGGTAGTGTAATAAGTTCATCAGGAACCAATCCTTTTCCAGAGAAATTTTTAACTAATTCATTCGCCAAAAAAATAGCCGTTACCGAACCTGCAAAAGTAGTTACCGTTGCCCAATTAATTGCTTTTTTATAATTAGTAGTTCCGCTGCCAAATAATGTTGCAACTCCTTTAAAGTTGTCATTTGCACCATTACTGTAGGCTAAAAAACAAGCTGAAATAAATAAGATAATTAAAATCATAGTGTTAGAAATAAGTATGAAGAGTTTGACGGTAACAAACTATATAACTTACCAACTTTAACATTTATGCATGTTTTTTTTAAGTGTCGTTTTTAGATTATAAATTTGGGTATTCTTTGCCATTCCTATCGAGCCAGCCTTTTTGTCCATTTGGCAATTCGAACTTTGCGAAAAACCCTTGAAAAGCTTCCAGTTTTTGGAAACGTGCTTTTTTGTGAATTCCGTAGTAGCCGTATTTGTTATTTTCTTTGAAACGGATACTATTGTGAATCAACTCAATTCGATCAACAGTTTCTAGTAATTTTTTAGTTGGATGATATACGTCAACCATAGAATATTGATTGTTCGTATGTTTTGTAATAATAAAAGGAGCATGTTCGGTTGTGATTTTTTGCTGTTTGTTTTTGAGAAAGAATATGTCCTTAATGCCTTTCTTCGGAATGGTTACTGTATCAAAAGTAAACTCGCGTAGTATCGCAAATTCGTTTTCGCGTTCCTCAATACGATATTCAAGTTCCGATGTAAGTGTTGGCATGTATGGTGGAGTCGGATTTGAAAGCATGTATTTTTCGGAAGTATCGCCAGAAAGTGGAATGCTTTTTAGTTCATTGTTTTGAATGATTTGCAAGTTGTATAAATTGCTTCTATCTAAATAAACTGCTTGTAATTTTGGCAATGCTAATTTTTGAAATGTTTGATTATACACATCATTTTTTTTGCCTTTGTAGCCAATAATAAAACTACTCAATACAATAGAATCGTAGCTTTTTTGCAGAACATTTTCACCGCGATAATTGTACAAACGTTTCTTGTTTTTTTTGGTTACGATCTCATAATATCTTTGAAGTCTATTGCGACCATAAATCATTTCAGATAGTTCTTTGCTTGTAAATTTTCTATCAAATGCTTGTATATCTGTAAACTGAATAGGAATCAATTTCTTCCTGTTATGATAAATCCAAACCGTAGTTTCAATTGTATCTTTTTTGGGAATAATATGTCCTGAAGTATAACCTAAAAACTTGATTATTTTTTTACCTTTTTTAAAATCAACATAGGTGAAAGGAATGAATTGAATTCCATATTGACGCCATATTTCTCGGTTTTCGGTATCTATATCTTTGCGAAATTCTTTTAAGATAAATAGTTCTGTATTCAATTGAAACAACTCATATTTAACATCATCTTTATATGCGATAAACTTATTGTTTACTAGGCTTTTAAAATCATATTTGACAATGTTAGAAACGTTTTTTAATTGTTTCGGGAAGTTTGAAATTTTTGTCTGAACTGTTTTTGTGACGACTTTTCTTCTGTAAAGTTGAAAATGTTCATTGACACTAAAGTGTTCCTTTTTATGTTTGAAGTATGTTGTCAGTTCATTTTTAGATATAGTATAAAAATCAGCTTTTTCTCTTTCCAATTTTAAAACAGTATTCGTTTGTCCAAAGGAAACAATAGAGAAGAGGAAGCAGCAATATATCGATACAATAATTTTCATGATCTATAAATTTAAATACTCTTTTCCGTTTCTATCAAGCCAGCCTTTTTGCCCATTTGGCAATTCGAACTTTGCAAAAAAACCTTGAAAAGCATCCAGTTTTTTAAAACGTCCTTTTAAATGAATTCCGTAGTAGCCGTATAGGTTATTTTCTTTGAAACGAATGCAATCTGCATACGCTTCAACTTCGTTTAAAGCAGTTTTTATAAAAGGAGAAGTCTGTTTGTTTAGGTATGAAGTATGGTATAAATAATGTATTCCTTGTTTTGTTTTTACATGTACAATTTCGTTTAAATCCAATCCATATCGAAGTGGAACAGCTGTGTAATTAACTGTTTTTGTTTTATTACTAACAAAATAGATACTATCAATTTCTTTAGGAGTTATTAGAATTTTATATTCATATACTACCCAATCAGGATTATATTCATCAATATTTGCGATGTATAAACTATCATTTTTTTCGATAATCTTCTGAACAGTTCCTTCCATAGGAAGTCCGTGTAATAAAATTGCACCAAAATAATTTTTCTTTTCCTCTTTGAGTGATAAATAGATTTTCTTCAATGTATTTTTGTGAAGAATTTGTGCAGTATGCGGAATATAGTTTGAACCTTCAGTTGTTGATGTGTTTTCTAGATGAAATGCACGAACGTTTTCTAAAGGAAGTTTTTGAAACGCTTGATTATAAATATCATACATGCCGTCTTTGACGCCAACAATAAAATTATTTACAAAAATAGAATCGTACACTTTTCCCAATTTATCGATACCAAGATAATTATACATACGTTTTTCTTCTCCTTCTTCTTTGATTTGATAAAAAAGGTCGAATTTTCGCTTGTTTGCAATATTTGCTAAGATTTCGGTGTCGTAATTTCTGTTGTGTTCTTGTTGCTTTTTTGTAGAAAAACCTTTGAAATTATAAAATCGTTCAGTTTTACCAAGATAGACATGTATGCCATTTTGTTCAGGAATAATCACACCATCATCTTCACCAAAAAGATAATAAACTCTTTTGTTTTGTGTGATAGAAATTGGACTGTACGCATAGAGAGTGACTTCACTAAAAGACCATTTCTCATCATCTTTGAAGTAGTAGACTAAAGCAAATAGTTCTGTATTGAATTGAAAAAACGCATACTTCTCACTTTTATCTTTGTTTTCATGAGTAAATTTTAGGTTTCTTAAATCTGAAAAACTAAAATCTGTTATTGAATCAACACTGATTAAATTTTCAGAGGTAAAGGATTCTTTATGAACAGGAGTAATGTCTGTTTCTGAAACTATGTCAACATCTTCAAGATCAAATAGTTTTTCATATTCAAATGTGATATTATTGTGTTGTATAAATAATTCGCCGCCGTGGTTGTAATGTGTAATATCGCTGGTGCGGAATTGAGGAACTTGCTGCCATTTTCCATAAACTAATTGGTAGTTGAGTACTACTTTTTTATGATTGATAGTTCCTGTGACAAGCACTTTATTTGCACTCGATTGATGAAACTCTAATTGTATATGATTTGTTTGTTTGATATAGTCCCAAAGTGATTTTTGAACGTTAACATTTATAGGTTTGTTTTTATACGGAAAATATCCAATAGCTTGTTTTCTGTTATAGATTATTATTTCTCCACGAGTAATCGTTTCAAATTTCGGCATTAAATCAGGATATCCTTTAAATACAGAGTTTCCGTGAAAATAGATACCGCTTTGCATTGTTTGAGCTTCTAAATACGGAATTAATGCAGTTTTTATTTTACGTTGTAAACGTGCTAGATTTTTGGGAGATAAAAAGTGTGTTCGTGCTACTGTATTTTTTGTTTGATAGCTGTAATCTTTGCCATTTTCATCAATAAGATCACCATTTTTAGCATAGGAAACTCTTAAAAAAGTAGGTTCTTTTTTGAAATTTTCTAACGGAATGTCTTCTAAAATTTGAGTTGCTAATGCGTCATAATCTTGTCCAATCGCTACTGCGGAAAAAATCAAACAAAAAAAGATAGATAGAAAACTTTTCATTGAATTTCGTTTTATAGCATAAAACTACATTTTTCAAGGTCGGTATAAAATGACCAATACGCAAACACCACAGTTCAGTGCGTGAACTGTGGTGTTTGTATAGTTTGTGTTCTTGGAAAACTCTATTAGTTTAGTATCCAAACGTCTGATCGAGTGGCAAATCTGTGATTTGTTGTATCGAGATCTACTATGAAGAACTTATATATTTCAAATTACTTCTCGATACTATTTTTCTTCATGTTATTTCGAAAAATCACTCGAAGTGACGTTTTGAGCTTGAAACGTCTTTGCGAGAATTTTGTGAAAATTCGTGGTGACGTTTGTTATAATAAGTGTAGCCTGCAAATAGGTAGCTATGATTTATTATACATTGTTACCAACTAATTTTTTTATAATTCATGTTTATAGCCAATGTCATTCAAATCGGTTTTAAGTTTTTCGAAGTCGTCTAAATTAGGGTTTATCTCAAGAACTAACTCTCTTGTAATACTGAATCCTGAATAAATCTTATCTACCAACTCTAATTTGAGTTCTCTACTCTCAAATTCTTCTTCATAGTATTCCTCTGCCCACTTCTTATAAGTTGCTGGCTTTCCATCCAATAATTGGAGTAAGTCAGAAGAACCATCTTGGTAATCATCGTCTGGGAGATTGATTTTTCCTATTTTCCAACCTGTGTCTTTTTCAATGTTCCAAATGCAAAATGTTGTTCCAATGCTTTTAACAGGTTCTCTATAAATGAATTCGTTAAAGGCTTTAGGTAAATCTGTAACAATTCCATTTGGTATCTCTTGAATTAATTCTGTTTTCGGTTCTTTCTTTGAGCTAAATAATTTATCCATAAAAGATTTTTTCTCTTTTATGCGAATATTTTTCCAACCATTCATTTTACTTTCTTTAGCGAATCCGTTTATGCATATTGTATCATTGCTAAATAGAATCAACATTTGGTCTCCTTGTCCGTTTCGCATTTCACAAAACTCTTCTTTTTCGCTCCAATCCTTTTGATAAGAGTAATATCTATATTCCCATGCAGGACAAATGATTGCCTCTAATACAGAAATTGATTTACAAAGATTTTGCAGATCATCTGGCTTAGTAATTAGATTCAAATTTTCAGTTGATGGTTTACTCATTTACTTTGTATTACTTGTTGGTACGGTCTTGTATATGAAAAGTAGCGGATTTATACACTAATTTTTTCGGATGATAACAGACCTTTATTTTCTTCGTTTTGTTTCGTTTAAGCGGTTAACCAGCTATTTTTATATACGTTGTTAAGCAAAGTTTTTTTCAGAAAATTGCTCTACATTTTTTATTGGCAGGTTCTTTAACAATGTCAATTCCTTCAATAGATTCAATTTTTTCCACTCTTTCACAACATTGAATTCCCATATAGAATTTACCTTTTATGTGTTCACATTCTTGCATGTCTTTATTGCAAATAGTACAAGAACTTTTTGAAACAATAGTTCTGTCACTAAAAAATAGTTGTGGCGGAAATAGTAATTTTTCTATGATTAACAATCTTTGGTTGTACTTATCTAAATGACTATTAACATTATGAGCCTGCATTGATAAAATGGCAAAATCTTGTGCGTCAACTAAAAAGTCCCAAGCTTTATTGTAGTTTTTTTCATTTAGTGATAACCACATCTTATATTCAGATTTCATAGATTCGATTACAAGCTCAAAACTTGCAAATCCGTTAGCCAAATCATTATCAGAAATTTTAATAGCGTTATTTTTTTCTAATTCAGCTTTTTCTTTTAAATCATTTAAACTTTCTATTGCTTTCTTCTTGTCTTCATCACTTGATGTAAAGTTTAAAAACTTACCTTCATCTTTAAACACTTTGTCAGCAATGTCTCGGAATTCGAGTAGCTTGTTATTCATTTTTTAACTTTTCTAGAATTTTTGGTAATTTGTCCAATCCTTGAATATCTCCTTCGTAACTGAATCTTACGTTTTTAGATTTTTTCTTTGGATTCTTTTCAACTATATATTCTAATTTTATTTTTGGCGAACCTGTTTTGCCTTTAAAAAAATCGGTTAAATAATTAGCAACGACAGATAGACCTACAGCCATTAAGTTTGGATTTTCAGACCAGAATGAATAAGCAATAAATATAGTTGGTCCAATCCAAGTTATATCATTTTCTTGATAATATTTTGTTTCCGAAATATCATTTTCTAGTCTTTCTATATTTATATTTTCGCTACGCCAAAGTTTATTTACTACCTTAACAGAATCATCATAAATAAATTCTTTAACACCTTTTGCGTTTTCAAAATTATAAGGCAGAAATATTAATCCATTTCCATTATTAAGAGATAAATCTTTAATCTTCTCTCTAACGTTAATATATTCTAATTCTTTCATTCTTTACGGTTGGTTTTAAATTTTACCTAACATATGTATAATAGCAATTCCCATTTTTTACTAAAATTGGTTCATAACAGGAACGAATCACAGCGAAACTTCCTATTATTTTTCATAAATGTAAAGTAAAGATTACTTATATGCAATGTGGTTTCCCGTAAAATGGAATGAAAAATTTTATATACACCTTTGTAAAACTTTAAAATCAACTAAAGTTTAATACTAAAAATAGTCCTTCAAAAAAGCTGCTGAGGTTTTGTGTAAAAGTAGCGGAGGAAATGACCAAAACCTGCTGTGGTTTTGAGTAAAAGGAACGGAGGTTTTTGGGCGTTCAATATATAATATAAAAAACACCACAATTCAGTGTTTGAATTGTGGTGTTTGTATAGTTTGAGTTCTTAGAAAACTCTATTAGTTTATTATCCAAACGTCTGATCGAGTGGCAAATCTGTGATTTGTTGTATCGAGATCTACTATGAAGAACTTATATATTTCAAAGTACTTCTCGATACTATTTTTCTTCATGTTATTTCGAAAAATCACTCGAAGTGACGGTTCGTTTCAATAGAAAAATAATTGTCAAATCGAGCGCAGTCGAGATTCTATGAAGCACATTGTTTCAATTTGATTTCGACTGCGCTCAATCTGACAATTAGTAAATCATATATTTTTACTTAGCAACATCCGCCGCCATCGTAATGGTATGTAGATTCTGAAATATAAATATCGTCTCTTCCTAAAGCAGCTAAATCTCCAGCTGTTTTATCACAGATAGCAATTGGCTGATTTTTTAGTAGAATGTGCCCTTTTTCATCATCAAAATAGTCTTCTGTACCAAAGTATATCGCTGCTTTTCCTGTAAAAATACAAGGTCCGTCTGCTGGCATAGGATCTTTGATTGCTGCTACTTCAATTGATTCGATATAGATTAATTCGTCTGTTGGATAATTCTTAGAATCCAAAATACGATATGGTTTACGTGCACGAATTTCGATGGTTCCAAAACCTGCATCTGTCAACATTTTTACGTATTCAGCAATTGGCAAACTTCCGCTTAAACACAATGCGCGCAAACGTTCGTCGTTACGTAAAGTTTCGTTCATTGGCTGCTCACATGTTGGATCGCTCATTACCAATTTTCCATGTGGTTTTAATACGCGATACATTTCGGCAATTGCCTTTTTTAAATCTTCTGTTTTAAAGATGTTGAATAAGCAGTTTTGTGCTGCAACATCAATAGTATTATCATCTACAGGTAAGTTTAATGCATCACCTTTACGTAGGTCTACAAATTCACTTTTAAACCAATCATTTTGTGCTTCGGCTTCTTCAAAGTTTTTGCGAGATGCTTCTAACATTTCATCTACAACATCCAAGCCAATAACACCACCTTTTTGACGATTGAAGTATGCAAATTGCAATAATTCCATTCCGCCACCAACACCAACATATAACATTGTCGGATTGTTTGTTAAATCGCGTGCATGAACTGTGCTTCCGCAACCATAGTTCATTTCTTGCATGATTTTAGGAATTTTTAAACCTGGCAATTCCCAAATTGGATTCGTTGTGCAACACAGTCCAACATCGGGAGTTAATGCTGCTTCTTTGTATACGTCGTGTGTAGTTTCTAAATAACTCATTAATCGTTTCTGTTTATTTTTTCTTCAATAAAGTGTCTAGTCGATAGTAATCCCATTCTTTTGGTAATAGGAGCAAGGTCAACAATAAAATTGCTCTGAACATTACATGCGATAAATCCCAAATTGGTTCTACCAAACCGTGCCCGAAAGTTACGATTATTAACACAGATGCCAAAGCGTATAATGTGTAGTCGCGTTTTAGTCCAATTATTAACAACAAACCACCTAAAAATTCTATATACGATGTATAATACGCAGTTCCATACAATAGAAAGTCGGGTAAAATACCTTCATAGGTTTTAGCAAAAAAGTTGTTGTATACATTGTCTACACCAAATTTGAATAGTTTACCGAACCCTTGAAAGAAGAAGATAAAACCTAGTAATAATCTGATGGTTAGTAACGCGATTTTTTTGTTTGTGTTCATGGTGTTGTTGCTAGTTGTTTGTTGTCGGTTGTCAGTTGTTTGTTTTGAGTGCCTCAGACAACACTTTTTTTATTTCTCAATCTCAAATACTCAATACTAACAACTCACTACTATTTTCCGCTGTTTCTTTGAGTTTCCCATTTTTGTGGGAAGTTCCGCGTAAGCGATGGAGCTATTGTTGGAGCTCCTCACTTCGACTTCGCCCAATGAACTCGTTTATTTCAACGTTAAGAGAGCGACTAGCGAGAGCGCGACGAAAATGCTTCACCCTAAGAGTGAAGCATTTTGGATACGCCCAAGTTTATAATGTCATTGGTCGTCAATTCGTTTTTTTTGTCGATATGCAATCTGTTTATTCGTAATTAACGAAGAACTAGCAATCAACAACGAACAACCAAATTATAATGTTTTAATCAACTCACTAAAGAGTGTAATCATTTTTGGTTCTGCTTTTCCAGCAACAGCAATGATATCTGCAATGTCTACAGGTGCTAAATTATCTGGATCACATTCGTCCGTAAGGACAGAAACTGCCAAACATGGCAAGTTTAAATGATTTGCCACAATGACTTCGGGAACAGTACTCATTCCGACAGCATCGGCACCAATAATTTTTAGCATTCGGTATTCGGCACGCGTTTCTAATTGCGGACCAACCACACTTGCATAGACTCCTTTTTGGATGTCAATTTTTTGCGTTGCTGCAATTTCTTCTACTTTGGCAATCATGTCTGCATCATACGGCGCACTCATGTCTGCAAAGCGTTCTCCGAATTGACTGACACCTTTGAAAGCCAATGGCGAACCTCCTTGAAGGTTGATGTGATCGTCAATGATCATGATATCCCCTTTTTTGTAGTCTAAATTGATGGCTCCTGCAGCATTTGAAACCAATAGTTTTTGGATTCCTAGTTTGTGCATGATGCGAATTGGATAGGTAATGTCTACAAAGTCATAGCCTTCATATAAGTGAAAGCGTCCTTGCATAACAACTACTTTTTTTCCTGCTAAGGTTCCAAATATGAGTTTTCCTGTGTGGAATTCTACCGTTGCTAATGGAAAGTACGGAATGTTGTTGTAGTGTGCTTCTGCGATGATGTCTACTTCATCGATGAGTTTTCCTAAACCTGTTCCTAATACGATTCCAATTTCTGGATTGTCAAATCCTTTACTTATTAAATATTCGGTTGTTTCTGTGATGTGTTTTAACATAAATGTATGTACGTTTTTAGCGCTTTATCAGTTTTTTAACCACTTTTTGGTTATTGCTTTTTAATTGAACTAAATATACACCAGAATTTAAGTTTGCTAAAGAAAACGATTGTTTTTTTACACGCGACGCTTCTGAAGCAATGACTTTGTTTCCTAAGATGTCATATATTTCTACTGCAAGTTCGTTTTGAGAATCGTTTGAAATTTCAAAGTAATCATTTGCAGGATTTGGATATACAGTCACTGATTCACTCAACGTTTTTTCATTAACACTTAGCAATGCACAATCAGGACCATTAACCGCTCCTAAGTTTACATAACCCCAACGTTCGTTAATTCCGATGCATTGAATCACAATATAATCGTACGTGCCTAAGTCAACGTTTGGATATGTTGTTTGATTGATAGAAAATGTTTTCATTCCTGTGATTGGCGATAATACTGGTGATGTCATTCCGTTGTCGCCTAAAAGTGGTCCTGTAGTAACTTCGATTGGATCTGCGCCAGGAGCCAGAATATCATCTAATTTAGATAAGTACACTCTTAAGTCTAAACCTTGAACCGTCATAAAGTTTGAATCGAAAATAACGTCTTTGTTACCACCAGTGGTAAACGTAAGGCTTGCTGTTCCACTGATACTGTAGGCTGGATCACTTTGGACGAAGTTTCCAGATCGTGCGCATTGGGCATTAATTTGTAGTGCGCCAAATGCAGCGCATAATAATACGAGTAATTTTGTTTTCATAGTAGCTTTTTTGTGAACGTATATTCTTAGGATGAATGTACGTTACTAGTTATAGTAAATAGTTTTTAAAAGCCTCGTATGGTTCTAAATCTTCTGCGTGGTCAATGTCGTTTAATGTTTCTAGTAGTTGAATGTTTTGGTTGTCCAAATCGTTCAATGTGTCTGCTAAGACTGTTTCTGTTCCCCAATTTTTTGGAGCAAATGCTTTTTCGTGCAAAGCTTTCATACCTAATAAGTAATAACCGCCATCTTGTGCTGGACCAATTACAATATCATTTGTATCTAAAGCTTCAATTGCTTCTTCAATGTGTTTGGGTTGTAGATCGTATAAGTCACTTCCAATGATAATTACTTTTTCATATTTATGTTGAAAAGCATCTTTAAATGCGTTTAGCATACGTTCTCCTAGATCGTTACCGAATTGTGCCTTCTTCTGATAGGAATCATCGGGCCATATATCGTTCTGTCGAACTGAAACCGAATACCATACACATTTGTCTGTATTTATTTTTTGAAGTACATTTTCTGTGTGTTCTAAAAGTTTGATGTAAACTTCTAAAGCGGCTTTTTCGCCTATGCCTTTAGCCAAACGTGTTTTCACTTTTCCGAGTTCAGGATTTCGTGTAAACGTCATGAGAAGCGTTGTACTGTTGCGCATGTTTATTGTTTAGATTTTTTCTTTTTGTAGATTTTGACACCTTTTTTGAGCCAGATACTCCAGTCTTCATTGAAAGTATGCACATTTTCGGTAGTTTCTCCTTTGTTGTCTACCACAGAATTGTCTTGGTTTTTCCATTCAAAAATTCCACCATAAAGATTGTACACATTGGTATATCCAGCTTTTTTGAGTTTTTCGGCAATATCTTCTGAGCGAATTCCTAAAGAACAGTACACTACAATTGGTGTGTTTTTATCTTTTGGAAGTAGTTTTTTTATTTTTTTGAGTTTGAATTTATCATAGCCCACACAAACCGCATTTTTGATATGACTGGTTTCATATTCTATTTTTTCGCGACTGTCAAGCAATACAATGTTTTCCTTTTGAACCAACTCTGAAACTGTTATGTATGGAATGGATTCTTTGTTTTCTTTTTGGAGGAGACTGTCGAGTGCTGTTTGTCCGTTCGCGAAAACGAAAGTGAAAAGAATTATAGAATATATTATATACTTCATTTCTAATTTTTATTTCATATTACCTGAAGGTATCACCTTTTAGTTTCTTTTAAACTTTTGAATATATGTTCATTTTTGTCTTGACACAAAAACGAACCAAAAAAGTCAAGACGATCTGTAGGAAATTGCTGCGCATCATTCGTTCATGCGCTTCATGCTTGATGCTACGCATCGCAATTCCGCTTTTCACTCATTATTTCTGAAGATCGTCGTTTGCAATCATTTACACATTGTGGAAAAATGCTATCATACCAAATTTTGTATACTTTAAGCAACTGTTCCTTGGCAGCTACTTCCTGCGCCAGCCGTACAGCCGTAACAGTGTTGTGAGATGATGATGTTTCGTTTGCTTAAGTCTTCTTCGTTGTATTCTGAAATGTGTTTTGATTTGCTTGCTACTTTTAAATCGAGCATTTGATTAAAGTCACAATCGTATAACCAACCGTCCCAACTTACTGAAATTGTATTTGTACACATCACACTTGCTACTGCACTTGGGTTAAACGCTTCTACTAATGAATACATGTAATCTTCATAGTTTTCAGAAGCAATTAGGTAATCCAAGAAACGACTTATTGGCAAGTTTGTGATTGCAAATAAATTATGGAATTGAATGTTGAAATCGTCCAATAATGCTTTTTTGAAATCTTTTTCCATTGCCATTTGATCGCCTGGTAAGAATGCTCCTGAAGGATTGTATACCAAGTCTAATCGTAAATCACTATCTGGCATTCCATACCCAACTGCATTGAGTTCTTGTAACGCTTTTATTGATTTGTCGAAAACTCCATCACCACGTTGTTTGTCTGTTTTTCCGCGCGTCCAGTGTGGCATTGAGGAAACAACATGTACGTTGTGTTTTTTGAAGAATTCAGGCAAGTCGTAGTATTTTTTGTTGGCACGAATGATTGTAAGATTTGATCGTACAATAAAATCTTTGACACCAATTTTAGATGCTTCTTCTACAAACCAACGGAAATTAGGATTCATTTCAGGTGCGCCACCTGTAAGATCGAGCGTATGTGCGCCAGTTTTTTCAATGACGTCTAAACATTGTTGCATGGTTTCGCGCGTCATGATTTCCTTTCGGTCAGGTCCTGCATCTACATGGCAATGTGAACATACCTGATTGCACATATACCCTACATTGATTTGTAATATTTCAATGCTTTTCGGTTTTAGAGGAAATTGATTTGTTTCTTTTATCTTGTTTGCAAACGTTGGCAATTCACCACTTTTAAAAATTCCATTTGATAGAATTTCCAATTGTTTTTGCGTGTTTGCTAGGTCACTTTCTCTTTTTTGTAGGGACTTTGTCGCCATTGATCAATTTTTGTTTTTCGTCTCTAAGTCGTATACGTAATTTAGAGTATTTGGGTTTCAGATTCAACTTTTATATAGAACCTTTCTATTTTTGATTACGAGATCCTGATTTTCATCAGGATGAGTGACTTGTACAATTTTGCTTTGCAAAATTAACAATCTACTCACATTTCTAACTTATTAACTTTGTTCATCATTTGCACACCATGTACTAAGGTTGCACCACTTTTAATAGCTGCGCCGACATGAATGGCTTCCATCATTTCTTCTTTCGTAATTCCGCGTTGTAAACCATCTTTCGTATAAGCATCTATGCAATATGGGCATTGCTCTGTATGTGCAACGGCCAATGCAATTAATGATTTTTCGCGTGGTGTGAGTGCACCTTCTTCAAAGACTTTTCCGTAGTATTCAAAGAATTTATTTCCAAGTTCTTCGCTCCATTCTGTAATAGCTCCAAATTTTTTTAAGTCTCTTGGATTGTAATATGATTTGTCCATGTTTTATGCTTGTTTTTCGTTTGAGAGCTGCTAAAATACGCAAAATCAAACAGTCTATAATAGGACGCAATTTTTTTCAAAACTTTACACGGAAATCAAAGAAATTAAAAGATGTTGATATTTAGAGTAAGATGAGTGCTGAAAAAGTAGATTTGAAAGTTGAATTTTTTTTCCAAAATGTGTTATGTGTGAGATCTCGTTCTGTAACGAGATCAATTCAACGTACATCTTTGTGTTCGCCTTTTTGGGCTACTCAAAGTTGAGTTTCATTGAATTAAAAATCCCAAGCGGACACTTGGGATTTTCGTAAGTTCTTCGAATCCATGTACCTAACTATCTATGAACGACTACAACCTCTATTCAGAAATACACATGAATTTTACTTGAACTTTCAATAAGTAAAAGTACACGCTTCTAAAAATGTATTCACTAGGGAATACCTTAAAAATAAAAGGGAAAATAACCCTTGTTATGAAGTTTTGTTTGTAGGAATTAAAGTGTTTTTATTTCCATTTTCCGCCTAGAAATAGTTCGTATTCTTTTACACAGCCAATAAATTGTCTATTGTATAATGTGCTTTCTAGTTGAAATAATTTCAGGCGATTATTATTAGTAATAAAGATGAACTCGTCAGCTTGACTAGTGAAGGATTTGTGCACAATGAAATCTTTATAATGTATAAAATTCACAGCAATTACAGAGCTTGGTTGGAATGTGTTCGAACTGAAAGGGAACAAAATAATTTGATCGTCATCAGTCCAACCCATCAAGTCGTCAGAACCGTTAGCTTTAAATTTTCCGACATAGAAATTTTTAAATGTATTTGAACCAATACTTCCCACATGAGAAGCGCCACCTTGTCCATAAAAAGTACTATTGTTAAAGGGGAATAGATAAAAATCACCACTATTTGTTAATCCAATAAGATCATTCGTTCCATTTCCTGTCCATTGTCCAGAAAAGAATTTTGTATAGGTGCTAGGGTTTACGTGTCCAATAACGTTCCCATAATTTGGTCCGCCAAATGAAGTTCCATTAAAAGGTAAAAGGATAAATTGTCCAGTATTTGTTAAGCCAATGAGATCGTCGGTGCCATTATTTGTCCAATTGCCTACGTAAAATTCCACATAACTAGACGGATTTATAATTGGAACTTCAATCGGACCACCTTGCCCATAAAAAGTACTGTTGTTATAAGGGAACAAGATAAGTTTATTGTCATGTGTTAACGCAAGGACATCATCTGTTGAATTTCCGACCCAATTTCCGACATAGAATTTTTTGTAAATACTTGGACTTGTATGTGCAACTTGTACTTTTTCATTGTAACAGTTGCATTCATTTCCAAAATCGTATCGTTGAAATTCATAGGCTTCATTGATAGCTAAAAAGTAATTGTCTAGGTTTATATTATTGATCGCTTCTCCTGAATAGGTATTACTAGAAACGTTCATAGATACCCAGTTTTCTTGATTGAGCACGTTGTTTAACGTTCTTTGTTCTATGGCGTGTCTTTTACATTTTTGTGCAAAAGTATTGTTATTGATATCGGTACTTAGTTGAGGAATTCCACCAATTCTGATAGGAATGTCTCTATCTCTTTCATATAAAAAGGTGTTGTTATGAATTTTGAAATGTTTTCCGGCTACCTCTTCAGTTCCTCCATTTTTTCCGTGTACATCAAATCTATGTGTTTTATTTACTCCATCATCACCAGGTTCTCCAATGATATTATAGGAAGCTTCATACGATTGTTCTTCACTACCACTAGCAGAGATATCATGCCTATTGTATTCAAAATTATTACAAGAAATTAATACATCTGTTTCTGTGGAAGCATCATTATATACAGCAACTCCGTAACCCAAACCAGCTCTTCTATTGTGATGAATGTAATTACTGATTATTTTATTTTGTTTGGAGTTAGTGATTTTTACTCCTGCTAAAAACCAACCTTTAATTTCACAGTTTTCTACTACTAATCTATCATAATAATCTATTTCAATACCAGTTGTTTCACCAGAAGAAGGGAAAATATTAGTACTATGCCCAAAGATTCTAACTCCACTAAAAGTGACATCGTTTGCTTCAACTTTAAACATTGTTTGTCCAACGAAATTATTATGCAATATAGCGCCTTCAGAACCACCTTGATTTCTATTACTTACAATTTTTATGGATTTATTTATGATGATTGGCAAGTCGCTTTCAGCGAAAGAAAAAGTTACATTATCATTTAAATATATAATGTTTCCATTTACTGAATTTGTGATCGCAGTTTTTAATTCGGTAATGTTATTTACAACAAAATCTGATTCAATAGCATTATAATCATCATATGAATAAGGGCAACCTTCTGGGAGATCTAAACTTTTGATACTTGTTTCTGCGGTTTCTTTTTGAGCAGTTTTTGAATCGTTTATTAGCTCATCATTCTCACAAGAATATAGAATGATGATAGCTAATATTGGTATTATCTTTTTCATGATTATTGATTTTAAAAATTAATTATAAAGTAAATTAATACATAAAAACGATTAATTCATAAAAAGTTAATCTACAATTCGACAATTATAGGTTGTATAATACCAATGTAGTTTGTGGTTATTTATATTGCTTAATATGATTATAGAATCAATATTTTAGTTAATTGTGTTTTCTACTATTTTCTATGTGAAATCTTCGAATTCTTATATCATAAATTCTAAGGTACCAACGCAGAAGGAATATTCATCATATCTGCCAAACGCAAGTAAAACATGCCTGTTCCCGACATTCCCAACATGAGTCCAGGATTTTCTTGTTGCCCAATTGTTAATCCGCTAGGATCGTTTACACCACTTGGAAATACAACGCCTGTTGCATCGTATTGTGTGATTCCCAAGTTCCCTGCATTTTTTGCAATTTGTGCATATTCAGGATTGTTTAATACTTGACTCGCATATAGTAAGATGTCAGCATTTCCAGCCAATCCGTGGCACAATGAGAAGTTTGCTTTTGAGTTTATATTTGTTTCTTGAATGACGCTTCTTTTGGTAGTTTCTAGAGCAATCTTAGCTTCTTGTAAGAAGTATTCGTGCTTGGTCATTTCATAGGCTTTTAAATGTGCAATGGCAATTCCTGGCGCACCATGACACCACATTACTCCGTAGGTTAACGGCTTAGTGCCATTATACTCACGTAAGTCTGGCCAGTTTTGCGTTTGTTGGTTGTACCATTGCTTCTCATAGTTGTATCCGCCCATAGCGGTATACCAATATTCTTCTTGTTTTGTTGTTGCATATAGCTCCATCAGTGCAGAAGCAATTCCTGAAGCTCCATGCGAATATCCCGTTAAGGCATTCTTTTGGTCAACAGTCATCCATGAATAGACGTCTCCTTTTTTCATGGCTTTACCTAGTAGAAATTGCCCGCATTTTTTAGCAATTTCCAAGAAATCATCGTCTTGTTCTGCATAGTATAGTTTTAACAACACAGAGATAGATCCGGCAGCGCCCGAAATAATATCTACTTCATAATCGGCAATATTTTCATCTTTTACAGATTTAATATAACTAAGCGCTTTTGTAATGAGTTCGTTATTCCCTGATTTTTTTCCAATTTTCCATAAGGTATATCCAACACCTATTTTTCCAGAATAGTATCCAAAGTTGTTAACTTTATTTTTATCTAAATTGAAATATATAGTATTTAAAGCACCATTTAGTGTGTGTAGTATGATAGGATCTTGGGTTTTTTCATATAATTCTGCCAAGAATAAAGCAATTCCAGTAAGTCCGCTATAAAGATCAATGCTACAAGCTTTGACAACGGTTTCAAATTTACCGCCTACACTACCTACTTCATGACCTGTCCAGTTACACATGTCTTTATACCATAATGCTTCTTTGGCTAAGTATTTACCAATATTATGTGCGGTTTTCACATACATTTGTACATCTTTTTTGAGTGTGGTTTCTATATTATTCATAAGTTGGGAACGTTGGCGTTAGTGCTGTATGCTTGTTAAGGTACAAACGGTTTAGAGTCATTCCTTTTCTTAATAAAGAATTTACGACAGTGTCAAACGTTTGTTTTGTATTTTTTTCTTGCTGAAACGCATCTACTAAAGCTGTTGCAATGGTAGATGATCTGCTCATTCCAAAACTTTGCCCTTTCCCAGGATCTTCCGCGTAACTAACACCTTTAAAAAGTTGTTTGGTAAACATCGGAATTTCGTCTACAAGATACGGTTCTAAATTTGGAATTACAGTATTTAAAATGATAGAGATTAGTTGTACATGCTTTTTGTTAAAGTATAAAACAGCCGAATCAGAACGTACGTAGAGTTCAGGATGATTTAAGCATTTGAATTGAAACGGAATTTTGTAATCGTTTAAAGTTATTGTGAGTAAGTTGATGAGTTTGGATGCGCCTTCTGGCGAAACGTTCCAATAAATACGTCCAATTTCTACTTCTTGAGGAAATAGTTCATTTCCAAATACATGATAAAATACTGGTTGAATGTTTTTGTTTTCTTTTTGACGTGTTAAGTTTACTTTGGTATTAACTACTGCTTGTTTTTGTTGAGGATTTACAAACCGATAACTATTAGGTTGTAACCATCGTAATTCGCCATTTTTTTGAACGTATACATTTTTTGTTGTCGTGTCAATATTGTAAATATTCCAATGATAATCAAACCCACCTACAGAAGTGTTTGCTTGCGAGAGTTGATCCATAAATTCATTGCGTTCTGCTTTTGGCGGAATCTTTGAAGTATGTTGACCATTTTTAATGCCACAATAAAATTTAGAATAAATTGTATTTGTTAATGCATTGATAAGATTGGTACGTTGTTGCTGATCGTCTACAGTTGAGTTACTTCCAAACGATTTAAAATCTTCTGCAAATGTTTGATACGGCATCTGATTTTGAACATATTCTTCTTCTCCTTGTACCTTATAAGTGCTTAAAGACGTAATTTCAATAGCATTTATAATTTGTTGTACTTGTTGTGTATATGTGTTGTCTTTCATCGTCTTAGTCTATTAAATTCCATTGTTTCGCAATTCTTTCTAGATCTCCTAAAATATGATTGCAAAATTGTAAAATACGTACTGAGTTTGCATACATTTGTTTTTGTGCCATGTTGTTCTCAAAAGCAGTTTGAATCATGCGTGCAGCCATGTATGAAAGTGTTTTGAGTAATTTTTCTCTTGCTTCTGTTTCTGTGAATTTTTGTGCAGATGCATATGTTTTCCAAAGTAATTTTACAACAGGAGTAATGGTTTCAATTGTTAAAAATTCAGAACCTTGTATTTGCTGATGTTGTTGAATATTTTGATTGTTAAAGCTTAAAACCCATGCACTAAAGTACGATTGAAAAATACCAGCTACATCCCATAATGGATCGCCTAAATCGGCAATTTCCCAATCAATCAACTTTACATCTTCATTATTTGGCATCACAATAAAGTTCATCCACTTAATATCTCCGTGAATTAAGCTTGTAGTTTCCCACTGAGCAGCCACTTTCTCCATTCTTTTTACCAAATCTTGATGTTTGTGAATTTCAGAAATGACAGTATTGTTAATCCCTTTTGAGCTTCTATTTAATAATTGTCCTGTGTTTAAAATCCAAGGAATTTGTTTGCTGAAAAATTGTAGTGAGCTATTATTTTTTATTTCATCAGTAATATCAAAATGATACGAAGCTAAAATATGCGCCATTTTAACTGCGTGTGATTCTGATAGTTTTTTGTCTCTATACACAGTTTCGTGTATGTTTTTTGTGTTTGCAAAATATTCCGTTACTAAAATGTTGTGATACGGATCGTACCCATAATAATCTGGAATATGTGTTGCTGTTTCTTTAAATAAATCTGATTGATGAATTAAATAATGACTCGTAGCATCTTTTTGCATTAAGTAACTATTGGTAGCATCTTGCGCTATGAGTTGCTTAACAAATAATCCTTTGTCTAGCTGTTGCTGAATTTTAAAAATAGAATTCCTGCTTTGTGTTTGTGTAAGCATATAATCTCCAGACATGAATGAAGTTGGTTCTAAAAAACCTTTGTCTAGTAGATAGTGAGTGATATTTTTCTTTGTTAAGCGCATAAAAATAATTTTGAGTTTTAAAAGCTGCCTGCAAAAAACAGGCAGCTATATAATAATAAAAAATAGTTGTATCTATTACAGATAAGCTATTATTAACATACTGGCCATGCTCCTGTACAACTACGTGTAGGAATACAGTTAGCAACAGGAATACTATGTATTTGTGCTTGTGCATTTCCACCATCACATCCTACTTGCGTACATACTGTAGCAGCAGTTCCTGGTTGGTGACATCCTTCATACCCAGTACATCCTAAAAGATGTGTAGGTCCACATCCTATTTGCGTACATACAGTAGCAGCAGTTCCGTGTTGTCCGCATCCTTCATACGCTGTATGACCTAATGTGTCATTACAACCTATTTGTGTACATACAGTAGCTTCAGTTCCGTGTTGTCCACATCCTTGATACGCTGTATGACCAAGTGCCTGAGCGTCTGCATCTCCTTGAGGACACACAGTTTCTGGTGGTGTTCCAGTTGGAGTAATACATCCTTCATATCCAGTACATCCTATAAGATGCGTTGGTTCGCAACCTATTTGTGTACATAGAGTAGCTTCAGTTCCGTGTTGTCCACACCCTTCATAAGCTGTATGACCAAGTGCTTGAGCATCTGCATCTCCTTGAGGGCACACAGTTTCAGGAGGCGTACCTGTTGGTTGAATACAACCTTCATATCCAGTGCAACCTAAAAGGTGTGTTGGTTCGCAACCTACTTGTGTACATACTGTAGCAATAGTTTCTTGTTGGTGACAACCTAACCATCCCGTTTGTCCAACACAATGACCTGGTTGTGTGCAACCTTCAGTTCCTGTTGGTCCTAAGTTTTGTGCAT
>NZ_JBOEFY010000016.1:0-56224 GCF_050633145.1 Kordia sp. | reverse complement strand
TTAGCGGTAATTGCTTCTATTGTGTATACTGCAATTAAGTGGCTACTTCCTGTTGCTGTAATTGTTTATTTTAAAGAGATTTTTATGTGACTTGGGTAATGTTTTTCCATTTCGCTCCCATATATGTATAAACATTAAATTTTTACAGTATGAAAAAAAGGAATCTCACATCGCTTCGACTTCGAAAAACAACAATTTCTAACATTAATAATGTACTTATAAAAGGAGGTGCAGGAAACAATGCTAACGCAGGAAATTCGGGAGGTGCAGCAACTGCTGGGCAAACAGCTTCCAATGTAACCTTTACATACGATGGTTGTGGTACACTTAGGTTTTTAAGAACTAGAAACATTTTTTGTCACTAAAATGGTTTTATAAAAATCATACATCTTTAGATTTTTCAAAACAAAGAACATCAAACTATAAGATCTCTTTATCCAAAGGGATTAGTTCAACTTACAGTTTTGAATGCGTCTTTTGGGCTTTTCAAAACTGAGTTTCACTAAAATAAAAAAGTCATTCAATCTCACTTGAATGACTTTTTCCTCAACCAACCTAATAACTGATATCCCACCTTCAGCTATGAAAAAATTGCTGTGAAACTTCGTTTTGTTTCACAGTCAAATATAGCTCATGAGAGTCTTAATTTAATCTTAAGTAATTGCCAAAACTTGATTAAAGTTTTCACAGAGAAACGTTAATTTTTAAGAGTTTTCTCTTATTTCGGTATCAAATCGCAATACCAAAAAGCTGTATCCCAAGCAGAATCATCTGAGGTACAACTATCTTCCTCTTTTTTAGATGGTGTATAGGTTTTTAACACTTTCTCGCCAATAGTAAAGTCAATTGGTGATGAAAAAATAGGTCCGTCAAAGACAAACGTATGAAATTCTCCATTTTCCCCGCAAGGATCAACGGTTGAAGGTAAATCGTTAATGAAATCTTCATCCAAAATTCTTCCCACAAAAGATTCATCTAAATACTTTGCATTTACACACACCGTAATTGCTTTAAAACCTAACGAGATAAATTCTTTCAATAAAGCAATTGTATCTTGTTTCCACAATGGAAATACGCCTGTTATACCAACTTCGAGTAGTTTTTCTTCTCTATATTTTCGTAAGTCTTCTAAAAAGATATCTCCAAAAATTCCATAACGAAAATCTTGTTCCACTAATTGCTGTGTTGCTTTTTGCATGGCTGCATTGTAGTCAGGCATGGTCACTTGTGCAGGAAAATATATTTTTTGTAAAGGTAGTTGCAAACGTTCTACTTGCGCATCTAACAACGATTCTCGCAAACCATGCATAGAAACACGCTCGTAGTCTTTATTTACTGTAGTCACTAATTGCGTTACCTTGTATTCATTCTGTCGTAAGACATGATATAAAGCCAGTGAAGAATCTTTTCCTGTACTCCAATTAAAGTATGCTTTTTTCAATCTGTTTTTTTTATTTTTTAATACTGTCAGATGGAATTCACTAATAACCGAATGATATCCATTATTAATTAATTCGTTAGCTTATTTCATGTTTTTTACGATAAAAAACTCTGAATTGCTAATTGATAACTTTGCATTCCGAAACCTAAGATAACACCTTTTGCATTGGGCGATATATACGATTGATGCCTGAATGTTTCCCTACCAAATGTATTGGAAATATGTACTTCTACAACTGGTGTAGAAATGGCTTTGATAGCATCTCCAATTCCTATAGAAGTATGTGTGTAAGCACCTGCGTTTAAAATAATACCATCATATTCAAAACCAACTTCTTGTAGTTTAGTAATCAACTCGCCTTCTACATTTGATTGATAGTAACTTAAATTCACTTTTGGAAACTGTGTTTGTAATGTTTTAAAATAATCTTCAAACGTAGCACTTCCGTAGATTTCGGGTTCGCGCTTTCCAAGCAGATTTAAGTTCGGTCCATTAATGATGATGATATTCATGGCAATTGTTTTTGTAAAAGTAGGTAATTTTTAAGCATAAAAAAAGACAGAATACCGTATGTATTCTGTCTTAATATTTGAAAAAATATTTTATAAGTTGAATAATGCTCCAACATTAAAACTACTTCTTCTGTTTGTTACTGCATCACCAGTATTATTTTCAAAAGTGTCTATTAGTCCAAATTGTTCTTGGTATTCGATAGTTAATTTAATATTGTCAGTGATAGGGAATTTGTATCCTATTCCTAACGCCAATCCGAAATCAGTACTGGTAAGTCCTTCTTTTACGTCTGTTCCAAATGCTGTTTCTTCTGCATTTAGTAAAAATCCAGCATATCCTCCAAAGTTTAAGTACCATTTTCTAGTACTTCCAAAATGCCAGTTTGCCATGACAGGAATAGTTAAGTAGTTCAATTTAAAGTCAGCATCAGTTCGTATACTATTTCCAGCTGGATCCAAAGAATTAATAAAACCATCTTTCCAACCTTTTGAGTCATAAATAAGTCCTGCCTTAATTCCCCAACGATCTGAGAAATAATATTCTCCCGAAGCTCCAAAATTGAAAGAAACTCGTGCACTTGCTGAATTTCCTTGGATGTCTGATACGGTAACAAAACTGACTCCTCCAATAGCTCCAACTTCAATAGTTCCATTTTCCTGTGCTTGCAATTGCGAAATTCCAATAAATGCAAACACAATACATGCTAATAATTTTTTCATATGTTAATCTGTTTTAATTTATGTTAATGTACTTGCTAAAATATTAAATTAACTTAAAGGCTAATCATTTTAGTTGTGAATTTTCAATAAAAAAAGGAAGCCAAGTTGACTTCCTTTATATAATTTATATGTTGTTTGAAAATTATTTCAAGAAATATCCAATTGATACTTGAATAACTCCATTTGTGTTTTCATCTGAAATACCATCCACATCATTTATATTAGATAAACCCGCATTATAGCGAGCACTAAAATTTAATCCGCTTGAAAGTTTATAACCGAAACCTACGCTTACTCCAAAATCTATGCTTTTAACACCATCTTTGACATCGAGCTCTTGTCCATCGCCTTCTTGTTTTGCTGACACTAAGAATCCTACTTGCGGCCCAAATTCTAAACTAAAGTTTTCAGACGCATAATACTTAGCAAGAATTGGTAAGTTTAAATAGTTATAACGAGATTTCAGTGTTATTTCTGGAGCTATTGCATCTTGTATAAGTGTAAAAAATACATCTTGGTTTACTCCTTGCTGTGAGTATAGCAATTCTGGTTGGATGGAAAATTTGCTTGTTAGTTTAAATTCAGACATTACACCTAAATGCACACCTGCACGCATTTTAGTTCCATCAGAGTTGTCTCCATAAATACTAGATAAATTCAATCCGCCTTTAAAACCAAAGGAAATATTTTGTGCGTTTGTATAAAATCCAACTAATAGTAAGACTAAAAAAATACTTCGTTTTTTCATTGATAAATCTGTTTTAGTACTAAGTTAATGTACCAACGAAAGTATTAAATATTTCAGTATTAATAAATTTTAAACAAAAAAAGAGGAAGCGATGCTTCCTCTTTTTGGTATGTAATACTATTATTTTCTTATAAGAAAATGTTGAATCCGATATTGATTCCGAATACATTTAAGTCTCCATCACCTGCATCTTCATTCAATCCAAGTCCATAACGTAATCCTGGCTCAATACTAACGTTGTCAGCAACAAACCAAGCATAACCAGCTTGAATTCCTAACCATAATGGAGATGTACTGTTTCCAGTAGATCCACTTAAATCTAATCCTACTGGGAATTGACTAGCTACATAGTACTTACCTCCAACTTTCCAGTTGAATCTACCATCTACTCCAGAAACTCCAGAATCAGCATATCCAAGACCAGCTTTTAAAGCTAAATCATCCATAATAAAGTATCCACCTTCAGCTCCTACTCCCCAAGAAGTATTTCCGTCGATAGAACGTAAAGAAAAAGCTGTGTTAGATGTTGATGCTTCACCGAATCCAGTGTTAATTTCTACTAACCACTTTCCTTCTGCTGTTTGCCCTGTTGCTTTGTCATCATCTTGTGCATTTGCAGCGAAAGCGAATCCAAAAACAGCTACAGCTGCTAAAATAATTTTTTTCATTTTAAAATAGTTTTTTAATTAATTCAAGCACAAATATATATATGATATTGTAAATTACAAAAGGGGAAAAACCCCCTTTTTGCACCACTCTCACTACGATTGACACCATTCTGCCAATGTAAAATTTCGAAAAAACAGAATCAATTACTTAGTACTAAAAGTGTTATATTTTAAGTTAGAACTTGTTTTTTAGCGTGTCACATATTGATTTTTTGACGCCAAACTCTTCAATTTTAATATTTCTTTAACTCTTTTCCATCTTTCTTGCTACATTTGAATATGAAATGGACGCACACTCTTAAAGATTTTAAACACTTTTTAAAGATTGAACGTGGTTTGTCTAACAATACAATCGTAAATTATTCACATGATATTGAGAAGCTAATTCGATTTATTGAGCATAATAAAATCAATCATTCGCCATTATCTATTGATGAAGAAACAGTACAGCAATTTATTTATGAAGTTGCTAAAGTGTTAAATGCACGATCGCAAACACGCATTATTTCTGGGTTAAAAAGTTTCTTTAATTATTTAGTATTTGAAGATTATCGAAAAGACAATCCAGCAGAAATGATTGAAGCGCCTAAAATAGGCAGAAAATTACCTGATACCTTAGCACTTGAAGATATTGAGAGATTAATTACTGCGATCGATTTAAGTTCTGCGGAAGGACACCGTAATAAAGCCATTATTGAAACTTTATACGGTTGTGGCCTACGCGTAAGTGAATTGGTGAATTTAAAATTATCCGATTTGTTTTTTGATGAAGGTTTTATAAGAGTCACTGGAAAAGGTGATAAACAACGTTTTGTGCCTATTGGTCCTATTACACAAAAGTACATTACGATTTATGTAAAAGAATCGCGTCCTCTAGTAAAAGAAGTACCTGAATTTAGCGATACTGTTTTTTTAAATAGACGCGGCAAACAACTAACACGTGTTATGATTTTTACAATTATCAAACGTTTGGTTGAAAAAACTGGGTTAAAGAAAAACGTTTCACCACATACATTTCGTCATTCTTTTGCCACACATTTATTAGAAAACGGAGCCGATTTGCGTGCCATACAACTTATGTTAGGTCATGAAAGTATTACTACGACGGAAATTTACATGCATGTAGATCGAAGTCATTTAGCAATGGTTATGGAGAAATTTCATCCAAGAACATAAAAAAAGCAGAAACCTTTTTTGAAAGATTTCTGCTTTTCCTCTTTTTCAGCATTACTGGTTTAACAAGCTTTCCAACATTCTTTTACGGTGTTTTTTTCTCCAATAAAAGTACTGTTGCAGTAACACATAAAAGAAGACACTACGGAGGGCTCTTTTCCTCCATTGGCTCCTACCTGCTGTACTTTCGTAAGAGCATTAGCGCCAGTTAGATTCAAGATTTTCTTTAACATGTTAAGTTTTATTTAGGTTATACATAAAGATACCTATAAATAAACCGCTGTCGTCATAGGTTTGCCATAAAGAATAAACGTGAATACCGTAGTTTCAAAAAAACTTCGATATTCACGTTTTGTGAATGTATTTATAACGTTTACTGCTTACTTAGCAATGTTTACAGCTCTAGTTTCTCTAATTACTGTAATTTTCACTTGTCCAGGATATGTCATATCCGTTTGTATTTTTTGTGAAATATTGAATGATAATTCAGCTGCTTTAGCATCATCTACTTTTTCGCTTTCAACAATTACACGTAATTCTCTACCGGCTTGAATTGCATAGGCTTTCTTTACTCCACTGAATCCAAATGCAATGTCTTCTAAGTCTTTTAAACGTTGAATATAACTGTCTAATACTTGACGACGTGCGCCTGGTCTTGCTCCTGAAATTGCATCACAAACTTGTACAATTGGTGATAATAACGAATTCATTTCAATTTCGTCGTGGTGTGCTCCAATAGCGTTGCAAACTTCAGCTTTTTCACCATATTTCTCTGCCCATTGCATTCCTAAAATTGCGTGTGGCACTTCTGTTTCCGTATCTGGCACTTTTCCAATATCGTGAAGTAATCCTGCTCTTTTTGCTAGTTTCGGATTCAATCCTAATTCGGCAGCCATTACACCACAAAGTTTTGCTACTTCTCGCGAGTGTTGTAACAAGTTTTGTCCGTAAGAAGAACGGTATTTCATTCGTCCAACCGTTTTTATTAACTCTGGATGCAATCCGTGAATTCCTAAATCGATTACCGTACGCTTACCAACTTCAATGATTTCTTCATCAATTTGTTTGCGTGTTTTCTTTACAATTTCTTCAATACGTGCTGGGTGAATACGTCCATCAGTTACCAATCTGTGTAATGACAAACGCGCTATTTCTCTTCGAACCGAATCAAAACAAGAAAGAATAATTGCTTCTGGCGTATCATCTACAATAATTTCAACACCTGTTGCTGCTTCAAGCGCTCTAATATTTCGTCCTTCTCTACCAATAATACGACCTTTTACATCGTCTGATTCTATATTAAAGACAGAAACACAGTTTTCTACTGCTTCTTCTGTTCCAATACGTTGAATAGTATTGATAATTACTTTCTTTGCTTCTTGTTGTGCCGTTAGCTTTGCTTCTTCAAGTTTTCCTTGAATATAGCTCATAGCATCTGTTTTTGCTTCTTCTTTAAGTGAAGCTACTAATTGTTCTTTTGCTTCATCGGCAGACATTCCTGAAATTACTTCCAATTGCTCTACTTGACTTTTGTGCAAACGATCAATTTCAGATTTCTTCTTATCGATAAAATCCAATCGATAATTATAATCTTTTACTTTTGTTTCTATCTCTTGGTTGAGTTTTTTATTCTTTGATAATTCGCTAGAAATTTGAGATTCTTTATCACGTGTACGCTTTTCAGCTTCTGCCATTTTCTTATCCTTTGATAAGATAAATTTTTCGTGTTCTGCTTTTAATTCTAAGAATTTTTCTTTGGCTTGAAGAATTTTATCTTTCTTCACATTTTCGGCATTTGCCTTTGCCTCTTTCAATACAGAAGAAGCTTCTTTTTTTGCCTCTTCAATCATTTTTGAAGCTTGTTTTTTCTCTAAGCTTTTTGCTATGAGAAAACCTATGATTAAACCAATTGCACCTACGGCAACTGCAATTATAATTGTTGTACTATCCATCATCTATCGATCTTAATTATGTATTAGTTAGTAAGGTATAAAACCTTAAATTCCACTTTTCAGTGGGATTAGTTCAACTTATAGTTTTGTGTGTCTTACGGACTTTTCAAAACCAAAAGCATCAAACTTCGGGGTCTCGCTCTATAGCGAGTTTAGTTCAACTTTCACTTTTGTGTATGCTCTTAGAGCTTTTCAAAACTGAGTTTCACTAATAAAAAAAGCCTACATTGATTAGAGTTTTGTATAAACTCCAAAAAACAAGTTTAGAGCTAACAGATTGATCAAGGATCTGCCCAAATACAAAGTAAATTTGCACTGGCAGCTTGCTTTTACAACCATGACTCACTCTTTTTAATTAAATTAACGTTGAGTTTATCAAAAATAAAAACCAATGTAGGCAGTAACCTATTATATTTTAAAGAACTTATGAACTAAGCTGCGCTTTCAGTAAATCGTCGAGCGCTTTTAATTTTTCTTCTATTGCTGTTTGATTTGTGTCTTTATCGATGGCTTTTTGTTCTACTTGGGCTGCAAATTGCAAGGCACACATTGCCAATACATCTTGCTTATCTCTTACCGCGTAGCTTTGCTCAAACTGTTTAATCATGGCTTCTATCTTTTTGGCCGCTTTCCGTAAACCTTCTTCTTGGCTTGCCGAAATGGTTAACGGATACACTCTATCCGCAATAGAAAGCTTTATTTTGAGCTTGTTTTCCATAGTGTAAAGAACTGTCTTCTTTATTCAGCCAATTGTGCAATACAATGGTCAATTTGCCGAATTAATGTATTTATTTTAAGCTTAGCTTCTTTTTTGTTGTTATCACTGCCAAGCATTGAATTTGCAATTTTTAACGTGTTAAACTTTTCTTCCCATTGAGAGATTTCTTCGTGTAAACGTTGTGATTGTTCCTTTGAATTCGCTAATTCTTGACGTAATAGTTGATTCTTTTGCTCCAAAACTTCAAGTCTGTGAAGCATCTTACTTACTCTATTCTCCAGAGAATCAACGATTTTCAAAGTACTGCTCATTACATTTTAATTCAATGCGTATGGATACAAATTTAACATTCATAAAATTAGTTCGCAAGGTTTTTTACTATTATTTAAAGTAATACTTTAAGGTTCGTATTTTTTTGGTGCAGTTTTTGAATTCAAACATTCCAAATTAACTAAGTATTAGCTATTTTAGCTTTTCAAACGCATTTTTGATTTATGTACAGACTGTTTTTTATTTTTTTATTTTTCTTTTCCCAAGTCACTTCTCAAAATAAGATAACGAATGCCGATTTTAGATCGCCGTTAGATATTCCTATTATTTTATCGGGAACTTTTGGAGAATTACGAAGCAATCATTTTCACTCAGGAATTGATATTAAAACAAAACAGAAAGAAGGCTTTGAAGTATTTGCTATTGGAGATGGACATATTTCACGCATTAAAATTCAACATTGGGGATTTGGAAAAGCATTATATGTAACACATTCTAACGGTTATACTTCTGTGTATGCGCATTTGAAAAAATTATCTCCAAAGTTAGAAGCCTATTTAAAGCAACAACAATATACTAAGGAAAGTTATGCTATTCAACTATATCCAAAACCTACGGAATTAGTCGTTAAAAAAGGAGAAGTTATTGCCTATTCAGGGAATAGTGGTTCTTCTGGCGGACCGCATTTGCATTTTGAAATTAGGGATGCAGCTTCAAAACCGATGAATCCGATGTTGTTTGGTATTGAAGTGAAAGATTCACACAATCCGAAAGTAAATGGCGTGTATGCGTATGCACTTTCTGATGCTGCTCAAATAAATGCTTCCAATAAAGTTATTCAATTGCAATTGAAGAAAGAAAAGCAAAAAAATAGTTTTATCGCTACTAAAATATATGCTTCTGGCGAAATTGGCTTAGGAATTAACTCGTACGATCAACAAGATTTAGCGTTTAACAAAAACGGAGTGTATCAGGTGGAAACTTTTGTGAATGGTGTAAAAAACTTTAGCTATACCTTCAATAAGTTTTCCTTTGGCGAATCGAGATATATTAACACTTTGATTGATTATGCACGTTTTAAGAAGTTAAAGCAACGTGTACAACGCTGTTTTGTAACTCCTGCTAATAAACTTAGCATTTATGATGGTGTGGTTAATAATGGACGCATTCAAATAGAAGAAGGAAAAGAATATACTGTTGTTTTAAAAGTCAAAGATTTTAAGAATAACATCACTACGATTACGGTTCCGATTGTTGGTAAAACGCAAAAGATCAAACAAAAGAAAAAAGAGAATATTACCAAAAATAGAATCACGCGAAATGCAGAACATTCACTTAAAGAAGGTGATGTAAGTGTCTATATTCCTAAGAATACATTTTATGAAGATTTCTATTTTGATCTATCGAAAGATAAAAAAGGACGCTATAAAATTCACGATGATGAAGTAGCTGCACATAAAAACTTTGTAATTTCGTTTGACGTTTCTAAGTATTCTGCAAAAGACAGAAAGCAATTATTTATAGCTAGCTTAAATAGAAAGAAAAAACCATCATATAGCAAAACAAAGAAGAAAGGCACTACCTTTACTACAAGTACGAAGAGTTTGGGTACATATTTCCTTGCTAAGGACTCTGTTCCTCCAAAAGTAAAACCAATTAATTTTGCAAAAGACAAGTGGATTTCCACTAAAAAATATTTAAAAGTAAAAGTAAGTGACGACCTTTCTGGCGTGCGAAGTTTTCGTGGAACCATTAATGGAAAATGGATTTTACTCGAATATGATCCTAAAAAAGGCATGTTAACATACAATTTTAACGATATTATTTTTACCGAAGCAAAACATAATTTAAAGTTGATCGTTACTGATAATGTTGGAAATAACACTACTTTTACCAGCACATTTTATAGAAAAACTAAAAACTGATACTATTGAAACCCACACGTTTTACACTTTTCTTAAGCTTTTTATTGTTTGCCAGCTTTATGCTTGCGCAAACAGGAACTGTACGAGGAGTCATTTTAGATGCCAATAATGAACCAATTGAAGGAGTAAATATTAAAACTTCTGTCGGAACAGGAACACAAACCAATAAGAATGGTTTTTTCAAAATTGCGATTCCTGCCAACGAAAAAGTTACGTTGACATTTACACATATTGCTCACAAACCTATTACAGTTACTGTTGAGTTAAAGAATGGAGAAGATTACGAAATGTTCCCTATCATGTCTACAACAGCTGAACAAATAGGACAGGTAGTTATTGACTCTCGAAAACGAAAAGCTGTACAGGGAATACAAACTGTTTCTGCGGAAGCCGTACGCTTGATTCCTGGTGCAAACCCAGGTGTAGAGAATTTATTAATGTCGTTCCCTGGAATTAATAATAATAATGAGTTAAGTACACAATATTCGGTTCGTGGTGGAAATTACGATGAAAATCTAGTATATGTTAATGAAATTGAAGTATATCGTCCGTTTTTAATTCGTTCTGGACAGCAAGAAGGATTGAGTTTTGTGAACTCAGACTTAGTCCAAAATGTAGATTTTTCTGCTGGAGGATTTCAAGCTAAATATGGAGACAAGCTTTCTTCTGTATTAGATATTACTTATAAAAGACCTACACGCTTTGGCGGAAGAGTCAATTTGAGTTTACTGGGTGGAAGTGCTTCTATTGAAACAGCTAGCAAAGACAGTAAGTTTTCTACCATTTCTGGAATTCGTTATCGTGACAATAGCTTATTGGTGAATAGCAAACAAACAGAAACCAATTTCAGACCGCGTTTTGTAGATTTTCAAACGTATTTGACATATAAATTTTCAGATAAGTTTCACTTGAACTTTTTAGGAAATGTTTCTTTTAATGACTACGATTACGAACCATTAACACGTCAAACAAATTTTGGAACCTTACAAGATCCTGTTGCTTTATTGGTTTTTTATGAAGGTCAGGAAGAAGATCGTTACCGAACGTATTTTGGAGCCTTGAAAGCTAATTATTTTTTGAATGATGAAGTAACCTTGAAGTTTATCACTTCTATGTATCACACTACAGAACAGGAACATTTTGACATTCTTGCACAATATCGCTTAGGTGAAGTAAATACAAATATTGGCGATCAAGATTTAGGCGATGTAGAATTTAGTGAAGGAATTGGTTCACAGTTAAATCATGGTCGAAACGACTTAGATGCATTAATTGTAAACGTAGAACATAAAGGAACTTATGAAATTGATGAAGACGAAAATCAAGTAGATTGGGGACTTAAGTACACACATGAAGATATTCGCGACCGTTTGATTGAATGGGAAGTGATTGATTCTGCAGGTTTTTCTATTCGTCCGCCAATAGCTGGTTTAGGAAACAATCAACCGTATGAAGCTTTTGAAGGTCCATTAGAACCTTTTCAATCGATTCGTGCTCGAAATAATACACAAATTGATCGTTTTTCTGGATTTGCACAATGGAGTAAGCAATCGATGGTTGGCGAACATGAATTGTATACAAATATTGGTGTTCGTGCGCAGAGCTGGACCGTAAATGGCGATGGTATTGCGAGCAATACACAAGCTGTAGTAAGTCCGAGAGCACAAATTGCTATCAAACCAAATTGGAAACAAGATATGTTGTTTCGCTTGTCGGGAGGATTTTATCATCAACCACCATTTTATAGAGAATTGCGTGGACCTGATGGTGTTGTAAATCCGAATGTAAAAGCACAGCAATCAATTCATGTTGTATTAGGAAACGACTATAGTTTTAAAATGTGGGGCAGACCTTTTAAGCTGACAACTGAAGCGTATTATAAAAACTTATCTAATGTAAACGCGTATACTATTGAAAACGTTCGTATTCGATATAGAGCAGATAATAATGCAAAAGCGTATGCTTATGGTTTGGATATGCGTTTGAATGGTGAGTTTGTGCCTGGAACCGAAAGTTGGGTGAGTTTGGGATATTTAAAAACTGAAGAAAACATCAATAATCGAGGGTTTATAAGTAGACCAACAGATCAGCGTTTAAAATTTGCTGTACTGTTTCAAGATTACATGCGAAAGATTCCGAATTTGAAATTGTATTTGAATTTAACCTATAATACAGGATTGCCTGGTGGATCGCCAAGTTATTCTGATCCGTATTTGTTTCAAAGTGAATTACCTGATTATAAACGTGCCGACGTAGGATTCTCGTATGTGTTGGTGGACAAAGACAGACAGTTTGACAGCGGTTGGAAATCTGTTTTTAAAGAATTGAACATAGGTTTTGAGATTTTCAACGTATTTGATGTGCAAAACTCTATTACCAATACGTGGGTTCGTGATGTATATTCAAAACGTCAGTTTGGAATTCCAAATTTCTTAACAGGTCGTGTGTTTAATGTAAAGATGGGAATGCGATTTTAGTTGCTAGTTACTAGTTGTTAGTTGCTGGTTTTTACTTATAAACTATAATTGGAATCACATCTTTGCGAAAGTTAAAAAAATCATGCTATAATTAGATTTCTGTCTACGCAGGAATGACAAAAGAAGGAAAATGAAAAGAATACTTATCATCTTACTATTTCTATGCTTTGGAATACAACAAAGCAACGCACAGAAGAAGATTTACGTAAGTGATTCGTTTGAAAAACTATCAAAAGATCACAAAATTATTGCTATTCTTCCTTTTCAGACAACATTAAAACTAAAGTCTGAAGGCAATTCATATAGTAAAGAACAAATTAAAGACTTAGAAGAACGTGAAGGTATTGCGGTACAGGAAGCGTTGGAAAGTTATTTTTTGAATAGAAAGCGTAAAAAGAAACTTAAGATTGAGTTTCAAGATATCAACACAACCAATCGTTTGTTGAAAAAAGCAGGAATTACTTCCGAAAATATTGATATTTACGCACCACAAGAGTTATGCAAAATTTTAAAAGTAGATGCCATTATTAGTGGTTCATTAACTTCTCGCCTATTACTTTCTAAAGAAGTAGATACCTCTTTTGATTTGATTACCTTTTTAAAAGGAAAATCTGATTATGGAAAAATCATCATCAAATTAAGTGATAAAAAATCTGGTAAGCTATTGTGGCGTTACGAAAAAACAATCAATCGTAAATCTGGAAAAAACACCAAAAACATCATTAATAGTATGATGCGTAAGGCTAGTAGAAAGTTTCCGTATGAAGAGAAACGATAGTTGTCTTCGACTCCACTCAGACAACTTAATTCTTATTTAACTAAAAATTCAATTCATTCGAAAGAGTCCATATTTTAGAATGCAATAAATAGCTCTTACACCATCTTTCCAGCCAATTTTCTTCCCTTCATTATAACGTCTGCTTTCATAAGAAATACCAACTTCTTGCAAACGTAGATTTTTTATTCTTGAAATTTTCGCAGTTACTTCTGGTTCAAATCCAAAACGTTTTTCGCTGAGTTGAATGGATTGCAACGTTTTTGTATGTAGCAATTTATAACAGGTTTCCATATCAGTCAGCTTTAATCCTGAAAATAGATTGGAGAGAAATGTTAGAAATTTATTCGCATTGTAATGCCAAAAATAAGAAGTGCGCTTTCCTTTTTTATGTAGAAAACGAGAACCATATATCATATCTGCGGTACCATCTAATATAGGTTGCAATAGTAAATTGTATTCTTCTGGACTGTATTCTAAATCTGCATCTTGAATGATAAGGTATTCACCAGTTGCTTTGGAAATTCCTGTATGAATAGAAGCGCCTTTTCCTTGGTTTTCTTCGTGTTCGTGAAATTGTACTGCTATTGATGGATTTTCTTTAATAAAAGCCTTTACAAGCGTTTTTGAGGCATCTTGTGAGCCATCATCAATAATAACAAGTTCTTTTTCAATATTATTGATTAATTGTATCGCATTGATCTTGTCTAAAATTAACCGAACTGTAGCAGCTTCATTGTAAACTGGTATGATGATGGAGAGTTTAGTTAGCTTCATTAATGACTTCTATTTTTACATTGTCCTTGTAGATGCTTTTTTCAATTATGACACCATTTTTATTTTTTTTAATCACTTCTCCGTTCAGTTTTCCTTTTATCCAAGCTCCTTCCAAACGCTCTCCATTTTTAAAAGATACTGTTCCTTTTCCATGTCGCACATCATTTTTCCATTGTCCAGTGTACTTTTGTCCATCTTCCCAAACATATGTACCAAAACCATTTCTTTTATCATTTTCCCAAGCGCCCCAATATCCTAATTCAGGCAGAAATTTCATTAAGTATGTATTTGGATTTTGAAGTTGTTTGATGGTTTTAAATTTGTTTGGATATCTATCAATTACGGGAACTAAGTATTTACTCGTAGAGGAATATCCAAGTTGCTCCACAATTACATAGTCTACATTTTTATCTTTTAAATATGTTATTTGGGCTTCTCTATCAAGCGTTTTCTGATAGTTAGTCACATTCTTCTTTGAGAATAGATAAAATAATCCTTCTTTTCGTACGGCAGTTATAGAAGCATCATCAGCATTTTTATTGATCCAATCCGCAAAAGCGAAATAATTTTTATAACTATCTGCATATTCATCGTTAGCTTGTGTTTTCAATTTTGAAATTGAATTGCTTCCATACATAAAAGACCAAAAACTTAAAAGTACAACTGTCGTTATTGCTGTAAAATGCTTTAGTTGTTTTGGAATGATTTTTTCCTGCAACCATTTCAAAAATGAAATCATTCCAAAAATAAAAAGAAAGATAAGTAACGGAATTAGTGGCACTAAAAAGCGTGTTCCATACCAAACACTCGGCCAAATCATTAGTAAAGCAAAAAAGCTTACGATGTATAAGAGTATGAAGGTTCTAAACTTTTTAAGTCTAAAAATACCAAAAGATATGCCTGATATAATTAAAAGCCCTAACAAGAATTCCACCATTGAAAAAGAAGTATTTATATATACTAAGTCATCAGAATAAAAGATACTTGAAGGTATTTCTTTTGTGATGTATCGTTCTGCATTTAGAAAAATTCGTTCAAAAATATCTAAAAGGTCAACCTGCCCCAATTCTGGTTGGTATGGGTTTTTTAGCGACAGTTGCGATACATACGTGTTTCCTGTTGTATTGCTATTTCGAAGTATCCATGGGAGATATACTATGATAAAACCAGCAATCAAACTGAATACATAACGCCATTGCTTTTTGATTCCTAAGAAACATGCCATGCTTACAAATAGTGCCAATGCTACGGAACGAATGTAAAACGAAAAGCTTAGACAAATCAGCATTAAAAAGAAAAGTCCATTTTTAAAAACAGGTTTAGAGAAATCTATTTTAAAAAATAACCACAGGCACAACAAGGAGAAAAACAGAAATGGAATTTCACTCATCATGATGGTGGAATAGCCTAACATATGATAGTTGAGCAAACTAATTAGACTGACAGCAAAAGCAATATGATCATTTTGTGAAAGTTTTTTTACGATAAAGAATACCAATAAAATTACACCTAAAAGAAATGCTCCATTTAGGAGTTTGATTGTTATTATATCGTTTGAAAAACATTTAACAACTCCAGCAATCAACAAAGGATAGCCTGGCGGATAGTGGTAATGTGCTTCTTTTTCTGCATGCTGAATGTTTGTGTAACCGTCACCATTTGCAATGGAATTCCCTAAGGTATAATAACTTGCATTGTCTCCACCTAAACTAACTTTTTCATCAAAAATAGTGTTGTAAATCGTAAAAAAGGCAATGATCAAAAGTAGTACATATACAACTTTGACACGACTAAGATTCGATGCAATGACGTTGATCATTATGGTTTTAGGGTTAGGAAATAGCTAGTTTGTAAATGGTTTTTCAATATAAAGATATTTTTAAAATAATTATCTCTTCTTGTGAAATCATTTTACAGTTGGTAACAAACGTAAAAAAGCGAGTTCAATAGTATGAACTCGCTTTTTTATATATGAGATTCTGAATTTTGCTCAGATTAATTTCTTACTTATGAATTTGCATACTCGTGCAATGTTTGCACAACATAATCAATTTCTTCTTTGGTATTGAATTTTGAGAAAGAGAAACGCAACGATGGTTTGTCTAAATCTTCATCACTTAAAATTGCTCTTAATACATGCGAACCTTTACTACTTCCTGATTGACAAGCACTTCCTCTTGAACAGGCAATTCCTTTTAAGTCCATGTGGAAAAGCAACATTAATGCTTTTTGCTGATCAAATGGTAAACAAACATTTATTAAAGTGTATGTGCTTTTAGTCGTTTCATGACAGTTACCATTGAATTTTACTTCTGGAAGTACTCTTTTAAGTTCTTCCATAAAGTACGTCTTCAAACCTTCTACATACTCTTTTTCTTCGGCTAGATTGTCATACGCCAAACGAAAAGCTTCTTCCAAACCAACTACATTGTGTACAGCTTCTGTTCCTGCTCTAAATCCGCGCTCTTGCGATCCTCCAAAAATTAAAGGTTTTAATCCTGAATCTTTTCGAATAAATGCAAAACCAATTCCTTTTGGTCCGTGGAATTTATGTGCTGCTGCTGCGAGGAAATCTACAGGAGTTTTTTGTACATCCCATTCAAAATGTCCGATAGATTGTACCGAATCTGAATGAAATAATGCTCCATATTCTTTACAAATATTGGCTACTTTATCGACATCTAACAGGTTTCCAATTTCATTATTGACATGCATTAAACTGACTAATTTTTTAGAGTTATCAGCTTTTAACAATGCTTGCAAATCGTCATAATCTGGTGTTCCGCACGATTGTAATTTTACATACGCTACTTTAATATCGCTCTCTACACGCAATTGTTCTACCGTGTGTAATACTGCGTGATGCTCAATTGGAGATGTAATAATAGTTGTTACACCTAAGTCTCTTACTGAACAACGCAATGCCATATTATCTGCTTCCGTTCCTCCAGAAGTAAAAATAATTTCTTGTGGAGAAGCGTTTAAGTATTTTGCAATGGTTTTTCGTGCTGTTTCTATCAATGTTTTAGACGAACGTCCGTAACTGTGCGTTGAAGATGGATTTCCAAAATTGTCTTCCAGTGCTTTTTTGATACGATCTACAACTTCTGGTCGAATTTGCGTCGTTGCTGCACTATCAAAATATACATTCTTCATTTAGTTTGTGTGTAAATAGGTTTGGTTGAAAAATAAACGCAACAAAAATAGTCTAAATAAAATTATTAACAATAAGTTTGGATATAAATAGAGTTTTCTTAATACTTTTGTTTACTAATTTTGATACAGAATTTATAATTATACCTTTTATGAAAAAAATAGTGTTACTTTTTGTAGTCGCGTTTACTTTTTTTAGTTGTGATGATGGAGATTTAACTTTAGAAGAAATTGATTTAACAACTAATGCTGATATTGATGCTTGCTCAACAGCATCTGGAGTAACATTATTGTTTAAGATTAATGGTGCAGAAACCTTGATCTTAGATGTTCCAAATGATTTAATTATCAATGAGATTACGGTAGATGAAGATACACCTAGAGTGAGTATATTAGATAGTGAGTCTTTTTGTTTTTATAGAAGTTTTGAAACTAGTATTACTAGAACATATTTTTGTGACGAATTGCCTTCTGACACTCCCGTTTCATTAGAATATACTGCCGTAGCAGGAACCGTTGAAGTTATTACCGTAGAAAGTTTTGGTATAGATGGTACTACTTTAGATGGTTATACACATACAATTACGCTAAGAGATGTTGTATTTACCGGAACTAACGGACAAGACGTACGTTATTCTGAGTTTCCTTACGGAACTTTTGATACGGATTTGTAGGGTTGATTGGTGTTAGGTTTTGGGTAATAGGTGTTGGGTTATTGGTATTGGGTGTTTGATAGATTCTAATTCAGTTTTACACCATTTTTAGCAAGGTATTTATACTTATCTACATTGGCTTGGTAGCTTTTCATTAGTTCACGAAAAATAGAATCGTATTCTGCTTGAGGAATTCCTAGTTTTTTTGAGGAAATTCGAAATTCCATCGATTTCTTATTGATTTCAGTTCTATAGTATGTTAGTTTAGAACTTATTTTTGCTCCTATTTCAGTTGGATCTACACCTGCTTTTAATAATTTGATTCCTTTGTCAAAGTAGTAAGCTGAGGAATCATTAATTCTTTTCATTTCAGACTGAAATTTTTCTATTTCTTGTTGCTTCTCACTTTTCAATTCACTGCACGAAAATTGTATCATCAAAAATATGCATAGTATAGGAATGTATTTTTTCATGTTTTAAGTTTAAAATGTGCAAGATTTTATTGGGATACTATTTTGGAATAAACTTAGGTTAATTTTTCACTTTCCAAGTTCGAACTTCTCCATATAGACCAGCAACAATATAACGATTATCAGGTGAAAACTTTACAAATTTAGGCATGTCATTACTTATTTTTGCTTGATAGTCTACAAATTTTCCTGTTGAAAGATTCCAAACTCTTACTGCTCCGTAAATTCCAGCAGCTATGTATTTTCCATCTGAAGAAAAACATACATAATTAGGAGTAATATTACTTATTCTTACGCTATACTCTTTAACCTTTTTTGACTTTACTTCCCATACTCTTACTGCCCCGAATACTCCTGCTGCTATATATTTATCATTAGGAGAAAAGGTTACAAAAGGTGGAATTTCATTACTTACTGCTGTTTTATAATCTGTTGTTTTACCTGTTGCGACATCCCAAATTCTAATGGCTCCGAAAACACCAGCTGCAATACGCTTTCCATCATGTGAAAAAACGGCACAATTAGGAGTAACATTTTGTATTCTAGTTGGATAACTTCTGACATCGTTTTGACAATGAACATTAGATACACAACAAAAAAAACTAAAGCATAAAAACAATAAAAATCTATTCATCTTTGAATAATTATTTGGTTTGAAAATATTCTACAAAAGATTTGTATATAATAGCTATTGTTTTGTTACCAATTTGATGTGTTTTTTTTATTTTGGGTTTTGATAAATATAGATTTCTGTAGCGCCCAATCCGTATTTTTGATAGTTAGCATCGTAGTATTTTACATTGTCATATTGACGAAATAAATAGTATAATTCTTCTTTAAGAACACCTGCGCCTACTCCGTGAATGAAGACTACTTTCGGAATGCGTTTTCTAATTGCAAATTCCAATTGTCGTTTTGCAGTATCGGTTTGCAATGTTAGCATGTCATAATTGCTCAAACCCTTATACTTATTGGTTAGTTGATGAATATGCAAATCGACTTCCATAACAGTTTCTACACGTTCTTTTCGTGTTTTTTCTAAGTTACGTTTTGGTTTTTTCGAAGCTTCTTTTTCTTGAATAGCGTTGTATATTCCTTGATTGGATAGTTGACGTGCAATTTCGTCTGTAGTTATTTTTACCAATTCGGCAGCTTCATACATTAGTGGAAAACCTTCATCCGTTTCAACAGTTATTGTAGTGCCATTTACAGCTTGTACAGTTCCTGTGATTACATCATCAATCGTTTCTACGCGATCTCCTACTTGAAAATTCATGATTATTTATATTTACTCTTCTTCTAATTCTTCTTCTTTGGAATATTTTTCTCTGTTGAAATATTCTTGATCTTTGTATTCTTTCTGTTGATTTGACATTCGTGCAGAAGTCACTTTATACAAACCAAACATCATCACGCAGACAGCAATTACAGTGACAACAATTTGCGTTTCGCCTTTTATATCTTCTCGAAAGAGTAATAATCCTCCTCCAAGAAATACAAGAAAGAAATAGATTGCTGTTTTATATTTAGGGTTCACTTTATACAGTTTTAAGACACAAAAATAGTATTTTCTGTATTAATGACTGTTTGATATGCTAAAAATCATTTCTAAGCAACTTACCCTTTGTGGGTTCGGAAAATTCTACGGAATTTCCTCTGAGTCATTTTCTTTTGCTAACTTAGTTCCTAGTCAATTCAAAAAAACTTGAAGAAAAAATAAATAAAACCAGTTACGACAATGTTTATAATTAAAAAATGAAGATTAAACTCATTTATATAGTTTCAATTCTAGTACTGATGTTACTTTCATGCACATCAAATGACAATGAAATTAATAATCCACAAACCATATATCCTGAATTTGGCTCAGAAATTGACGTGACTATTAATGGTTTGTCTTTTGATGCAATGGAACCATTTATTTCATCGGATGGGAATTATTTATTCTTTAATAATTTAAATGATGGCATCAATACAAAACTATATTATGCAACCAAAGTCAATGATTCAACTTTTAATTTTGTTGGAGAATTAACAGGCGCAAATCAAGCAACATCGCCACATTTAGACGCAGTTGCTGATATGGACATGAATGGTAATTTTTATTGGACCTCAACAAGAAATTATCCTGCGGAACTAAACAACCTTTTTCATGGAACTTTTAGTGCTGGAAATATTAGTGATATTGAAAGAGTTCAAGGAGATTTTAATATGAATATTCCTGGTTGGTTAATAATGGATCATGGAATAAGTTTGGATGGACAATTTTTGTATTTTAATAATGCACGATTTGATGGCTCGAATTGCCAAGGTCCTTGCGAAACAACAATAGGAATTGCTCAAAAAAATACTGCTTCTACATTTAATACACTTCCAGATTCTTCATCAATACTACAAAACATTAATGATTCAAACTATATATATTATGCACCTTGTATAAGTAGTGATAATCTTGAATTTTATTATACAAGATATTTAAAAGGAGAAATTACACCAAATACTGTTTTTGAAATATGCGTTGCGGTGAGAAGTAACTCTTCATTAGAATTTTCTGTTCCTAGCGTTTTATTTTCAGAGACTATTTCAAATTTAATAGAAGCTCCTACTTTAACTGTCGATAAAAGTATTATGTATTATCATAGAAAAACTACTAATTCTCATAAAATAGTCATGAGATATCGAAGTTAATTGTGACTGAAAGTAATATTACTACTGTGATTGAAGAAGCTTAAAACTCATCAACATTTTACCCATTGTTCATAAGAATTAGAAACAATATCGTTAAGATAACTATAAATACTACACCTATGATAGAGATTACTAGAAATTTATAGTACAGTTTTAGTTTTGAAAATGCCGCAGTTAAATCTTCTGTGTTTTTTTCTAACAACGCCGTTTTCATTCTCCTAGAAAATGTGTATAAATACAATGCTGGAAAGAAACTAATAATAGCGATGAGTATATAAATAATGGAATATACATACGGAGGAAGTTCGCCTAAACTCGCAAACACAGTTCCCGCATCATTAAAAAATATCAATAAAAATATACCGACAAATAACAAGAAACCTGAAAGCACAAAGCCAATCATAGAAAGGACGAAAGCCCATTTTGAAGTTTCACGGAGAAACTTCTTTGAGCTTTCGTTTAATCGTAATTCGAAGTTATCGAATACGTTAGTATCTTGTTTGCGTATTGGCACTATTCAAATTGTTTTAATGTTTTTATGATAATAGCTACACATTCTAGTAATTGCTCTTCAGTCATTACTAATGGTGGTGCAAAACGGATGATGTTTCCGTGTGTTGGTTTAGCTAATAAACCATTGTCACGCAATGCCATACAAATATTCCAAGCAGTATCACTTTCTTCTGTATCGTTGATTACAATTGCGTTTAACAATCCTTTACCTCTCACAAGGTTTACAATAGGACTTGTTTCAATATATTTATCTAATTCGCTTCTGAAAAGTTTTCCTAATTCTTCAGCATTTTCAGCTAATTTTTCGTCTCTTACAACTTCTAAAGCTGCCATGGCAACTGCTGCTGCTACAGGGTTTCCTCCAAAAGTAGAACCGTGATTTCCAGGACGAATAACACTCATGATATCATCATCTGCTAATACTGCAGATACTGGATATGCTCCGCCAGACAATGCTTTTCCTAAGATTAAGATATCTGGTTTTACATTTTCATGATCTACCGCTAATAATTTTCCTGTACGTGCAATTCCTGTCTGTACCTCATCTGCGATGAATAATACATTGTGCGCTTTACATAATGCTTTTGCTTTTGCTAAATATCCTTCAGATGGAACATATACTCCAGCTTCTCCTTGAATAGGTTCTGCCATAAATCCACCAACATTCGGATTGTTTTTTAATGCATCTTCTAAAGCAGCAAGATTGTCATATTCTATTTTGATAAACCCATCCGTGTAAGGACCAAAGTTTTTACGTGCTACAGGATCATTTGAAAACGAAATAATCGTTGTAGTTCTTCCGTGAAAGTTGTTTTCACATACAATGATTTCCGCTTTGTTTTCTGCGATTCCTTTTTTCTCGTATGCCCATTTTCTACAGATTTTTAAAGCAGTTTCTACCGCTTCTGCACCTGTATTCATAGGTAATAATTTGTCGAAGTTAAAGTATTCGGAAGCAAATTTTTCATAACGTCCTAAGATGTCATTATAAAATGCACGAGACGTTAACGTCAATGTTTGTGCTTGCGAAACCATTGCATTTACAATTTTTGGGTGACAATGCCCTTGGTTTACTGCAGAATATGCAGAAAGGAAATCAAAATATTTTTTTCCTTCTACGTCCCAAACATACACACCTTCTCCTCTACTCAATACCACTGGAAGTGGATGGTAGTTGTGTGCTCCGTACTTGTCTTCTAATTCAATTGCTTGCTGAGATGTTAATTGTTCTAAAACAGCCATTTTTAATAAAGTTTTAAATGATACATAAGTTACCATTCCTTCTCTACCTTTATCCTTTCGAAAGACTCGAAAATTCAGCGTGGGAGAGAAATCATCCCTAGAGGCTTGCAAATTACTAAATATTCGCCTTGAATTAAAATTTATTTTTTTCGAATTTAATTCAAAACGGATATTTATAGTCCATCTTAGTAGTTATAAATCAGCAGTCATTGTTCCTAATTTCATCTTTGTTACTTTATGAAATGTAACTTCTCTTACCGTTTTCATGTCACTCCACAAGTATGTGTTTCCTTTGAATCCTTTGGTCATCTTCATTCTTTTTTTCAATCTACTGATTTCGATCTCGGTAGCGTTTCTTTTTTCGCCTAATACACCATACAATTGCAAAGCTGGATGTTTTTTAAATTTTCCTTTCCAGAGAGATTTTATCCAAAACCATTTGTTGCTATTCACCGCTAAGACACATATTTTATTGTTATTTTCTGTGTTTGAAGACAACTTTGAAGTAAATTTTTCAAAATAAAATCCTGTCTGATCACGATTTAAAAACAGTGAACCTATGGGTGTTATTGTCGGATTATTTTCTGCATCGACAGTTGCAATAGAAACATGCAAACTTGTTTTGAAGCTTTCGTTTACATGTTTCCGAATGGTTTTCCAGTTTTTATGAATGTTCATTTACTTTTCCTGATAAAGATGAAATTTGCAGTTCTAAACGTTTCATTTCTCGTAAAATAGCGCGTTTATCCATTTGCATCCAAGCATATAATTTGATCATTGCATTAAACATAGAACAGATTAAAATTCCCAATCCCCATTTGAGCATTTCGTTGGTTTCGGTAACAGTGAAAAACTGCACTATACAATATACCAATACTCCAAATGCGACTAAATTGACAATGTTCATAATGACAGCCAGCCAACCTAATTTTCCTTCAAAAATACTTTTGACAGATCCCCAAAGACCTTGCTCGTCTAACTCGTCATAAAATTTAGATTCTTCTTCCGTAAGTGTTTCTTTTATTAATTTGTCGATGTCTTCTAGTGTACTCATAATTTCTATTTTTTTAATTGTTTTTTTATATGTTCTCTCGCGTGATATAAACGCGATTTTGCAGTTCCAACAGAGATTTTTAACGTGTTAGCAATGTCTTTCAAACTCAATTCATGTACATAAAATAGTTGTACTACTTGCTGCTGCGAAATTGAGAGCTTTGAAATCGCTTTTTTAAGTTGTTGTTTTTCCTGCGATATGTCTGTTAACGGAATGTCTCGTATAGATTTGGTGACTTTGTAATCATTTTTTTGCTGTTTTTGCTTTGCGATAGTACGCGTCCAATCAATAGATTTTCTGTGAACAATACGCAATGCCCAACTTTTGAAACGTGCCGGATTTTGAAGTGTAGCTACTTTATCAATAATCAATTTCCAACTGTCTTGCGCAATGTCTTTGGCTACTTCTGAATCTTTTACAATCCAATATGCATGATTGCAGAATGTTTTGTGAAATCGTTTCACCAAGGTTGCCAATGCTTTTTGATTGCCTGAAACATATTGTGTTACCAATTCGCCATCTGATATGTGATTTTTTTTATGCATAAAAAACATTCCGTTTACACTAAAGACGTGAAAAGCTTGGAAAGGTTCAATTTTTAGAAACTATTTTCTTCTTTTTAAAGATACGAGGAATAAATAAAGTATTAGCCAACATCACCAAATCTAAAAGTATAGATTGAAGAATATCATGCTTCTGTTAGAAATTCAATGTTATTTGGTAGTAAGAAACTTATTTTAAAAGTTGGCTTGAGAAATTTTTCTTTGCTTCTTTTTTTGATCTAACATTTGTTGTATTAAGTTCAAGTCCTATTTTAATAATTTATCATACTCATTTTCTAATTCTTGTAATTCAACTTTCAAATGTTCATATTCAGGTTTATTGAAATTGTTCGTTAAATAAATAGCTGTTTTTTTATTTTCTAACTTTTTATACCACATATCCTGCATGCTCAAACTTTTATGGTATAAAGTAAAATATAAAAAATCTAACATAAATAAAACTACTCCAGCAATGTAAGTATATGGCTCCATAATATTCCAACCTTTATAGTATATCAATAAAATCCAACTAGATAAAAATAAAATATTAATAACAGATACAAAAAATAATATTTTTTTAAGATTAAAAACTGCAAGTTTATCAAAATACTTTTTTCTTTTTTCTAGCTCAGAAAAAGTGCGTTTTCGAATTTCGATTTCTCCTTTTAACTTTTTTATCTTTTTAATTTCATTTTCTTTATCAATTAAGTTTTGTTTAGCTTTTCCAGCTACTTGTCTTACATCTTCAATTTCTTTAATAGCTAGCCTTTCATCATACTTCTCGAATTCTTCAGGAATTAATGGTTCATCTATATAGTTAATATCTACTATTACACTGTTCATCAAGTTTGCAACACTTATTTTTTCATAAGGCTCTTTTCTACATTCAATCAAATATTTTTTATTTTTAATTCTATTATTAAGCTCTTTTAAATTAAAAAAGCTTGGAAAGTCACTTTTGATACAACTTGAGCAATTACATTGCACCATTTCTCTTGTCTCTATATGATTAAAGCTAGAATTTATATCAGAAATTGATTTCCTAATTAAAGACAATAATTGTTTTGAATTTTCTCCAGAAATGGATACAGATATCTTTTTAGGACTCTCAAAATATTTTTCTTCGATTATGGCATATGTATCATGATACATCAATACGACTCCATGTTTCCAATATTTTTTTTCAAAGACAAGTTTATGTCTTTTAACTATAAACCTTGAGATAATTCCTTTAGGCATAAATTTATACCAAAACTCAAATCTCAAGTCGATGTTTTGATCAGGAAAAGAGAATTTAATTCGATCAGGATGCAATAATTGTGGAGCTAAAAATTTACCTCGTTCTAATTCAAAGCAAATTTCAAACTTTTCATTTTTCATCAAAGTGAGTAACTCTTTTCGTTTATTATTATATCCATATTTATTCCATAAATGATCTAAATCTTTATCTTCAAAAAAACCATTTTGAGATATTATTTTTACATTATCTAAAATACAATATACAGCTCTAGTTACCCATTTAAAATCCAAGAATATAGTATTAATAAGGGTTTTATCAGATTTAAAATGCAAAAAAACACCTAAATCATGAAGGTAATCGCTCAAAAAATCTGCTCTTTCATAACTCATACTATATTTTTTACATATCTGCAAATATCGTTTGTTCGATATATAACTGATACCAGACTCTCTGATCAAATTAAGTTCGTTTCTAATATCTACCCATACTTTCGGTAATTCAATCCCTACATCTGGCATTAATTTATCATCAACAATTATTGTATAAATTGATTGTTTCAATTCTTTGATCGTGTATTCTTTTTCAGGTAAACAACTAATATCTTTTGTACATATAATATTTGGAAATTTTTCTCGATAAGCATCTGTTGCAAAAAATGTATGAGATTTATCGCATTTATTATTTATAATTATTACTGGGCTTTTATCTCCTAATACCTCTATTAAATTTAACCAATAAAATAAGTCATCATGTCTTAAATCTTTACGTGCCTCTGTAACTAAAAAATATATTGATCTCTTTGTTAAAAAAAATTGATGTGTAGCGTGATAAATTTCTTGCCCTCCAAAATCCCAAATATTTATTTTAAACTCTTTTTTAAATTTTAATTTTTCTTTTTCAATAATCCAAGTTTTTATATCTATTCCTTCAGTACTGTCTTTGTATAGGTCAAATTCAAAATTGGGATTACTCAACGCTTCTACAATTGTTGTCTTTCCTACTCTTTCTTCTCCTACAAGCAATAATTTGACCTCATATAAGTTATCTTTTTCACTAGATGCATCAATTTCCTCATAGTACCTTTTAATAGCTTCAATACCTTTACAAGCTATTTCTATAGGTGGTTCTACTAACGGGGTCCCATTTAATTCTAAAGTTTCTAAATTAGGCAATTCAACAATTTCTCTAGGCAAAATGGTAATTTTACAATTTGAGATATTCAAATATTTAAGGTTAAGCAAATATTTAAAATTAGGAGGAAATGCGTAAATATTAGTCTGAGAAAGATCTATTGATTGTAATAAATTAAATGAAGCTATCTTTTCAGGTAAATATGAAATTGGATTATTATTTAATTTAATAAACTTTATTTTTGAAAGCTGTGTTATTTGTCTTGGCAAACTAGATATTTCATTATCAGAAATATCTAGTTCTTCTAAACTCTTAAAAAGAGATAATTCTTTTCCTAAATCCTTTATGTAATTATTTGATAAATTAAGTTTTCTAACTTTTTCATATGGAAGTGATTTATAACTAGATTTGTTACTCTTTTTTACAATAAATGGTCTTTCAAAAATAAAATAAGGGACATTTCGTAAATCATTAAAACTTAAATTAACCTCTTTAAATCCTCTTTTAAAAGATTCTATCAAAATATTTTGTATTCTTGAAACTTCTGACTCTACCATATTCATTTTTAAAAATTGTAATAAATACTACCCACCAATATAAGTAAAATACGACCAAATAACTACTATTTTCCTTATTTACAAAAAAAATAAAACTTTTATTTTTCCAAAACTTTTAGCATTTTTTTAAAGATTCGCCCAATAAATAATATATATATTTACCGCTATTGTTATTTTTGCCGCATGGGAAGAAAGAATCGTAAGAAATTGTTTGAAAATGTAACTGTTGTCGATACAGCTACGAAAGGGAAAACAGTTGCCAAAACGGAAGATGGAAATGTAATATTTTTACCAAATGCCGTTCCTGGTGATGTGGTAGATATTCAAACATATAAGAAGCGAAAAGCATTTTACGAAGGGAAAGCTGTAAAGTTTCATTCGTATTCAGATAAACGTACCGAACCTGTGTGCGAACATTTTGGTACTTGCGGTGGTTGCAAATGGCAACACATGGCGTACGAACACCAATTGTTTTATAAGCAAAAAGAAGTGTTTAATAATTTAACTCGCATTGGAAAGGTTGAATTGCCTGAGTTGACTCCTATTTTAGGAAGTGCAGAACAGTATTTTTATAGAAATAAAATGGAATTCTCGTTTTCTGATAGTCGTTGGTTAACACAAGAAGAAGTTGATTCTGAAGAAGATTTAGGCGATAGAAATGCACTTGGTTTTCACATCCCAGGCATGTGGGACAAGATTTTAGACGTAAAGAAATGTCACTTGCAAGCCGATCCTTCAAACGCAATACGAAATGCAGTAAAAGCTTTTGCTACTGAAAACAATATTGCTTTCTTTAACACACGCCATCAAACAGGATTGTTGCGTACCTTAATGTTACGTACCTCATCTATTGGTGAAGTAATGGTGTTGATTCAATTCTATAAAGAAGATAAAGAAAAGCGTGAATTGCTTTTAAATTATTTACAAGAGACGTTTCCTGAGATTACAGCGTTATTGTATGTAATTAACGGAAAAGGAAATGATACTATTTACGATCAAGATGTAGTTTGCTTTCACGGACGCGATCATATTTTTGAGGAAATGGAAGGTTTGAAATTTAAGATTAATGCAAAATCATTCTATCAAACAAATTCCGATCAAGCATACGAATTGTATAAGATTACGCGCGATTTTGCAGGTTTAGAAGGTGATGAATTGGTATACGATTTATACACAGGAACAGGAACCATTGCACAATTTGTATCAAAAAAAGCAAAAAGAGTTGTTGGTGTTGAGTCTGTTCCAGAAGCAATTGAAGCCGCCAAAGAAAATGCTGCTTTTAATGATATTACGAATACAGAATTTTTTGTTGGTGATATGAAAAAGGTATTTAATGCTGAGTTTATCAATGCACACGGAACGCCAGATGTAATTATTACCGATCCACCACGTGACGGAATGCACGCAGATGTTGTACAGCAAATTTTAAATATTGCACCAAAGAAAGTAGTGTATGTAAGTTGTAATAGCGCTACACAAGCACGCGATTTAGCTTTGATGGATGCAACTTATAAAGTAACTAAAGTACAAGCCGTAGATATGTTTCCACAGACGCATCACATTGAGAATGTAGTACTTTTAGAAAGAAGAAATTAACGAAGAAGTTATAAAATAAAATATACAGATGAAAAAGTTATCCTATATAGGAATCTTAGGAATGCTCATTACAGTAGCGTTTTTGTCGTTTTCCTGTGAAAAAGATGATATTTGTGTCGAAGGAACTATTACTACGCCATTATTAGTAATTGAGTTTTTTGACATTGCTGATACCTCAGGAGAAGACGTTGCAAAAAATGTGACTGGTTTATGGGTAGAAGCTGTTAATCCAAATACAGAAGTTATTAATGGTGTTACTTTTATTGTGGATCCTATTCAAACAACGGCACAATCAACAAATACTGTTTCTATTCCGCTACGAACACAAGAAATGAGTACTGAATATCGATTTATTTCAAATTACGAACTTGACACTGATGGAAATCAGTTAGGGAATGAAGATATACTGACGTTTAATTACGAAACACAAGAAATTTTTCTTTCTCGCGCCTGCGGATATGTTACAAATTATACCTTGAATGAAACTGACGGTGTAGTAGTAACTGACGATGGCGACAATTGGATAGATATTACAAATGGCATACAGATTTCTGAAATGAATGTTCAAAATGAAACCGTTACACATGTTAAAATATATCACTAGTATACTCGCTATTTTAGTTTGTAGCATCAGTTTTGCACAAATTACTGAAGTTGAAAAAGCAAAGGCAAACGATACGCTTCCAAAATTAGATACGTATCCATTGCGAATTGGTGTCGATATTAGCAAGCCAATTCGTATGCTATTGGAAGACGATTACCAAGGTTTTGAAATTGCAGCCGATTTTAGAGTATCAAGAAAATTTTATATCGCTGCCGAACTTGGAAACGAAAAGAAAACAGTTGATGAATCGCAAATAAACTTCACTACAGAAGGAAGCTTTGTTAAGTTAGGATTTGACTTTAATGCCTACGAAAACTGGTTTGGAATGGAGAACGCCATTATTGTAGGAATGCGTTATGGATTTAGCACACATAAGCAAACACTTAATAGCTATACAACATATCAAACAAATCAGCATGTAGAAGGAGAAAGTTTATTGACACAAACTCCTGGCACCGAATTTTCTAGTCTTAACGGACATTGGGTTGAAGTTGTTGCTGGTATAAAAGTAGAAATGTTCGATAACATTTACATGGGATTTAGCGTGCGCTTGAATCGATTAATGAACACGAAAGAACCTGAAAACTTTCAAAATCTGTTCATTCCTGGATTTAATAAAGTTACCACAGATAATAATGTAGGTGCAGGATTCAATTATACAATTAGTTACTCTATTCCAATCTATAAAAAAGAACGAAAGAAAAAGGTGGAAGAAGAAGCAGAAGAGTAAACTATTTTACAAAATATAAGATGTATAAGCTGTCAATTTTTGATGGCTTTTTTTTATTCATAAACGTAAACTATTTGAGGTTTATAAAACGTAGTTTAGCTATATATTTTTAGTATCTTGAATCTTCCAAAAATTACTTTTTACTTATGAAAAAACACAACCACCTCATTACCAATATTTTAACACTAATTATAAGTGTTTTTTCTTCTATAAGTATAGCTCAAAATACAAAAGACACACGCTTGATGACAGATCCTGCGATTAGTAAAGATAAAATTGCTTTTATTTATGCAGAAGATTTGTGGGTTGCCAATAGAGATGGCTCCAACCCTATTCGTTTAACAATTGATGAAGGAATTGAATCGCGCCCTAAATTCTCACCAGATGGTTCTAAAATTGCTTTTAGCGCAGAATATGATGGAAACACAGATGTTTTTATTGTAGATGCTAATGGAGGAATACCTAAACGACTGACTTGGAATCCTTACTATGACCGTGTTCGTGGTTTTGATGCTTCAGGGCAAAATGTGCTTTTTGCATCTAGAAGGCATAGTCATGTATATGCGCATCGACAGTTATATTTGGTTAATATTAACGGTGGACCAGTGACAAAACTTCCTGTTCCTACTGCGCATTATGCGTCGTATTCACCAGATAATAAATATATCGCTTATACTCCTTTTCCAAATGCACATGAACAATGGAAAAATTACCGAGGTGGAAAACAAGCTCGTATTTGGATTTACAACGTTGACAATCATGAAATTGTAGAAATTCCGAAACCTGCAGCTGGTAGCAATGATACAAATCCGCAATGGATTGGAAATACAGTATATTTTAGATCGGATAGAAACGGAGAATTCAATATGTATTCGTTCGATATGAATTCGAAGGAAATTACACAACATACAGAGTATGAAAAATTCCCAATCTTGGGAATGACTTCTGATTACAAAGATTTAATCTATGAACAAGAGGGCTATTTACACATATATAATCCTATAGAAAAGAAAAGTACTAAATTAACTATAGGAATTGCGACCGATTTATTAGAAATGCGACCGCGTTTTGTTTCTGGAAAAAAATATATAAAAAATATATCTATTTCTCCTACTGGAAAACGACTGGTTGCTAATTTTAGAGGTGAAATTGTTACAATTCCTGTTAAAAAAGGTGATGTAAACAATCTTACTGAAACGGTGGATGTCCATGAAAAATCTCCTAAATGGTCACCAGATGGAAAACACATTGCTTATTTTTCTGATGCTTCTGGAGAATATGAATTGCATTTACAAAATATTCAAGATAAGAATGTCAAAAAAATAAAACTAGGTGATGGTGGCTTTTATGGTGATATTAATTGGTCGCCAGACGGAAAAAAAATAACCTATAGCGATCATACACGAAGTTTCTATATACTAGATATCGCTTCTAAAAAAAGTACTAAAATTGCCTCTGATGTTATGAACAGAGGCGGTTCAATAGGTTATTTATTTCGCTCATGGTCGCACAACTCTAAATGGATTACGTATGTAGTAATCACAGAAACACTTTTTGAAAAAGCATATATATACTCTGTAGATCAAAATAAATCGCATGCTATTTCTGATGGTTCATCTCACGTAAATGAAGCTATTTTTGATCCTAGCGGTAAATATGTATATATGACAGCTTCAACAGACGCTGGTCCTGTGGTTAATTGGTTTGATTTATCTAATAGAGATTCTGAAATGACAAATTTAATATACGTAGTTACCTTACGAAAAGATATTGTCTCTCCATTAGCTAAAAAGAATGATGAAGAAGCTATTATAACTAAAACGGAAGAAGAGAAAACCAAAGCTGACAAAAAAGAAGTAAGTGACTTTACTATTGATTTTGATGGTATTCAAAATAGAGTTGTTGCACTTCCTATTAAATCTGGACATTACGCAAATTTAGCTTCTGTCAAAGAAGGCGAATTATTATACGTAGCTAGAAAAGCACATACAAATTACTATTACTCTCCACAACCTATAAAAAAATATAGTCTTTCTGATCAAAAAGAAAAAGAGATCATGAAAGCTTCATGGTTTGATATTTCAGCTGATGGGAAGAAAATGCTATACTATAAGCAAGGCAACTATGGTGTCGTCAATGTAGGTTCAAAACCTAGTAACTCTGAGGTTAGTCTATCATCAATCAAGGTTAAAATTGATCCTCCTAAAGAATGGCGAAATATTTTTAATGAAGCTTGGCGCGTAAATCGTGACTATTTTTATGATCCGAACATGCATGGACTTGATTGGAATAAAATGAAAAAGAAATATGAACCGTTTTTAGCGGATGTTACAACTCAAAATGATTTGTATAGAGTCATGCAGTGGATGTTTAGCGAATTAAGTGTCGGACATCATCGTTTTGGACTTACCAGAGATTGGTTGCATGATGCTCCATACATAAATGGAGGTTTGCTGGGTGCTGACTATGAAATTAAAAACAATCGCTATCAAATTACAAAAATATACGGTGGATCTAATTGGACACCTAGTTTACGAGCTCCTTTAAATGAACCAGGAATTAATGTAAATGTAGGTGACTATATTATAAAAGTAAATGGGAAAAATGTTACTGGGAAACAAAACATATATGCCTTTTTTGAAAATACTGTAGACAAAATTGTTACGCTTACTGTTTCTGCAAAGCCAGACGGTTCTGATGCTCGTACATATAATGTAGTTCCTATTTATGATGAAATTAATCTTAGAAACCTAAGCTGGGTTGAAGAAAATGTAAAAAAAGTACATGAAGCTACAAATGGACAAATAGGTTATGTATTTGTACCTAATACTAGTGACAGAGGACACGAATATTTTAAACGTTATTTTTATCCACAAACCAATAAAAAAGGAATTATTGTAGATGAACGCTTTAATGGCGGTGGTCATTTAGCCGATTATTATTTAGATATTTTAAATAGAAAAAAAATGGCCAATTGGAGTTTCAGTCATGGTAAAACTATGTCTACTCCGAGCGCTTCTATAGATGGACCAAAAGTATTACTTATTAATGAAGCTGCTGGTTCTGGTGGTGATTATTTCCCTTGGGCTTTTCGTAAGATGAATTTAGGTACCATTGTTGGTAAAACAACTTGGGGAGGATTAGTCGGAATTTCGGGTTTTCCTAGATTTATAGATGGTGGCTATGTAACAGCGCCGCACTTTGGTTTTTGGGATGAAAATGGTTTTGGGATTGAAAATGTTGGCGTTGCGCCAGATGTGGATGTAGAACAATTACCAAAAGATATCATTGCAGGTAAAGATCCACAGCTAGAAAAAGCGATTGAAATTGCATTGAAACAACTTAAAGAAAATCCTCCTGTTCAACTGAAGACACCAAAATTTCCTATTAGAGTAAGAAAAGAACAGAATAAATTATAAAAGCATATGACAATCAACGAAAAAGCACGCAACTACGCATCTGAAAAACATCGCGCAGTTAATCATCACTATGATGAGTATCCGTATGAATTTCACTTGCAAATGGTTGTCAATGCTGCCAAACAGTTTTTGTATTTAATCCCTGAAGAAGCGCAAGACAATGTGTTAGCTGGTTGTTGGGTTCATGATGTGATTGAAGATGCACGTGAAACTTATAATGATGTCAAAAACGCACTGAATGAAGATATTGCCGAACTTGCTTATGCACTAACAAATGACAAAGGTCGTACACGAAAAGAACGTGCTGGTGATGCTTATTATGAAGGTATCCGAAATACACCGTATGCTACTTTTATAAAGTTATGCGATCGTATTGCAAACGTAACACATTCCAAAAATACGGGAAGTAGAATGTTTGCAATGTATGGGAAAGAAAACCCTGCTTTTATTGAAAAGTTATATGATGAAAAGTATGTGGAAGTGATTCAGTATTTAGATGAATTATTAAAAGTTTAATTAGAAAAGTTATACTATTTAAAATATGAATCTAATCGATTTTATTATTGGAGCGTTGATTGCCAATGCCATTCCGCATTTAATCTTCGGATTGACCAACACTCACTTTCTTGGTATGTTTGGCTATAGTGCAAAAGGAAATATATTATATGCTGTACTTCAGTTTATAATTGCTGTAGCTCTATATAGTTATTACTACGGATATGCAACATTGCTAGAAAATGGTTTTGTCCTTGGCGGAATTACGGTGTTGGTACTCTATTTTATTTTCGGAAAGGTTTTAGTTGCATATTACGGGAAACAAGAAAAAATACAATGACATTACGTCGCAAATTCATTATTTATATATAATTGTGATAGAATGGCTCCAAGAATGACGTTCTTGTAAAATACTTTAGTGTGAATTAGCCACTTAGGTGTACGCTAAAACCTAAAAGTATGAATAATGAGGAGATAAAGGAGCAAAACCAATTTGAGGAACTCATACAAGGACTTATTGATAATCAATACGGTTGTTGTAATGATTTTATACTTCCAAGTACTGCAACAGGATTAAGAAACAACATCCGTACGCTGAATGCTTCTGGAAACTTGAAATCGGCAGGTATAGGTAATAAAACAGATTTCCAAAATGATCAATTGATTAGAAGCGATAAAGTCAATTGGATTGAAAAATTTAGCGCAAATCAATACGAAAAAATCTACTTACAGAAAATTTGGAGATTTATACATCACCTCAACAAAACATGCTTCACTTCCATAAAAACATTTGAAAGTCATTATTCCAACTACGAACTCGGAAGTTTTTACAAAAGACATCTTGACCAATTTAAAAGTGAAAAGGGGCGAAAATATTCTATCGTTTTATATTTAAATCAAAATTGGGAGGTAAAAGATGATGGACTTCTATCCTTATACCCGTTAAACAGTGAACAAAAAGACATTGCTCCATTAGAAGGTCGCATGGTGTTTTTTCGAAGTAATGAAATGGAACATGAAGTACATCCTTCTTCAACTAGAGAAAGAAAAAGTATTGCAGGCTGGTTGAAGAATTGAGAAAAATTATTTAATCTGGAGTTGTTGGGAATTAATTATAACTCCCTTACATCCTTACTAAAAATAGTTTTCATCAATATTTTTTCTTTGCCGTCATCTTTTACCACAATAAATTTAGGCGCTAAAATACTTGCAATAACTGCCGATATTAACGCAAGCCAAAAAGTATCTCCTTTAATGATAGCTCCTATAGTTAAACGAAATACTAAAAAGAGTAATGCAAACGCTATTAAATTAAAAATCAGTGCTTTTGTTTTTGATGTCATGTGTAAGTCTTTTTAATCTTCTTTATCTTGATGTTTGGCTTTCTTGCTTCCTGCATACATTTCGTACTTCACCAATCGCGATTCTAACTTTCCGTTGAATACTTTTATTTTTCGTGATGGACGCAAACCAACAAATTTCAACGCTTCTAAGTTTGAAGTAATAAACCAAGCATTTGTGTTTGAATATCCTTGTTTTAAAGTATCTCCTATATCTGCGTAAAATTCTTCCATGTCAATATGCAAACGCTCTCCATACGGCGGATTGAATAGAATGTGCAATTTTTCATCGCCTTCTTTTTTGGTTTCAAAGAAGTTTGATCGACGAATTTTAATGTAATCCTCTAAATTAGCATTTTTTACATTGTCCTTTGCTTTTTGTACTGCCGATGGCGCTTTGTCGTATCCGTAGATATTGTGATGAAATTCACGGATTTTACGCAATGACGATTCTTCTATCTTTTCAAATAAATCTACATCCCAATCTTGCCATTTTTCAAAACCAAATTCTTTTCGGTTGATGTTTGCCGGAATGTTACAAGCTATCATTGCAGCTTCAATAGCAAGCGTTCCACTTCCACACATTGGATCCAATAAATCAGATTGTCCATCCCAACCAGAAAGCATTACCAAACCTGCTGCCAAAACTTCGTTAATTGGCGCAATATTGGTTGCTGTTTTGTAACCACGTTTGTGTAACGAACCGCCCGAACTATCTAATGAAATTGAGCAATCGTTGTTTTGAATGTGTACATGGATACGCAAGGTCGGAAACTTTAAATCTACATTTGGTCTTCTTCCTTCTGTGTTACGAAACTTATCTGCAATGGCATCTTTCGTTTTTAAGGCAATAAATTGTGAATGTGTAAACTGTTCGGAAGCAACTGTAGCATCAATCATAAATGTATCATTATGCGTTAGGTATTTATCCCAATGCATACTATACACTTGATCATATAAGTCTTGTTCATTTTTAATTTTAAAATATCGAATTGGCTTCAAGATTTTAATCGCTGTACGCAAGCATAAGTTTGCTTTGTACATAAATCCTTTGTCGCCTCTAAAAGTAACATTACGCGTTCCTTTACGGATGTCTTGCGCACCTAACCTTTTAAGTTCGTCTTCCAATAAGTCTTCAAAACCGTGTAAGGTCTTGGCAACCATTTTAAAATTATCTTGTCCCATTTGCTTGTAATCTGACTGCAAAAGTACGTTAATTTGATAATGAAACAATTAATCGATGAATTAATGTAGCAATTTCAGAATTTCTTGATTTAAAAATACAATCATAAAGTCAAATCTTTAAATATTGTATACTACATAGCCTTTCAAATTAGACAACCTCATCATTTAATATTTCCTTACTTTTTTGGTATGCCCATTTGGGTGCAACCTATGGCGACATCTACTTACATCTCCATTTGGGTGCGCTCTGTGTGAGCAGGCAGCAACATCTCCATTAGGATGGCAAGGTACAGTTCGACCGTAATAGTCTCTACATCTGTGCTGACATTGATAAACATCTCCGTTTGGATGCGCTCTATGTACACAATTTGTCAAATCGCCATTTGGGTGCGCAGGATGATTACATGCTGTAGTCACATATTCGTACCGTACTTCACTCCTACTTGTACTACTAGTTGTACTGCTACCTCCTTTTACAGATCGGTATCCTTTTAGTACTAATTTTGCCCTTTTTCTCCCTGATGAATGTGTGTGATCATTTTCATTTTTAGGCAAATTGTATAAATAATTATACACCACATTAATATCATAATTATAAGTCGCCAAAAACTTACCGGCATATACATCGGCTTCATCTTCGGTTTGTGTGGCAGAAGTTCGTATTTTCCATGTAGAACCATACGGATTGTATATATTGGGTTGATGTCCTAAAGCTTGATGTCCCCATTCGTGTGCAAATACAAAAGCTAACACATGCTTATTTTTATTAATGGTAGAATAATCTAAAATAATTAGTCCGCCTCTATGTGCTTGTCCCCAATTAAATGTTTGACTAAATATGATGGGATAACTCATTCCCGAATAACGCTTTAGTTGCTTGTATACATTGTATGTTTTTGGATAATTATAGGCGTAATATATTTTTCCTCCGTAAGCATCTTTCCATTCATTAATCATATACTTTTGCTGATCAGATAAATTATATTGAGCAAATATGCTTTGGCTCATACATAACAATAGTACTACAAAGAAAAGTTGTCTTACTTTCATAAAATTTAATTTTTACTTACGGTATTTTTTATTCTAATTTCTTTAAAAGATAAATTAAGTCAAGTACGCGGTACACACTTTTTTTACTGTCAAAAAAGAAACCTGTGGAAGAGTTCGGGTTTGAATCTCGTACAAATTGAAGAATATAAATGGGTTCTTCTGGCGTTCCAACAAACTCATAGGTCAGTTTGGTTGTGTCTAAATCGTAACGATCACCAAAATCTAAGATTTTTTCTTCTGTATTATAGTAAATTTCAGCGTTTTTTAATTGGGTACTTTCACAATGTTTTTTTAATACACTTTCCAATTCATTAATAATTTCATCTTTAGATTGTGCATTTACATTTAATGCGATTAGCGAAATAATTGTAATTAATATCAATCTCATTGTTATTATTTTTTGTGATTTATTAAAGTGTTCATTTTCTAAATTCAAGCATTTTATACAGTGTCCAATCACAATTGATTGACTTCATTTCTTTGTGCTACGGCATTTATAATTGCAAAGGCTATATCAACAAATATAAAGAAATTTGTTTTTAGCATATTTTAAAATGACTAGTTAAACTTTATAAAGGATTCTAATTGAATCTCATCTGCTCTCAATGTAATACATTAGCTTTTACTATAAATCCTTGTATCGTAAAACTATTTTGTATGTTTTTCAAGTTTCTGAATTAACGTATCTGTTATTTTTCTTAATGTTTCTTGCGCTTTGTTTATTTCGTTTTTTAATAGGTTGCTAGATGCAGGAACTAAATCATCAGTAGAACCCAAAGCATCAATGTACCAATTATTCCAAGCAGTTAGTATTTGGATTTCATCAGTGTTTAACTTGCCATTAGTAACTGCCGTTTTACTAATTTCAAACTCATCACGAAGACGTTTTTCTGCTTTGTCCAAAATGGTCTGAATAATTTGTTTTCCTGTTGTATCATCTGCATTTATGAGTGTATACGCACTTACCAAGGCGCCAACACCAACATTTTTTAATGTTTCTTGAGATACCATTTCAATTCTATCGTTATCTGTATGATAAAACTGATCGGTAAAATGCCAAAGCAATACACCTGGAATGTTTGCCTTTAAAAAAGGAGTATGATCACTACCGCCTTCAAACGGATTGGTCTTTACTTCCCAATTCGCAAATTTCCCTTGATTTTTAAAGATTTCTATAATAAAATCATTTAGATAATGAGGTTTCATATCTTCAAGCGAAAGTACACTGCCTCCCCATTCGGTATGCTTGTCATTTCCTCTTGTCCAAACTGCGCTAGGATCAGGCATTTTTTCAATGAGAAACGATCCTCCAGTTAACGAAGTATTCTCGCCAACCATATCCAAGCTGATTCCCCAATTGATGTCAGCGCTTCGTTTTTCTTCTTCCATAATATAGCGTCTCGTAGAAACTATTTCATCGCCCCAAAGAAAAGTCAGTGTGCGTTTTGCGTTTAATTTCTCCGCTTTTATAAGCTTTGCAGATACGGTTGCCATTTCTAGCTGAACTCCGACTCCAGAAGCATTGTCATTAGCTCCAGGTTCTTGAATGTGAGCGCTAAATACAAAACTTTCTTTTGGTACTTCTGATCCTTTAATATTAGCAATAATTGTTAAATCTTCAGAAGGATATATCTTCGTTTGAATATGAACTTTCAATGTTACTTTTCCTTTAAGAAGGTTTGCTTTAAGCTTTTCCTTGGCTTCGTAAGAAAGTGCTATTCCCCATGTTTTTATTTTTTCACTATACGGAAGACTTCTAAATTGAATAGAAGTTGTATTCTTTTCTGGTTGTAAATATGACGGATTATCATACGTAATTAAACCAATAGCCTCACCTTCTACTATTGCTTTTCTGTATAAAAATCCTAAACTCATTTCTGCGAAAACAATTTTCCCTTTTACATCAGCAGTCATTAAATCTTTTCTATCTTTTATATGAACAACTTCTGCAACAACTCCTTCTGGTGGTGTTGATACAGAATTTAGATACATCATATTTCTATTGGTAGCATGGTCTAATAGTTTTTGATTGTTGCCTACTATTGTAAGACTTGCAGCTACAGGTTCCCATGTGTCCCTTTTCATTTCCCTTTTTTCAATTCTGTATGTTAGGACTTCATTTGGAGCAGCATTCGATTCTAACACATAGCCAGCTTCTTCAAGTGTTGAAGCTATTTTATAGATGGTTGCATTATAACCTGTATTTCCAACAACTCGCCAATATTTTTCTACAAAAGCCGTGATTTCATATGCAAGATTTCCTGTAAAATTTTGCCTAGCCAAATCAAAGTATTGAGCAGTTGTTAAAGTAGATTTGGGTTTATCACTACAATTGAAAAGTGTAATAAATATGAGGAAAGATGGTAGTATGTGTTTTAATTTCATATTATTTTTTACTTCAAATTCGATTTAATGTAACGTTTGTAAACATGGTTTTATGGTTTGCCAATTTAGTGAAAGAAAAACTAACAGCAGCATTACAAAAAATGATTGATGTGTTTGAATGTGTAAAAGGGACGTTTTATTTTAAATATTCTGAAAAGCTATACATTTTAAAGTCCTATTTGTTAATTTACCTTATAAAGCGATCTTCGGATCGCTTTTTTTCTTTGTTTTTTTGTAAAAAGCAGTTTTTAAAAATTAAGAAAAAACATCATGTCGGTACAATTTTTGATTACATTTATAAAACATTAAAACCAAAATTATTATGAAATTATCATTACAAACAATCTGTATAAGCATGTTACTTATAGCAGTAACTACTGAAGTGTATTCCCAAAGAGAAACAAGTCCGCATGATCGAGAATTTTCTTTTTTGTCAAATAATATCAATCCGTTATCAAATTATAAACTTCCAACAGAAGCAACATACCAAAGCCTTGTTGCCAATGCAGAAGGCTCTCAGTTTTATGAAGAAACTTTTAAAAAAGCAACAATTTCAAATACCGAAAATGTTTTTAATGTACGATACAATGCATTTTTGGATGAAATGGAAATTTTAGACGGAAATGATATTGCTTTAATTGATAAGGAATACCAAAAGCATTTAATTTCATTTTTAGATGGTAATATTAGTTATAAAGTTTTATGGGAAAAACATAAAAATGCAAAAGCTAGTTTGGCCTATTTTGTACAGTTAGAAGACAATAACTATTTGTCTTTGTATAGAAAAGATAGTAAAAAGTACGTGCCATCTAGAAAACAACGAGCTAATGATACAGGAAAGTTTCAGAATGTACGCAGCCGTTTTTATGTAGAAATTAATCACTCTGGAAAGGCAATTCCACTACCGAGAACTAATAAAGAGTTTGCAGCTTTGTTTTCTGATAAAAGAGCAAAGATTGTAGCTTATATGAAAAGTGAAAAACTGAAAGTTCGTAAAGAGAATGATTTGATACAGCTTATTAACTATATCAATGAGTTATAGATGATATATTTTCAAAAAAAATAACATCTTCCCCTATACAAAACAGTCTAAGCACCAGAGCAATAAGGGTGATTTCCCTCCTGTGTAATTTTCTTACACCCAATATATTTGTGGTATATATTATTAACCACTAAAGAAAAAAAGTTATGCCACATCATCCACAAGGAACCAAAGGTTGGACAAAGTTAATCGGTTATCAAGCACTTTGGGATCCGAAAGTAGATTTAGGGAAGTTCTACTTTACAGATTTTAGAAATAACCGAAAAGAAACTCCATACATGAACGCAGAAAATTTTGCGCGTGTTATTGACATTTTAAGAAATGAAACTCCTGTTTACGGAAACGCAGATACAGGTTCTGTAACTACACAGAATGAAACTGTAGGAGAAGAAGAAAGCTAGAATTTTAGAATTCACAAATAGAAAAGTCCAACAGATTGTTGGACTTTTTTTATTTATGTCTTAATTTTTAATCAAATTCTATTAAATAATACAGTGCGTCAGAAGCAGGAATATCATTCCATTGACCTGCTACTCCTAATCCTCCAGTAGGTTGTGGCCACACATTTAATCCTATTCCTAAAGCATCTTGGTTTCCAGCAAAATTATCTGGTTCTGTTCCCCAATTGTTATACAATCCGCCAACAGCACTTCCATTAGCATCACCTTGCCAGAATTGTGTTGTACTTGCGTCATTATTTCCATTCCATACCCAAACACCTTCGGAAGCAATATCATTTGCGCCTAAAAATACATACGATGCAGCGCCACCACTATTAGATACTGTATTGTTTAATGAAATACCAGCGTTGTTCATCAACTCGTTAAAAATAGCCGTATTTTCTGCAGCGTCATTAATTTCTGCTAAGTATCCGCCTCTATCTACAGCACAAGCAGCCGCATTTGCCCACGTTTTATTTTCTCTTACCAATTCATAAGTTTTACCGTTGTACTGAAACGTATAAATATTTGCAGGATTTGCACAGGTACTTTGTGTTACAGTAACTGTAACTGTATAATTTACAGTACTGCTATCTTCTGCGGTAACAGTATACATAACTGGCCCTGTAAAATCTTGAGCTACTCCCGAATTTGGGGAAATCGTTGCTAGATCTGAAATAGTAATGGTAGGACTTAATGAAGAAGCATCTGCTCCAAAAGGCAATGTAATCATTACTGTTTTTGCAGCTTCATCAATGGTTCCATCTACAGCATTGACACTAAAACTAGTTATCTGCTTTTCGGCACTAAGTACTACTGTAGTTACAGTCACATTAACGGTATATGTTACCGTACTCATGTCTTGCGCTGTAACTGTATATAGTACAGGACCAGAAAAATCTTGAGCTACACCTGAGTCTGGAGAAATCGTTGCATTGTCAGATATGGTAATCAATGGCGCTGCGGCGGTAATATCTGTTCCGCTTGGCAATACAAGAGTAATTGTTTTGTCAGTTTGATTTATGGATGCATCCATACTATCAATACTAAAACTTAGAATAGCTTTTTCACTGCTTAACGTTATTATTGGCGCAGGTTCATTTTCGCAGGAAACTAAAACGAGTACTAAGAGCGCATAAATTTTATTTTTCATATTTTTCATTTTATAAAACATATTTTGATTCAGGAGTAAAAGTAGCTACAAAAGGATGCCTATAATAGGAACACTAACTGCAATTCACGGAATTATAAGAAGTTAACAATATAGGTTTTACACGCAATTCACGGAATTATCTATAGTTTACTAAACACTTATTGAGCAACTCATTTTAAAAAGCAATGCACCAAGTTGCAGTACTTACTTGTTGTTATTCTTGAAATAAATTTCGTCTTAAAATATTGCCGATTGCAGTATTGTTTTTCATTTGTGAAATTATTTCGTGTTTGCTACGACCATAGAAGTACAAAATATGTTAATTTTGCACTTTAATAATTGTGAAGCACAAATTGGGTTAAGAATCTTTCGACTCCGCTCAAGATACCTTAATCATTATGAGATTCTTACTTTCATTTCAGCTTTGCTCAATGATACCGTAAGAATGACAAAATAAAATTATGCAGACAGAAGATACAACTTGGTACGCGTCGTGGTTTGACACTCCGTATTATCATATACTTTATAAGGATAGAGGTTATGATGAAGCGGAAGCGTTTATGAAACATTTGGTGGAGTTTTTAAACATTCCCGAAGATGGAACTATTTTAGATTTGGCATGTGGAAAAGGCAGACATTCTGTGTTTTTGAATACGATGGGTTATGATGTTACAGGAGTCGATTTGTCTCCAAACAGTATTGCGCACGCTTCTGAATTTGCGAATGATTCGCTTCGTTTTGAAGTGCACGATATGTGTAAACCGTATCCGAAACAGTTTGATGCCGTGTTTAATTTGTTTACGAGTTTTGGCTATTTTGAACATGAATCTGATAATTTACGTACGATTAAGTCCATTAAAGCTGAGCTTAATGAAAACGGTTTTGGTGTGATTGATTTTTTGAATGCCGATTTTATTATTGAGAATTTGGTAGAAAATGAAGTCAAAGAAGTTGACGGAATTATTTTTCGCTTGCATCGCTATGTAGAAGACGGATTTATTTATAAAGATATTCGTTTTGAAGCCGATGGACGCGATCATCATTATACTGAAAAGGTGAAAGCTTTGAGCTTAAAAGATTTTGAATCGTATTTTGCCGCGGCTGCTATTGATTTATTAGCTATTTTTGGGGATTATAGTTTGGGAAAGTTTCATAGAAAGACTTCGAACAGACTGATTATGATTTTTAAATGATGAATTACTTACTACCTATCCTTTCTGTAGTGTTAGGATTTATTTTTGTAACCGTTTTTAAACTACGCCAAAAGCAACATATGAAGTTGTTGCTAGCGTTTAGTGGAGCTTTTTTGTTAGCAATTACGGTTTTTAATTTATTGCCAAACGTTTTTAGCTCGTATAAAAGCAGTTATGGAATTTTTGTGATGGCAGGAATTCTGCTGCAAATTTTCCTAGAATTTTTCTCTAAAGGAGCCGAACACGGACATGTACATATACATAAAAATAGCAGCGTATTTCCTTGGCTTTTGTTTATAAGTTTGAGTATTCACGCCATTTTAGAAGGTTTTCCAATGCATCATCACGATCATTTGGTGTACGGAATTGTAGTGCATAAAATTCCTGTAGCTATTATTTTGACGACTTTCTTTTATCAATCGAAAATGTCGAAAGTGTCTATTTTGACCTTTTTGTGTTTGTTTGCCATCATGACACCTTTGGGTAGCTTTTTGTCTGAACAACTAACGTTTTTAGAAGTATATCAAAACGAGATTACTGCTTTGGTGATTGGAATCTTTTTACATATTTCGACTACGATATTGTTTGAAAGCTCGGAAGGTCATAAGTTTAATTTGACAAAGTTATTAGTGATTATTAGTGCTACTGTGATCGCTTATTTTATATAAGCTTAGTCTACTGCATTTTGTTTAATAATAGGTTCTGTGTTACACTTCGATAAGCTCAGTGTAAAAGCGCGGAATGAAAAAAAATTACATTTTTTTCATGTTTAGTAAAGCTGAATCAAGAAAGTTACGAGAAGATTTTTGGATTTCGTTTGGAAAATCATTTCCACGAAAGTGGATTTTGTACAATACAAAGATTCGCGATTTTTCTTTTAAGTTTTATTTCGATAAGAAGAAAGCAATGGTCACGCTTGATATTGAAGATCAGAATATTGAAAATCGTATTAAGTACTGGGACAAGATGATTTCGCTTAAAACTATTTTGACCGATGAGTTTCTTCCTGATGCTATTTTTGCAGAAGATCATGTATTGGATAACGGCAAAGAGATTTCAAGGATTTATTTAGAGATACACAACGTTTCTATCCACAATAAAAATACATGGCAAGAAACGATGGTCTTCCTCAACGAAACGATGCAAAAGTTTGAAGCGTTTTATTTTGAGTATGAGGGTTTTATTAAAGCGTGATTTCGGCTTCGCTCAGCCAGTTTTTTTTAGACTTCTTAGACGCGCTTTACTTTTGGATTTTTAGATCGCTGACGCTCTTAGATTGTTAGACTTGTTTTGCTTTTAGACGCAACTTCACCTTTTAGTATTTTAGCAGCTGGTTAATTTGTTTTTCTCTTTTAGTTTGAATACTTAAACTTTTTAGATTTATTAATTTGATCTTCTAGTTATACTCTGAAACTTCTCAATACTAAAACCAATAACTCATTTAGTTATTCCGCCTTTTGATACGCTTCTAGAAGCCATTCTTTTAATTCAGCATCAATTTGGTTTACATCAGTCAATTTTACTCTATGTGTACACATGGTTCCGAATGGTCCAGAATTTTCAAGTCGTTCCGTAATGGGTTTGTCTTTTAGTTTTAAACCTAAATCAATTCTGGTTTTGGTTGCAGGTTTTATGAGTGCAAATTGTTTTTTCCTTATGATGCTTACACTTGTCTTTTTAGGTGTAATAGTTACATCGTCACCAAAATCACTCACAACAGCTAGCAGCTCTTTGTACATTGGAAGTAAACTTTCTTTTCCTTTGTATTGCGTATCTACAAGTCCATCAGGTGTTGTTTTTTCTTCTTTTGATAATGTAACAATTGTATTGGCAAAACCATGTGTTACACCGTGTTCTTTTTTAAGAAAGTTTACAGCTTCAGAATGCTTTGCAAATGATTTTGTTTTTAGCATTGCTTTCCATTCGGTTAAAGATTTACCTGTTTTTTCAGGCATGTTGTCTATCATTGTTTGAAGTGCTTTGTCCATAGTTTAATATTTTACTGAAGGTTTTCCGGTTTCTAAATACGATATAAGATTAAGATATGATTGTGCATTTCCTTGAATAAAAAACTTCATCAAAGACATGTATTTCTCATTGTTTTTATACCCAATTCCATACGAGATTACTTTTGTTTTGGTTGGCGTGATTTCTTCAAAAAGAATCATGTTAAATAAGTCCTTCGCATCTTTTTTCATAAAGGCAGGAAAGTTCTTGTTGAGTTCAGCTTGAAGTGTGAGCATTCGTTTAGGAATGTAGTTTACAATATGTAGTGTAATAGTTGCATCGTCTCCAATTGTTCCGTTTTTGTTATAATTTGTTTTTATGATACCGTTTATTTTAAAATCAAATTCTGCTTTGGCTGTTGCCCAACTTTCCCAGCCTTTTTTTGTTGTATAGGCATTCCAAACAGAATCTAACGGTACATTTACCTCAAAAATTTGTTTTAGGATTAAGTTGTTTGTATGTGAAGAATCTATTGTAGACTGCACTCTTTTTTCCGTAATTTCTTGTGCCATCAATAGTAAAGGAAAGCAAAGAAGAATAGTTTGTATTAGTATTTTTTGCATGATTTAAAAAGTAAGAAATACAAATTAAGAAATTAAAAAGTTACCACGATAGTAAAAAATTAACCTTTTCTATCAATAGGGAAAAAATTGGTTTCATCGTCGTTATGATAATCTGAGTTTATAAATTCTTGCGGATTGAACCCAGAAAATTCTTTGAATTCTTTGATAAAGTGCGATTGGTCTGCATATCCAAATTCATACGTTATTTGTGACCACTTTAGATGCTGCTTGTTGTGTATTTGCTTTAGAATTTCATTAAATCTAAAAATCCTATGAAATACTTTTGGCGTCAACCCAAAGTATTTTTTAAACTGATTGATCAAATGTTTTTGAGAGTTTGGATAGGAAGAAATGATTGTAGTTGTTTCTGAAACAGGTTTTATTTGCAGCTGAGAAAGTACATTTGAAACTTCTATAGGAGCTGTCTTCTTTATTTCAAATTTATTGAGCAACCAGTTTTCGGCTTTTGTAAATTTGTCAGCAATTTCTGTTTCTTCTATAATTTGAGTTCTTAAATCTAGAATGTCATCACCAAAAAATTCTTGACCATCTATAACTTTATTATTCAATTCGTGTATTGGTGTTTTTATAAAAGGATACGCGCCATTGGTTTTGAATTGAATTACGAACATTTCAGAATCTTGATGCGCCGAAATGGTCAAGTGATTTTTATGCATTCCTGAAATCCATACATTTTTATAGTTTCCATTGGGTTGTAGCGTTTCATTATTAAACGTATTCCTTTCAAAACCATCCAATTCAAATATGATAAAAAGATGTCCTGTTGGCACTACTCTTTCTATAGAATGATCTGGCATAAAGCCTTTAAAATAGAAGATAGATTCAATATAATCTGCTAATGGTTTTTCTAAAATATGGTTTTCAAAAATCAATGGTTTTCGTTTTTATTCTTTTATAAATTTTAGTCTTCTACATTTAGAACTTCTAAAATTTTTGCCTTTCCAATTACGCGTGAACCTTCATGAATCCACCAAACTCTTCCTTTTTTCAGGAAGCTTTCTATATTTTGATGCTTTAAGAACATGACTTCTACATTTGCAACTTCTCCAGGATGGATTACATCTATATCAAAGTTAATTTGCCCCATATAACCTGCTACAAAGTCTCTTGAATTTTCTTTATATTCAAATACATGACTAGGTCTATATCCAGTATTTATTGGAGTTTGCCTTCCTCCATTTTCTGTTTTGTACAATTTGAGTTTTGCAATTACATATAGTACATCCTTCATAATTCTTATTTGCGAATCTAATGTTGAAAATACCTTTTTTAGAATGCAAATCAAAATCGTTTAGAAAGTATTTAAGTCTATTCAGTTTTAATTTAAAGTTCATATTTATACTACATACTCTGAAATTTTTTCCCTAACTTTCAAACATACCATATTATTAATCACCTAAAAAAACTACAATCATGGATGAAAGTACATTAGCATCTACAATGACCTTTTTACGAAAAACTGATCAACGTGGCGGTGAACTGGAAATGTTCACAACGAATTTAGACAACACAAAAATTTTAGAACGAAAGTCTGGCGCTACGCTTTTTTCTTCAAATATTGGTGAAGGCGAAGAAGTTATTGTAATTGGTGCCGGCGTTGCAGGCTTGTCAATTGCGTATGAATTGCTAAAAAACACAAAGTTTAAAGTAACTATTTTGGAAGCAGAAAATAGAATTGGCGGACGTAGTTTGACCGTACGCCCAGGTGATAGTTTTACCGAAAATCCCGAAAATAAACCGGGCACAAGTTATACACAAACTTGCAATTTTACTGTGGAAGATATGTACAATTTACCGTATTTGAATTGTGGTCCTGGACGTATTCCTTCTGCACATCGCGATGTATTGAATTATTGTAAAACACTTGGCGTGAAATTGGAAATATACGTCATGCAAAGTCGTTCCAATGTGGTGTATGACGGCAAAAGTTTTTTAAATGCGAAAGAGAAACCAACTACAGTTGTCAACCGAAGATTGGCAAATGATCCTAGAGGTTATTTTGCGCAATTTTTATACGCCTTACCTAGCTTGTTAGATGTGATTGAAGAAAGTAACGATCCTACGAAATATAAGGAGTTTTTGAGTTTTGTAAAACCTTTAATGGACGCTTTAGACGCAGAAGAAGATAATGAAGATAAATTTAAAGCATGGTTGAAAAAGTTTGGCGATTTGAGCGAAAGCGGCATTTTTGAAAAGACTTCAAGATCTGGTTATACAGAATTGCCTGGAAAAACTATGTTGGGAGAAGAAGAAAATATTATGCCGAAGCTCGATTTTACAACAATGTTAGAATCTGAGTTTTGGAATTTGAGTTTTTACCAACCAGATGATTTTCTGTGGCAACAAACTTCATTTCAACCTGTTGGCGGAATGGATATGATTGTGAGAGCTTTAGCTGTTGAAGTACAAAAGTTAGGTGGAACGATTGTATTAAGTGCACCTGTAACTAAAATTATTAGAAAAGGGCATCGCTATATTGTGAATTATACAAATGGAGAAACTCAGGAAACCATTACTGCAAATAAGTGTTTTAGCAATATGCCAATTCCGTTATTACAAGATAAGATTACTAACGGTTTGTTTAAGAATCCTGATTTTGAAAAAGCCTTGAATATTGTGTTTGATCATAAAGACTTTTTACGTCCAACTGTAAAAGTAGGTTGGCAGAGTAAACGTAAGTATTGGCAAGATCCAGCAGATAAAAATACGGTTCCAATTTTTGGAGGAATTTCTTGGACAAATCAATCTATGGTACAAATGTGGTATCCATCGAATGATTATCACCAAAATTTAGGAATTTTAACTGGCGCATATAATTTTTCTGATAATGCTATAGAATGGGGAGATCATGATCCTGCATGGCGAATTGAAGAAGCTAGAGATCAAGCTGCACTACTACACGGAGAGGAATTTGCTAAACAGTTGAATCATGGACTTACAGTAGCTTGGCAGAATATTAAAACGCAACGTGGCGGTTGGGTAGATTGGACTAAGATTGATGATCAGACAAAAGATCCTAATTTGAATTACCATGATATTCTTCGCATTAGAAAACGTACTATTTTGAAACGTGCAGAACATGCGCAACATGAATCTGCCGAATGGGTTTATAATACTTTGCAAGAAGGTGACGATGGTTTTTATATTGTAGGCGATCAATTGTCTGCATTACCTGGTTGGCAAGAAGGTGCTATTTCATCTGCATTAATCGCTTTTGGATTGTGTGTAAAAATGGAAGGGTTTAGCGCTCCAAAATTACGTCAAGTACCATTTACAGCTCAGTTAGTGGAAGGACGATAGTATATATCCCTTATTAAAATAACTTTTGGAAGTTTGAATCGTAATTCAGACTTCCAAAGGTTATTTTTTCTTTTTAGATTCATAATCGTCAAGCATTTTATTGAGTTGTTCCGTCTGAGTTGTGGTGGTTAAACCTGTTTGCTCAGCAACCATAAGCATATCTGTTACATAATTATACTCAATAGCATCTTTTATTTTTCCTCTATTTAGAATTTTTTCTAATTTATTCTCTCTTGTATAATCAAGTTCAGCTTCTTTTATTTTTGTCCAAAAATATTCAACTGTTGTACCTGACGCTTCTTGAAAATAGGTAAAAACTGCCTCAATATCATATTTTAAAGACGCCATTGTTCTAAATTTCTTTGTTGCTTCAAGTCTTCTAACTTTGTCTTCTTCAAGATGAGAAGTCACCATTTCTATATGTTCTTGAGTCCAACCATTTGGCGGATGTTTTTTATAGGCTTCTATAGAGATATCTATAGCTTTAGATAGTTTTTCTACTTCTTCTGTATAGGATTTTCTTTTTGCCATTTGACTAGTTCTAATTTGCTTTCTAAGATATTGTTATTAATTATAAACAATAATATAAATTATCATCCTATTCGCGATAGCTTTCTTTAAATTCATGAATCGCACCAAATGCATTAAAAATACTGTCTTGATCCGTTCCTTTTTTCCAACCTTTTTGTGATAATTCAGCTCTTACTTCGCTTTCAGTTTTTCCTGTTTCAAATAAATAGATTGTATATTCAAGTACTGTTTCTGGCACTTTCTTTATTTCATTATTCATGACCATTATTGCCATTTTTGCTTGTGCGATGAAAAACGGAAAAACTATTTGAAATAACCAGCTTACTAATAATCCAATCCATCCAACATTTAAATCTCTAATCGTTAATCCACTTTCAAAGCGGAGTTTTAGAAATTCAACAAAACTCACTCCGCTGATACCAAATTCAGCTGTGATTAATAAGTATTGTGTGAAAAGATTGGTAATTAATATGAGTACCATCATTACAGCAAGTAAAATACTAAGTGTTCTAAATTCGATATAGTTCGTTTTCTTTAAAACTTGTCCTAGTAAGTAACCAACTCCAAATCCTATTCCTAATTCATATATTCCGATGATATATGTAAAATTTTGGGTTAGTAATGCAATGAGTATCCCAAATACTATAGCAATGATAAGTCCGCCAATTACTGACAATTCTAAATTAGGCTTCTTATAAACACCTGGTTTTGGCAATTTGGAAGGAACTTCATAGTCTTCCCAACTTTTTTCTTTTTCGTACTTCGTTTGTATCTCGACTAATTTATCAGTCTTTCCATATTCATCTGCAAACTTTTGAAAAAGCAAAACAAATAACCCTGTACGTTTAGAGTTTTTTCCAAAGTCTATAAAATTTCCTTCAATCGTTTTACTATGCACTTCTATTCTTCCAGAAGCTTTTTTGGTAATTGTTATTTTTTCTGTAGACTTTCCCCAATTGTTTTGCCTTTTTGCTTCTATTGATTTTTCATCTGCAAATACAATTGGCCATTCTAATTTTTCAAAAACTTCGATTACCAATGGTATAATTTGATTGTCCTTTATTTCTGTAGTGAACGATTCTGAAAATTCAGGTTTGTATTTATAACTATACTTTCTTTTGACTGTTAATTCTAAGTCTTCTATGTTTATGTTTATATTCATTTATATGATTGCTAATATGGTTTGTTAGAAAATAATACATCTGTACTAGATATTTACTAGACTATATGAGTATACATTTTGTTACAATTGTTACTTATATTTATCTGTAGCTATACTTTCTTAATCACATAGGTAACAATTCCCCATATTAATAATTGCTTGTCTTTGGTAACTTTTATTGGTTTGTAGTTTTCATTTTCGGGCATGAGATATACGCACTCTTTGGTTATTTTTAAACGCTTTACTGTGAATTCTCCATCTACATAACACACGGCAATTTTTCCATTTTTTGGAGGAATACTTTTGTCTATTACTAATAAATCGTTGTTATCTAAACCTGCACCAATCATTGATTCACCACTAACACGTGCGTAATAAGTTGTGTTCTCATCTTTGATGAGTTCTTTATCTAGACTGATCCGTTTGTTCTTAAAATCGTCTGCTGGTGACGGAAATCCTGCTGAAATTCCTTCTTCTACATATTGAAGTTTTATGTTTCCTTGAATGGATTTGTAAAATGTGAGTGCTATATGATTTTTTTGTGTGTTCATTTTTCCGCTAAATTAAATCGTATCACAGTTTAAGGTTATAATGTCGCTAAATTTTGTTGTGTATTCTGGTGATAAATGTGCCTGTCGCATTTTCCATGTACGTTGTAAATCTTGGTTTGCCATTTTTATTTTTCGTCCATCATATTTGTCATTTAATGTGTCCATCGTTTTCATTAATTGCTTGTGTTTTGGATCTTCATTTTTGAATAAATCTAGCTGTAATGCATTTGTTTTTACTAGTCCCATTAAAATTACGCCTGCTCTTTTGTATTTGATATTAGGTTTGAAAATTTCATGCAATGCTTTTTGTGCAAATTGATTGATGGTTAGTGTGGAGTTTGTTGCATAAGGTAATGTTAAGATTCTACTAGCTCTGTATTGTGATGCGTCTCGTTTGTTTCGATCGCTTTTTAAATATACCATCACAATATTACAGGAAGAATCTTGCATGCGTAGCTTTTCAGCACAACGAGATGCAAAAGTAGCAATGCGTTCTTTCATGTTTTCTTTGTCTGAAAATGTAAATTCAAAACTCCGTGTCGTTGCAATTACTTTTTTGCTTTGTAATCCATCATCCATCATAATGGTAGGTTCACCTTCTAAATCTTTTTTGAGTCGTAAGCCAACAATCGACATGTTTCGTTTTACCCAATCGTCTGTGAGTTTTGTAAACTCATACGCTGTTTGTGCGCCTTTGAGTTGTAAGCGTTCGGTATTTCCGCGTCCAATTCCCCAAATATCTTTTACTGGTAACCATTTGAGCATTTTAACACGTTTCTCTTCGGTATCAATCACATGATATCCATCTGTTTTTTGGGGAAACTTTTTTGCGATGTTATTTGCCGCTTTTGATAATGCTTTTGTCGGTGCGATACCAACACTCACAGGAATTCCTGTACATTGGTAGATGTAGTTTTTTATGGTAAATCCTATTGTTTGATAGTTGTTTGATTCAGGCAGTTTCAAAAATGCTTCATCAATGCTATATACTTCTACTTCGGGTGAAAATTTTTCAAGAAGTTTCATCACACGTTCACTCATATCGCCATATAAAGAATAGTTTGACGAACGTACTTGAATGTTTTTTTCGGCAATGATTTGTTTGTATTTAAAAAGTGGTGCGCCCATAGGAATTCCTAAGGCTTTGGCTTCTCTACTTCTAGAAATAACACAGCCATCATTATTTGATAATATTGCCAATGGTTTGCCCATCAACTCAGGATTAAAAGCCCTTTCGCAAGAAGCGAAAAAACTATTACAGTCAATTATTGCATACATATCTTAAGGGGAATTATGTATAAAAATAATTACTAGTTGATTGTTTAGAAAAAAATTAAAGTCCTTATTCCTGTCTTTGCAGCAAAAAAAAAAGCAGCTCGAAAGCTGCTTTTTATAATGTATGTGAGAAATATATTATTTCGGATCTAAAATTGCATCGATACGTTCAACTGCATCACGTAAGTGTATCTTACTCATTGTGTTACTCGTACGACCAATTGCATTTCTAATTTGTCTTTTTAGAGTATTTAACTCTGCTCTAACAACCGAACGTAAGTCAGATTGACTTGTGTTGTGTGGTGTATTCTTGAAAATTCCACCAAAATCAGGACTTCTTCTTTGACTTTTAGCTGTCATTAAATATGCTAATCTATCAATATGAGCTCTTTGTAAGTTGCGTCGATACGCATCAATCGTTTTTCCTGAGCGTAACTCTGTCCAAACTCCTGTGCGTAAATCTTTCATCATTTCTAAAATAGTATAAGAATCACGTCCGTTTAATGTTTCATTTTCCATTAAACGTGCAAGTATTCCTAAACTTAAAACCTTGTTTAGTGTACGTACTTGCAATCCTCTAATTCTATCTGTAGTTCCAGAATATTGCGTTTTACTAAATATGTTTTTATCTAATAACCAATCTTGTGTTTGGAATAATTCTTCATTGATAAATTTCAATGCTCTTTTTTGATCTTCTTTTGCTACATGTGTGTATACAGCTCCTTCTTGATCGTATGTTTTGAAATTTTCATAAACTCCTCCAATATTAGAAGAAACATGTCCCATATAACGACTATACTGACCTAATACTTGTCCGTACATTTCGTCTAAATCATCATAGTTTTTACCATCTTTAGCAGTCCATTTAATTAAATTTGGAACAATTCTCTTAAGATTTGCAATACCATAAGCACTAGCTTTCATTGCATCATCTCCTAAATCTTCTGTTTGAGAACTTGGATCAACTATATCTCCAACTTGCTGTCCACCAAATCTGTACATTGGATCTCCTGCTTTCTCTAAAATCCACTTATCTAATGTCTTCTTTTCATCAGTAGCAGTTTTAGCGTCTAAGATTGGACGATATCCCCAACTAATAGAGTACTTGTCGTAAGGACCAATATTTGGCATCAATGCTACACCTTCATCTCCAGGTTGTGCTACATAATTAAAACGTGCATAATCCATGATTGATGGTGCTGTTCCATACTTTTTAGTGAATGCAGCATCACGTAATTTTTCTACAGGATATGCAACACTACTTCCCATATTGTGAGGTAAACCTAAAGTATGTCCTACTTCGTGAGCAGATACGAAACGAATTAAACGTCCCATTACTTCATTTTTAAATTCTAATGTTTGTGCATCAGGATTGATTGCAGCTGTTTGAATAAAGAACCAGTTTCTTAATAAACTCATTACATTGTGATACCAATTGATATCACTTTCAAGAATTTCTCCACTTCTTGGATCACTTACGTGAGGTCCATTTGCATTTGGAATTGGAGATGCTAAATAACGAACTACAGAATAGCGTACATCTTCAGGACTCCAATCTGGATCTTCTTCTACTGTTGGAGGATCTTTTGCAATAATTGCATCTTTGAAACCTGCAGCTTCAAAAGCTACTTGCCAATCTTCGATTCCTTGTTTGATATATGGCTTCCATTCTTCTGGAGTTGCTCTATCTACATAATAAACAATTTGTTTTTTAGGTACAACTAACTCTCCTCTTTTGAATTTTTCAATATCTTCATCTCTTACTTCTAATCTCCAACGATCTAAAAACGTAAGTCTTTTACTTTTTTGCGCCTGTAATCCATAATCAACTTGGCTACTTGTAAACCAACCTACACGTTCATCAAAATAACGTCGTTTCATAGGTTCTTTTGGCAATAGAATCATTGAGTTGCTCATTTCTACAGAAATAGAACCTACACTTCCATTTGATGGAGGCGAACCAGCATTATATGTTTTAATGTGTCTTGCTTCAATATTTAATGGATAACTCTTTAACTTATCAATATATGATCTAGAAGCATCTAATCGTGAAATCTTGTATTGTCTTCTTCTAAATTGAGGAATACCTAATGCTTTTACATCTTTTGAAAACAAAGGAGTTACATCAATAACTGTATTCAAAGAATCTTTGCTAAATGCTTTAATCGGAAAAGCATATAATATAGGTTCAAAATTAGAATTTACAACTGCTTCGTGTACTGGTAAAGAATCTGCTGCAACTACACTATGAGAAACAACTCTTAATAAAACTTTCTTTTTATTTTTTTCCCAACGAAGTACCTGTGTATTTTGCTTTCCACCTCCAAAACCAAGTCCTGAAGCTGTCTTTGCAATTCTTGTTACCATTAACATTTCTCTGTTAAAAAGAGAATCTGGAATCTCGTAGAAATATTTATCATCTACTTCATGAACTGTAAATAGTCCCTCATCACTTTTTGCATCTTTAGTAATAACTTTACTATAAGGTTGAATTCCTCCTTTTTTTGGTTTTTTCTTTGGTTTTGATGCTGCTACTGCTCCTTTTTTACTTGCTGAAGCTTTCTTAGCTGTAGAACAAGAAGTCACAGAAATCAACAACATTCCCAATAGAAATAGTGGTATTTTTCTTAACATATTTTGTATTAATTAGTTTTGACAGTGAAATTAACAATAAGCTAAGACTAATAAGAAATATTAAGAATATTTTAAGATATCTTTAACTAGCTTATGCCCTTTTTTAGAGCGTATAGGAATAGATTCCAAATCATTCTCTAAATCCTTTG
>NZ_JBOEFY010000015.1:0-237829 GCF_050633145.1 Kordia sp. | reverse complement strand
GAATTTAAAGCAGGACTCAATACAGGAGTTGTGATGGTGGCAGAAGTTGGAAAGTTAAAACGTGAAATTGCCTATCACGGAGATACCATCAATACCGCATCACGATTGGAAGGTGAATGCAATCGCTTAAAAGCCGAAATGGTGATTTCTGAACATNNTGAGCGTCTCGTGGGCTCGGAGATGTGTATAAGAGACAGCACTCTTGACGCAGATTTTAGTGCGCAGTTTGAGGATGAAATTATTTTAAAAGGGAAAAATATTGCTTTAAAAGTGTATTCTGTGGAGCGGATTAACTTGTAACTGTAAATGATTAGTTTACTCTTTTAAATTCTCCGCACGTTTCTCTAATTGGTTCGCTGCATTTTTATCCGTACGCATTACTTTTTTGATCAAGTAATAACCGCCAGCTAATACGATAATCAACGAACTAATCCCGAAAAGGGTTAAGGCTTTCATGTGTGCGATGTCTAAATCGATTACGTGTCTTGAAACACCAATTAGCGCGACTAACAATACGATTTCGACATGAACAACGTCTTCCTTTAAATACATCTTAATGGTGTGTAATAATTCAATTCCAATTAAAACAGACAAGAAGCCACCAAATACTTGATGCAGGTGTTTCATAATGTTGTTGTCTTGTGAGAATGAATGTTCAATACCATCCAAAATACCCGAAAACAACATTCCTAAGAATACAATTGCAGTATAGATGACTACTAATAATAAAGAGAATAGTAATATAATAATGATCCATTTTTCAATAGATTCAACTACGTTTAATATTTTTCTGTCTATTTTTTTCATCTGTCTGTATGAATTGATTTTACATCTTTTGTAAGGTCATGCCAATATAACTAAAATATAGCAATAGTTTCAATAGTGTGATGAGCGAATCGTTGACAAAACCATCAAAGAAGTAGATATATTTGAAGATTAAAAAGATAGTAAAACAGTACTCTTATAAAAATCAAGCAAATATGATTTTAAGAAAATAATCATAAGTTGTAGTTAATATGAGTTTTGAAGGTAAATTTATCGAAAACCAACAACCAACTACACAATAATCGATTTCCCGTTAGCAATTACATTCTTTTCATCATCAAAGTAAAAATCAACTCTTCCCACATAAATACCATAGGCACCAACTTGATTCACCAAAACAGATTCTCCTTTGCTGTTTTTTTCAATCGTTGGTTTTGGTAAAAATGTATGTGTATGTCCGCCGATAATTAAGTCAATATCTTTGGTAGCACGCGCTAACTTCAAATCAGAAGGTCGTTCAGGGTTTCTTTTGTAGTTATACCCAATGTGAGACAAACAAATTACTAAATCGCACTTTTCTTCTTCTTTCAAAATACGACTCATATCTTGTGCCGATTCAATAGGATCATTATATACAGTTTCTTTGTACATACGTTTATCTACCAAACCTTCAAGCTTTACGCCAAGTCCAAAAATACCAATCTTAATTCCATCTTTTTGGAAAATCTTGTATGGTTTTACATGTGTATCTAAAACGGTATTTTTAAAATCGTAATTGGCAGAAACAAAATCAAAATTTGCATTTGGTAACTGCGCATACAAACCGTCAATACCATTGTCGTAATCGTGATTTCCAATCGTAGCCAAATCGTACTTCATCATGCTCATCAGTTTAAATTCCAACTCGCCACCATAATAATTAAAATAAGGTGTTCCTTGAAAAATATCACCTGCATCTAGCAACAATGTATTTGGATTTTCTTTTCTAATATTAGCAATCAAACTTGCTCTACGTGCTGCACCTCCTTGATTTGGGTTTCTTGGATGATTGGCCCCAAAAGGATCAATATGACTGTGTACGTCGTTTGTATGTAAAATAGTAATATGTTTCTTTGCTGAACTCGCTGTAAAACTCTGTAAAGACAAACCTCCTAAAGTTACAAAAGCACTAGTTGCCAACGAATTTTGTATAAAATCTCTTCTCTTCATTTCTTAGTTAGGTTATTGTTGTATAAATCTGCCATCAAGTTGCGCAGGAATGGTGTCAACAGTTTTAAAATAATCAATCATTGCATTTCGAATTTTATAATCTAAAACTTCTAAAGATTCCGGATCTTTCAAGAAATTCATTCGGTCACCACCATTTTGTAAATAATCGGAAGTCACTACTGTATATGTTTTTCCATCTTCAATAGCTTTTCCGTTTACCAAGGCTTCTGTTACATTCAAATCTTTATCGAGTTTAATGGTTAAACCAGAAATTGGATGTGCACGTTTAGCCTTTGCTAAATAACTAACCATGTTATGAATGTTCTCAGCAGTTAATTCAGCCACAACAATCGAATTCTCAAAAGGCATTACATTAAAAGCAGTTCGTGTCTTAATTGGCCCTGCAGGAATTGGTGCACGAATTCCGCCATGATTCAACAGGCAAATATCAATACTCTTATCCGTTCGTTTCTTATAAACAGGTTCGCTTTGCGATTTCACCAAATCAGCCATTAAATTACCAATTGTAGTTTCTAGAGCGCCATCATTCTTATGCATGTTTTTAGGTGCATAACTCAGCACTTTATCCATATCTTCCTGAATACGCTCACGAAATGGTTTAATAAAATCTTCAATCTCTTGATTTGCGGTCAAGGAATCATTTATATTAATACGTTTTCCTTCAATCTTGGAAATAAGCTGCTTTTCTTTAGAACAAGAAAATGCTAAAAAAATAGCAAGTAGCGCAATAATTTTTCTCATAAATACTAAATATGTGGCAAATTATAAAAAATCAAACACACAAGCGTTGCCAACTACACTAAATAATTGTAAAAACACACACTTTTTTTGTGATTACTTGTCAAAATTCGACGTTCGTTGTTAAAAAACGACGCTTACGAAATAATTTTTTTCTTTCGAAAAACTCCTTGTAACTTCGTGTATAACTAACGTTCGCGGGGAAAAACATTAGTTGTATTTTTTTTAATACAAGAGATGCATATACAAACATGCATCTCTTTTTTTATGGAAAAAGAGTACTTTTGTCAAATATCAACTCGCATACATGTTTTTAAAAGGATTACAACATAAATCAGCTAAGAAAGTACTTACAAAAAAGCTCAAGAATACCGCAACGAAAGAAGTAAGTTCAAAACCTATTCAAAGCGTTGGTGTTATTGTGAATGCGGACGTATTAGAAGATTTTCAGCACATCATTAAAAGTTTGAAGTTAAATGTAGTAATCGACGTGTTGTGTTACCATAAAAACTTTCTAAAAACTCGTGAAATAAACTATCCCGTTTTTTACGAAAAAGACTTTGGCTGGAAAGGAAAAGCAAAAACGGATGAATTGAAGCAGTTTTTAGAGAAACCATACGATTTATTAATCAGTTATTACAGCGATGATAGTGTGCCTTTACAATTGGCTTCAGGATTGCAAAAAGCAACATTTAAAGTTGGTATTGCAGGAAGCAATCAAGAAATACACGATGTCATCATTCAAACAAAAGAAAACGAAGTTGCAACATTTGCAAAAGAACTACATACATATTTACACATACTAAATAAATTATAATAATGAAGAAATTCATAGGAACCGGAGTTGCGCTGGTGACACCTTTTAATACAGATACTTCAGTAGATACAGTTGCATTGACAAATATTGTTGAACATGTAATTGAAGGCGGTATAGAATATTTGGTTGTTTTAGGAACGACAGCCGAAAATGCAGTTTTAACAAACGAAGAAAAACAGTTGGTAATAGATACAATTGTAAAGGCAAATAATAAACGTTTACCAATTATTTTAGGAATAGGCGGAAACAACACTGCTGCAGTTGTAAATGAATTGCAAACTACAGATTTACAGGATATAGATGCTGTATTGTCTGTTTCTCCATATTATAATAAACCTACGCAAGAAGGAATTTATCAGCATTTTAAAGCGATTGCTGAAGCGAGTCCAAAACCAATTGTAGTATATAATGTCCCAGGACGAACTGCAAGTAACATATTGCCAGAAACGATTATAAGATTGGCAACTGATTTTGAAAATATTATTGCAGTAAAAGAAGCTGCAGGCGATATGGTACAAGCCATGCGACTAATTAAAGATGTTCCAAAAGATTTCTTAGTAATTTCGGGTGATGATATGATTACCTTGCCAATGGTTTTTGCGGGTGGAGCAGGAGTTATTTCTGTAATAGGACAAGGATATCCAAAAGAATTTTCGGAAATGGTGCGTTTAGGATTGGCAGGAAATGTAAAAGCTGCAAACGAACTTCATTATGAAATGATGCCTTCTATCGATTATATTTTTGAAGAAGGAAATCCTGCGGGAATCAAAGCCGTTTTTGAAAAATTGAACCTTTCAACAGCAACTGTACGTTTGCCTTTGATAGAAGCTTCAGATGCACTCAAACAAAAATTGAATGATTTTACAGATGCATTGAATGCATAAATAAACTAAATGGCAAAAAAAGTAAAAGACCCAGGTTTTGGAGTTGCTTCGACTACAAGTGCAAAACGAATTGTTAACAAAGACGGTTCGTTCAACATAAAACATGTACATGGCAAAGCTGGAATTTCAGCGCTGTATGCATATTTGGTAGATATTAGTTGGACACGCTTTTTTTGCTTAGTATTATTAGCATACTTTGTACTAAACATAACCTTTGCAACTATATATGTTCTTATTGGTGTTGAATACATCTCTGTAGAACCTCAAAGTTTAGTAGTCGATTTTGTGAATGCTTTTTTCTTTTCTTCACAAACCATTACAACTTTAGGATATGGAGCAATGGCGCCTACAAATGTACTCTCTGGAATAGTTTCAAGTAGTCAAGCTTTGATCGGATTGTTAAGTTTTTCGTTCATAACTGGACTATTGTATGGGCGTTTTTCCAAGCCAAAAGCATCTATAGAATTTAGTGACAATATCATTTATCGTGATTTTAAAGAAGGAAAAGCGTTGATGTTTCGGTTGATGAATAGCAAAAGGGATGTGATGATAAATCCGAGTGTAAAAGTCACGTTAGCTATTACAGAAGCTGATAAAGAACAAGTGTATAAACGCAATTTTTATCAGCTAGCGCTGGAAAGAGATCATATAACCTATTTGCCAACTACATGGACTTTGGTGCATGAAATTACTGAAGATTCACCTTTGTATAAATTTTCAGAAAAAGAACTCAAAACACTCAATGGTGAGTTCTTAATTATGGTTTCATATTATGATGAAGCGTTCAATGAAGAAGTATACAAACTGCATTCGTATACGTTTGAAGAGTTATTGATGAATGTTACTTTCGAAAAAGCATTCTATTATGATGAAGATGGATTTACCGTTTTAGATCATCACAAAATAAGTAATACGAAGAAAATGTAGTTTTAAAAGGACAACCATGGGCAAACACGCGATAAATAATCTATTGCAACTCAATTTAGCAACATTATTTATAAGTACTTCAGGAGTTTTAGGGAAATATATAGCCATGCCTACAGAGATTGTTATTTGGTGGCGTGCTTTCTTGGCGGTAGTACTTCTGTTTTTATATTGTAAATACAAAAACATAAAAATAGGATTGCATACTAAAAAAGATGCACCAACAATGATTTTAAGTGCGTTGTTTTTAGGAGCACATTGGATTACATATTTTTACGCATTGAAGCTCTCCAATGTAGCTATAGGAATGTTATCTCTATTCACATTTCCAATTATTACTGCCTTGCTAGAACCCTTTTTTGTAAAAGTAAAATTTCATCCGATTCACATACTTTTTGGAATAATGATTCTTCTAGGAGTTTATTTATTAGTACCAGAATTTAACTTGGAAAGCGCTCATGTAAAAGGAATCTTATTCGGATTGCTGTCTGCCTTATGTTATTCTTTTCGTGTATTAATCCTAAAAAGACATGTAGATCAGTACCATGGAACAACATTAATGTTGTATCAACTAGCAGTCATAACCATCGCATTATTTCCGTTAGTTTTCATATTAGACACTTCAGCAATAACAACACAATATCCGTATGTAGTATTACTAGCCTTGCTTACAACAGCAATAGGGCACACGTTATTTGTTCAAAGTTTAAAATACTTTTCGGTGAGTACAGCTAGTATCATTGCTAGTGTTCAGCCTATTTACGGCATCATTTTAGCGTTTATCTTTTTAGGGGAAAAACCAACGACAAATGTATATTTGGGAGGAGCACTTATCGTTGCAACGGTAGTTATAGAAAGTTTGCGTTCTACAAAGAAAACATAAGCTATTTTATATTCTTTTTTAAAGCATAATTGTCTTTAAATCTTCCAAAAAAGTTAAAACTATGATAAAGAATACTAAAATCAGATTTGTAAAGTTAATTTAGCGGTTTAAAAATGTTTTCATAATACATAATAAATACCTATTTTTGCCAGATGTTTAAAAAGATGAGGAAATTCTTATACCTAATTTTAGCTGTTACTACGCTTGCTTCTTGTAGCGAATACCAAAAAGCATTAAAGTCGGAAGATACGAAAGTAAAATACGAACTTGCGGAGCGTTATTACAAAGAGAAGAAGTTTAAAAAATCGAGTAGACTTTTCGAACAGATTGTACCTAAATTTAGAGGGAAACCACAGGGAGAGCGTGTTACATTTTTGTATGGACGCACATTATTTGAGATTGAACAATATATTGTTTCAGGATATCAATTTGAGCGTTTTGTACGTTCATATCCAAAAAGTGATAGTATTCAGGCTGCTTCTTTTTATGAAGCAAAAAGCTATTACATGCAATCGCCTCGTTACAGTATAGATCAAAGAGAAACGGTTACAGCAATTAATAAGTTACAAGGATTCATTAATAACTATCCAGATTCAGAATATCTTGATAGTGCCAATGAAATGGTTGAAGAATTGACAACTAAGATTGAAAAGAAAGCATACGAAATTGCAAAACAATACAATACAATTTCAGATTACAAAGCTTCCATCAAAGCAACAGAAAACTTTCTTTCAGATTTCCCTGGAACATCATTCAGAGAAGACGCAATGTTTTTAAGACTAGATGCTATGTATAACTTAGCAGGTAAAAGTTTTAAAGAATTAATGGAAAGTCGTTTCAATGAAGCTGCATCAGCGTACAAATCGTTGATTAAATTTTACCCAGAATCAAAATACAAAGAAGAAGCCGATAAAATTATGGCTTCTATAACAGAAGAATTAGCAAAAATTTCAAAATAACAATTATGGTTGATATAAAAAACTTAGACGCTCCAATCAGCACAAAAACAATCGAAAGAAATCAGTTTGATGCGCCAACGGACAACATTTATGAAGCAATTTCGGTTGTAGCTAAAAGAGCCATTCAAATCAACTCTGAAATTAAGAAAGAATTGATCGAAAAATTAGATGAGTTTGCTACACATAACGATAGTTTAGAAGAAATCTTCGAAAACAAAGAGCAAATTGAAGTATCTAAATTTTACGAAAAACTTCCAAAGCCACATGCAATTGCTGTACACGAATGGTTAGAAGACAAAATTTACTACCGTAACACAAAAGAAGAAGCATAATATATGTCAATATTAAGAGGCAAAAAAGTAGTATTAGGCGTTACCGCTGGCATTGCCGCTTATAAAACAGCTTCTTTAGTACGGTTATTCATAAAAGCAGGCGCTGAAATCAAAGTGATTATGACGCCTGCTGCCAAAGACTTCATTACGCCGTTAACACTATCTACATTATCTAAAAATCCAGTGCATTCCTCTTTTACCAATGAAGAGGACGAAAATGCAGTATGGACAAATCATGTAGAATTAGGTTTGTGGGCAGATTTTATGTTGATTGCTCCTGCAACAGCAAACACAATGTCTAAAATGGCTTCAGGTACAAGCGATAATCTATTGCTAGCAACCTATCTTTCTGCAAAATGTCCAGTATATTTTGCTCCTGCAATGGATTTGGACATGTACAAACATCCATCTACCAAAAACTCTTTTGAACAACTTACCAAATTTGGAAACACAATGATTCCCGCTACAAGTGGCGAATTGGCAAGTGGTTTAGTTGGAGAAGGGCGTATGGCAGAGCCAGAAGATATGGTAGCTTTTATTGAAAAAGATATTTTGGACAAACTTCCGTTGAAAGGAAAAAAAGTCATGATTACCGCTGGTCCAACTTATGAAGCTATAGATCCTGTGCGTTTTATAGGAAATCATTCGTCAGGGAAAATGGGCTTCGAATTGGCTCGTGCCGCTGCTAACTTAGGCGCAGAGGTGACTTTAATTGCTGGACCAAACAATTTAAGCATTTCACATTCATTGGTAAATGTAGTAAATGTAATTAGTGCAGAAGACATGTATACTGCTGCACACAACGATTTTTCTTCCGTAGATATAGCCATTCTTTCAGCAGCAGTTGCCGATTATAAACCAAAAGATGTGGCAACTCAGAAAATAAAAAAGAAAGATTCATCGTTACATATTGAATTGGTTAAAACAAAAGATGTTTTAGCTTCATTAGGAGAAATAAAAAAAGCACAATTTTTAGTAGGTTTTGCTTTAGAAACAAATAATGAACTAGAAAACGCCAAAGGAAAGCTTACCCGTAAAAATTTAGACATGATTGTGCTAAATTCTTTAAACGATAAAGGAGCCGGATTTGGAAAACCAACGAATAAAGTAACTATTATTGACAAAAAAATGAATACCTTAGCTTTTGGGTTAAAATCGAAAGCCGAAGTAGCCATTGATATATTTAATGAAATTTTAAAGCGAATCCATGCGTAATCTTGTTTTAAGTCTTTTACTTTTATGTGGAGTTTCATCTATAACTGCACAAGAACTCAATTGTCAAATTACGATTGATGCACAACAGGTAAATCAAACCAATCAACAAATCTTTAAGACACTCGAACGTTCTTTGAACGACTTTGTGAATAAAACGCAATGGACAAATAAAAAGTTTGCGGCATCAGAACGTATTAATTGTAGTATGGTAATCAATGTATCTCAATACAATTCTGATGAATTTATTGCAACAATTCAAGTACAATCATCACGTCCAATTTATAATTCATCTTTTGAATCGCCGGTATTTAACTTTAATGACAAACAATTTAAATTTATCTATCAAGAGTTTCAACCAATTGTATACAATCCAAATGCTTTCACTACAAACTTAGTATCAGTAGTTGCGTATTATGTATATGTAATTTTGGGAATTGATGCAGATACGTTCGCGCTTCGTGGCGGATCAAATTATTTTGCACAAGCACAACAAATTGTAAACTTATCACAATCAAGTCCGTTTTTAGGATGGAAAGAAGCTGATGGAAACCGTACACGTTGGACATTGTTAGACAATATGCTTAACAATACGCATAAAGAGTACAGAACTGTAATGTACAACTACCATAGAGTAGGAATGGATAAAATGGCAGATGATGCTCGCGCTGGAAAAGATGCCATTAGTGGCGTATTAGAATTCTTTAAAGCACTAAACAATCGTAGACCGAATTCCTTCCTATTACAAACATTTTTTGACGCCAAAGCAGATGAAATTCAACGAATATTTTCTGGTGGACCAAAAGTAAATGTAGTTAAATTGGTAGAAACCCTAAACAAAGTCGCGCCATTCCACGCAACCAAGTGGGAAAAAATTAAATTCTGATTCTTGCGAAAATTTAGAGCAATACGCTATTTTTGTGTGTTGAAACTAACGTAATAAAAACGCGACTACATTGCTCACACAACTTTCTATAAAAAACTTTGCACTCATTGATTCTTTACAAGTAGAATTTGATAAAGGATTAACGATCATTACTGGTGAAACTGGAGCAGGAAAATCTATTCTCCTTGGCGGATTGGCATTGATATTAGGAAAGCGTGCAGATTTATCTTCTTTAAAAGACAAAACACACAAATGTGTGATTGAAGCTGAATTTTCTATAAAAAAGTACAAGCTTAAAAACTTTTTTGAAGAAAAGGATCTCGATTACGATCACGATACCATTATACGCCGAGAAATATTGCCTTCTGGAAAATCGAGAGCTTTTGTAAACGATGTTCCTGTTCGTTTGGATGTATTAAATGCTTTGGGCGATCAATTGATAGACATCCATTCACAACATCAAACATTACAGCTAACAGACAATCAATTTCAATTTCAAGTGATTGATATATTGGCAGCTGTTTCTGATGAAGTTGATTCGTATCAAACCGTATTAAAAAAATATCAATCCACAGAAAAAGAATTACGAAACATACAAAAAGAACGTGCAGCTTTAGAAAAAGAGCATGATTATAATATGTTCTTGCTTAAAGAATTGGAAGAAGCTAAATTAGAAGGTTTGATTCTTGCCGATTTGGAAGCACAGTATGAACGCTTGAATAATGCAGAAGACATCAAAACGAATTTAAGTGCTTCCGAACAAATACTCTCGGACGAACAAATAGGTGTATTAAATTTGCTTTCAGAATTGCAAGCAGCTTCAGGGAAACTGGCAGATATTGCACCTGAATTTCAGCAACTGGCAGCACGTGTAAAAAGCTCTTATATTGAATTGGATGATATTTACAATGAAATCATCAACTTGCAAGGAGAAGTTTCTTTTGATTCATCAGTATTTGAAGAAATCTCAGGAAAACTTCAAAAAATATTCGATCTACAGAAAAAACACAATGTACTAACGGTTGAAGAACTACTATCGATTCAATCAGAACTTTCAGAAAAAGCTTCCGTTTCAGAAAACATAGATGAGGTCATTCTAGCAAAAGAAAAAGAATTGCAAGAACTGAGCAAACAACTCAAGCAAATAGCAAAAACAATTCACGCAAAACGTTCTAAAGGGATTCCAACACTGGTGCAGCAACTAGAAAATATGCTGGCAACATTGGGTATGCCAAATGCACGCTTTGATATTAAGGTACAATTGGCCAATCAATTCTATTCAAACGGAATGGACGATTTACAATTCTTATTTGCTGCCAACAAAGGAGGAAACTTCAACGAGTTGAAAAAAGCAGCTTCTGGTGGAGAATTATCACGAGTAATGTTGTGTATCAAAGCTATCTTATCTAAATACATGCAATTGCCTACGATTATGTTTGACGAAATTGATACAGGAGTTTCGGGAGAAGTAGCCAATAAAATGGCAAAAATCATGCAGCAAATGAGTAAAAGCATGCAAGTATTTTCTATTACGCATTTACCACAAATTGCTGCCAAAGGAAAGCAACATTTTAAAGTCTATAAGCAAGACATAAACGAAGTGACAACCACGCAATTAAAACAATTGCAAACAGAAGAACGTATACAGGAAATTGCGCAGATGTTAAGTGGTGCTAAAATCTCAGATTCAGCCTTGGCAAACGCAAAAGAATTATTACAATTGTAAAAAAGAAGATTCGAATCGTAGAAATCGATCAATTCAATCTTTTACCATATCTTTGAACCAGCAAACGACTAAAATAAACAAGCATGTCATATAACTTATTAAAAGGAAAAAGAGGAATCATATTTGGTGCTTTAGATGAAAACTCTATTGCATGGAAAACTGCAGAACGTGTGCATGAAGAAGGCGGAACATTTGTATTAACAAATGCACCAATTGCAATGCGTATGGGGAAAATAAAAGAACTAGCAGAAAAAACGGGTTCAGAAATTATTCCTGCAGATGCTACAGACCTTGAAGACATTCAAAACTTGGTAGACAAGTCAATGGAAATCCTTGGCGGAAAAATTGACTTTGTATTACATTCTATTGGAATGTCTGTAAATGTTCGTAAAGGAAGACATTATACAGATTTAAAATACGATTGGATGACCAAAGGTTGGGATGTTTCTGCGGTATCTTTTCACAAAGTAATGCAAACACTTTACAAAACTGATGCAATGAGTGAGTGGGGAAGTATTGTAGCGTTAACATACATGGCTGCACAACGTACATTCCCAGATTACAACGATATGGCAGATAACAAAGCCTATTTGGAATCTATTGCACGTAGTTTTGGTTATTTCTTTGGAAAAGAGAAAAAAGTACGTGTAAATACCATCTCCCAATCACCAACACCAACTACGGCTGGACAAGGAGTAAAAGGGTTTGGAGGATTTATCTCGTATGCAGAAAAAATGTCGCCGCTTGGTAATGCGACTGCGTTAGATTGTGCAAACTATACAGTATCATTATTCTCGGACTTAACAAAGCGAGTAACGATGCAAAATCTATACAACGACGGCGGATTTTCTAACACAGGTGTTAGTCAGGAAGTTATTGAAAGATTCTCAGAAGAATAAAAATACACACATATCATTTTAAAAATGCCTCTAAGGAATCTTAGAGGCATTTTTTTGTGAAAAAATAACGTTGATATTGAGTTCGATTGAAATTATGAATTATGTTTTGGTGCTTGCATGAAAAAATATTCATACATAGAAAAATTTTAAATTGTTTGCAAACCCTAGTAAACACATAGGTTTTCTCAGTAATACTCAGCTTTATTGTTGATTTTGACAAAGAGATATAGTGTTAAATATTTGTGAAGTTTCAGTTGTTTTAATAGCTTAGGAGTCTCGAACTCAATAAATTATTTACCGACTGCTTATGAAAAGACGACTACGTATCACCTTTTCTATCATAATATATACCTTCTATTTTCAACTAAACGCACAAATTTATTTTGAAAATCAAGCGTCAACTATTGGAGTTGATGACTATAGTGGTACTATTTATCTTGGAGGAGGAATCTCTTTCTGTGACTACAATGATGATGGATGGGACGATATTACCATTGCAACGCAAAGCGGTGATCCTTTAAAAATCTACAGAAATAATGGTGATGGAACGTATGCGCTTGAAACTACATTAGTTCCAAACAATAATGCGCAGCAAAAACAGGTGATTTGGGTCGATTTTGACAATGATGGAGATAAAGATTTATACGTTTCTGGCGATGTAGATGGAAGTCGTTTATATAGAAACAATGGAACCGGACTCACTGATGTTACTGTTGCGAGTGGTCTACCAATTGCAGCTCAAGATAATTTTGGAGCTTCTTGGGGCGATTACAATAATGATGGGAATTTAGATTTATTCTTATGTAACAGAGGATTAAGTCTTCCGCAACCAAACTACTTATATAAAAACAATGGTGATGGTACGTTTACCAATGTAAGTGCAGCGGCTGGGATTGACAATGGAAGTCATTTATCCTTTTGTTCCGCATTTTTTGACTACAATAATGACGGTTGGCAAGATATTTACATGGCAAACGATAAAGTAAACACTACAAATATTCTCTACAAAAATAATGGCGATGGTACATTTACAGATGTAAGTGAAGAATCGGGAACGAATCTAGCAATAGACGCAATGTCGGTTACAATTGCGGATTTTGATAGAGATAGTTGGTTTGATATTTATGTGACGAATGGAATTCCTGGAAACTATTTGTTAAGAAATAATGGTGACGGAACTTTTACCAACATAGCTTCAGGAACAGGAACGATGTTTGAAAGCATAGCATGGGGATCTGTATTTTTGGATGCCGAAAATGATGGTGACTTAGATTTATACGTAAGCGGATCATTGGATGGAGCTGTGCCAATGCTAATGTCGGCAGCATTTTACACGAACAATGGCAATGGAACATTTAGCATAGAAAGTAGTTCTGGATTTGAAAACGACACAAGCGAAAGTTATGCCAATGCTATTGGAGATACAGACAATGATGGTTTTCCTGAAATTGTAGTAAGCAATTCTGGCGGCGATGATATCTTTCTGTGGAAAAATCAAACGGTATCAACTAATAACTGGCTAAAAGTAAACTTACAGGGTGTTGCTAGTAACAAACAAGGTGTTGGTGCTACAATAGAACTCAAAAGTGAAGGTGTATCACAATATAGATATACAGTCTGTGGAGAAGGGTATATATCACAAAACTCAGAAACAGAATTCTTTGGAATAGGAAATAACGCAACAATAGATTATGTGAAAATTACTTGGCTTGGTGGAGCGCAGGACATCTTATATAATGTAGCGCCAAATCAAGCATTAAATATTATAGAAGGCAGTAATCCTTTAAGTACAGAAGAATTTCAAGAAAAAACGGCAATTCAAGTTTATCCAAACCCAACGACAGGAAAAATTTGGGTACAAACTACTACAAATGAAACATATAAATATATTGTTTTTGATAGTAAAGGAGCGCACGTAAAAAATGGTAAAATAACGGAACAAGATTATATAGATATTACAGCGCTATCTTCGGGCTATTATATGCTTAAAATAATAGGAGAAAATAAGGTGTTTAATAAAAAAATAATGTTAAAATAATGCAAACATAAACAGTAGGAAAAATCTCTTTTTTGGTATTTTATCGACAAAAAAACGTTTTTCAACGATATTAACGTGTCTGATTCAAAAAAATTGTGGTTCTTTCTATTGATATTCAACTAACTAACAAAAATCAAACTTATTTATGAAAAAAATTACACTTAAAATTTTTATGATTATGTGCTTGTTAGGTACCTATGTAGGTGTCTCTCAAACATTAAATCAAGCTGCAAATTGGCCTAATGCAGGTTGGACACTTTCCGGAACATATACCGCAGGTGGATTGTTATCTGATCCAACAGGAGCAGGAACTTCATTAACATGGGATGATGATGCAGCTGGAAACGGTTCTGCAGATGATATCCAAGCTACTTCACCAGTAATCGATCTTACTGCTGCAAATGGAGCTGGAGAAACATGGATTACTATCAATAGCGCATTTACTTATAGAGCTCTTGGTGGTGATGTTTTAATCATTGAAACGTATGATGCAGATGCTATGACGTGGTCTACATTACACACATTTGCAGGAAACTCAACTGTAAATGATTTTCAAACATGTGCGAATACAGAAGCTTATACAACACCTATTTTAGATATTTCTGGATTTACAGCTACTCAATTATCTGGTTTTCAATACCGTATTTCTTACAATGACCAAGGAGGTTGGCAATGGGGATGGTGTGTAACTTCACCAACAATTACATCTGCTGCACCGCCGTCATGTATTGATCCTTCTATGTTAACTGCATCTTCTATTACTGATACAACTGCTGATTTAGGTTGGACAGAAGGTGGAACTGCTACAGCATGGGATATTGAAATTTTAACAAGTGGAACAGCTGCTACTGGTACGCCAACGGCTTCAGGAGTTGGAAACCCTTATAACGCAACTGGACTTACAGCTGAAACAGCATACGACTTTTATGTAAGAGCTGACTGTGGTGGATCTGGAACATCTGCTTGGATTGGACCATTTACATTTACAACAGCTTGTGCAGCAACTGCAGCACCTTATACAGAAGATTTTGAAACGTTCACGCCTGCTGTTGATGCAGCATTTGCTTCTGAAAACTGTTGGACAGGAAGTAACACTGGAGCATCTTATTTCTGGGAATCTGCAGCTGGTACAGACGCAGGATCAGGAGGAACTGGACCAGATCCAACAATTACTACTGGGAATTATTTTTATACGGAAGCTTCAGGAGCAGCAAACGGAGATGTGGCTGAATTAGTTTCTCCATTAGTAGACTTAACAGCATTGACTGCACCTGCATTGACATTTAACTATCACATGTTTGGTGCACAAATAGGTACTTTAGATGTAATTGTTAATGGAACAACAAATGTTTGGACATTATCAGGACAACAACAAGGATCTGCTACTGCAGCATGGGAATTAGCTGTTGTTGATTTAGCTGCATATGCAGGACAATCAATTACTATAACGTTAAGAGGAACTGCAGTTGGAACTTTTGAAGGAGATATTGCAGTTGATAATGTATCTTTTACTGAATTACCAGCATGTTCATTACCAAATGCATTAAGTGCTACGATGATCACAGATACAACTGCTGATTTAGGTTGGACAGAAAATGGAACTGCTACAGCATGGGATATCGAAATCGTTGATATTACTGCTTCTGGAATGGCAACAGGAACACCAACAACATCAGGAGTTACAAATCCTTATACAGCAATGGGACTTACACAAAATAATGATTATGCTTTTTATGTAAGATCAGATTGTGGTGGAGGAACATTCTCTGCTTGGGCTGGACCATTTAATTTCTCAACGATAGAAACTTGCCCAACACCATCAGGATTAACGGCGACGAATATTATGGAGACTACTGCTGACTTAGGTTGGACAGAAAACGGAACTGCAACTACTTGGAATATTGAATTAGTAGATATCACTGCAGGAGGAACAGCTACTGGAACAGCTACAGCTACAGGAGTTATGACAAACCCTTATAGTGCTACTGGTTTAGTAGGAGATAATAACTATGAATTTTATGTACAAGCTGATTGTGGACCAGGTGGAGTATCTGCTTGGGCAGGACCATTTGCATTTGCTACGCCTTATGTAGCGGTACCACCATCATGTACTAACGGAATTTTCTTAGATTCTGGAGGTAGCTCAGGTGATTATGGAGTTGGTGAAAACATTACATATACAATCTGTCCAGATATGGCAGGAGATGGTGTAAATGTTGAATTTACTTTCTTCTCTGCAGAAAATAATGGTACAGGATGTTGGGATGGATTAACAATTCATAACGGAGCTGATGCTATGGCAACAACAATTGACCCTGCTGGAGGTGGAACAATCTGGTGTTGGGATAGAAATGATACGCCAGCAGCAGGATCAGGAGATTTACAAGGAATGACAATCACGTCTACAGATGCTTCAGGATGTTTAACATTCGTATTTACATCTGATGGATCTGTAACTAGACCAGGATGGACTGCTAATGTAACTTGTGCACCTTTATCTGTTGAATCTGCTGAAGCTAGAGGTTTCTTACACTATGTAGATACTGTAAACAATAGTTTTGTAGTAAATGCACAAAGTAACATCGCTTCTATTGAAGTATACAATTTAGTTGGACAAATTATTACGACTGCTAGACCAAACGATGCTGCAGGAGAAGCTAATTTAGGTTCAGTTAAAAATGGAGTGTTCTTTGCAAGAGTAACTTTAGAAAATGGAAGAACTTCAGTTGTAAAATTCGTGAAGTAATTCTATAAAAATATATTTATTATTAAAAGCTGCTCTATATAGAGCAGCTTTTTTTATACCCAATATTTTATAAATTACATCATTTTTTTTAGTCTCTTAACGAATCAATCGAATAAAATATCATTAAAAACTGGAGCTTTTACTTTATGTAAGTAACTGTTAAAAGTGTTGTGTATGCTATATAAACGATAAAATAATCCTTTTATAGATCATTAATAAGAACCATCTTCATTAGATGGCTTTTCTAAAGAAATAATTCTTATATTTATGTAAACTAACTAATCAAAGCTAATTACATGAAAAAAACTACAATTAAAGTTTTGTTTATAATGTTTTTTGCATTTACCTATGTAGGTTTTGCACAAACATTAAATCAAAATGCAATGTGGCCTAATACAAACTGGTCGCTTACGGGAACATATAACGCAGATCCGTTGGCTCTAGAAGCAGATCCTACTGTTTCAGCAAATTTTGCTTTCGATGATGATGATGCAGGAAACGGAAGTGATGACGACATTGCAGCCGAATCACCAGTAATTGATTTAACTGCAGCACATACAGCAGGAGAAACATGGATTTCAATCTCAGGAAATTTTGTTTACAATTATAACAATGATGACATTTTACAATTCGAATATTGGGATGCAGACGCAAGTACTTGGAATCTATTTAGTGGACCTTTTAATGCAGACACAACAGGACCTCCAACAAATGACTTTTGTGCAGGAACAGCTGAAGCATACACTACAGACGTTCTTAACATCGTAGGATTTACAGCAACGCAGTTATCAGGTTTCAGGTATCGAATTTATTTTGATGATTTAGTAGGTGGACCAGGTTTTGAATGGGGATTTTGTTTTGAATCTCCAACAATTACTTCTGCAACACCACCATCATGTCCAGATCCATTAGCATTAATGGTTGCTAACATAACAGATACAACAGCAGATTTATCATGGACAGAAAGTGGATCAGCAACGGCTTGGGATGTTGAAATTGTTACAACTGGAACAGCACCAACAGGAACTGCAACAGCTACTGCTGTTTCAAATCCATATACCGCAACTGGACTTACGGAAAATACAGAATACGACTATTATGTTAGAGCTAATTGTGCTGCAGATGGAACTTCAGCATGGATTGGACCATTAACATTTAGAACAGCTTGTGCAGCAATAGCAGCACCATATTCAGAAAATTTTGAAACATTTACAACAGGAACAGCAGCATTTGTATCTGAAAATTGCTGGACTGGAACTGGAGGAAGTTACTATTGGGAATCTGCGCCAGGAACAGATGCAGGATCAGGAGGAACAGGACCGGATGCCTCAATTACAACTGGAAACTATTTCTATACAGAGGCATCAGCAGGAGCAAATGGCGATACAACAGATTTAGTATCTCCATTAGTAGATTTAACAGCATTAACAGATCCTTCATTATCATTTAACTATCACATGTTTGGTGGACAAATAGGAACGTTAGATGTTTTAGTAAACGGAACAACAAATGTATGGACTTTATCAGGAGAACAACAAACAAGCGCAACAGCTGCTTGGGAAATTGCAGTAGTAGATTTATCAGCGTATGCTGGTCAAACGATATCTGTTACATTTAGAGCAACAAGCGCTGGAACATTTGAAGGAGATATCTCTATTGATAATATAGCATTTGATGAATTGCCATCTTGTGCTGCACCAAGCGCACTAACAGCAACGAATATTGATGGTTTTTCCGCTGATTTAGGATGGACAGAAAATGGAACAGCTACTTTATGGAATATTGAATTAGTAGATGTTACAGCTGGAGGAACTGCTACAGGAGCTCCTACATCAACTGGAGTTTCAAACCCTTTTAATATAACGGGATTAACACCTTCTAATGATTATGAATTTTATGTATCTGCCGATTGTGGAGCAGATGGTAGATCTACATGGGTTGGACCATTTTTGTTTACTACAACAGTGGCGTGTCCAGCACCTTCAGCATTAACTGCAACGAATATAATGACAACATCTGCAGATTTAGGATGGACAGCTGGAGGATCAGAAGCACTTTGGGATATTGAAATCGTAGATATTACTGGTGGCGGAACTGCAACAGGTACGCCAACAGCAACAGGTGTTGCCAATCCATATAATGCTACTGGTTTAACAGATAGTAATGACTATGAATTTTATGTAAGAGCAGATTGTGCAGCTAATGGAACTTCTACTTGGACAGGACCATTTGCTTTTACAACAGCTTGTCCTGCATTAATGGCACCATACACAGAAGATTTTGAAACATTTACAACAGGAGGTGCTGCTTTTACAGCTGAAAATTGCTGGTCTGGAACTGGTGGTGCATATTATTGGGAATCTGCTCCAGGTACGGATGTAGGATCAGGAGGAACTGGACCAGATCCGACTATTACAACAGGAAACTATTTCTATACTGAAGCATCAGCAGGAGCACTTGGTGATACAACAGATTTAATATCACCATTAGTAGATTTATCAGGACTTACAGCCCCTGCATTACTATTTAACTATCATATGTTTGGTGCACAAATTGGAAAGCTAGACGTATTAGTAAATGGAACTACAAACGTATTCACAATTAATAGTCAACAACAAGCATCAGCTACTGATCTATGGGAACTTGCAGTAGTAGATTTATCCGCATTTGCAGGTCAAACAATATCTGTTACATTTAGAGGAACAAGTGGAGGAACATTTGAAGGAGATATTTCTATTGACAATGTTTCATTTACTGAATTACCAGCATGTCCTACACCAAATGCTTTAACAGCTGCGATGATTACGGATACAACAGCTGATTTAGGTTGGACAGAAAACGGAACTTCAACAGCTTGGGATATAGAAATTGTTGATATCACTGCTGGTGGAATGGCAACAGGAACACCTACAGCTGCAGGAGTTACAAACCCTTATACAGCAATGGGACTTACTCAAAACAATGATTATGCTTTTTATGTAAGAGCAGATTGTGGTGGAGGAACGTTCTCAGGTTGGGCTGGACCATTTAACTTTTCAACATTAGAAACTTGTCCTGCACCAGCTGGGTTGACTGCTACTAGTATCATGGAAACGACAGCTGATTTAGGTTGGACAGAAAACGGAACAGCAACTTCATGGAATATAGAATTGGTAGATATAACTGCTGGAGGAACTGCAACAGGAACTGCAACTGCATCTGGAGTTATGAATCCATACATGGCAACAGGATTAGTTGGAGATAACAACTATGAGTTCTATGTACAGGCTGATTGTGGACCAGATGGAGTATCTGCTTGGGCAGGACCATTTGCATTTGCAACACCTTATGTAGCTGTGCCACCAGATTGTACAAATGGAATCTTCTTAGATTCAGGAGGAGCTTCTGGAGATTATTCAATTAATGAAAATATCACATATACAATCTGCCCAGATATGGCAGGAGATGGAGTGCAAGTAACATTCAACTCATTCAGTACAGAAAATAATGGGGCTGCGGCTTGTTGGGATGGATTAACAGTTCATGACGGAGCAGATGCTACAGCTACAACTATTGATCCTCCAGGAGGTGGAACAGTTTGGTGTTGGGATGAAAATGACACACCAGCTGCAGGTACAGGAGACTTAGAAGGTATGACAATTATTTCTACAGACGCTTCTGGATGTTTAACATTTGTATTTACATCAGATGGTTCTGTAACTAGACCAGGATGGGACGCAACTGTAACATGTGCGCCATTATCTGTTGAATCTGCTGAAGTTAGAGGCTTTATTCACTATGTAAATACCATAAACAATAGCTTTGTGGTAAATGCACAAAGTAATATTGCTTCTATTGAAGTATACAACTTAGTTGGACAAATATTGGTAACTGAAAAGCCAAATGCAGCTTCAGGAGAAGCGTTTTTAGGTTCAGTTAGAAATGGAGTGTACTTTGCAAGAGTAACTTTAGAAAATGGAAGAACTTCAATTGTAAAATTCGTGAAGTAATTCTATAAAAATATATTTATCATTAAAAGCTGTTCTTCATTGAACAGCTTTTTTTGTTTCCCTATATTTGCTGCATGCAAATAAAATTCTCAATTGTTGTTCCTGTATACAATAGACCAGATGAAGTCGAAGAACTATTGGAAAGTATTTCTAAACAAACGTTTCAAGAAGATTTTGAAGTAGTTATTGTAGAGGATGGATCTTCACAACCTGCAAAAGATGTTGTTGAAGCTTATAGCGATTCGCTAAACATTAGTTATTACTTTAAACCAAATTCTGGACCAGGTGATTCGCGTAATTATGGAATGAAACGAGCAAAAGGGAATTATTATTTAATATTTGATTCAGATTGTATTTTGCCACCGCAATATTTATCGGAAGTATCAAAAGCTTTGAGAAATAAATACGTAGACTGTTTTGGCGGACCAGATGCAGCACATAGTTCTTTTACAACCATACAAAAAGCAATTAGTTATGCGATGACAGCTTTTTTAACCACAGGAGGAATTAGAGGTGGAAAAAATGCTGTTAACAAGTTTCAACCAAGAAGTTTCAATATGGGAATCTCTAAAGAAGCTTTTGAAAAAACACAAGGTTTTGGACAAATTCATCCAGGAGAAGACCCAGATTTAACCATTCGAATATGGAATGCAGGATATGAAACAGTACTAATTACTGATGCTTACGTATACCATAAACGTAGAATTTCTTGGGAAAAGTTCTATATTCAAGTAAACAAGTTTGGAATGGTACGCCCAATACTTAATGTATGGCATCCAGAAACGGCTAAACTTACCTATTGGTTTCCAACACTATTTTGTATAGGTTTCTTAACTTCAATAATTCTAAGTATATTTTTTGTTTTTCATTGGTTTTTAATAGGATATGCTGTATATTTTATAGCCATATTACTAGATGCATTGCGAACAACAAAAAACCTGAAAATTGCGTTTTTATCAGTAATTGCAGTTTGTATTCAATTTTATGGTTATGGTGTTGGTTTTTTAAAGTCAACTATTGCATTAAACATTTTTAAACAAAAACCTGAAGAACGATTTCCAAAACTCTTCTTTAAAAAATAAACATGCTCAAAGGAATTAAAAGTTTATTTGCCGCGACAATCAAAGGGAAAAAAATCAATGTATTTTTAATCTTCTTTGTGATCTCTTTTATTGTGTGGACATTTGTTAAACTCTCTAATACCTACACAGACACTATTACAATGACTGTGGCATACACAAACTTATCAGACGATAAAATTCTATTAGGAAATCAAGAAAACACAGTGCAAGCGCAAGTAAAAACAACTGGTTTCCGTATGTTACGTCAAAAATTCTTTAAAAAAGAAATAGAAGTCGATTTAAAAAAAGTAGCAAAAACGAAAACTGAAAATACATTTTATGTACTTGCAGACGATGCCATTAACAAGCATATTTATCTAGATATTGAAATTTTGAAAGTATCACCCGATACATTATTTTTTAAATTAGGAAAAAACAAAACCAAACGCGTTCCAGTAATTCATCAATTAGAATTAGAATTTGAACAAGGCTATAATTTGTACGATTCATTACGTATAGAACCAAAGCTTATTGAAATTTCGGGTCCAGAAGATGTAGTAGACAAATTGAAAGTAGTATACACAGAAATTAAGAAATTAGAAGATATCAATACGAATATTGATTTGGAGTTAACACTTCTGAAAAATGATTCATTAAAGAGACTGACATATTCTCAATTGGCAGTAAAAGCTGTTGCAAAAGTGGATAAATTCACAGAAGGAAAACTAAATATTCCATTACAAGTGCAAAACCTTCCAAAAGGATATTCTATTAAATTATTTCCTAAAGAAGTAAGTGTCACGTACACAACAAATGTATCTGACTTTAATAAAATTACACAAAACGATTTTACAATTTACTGTGATTATAATGATGTGAAAAACTCAAAGGCATCTTTTTTTATCCCTAAATTGGTAAAATATCCTAAAGCGGTAAAGACATATCGTATTGAAAACAAAAAAATAAACTTTTTAATTAAAAAATGATTGTAGGACTTACAGGTGGTATTGGTAGTGGTAAAACAACTGTAGCAAAGATGTTTTATGAATTAGGCGTGTCTATTTATATTGCAGATATTGAAGCTAAAAATTTGATGCACACCTCTAAAGAAATCAAAGAGGAGCTTATTGCAACTTTTGGGGAAGAAACTTATAAAAATGGAAAATTAAACAGAAGTTATTTGTCTAATATTGTTTTTAATCAACCAGAAGAACTAAAAAAAATAAATGCTATTGTGCATCCACGTGTTGGTCAGCATTTTAAAGATTGGTATGCTGCACGAAGCAAAGAAAAATATATCATAAAAGAAGTAGCTATTTTATTTGAAAATGACTCCTATAAGCATTGCGACAAAATTATTACCGTTGTAGCGCCTCTAGAAGAGCGTTTTCATCGTTTGCTACAAAGAGACCAAACCACACGAGAAGCCATTCAAAGTCGAATGAACAATCAGTGGAATGATGCTAAAAAAATAGCACTTTCAGATTATGTAATTCAAAATGAAGACTTGGAAAAAGCAAAAAATCAAGTAGCTAAAATACATCAAGAAATATCGCTGTTGAGCGATAAAATCTGATGAAATTAACATATTTGTTAAGGTTTGGTTAAAAAGTTAATATAACCAATATTATACGTTAATTTTGATCGAATGAGTAAACGATTATTTATTGTTCTAGTCATTTTGATGAGTCTATCACTCATCGGGATTATATTTGTTCAAGGATATTGGATCGCTTCTGGTGTAGAAGAGAAACAAGAATCATTTTCCTTAAACGCAAATCAAATTCTAAAAAGTGTATCAGAAAGTGTAACAGAAAATGAAAATACAAGATACTATTTAAGATTTCAAAAATTAATAGATAGTGTCGGTGATCCAAAGGATTCACAAATTTTAAATGTCTTTCAAATTACTAGTAGAAATGAAAAAAACAATGAAACTAGTATTTATACACGCGGTATTTTAGAAGAAGATTTTGATATTTTCCCTACGTTCATTGACAGTACTTCAGAAGATGACAGCACTTCCATCAAAAGTTTTAAGCGCATAGAAACACGCGTTATTTATCGTGAAGATTTTTTAGACGATGCTAATTTAAAATTGTCGCCTGTACAAAAATTTAAAAAGGTGAACAGTGTTTCTAAAATGATGGCACAGTACAAAGATATTATCAATGAGATGACAAAACAAGCGCCTATTGATGAGCGTGTTACAACAGATTTGTTGTCATTTGCGATAGAAGGATATTTGGAAGAATTGGACTTGGATCTTGATTTTGAATATGGTGTGTACGATGACGGACTTGCTACAAAGATAAAATCTGATGGATTCAAAATAACCAATGACGGAATGTACGATGTTCCGCTTTTTGAAAATAGTGATGGCGAAAGTGGATATACTTTATTTGTAAGTTTTCCTAAGAGAAACAAATATGTACTATCGTCTATCATGGGAATGGCAATCATGTCTATAGTTTTTACGTTAATTATTATAATAGCATATTCTAGTGCCTTGTATCAGTTAATAAAACAGAAACAGATTTCTGAAATAAAAACAGATTTTATCAATAATATGACGCATGAATTTAAAACGCCAATTGCAACAATTAATTTGGCTTTAGACGCGGTGAAAAATCCAAAAGTCATTGATGATAAAGAAAAAGTAAAACGCTATTTGCGAATGATTCGAGAAGAAAATAAACGAATGCATGCACAAGTAGAAAATGTACTGCAAATTTCCAAACTTGAAAAAAACCAATTGGAAATCAGTAAGGAAGAAGTAGATGTACACGACTTAATTGAAGATGCAATGTCACATATTGAATTGATTGTAGAAGATCGAAACGGATATGTAAAAACGCATTTAGAAGCAGAAGATACTATGGTGATGGCAAATGACACACACTTTACCAACGTTTTGGTAAATGTATTTGACAATGCTATTAAATACACTGAAGGAGAACCAAAGATTGATATTTACACTGAAGTAGTGAAAAATAATATACAGATTAAAGTAAAAGATCAAGGACAAGGAATGTCCAAATCTGTACAGAAAAGAATATTTGAAAAATTTTATAGAGAACATACAGGTGACATACATAATGTAAAAGGGCACGGACTTGGATTGGCTTATGTAAAACGTATTGTTGATGACCACAGTGGTCAAATAAGCGTTGAAAGTGAGAAAGGAAAAGGAAGTACATTCATTATCAAATTACCATTAATATCGTAACTAACATGGAGATTCAAAACAAAAAAATTTTATTAGTAGAAGATGATCCGAATTTTGGAACTGTATTAAAAGACTATCTATCAATGAACGATTATGACGTTGTTCATGCAAAAAACGGAATGGAAGGATTTGAAAAATTCAAAAAAGACAATTACGACCTTTGCATACTTGACGTCATGATGCCGTACAAAGATGGTTTTACACTTGCGAAAGAAATTCGTGAGAAAAATACAGAAGTTCCAATCATTTTCTTAACTGCAAAAGCATTAAAAGAAGATGTAATGAAAGGATACAAAGTAGGCGCAGACGACTACTTAAACAAGCCTTTCGATTCGGAAGTATTATTGATGAAAATCAAAGCAATAATGCAACGCAAAACATCAGATTCAGTAGCAGACAGCAAACAATTTGAATTCGTTATTGGAAGATTTAGTTTAAATTCAAAGCTTCGTTTCTTGACATTCGATCAAGAGGAGCCAAATAAACTATCGCCAAAAGAAAACGAATTACTACGTTTACTAGCTTTACACGAAAATGATTTAATGCCAAGAGAACTTGCATTAACAAAGATTTGGAGAGATGATAACTATTTCACTTCAAGATCTATGGACGTTTATATAGCAAAACTACGTAAGTATCTAAAAAGAGATGAAGACGTGGAAATCTTAAACATTCATGGTGAAGGATTTAGATTAGTAATCAAAAATAAAGCAGAGTAGTAGAGAGCTACTTTTGTTTCCCCGAAACACTTGAAAAAAATAGTCGACTTCCCGAATGTCGACTTTTTCAATTATTCTCTAGTAAGTCTATGGATAATACTTGAATGTTGCGGATACTCTTTCGTCAACTCCGTACGATCTGCCAATTCGAAATCATCAAAGTCGAATCCTGGAGCTACTGTGCACCCCACAAATGCATAGGAATCTTTTTCTGTTACGCTTGAAGCGAACCAACAACCCGCAGGAACTACTAATTGTGGAGCTTCTCCGTTACTAAAATTCATTCCAACTTTATATTCTGTATATGCTCCATTTTTATCAATGACATGAACACTAAGTGAACTTCCACCGTAAAAATGCCAAATTTCATCTTGTTTAATTCTGTGAAATGCAGAAAAATTCTCAGAAGTCAATAAAAAATAAATACTAGTGCAATAACTGCGATCACCTGAAAAATCATCTGGCAAAGCATCTTTAGGAATTACAGATGCACTTCTATATACTTCTTTATAAAAACCGCCTTCTGGATGTGGTAATAAATCTAAGCTTTCTACTAATTTGTTTATTTCGGTGTTCATTTTTTTTTGGTGTTAGGTGTTGGGTGTTAGGTTTTTTGGTATCGCTTTGCTCTTGGTATGTTTGTATTTATAGGTTACACAAATAAATAATAATACGTCACTACAATGTGGTAGTCTGTTTCTAATTGAAATTGGTGTTCCTTTTGAAACAGATTGCTTCACCTGTGTCTCGCAAAGACGTTTCTAATAATTTAAAGACACTAACAATCTAACATGTCTAAAAATCTAAGAAAGTCTCTCCTCAATCTTCTTTACAATCGTTTCTATATTTTCTTCATAATCAAACCAAAGTGTATTTTCATCTCTGCGAAACCAAGTTCCTTGTCGTTTCGCAAATCGTCGAGTGTTTTTTTGAATCTCGCTCACGGCGAATTCCAACGTACAGTTTCCATCCATATACTCAAAAAGTTCCCGATAACCAACCGTTTGCAAAGCATTCAAGGTTTTATGCGGATATAATACTTTTGCTTCTTCAAGCAAACCTTCGTCCATCATAATGTTGACACGTCTGTTAATACGATCGTACATGATTGGTCTATCTGCTGTCAAGCCAACTTTAATAGCTGTAAAATTTCGACTGGCAGTTTTATCTTTCAAAAAGCTAGAATATGGTTTTCCACTTCCAATACAAATTTCTAAAGCGCGTATTAAACGATGCGGATTTTCAAGCGCAACACGTTCATAATATACAGGATCAAGCTTTTGTAATTGCTGTTGAAGCGCAACAATTCCTTCATTCTCTAGTTGTTCATTTAGTGTTGAACGAATATTCGGATCTACCTTTGGAAAATCGTCCAAACCTTTAATCACTGCATCAACATACAAGCCACTTCCGCCAACCATAATGACAATATCATGTTTTTTAAACAACTCATCAAGTGTAGCAATAGCATCTTTTTCAAATTGTCCTACATTATAGCCATCAAAAATGCTGATATGTTGAATAAAATGATGTTTGGCAGCATTCAACTCTTCCGAAGAAGGAACAGCAGTACCAATCGTCATTTCTTTAAAAAACTGTCGTGAATCGCAAGAAATAATCTCTGTGTTGAAATGATTGGCAAGTTTAATGCTCAATGCTGTTTTTCCAATAGCAGTAGCACCAACAATAGAAATAAGGTATTTAGACATGGAAAAGTGTATTAATCAGTTTCTTCAGGATTTAGGATTTCACCACAATCATAACAATATTCTGCTTTATCATGATGCCCTTCAGTAGCGCAACTTGGGCATGATTGTGTATTGAGATGAATTTCATCTTTATCCATTGTAGCAAACTCAGCAGTTACAATTCCCGTAGGAACGGCTATAATTCCGTAACCCAGAATCATAATAATAGATGCTATAAATTGTCCCAAAGGAGTATGAGGTGCAATGTCACCATACCCAACTGTAGTCAGCGTTACAATTGCCCAATAAATACTTCTAGGAATGCTTGTAAAACCACTTTCTTTGTCACTCTCTATCAAATACATTACAGAGCCTAAAATGGTACAGAGAATTAAAATAAACATGATAAACACGCCAATTTTAATTCGACTCGCTTTTAAAGCGCGCATAATATTATTTGATTCGCCAATATAACGTGCTAATTTTAAAATTCTAAAAATACGCATCAAACGCAATGCTCGTAAGGCAATCAACGATTGAGATCCCACGATAAAGAACGATAAATACATTGGAATGGTAGATAGAAAATCAATAATTCCGTAAAAGCTAAAAATATATTGAGATGGTTTTCGAATCGAAATAATTCGAGCAAAATATTCAAGCGTAAATAGTATTGTAATGATCCATTCTGCAGTGACAAGAAAATCGCTATGCTTTCCAGCAAAATCATCTACACTTTCTAGCATTACCAATGCAATACTAGCTAATATTAATACTAACAAAACTACGTCAAATAGCTTTCCAGCTCGCGTATCTGCTTCGTAAATGATTTCGTGAAGTTTTGATTTCCAATTTTTTGCCATGTTGCTAAAATACTATAATTTCTGTTTAATACCGAGTCGTGTATTTTTTTGAAGAATGGACAACTTAGCAAAAAACGCTTTCAATTCTTGATATTCTTCTGGCTCAAAGTAAAAATTATTAAGAATAAGCTTGAATGTTAAATTCAATTGCCCGTTTTGTTGAATCACTTTTAAACCACAAACTGCTTTTCCACCAAGCAAAGTAAAGTTTTGATTCTCTGGAACATTCGAAAACTCATAATTTGGAGGTAGCGACAGTAAAAAACGGGTTGTATATACACGTGAAAAAGCAAAATCTACAGGATATGATCGTTTGACAAGTGTAAATGGATTTTTGGAAAATACTTTTAGAAAAAATGGATCTAAAAATGTTTCCGCATTTGCAAATCCATCTTCATCAAAGGCTAATGTAAAGACTTCTTTTAGTGGTTTTTGCACGTTTACACGTTCTTGTACATCATATTCTGAAACTTCCAAAAATGGCAAGCTTTCTTCAAAATCGTCTAAATATTCTTCCGTAGTTTGTTCTGCTAAAGCAGCGCGTTTTTGATACGCCAAATACCCTGTATTTGCTTGCGAAAGTTTTCCTTTTGCAGTTCCATCTTCGTTCACATTAATAGTCACCATTGTACTCTGACGATTTTCAGCATATGGATTAATGGTAAACCAATAACTAGGTTTCTTAAAATCCATGGCGCGTCCGTTGTAATTCAGTGCGCGAGTTGGCAACAAACCAAAAGAAAGTTGTTTCTCTGTGGCGTCTAACAAAAAGCTTTCATTACCAATAGTTACTTTTGCAATTAAATAATTAAAATCAGACATTACCGGATGCTTTTGTGTCGGTAATCCTTTGGCGCGAGTTGACAGCATTACGGTTTCCGTTTTAATATCAGCGGCAAGCAAACTATTTACTAACGACAGATTGATTTCTGCGGCATTTCCCGTTTTATTCTGAAAAGCTTGTCGCACATTTGCATCTCCAAATAGTCCATATTTACCATTCCAAGCATAATGATTCTTTATTAACTCATATACTTTTTGAGCTTTTTTAAGTTCAGATGATTCATTCATGATTTCGTCTGAAAGATGATGTTTAAAGAATCCTTTTTTACGAACCTGCGCGCCAATATTTTTATCTTTACGCATTTCTTTGTCAACCGCTTTCCAAGTTTTAGTATATACCTTTTTTCCACCATTGAAGAGAACTTCTTCTGACAATTCAAAGGCAATTTTAGATATATAATTATTTCTAGAAAGCATATATGATTCTTCCGTAAACGCGGGAATATCTTTCATGGCGTATTTTAGCAATTCGCAATCGGCTCTACCAATGATGCCAGGAACTTTAAAACATCGTTTTTTTACAGATGCTTCATTGATATCTAATTTTTGAAAGCCTTTTAAGCTTCTGTTATAACGAAAGTTAGCAGGGATTTTAGCATTAAACTCACTATACATTTTTGGAATATTCGATTGAAAATCCCAACCTTCAAAATTGTAATAAAAAGGAGATTCGAGAGTATATTGATATTCAATAACGCTTCCAACTTTTACATTGGGAAAAGTGAATCGTGTCTCGCCATAAAAACTATTAACATCTACAGAGAACACTTGATCCTTTGCCAATTCGTCTGTTTCATTAGGATTGTGGGTAATTGCTTTTACATTTTTAATAACTTCAAAAGCATTTTTACCTTTATAAAATGGAATTTGAATTTTTGCAGCTTGTTCAATTCCTTGTTTGTCTAAAATTTTAATTTTCGCATAAAAATGCTTGATTATAAAATACTGATCATTAATCACTTCAAAATAATTTTCTCCGTATTCTTCTAACACAACGGCATGTGCTGTAGTATCTTTTTTGTACTCAGTCATTTTCAGTTCGGCTGGAGAAACTTTATTAAACTTTAGACTCATTGGATTTTGCCCATAGCAAAACAGAGTACATAACATGGTAAGTAGTAGGTAAATCGGTCTCATAAATGTAATAATATGTTATAATGTAATGATTTTCAGCTTATTCTTGCGACGAAGATGACTCTGAATAATATGTTGTACATCTCTATTATTTTGCATCGGAGTAATGATGCTTTTCAGTACGTCTTTATTGGTAATTTGATAATTAAGACTATAAAAACCAAAGCCTTTATATTCGCCGTTTTCAATTAAAATTGCGCTGCGTTCATCATGATGACGCCCACGGTCAATAATAAGCATGTCTTTATTTAAATAACTGTACTTATCAATGGCTTGTTGCGCACGTTCGTTATAACTTTCAGGAGTTTCTTCCTGGATGCATCCACCTTTACATTCTTTAATTGTATACTGAAAACAATGATTTTTAGAAACATACAATTCGTTTATTTTTTGACACAAAGAAAATTCTTCGGTCAACTTAAACATCACATGTTTGGCTTGTGACAAGTTGGTAAATGTGGTAATGTATTTTTTACGTCCATCTGCTTTTTCAATGCGAAAACCAATATAGCCGTGTTCATTTGTATATGAACTCATAGCATATTGAAAAATACTTCTTCGTTGCGCACGATTGTAGATGGGTTTTTTAAGCTTTATTTCTTGACTTTCTTTTAAAAGTGCTACCAATTCGCTTCCTGTGCGTTCAAAAGTAACGGCAGCGACTTGTTTTTGTATTTTTTTAGATTTATTATTTGTGCCTGTAAAATGTTGATTGATGCGCTTTTTGATGTTTTTGCTCTTCCCGATATAAATAATATCACCTTTTACATTATGCATATAATATACACCAGTCTCAGATGGCAAACCTTCAATAATATCGAGTAGGCGTGTGGCTACCTTTTTTTTAATTTCTGTTTTAACAGCTTGTTGAATGATGGTTTTTTCAGAATCTTTATCTAACAATAACTGAAATAACTTTACAGTAGCAAGTGCATCGCCAGAAGCTCTATGTCGGTCACTCATAGGAATTCCTAAAGCTCTTACAAGTTTTCCTAGTTTGTATGATTCCATTTCTGGAATGAGCTTTTTAGAAAGTTCTACCGTACATAAAGATTTGCGTTTGTAATCGAAACCTAAGCGTTTAAACTCCATTTGAAGAATTCGGTAATCGAAGGTTGCATTGTGTGCTACAATAATACAATCGGTCGTAATTTCTACAATACGCTTCGCAACTTCATAGAATTTTGGTGCATCGCGAAGCATTTTAGAGTTAATTCCTGTCAAATTCACCACAAAAGGTTGGATTTCTCGCTCAGGATTTACAAGGCTTATAAACTGATCTACAACTTCATGACCATCAAATCTATAAATTGCTATCTCTGTAATACCTTCTTCATTATATTTTCCACCAGTGGTTTCTATGTCTACTATTGCGTACAAACGATATGCATTGTTTTAGGATTTGGGTATAAATATAAAAAGATCCTAAGGATGTTTCCTAGCTAATGACGCTTAATCTTTGAAAATTATGGATGAAATGCATATAAATACCTTTTTGGTAGTTTTCTTACAAATTTTTAGCTGTGGTTTTATCAATATTTTAAGAATGATAATTTCGAGCACCAAAAATACTATTACCAATACGAACCATTGTGCTTCCTTCTTCTATAGCCAATTGATAATCGCCACTCATTCCCATAGAAATAACTTCTAAACATTCATGAATAATTTGTAAAGAATCGAATGTGTCTTTTAGTTTTCTAAACTCTTGTTGCACTTGCGTGAGATTGTCTGTAAAAGTAGCCATTCCCATAACACCAACAATTGTGATATTTTCTAGTTCTTGAAATGCTTCGGAAGCGAGTAATGTAGTAGCTTCTTCGGCAGACATACCAAATTTAGAATCTTCTTCTGCAATTTTGATTTGAAGCAAACAATTAATCACACGATCGTGTTTCTTTGCTTGCTTATTGATTTCTTTTAAAAGCTTAAAATTATCAACGCCGTGAATTAAATCTACAAATTCAGCCATGTACTTTACTTTATTTCGCTGTACATGACCAATCATATGCCAAGAAATGTCTTTGGGCAATACTTCCCATTTTGAAGCCATTTCCTGAATTTTATTTTCACCAAATATACGTTGTCCTGCATCGTAGGCTTCTTGTATATCTGACACTGGCTTGGTTTTAGAAACTGCTACTAGCGTTACACTTTTTGGTAAATCATTTTGTAATTCTTGTATTTTTGATCCTATTGACATAAAAGGTAATTGTTCTTCAAAAAATAAAATTAATTTCACTCATAACTCATAACTCATAACTCATAACTCATAACTCATAAACCAGTTAAAACTCATAAATAGTAACACCACTGCGCAATTTTGGTTCTATATATGTGCTTTTTGGCGGCATCGTTAAACCTTCGTCTGCAATGTGTTTCATTTCATCCACATTCACAGGAACGAGTCCGAAACCAACAGAAAACTCACCTGAATCAATTCTATTTTTCATTTCAATGACATTGTGCTTGTCGTATCCATAATCAATTCGGCTATCGTTTCGTAAATCGCTAATACCTAAAATAGGCTTTAAAATGGTGATGTATAAAATATGTGTGTCTAGCTTGCTTAACGAATCGGTAAAATTATAATCGGTCATACGTAAGTATAAAGAGTAAAATTCGCCATCCAAATACATGCTAAAGTGATGTTTTTTAGAAGGTTTATACAGTTCGCGACCTCTGTTTTCAATACGATATACTTGATCGAGTTTCAATAAAAACTGTTCTTTCGATAAACCGTTTAAATCTTTAATCAATCTATTAAACTCATAAATGCGTAATTCTGATTCAGGAATCAAATAACTCATAAAATAATTATAAGCTTCTTTGCCAGTATGCACATTGTTTTCTTCTTTAGAATCAACACTTAATAAATACGAAGAAGCCGAACGATGATGTCCGTCAGCAATATATATTTCGGGCATTTGTGAAAACTCATCTTGAATGACTTTGATGTCGGTTGCATCTTCCACTAACCATAAATAATGTGTGTCACGATATGTTGTAGTAAACTCAAATTCGGCACGTGTCGTTGTATATTTTTGTAAAATATTTCCAATTATATCTGAATCTGGATAGGTGAGAAGCACAGGTTCGGCATTGAAACCAACCGTTTTTAAATATTCTTTAAAAATCTGTTCTCTATATTCTATCGTATCTTCATGTTTTTTGATGATATTATTTTGATAGTCTTCCGTACTTGCAGCAGCTACAATTCCTGTAAAGACTTGCTGTTCGCGGTTTACAACTCTGTATATATAGAAACTTGGCGAATCATCTTGAATAAAAATTCCATCTTCTTTAAATTCAGAATAACGGTTACGAACCAAACCATAGCGTTCTTTTCCTGAAATTTCCTTGTGGTATTTGTACCCAGGATTTACAATATGTAAAAATGAAAATGGATTGTAATCTAAACGTGCTTCGCGTTCGTCCTGTGTATAACTTTGATACGATCGTGCAGCGACAAGACTTACTTTGTCACGTGTTGGTCGTACTGCTTTAAATGGATGTATTTTTGCCACTTTTTAGTTTCTGTTAGATTTGATAAATGTTGTAGGATTTAGAAATCCTTTGGTGTTTTTACTATATCCACCGCCGATTTCCATAAAAATATCCTCACGAATTTCTAAATGTAAATGTGCGTAATATGCGCCATCTGCATTGCCAATGGTGCCAATTTTCATTCCTTTTGTCACAAAGCTACCTTTTTTTACGGAGATTTTGTCACAATGTGCATACAAGGATTCGTAATAATTGCCTTTGTATTTATGAACAATGCGAATTACATTTCCCCAACCGTCACCATAGTTTTCTGCAAACTTTACATATCCATTTCCAATAGCGTAAATAGGATCGCCTAAATCTGTATTTCCACCGCCTGTTCCGTTCCAATCGTCACCTAAGTGATTGTTTACAGTAAATTTTTGTGCGTTGTAATAGCCTTTTGCACTTGGTTTCCCAACAGGAAAATCAAACCCTTTGGCAATATAGCTTGGTTTTTTGGAGAAGATTGTATCAAAAAAGACAAATGAATCTTGCGAAACATTTGTCTTTTTTAGTTGATTTTTGGACACGTTTTTTTGCTCAGTTTGTTTACAACCAAGCAAACATAAACATAGTATTACTACGAGTTGCTTCAAACGTTTAAGTATGTTTTGAATTTATTTAAATCGTCTTCTGAGTAAAAAATATCTTGAGCAATGTATGCGTATTTAGTTTTTGTAACATATGCAAGCCAATATCCGTCACGAGTAACTACATTCTGAATTTCCCCAGTTTTGTATGAAGAACTTTTGTCACCTTGTGTAATTTGCAATGTATCTGCATCAAACTGTATGCTAGTTTCCGAAAAAAACGATTCTAAATTCTTCACGAAAGTGAGAATAAGATAACTAAAACCAGCTACAGCTAATACAATTAAACTATACAAAGCAATCATACGTCCAAGTTGCCAACCTAATAATAAGGTCCATACAATAAGAAAAGGTAAAAGTTGTAACAGACTTCTTGTCAATAGAAAAAAGAAGATTTCTCGATACTTTTTACTTGTCAGGTGATACGTTTTGGTATCAATCATTAGCTAAACATTTTTGCGACTTTTTCCGCTTTTCTACTTTCAGAGTAATCGTAAAACCCTTCTCCAGATTTTACACCTAATTTTCCAGCCATTACCATATTTACTAATAGTGGACACGGCGCGTATTTTGGATTTTTAAATCCTTCATACATTACATTTAGGATAGACAAACATACGTCTAGCCCAATGAAATCAGCCAATTGCAAAGGTCCCATCGGATGTGCCATTCCTAATTTCATTACCGTATCAATTTCTTGAACACCAGCAACGCCATTATATAATGTTTCAATAGATTCATTAATCATTGGCATTAAAATTCTGTTAGCAACAAATCCAGGATAGTCATTTACTTCTGTAGGTACTTTGTTTAATTGTTTAGAAAGCTCCATAATGGTTTTCGTTACTTCATCAGAAGTATTGTAACCACGAATAATTTCTACCAATTTCATAATTGGCACAGGATTCATAAAGTGCATTCCAATCACCATTTCAGGACGCGAAGTTACCGCTGCAATTTGTGTGATTGATATGGAAGATGTATTGGTAGCCAAAATAGTATCTTCTGGACACAATTCGTCTAAATCTCTAAATATTTTAAGTTTCAAATCTACATTTTCAGTAGCAGCTTCTACTACTAAACCAGCATACTCAACACCATCTTTAATGCTTGTAAACGTTGTAATATTGTTTAATGTATTTTGTTTATCTTCTTCCGAAATACGTTCCTTAGCTACCATGCGGTCTAAGTTTTTCGTAATAGTTGCTATTCCTTTATCTAAAGAAGTTTGAGAGATATCTATTAATTGAACTTTAAAGCCAAATTGAGCAAATGTATGCGCAATTCCATTGCCCATTGTTCCTGCTCCGATAACAGCTACATTTTTCATAATATATAGTTTATTTAGTCTGTAATTTTAGTTTTTTTCCATGCCAAGGACAGAATATCCAATTTGCATTGAGCAATTCGCCATCTGTTGGACATACTTTTTCTTCTACCAAACAAGCAAGTGGTAATTTGTATGTAAATTTATTTTCTTTGTTGAATAGTACTGTAAATTCTCCAGTTCCAGTAGCGGAAGCAATTAATTTGCCATTTTTTCCAGTTTCTTTAAATACATGGAATTTCATTTGTTTTCCAAAATCACCCATTGTACTTGCCATAGATGGTTTTAAAGTCGCCAGCATTTTACTATACTCACTAGGAAGTTCATTTTCATCAACGGCATCATAAATATTTCCTTTTTTATCTTTTAGTTGAATTTTCGTTGGCTTAGGCTTCATTCCTCCAAAAGCGTTAATTTCTGTATGCAAAGTTCCTATTAAAATGTATCCTTCAAAAGCATCAAATACTTGATCTACATATCCGCTAGATGCCACACTTGTTCCTTGAATGGCTACTCTCCAGTATTCATTAGGAATCCACCAAACCATTTTGAAGTTGTCACCGTCTTTTTTAATAATTTGAACTTCTTTTATAAGGTCAGATATGTTTACTTGTGAAATGTCTTTTTCTTTGATTTCTTCTTGAGAAACCGCAATCGTTATCGTAAATACGCAAAGAAATAATAGTGTTTGTTTAAGTATAGTCATTCAAATTTATTTTTTAAATTTTTCTATAATTTGAATCGCAACACGCAATGCTTCCGTTCCTTGTTCAAGTGAAACAATTGGAGTTGTATCATTGTTTATAGCATCTGCAAATGTTTCCAACTCGTCTAGAATAGCGTTGTTTTCGTCAATGTCAGGGTTTTCAAAATAGATCTGTTTTTTTACACCTTCTGCATTTTGAAGAATCAGCGCAAATTCGCCAGCATCTTTTGGTGCATCTTTCATTTTTACTACTTCTACTTTTTTCTCTAAGAAATCGACAGCGATATAGGCATCACGTTGAAAGAAACGACTCTTACGCATATTTTTCATAGAAATACGACTTGACGTCAGATTGGCAACACAGCCATTCTCAAACTCCAAACGCGCATTGGCAATATCAGGTGAGTTACTAATGACAGAAACGCCACTTGCGTTAATTTGTACAACCTTCGATTTTACCACACTTAAAATGGCATCGATATCATGAATCATCAAATCTAAAACCACAGGAACATCTGTACCACGCGGATTAAATTCTGCCAAACGATGCGTTTCAATAAACATAGGCGAATTGATTTTATCTTTCACCGCCGTAAATGCAGGATTGAAACGTTCTACATGTCCAACTTGCCCTTTTACATTGTGCTTTTTTGCTAAAGCGATGAGTTCTTCTGCTTCAGCAATAGTGTTGGTAATAGGTTTTTCAATAAAAACATGTTTTCCTTTCGTGATTACTTTTTTGGCACATTCGTGATGTGAAAGCGTTGGAGTAACAATATCTACAACATCAGAAGCATCAATCAATGCATCGATAGTATCAAAATACGTATAGCCAAATTCGGCTGCTATCTCCTTTGCATATTCGGGATTAGCATCATAAAAACCGACAAGTTCGTATTTGGAAGATTGTTGTAATAAACGAAGATGAATTTTTCCTAAGTGTCCAGCACCTAAAACTCCAGCTTTTAGCATAAAAAAGTGTTTTGCACAAAAATAATTTATTTTTCTAAAACGCTAAGATTTATAACAAACAATTATCAACGAATTTGCATATAAATGTAATTATGATTGATATATAACAATGTTTTATGTATTTGTAAGCTACCTTGATTTCTATAAATATTATTTTTTTTCACTTTTTTCATTTTTGTATTGTTTTTTTTATTTCCTTTGAATTAAGCATATAGCTAAGCATTATGAAAAGTGTTTTTACTTTCGGAGTGTTGGAGATTAGGAAGTCAAACCCAACTACAGCTTATAGGATGAGCAACCGAAATTTAGAGCTAACTTCCGTTAAAAACTTCATTTTAAAATATATTGACGCGATTCTTGTCGCCTCAAAGTTTCTGCAATTAAAAGTTTAATTTCTTTTAATGTATTACATGTTTTTTAGCTCTTAAATTCAATTTAAGAGTGACTATTCAATTTAAATTTTCTCGATAATAATTTTCTTAAATGAAGACAAAATATATTGATCTCATTGATCAAACGTATTATTTTCCTCAGGAAGAATATTCGCTGTCTGATGATAAGCTATTCTTTCATGATATTGATTTGTTAGGCTTGGCTGAAACCTACGGAACACCATTGAAATTCACCTATTTGCCGCAGATTTCTACAAATATTCAGCGTGCTAAAAAATGGTTCAAAACGGCTATTGACAAGCATCGCTACCCAGGGAAGTATCACTATTGTTACTGTACTAAAAGTTCACATTTTGAGTATGTCTTAGACGAAGCATTAAAGAACGAAATTCATATAGAAACATCTTCTGCTTTTGACGTGAATATTGTAGAACACCTCAAACGTCAAGGAAAAATAACAGATGATACTTATATATTATGCAATGGTTTTAAACGTGACCTATATGTACATAATATAGCCAAACTCATCAATGAAGGACACCAAAATTGTATTCCGATCATTGATAATTATGAAGAAATAAAACTGCTGAGCGATAGTGTTGATGGGCAATTTAATGTTGGAATTAGAATTGCTTCAGAAGAAGAGCCAAAGTTTGAATTTTACACAAGCAGGCTAGGAATTGGGTATAAAAACATTGTCAAATTCTACAAGGAACAGATACAAAATAATGACAAGGTGAATCTTAAAATGCTACATTTCTTTATCAATACAGGAATTAGAGACAATGCATACTATTGGAACGAATTGCATAAATGTCTAAAAGTATTTGTAGCACTCAAAAAGATATGTCCATCTCTAGACAGTTTAAATATTGGCGGCGGATTTCCAATAAAAAATTCATTAGCCTTCAATTTTGACTATCAATATATGGTAGATGAGATTGTACATCAAATTTTTACGGTGTGTAAAGAAGCAAATGTGGATGCGCCAGATATTTTTACTGAATTTGGAAGTTTTACTGTAGGAGAAAGTAGTGGAGCTGTTTATGAAGTATTGTATCAAAAACAACAAAATGATCGTGAAAAATGGAATATGATCAATTCATCATTTATTACGACACTTCCTGATACGTGGGCAATAAACAAGCGCTTTATAATGCTTCCAATCAATCGTTGGAACGATGAATATGAACGAGTACTACTTGGCGGACTTACTTGCGACAGTGATGATTACTACAACAGCGAGCAACACGTAAATGCAATCTACTTGCCAAAATATGATAAGGAAAAACCTTTGTACATCGGTTTTTTCAATACAGGAGCGTATCAAGAAACCATAGGAGGCTATGGCGGTTTGCAACATTGTTTGATACCACAACCCAAACGAATTTTAATCACAAAAGATAACAACGGAACTATAAACACAAAATTATTTGCAGAACAGCAAACAGCAGCAGATTTTTTAAACATTTTAGGATATCATGAATAATAAAAATACATATGCAGGAATTCCAGAAGAATATGCAAAACTAGACACCGCAAAAATTGTATTAATTCCAGTTCCTTATGACGGAACAAGTACTTGGCAAAAAGGTGCAGACAAAGGACCAAAAGCATTCTTAAATGCTTCTGAGAATATGGAATTGTATGATATTGAAACAGATTCAGAAGTTTACAAGCAAGGAATTTATTTAGCAGATGCAATTGAAGAGAAATCATCTCCAGAAGCTGTTGTTGATAAAGTACATCAACTCACAAAACATTATATAAAGAAAAATAAGTTTGTCACACTTTTTGGAGGAGAACACTCAATCTCTATTGGAAGTATTCGCGCTTTCAATGAATGTTTTAATAGTCTTACGGTTTTACATATTGATGCGCATGCCGATTTAAGACCATCGTATGAAGGTTCAGCCTGCAATCATGCGTGTGCAGTATATGAAGCTAATCAAAAAACAAATCTTATTCAAGTAGGAATTCGGAGTATGGATATTTCGGAAACACGTATCATGAATCGAGATAAAGTATTTTTTGCGCATGAAATGGCAACGAATGAATATTGGATGGATGATGTAATCGATTCTTTAACAGACACCGTATTTATTACTTTCGATTTAGATGCGCTCGATCCTTCCATAATGCCTTCTACAGGAACACCCGAACCAGGAGGATTGTTTTGGTATGAAACCTTAGAATTTTTGCGAAAAGTATTTAAACAAAAAAATGTAGTCGGATTTGATATTGTTGAATTATGCCCAAATGATATCAACAAACAATCAGACTTTTTAGCTGCAAAACTATACTACAAAATGTTGAGTTATAAGTTTTCTAATACTGAAGAAGATGACGATTATGAACACGTTGAAAGCAACTCGCCATTCGCTAAACTCTCAAAATTTAAAGATCAAGACGATGAATAATACAAGTCCAATTACTGACTTTATTGAAAAATACTTTTTGCATTTCAATGCAGCTTCACTCGTAGATGCTGCCAAAGGATATGAAACGCAATTAAATTCAGGTGCCAAAATGTTAGTTTCACTAGCAGGCGCCATGAGTACTGCCGAATTAGGAAAAATATTTGCTGAAATTATTCGTCAAGATAAAGTGCATATTATTTCATGCACAGGTGCAAACTTGGAAGAAGATATCATGAATTTGGTAGCGCATTCGCATTACAAAAGAGTTCCAAATTACAGAGACTTAACACCTCAAGATGAATGGAACTTGTTGGAAAAAGGACTCAATCGTGTTACTGATACCTGTATTCCCGAAGAAGAAGCATTTCGACGTTTACAAAAACATATTTTCAACATTTGGAAAGAAGCTGAAGATAATGGAGAACGCTACTTTCCACATGAATTTATGTATAAACTTTTATTATCAGGTGTTTTAGAGCAATACTATGAAATAGACATTACAGATTCGTGGATGTATGCTGCCGCAGAAAAGAATTTACCAATTGTAGTTCCTGGTTGGGAAGATAGTACCATGGGAAACATTTTTGCTTCCTACGTGATGAAAGGTGAATTGAAAGCAAGTACTATGAAATCTGGAATTGAATACATGACGTTCTTAGCAGATTGGTACACCGACACTTCTCAAAACGGAATTGGGTTTTTCCAGATTGGCGGCGGAATTGCAGGCGATTTCCCTATTTGTGTTGTTCCAATGTTATACCAAGATATGGAACGTACTGACACACCTTTTTGGAGTTACTTCTGTCAAATAAGCGATTCTACCACAAGTTATGGTTCCTACTCAGGAGCAGTGCCAAATGAGAAAATAACATGGGGAAAACTAGATATTGACACTCCTAAGTATATCATAGAAAGTGATGCTACCATTGTAGCGCCATTAATTTTTGCATACTTATTAAATATGTAATGACACACTTGTAAACTTAACCTCATAAACAATAAATCTAATGAAACGTGCAATAATTGATTATAAAAAATTGACTAATGATATTTTAAATTTATTAGTAGAAAAATATCCTGATGGCTATAATGACGATGATATTATACGATTTAAAAATGCTAAAAATGAAATGATAGAAGCAGTAGAAGTTAGAACTGAAACAACTATTTATTTGGTGAAAGTCAGCAAACATTTATCTACTTCAATACAAAACCATGAAGATAATGACGCGACTGATATGTCTATTTCCGGGAATGATAATTTTATAGATGAATTCGATGAATAAAAATATAAAACATAAACAAAAATCACGCTTACTCATTGTAAACAACTTTGAAGTACTAGTACTTGTAAAAAAAGGAAGTAAAAAGCGTTTTGGCTTGGTAGGAGGGTTCTTAAAAAAACATGAAACACCTGAAAAAGCAATTATTCGAGAAACATTGGAAGAAGTCGGAGTAGCATTAGATTACTACGATCTACAGTATATTTCAACTACGAATATGATATATAAAAATGAATATAAATTAACCAAGCACTATTTTTTATTAAAGAATATAAAGAATACATTTTCAGTATGTGAACCTCACAAATTCAAAGGTTTGGAATGGGTAAACTGGGCAAAAGCATGCGATTACTTAGGACCATCAGATAAAAACGCTTTAGAACGTTTTTTTGCGATACAAAAAGGAAGTATTAATTAAACATTGTAAAATATGATCTATTATGACACACACCAACGTAAAAGTGAAGAAGGTGTTTTTATAAAGTATAATAATGGATATTATACTTTTCAATTTTCTTTTGAAGAGCGTATTATTTTTGAACAAATAGAACGAAATGTTTTAGAAGATTACAATTTGCGAAATGATGAATATATTGGAGCTACTTTCAATATAACTTATGAAGAAATTATCAATGATATAGATGATGAAGATTTCATCATATTTAAAATATTGGAATTAGAATTGATAGAAAAATAATAACAGTAACACAAGTATAAAAGGCTTTCTATGAATTTAGAAAGCCTTTTATATATGAATGCCAAGCGATTATAAAAACTTAAAATTTTTAAATTAGAGATGTATCTTGATCCAAAAAAATAACAGTATTTTTGCGAACAGATGAAAGACACGTTTAAACATAAAGGCATGCGGAATCAGTTAGCACAAGTAGTTGCTAACAAGGGAATTACTGATAAAAAAGTTTTGGAAGGTATTCGAAATATTCCACGTCATTTGTTTATGGATTCGAGTTTTGAAGCGCATGCGTATCAAGATAAAGCCTTTCCTATTGGTGCCGATCAAACCATTTCTCAACCTTATACAGTTGCATTTCAAACACAATTGTTAGAAATAGAAAAAGGAGCAAATATTTTAGAAATTGGTACTGGAAGTGGTTATCAAACAGCTATGTTGCTCGAATTAGGAGCAAAAGTATACAGTATTGAACGTCAAAAAGAACTTTTTAAGCGTACAAGTTTGTTTTTACCAAAACTAGGCTACAGACCTAAAAAACTTGTTTTTGGCGATGGTTACAAAGGTTTACCCGAACAAGCTCCTTTTGATGGAATTGTGGTTACTGCTGGTGCGCCATTTGTACCAAAACCTTTATTGGCACAATTAAAAATAGGAGGAAAGCTCGTGATTCCTGTTGGAGAGAACAACAAAGCACAAATCATGACGCTATTCATTAGAACTTCCGAAAAGGCATTCACCAAAAAAGAATTTGGAGAGTTTCGCTTTGTGCCGATGTTAGAAGATAAAAATTAATTAATAGTATCAATTTCTTTCCAATCTTGATTAAATCGTAAGTCATAAAATTTAGTATATAAATAATAAAGACCATTAGAACCGATCAATCCAGTATCATTAATGGTTTTAGTTGATCCATCTTTAAAATATACGTTCAATACACACGACGGATCATGAAAACTCCCTGAAAAGTATCGATCTTCTCGATTTTTTATTTGTAAATATTCAATGATTTTACGGATTTCTGCATATTTTTCTTTGTCAATGGTAGTTTTAAAATATCCTTCTTCGTCATTAAAGTCTGTGATGGGTTCTTTGCTAAAATTGTAATGTTCTGCTTTAAATGTTGCATTTAAATCATCGTTCAAAACTAATTCAAAAACACCACAAGCTCCATGACAACCATTGGCACGAAACTCAATTTTAGAAATTTGATAGGTTTCTGAAAGCTCCATATAATCGATAAAAGAACCAAATTTATATACAAGTGTATTTTTAGAAATTCCATTCTCTTGAATTGGGGCAAAATTATAACTAGAATACAATTCAATTACTGGTGTTTTATTTTTGTAAACCAATTTTGGATAGGTTGGAAAATCCTCTGCTCTTCTAAGATCTAAAGGAATTACAGTGTATGTTTCTCTCCCATAATTCATAATTGCCAATACTTCCAATCTATTTTCAAAATATTCTCCAGTAACTACCAAATCAGTATAACCATTACCATCAAAATCTTCTTTTATAAAAGTAAAATCAGGAAACATTGAGTCTAATCTACGTTTGAATCTAGTAACAAATTCATTACTGCTTATGCCGTAAAACTTAGGCGATCTGCATAAAAATGTTTGCAAGCTTGAATCAGCGTTCTTTATAAATTGTCGTAATTCTGGAAGTGATGAAATGCTATCAACTTTAGTAAATGTGCTAGGTTTATAGGATATATTTTTCCCTTTAGAACAAGCGTATAAGGAAACAAAAAGCACAAAACAAATTAGAATTCTCATGTATGTTACAACGTGTTTATGATAAGATTGTTATGTAAGTGAACAATTAACGAAACTTTTTTGACACGATTCAAATTTCGTTTGTTATTACGATCTTTTATAGTTTCTCGCTTATTATTTTGAATTGAAATAATTATGTCATAGTTTTATTAAGAACCGATTTAATTGCTGTATTCATACCACCAAAAAATAAAATTTATAATTACTATTTAGGCAATCACTAAATAATAATTGGACTTCCCTACAATCCATCTGACTTTAAAAAACAACTTAATTAATAAAGAAAGATGATATGAATGAATTAATTCAAAATATTGACGATCACCCAGAAACAACAATTTGTGGATTGATTAGAAAACAACTATTTGCGCATCCAGAACGAATAGCAATCATTGACGGCACAACCAGAATCGACTATAAAAATTTACTCGAAAAAGTGGATGCGGTTGCTGGAGAACTCAAACACCGTAAAATTTTACCAGGATCTTTAGTAGGCGTATGTATGAATCGTTCTTGGGAATTGGTAGCAACGTTAATTGGTGTAATGCAAGCAGGATGCGCGTACGTTCCACTTGATCCTTCATACCCTGAAGATCGAATCAAATACATGTTGACACATTCTCGTGCTGTCGCAACTATTGTTGATACTGAACAAACAGCCAACTTATGCCGCGAATCAACGGAGTTAATTCACATTCATAACTTAAGTAATCACAAAAGCACTGTTGTAAATGCTAGAGAAAACGGACTTGCATATATAATTTACACTTCTGGTTCAACAGGAAAACCAAAAGGTGTCGCTGTAGAACATCGCAATGTAGTAGCCATGAGTCAATCCATGCGAACATTGTTTAGTGATACTGAATTGAACGGTATGCTTGCCGCAGCATCTGTATGTTTTGATACGTCTGTGATGGAAATAATGGGAACTTTATCGCTAGGCGGAAAAATTATACTAGCCAAAAATGCATTAGATTTAAATCACATACCAGCAGTTGATGAGGTACGAACATGCGTGATGGTTCCTTCATCTGTACAAGCATTGCTTTCGGTAGAAGATTTGCCAAGCGGAATAAAAACGTTGATTTTTGGAGGAGAAGCACTCAAACGTTCGTTAGTAAAGCAAGTATTTGAACAAAAATCTGTTTCACGCGTATTCAATTTTTATGGACCAACAGAGGATACGGTATTTTCTACAGTGAAGGAACTTTTTGAAGATACTAAAATCGTTACTATTGGGAAATCTGTAAAAAACTCAAACTCTTATATCTTAGATGATCATCTGCAACTTTTACCAATTGGTGAAGCTGGCGAATTGCATTTGGCAGGAAGTAAACTGGCGCGTGGTTATTTATACGATGAAGAAAAAACGCAAGAACGATTTATTGAAATGGAAACTAATGAATCTATTTCTGATACACGATTATATAAAACAGGCGATTTATGTCGTAGGCTAGAAAATGGAGAAATTGAATTTCTTGGACGCATAGATCAACAAGTAAAAATAAGAGGTTACCGAATTGAGTTAGAAGAAATAGAATCTACACTAGAGTTGATGAAAGATGTGAAAGCTGCTGCCGCTTTAGTAACAGAAGGAGGAATTGGACAAAAAATACTTGCTGTGTATGTTGTCGTTGCTAAAGGTATAACCATCACTGAAGAAGCAATAAAGTCTTATCTATCGAAACGATTGCCAAAATATATGATTCCGCAAGTTGTAAAACATCTTGAAGAATTACCGCTTTTACCAAATGACAAACTGGATCGAAAGAAACTTGCAACGATACAAGATAACAATAGCGTACAACATGATGAAATTGGAGTCAATTCAAATGTTTTATCTACAATTCAAAGAGAAGTTGCTTCCATATTGAACATAACAGATGTAGGAAGTGTAACTCCTAGTGAATCCTTTGAAAATTTCGGATTGGATTCGTTAAGCACTTTAGAATTTAGTTCTAGACTTTCTAATGTATTAAATGTGCAATTACCAGCTCGTGCGATTTTTGAAAACCCTACGCCGAATGCATTAGCAGATTATATCATCAATCTAAAAGAAAATGGAATAGATAGTTGCTCGACAAAAAAGCGATTCGATACAACTTCCGATTCATTGGCTACCTTTCAATCGCACATTCAATCAAGTCATCCTACATTTCAAGCGGCTAAAGCAACTGCATGGAGTGTAACGGATAAGAGTAAGTTGGTTCAAGAAGTCATGCAAATGGTGAATGACAATCGAAGAAATCCATATAGTAAAGTTTTAAAAACGGGAAGCGCAACGAAAGGAATTGTAGGTGATGCTTATAACGATGAAACACAAGAAGCTATCATTTGGACAACGAATTTATATCTTGGTTTAAATCGTGATGAAGAAGTGATTAGTGAAGCTTTAACTGCTTTGGAAACTTTCGGGACTGGTATGGGAACTTCAGCAGCTGCATCTGGCATGACCAATCAACATTTAGAATTTGAAGCAGAATTTGCAGATTTAGTAGGCAAACCAAGTGCCTGTTTATTTCCTACTGGATATACTGCCAATGTAGGCGCGATAGCGGGACTTTTAGGAAAAAATGATGTAGTGGTTATCGATCAACTCTGTCATGCATCTATAGTAGATGGTGCGCGTCTTTGTGGCGCAACAGTGAGAACATTTCAACATAATAACGCTGCCGATTTAGAAGCCGTTTTACAATCTGAAGTATCGCCATATAGCACAATTTTAGTGGTATTAGAAGGAGTGTACAGCATGGGAGAAGGAGCAGCGCCAGTTGCTGAAATTGCACGTATGGCAAAAAAATACAATGCACTTGTATTGGTTGATGAAGCACATTCTTTTGGTTTTTATGGAAAAAATGGCGCTGGAATTTCCGCAGCTCAAGGTGTCACAGAAGATGTTGATTTTATCATGACAACACTCAGCAAAGCGTTAGGAAGTCTTGGAGGAGTTGTGGCAGCGAGTCAGGAACATGTTGATCTTATGAAATCATCTTCAAGAGCCTATATTTTTCAAGCAACCATAAGTCCCGCAGATATGGCAGCCGCTTTAACTTCATTAAGACGACTTCGATCTGATGCTAGATTGCAAGAAAATTTATGGAGTACGACTCGTTATATGCGTAAACAATTTGAAGATGCTGGATACGATTTAGGTACAGGCGATGGACCAATTGTAACGCCACATTTTAGTAACAAAGACAAATTGTACGCTATTGTGCAAGGTATGTATAAACGTGGTGTGCAAACATCGGCGGTAACCTATCCAATTGTAGAAAATGGAAAAGGTCGTTTGCGATTTATTTGTTCTGCAGCGCATACCAAAGAAGATGTAGATAAAACATTGGCAGCACTCATAGCAGCAGAAAAGGAAGTGGATACAACACTTGAATCACTAGGTAATCAACTAATCAATACAAACATAAAACGTGCAGATGTAGAAGTTTGGAGTACTACATTTATCAATTATCTGGAACAATCATTAGCAGAAACGAAAGTTGCTACACCAAATCTTCAAATAGTTTTAAGTGTTTCAGAAGATCAAGTACCAATTGTAATCTTGATACAAGAAGGAATTGTAACTACAAGTGTGATACAAAACCCTGATATTCCTTTCTGTTCATTAATATTTAGAGACAACAACGCTATTTCTAATTTACAAGCGTATGACATTCAAGGATTGCTTGCTAGTATCTGTAATGGAAACTGCATTCTCAAAGGACAAACAGAGCCTTTCATCTGGTTCTTTGGAAGAATGGTAGAGTATCAGAAAGATGTTCAAGTGCTTTCTGATGTAAAACATACAGCATCAGAAAAAGCAATAGCTTAGAAAATAGTATGATATATATTAAATTGAGCGCATTCGGGAAATCTTGAGTGTGCTTGATTTGGTATGTGTTGGATGTATGGAGTTTACGGCTAAGAAATCGTTGCGTTTGTTTTGAGTTTTGTTTCTAGATATATCTGAACTTTGGGTTATCTGAGGATTTTCCAAGTGGAAAAATCTGTAAGCAATGTTTTTTAGGTATTGTTATAGGTAGACTTTCTTTATCGTTTTTTTATGATATAAAATTGTTTAAATAAATATCCCTCACCAGAAGCTGGCCATTCGATGGTCTTAAGTTGATTTAATAACTCTATTGAAACTTTATTTCCGAGTTTACATTCTCCGTCTAATACACCATTATTTCCTATTATAAGTTTAATATCAACAGAAACAATTTCATCTTTTGCAGATTTAATTAGTTGACTAATGTGTGAAATTATTTTAGCTGTCATTTCACTATCACCATTAAGCCAAGTGTTTTTTGGAAGATTACCTCTAATTCCCATTAAGCCAGAGAAAACTATGGTTTCTGAAATTTTATAACCATTCTTGTTATTGAGCATATCGGATAAAGGAATTCCAAAAACAGCAATCCATTCCTGTATTGATACATTAACAGCTTCTTCTCTCGAATTTCCAATCCCAATAGAACCAATATTGAATTCAGTCGTTTTAGATGTTTTGACTATTGTTGAAAAATTAGAAGCATATATCCATTTACCTTCTTTTTTACCATCAAATTCAACATTTACGTTTATTTCTATTGATTTGTCTCCTAATATGATCTTATTACCATTCTTAATAGCCTTTGAATTCTTAATAATTATATCATAGAGATGTTGTGTTGCAATTTCTTCAACTTTATTCAACTCGAATTCTATTTTTTGCTCAGTTTTTTTGCTTTGTCCATTGCAGTTATAAATAAAAAAGCAAATGACGAAGGTTAGTAATGTTGATTTAATTTTTTTCATTTAATTCAATTATTTTTTCTGTTGGTAAAGGTCTTTAAAAGTAAGCCTAAACCTTTCGATTTGCACTTATTAGTTATGTTTTATAAAGGTTATTTCCATACGTTTTTATTCGATCGTTCAGGACATTGCAATTGTCATCATAATTCCAAAATATAGAAAAGGAAGTAAACCAATTAAAATCCAAATCCAATATTTTTTCCATTGTTTTCTTTTTTCTGATATAACTATTATTGGATGGAAAAATGACCAACTCATCATTAATAGAACAAGCCCTTTTGATAATAGACTACCATATTGATAAATCCATCGATAGTCAGAAAAACGAAACCATTTTTCAATATATCTTGCAGTTAGCATTCCTGCCAAGCAAAGAACGCAGATTGTAATCGCTGACAATTTAGGATTATATAAAAATCGGCTAGTTATTTTCAGTTTTTTTGTTTCCAAACTTATTCAATCAATATTTTTTATTTCCGCAATCAATTTCAATTCCGTTTTGTTTATACTTTTTCAGTTCAGTCAGTTTTTCAGGAGTGATAACTGTGTGTGCGATTAGTTGCGTGGTTAAGCAACTAATTTAGCAAATACAAACCAAATAGAACATCTGAAAGACTTTTCATAAGTAGGTGAGTACTAGCAATGAATTATACAAGGCTTAAGTTTGCGATCTGTTTTTAACTTTTCTTACAAATTATTAGAATATTTACAATTGCTCCCTTCAACGTTCTCTGCTATAATTTTTTCAATAAAATTTGATGTTGTCAGGCTTAATTGAATATCTACTTTTCGAAATCCTTTCACATTATTTTCAAAGATATGTATTGTTTTACTTTGGTTGTAAGGGATTGATTGAAAATTTGACAATGATTGATTGGAAGTAAATATTACCTCGTCTTTTGAATTCAAGTATTTTACATAGATTTTGTATACATGTCCTGGAATTGTGAAACGTGAATAGTTCTTAATTGTAATATCACCCGAAAGCGTTCCATAACTTTTGGTAAGAGTATGATTTTCGAGAACAGTTCTACTTTCTATTCTAGTCTTCAAATCATTGACTAACTTCTCGAATTTATATTTATTGTCCTTACATATATTAGAAATGTCTGCATCATATTCGCTTGTACCTATACATCCAATCTTTTTACAAAACTTATATATATTAGAATTGTAATCAGAGGAAAGCCCTTTACTATTTGTTATTAAATATTGATTATTTTGTCTCTGAAGTTCAAATAAAACCTGTCTATTGTTTGAACTTCCAATGATCGTTATAGATTCATCAGGATTTATATTTGAAGATGTAATAATTATAGAATTCAATTTCCAATAAGTTTCAATTCTTTTAAAATCTGGATAAAAACTAAATAATTTATCGTAGTTGTCAAACTGAAGATTTGAGACAAAGCTTTTCACAGTATTCTCTGCCTTTTTAATCTTTTGCTCTTCAGATTCACACGAAATTAAAGTAATAGCAAATATTAATATAAGTAATCTTTTCATTTTCATTTTTTTATTCACCGCCAACGTCTCAGCTATAATTAGTACGGGAATTAAAAGTAGTGAACTTTCGATTAAATACTTATCCAAAACTTTTTATTTCGTTTTATCTTTTTATTTATAATACCAAATCAAAAAGATTTGGCGGACTTTTAAAACTCTAAACTTAAGGTTAATCGCTAAAACCTTATTAATTACAGCCATTTTTGTGTGTAGGCTATTTTATTTTTTCAATTTCTGGTTCCGATTCCGCTGCTACATTCAGTACGTGATTTTCACTTATGAAAGCATAATGTTTAAATTCTTCAGGATAATCTTTAGTAGCAAAAGTGTCAGTTTTTATATAGTCCAAGAAATTTGAGTAAGAGTATATTCTCGGATTATGTCCTGTAAAGTCATCTCCTAGTTTGTCAGCGTAACTTTCGTCCAATACAGAATAACCGATGTAGCTATCAAACTTTATTTTATACTTATGATTCTCATTCATTAAAATCTGACGAGCAGGACCAAGATTCTGATTTCCAACAAATACTTTCTCCTCTTTTTCCGAAACGATTCCGCAAATCAACTCAAACTCTAAAGAATTATCTTTAGGTTCATTAATTCCAGTTATAAAATAATATTTAGCTGATTCTATTTCTTTCATATGGTTTTTATGCTTACAGGCAACGTTCTTGTGTATGATTTCGTTGCGTGTTTAAGTACATAATTTAGTAAATAAAACCCAAATAGAAAATATGCGAGGATTTTCATAAGTAGACGAGAACCGGCAATTACCTATAGTCATTGTTGTGTGTAGGTTTTATTTCTCCTTTTATAATTGTTAAATACTTTTTCTCTTCCAAACTAAACTTTGCTATTCTCCAAGATTGCTTTCTGAATATAAATTCCGCCCAAAGACCTAATTCAGAATTTAATTTTATTGATAGAATATCTTTTTCCATTATTTCAATGTTCTTGTCAAAACAATTTCGAGTATTTAGTTCGGTAAGAATATAAGCCGTTGTTTTTATATAACCTTCAGATTCTTTTATAGTATCTTCTAATTCTTTTTTTCTTTTCTCTTCTTCATAGAATGCCTTTAGGTTTTTATAATATTGTTCTTTATATCCAGATTCAATTAAGTCGTTACTAGGTAGTTCTCGTTGTCCTAATATTCTGGTTATTGGTTCGGAATTATTGCAAAGACCTCTTTTTTTCTTTTCTTTGCGACGAAATAATATCCAACTAACATTATTTTCTTTTAGTTCACCATCTTGACAACTACAAAGTAAAAATTTGTTTTTTAATTCACACATAGCTTATTTATTCGACTTACACACAACGTCACAGGTATGTTGTCGTAGCTGACGTTAGGAAGCTATGCAATATACCCATTGTTAGAGAACGTATTTTTAACAATTCTGCTTTTTTAATTAAACATAAATTACATTTATTTTTTGATTATTTTCTTGGTATAATATGTTGAGTCAGTTTCTATAACCACAAAGTACACTCCATTACTCAAATTACTCATATCTACAGAATATTTTTCATTAATGATATGATCTATTTTGATATGAAATTGGAATCCTATACTGGAAATAAGTGAAATATTTTTTATATTTTCTTTTGTACTGATAACTATTTTTGAGGAGGTAGGGTTTGGAAGAATAGTGAAATTATTAAATTGAAATGTGTCATTGGATAAAGTAACGGTGTCAAAAGAGAATCCTGTTACTGTATCGGTAGCTATGGAATTACCAACGGAATCTTGATATTCTAGGGTTATATCGTAAATGCCATCTGCTAAACTGTTTGAACTAGCGATAAGAATTTCTGGAGTTGATGCAAAATTCAATCCGTCAATGTTTCCACTAAAAGACGTTATATCCAATAGTGTTAAAACAATATCATTATTACTTGCATCAGTAAATGTTAATTTAACAGTTCCTGCAAGTGGTGTTTCTGGAATTGTAAATTGTAAGTCTATTAGAGAACTACCAGGTGTCGTTGAAGCATTATCCGAGGGACTAATAAGTACCGGAGGTAAGGTAACGGAATCATAAGTAATATTAGTATTGATATCACTAAGAAAGGAGTTCCCTGTTGTATCTAAATACGCTAATTGCACAGAATAGGTATCGTCCGGCAAAACAAAAGAATTACTAGAGGCAACAAAAGGATTGTTCATGATATCAGAACCATCAAGAGTTGTACTGTGTTGCCCTGCACTTTCAAAGCTGTTATCAAACGTGACGACGACTGTAAATGACCCTGTAAATGTTAACGTTACGCTTCCTGGCATTGCATTTAAGGGTAATGTGAAATCTACAAAAATATCATTAGCATTAGAGGAATTGGATGTGGGAGAATTAAGGGTCGGAGTACTTAAAACCACTGGAGTACTATGACAAACTGGATTGAAAGAAATATGTTCTAAACTATTTACTTCTGCCGATGCATTATAACTTCTATCTACGGGATTACAATAGTCATACGCCTGAGTAGAAAACCAAGAAAATAGGATCATAGGCAGAGTAACTATTTTTTTCCATTTAAAAGTGTAGTGTTTTTTCATTTAGGATTATTTTTTATATTTATAAGACTTACTAAAAGTGTAAAAAAAAGGCAATTACAACTACATCATTATATTTCTCTTTTAATTTTTATTTAATTTATAAAAATAGAGTGTATTGAAAAAATTATAAAACCTTATGATCAAGTAATAAACATTTTGCTTCGATCAAATTCTATAGTTTTACAGAATGTATTTTTAGTCATTCTACATCTCACTTAAACTCTACACAAACACTTCGCAAATTCTTCTTTAAAACGGGTTTGATTTTTGAATTTCGCCTGCGTTTAGCATTTCAGGTTTCACAAAGATCATTCGTATTCACTTCAGTTTACGTTTCTACATTCCGCGATATTGCGACACTTAGCTGCTAACCTCCTTTATGCTTATAATATTATAACTATGTTCTGTAACGTATGTAAAACAGGAATTTCTGTTATCATAACTAATTCAGTAAATAGCTGGAACTTTGTTTATTATAGCTTCCTCTTATTTTCTTTACTAAAATCGTGTTATGGCAACATGATGTATATAGTAAAAAGTAGAAACCTAACGGAAGTTTTTCTTAACACGATCTAGTTCACGCTTGTTGTCGCGATCTTTCATAGTTTCTCGTTTATCGTGAATCTTTTTACCTTTAGCTAAGGCAATAGAAAGTTTTGCCAAGCCTTTTTCGTTTAAGAATAAGCGTAAAGGAACAATGGTCAATCCAGAGTTTTTAACTTGTTTGTTTAAACCACGCAATTCTTTTTTGTTTAGTAAAAGTTTACGTGTGCTTCTTGGTTGGTGATTGTAATGCGTTCCAAAAGCGTATTCTTCAATATACATATTGACTACAAAAAGTTCGCCGCGTTCATTGAATTCGCAGAAACTTTCGGCAATAGAAGCTTTGCTCAACCGAATGGATTTAATTTCCGTTCCGGTGAGAACAATTCCCGCTGTATACTTATCTAAGATTTCGTATTGAAAGCGCGCCTTCTTGTTTTGTATGTTGATGTTTTTTTGCATGAATTGCCAAAGTTACTAACATTTATTAGAATCGCAAGTATATCGGTGTCTAAGCTTTTATAATTCATAATAATATCTTTCAATATTCTATGACTTTTGTCATTTTTCTTAGAGAAAGTCAAACATACATTTGTATCATAATATTAAATAATAGACTTATGAAAAAAGCAGTATTCGGTGTTTTTTTAATGTTAGGTTTCTTTCAACTAACAGCACAAGAAGATGTAAAACAACAAGATCAAGATGTAGATAAAAAGTGGCAAGTACGTGCGCGTTTTATTTCTGTAATTCCAAGTGAAAGCGCTACGATTGAAGCTATTGGAGGTGATGTTTCAATTTCTACAGCGTATGTTCCAGAATTAGATTTTACTTATTTCTTTACAAAAAACTGGGCAGCAGAATTAATTTTAGCAACAACCAATCATGATGTTGAGGCCATTAATACCGCCGTAGGAAATATCGATTTAGGTGATGTTTGGTTATTGCCACCAACAATAACAGTTCAATATCATTATCCGATGGGCGATTTTAAACCCTATGTTGGAGCAGGGTTAAATTATACCATTTTTTATGGAGCAGATGAAGGTCCAATTGCAAATGATGTAGATTATGACAATAGTATTGGTTTTGCTTTTCAAGCAGGATTTGATTATGCCTTAAATGATACTTGGTTTTTGAATTTAGATGTTAAAAAGATATTACTTCAAACAGATGCTACTGTAAATGCAACAACAGCACTAGGAGCTACAGTTGGCGCAGATGTAGATATAAACCCACTAATAATAGGGTTTGGTATAGGAATGAAGTTTTAGTAGTTTGTATGTTATGGAACTGAAAACGCCGCTGTAAAGCGGCGTTTTCTATAGTATTATGTAGATGTGAGAATTAATTAACCGTCAATAATTGTACAGTTTTAGATTCCCCAGAAATGGTAACAATGTATAAGTTTCCATTATTGTCATCTGCAATAGATTCATAGTCTTCTTTTTGAATCAGTCTATTTACAAAGGCTGGTGTAGTATTGCTATGTCCGACGATTAATACAGTTTTCCCTTTTGTCTTTTTTAGAAAAGCATCCATTTTAATCTTAAAAGGATGATAAGAAGTTATTTCTAATTCATGCGCATCTGCTGTTGGCTTTGCCGTTTGCTGTGTTCTATTGTATTCTGTAGAATATACGGCGTCAAAAGGCACTTTTTTAAATACATCTGCCCAATACGCAGCTCTGTTATGACCTTGCTTTGTTAAATCAGGATTTTTATTGCTTTTATCAGAACGATCTTTTTCTGCGTGACGAATTAAATAATAGACAGAAGTTTCGGTATCTGTAGATTTCTTACTTTCTTTCTCTTCTTGTGCAAAACAATTTACGACCAAGAACAAGCTCAGTACAAATAAGATATTTTTTTTCATTTGGTATGTGTGTTTTTTGATTAACTAATAGCGAGTGCAATTTCGATCATTTCTTTGAAAGTCTGCGCTCGTTCATCGGAAGTTGTAGTTTCATGTGTAACCAAACTATCCGATATTGTGAGTAAAGATAATGCTTTTACTTGAAAACGCGCAGCAATTGTATATAAGGCAGAAGTTTCCATTTCTACACATAAAACGCCATATTTTGCCCATTTTTTATAATAATCAGGATCTTCTTGATAAAAAATATCGCTTGTTAAAATGTTTCCAGCTTTTACAGGAATGTTTTTTTCTTTGGCAGCAATAAGTGCATCCATAAATAATTCCGCACTAGCGGTTGGCGCAAAGTTTTCTCCCTGAAAAGAAAGACTATTCATGCTACTGTTTGAAGAAGCAGACATCGCCACGACAATATCACGAATTTGCACTTCTTTTTGATACGAACCAGCGCTTCCTACTCGAATGAGCTTTTGTACATCGTATTCATTGATTAATTCGTGTGCATAAATACCTATTGATGGTGCGCCCATTCCAGTTCCTTGTACAGAAACAGGTTTTCCTTTATAAGTTCCGGTATAACCGAACATTCCACGAACATCGTTGTATAATACAGGGTTTTCTAAAAATGTTTCTGCAATCCATTTGGCACGTACAGGATCGCCAGGAAGTAAAACAGTTGGTGCTATATCACCTTTTTTTGCATTGATGTGTACGCTCATAATTAATAGTTGTTTTGTGATGAAGTTCCAGTAACAATCGCAATTCCGTTGGAAGTCCCAATACGTGAAACACCAGCGTCTATATATTCTTTTGCAGTTTTATAATCGCGAATACCGCCAGAAGCTTTTAATTTAGCTTTTCCGTTTACGGCTTTTCTCATAAGATCAATCGCTTCTAAAGTAGCGCCGCCAGTTCCAAAACCTGTAGATGTTTTTACAAAATCGGCTCCAGCGTTAATAGCCAGTTTGGAAGCTTTAGTAATTTCTTCATCCGATAAGTAACAGGTTTCAATGATGACTTTTAAAACAGCATTGCCCGCTGCATCTTTTAATTGCTTGATTTCTGCTTCAACTGCATTTTCTTTTCCAGATTTGAGCCAGCCAATATTGATGACCATATCAAACTCATCTGCACCATCGAGTTTTGCTTGTTGTAGTTCTGCAATTTTTGCTTCCGAACTCATCGCGCCAAGCGGAAAACCTATAACACTGCATACATTTACAGTAGTACTTTTTGATAGAAATTCCGTAGCCAATTGTACATGGCAGCTATTCACGCAAACGGAGAAAAAGTTATATTCCACAGCTTCCGCACAGAGTTGTTGTATGTCTGTAGTAGTCGCCGTGGGTTTTAGGAGTGTATGATCGATATACCGATTAATATTCATGAAACTTTCAGTTTTGCTGTAAAGATACTTAAAAAGCTAGCTGCCAAAACTGATAAATATCAAGAAACCATTGCCATTCGTAAATTTTTAACACGTTCGTTAAAATTAGCTTCTGTAACTGGCAATACAACGCTTTCAAATAAATTTATAAAATTCTCATTGTGTTCGTGTGCTTTTCCATTTAAGACATTAAAATGCACAAACGAACTCCAAAGCACTGCTTTTAGTTCTGTTTTAGATTCATTGTACATACGAATTTCTACCAATAATTGCTTTTTACCATAGTGAAGTAATTGTGAATCAATGGCAACGATTTCCATCACATTTGCAGGACGGACGTAGGCAATTTGATGCGAACCAACAACCCAAGTAGTTCCAGTTTTTTTAGCATTTTCAAAGATATCCAAGTTGTAATGTTCAATGAGTTGATCTTCTCTTGCATTAATCAAATAATCTAGGTATTTACTATTGTTGAGGTGATTTAATGGATCGCAATCTTGGAATCTAATTTTGGTTTTACTGGTTAAAATTTTTGGTAATTGTTTCATATTGAGTTATTTTAAAATATACCAATCGGTATATTTCTGGTTAAAAAAATAGTTTTATGCTCTTAATTCCGTATCAATCATTTTGTCAATTTGATTCATCGTATCTTTTATATAAAAATCATCATCCATGGTGTATGCCATAAAAATGGCGCCTTGAATCATGGTGTCAATCCGTTTTGCAACATACATGGCATTGACTTCAGTACTTATTTCTCCTTGTTCAATTCCGTCTTCAATAATGGTTGCTAGTTGATCTTGAATCCGTTGAATAATGGTGCGTACTTTTTGTAATAATAATGTATTTTGATTGTTCGCGTCCACGCCGACATTTAAGATTGGACAACCGCCCATTTTGTTGGTGTACAAATAATAATTGCGATAAAAATCGGAGATTAAAAAAAGCTTTTCAATAGGAGAATTGCTTTTATCCATGTGTTTTACAATCTCTTTCATCAAACTTTTCACCATAAATTTAAACGAAGCAATGGCAAGTTCTTCTTTGTTTTTAAAATTTCCGTAAATGGCACCTTTTGTCAAACCTGTTGCCTTGGTAATATCTGAAATGCTTGTAGCCGCATAGCCATTCTTGTTAAAAATGGGCGCGACAGTTTCTACTATAAAAGCAGCAGTTTTTTCAGCTTTTCCAATCATAGGTCAAATATAATCAAAAAAATATACCGATCGGTATAAAAAGTGTTTTTATAGTAAAAACGTAGTGGAAGTATAGTTTCTGTGTATTGGTAAGTGTTTGATTGTTAGTAAATTTATGTGCATTTAACTTAAATAATGAATCATGAAAAAAAGAAATTTAACTATAAAGTTGGCATTGAGAAAAAAAATAGTCGCTGCTTTAGATGCTAAAAAACTCATAGGAGGAGCAGTTAATGCTAATACAGACGACCCATTAACCCATAACAGTTTGTGCCCAATTGAAACATGTTCATGTACAGATCCTAAATTTGATAATTGTAAACCTATACGAGTTTAGGTAATTTTTCTTGAAAATGATGTGTATTGCTGAGATTCAATTTGAATTATTAATTTTTAAATATAGAACATGAAGAAAAAGAATTTGAATATGAAACTGTGTTTAAGAAAGAGTAAAGTCGCTTCTTTTGACACTAAAACGATAAAAGGAGGAATATATAGTCCACCGATCACAATAGAACCGGATGTATGTCAACCTTCCGATATATGCTCAGATAAAGAAACATGTCCTATGCATTGTATCACAATACGTGAAGATGCTTGTTACACAGATCCAATTATAAGTTGTACACCTGATGGTTGTGGAAATTCGATGAATACTTGTCAACTTTAAAAACAGCAACTATGAAGAAAAAGAACTTACATGTAAAATTACGCTTAGGAAAAAGTAATGTTGCTTCTTTTTATGCCAGAGCAGTAAAAGGCGGAACTGCAAATGCAGCAGATACGCTACCACATACAATTGGTCGACCTTGTGCATTTACAGATACTTGTCCGTATACAGAAACGTGTCCGTATCAAAATTGTCAAACAGTGAAAGTTGATGCTTGTTTCACAGATCCAGGCATAAGTTGTACACCAGACACTTGTGCAGGTACGATTAATAATTAGTGTTGAATTATATCCTACTATATAATTATAAATTTTGAGTTAGTTGAAGGGAGATAGGAGTGTATTTTATATATGCTTCTATCTTTTTTATTGCTTTTTTTTATTCGATAATCGAAATGTAATACTCCAAAAGCTTGCCTCGTGGATTTGTTCCGAGGTATTTGATTTTTATAGTTTGATTCTTTACTTTAGAAAAAAATTAACGAATGACTTCTCAAACGATAAATGTCAATACAGATTATGATCTTATTTGTGTTGGTGGCGGAATTATGAGTGCTTCTTTAGCATTATTGGTAAAACTGGTACAACCAAAATTAAAAGTATTGATTTTAGAGCGCTTGGACGATGTTGCTTTAGAGAGTTCTGCCGCTTGGAATAATGCAGGTACAGGACATTCTGCCTTATGTGAATTGAATTATACACCAGAAAAAGAAGATGGTTCAATAGACATTACCAAAGCGTTGAAAATTTGTAAACAGTTTGAAATTTCAAAGCAATTTTGGTCGTATTTAGTGAATCATGATTTTCTTGAAAACCCATCAGAATTCATTCAAAAAATGCCACATTATAGTTGGGTAACTGGAGAAGAAAACGCAACATATTTGAAGAAACGATATGAAGCATTGAAAGATCATTTTATGTTTGAATCGATGGAATTCACCGAAGATGTTCAAAAAATGCTCGAATGGTTTCCTTTAATAGCAAAAGATAGAGGAGAAGAAGAGGTTTTAGCAGCTACAAAGATTGAGCGTGGAACTGGCGTAAACTATGGAAGTTTGACTCGAAAGTTATTCGAAATCCTTGAAAATAAATACGATACAAAAGTACAGTGCAATCAAAATGTATTGGATATTGATCCAGATGATGAAGTAGAATGGTCTGTAAAAGTTCAACATACAGAAACGAAAGAAGTTCAGCATTTGGATGCAAAACATGTGTTTATTGGCGCTGGTGGCGGAAGTTTGTTATTGCTCCAAAAAGTTGAGATTGATGAAAAAGATGGCTATGGTGGATTTCCTGTAAGTGGCGAATGGTTGGTGTGTAAAAATGAAGAAATTATTCAAAAGCATTTAGGAAAAGTTTATAGCAAAGCTGGTGTTGGCGATCCGCCAATGTCAACGCCGCATTTAGATACACGTTATATTAACGGAAAACGCGAATTGTTGTTTGGTCCTTTTGCAGGATTTAGTCCGAAATTTCTAAAAGAAGGTTCACGATTAGATTTGTTTAAATCGATCAAGTTTGACAATATACCAGCAATGTTTGGTGCGTTTTGGCACAATATGCCTTTAACAGGATATTTAATAAAACAAGTACTAATGTCACATGACGATCGTATGGATGATTTGCGAAAGTTTGTAAAAGATGCTAAAAATGAAGATTGGGAATTAATGGTTGCTGGACAACGTGTACAGATCATTAAGAAAGATGAATTTGAAGGTGGAAGATTGCAATTTGGAACCGAAGTCGTTCATAGCAAAGACGGAAGTATTACCGCATTGTTAGGCGCGTCGCCTGGCGCATCTACAGCAGTGCAAATCATGTTGGAAGTTTTAGAAATTGCGTTTCCAGAAGAAGTACATTCCGATCACGGAAAAAAAATATTAGCCGCGTTAGTTCCTTTTTGGAAACAAGAATTGAATAAAGAGTTGTTTGATACAGAACTTGCAGCTTCTAACAAAGCACTGGGATTGGTTTAGTAGTAGGTAGTTGGTAGTTAGTATTGAGTATTGAGTATTGAGAAGTGAGTATTGAGATTTTAGAATTTCTAACGTTATTTCGAGTGACAAATCTGTGATTTGGTGTACTTCGATAAACTCAGCTGAGCTATCGAGAAATGCTAGGTAGTATGTGACAGTATTATTCAAGTTTCCATTCAACAAGTACCAATGACAATATAATATCATTCCACATTTCAAAATTCATTAACTTAGGTCGTATAGGAATAATGCTTGTTGAAATCCATTTAGATCCACCGTTTATGTACATTAAAGCTTCATAAGTTAATCTTTTTTCAAAAGGATTTTTTACAGTTAGCATCATTCCAGCATGACTTTTTCCTTCAACATTTTGAATAAATTCAAGTGTTATTGTTTTTTCAGGGTTCAAATTTTCTTTAACTACCTTCATGGAATAAATGGAATCTGCTTTTACTTCTGCTTCAATAAAAAGTTTTTCAGAAGGATAAATTTGAAGAACTTTCTCTTTTACAAAATAGGGTGATTTAGGAACTTCTTGTTGGTAGTAATTTACAGTATCTACCGCCACAGTTAATGTAAAAGGTGCTCTATCTGGTTTTTCGTTTTGAGCATTCATAAAAATGCTGAAAATTAAAAATGTACATATGATTATTCTTTTTAGCATAGTATTTTTTTTAGATATTATTATTTGTCTTCAATAAGTCTTTTACTGAACCTTAAAACAAATTTTGCTGTTTTATTCTTATCCTCGTCAGGAGAATAGTCCTTGATGTTTCCTTCTTTAGTAACTTGAAAACGATGTTTTATATTGGATGTTGCATCTTTTTCATCGCGTTTGCGATTGCTATAAAAGATGACATAAGCTTTTTCCTTTTTGTAATAGATAGTAATTTCTTCACGCTCATAAGCGAGACCATCTTTACTAATTGAATACTTATTATAATTGAGATTGGTACTGTATCTGATTTTTACGATTTCATCAGTTTCTTGATTTGTATATGTATCCTCATTAAAAGAACCTGACCCTAGTGCTGTTTTTAAACTATCAGAGAGTGTTATAGTACCTTCTGATATACGCTGCGTTACATACTTTGTACTATACTCCATGTCGTTAGAGAGACTGATTAAACTGTCTATTTTTTTTACATATTCAGTTGATTCTTTTAATAATACTTCTTCTTTTAAGAGTGATTTCTTTTCTTGAGAAACAGCACAGCTCACACATACGATAAAAGAGAGTGAAAAAAGAATCGTTTTCATGATGGTTTTAGATAACATGTAGTTTCAAGTATAAATAATGATAGCTTCAATCAAATGTAAGAAACTATTTCTCTGCAAATTTTGAATAAATGTCTACACTAATAAACGCGCCATTTTTCACTTCACAGTCTTTCATAGTTCCTTCTAAGTTAAATTTTAGTTTTGCAAGTGCTTTTTTGCAGTTTATATTTTTAGTCTCAACAAAACCTTCAATTCTATGCAATCCGATCGTATCAAAAGCATAATTGAATATCAATGGCATCGTTTCTGTCATAAAACCTTTTCCCCAACTTTCTGGCAATAGCCAAAATCCAATTTCTGCTTTTCTATTTTCTTTGCTTAAATTGTTTAAACCGCCAGCACCTATAAATGTACCATCAGTTTTAGAACAAACTGCCCACCAAATTCCAGTTCCATTTTTTTCTAAATCGGCAAACCATTCCATTTGTTCTTTGGTTGCTTCCAGGCTATCGAAACTAATTCCGTAATATTTTATAATATCAGGATGCGAAAGTCCTTTGAAAACATTTTCTAAATCTGAAGCTACAAATTGCCTCAAAATGACTCTTTCAGATTCCAAAATCGGAAAATTATTTTTCATTTTAAATTGTTCTTTTGAATGATTATATCGCTAAAACTATAGGAATCTTAGCTAGAATCAAAATAATAAGTATTGAGAAGTTAGTATTTCGTATTGAAGTCTAGATTTTCAGTTTGTCATTTCTGTGCAGGAGGAAATCTATTCTTGTCATGAATTCACGCATGTTTTTATTTTATATTAAAAGTAAGAATAAATTCTATTATCGTTTTTAGTTAACTAAATATTCTAGCATTAGATTAAAGACACAATTCGCAAAACTTTAACTTTTCTCAATAAAATAAAGCCTCTCAGATAGCGTTTTACTTATGAATCTTGTAGTTCAGGAGATATGGAAACTTTTCCTGTCTTTTGTTAGTAAACATTAAGAGCAGCTTTTTAAAGGCTGCTCTTTTTTCATTTATAAAACGATATTATTTCCTCTATTGTTTTTACTATTTTTTCTACAATAAAACCGTTTTTAGATGTTTTTGTGTTGATTGTCAGTTGATTGGTTAATTAAATATGTATCTTCAAGTATAACTAGTGTTCAATATTATGAAGAAACAAGTTTTATTCTTTGCAGTTTTTATACTTACAATTAATTATGTAATCGCACAGCCAACAAAAACGTCTTTAGATGAAAAATTCTATATTTCAGTTGCTGATTTAAACTCGTTATTGACCAATTTGAAAACGGCGCCTTTTGTAAATGAAGGTTGCTCAGAAGCTGATTGCGAAAGAATAAATGTGTATTATAATGCTTTATTCAATTTAAGAGAAGATGTACGACAATATTATCTAGCGCTTGATGCGAGTAAAAATATATCAAAAGAGCAATGGTTTTTATATTTAGATCAAACCTATAAGAATGAAAACTTAAAATGGGCATTGACTACAAATTTACGATTCAAAGATGCCTGGGCAGGAGCATCTTCATTTTTGTTAGATTTGGCTTCTGGCGCAAGTGTTTTCAAGGCAGGCAATCATATTTCTAAAAAGGGAATTCAAAAGTTTTTACAAGTCATCAATGATGTAGATGCTTTGCTAGCTCAAATAAATGCTTTGTACAAACATATAACAAATGATAGTGGAGCCAATGTGATTTCTTCAGCTACGTCTAATGATTGGGCTAACATCTACACAGGATTAAAAACTGGATTAGACTTATTAGTGCAAGCTGTGGAAATATACAATAAGGTTGATGCAAGTTTAAATCCTTCAGATCTTAAAAAAGCACGTATTTCAAGAGGTTTTGCTATTACAGCTGCAGTAGCTCAGATATTAAATATTTATTCCGACTATGAACGAAAAGGAATGAGAGATGCCATAAAAGAGTTAGACAAAGTATTAAAACCAAACCAAGACACACAATCTGGGCATTACGATAAATATATTCTTAAAAGAAAACGATTAGATGTTTTGGATCAAATTCGAAAAGAAATCAATCTTCGGTATGATGGTTTATTTGATTTAAACTTGCGGTGTAAAGGTGTTCAAAAGAAGGAAAAAAGAAAGTCTATAGAGATTGGAAAACGCAAGTTTGGGAACGCATTACTATATTACAAAGCTATTTTATTAAATACAAATACTAGTATAAAAGATGCTTGGAAAGGAATTGAAGAGTGTAAAAAAGAAGCAAGAAATATTCAATTTGTGGTGAATGATGGATTGGGAAAAAAACGTTCAACCTATATAGAAATTGTTCGTGAATCAGATCAAAAGAAATTATATACAGGTTCCACAAGTAGCAAAGCGTCTATTTTAAAATTATATCCAGATTTCTACTCGATAAAAATTTATGATGGTCATACTTTAGATGGAATAAAAAGTCAAGGCACAACAATTACAAACCTTTCTATAAATGCTACGAAAGACAGTATTGTTACTTTGAATCCTTACGGAAGAATCGATTTAAAGGTTGTTGACAAAGAAGGAAAGCCTGTTGATTTTATGTATAAGTTTAAGAATAAAGAAAGTAAAGTAGTTGCCTATGCTATGACTGCGAGTTCTAAAACGGTACAGCGAGATTTATTAATAGAAACATTTGATCTTGAATTGAGCTATAAATACAATCATGAAAAAGAAGTAAAGAAAAGCATCAAAATTCAAGCGAATCAACTGAATAAGTTACATTATGTATACGATGATGGTAAATTTGTAGAAGAAGAAAATAAACCAAATACTACGGTAGAAACGACCAATAATTCATCAAATTTTAAACCAACAGCGCCTAAAAAAGCTCCAGAAGGCTGGGTTTCAGGAACAGTTTATAATACAACCAATGGTTCTTGTGATTGGAAGAATAGCTCCTTAACTTTTATAAACCATGGAGGTACAATAATGAATTTGAAAACAGGTCAAATAAGTAATGGAATTGTAGTTGCTCCTGGAGAAAAAGCACATATAGCAGTTTCTACAAATACAGCTTCTTTTTTAAGAGTGTTTAGACAAAGCCCTCAAGGAAATGAGCGTATTTCTTTTTGGTTGCTAAGAAATCCAAAACACAATTGGTGGTATGCCGTTGGTTGCGATGATGGATACGGTCCGCCAAATGATTGTAATGATGGAAATGGAAAAGCTGGATGTGAATATTTACCACATTGATAAGGTGAGAAATGAGATTCTGAATTTTTAAATCAGCGTGCTAAATAAACTCAGAATCTCACCATATTACTCTTTCTTTTGTTCTTGTTCCGTATAATTTTGATTTGCGTCAAGCATCTTATCGTCTTCATATATCGCATTAGACATTCCAAGCATAAATGCTACACTAATTAAAATCACTTTTCTTTTTAGCCAATATAGGAAGTTGGACTTCTCTACAGTAGCTTTATTCTTTTGTTTATACATTTTAATAATGATAAATGGTTAGACTTTTTTTTATCATTTTATGCCCTGAGGAGCATAGTTGCCATAGAAGCGTTAACCAGTTCTAGGCTATGTGTAAACTTGAATAATGATTACTTGATGTAGTTGTTGTATGTGAAAAAATGTGCTGTTGTTTTATTGAATGTATTCTTTTGTGTAGTAGAACGCGTAATTTTAAAATAGTTTGAACTTTTGCACTATAGGCATCATGTAGATTGCGATGCGTAATAAATACGAAAGGCAACGCTTTTACCGAAAAAACAGCTGTTTTATAAACATGTAATTCTGAATGCTTAGAATTACAATTTTGTTCGACATTAAAATGTGATACCTGTTGATAATCTGCAGAATTTGGCTGAGAATATATAGAACATTCATTCACCGTCAGTCCAAAGACTAAAAGGAAGGAAATCAGATATTTTATATATGTATTCAACGTATTCTTTAGTTTTTTGAAGTGTTTAAAAGAAATAACAAGAGCAGCTTTTCTTAGCTGCTCTCAATTATGTATTTATGATTTTGTGATTAAATCGGTCTGATTTCTAAAAACGAGTTCATCATTGAATTCATCTAACAGAATAATGCTGTCTGCGGTAACTTTTCCGCTTAAAATTTCTTTAGAAAGCTGATTTAATACTTTTCGCTGAATAACACGCTTTACAGGTCGCGCCCCAAATTGCGGATCAAATCCTTGTTGTGCTAAATACTGAATTGCTTCTTCGGTAGCATCTAACGTGATTTGCTGTTTTTCCAGCATTTTAATTACGTTTTTCAATTGCAAACGCACAATTTCTTTAATATTACTCTGCGATAATGGCGTAAACATCACCATATCATCAATACGGTTTAGAAATTCTGGGCGAACGGTTTTCTTCAACAAACCTAATACTTCAACTTTTGCAGCTTCTGTAGCGCTATACACATCCTGCATTGCCTTGAATTTTTCTTCAATAATATGACTTCCCATATTTGACGTCATGATTATGATTGCGTTTTTAAAATCGGCAACTCTTCCTTTATTATCTGTCAGTCGTCCTTCATCTAACACTTGCAATAAAATATTGAAGGTATCTGGATGCGCTTTTTCAATTTCGTCTAATAAAACTACTGAATACGGTCTGCGTCGTACGGCTTCTGTTAATTGCCCGCCTTCGTCATAACCTACATATCCTGGAGGCGCACCAACCAATCTACTCACCGAATGTGATTCTTGGTATTCGCTCATATCAATTCGTGTCATGGCGTTTTCGTCATCAAACAAATAGGAGGCAAGTGCTTTTGCCAATTCTGTTTTTCCAACTCCTGTCATTCCTAAAAATAGAAACGAACCAATTGGACGATTGACATCTTGCAATCCTGCGCGACTTCTACGAACAGCATCTGAAACTGCTACAATTGCTTCTTCTTGTCCAACCACGCGTTTGTGTAATTCTTCTTCGAGCAGCAATAACTTTTCACGTTCGCTTTGTAGCATCTTTGTTACGGGAATTCCTGTCCATTTAGCTACAACTTCCGCAATATCTTCGTTGGTTACTTCTTCTTTGATTAACGCATTTTCTTCTTGGGCTTCCAGTTCTTGTTGTAAAGCATCTAATTTTGTTTGTGCTTCTTTGATTTTACCATAACGCAATTCTGCTACTTTTCCATAGTTTCCTTCGCGTTCGGCACGTTCCGCTTCAGCGCGATAGTTTTCAATAGCTTCTTTTGTCCCTTGCACTTGATCTACCACATCTTTTTCAGATTGCCATTTGGCAAAAATTTCATTGCGTTCTTCTTTAATGTTTGCCAACTCCGCATTGAGCGATTTGAGTTTTGCTTCATCATTTTCACGTTTTATGGCTTCAATTTCAATTTCTAATTGCATGATACGTCTGTCTAAAACGTCCAATTCTTCAGGTTTTGAATTGATTTCCATACGCAACTTCGAAGCAGCTTCATCAATTAAATCGATGGCTTTATCTGGCAAAAATCGATTCGTAATATAGCGTTGCGAAAGTTCTACCGCTGAAATTATTGCTTCATCTTTGATACGAACTTTGTGATGTGTTTCGTATTTTTCTTTGATTCCTCTCAAAATAGAAATCGCACTTTCGGTATCTGGTTCACTCACTGTAATCTTTTGAAAACGACGTTCTAAAGCTTTGTCTTGCTCAAAATACTTTTGGTATTCGTCTAAAGTCGTTGCTCCAATTGCTCTTAGTTCTCCACGTGCCAATGCAGGTTTTAAGATGTTTGCAGCATCCATTGCGCCTTGTCCGCCACCAGCGCCTACAAGTGTGTGAATTTCATCAATAAATAGGACAATATCACCATCTGCAGAAGTTACCTCTTTAATAACAGCTTTGAGACGTTCTTCAAATTCACCTTTAAATTTTGCACCAGCAATCAATGCGCCCATATCGAGCGAATAGATTTGCTTGTCTTTTAAATTTTCTGGAACATCGCCTTGAATGATTCTGTGTGCTAGTCCTTCCGCAATAGCGGTTTTACCAACACCAGGTTCACCGACTAAAATCGGATTGTTTTTGGTTCTACGAGAAAGAATCTGCAATACTCTACGGATTTCTTCATCTCTACCAATAACAGGATCGAGTTTTCCACTATCTGCCAACTCATTTAAGTTGTTTGCATATTTGTTGAGCGAATTATAAGTTTCTTCCGCATTTGCAGAAGTGACACGTTCGCCTTTTCGCAATTCTTGAATGGCAGCTTTTAATGCTTTTTCAGTAACACCTTGATCTTTTAAAATTTGAGATATTTTACTATTCGATTTAAAAACTGCCAGTATTAAATGTGAAGTAGAAACAAATTCGTCATTCATTTCTTTGGCAACAATATTCCCATCTGTCAACGTTTTACTTGCGCTTGGTGATAACATGATATTTCCGCCACTTACTTTTGAAAAACTATTTAAAGTACTTTCCAAAATTTGCGAAAGCAGTGTAACATTTACATTGAGCTTCTTTAATAAAAAGGGCAATACATTGTCATCGACTTCCATAATAGCTTTGAAAAGATGTTCATTTTCAATCTGTTGGTGTCCATATGTTTGTGTAATGAGCTGTGCTTGTTGTACAGCTTCTTGTGATTTTATAGTATAATTATTAAAATTCATAGCGTTTAATTCTGTGATTTTATAGTAATTTGGCAATTGTTATTCCAATTCTAAATAGAAGACAAAATGGCGGTTAATGCGTGTGTTTATAAGACATTTTGACATTTTCGCAAGTTTTTTGAATTGGATACGACTGATACTTTAAATTTACACATACTTATGGGAATATTCAATAAAATATTTGGAAGTTCTGATACTTCTGAAGCTCCAGAGCCTTCAAAATTACAATGGGCACGATTGACAGAAATGTCGCAATTAGATACAATTGTAGAAGAATCGAAAACGAAACCAGTTGCTATTTTTAAACATAGTACACGTTGTGGAATTAGTAACATGGTTATCAAACAATTTGAAAGTCAATACGATTTGGAAGAAAACCAAATGAAAGTGTATTATTTAGACTTATTGAGTTTTCGTCCAATTTCACAAGAAATTGCAGCACGTTTCCAAGTATGGCACGAAAGTCCACAACTAATTTTAGTGAAAAATGGCGTTACAGTTGGGCATGCATCTCACAGTCAAATCAACGCTATTCCGTTGGAGCAATTTGTGTAATTTTCTTTTTTAACTTTTTTGGCGTAAGAATTAAGAGTTTTTTAAGATAAGTTTTGAGGTCTATTTCGTACATTGAAATCACATCATTCAATCAAAATTCGTTCTTAAAATTTACTGCTAATGAAAACTACCATTAATATATGGATAATGCTGTTTTTTGCATTCGCCATACAAGCCTTTGTACTCGGAATTTTATTTTTTCTAAAGCGCAAAGGCGATCGAGTAGCCAATAGTATATTTGGCGTTTTCTTATTATTATTTTCTTACAATCAACTGTTTAACTGTGCATATTGGTCTGCTTATGAAGGTTCTTATATAGAGCATATGTCGTTTACCAATTTTATACCTTGGGTTTCGTACGGACCTTTGTTGTATATCTATTTGAAACGTGTGTTGAAAAAAAGCCCATTTACTTGGCGCGATATGCGACACGCAATTCCTTTAGTTTGGGTATTTTTTGTCTTTGGAAGCTTTTATTTTTTGCCAATTGAATTAAAGCAACAAATTGACAGTACCAATACGTATGCTGAATATGTGAATTGGTGGCCAATTCCTAGACAGTATATGGTGGATGTTGTAACGTTATTGATGCTTGTATATGTTGTAAAAATTTACTTTTTGTATAAGAAAGAAAAGAGTAGAGTAACAGAAAGACAACGGATTTGGATAAAATCGTTGTGGATGTGCTTTACAGGATATGCATTGGTCTTTTTTACATATTTCATGCTGGCCAATTTACGATTAATGACACCATCTAACGATTATTTAATAGGATATGCGATGATCTTTTTTATTGGAATTGTATCTTATTTTAGTTTTATGCAGCCTAATATATTTTCGGGTACATTAAAAATTCCATTTATAAAATATCAGAACAACGGTTTGTCATCTTCTATTGCATCAGAAATGAAGAGAAGATTAATTTCCTTAATGGAGTCTGATAAATTGTATTTAAATAGTTCGCTTACGCTGGATGTGTTATCGGAACGTTTGAACTTATCACGACATCATACGTCACAATTAATTAACGAGCATTTTCAGGTAAATTTCTTTGAATTTGTCAATAATTATCGGATTGATGAAGCCATCAAGCTTTTAGAGGATAAGAAAAACAAATTGAACATTAATGAAATTATCTATGCAGCAGGATTTAATAACCGAACCTCTTTTTACAATGCGTTTCGGAAAAAAACGGGTATTTCGCCCAAATCCTATAGAAGTCAATGTGCTTGATTTTAGACTAACTTAGATGGGTATATGCGCTTCACTTTTAGATTGTTAGAATAAATATGTCAAATCGAGCGCAGTCGAGATTCTATGAAAAGATCTTTTAATTAAGACTTCTCGACTGTGCTCTATTAGATATAAATAATTTATACCGTGTTTTAGATTACCTTTTTTTAAACTCAACGCCTAAATTTATTTCGTGTCAAAATGGCTTTGAGTCGTGCTTTTAAATCTTCTCCCGAATCATAAATCATTTGTTCATTGCTAGGAAATGGAACAGCTCTTACAGTAATTAAATCTCTATATCTGTCGTCTAAAGCTCTTCTGTCACCATCAAAATCTGCATACGAATGTTCAAAAATAAATTCGGTAGTCAGTGGAAAAGCATCAATCAATTGCTGTGTTTTATAATTTACATACCGTACTTGTCCATCTACTTTAGCAGCTTTAAACTGCGTGAATTCATAGAGTTCACAACGAACTGTTTTAAATTTATCAACCTTAATATCATTTCCAAGACTGTCTTTTAATACATTTCCATTCGTATCGAGCGCATATTTCCAACCATCTTTTACTTGCTTTTCCTTAATCACTTGTTTTTCTCTAATTTGTTCAGGAGATACTTGAATGTCTCTAAAATCTAGAATTAACCCAAAATCGTAGTTTATTTCTGGAATTTCATTTCCATGATACACGGTCCAAGTATCATTTAAACCATACGTATTAAAGTTTAACAAGTCATCTTCTAACCGTTTTGGAATTACTTTATTCGTAATATTATTTAGGTTAACCAATACAAAATCAGTTCCTTTTGCATGTGCTTCTTCCATTAATTGACGCACATTTTTATAGTTAGGTGAAATTTCTTCGATATAACGTAAATCGTCAAAAGTTTTTCGATATGTATATTTATTGCCTGAATTTTGCAGCATTGACAATGAAGCTTTTTCATATAAATGTGCAGTCAATTTATCTTTAGCGCCAATAATCTCTTCCGAATAATCATTTAAGGTAAATCGTGCATTTCTTCCTTCTTTTAAAATAGGCAATGGAAGCAATGGTTTTATTAATTGCTGCCTATTGTCTAGTCCAACATACAGATTGTAAAGCGTTTCTAACTTTTCCGGATTTCTTTCTTTTTGTATGAATCGAATCTCAGACAAATCTCGTTCAACAGCTTTTGCGTATGCACTTTCAAGCAAATGCACGTATTGTTGTTTCCTTTTTCGAGTTTTATTCTTCTTTAATTGATTAATGGCATTATTAATTACCAAATCATAATTTCCTGTATTAAGAGCTTCTTGTGTTTTTTTTACACTTCCACAGGCAATTAAAAATAAAGAGATACTAATGGAGAGTATTAATTTTTTCATACGCTATATGTTAGTTTTTATAGGTGTATACAATATGAATACCAAACGCACAAAAGTACATTGATTTTTTTTAAAATAATTGCGTAGCTCTATAAACTAAGAGTATAAACAGGATGCCACATTTTCTTAAAATTGGAAGGACTATAATTTTGTAAATCTTTATCGGTTAGGATATTTTACAGGCTTTTCTGACTTACTTTAGGATAGAAATAAACGGCCATTTATTCAGAAAAGGGGAAGCCGAAAAACTAGTAGAGTAGGCATTACTATAATTTATTTATCATGAAAAAACAAGAATTTAATTCAAGTTTGTCTTTAAATAAGTCTGTGATTTCAAATTTTAAGACGTCACAATTAAAAGGTGGAACTATTGGACTTGAATCTGAAGATCGATTGAATTGTGAGACAGAAGATTGTACACAGGGTTGTGCTACACTTTTGTATACCAATTGTTATCAGTGTCCACACACTACTTGTTAAGACTTACAATAAAAACAAATGCCGAAAAATAAATAAGTAGGCATTATTAAATTAAAAACACTAATCATCATGAAGAAAAAAAAGATAGAAAAAACGTTAAAGATTAATAAATCTAACATTGCAAGTTTATCAGACAAAAAAATTGATATGATAAAAGGAGGATCAGCGGTACCACATTTATGTCCAACATTTATTCCAATTCTTTGTTTAGTTACCTATCGATCTTGCACATTCACAGAGACGTTTCGTACGTGTCCAGTGTAACATTGTAATTTTAAAAATCATTAAAACCGTAAACATTATGAAAAAACAGATCAAAAAGTCATTTTTACACATCAAAAAATCGACAATTGCACACTTAGAGCAACGTCATCTTAAAGGAGGAGGAACGTATACATGTCATGGTTATTCTTGTTGTCCTCCAACGATGGATGTAACATGTGCTAACACCTGTGCAAATACTTGTGCATACACTTGTGGATTTATATGTGGTGAAGAAACAATAGACCCAAGAAGATGTCTTGAAACTATTAGAACTTGCCCAGTATAAGGTGGTTATATACTGATGTTCGTATGGAGTTTAATTATTAAAACGATACTATTTATAGAGCAATTCAAAAGTTCATGATTTACTGACTAAGAAAGCTATGATTGCCTAACAGACCAAGAATAAGTAGATTTTTTGAAAAGTAAGTCTGCAACTTTAATTTAGGTAGAATTGGATACTATAATTTATCCCTCAGCGTATGTATTGATTGCTTATTTCATGTATTAATTTTAATTAATTTAACTACAGTTGGACAGCTCCAAACCTCGGTTTGGAGTTGTTTTTTTAGTGAAACTCACTATTGAAAAGTTAGTAAGACATATTCAATACTGTAAGTTGCACTAATTTCATGTAAGGAAGAATTAAAAATAGTTCTAGCGTATTATTCTTTTTTAAAACTAAACTTTTCGAGTAAATTGCGGCAAAATGTTGTTGCATGTGTGATCCACTTATTTATGTAGTGTTAGGTTTAGTTGTTGGATATATTGGAGGATTCGCTGGAATTGGTGGCGGCCCGTTTTTAGTATCTTTTCTAGTTTTATACTGCGGAATGTCACAATTGGCAGCACAAGGAAGTGTACTTACCATGATGTTAGGACCTATGAGCTTATTAGGCGTAATGTCACTTTACAAATATGTAAAACAGCAGTGGCTCAATATTGTCGTCGGCGTTATAGCGTATTGTATTTTCTCCTATTTTGGAGCTGTATTTGCTTTTTATATTGGAGAAACGGACTTAAAATATTACTTCGCGGTATTATTAATCATTATTGCGTTGATGCAATTTAGATCGTACTTAAAGAAAAATGCTAAAGCAGCAGACAAAGAACATATTTCTGTGTATTGGATTGGTATTTTGGCGGCTTGTACAGGAATTTTGGGCGGAATGTTTGGAATTGGAGCAGGTGTACTAATGGTGCCAATTTTAATTGGAGTTTTTAAATTAAAAAAAGAATATGCACGCGCACTGAGTTTAGCAATCTTAATTCCACCAGTGAGTTATGGAGCATTTATTAAATATAATTTTGAAAACCCTGTCGATTGGCAATTGGTAGGAATTCTTTTCGGAACCTATTTTATAGCAAATTTCTTCGGAGCAAAAATGGGGAGTAAAATCTCAGGAAAAGCCTTTACATTAATTTATGGTGTTATACTGTTTTCTATTGCAGTCATATACTTAGTATAATATCTTCTCACTTATCTTTTTAATATTTCTATCAGATAAGAAACTATCTATTTTTCTTATTGATAATTTCTGAGGCACTTGTCTCATTTTTCTAATTGATACACTTACAGATTGTTATCTAGGTTAAACCTTATCTTTTTTACGGTTTTCCGTTATTCAAAGTATTATAATTCATTGTATAATTGGTAAACCAATCTGGATAACCAAATTGGTTTACCAAATAATTTTAACCAAAAATCTAAACAATGAAACAAATTTTTTTAAGTGTGACATACAAACCACTAAGGTTTATGCTGTTTATGAGTATTCTTTTATGTTATTCATGTTCTGTTGATGAAGTCATCATAATAGATGAAGAAGCTATTGAAAATGGAAAATTACCAATACAGGCTAAAAATGGAGAAATTATACCAAATAGTGTCTCTGCTAACGGAGATGACGGAAATGTTCCGCAGAATACCTTAGATGGTAATTTAGGAACCAGATGGTCGTCAAAAGGATATAATGGAAAGTATATTACATACGATTTGGGTTCTGTAAAATCTGTATCATCTGTAAAATTGGCTTTCTATAAAGGAAATCAACGAAAAGCATACTTTAAAATTAGAGTAGGAACTACAACTTCAAATTTGCAAACCATTGTCGATAAAAAAACTACGGGAAGTAGTGGAAACACTAATAATCTTGAAACCTATACTTTTAATGCAGTAAATGTGCGTTATGTCCGAATTTCTTGTTTTGGAAACTCTTCAAGTGCATGGAATAGTATTACAGAAGCAGAAATTTATGGAGCAGGTGGAACTACAGATCCAGGAGGAAATGGTGATTCTCCAGGCGATGTTTTAGGACTTAGCTCAAATAACTGGAAATTAAACGGATTTACTGGAAGTCCAGGATCTGGAGCCACATATAGAGACAATGTTTTGTCTTCCACTGGAGAGACTTTTGCTACATACGAAGATCCAAATTATTTCTACACAGATGGTGAATGGACTTATTTTAAATGTTACAGAGGCTTAGGCGGATCTGCTACTTCTGGGAATCCAAGAGTAGAATTACGAGAAATGAGCAATGGAAACTTAGCCAATTGGAGCGGTTCTTCAGGGAACAATACCATGACGTTTACTGTTAGAGTTGACAAGTTACCAGCGAGCGCAAAAATTGTAAATGGTAGTGTACAAGAACAGGATAATGGTGTGTTGTGTTTTGCCCAAATTCACGGACCAAATAATACGGTAGATGATGTAATTAGATTACAGTTTTATGGTGATCGAGATCAATCGTCTGGTGGTGTGCGACTAAAAATTAGTGGTTATATTACAGAAGAAGTATTGAATGGTAGTGTGTTTGTTGATAATGGCTATCAATTAGGTGCGAGTTATACATTTAAAATTTCTTATAATAATGGAGTCGTTAAAGTTTTTGATGGTTCTAATGAAATATTCTCTCAAGCTATAGGAACAAATGCCTCAGGAAATTACTTTAAAGTTGGAAACTATTTGCAATCTGTTAAAAATGTAAATTATACAGGTTCTAACGGAATTGTACGAATTAAAAATTTAAGTATTACACATTAATTAATTTTCCCGAATTAGCAAAAGTGAAAAACTCCCAAAATAATCTTTGGGAGTTTTTTTAGGTATTCATATAAATATCTAAGAAGAATTAATTACTTTTTGAGTAACTTACTAGTAATAAAAATTGTTCATTTAGTAACCGATTGTGACTACACTACAAATTGATATATGGATCATGCTATTTTTTGCATTTTCTTTTCAGGCATTTATTTTAGGAATTTTGTTTTTTCTAAAGCGGAAAGGAGATAGAGTAGCTAATAGACTTTTTGGAATATTTCTATTGCTGTTTTCGTATAACTTACTGTATAACTGTTCATATTGGGCTACGAACAAAGGATTGTACCATCCGCATTTACTATTTACAAACTTGATTCCTTGGATTTCTTATGGACCTTTGTTGCTTCTATACATTCGTCGGGTATTATATCAAAAAAAGTTACGGTTAAAAGATGGTTTGCATGCCATTCCTACGTTATCAATTTTTATAGCGTATGGCGACTTTTATATTTTGTCAGCTTCAGAAAAGCTTCAGACAGCTCGACAAATGTTCTTTTCTCAAGAGATTACACTAGGTAAAATATACAGAGATTATATCATTCTCATTATCATACTCATAATGTTTTTTTATATCGGATTGATCTATAACGAGTACCGCAAATACAAAAAAGAAAATTTTTCTTCACATAAAAGACTTTGGGTATTGAGCTTATTTACTTGCTTTACAGCATACGTAATTTCTTTTTCTCTATACTTTTTATTAGGTTATTTAAAATTGATGACACTTGCAGGCGATTATACCATTGGGTATTGTATTGTAGCATTTATTGGAATTGTCTCTTATTTTAGCTTTATGCAACCAGATATTTTCTCTGGAAAAAAAATCATTCCATATATAAAATATAGAAAAAATGGAATGTTAGAATCTTTTGCTCTTGAAATGAAGCAAAAATTGGAAGATTTGATGGGAATAGAAAAAGTCTATTTAGATCATACATTGACATTAGATAAACTGGCAGATTTATTAAATCTTTCCAAGCACCATACTTCTCAAATTATTAATAAATATTTTCAATCGAATTTCTTCGAATTTATAAACAACTATCGTATCAAAGAAGCAATAGTGTTACTGTCTGATACTTCTAATACTATGAACATTAACGAAATTATTGATGCAACAGGATTCAATAATCGCTCTTCATTCTACACAGCTTTTAAAAAGACAACAGGAATGTCACCAACATCTTATCAAAAGAGTTTTTCCAAAGAATCTTAACTCTTTTTAGGAGTGTTACGTAAACAATTATCGGGACAGCTTGAATTTTGTCAATCCTTGTCGGTTCACGTGTGTTTTCTTACACTTTTAATTTCCTTTGAGAAGAATTGTTCTAGGCCAAAAAACATTCTTCATAGCGGAATCCGAAAAGCTAATAGAGTAGGAGAATTATTTTAATCTTTTATTATTATGAAAAAAAATAGAAAATCAAATATGTTAGAATTAAAGAAGTCAGTTGTGGCTGAATTGTCTAATAAAGAAGTTACATCAGTATTAGGTGGATCAACCGTTTCAACTTCGGTTGTAGCTGCTGCATGTGGAACTATCAATCCATTAAATTGTACAATGAGCGCATATTGTGCGTACTAGTTTTGATTATTTTAATTACAATTGGACAACTCTAAACTAGAGTTTGGAGTTGTTTTTTTAGTAAAACTCATTATCAAAAAACGATAAGATTTCAGCATGTAAATGCTTATAAAAAATTATTTAATATTTAAAAATTATCACATTATGAAAATTCAAAAATCATTCAAATCATTAGAATTAAAAAAATCACAAATAGCAACCTTAAATGCTAAAACGGTAAAAGGTGGAGGAACATTTCCGCATTCATCTAGAGGTTCATTAAATCCTTTACATTGTACAAATAGCGCATTTTGCTATTAACAACTTAGAGTACAACTTAAAAATATCCCAATGACCACTTTTTAAGTTGTTTTTGTAATTGAATCTATATATTTAACCAACGTATATTGGCTTAATTGTAAATAAAAAATGTCGCTATGTAGATAGCGACATTTTTGTATAAAGTATAAAGTTTTTAGTATTTTTTATTTGATATCAGCTGCTAATTTCTTTAAGTCTTTAAGCGATATTTTCTTTTTTACAGCTATGGAAATACTAACCTTACTTGTGGGAATAAAAGCGTATATAGATTCGTTAGTTACGGAATCATAAATACCATAAGTCACCATAGTGAAAGTACCATAATCATTTATGGAATTTAAAGCGTTACTTGTCATCGGAGGTTGTATTATTGCAAGTCCTTTTATGTAGACCTTGTCTTCATAGCTATTCACAATAGCATCTTCAATTACTTCCTTGGTTACAATTTTATAATCATATTTATAGATAGATTTTATTTTCTTTAAAGCTTTTCTAGTGAGTGTGTTTTCTTCAATTAAAAGTGTTTTATTTTTTAAAACCTTCACGCCATCTAATCCTTCTTTATAAGCTTTCATAGCTTCTTTTCGACTCATTTTTTTATACTTGCTAAAAGAAAAAACATGGTTTTGGAGCTGCTTCACTGCAAATAATAAATCTGCTTTAGAAATTTCTTCTTTTTTGTTTGTTGATATTACTTTTGAAGAGTTTAGTGTAGGTATACTTGCTAGATATTCTGAACTAACTGTTACATAATATATAGGCGCAGCTTTTCCTAAGAGACTTACTTTGATAATATTTCCAGGATGCAATCCTACTGATATAAAATCAGCGTAATTTAAATACGCATAAGTCTCACGTTCTTTTTTATTTTTTAAAAATGTTTTAAATTCTTCTTCGGTAACAAATTTTACATTTTCATTAAAGGTCCAAATTTCTTGAACAGCAGCTTTAAATCGCTCTCCAAATTCAGAATCTTCAATAGGAACTAATAGAATTTTTTCTTTTAATAATTTAGCTTGTTTAACCTTTTTTTTCATTCCCGGTTGTGCAAATACACTTGTAATTGAAAATAGGGTAATTAATGTAAACAGTATTTGTTTTCTCATTTTAAGTACTTGTTATGTATATTTATAATGAAGCAATAGTACATCAAAATGGTCCAATTAAAAATCAATATAACCCACAATTATCGAATTGCAGGTATCACTTAAACATTGGAATAAACAAAAAAGACCAGACTAAAAGCCTGGTCTTCAATATAATTATTATTGCAAAGGTGTCTTATTTCTTTTTAGGTTCAAAGACTGGCAATACTTTCGATGAAACTTCACCAAAACCAATACGCACATGTTCGTTTTGACAATGTCCGCGCATAATTACAGTATCTCCATCATTGATGAATATACGTTCAGAACCATCATTTAATTTTACAGGATTTTTTCCTGCCCAAGATAACTCTAACATAGAACCATACGAATCAGGTGTTTTTCCAGAAAGTGTTCCACTTCCCATCATATCACCAGAATTCACAGGACAACCATTTACGGTATGGTGCGTAAGTTGTTGCGCCATGTTCCAATACATATATTTAAAGTTAGAACGAGAAACAATAGTTTCCGTACTGTTTTCAGGTTGTATGGCTACTTCTAAGTGAATGTCGTAACTTTTCTTTCCTGTGTATTGTAAATATTCTAATTGTGGCTTTAATGGCTTAGGTGTTTCTACTCTAAAAGGCTCTAAAGCATCCATAGTTACAATCCAAGCAGAGATTGACGAAGCAAAACTCTTTCCTAAGAATGGTCCTAATGGCACATATTCCCACTTTTGAATATCACGTGCACTCCAGTCATTGAATAAAACAACTCCAAAAATATAATCTTCAGCTTCATCAATAGGAATTGGTTCTCCTAAATGATTGGCATCAGTAGTAATAAAAGCCATTTCTAATTCAAAATCAACACGTTTTGAAGGTCCAAATACAGGTGTATCTGATCCAGCTGGCAATGTTTGCCCTTGCGGACGATGAATTGGAATTCCCGATGGAATAATAGAAGAGCTTCTTCCGTGATATCCTACAGGTACATGAAGCCAGTTTGGCATCAATGCATTTTCTTTTCCTCTAAACATCACACCAACATTGGTAGCATGTTCTATACTAGAGTAAAAATCTGTATAATCGCCAATTTGAACTGGCAATTGCATTTCTATTTCATCTAAAGTAAAAATAATTGTATTTCTGTGTGCAGCATTATCACGCAAATTCGCATTATCAGCATCAAAAATGTCTCCAATACGATTTCGTACTAAGCGCCATGTTTTCTTTCCATCAGAGATAAAATCATTTAAACTGTCTTGCAGAAAAATGTCGTCAGTTAATGGAATTCCATCAAAATAACCTAATTGATGTAGTGCGCCTAAGTCAATGGCAAAGTCTCCAATTCGAGTTCCGATCGTAATAACGTCATCTCTGGTAAGAAAAACACCAAAAGGTATGTTTTGGATAGGAAAATCACTGTTTGGAGCAACTTCTAGCCAAGTTTTGCGATTGGGATTGTTGGTTGTATCTGGCATAGTTGTTTGGAATATTTATAATTTTAAAAATTTTGTTATTTCTCTTCAAATATATGAGTTTTCTATATGAGTTATCGAATCTATATCATATTTTTGGTTTTTATTAACATAGAGTCAAAACAATGCAACGCGACGAACAAATTTTTGAATTAATTCAAGCCGAAAAAGAAAGACAAATAGAAGGATTAGAGTTAATCGCTTCTGAGAATTTTGTAAGTGATCAGGTTATGGAAGCTGTAGGTTCTGTACTGACAAATAAATATGCTGAAGGATATCCCGGAAAACGTTATTATGGCGGCTGTGAGGTCGTAGATGAGGTTGAAACCATTGCTATTGAACGAGCGAAAGCTTTGTTTGGTGCAGCTTACGCAAATGTACAACCACATAGTGGAAGTCAGGCAAATACTGCTGTTTTTGCTGCATGTTTGAAGCCAGGAGATAAAATTTTAGGATTCGATTTGTCTCACGGTGGTCACTTAACACATGGTTCTCCAGTAAACTTTTCAGGAAAATTATATACACCTTCATTTTACGGAGTAGAAGAAGAAACAGGTGTATTGAATTATGATAAAATTCAAGAAACGGCTACGAAAGAACAACCAAAAATGATCATTGCTGGTGCGTCTGCATATTCAAGAGATATTGATTTTAAACGCTTCCGCGAGATTGCAGATAGTGTTGGTGCATTATTAATGGCAGATATTTCACATCCAGCTGGATTGATTGCTAAAGGAATTTTGAATGATCCAATTCCACATTGTCATATTGTTACTACAACGACACATAAAACTTTACGTGGACCTCGTGGTGGATTGATTATGATGGGGAAAGATTTTCCAAATCCTTTTGGAATTACGCTTAAAAACGGAAAGCTACGCAAAATGTCTTCTATATTAGATGGTTCTGTATTCCCTGGAAATCAAGGTGGACCTTTAGAGCATGTTATTGCAGGAAAAGCAATTGCTTTTGGTGAAGCATTGACAGATGAGTTTATGCATTATATTTTGCAAGTACAAAAAAATGCACAAGCAATGGCAGCTGCATTTGTAGCTAAAGGATACAATATTATTTCTGGCGGAACAGACAATCATATGATGTTGATTGATCTTCGTAACAAGAATATTACAGGAAAAGAAGCAGAAAAAGCTTTAGGTGTAGCCGATATTACTGTGAACAAAAACATGGTTCCTTTTGATGATAAAAGTCCATTTGTAACTTCTGGAATTCGTATTGGAACTTCAGCAATTACAACTAGAGGTTTAAAAGAAACTGATATGGCATTAATCGTAGAATATATTGACGAAGCCATTACAAATTTTGAAAATGAAGCAAAATTAGAAAACATTGCTTTTAAAGTAAATACAATGATGTCTGACAAACCTTTGTTTCAGGCATAAATTATAGAATAAATACAATCGTGTAGTTTTTTAACATAAAATTAAGATTTATTATATTTGTCACTATAAAAAGTTGCAGATATGAAATGAGCCATTGTAATTAAGTTTACAAGTATCAAAAATGATAGTTGGCGAATTCCATCTGAATTCAATATATATTAAAAAATTGGCAGATGAAAAATTACACGATTGTACTCTTATCTTTTTTATATTTCCCGCTAGTACAGGCGCAAATTCTTTTTGAAGAGAAAGCTGTTGAGTTAGGAATTAATATCACTGGAAGCTTTAGTACACAACTTGGAGGCGTTAGTTTTTATGACTACGATAATGATGGTTGGGACGATTTGACTTTTGCTTGTAAAGAAAATTTTTCTGTTCGATTTTTTAAAAATAATTCAGGCACTTTTGTAGAAGAAACGTTCAATATTACAATTCCAGGACACTCAAAGCAGGTTTTGTGGGTTGATTATGATAATGATGGTGATAACGATTTGTTTGTAGCGCGCTTAGATGCAGCAAATAAATTATACAATAATGACGGAAACTTTAACTTCACAGATGTTTCAGGTATTGCAGGAATTCCAAATACCATTTTATATACGTACGGTGCTTCTTTTGGCGATTATGATAATGATGGCGATTTAGATTTATTCTTATCAAATAAAGATGATGATAAAATCATTCCGAATCAATTATATAGAAACAATGGGAATGGAACTTTTACAGATGTTTCACTCATTGCAGGAATTAGTAATGTAGGTCACTTATCGTTCTGTTCTTCCTTTTTTGATTATAATAATGATGGTTTTTTAGATATTTACATCTCAAATGACCGTTTTGCAAACACGAATATTCTTTATAAGAATGATGGTGATGGAACTTTTACAGATGTAAGTGCTTCTTCTGGAGCAGGAGTTGCGGCAAATGCAATGTCTACTACGATTGATGATTATAATTACGATGGTTACTTAGATATTTATGTAACAAATACTGTAGAAGGAAACCATTTATTGAAAAATAATGGAGATGGTACATTTACAGATTTGGCAACAGCTTCTGGAACTATTTTTAACAGCATAGGTTGGGGCGCAAACTTCTTTGATGCAGATAATGACACAGATTTAGACTTGTATGTATGTAGTATGATAAACAATACAGCTTCTGGGTTGATGACTTCTGGTTTTTACCAATGCGATACAGGATATAGTTATACAGTTCCAACAACGGCAGGTTTTACAAATGATACGTTTACTAGTTTTTCCAATGCTATTGGTGATATTAATAATGATGGTTACCAAGATTTTGTCGTAGTAAATCAAGCACCAGAAAATCATACATTATGGAGAAATGCTGGCGGTACAAATAATTGGCTTAAAGTAAAGCTGGAAGGTACTACAAGTAATAAAGCAGGAATAGGAGCAAGGATAAAAGCAACTGTTAACGGACAAGCAATGTATAGATATACTTTGTGTGGCGAAGCATTTTTAGGACAGAATTCTGCAACGGAAATTTTTGGCTTAGGAACAGAAACTACAATTGATATGCTAGAAATTTTCTGGCCAAGCGGATTGGTAGATACGCTTACCAATGTAACAGCAAATCAGGCATTGAACGTTATAGAAGGAAGCACATTAGGTATAAACGAAGAAAACGCCGAAAGTTTCAGCGTTTTCCCAAATCCTGCATCGGATTATATGATGATTTCTACCACAATTTCTACACCGTATACGGTTACTGTTTTTGATAGTTTGGGTAAAGAAGTGTTTGTTCAAAAAGAACAAAACGGTCAAACAAAATTGGACGTTTCTTCACTAACAAGCGGACTATTCTTTTTAGAAATTCGCACAGCAACAACCAAAACAGTACAAAAAGTGGTAATTCAGTAATCTATATCTTATCCTAACGGATGAATGCTTAAAAAGCGTAAAATTGTCAATACAAATAATGCGATTCCAACAATTACTTTAAAAGGCATTAATGTTTTAGAAATTTTTACTAACGTATCTCCAATTTTTGGAATTTGACTTAATACGTGCGTTAATAGTAACACACCAGCTGCCATTGCTAATATATTGAAAATTAAATGGTCAAAATGTAGTAGGTAGTAAATTCCCAGTCCTAAAATACCGCCACCAATTATAGTTGTAAAAGGCATTAGTTTTTTAGCAATATTGTTAAAGAAATCGCTTTCTCCATCCAATTTGTCTAATGCGGTAAGTCCAAGTAAAATTCCAGCTGCAAGACAGGCAATTTTAAAAATAATTTCAATCATGTCGTTAATTTTTGTGTTTAATTGTTCTTTATTCGTTAATAAGTTCTTCTAAATATACGCATAAAAAAAGAATCATAAAATAGCGAACTACTTTTATGATTCTTTTCGGTGTATTGTATATTTTTTAGCTGAATGTATTAATCGTCATCAAAAGTAGTGTGATTATAGGCTCCAACATCAGAAGGATTTGTTCTAGGATTTCCTAATAGATCGCTTTGAATCGCTGGCGGCATAGTTGGTGTATTCCCAATTCCGATAGCTCCAGAATTATCACCAATAATAAATTCGCCAGTGTCTGTGTTTTTGAAATCAGGATCTGAATTCAAAACGATTCCTTCAAAAATACCTGTATCGTTGAAGTTATATAAAGGATCATTCACAAAACGATTATTGAAGTCGTCAAACTTAATCAAACAGTTTTTAAAGTTATATTCTAGTAATATTGATGAGTTGCTTTCCGCTTGATTTAACAGTAATTCAATACCATTATTTCCATAAATAATACAGTTAGAAAAATCTGCTTGTTCCAAATCTGCCGTAAATTCCATTCCATTCCCGACATCTAAGAAATTGTCTATTAAAACCGTAGGAGCTACTCTAAAGCTATTGCTCCAATAGTTTGCAAACGTACAATGTCTGAATGTGTATTTTCCACCTAAATTCAAATATAAAGACGCTTGTCCTGCACTTCCAATCACAGAATTGTTAGCTTCTACATGTCCTGTACGCGCTAAAAGTCCGACAGAAGCACTATTGTAAATTTTAGAATTATTTAATGTCAACGTAGGATTGTCTGGATCGTCACTATTTTCTGTTAAGAGTCCAACAGAAGCATTTTTTATGGTTGCATAGTTAATATTATTATTTGTACTTCCATCAGTAAGCCAAATAGTTCCCCATTGTCCTGGCACATTTGCAAAACCAGGTTCCAAACGGTCGCCTTCAAAAATGACTTCATTTTCTAGATCTTCGGTTGTACTTAAAGCTCCATTGACTTGTAGTGAACCTAAATTTCCAACAATCAATCCAGAATCTGCATGAAAATGCACACGTGCGCCAGCTTCTATATTTAAGACTTGATTTTGTCCAACTGCAGCATATCCGTATACTACATACGGTTTTTCATTGGTCCAGTTCAATTCAGAATCTTCCAAAAAGAAACCTTCAATGCGTGTTTCATTACCTTCTTCATCTACGCTAAGGAGTAAGGTTTCAATAGTACCATCATCAAATTGCTGCGGATAGAGAAAAACGGCATCTTGAACCAAGGTGACTAATTCTACTTTTTGCTGATTATTTCCTGTGTCAAATTCGATCGCATCGGTATATAAAAATTGATCGCCTCCAGCAAAATCAGTAATATCTAAAGTCGTTTCTACAAAGACAAACATACTGTCATTTGCTAGTAACTCTACGTCTTCAAATACTTTTCCGGCAACACCATCAACATTTAAACGATATCTAGAACTTTGTCCTTCGCCCAATTGAATAGAAGGAATGCGAATATCATCGTCACTTCGGTTGTATACTTTTAAATTGTAGGTGCTTGAACCAATATTGGTAAAAACGGTGTCTAAATACACGGTATCTTTTGAAAATTGAAGTTGTCCAGAACTTGGAACGGTTACAAAATCTTTTCGGCAAGAACTCCAAAGTATGGTAATGGCAAGAATTAAAAAGGCGTATAAAAATTTCTTCATTGTACTATTTTAATTGGTAGCTATCGTTTATAGATATACTATGTGGTAAAAATATAACTTTTTGAAGTTCTAATTATTGTTTGAAGCCTATTATTTAATGCTTTTTCTTGGGATTTTGCAGTTTTTTGTTCCACAGGTTCTGTAATAATTGAAAAAAGCTTTTCTTTTTTGCGTTAATAGATTTCATATCATATCCGTTAACGGTTGTTATGCCACCTGCAATACCTTGTAATTCTTCATAATTTGCACTAATACCACCAGCCACAACTGTAACTTCTTCTAATTGTTCACTTTCTTTAAGTTCAATTTTGTATACACTTTGCGTTTTAGTAATGCTGATTTCTTGACTTTTATAGCCTACATAACTAATCATTAATATATCGTTAGGCTTTACTTTTACAGAAAAGTTTCCATCAAAATCAGTTGTTTTTCCATGGTAGTTTCCTTTAATGAGTATAGTTGCGCCAGGCAAAGGAAGACCTGTATTATCTGTTATGGTTCCGCTAATTTTTATAGAATCTTGTTGTTTTTTAGAATGTACTTTTGCTTTTCTATTGAGTGAACCTATATGAAGTCTTGTAAAGTTATAATTGTCGAGTTGTTCAGTTTTATCAACTTTTTCATTCATTCTAGGTTTTCCTTGCGCAAATACAGTCATTGGCAGCAGCAATGTAGCTGCATAGGATAACCAATGATTTCGTTTTTTTCGATCTGCAATGAGCTTTCTATTGAGTTGAGAAGGATGAAATCGTCCGCACAAATTCCCATCATTGGCAACATGTTTAATCAATTCTTCATCGCTTTTTGCGGTAAAATCGATGACTTCTTTGGTGCACACACCGCAGAATTTACCTTTTTCAGTTGGCGACATGTTGTTCCAGTCTTCATGACAAGGTTCTGGAATTTGTATAATCAGTTTAGGATGTTTCATAAAAAGAAATTAGTTGTTCTTTGCTTGTCTTTCGGCTTTTCTAGCAGCGCGTTCTGCACGTCGTTTAGCACGTTTTTCTTGCCATTTTTTCTTTTGAAACGCGAAATAGTTCTTCGTGCGTTCTTTTTTTTCTGTGATTTCAGCTTCAGACATTGGTTTTTTGTAATAATCATCAGAAGAGTAGTTCATAACTAAACCATTAACAGTATCGCCAAGTAGCATCATCATTGATTTTTTGTAATAATCATCAGTAGGGCAATTCACAACTACACCAGCGACAGCACCGCCAAGAACCATCGTCATCGTTATTTCAGGTTCTAAAACAATATTGTAAGTCCTTTTTTCTTTTGTAATTTTTATACTGATAGTTTTATGAAATGCATGTGTGACCTTGATAGTATCATTTACATTTACTTTAAAAGTATAATTTCCGTTAGGATCAGTGGTTACGCCTATATGAGTCCCTTTAATTACTAAATATGTAGAAGATAATGGCAATCCTTTATCATCAGTAACAACACCATTTATAGTAATACTATCATTTTGAATTGTATGTGCAACTTTTCCTTGTCGCTGTAAAGAACCAATATTCAATGATTTAAAATCCTTGTTATTGGTTTGCTCAGTTTTTGAAATATTTTGAGTTTCTTTTTTTACTTCTTGAGAAAATAATGTTAGAGGTAGCAATAAAGAAGCCGCATACGATACCCAATGATTGCGTTTTTTTCTATCTACAATTAATTTTCTATCTAACTGTGTTGGATGGAATCTTCCACAGAGATTATTATTTGCAACTACATGTTTTACAATTTCTTCGTCACTTTTGGCTGAAAAATCAATTATTTCTTTCGTACAAACACCACAAAACTTCCCTTTTTCAGTTGACGACATGTTGTTCCAGTCTTCATGACAAGGTTCTGGAATTTGCACAATGAGCTCAGGATGTTTCATAAAATAGAAAGTTAGTTATTGTTTTTAGCTTGTCTTTCAGCTTTTCTAGCTGCGCGTTCTGCACGTCGTTTAACACGTTTTTCTTGCCATTTTTTCTTTTGAAAAGTAAAGTAATTCTTTGTACGTGCGTCACGTTCTTTGACTTCTTCTTCAGTCATTGGTTTTGGGTAGTGTGTACTAGCATATTTACTAACGTATTCATCACTATGTACAACATATCCAACGACAACCACTTCTTCAAGTGAACCATCTGGATCTAACTGAACATCATACGTCATTTTTGACGTTTTTACCGTAATTTCTTTTGTTTCATAACCTACATACATAATTGCTAAAACGTTTCCTGACTTTACTTTTATAGAGAAGTTTCCATCAAAATCTGTAGTTACGCCAATAGATGTTTCTTTTATTAGTACTGTTGCACTAGGAAGTGGCATTCCTGTATCATCTGTAATTATACCTTTTATAGTAATAGAATCTTGTTGCTTCTTGGAATGAACTTTTGCTTTTCTGTTGAGAGAACTAATATGAAGTGTTTTAAACTTTAGTATCTCTAGTTGTTCTGTTTTTGTAGTCTTCTTTTCATCAGATTTTGTTTGCTGTGAGAATACAGTCATTGGCAACAACAATGTAGCTGCGTACGACAACCAATGATTGCGCTTTTTTCTATCTGCAATGAGTTTTCTATTCAATTGTGATGCATGAAATCGACCGCATAGATTCCCGTGATTAGTAAAATGCTTGATGACTTCCTCGTCGCTTTTTGCGGAAAAATCTATGACTTCTTTTGTACATGCGTTACAAAAACGACCTTTTTCGGTAGGAGACATGTTGCCCCAGTCTTCATGACAAGGTTCAGGAATTTGCACAATGAGTTCAGGATGTTTCATAAGCGTATTATTTTTTCGTTGTTAGTCTTTCAGCTTTTCTAGCAGCACGTTCAGCACGTCTTTTGGCACGTTTTTCTAACCATTTTTTTCTTTGAAACGCAAAATAGTTCCTTGTAGTTTGCTCACGTTCATTCAGTTTTTCTACTGTTTTCGACTGCGATTTTTTCGTGAACTTACTTTTGTATCGTTCATTTGGACTTTCTGTAACAACTGCTCCTACAAAATGCAATCCTTGTACACCAGACTCTAGCTGAACATTTATGGTAGAAGAGGTAATTTTGATTTTTTTTATTTCATATCCAACATAACTTATAACGAGAATACTTCCATAATTTGACTTGATAGAATAGTGCCCATCAAAATCAGTAGCTGCGCCTATGTTCGTACCTTTAATTTGGACTGTTGCGCCAGGAAGAGGAAATCCACTTTCGTCAGTAATGATACCTTGTACAGTAATACTATCGTTTTGCTTGGTAGAATTTAGTTTCGCTTTTCTGTCCAGCGAACTTATTTTTAACGATTTAAAAGCCGAAGTGTCTATTTGCTCTGTATCCGTATTTTTTAGCTCGGGAGTTTTTGTTTCTTGCGAAAATAAAGTTATCGGTAATAGAAAGGTAGCTGCGTACGATAACCAATGATTTCGTTTTTTTCTGTCAGCAATTAGCTTTCTATTCAATTGTGAAGGATGAAATCGCCCGCATGTACTCTCATGATTGCTTAGGTACTTTATAATTTCTTCATCACTATCTGAAGTAAAATCAATGACTTCTTTGGTACATACATTACAAAACTTACCTTTTTCAGTTGGAGACATGTTGCTCCAGTTTTCATGACAAGGTTCTGGAATTTGCACAATGAGTTCAGGATGTTTCATAAGCGTATTATTTTTTGGTTGTTTGTTTCTCTGCTTTTTTTGCGGCACGTTTTGTACGTCGTTCTTCACGTTTTTCCAACCATTTTTTTCTTTGAAAGGCGAAATAATTCTTTGTACGCTGCTCACGTTCATTCAGTTTTGCTGAAGTTTTTGGATGCGACTTCTTCGTGAATTTACTTTTGTATCGTTCATTTGGACTTGCAGTAACAACTTCGCCTAAAAAATCACATGAAGCACTGTTTAGTTGAACATTTAAAACAGGTTTTTTAGTCTTGATTTCTTTTGCTTCAAAACCAATATAAGAAATGACCAAAACAGCTCCTTTCTGTACCTTTATTTCATAATTTCCATCAAAATCTGCTGTTGTACCTTGCATTGTTCCTTTTATATAAACACTAGCGCCAGGAAGTGGCATCCCAAGATCATCGGTAACAACACCTTTTATAATTATACTATCATTTTGGATATTAGAATTTAATTTCGTTTTTCTATCAAGCGAACTTATTTGTAACGATTTAAAAGTTGAAGTGTCTATTTGCTCTGTATCCGTATTTTTTAGCTCAGAAGTTTTTGTTTCTTGCGAAAACAAAGTTATCGGCAATAGAAGCGTAGCCGCATAGGATAACCAATGATTTCGTTTTTTTCTGTCTGCAATTAGTTTTCTATTGAGTTGTGAAGCATCAAATCGTCCACATAAATTTCCATTATTCGAAAAATACGTCACAAGTTCTTCATCACTTTTTGAAGTAAAATCAATGACCTCTTTGGTGCAAACTTTGCAAAACCTTCCTTTTTCAGTTTGAGACATAGTGTTCCAATCTTCATGACAAGGTTTAGGAATTTGTAGAATAAGTTCAGGATGTTTCATGATGGTTCGCTTTTAAATTCAATTCAAAAAAAGCATAAATACATATATAAAGAAACCAACAATGAGTAAACAGGTAGTTTGAATGAGTAAACTTTCAACCATCAAAAAACTCCTTTACTTCATAGCGAAATAAAGGAATTCATTAAGTATTAATTTTGAATGATTAGAGTTCTTTCACGATAAAGTTAGAACTACTAGCAACAGGTGTAAGCACACCACCAGCATCTTGAAATACTTGTAGCGTAAAACCATTTGTATATGGATATAACATATAAGTTAATCCAGGAATTTGTTGCGTTGGTGACACAACTACTGAAGCTCCTGCATTTACATTTCCGTTATAATCAACGGTGTATTTCTGTTGCCCAGAATCGTATTGACATGAAAAGTTTCCATTACTTGTAATTTGACCACTTGAAGTGATCGTTCCGCAAAATGCTGACATAATTTTAAGGTTTTAAATGATTAATAATTTTTTAAATTGTATCAATTATATCATTTGACGCCTTGATGATTAATTGATATGGTTCAAAATTAGAACGATCAACATTAATTTGAAAGACAGCTTTTACTCGATTTTAATCACGTATTTCAAGAATGTAAATGCGTAGAAATACGTGTGATTAATTTTCTTATATTCAATACTTTAGTGTTAAATTTTAAAACAACTAATTATGGCTTTAGAACCAATTAACAATTATGACCTAACACCTTTTGGTCTTGTAGACGAATATGCAAAATCATGGCAAAAAGTAAATGATTTAAAAGCATTTTTATTTCACCGAAATGATATTGAATGTATTTTGGATGAAAAACAAGCTGTTGCTGTACGTTTTTATATGGGAATTAAAGAAGATGGAGATACTAAATGTCCAGATATGATAGTCGTTGGAGTGAATGAAAGTAATAGAGACATTATTTCTTTACTTCCAAAGGATTCTGGAATCGGACCAGGAAACGAAATCAGAACTGGAATTTATGATTTTACCATGCCTTGTCCGCGAACCTGTGATACAAGTAGTGATTTATATTTTAATACAGGTCCTGGAATTATTGGAACCGAAAATTGTGCACCACGTGATGGCGATAGAACGCCAAGTACCAATGATAAATGTAATATTGAAGGGTTTCAAATAACAGTTGCAGATGCCATCGCATCAACACTAGCTTGGCAAACATTATTCAATTTAAAATCGGTACTATTTAAAAAAGAAGATTTAGCCGAAATTTATAAACAACTTGGAACAGATGATATTCGTGTATATTTTGGTTTAGATGGGGAAGGAAACGAACGCATTATTCTTGTTGGTGTAAATGAAGAAGGATTTGATATTTTTCCTAAAGATGCAGAAGGAAAAAATGAAGAAATGTATGTAAATAGCGCTTCGCTCTGTACCAAAGATTCTATAACAACCTGTGCTGTAGATAGTCCATTATATCATGAAGAATAATTGTATATGTATCTGCTTTCAAAATCTGCACTATTTTCTATTTTAAACATTGCACAGTTGTTTATTTTGTTACCGTTAATCACAATTGTTTTTCGGTACAAACGATTCAATACAACGTTTAAATTAATTGCATTGTTACTGGTTAGCGCAGGTGTTTTTGCATTGATTGGAAATATTTTGCATCGACAGGCCATCAATAATATGGTGATTTCACATCTGTATACGATTGTGGAATATATCTGTTGGAGTTTAGTTTATATACGATTGTTTGATACTAAAGTGGTTAAAAAACTGGTTATAAGTTCTATATTTTTGGTCATCACATTTTCCATTGTCAATATATTCTTGTGGCAACCATTAGACGTTTATAATTCGTATAGCAAAACTGTGGAAAGCGCATTTTTACTTTGTTTCGCAATCGGTTGGTTTTACAAAATCTTTGTAGACCAATCGATACGACGTTTGGAAATACATCCTGTTTTTTGGATCAATTCTGCAGTTTTAATCTACTTTTCAGGTGCTTTTTTACTATTTGTGACGAATAATTTTTTGCTAGAAATTCCGCTCATCGAATATTTTGAAGCCTGGGCATTGCATGGAATATTCATTATGATTCATTATCTTTTCATCTCAATAGGTCTATGGTTACTGAAACACAAGAAGGAACTTCGTTAATACTATTCATTGGCATGTTAGGAATGTTTTTCCTAGCACTTGCTATTGTAGGTTTTGTCATTATTTACAGAAGACGTTTGTTAAAACAGCAAATGAAATTACAGGAGCAAAAAATCATACATCAGCAGCAACTATTACAAAGTGCTGTGAAAATTCAAGATGACGAACGAAAACGTTTTGCAGCTGACTTACACGATGAAATTGGTGGCGGAATTTCTACTATTTTATTAAGTGTGGAACGAATTAAAAAAGAACAAATTGATCAACCTGAAATCGTATCAAAATCACAAAACGTACGCGATCAGTTGAATCAGTTGTTAAACAAAGTTCGTGAAATATCATACAACATCATGCCGCCAACCTTGGAAGATTTTGGATTGAATGAAGCTATTAGTGATTTGTGTTATTCAATTTCAGAATCGAGCAAAATACATATAGATTACGAATGGAATGGCGATGAAAAACGATTGGATTTTTCACAAGAACTTGCATTGTATCGCATTATCAAAGAAACATTGGTAAACGCGGTGAAACATTCGGAAGCAGAAACAATTAAAATTACGATTGAGAATTCTACGGAAAGTTTCAAGCTAACCATAAAAGATGATGGAAAAGGATTTAACACAGAAACCGTTCAAAAAGGTGCAGGATTGCGAAATATAAAAGATCGCGCCTTGATTTTGGGTGGGCTAATAGACATTACATCCAACGTAAATTCTGGCACGACAATACATGTTCATTTAAACAAAGAAAACGTATGATAAACATAGCATTAGTAGACGATCATTCGCTCTTTAGAGAAGGAATTAAAGCCATTTTTCAAGATGAAAACGATATGGAAATTACAATGGAAGCCTCAGATGGAGATCAGTTTTTAGAAGCTTTGCGCAATGCTGTTGTAAAACCAGATGTAGTATTATTGGACATTAGAATGCCAAACCTTGACGGATATGAAACGGCAAAAATTGTCTTAGAAAAATATCCAACAATGAAAATAATTATTCTTACCATGCATCAAGAAGAGCGACATATTATACGTATGATTGAACTTGGTGTGAATGGTTATTTAATGAAGAATGCAAATTCTGATGAAGTTGTAGAATGTATTGAAAGTGTGATGGAATACGATTATTATTTCAACAATAAAATTACAAACATCATGCGTAAAGTAATGATGTATAAAGGAAAAGGAACTCCAAACAATATCATACACGATCTTTCAGAGCGCGAAATAGAAGTCTTAGAACTGATCTGTAAAGAATACACTGCCAAAGAAATAGGAGAGAAGCTCTTTATTAGTTTTCGTACGGTAGAAGGCCATCGTAAAAATCTACTTTCCAAACTCAATGTTCGTAACACCGCAGGATTGGTTGTATTTGCTTTAAAAAATGAAATTGTGAAGATTTGATAAATTATCGCGTTTTTATAAACCGTCACTATTACTATTTTTTGTTGATATTGGAAAAATTTACCTTTAACTATCATTAATTTAAATCTCTAAACAATGAAAAAAAGAAATCTTAAATTATTACAGTTAAGCAAGAAGACAATATCTAATTTGAAAATCAATGACTACAAAGGAGGAAGAGAAGTTTCAATACATGAAACAAATTGCGACCATTGTCCTGTAGGCACTTCTCCTGATGACGGTGGCGGAGATGGAGACGGCGGCGGTGGCGGTACTCGTACATGTACTACGTTCCGAACAATCATTAGCTGCGTTATTTGTTAAATAATATAGTATGCTGATATTGAGTTAAATAGCAAATTTAGGTTTGCTATTTTTTTGTGTAAAAACTAGTATAACAGACAACAAGTAACGTTTAAGTGTTTGTAAGTTTAAAGGTTGATACTTTGAAACAAGCAGAAAGTAAACAACTTAACCCAAAACCCAAAACCCAAAACCCAAAACCCAAAACCCAAAACCCAAAACCCAAAACCCAAAACCCAACACCTACAAATCCGCATAAAAAAAGTCATTATTGTATTCGGTCAATGCACAGTTTCTTAGTATTTTCGATGCTTTATTAATGGAAAGAAATCTAAAAGAGCGTGTTTCAAATACAAGAAAAGAACAACATCATAGAAATTTCAAGTGAAAACAACAAAGTGTCTGCTTCTATAAACATAAATGAAGGCGCACGATTGTATGATGTAAAAGTGAATGACAGGATAATTATTTCTGAATACGAGAATTTCCCGTATAAGAATTCATCCGCATCAGCGATTTTATTTCCTTTCGCGAATAGAATTGAAGACGGAACCTATACTTTTGAAGGAGAAACGTATCAAATTCCATGCAATGAAATCGAAAAGAACAATGCAATTCACGGATTGTTATACACTAGAAAATTTGAAGTGTTTGACAAGCAAGTTACTTCGAGTGTTGCAAGCATAACGTTTCAGTACATACATGATGGTTCTTTACAAGGATTTCCATTTCCCTTTGATTTTTTCCTTACGTATAAACTCACCGAAACATCAGTAAATGTTTTTATAAAAGTTGTCAATACTGGAACAAAAACATTTCCGTTTACAATTGGTTGGCATCCGTATTTTAATTCTGAAAACTTATACGAAAGTACAATCAATTTTAACTGTGAAGAAGAATACACTACAACTGACGATCGAAGTCTCACCAATGGGACAACACCACACAAAATGTCAATGCCTTTCCAATTAAAAAACCATCCATTTGATACAGCATATAAATTGTTGAATGATGAAATCGGATTTACAACACCAACATATCAGGTAAAGATAAAAGGTTCAGCACCTAAAAATTATGTGCAGTTTTACACACCAAAAGACAAAAGCATTATTGCTATTGAACCCACAGTTGGACTTTCAAATAGTTTTAATAATGGAATTGGGTTGCAGACTTTATCACCAAACAAAACCTATGAAATTTCATGGGAAGTGGAAGTTGTGAAATTGTAAATAAAAAGGTATTAGGTCTTGGGAATTGGGTATTAGTACGTTTCTTAAGAATCAATATTTCGACAGCGCTCAATGTGGCAAACAATCCAAGGCTCAAGTTTACAAATTTCACCAAAATGCCAAGAGCAAAGCGAGTCTAAGCAAGTCTAAAAGATTCTCGTTTACACGGGAACGAGTCTAAAAGCAAAGCGTGTCTAACAATCTAATAGTCTAAACAACCTACTTCTCCATAATCTCTACCTCAAACATCTTGTCCCAGTATTTTCCTGTCACAAAATAAGTTTTTGTTTTCGGATTGTATGCAATACCATTAAAAACATCGGTAGTTGGTAAAACTGTTGTTTTCTCTTTCAAACCTCTAAAATCAATAAGCGCTTCCAAAGCACCATTCTTTGGATTAATTATCATCATGCTTGGTTTCTGGTAACTATTTGCAAAAATCTTCCCATTAATATATTCCAATTCATTCGATTTTACATACGTACGTTTATTGTCACATACCTGAATAGCGTATTGTTCTTTGAGTGTTTCAGGATCTAAAATCCAAATCTTTTCAGTTCCATCACTTTTAAAGAATTTTTCACCATCTGTGCACAATCCCCAACCTTGTTTACTTTTTTGATACGAAAAAGTGCTCAAACGTTCTAAATTATCAGGATTAAAGACAAAACCAGTATTAGATTGCCAAGTAAGCATGTATAACTTATCATTCAAAACCGTAATTCCTTCACCAAAATACTGACGATCTAAATCAATTTTTTGATATACTTCTCCAGTCTTATAATTTACTTTACGTAATGATGATTGACCACGTTGTCCAGTACTTTCAAAAAGAGTATCTCTATAAAATTCCAATCCTTGTGTATACGCCTTACTATCGTGTGGATACGTATTAATGATTTTATAGGTGTAAATTTTAGGTTTACTATTCGATAAAATCGTCACATTCTTTTTTGCAGTAGCCGTTTTTCCTTCTTCATAGGTAACTGTAGCTTTCAATAATTGCTTTCCTAATAATGAAGTTGAAGGAATAGTAGTTTCTAAAACTAACGGATTTGAACTCGAATTTGTCAACTTTTGATCGTTTATAGAAAATGTTACTGCCGTAATATTGCGCTGAGTTGGGTTAATAACTGTCGCTTTTATAGCTGAATTTAGCTGTACTTTATCTGTTTTCCCATCAAGTTTGATAGAAAAACTAGGTGAAGTTGTTTTTTTTTCGCCTCCGCAAGAAAAAATAGTTAAACTTAAAAATGTGATTATGAATAGCTTATAAAATTTCATTGACTTACTTTATTTTTGGCAAGGTAATTCATAAAAATCAGTTTAAAAAATCATTGCGTAAATGTAAAAACATTTTATCTTTGCAGCGGCAAGTCCTACACAACCAGCTCCTGTTGAATCCTCCAGGGCGGGAACGCAGCAAAGGTAAATGGTTGAGCGGTGTGATGTAGGTAGCTTGCCTTTTTTTGTGCCCTAAAGTCAAGCATCTACGAACGACTCACTACATATTCATCAAAACTTTATATTTTTTATATTGAGACAAGTCTCAAATCATTCCTCTCGATTATTGAGTCAAGGCTTCATTTCTCCTTTTTTTTAAGCATATTTGTAAAAAATAAACAAAACCTAAACGAATGTCAAAAGTTGTATTGATTACTGGTGGTTCATCAGGAATTGGAAAATCTATTGGAATTTTATTAACAGAAAAAGGCTATACGGTCTACGGAACTAGCAGAAATCCTGATAAATTTAAAGATTTTACAGCTTTTAAACTTATTGCTTTAAATGTTCGTGATACGGAAAGCATTCAAAAAGGAGTGTCAACTATTATTGAAGCGGAAGGTCGTTTAGATGTTTTAATCAACAATGCAGGTATCGGAATTACTGGTCCGATCGAAGAAACACCAGATGAAGAAATTCACAAAGCATTTCAAACCAATTTGTACGGTCCTATCGCAGTCATGAAAGCTGTGTTGCCACAAATGCGCAAACAAAAAAGCGGGCATATTGTAAATGTGACTTCTATTGCAGGTTATATGGGATTGCCGTATAGAGGAATTTACTCTGCAACCAAAGGCGCATTAGAATTAGTGACAGAAGCAATGCGAATGGAAACTAAAATGTTTGGGGTTGAAATAGCGAATGTAGCGCCAGGTGATTTTGCTACAAATATTGCCGCAGGACGTTATCATACGCCAGTTTTTGAAGATTCTCCATACAAAGAGGTCTACGGAAACATGCTCAAGGAAATGGACGCGCATGTAGATGGCGGATCTGATCCGAAAATAATGGCGACCTCTGTATTAAAAATTATAGAAACCAAAAAGCCTAAAATTCATTACAAAGTTGGCGCGTTTATGCAAAAATTTTCAATTGTCTTAAAACGTGTTTTACCAGATAAGGTATATGAAAAAATGTTGATGAATCATTATAAACTGTAAATTCTTAAAGTCATGAAAAAGCGATCTTATAAAATACTACTTGCTATATTTTTAATACTTAGCGTGAATTCTGCCGTAAAGGCGCAAAGTACTATAGAAGTTCCAGAGGGCTATACTACGCAAATTGGAAACATGGTAAGCATGCTTGAAGATTTAAAAGAAAGAGTTACTCGAAGTGTAAAGAACCTTTCACAAAACGAAACTGATTTTTTATTAGATAAAGACGCAAACCGAATTGGCGCCATGATTATTCATTTGGCTGCCACAGAAAAATACTATCAAGTATATACTTTTGAAGGTGGAGATTTTGATCCAGAAGAATTTAAAAAATGGGAAACTGCATTAAAATTAGGAGAAAATGCTAGAAATAAATATGTAGGGAAACCAATTGAGTATTATCTTACTATTTGGGATGAAGTACGAAAAGAAACTTTAGCTAAATTAAAAGAAAAAGATGATGCATGGTTTAAAAAAATGGGACCGCAAGATGCAATGAGTAACCAATATGCTTGGTATCATGTTATGGAACATCAAGCCAATCACATGGGACAAATTAGACTTGTTATTAAAAGAATTCCAAAAAAGTAATACAATTTACTTTTTAAGCATTTTATATGCGAAAGGTCTTACAAATACTAGTCGTTACAGGTGTCTTACTAATTTCAGGAATTTTTGTGGAGTTACCCATCTGGTTGAGTGCAAGCATTCTTTCAATGCTCTTTATAGTAGTTTTATACTCAGAACTTGGAACTTTAAATCACAAAGCAAAAGGTGAACTCGTGTTGCGAACTAATGGTAGGAAAATTAAAACAGTTCCTTATATTTTAGGATTACCGTTTTTAGGATACTTTATATATCGACTTTATATGGGCGATATCAGTGGAAGTAATTTTTTCTTTTTAGTATTCCCAATGCACTTATTAATACAAACCATTGTGCACGTTGTACGTAAAAAATATAAACCTATTATTTTCGCTATAGACGGAAACACCTTATTATATTACAGTTTTAACGTTAAAAAGTATGATGTTGATATACTGAATATACTGAGATTTGCCCCTAGAGGTGATCGATTGCAAGTAGGTTTTGACGATGGATCCTCTCTTGTAATTGAAGCCAGAGATTACGATACAACTGAATTTATTGACTTTTTTGAAACGCTTACTAAAAAATCTGAACGCAATTTTAAATTCATCAATGAAGTAACTAAAGAATTCCCAAAATAATTACAAGTGTCCACAGTATTTACAAAAAAAGATAACAACCATAGACAATTTAATGGATTCAAATGACACTATTTTACTAGAATCAAAACTAAAACGTTTAAGAATTTCATTTTCGAAAGAAAATGGAAAAATCATCATTTCTCAAGCGAAAATGAATTATGTTGTTTTGATTTTCTTAATTATACTTCCGATTCTATTAGGAATAGGACTTACATCATTTTTCTTTTTTGAAGAAATAAACATTTTTGAGTTTAGTGGAACTAAAACAATATTACTTATTGGAGGTATGTTCTTTACAGCTTTTGCAAACTTGTATCGTATGCGTATCAAACAGAAAATCAATAAAGCCACAAAAATTCTAGGCTACAAATACATAACGCTTACTACAAAAGATCAATCAGTACGCTTTGATGCACATACGATTGAAGCGTTTGAATATATTGTGGAAGAAGGTGAAGGTGATGATGATGAAAATAAAATGTATCATGGAACACTGTTTTTAGTTGATACCAAACAGCAAAAACATCTTTTAATTGGTTTTGATGCAGAATCAGAGCAGTATTTAATTGATGATTTGAAATGGTTTAAAACCTATTTTGAGAAACATGTTCAATTAAATTCATAAATTGTAAACATGCGTACAAAAGGTTTCTTTTTTAGAGTATTTCCTATACTTGTCGGATGTATTACATTGCTGCAAGTATCGTGTTCACGTGAAGTTTCAAGTATTCCTCCGCAACATATTGAAAAGGGTTTGCAAGCATCTGAAACACCTTTTTCTATCGCTGTAAATTCGGTTAGTTTTCATCCAAATATAGTTTATGGCGATGCTGAACGAAATGTATATGACTTTTTTAAGCCAAATATGGAAGAACCATCTTCCTTACTCATATTGATTCATGGTGGCGGATTTGTAAACGGAGATAAGTCTAAGTATTATGATTCTTATAGCTATCGCAGATTTATCAATTCATTAGTACAAAAAAATATTGCTGTTGCAACGATCAATTATCGTTTTGTAGATCCGTTAAATAAAAAAGGAATTTTGAGCAGCTTGACAGATGCAAAATTGGCTTTACAACACATGCGTTATTTTTCAGATAGTTTGCATTTTCAAAAAGACAAGGTAATGATTTATGGTAGTTCGGCTGGAGCTGCCACAGCTATCTGGATTGGATTTGGAGACGAAATGGCACTACAAAATAGCGAAAATCCAATAGAACGGGAATCAACACGTATACAAGGATTAGTTGGAATTTCTACGCAAGCAAACTATAATATTGTTGCTTGGCATGAAACCGTATTTTCATCGTTTCAAAAAGATGGATTTAATGAAGCATCTTTAAAAGAATTAATAAAAGAATACCGCATTCTATTGTACTCTGGAGTTGATAACCGAGAGGATTTAACTTCTGAAGCTGCAAAAACGTATCTTAAAAAAACAGACATGCTATCTATGTTATCTGCGGATGATCCTGTGTTTTATTTATCTACAGATAAATTCTCAGGCGATGTACCAAAAAATATGAGCGAAGTATTTCATCATCCATTGCATGTACAAACAATTCAGAAGCAAGCAGAAAAAGTAAACGCAAAAGGTATTTACTTTGCTCCACAAATCAATTTAGATAATTCAGGTGGAGAAAGCTATGAGGAATTCATCATTCGAACTATTGGCAATTAATTTTATACATTAAGAACTATGCGTATCAAACTTTTATTTTTAGTAGTGATAGGACTTCAGTTTGCAATAGCCCAAATAGATTTCAAAAAAGAAATCGTTGGCAGTTGGGAATTAAATGCTATTGTAGGTAAACTGCAACACGGAGAAAAAGATCCGTTCATTAGTTCAGAGGTATCGCTTACTTTCAAAAAAGATGCTGTTTTATTGATGGAAGTACAAGATTTTGTGCTAGAAGCTACATATACACTTGAAGACAATGTATTGACAATCGGGAAGAAACAATATAAAATTGAATCTATAGAAGCAAATAAAATGATTTTAAAACCTATTGATAAAAAAATAAAGCTTCGCTATAACTACAAAAGAAAATCCAAAGATGAGTAACGAACAACCAAACAATCCGCTACACGGTATAAAATTTGCAGAAATTGTAGAAACTTTAGTTGATTATTATGGTTTTGAAGAATTGGGAGAACGAATTAGAATCAATTGTTTTACGAGTAATCCATCTGTAAAATCAAGTTTAAAATTTCTTAGACGAACGCCTTGGGCAAGAGAAAAAGTAGAGAAACTCTATTTGAAAGTCATTCAAGAAAGTACATAAAAAATAACACATTGTAAATTACCACTTGTAACATTCTAGAATCCTTAGATACTGATAGTTTATAAACTTTTTTGAATGAAATACTTCATTGCGATATTAACACTAGGAGTTATATTTTTATTAGGGATTTTCTTTGAGTTTCCACTTTGGATACTAATTGTAGTAAATCTTTTCCTTTTTACCATATTATTAATTTGGGAACTTTCAGTCTTTACACATAATTTTAAAAGTGATATTACATTGAAAAGTTATCGAAAATCCTTGAATTTATCTAAATATATTGGAATGATACCGTTTGTATTCTCTTTTTTGTTCGAAAAAGAGAATTGGAATAATAGCAGCACTTTTGAGTTTAGTATGATGCTATTTTTAATTATAATTTTAAGCGCAGATATCATTACCTATATCGTATATAAACTAAGACATCCAGTAACAATTTTCATAGATAATGATAATTTAATATTCAATAATTGTTGGCAAAAGAAACGAAATTTGAAAGACTTAAATTATATTGGTATTCCTTCAATGACGGGAGAATTGGAATTGGGATTTATTAAAAAAGAGGATGTGCGAATACCATTTCGCGAGTATGACAAAAAACAATTTCGTCATTTTTTAGAAATACTTGTTGAAAAATCAGAACACAATGTATATCTCACGGAAAAGGTGCAAAAAAAGTTTCCTGCAACTCTACTTAAGCATGCACGATAGTATACCAACATTACACATAAACATGACATCTATACAAGTTTAGATCAAAGTCTCGTAAGTTTTATCGTAATTTGTTAGTAAGAAACAAAACAAAAATATACTGCTGTTTTTATAGTGTAATTAACAGTAGCTATACTTTGAAATTTTGAATTGTAAAGCCTGTGTAATGCAGGCTTTTTTTTAGTGAAACTCACTATTGAAAAGTCTGAAAAGACGCATTCAATAGTGCTAGTTGAACTAATCCTGATGTAAATCAGGATCTTCTACTTTATAACTGAGCAGTTACTAGTGTATTGTGTTTTTCTTTGATACATATGACTTTGAAAAATCTGAAAAGACGCATTCAATAGTTGAAGTTAAACGGTATATCTTATCTGAAAAATTGAAGCGAAAGACTTAACTTTACTTAAAATATAACTATCAAACATGAAGTACGATGATTTTCTTGAAGAACTAAAAATACTAGTTCAAGGTGTTGATGAATATAATATTCCTGAAGAAGAATATTTTAGAAAACTATTATTTCAAGTAGAACTGAATGCTGCTAAGAATGTTACGGCTAACTTGTTATTAGCTATTTTTAAGGAATCATTTACTTCTGAATCAGTTCAATTTGATGAAAATTGGAATAGTATTGAAGAACCAGCACTTTTTACAGATGCAGCACAAATGTCGAATAAAGAAGAATTGGAGTTTACGAAAAATACGCTGCGTTTTTTTATTTCGGATTTGAGAAGGCTAGGAGACAAAGTTTTAAAAGATCCACATAGAGGATTTGGACTAACTTCATCTTCTGGTGCTAAATGGTATAATTTTGATATTACTTCTATTGTCTACGGATGGGATAGTTTTTGTAATGATAGCTCAGGAACGAGTGCTGAAAATTCGAACGAATGCATATATTCTTGGTGTGATATTTCGGATATATTAGTATTTGGAAAAGGCTATGAATAAATGAATTTGTTTGTAAACAGATAGGAGAGAAGCACGCGGAAATATACTGTTATTTTGCATTTTACTTAGGTTTAGTAAAATGTTAATAAATAAGGAATTATTCTATACACAGAGTTTGTTTTCACATACTTTAATATTGTAATTTTACGCCAAATTGCGTTAAGGATAGCAGCGACATCCTTTTTTATATTTTGATACGTCATTACGAGGAGTTTACGACGAAGTAATCTGTTTGTTGAATAAACAGATTGCCATGAATTTTTAAAAAATTCTCGCAAAGACGTTTCGTTTTAAAAAAGATATAGCGAATAGCCTGTAAAAACGCCCAAATTAGAAAACACAACTTTTATATATTAAAATAGATAACAGATGAAATTTTTTATTGACACGGCTAACTTAGATCAAATTCGTGAAGCACAAGCATTAGGTATTTTAGATGGTGTAACTACAAATCCGTCACTAATGGCAAAAGAAGGAATTACAGGAGCCGAAAATATCTTGAACCATTACAAAGCGATTTGCGAAATTGTTGACGGACATGTTTCTGCTGAGGTAATTGCAACAGATTTTGAAGGAATGGTAAGAGAAGGAGAAGCATTGGCTGCTTTGAATCCGCAAATTGTGGTAAAATTACCTATGATTGCTGATGGAGTAAAAGCGTGTAAATATTTTTCGGATAAAGGAATTAAAACGAACGTAACGTTGGTTTTCTCTGCCGGACAAGCTTTATTAGCTGCAAAAGCAGGAGCAACGTATGTATCGCCATTTATTGGTCGTTTGGACGATATTTCTACAGACGGATTGAACCTAATTGCAGAGATTAGATTGATTTATGATAACTATGCCTTTGAAACAGAAATTTTAGCTGCTTCTGTACGTCATACAATGCACGTGATCGATTGTGCTAAGCTTGGCGCAGACGTAATGACAGGTCCATTAAAATCGATTGTAGGTTTATTGAAACATCCATTAACTGACATCGGATTGGAAAAGTTCTTAGCAGATTATAAAAAAGGAAACTAGGCATTTTAAAATTATAAATGTAAAATGCTAAATTTTAAATAATAAAGTAGTCATACTTTTACAAACAAAAAAGCGTCTTAGAAATTCTAAGACGCTTTTTTTATATCTGTATTTGTGTATTTATTTTTTGAATTGATCGTGTAAAGTTTCACTATAAATATCTGCAAATGCATCTACAATATTGCCACTACGACCAGTTATGATTAGTTTGTTAATGCTAATTAAAGCAAAATCGCGTAATACATTTTCTCTTTTTCCAACTCGGTATTGCCTGCTTTTTGGGAAGTTAAAATCTCTTACATCTTTTTTCCAACGCTTATGATCTGTATCTAAACTGATTCCGACAATATTTAAGTTTGGATATTTTTCCGCTAAAGCTTTAATCTTTTTTGTAATTAATCGTTTGTGAGGTTTCTGTTTAGAAGTCCAAAAGTAAAAAATAGTCTTTCCACGTTTTGAATTCAATTGATTTACTGGAACGCGTGCATGTTTGTCATCATAGACAAAAATTTGATTTGAAAAACTATTGCCCGATTGTAAACTCTTAATTCCGTTATGCAAGTTTGTAATTTCTTCTTTCGATTTATCGTCTGTAGCAATAGTTTGATACATTTTAAAGAATTCATTATTCTTTACAATATCAGACGTATTGTTTCTAAAATATGAATATGCAGTAAAGCGAAGCAGTTCGTTTCGCAAGTACGGATACGTCACTAAACTGTCAATAAGTGCCAATTTATTTTTATTATAAGTCAAAGAAGAATTCAATGCTTTTTCATCACCTTTCAAATACTTCTGCAAACATTCACTATACGATGAATTGTTAATATGCTGCATAATGTAACGCGCATACGGACGATAATGACTCATTGTAGAATCATTCATATCAATCTTAGATTTGTACTTAAAAAAAGAATCGACAATCTTTAACGTAGAATCTTTCTTCTTGCGTTTGTAAAACATATTTTGATATGTTTCCAAATATCTAAAATTTCTATATTGAATGGCTTTGTCTGTAAACTTTTTAAATGCGACAGAAACATTCGGGTTAGCTGTTAAAAACTTTTCTTGTTTGGTGAGTTTAATATCTTGTAAAGAATCTATTTTATTAAGAAATGCTTCACTATTTAATTTTGTATACTGATATATTGGTCGTTCATGACTTGCATTTAACAAATATAATTCGATATAAAAGTTGTTTTTCTCAGCACCTTTTCCTGTAAAAAATAACGATTCGTCAAACTTATAGGTGTTCAAACGCAACAACAAACTGTCGCCTTTTTCCAAATAGATATATTGATATTCAGGATAGTGATAAAACTTATACAATCCGTCTTTATGGTTTTTCAATTTTCCCATAAAACGGTTGTTATCGTCTAGTTTTAAAGAGTCTACAAACTTTCCTTTATGATATAGAATCACATATTCGTCGCCTGGATTTATAATTTCTCCACCAAAATACACAACGTCTTCTGCGTTTGTTTTTTGGGCGTCATTACAACCAAAGCAAATTAATATGAGTAATAATGGGGTTATATATTTCATAGCAATTTGATGAACTCTTTTTCAAGTTTTAACAAAACTAACTATCCAAAATGCAATACGGTGTTAATAGGCTGTTAAAAATAGAAGTTAAAACGTTAAGACTAACCGAACTAAAATTCGCTTTAAATCCTAGTAATATTCAATCTAATTCTTACTTTTGCGCAATATATAAAAAAGTTTAAAAAACGAAAAGAATGTTATCTGTATCTAATTTATCAGTGCAATTTGGAAAACGTGTGTTATTTGACGAAGTAAATACGACGTTTACAACAGGAAATTGCTATGGTGTTATCGGAGCTAACGGCGCTGGTAAATCCACTTTTTTAAAAATACTATCAGGAAAGATGGATGCTACATCTGGGCATGTTAGCTTAGAACCTGGTAAACGTATGTCCGTTTTAGAACAAGATCACTTTGCGTATGATGATCTTCCTGTACTTGAAACTGTAATTATGGGAAACAAACCATTGTTTGCTATAAAAAAGGAAATGGACGAAATTTATGCGAAAGTAGATTTTTCAGATAAAGATGGAGAACGCGTAGGTGAGTTGCAAGTTGAGTTTGAAGAAATGAATGGATGGAATGCCGATTCGGATGCAGCTGCATTATTATCAAACTTAGGAATTGCAGAAGGAAACCATTATTCTTTAATGAGCGAATTGGATGGTAAGCAAAAAGTACGTGTGTTATTGGCACAAGCACTTTTTGGAAATCCAGATGTGTTAATTATGGATGAGCCTACCAATGATTTGGATTTTGAAACAATTGCTTGGTTAGAGAATTTCTTAGCAAATTATGACAACTGTGTTATTGTAGTTTCTCACGATAGACACTTTTTAGATGCAGTTTGTACACATATTTCAGATATCGATTTTGCAAAAATAAACCACTACAGTGGAAACTATACGTTTTGGTACGAAAGTAGTCAGTTAGCAGCAAGACAGCGTGCTCAGCAAAACAAAAAGGCTGAAGACAAAGCAAAAGAATTACAAGAATTTATATTGCGATTTAGTGCAAACGTTGCAAAATCGAAACAAGCAACATCTCGTAAAAAAATGTTGGCACGTTTAAAAGTTGAAGATATTAAACCATCGAGCCGTCGTTATCCTGCAATTATTTTTGACAGAGATCGTGAGGCTGGAGATCAAATTTTAAATGTAGAAGGATTAAAAGCAAGTGCTGATGGCGAAGTATTATTTCAAAATGTAGATATCAACTTGGCAAAAGGCGATAAGGTTGCAGTAATTTCTAAAAATTCGCGTGCAACGTCTGCTTTCTATCAAATTATCAATGAAAATGCTAAAGCTGATGCTGGAACGTTTAAATGGGGAGTTACAACGTCGCAAGCGTACTTACCTGTAGATAACTCTGAATTCTTTGATAATGATATGACTTTGGTCGATTGGTTACGTCAATGGTCAAAAACAGAAGAAGAACGTGAAGAAGTATTTGTTCGTGGATTTTTAGGGAAGATGATTTTCAGTGGAGAAGAAGCTTTAAAAACTGCGAGAGTACTATCAGGAGGAGAAAAAGTTCGTTGTATGTTATCGCGAATGATGATGATTAGAGCAAACGTATTAATGCTTGATGAACCAACGAATCACTTGGACTTAGAAAGTATTACTGCGTTTAACAATTCATTGAAAAACTTCAAAGGAACCGTTTTATTTACAACGCACGATCATGAGTTTGCACAAACAGTTGCCAACAGAATTATTGAGTTGACTCCGAGTGGAGTTATCGATAGATACTTAACTTTTGATGATTATATGAATGATCCAAAAATAAAAGAACAACGTGAAAAAATGTACGGAGTACAAGTATAATTCACACAAAGTATACAACTAAAAAGTCCCTTGAAATTGTTTCAAGGGACTTTTTTTATATGTAATATATTCAGCGGTTTACTGAATATCGGAATTTCTATTTATTTTTTATTGTAAAAATGAAGGTATTAAGCTAATCTGCAAATTCCACTGTAGCATTGCCAAGGATAATCGCAAGGTTTTGTATCTGTACAAAAACGTGGTAATCCGCCAACAATATTTCGCTGTCCATTTTTATTTATAAAACTAAACCCGTCGAGATTTGAAATTTTATCTAACATAACTTACTTTTTTTCATGAGGTTTAAATGTACAAAAAAAATATGTATTAAAAAGTATGGTTTTTCCTTATTTTTTATCTGTATTTCTGCAATTCTAGCGTACTAGAACTTGCATAGAGTATTTTATAACGCATGTGGCGTCGTGTACTATCTAAAATCAATATGGAATCGCCATCGATAATTTCGACACTCCAAGTGCCTTTTTCAATCTCTTTAGTCGCCTTACGATTTCTAGTGTTAACATTATTTCTAGTCTTAATATTATTTCCATTCCTAATATTATTATTAGCACATCGCCTAGGTCTTGTTGAATGTGGTATGCTAAAAGAATGATCTTTGTTAAGTGTAAATTGAAAACTTCTCTGTTGTTGTTTTTTAAAAACAGAATACACAATTATGCCATCAGAACTAGAAATTTTATACCAAGTATTACCTGCTAGTTTTTCTGTGTTAATTTGACCAAAAGCAAAAGTGCTAACGAATAGTAAAATGTAGTATAATTTCATGCTTACATCTGCAACAAAAATAATACCAAGACTTTTTATGTTTACTTTGCTTATGAAAAGAGAACTTGTTTATAAAATTTAATTTCTATAAAAGACTATATATTAAGCTTTTAACTTAAGATTGAATTAAACCTAAAAATTATTTCGGTGTGATTTCGTTATGCATCAGCCTTATATTAGTCCCACCAAAGCCAGAAATACTTATTCTGTTTATAATCCATAATCATTTCTTCCATTGATTCATAGCCTTGGTCAATTACATCTGGACAAAATTTATAAACATCTAAAGAAAACTTTTTTAGATCGCTCGGAAGTTTTCCCATATACGCATGGATTCTTGAAACATCAATAACTACAAATTTGAAATCAACTTGTTCATTCCATTCCTTCAATTTTTTAATAACATCAGGATTATAAACATCATAGTTCACGCCATTTGTTCCAATTTTTTTAATTAGTTCGAACGGATCAGAACCATTAATAATTACAATGTCGAAATAACTATTATATGATTCATCAAAGTCCATATTTGTAAGAAATATATAATTGTTTCCTTTGATAACTTCATCGTGATATTTGTTGAAAATGGAATGCGCTTTTTGCTCATTTACAAATTTGAAAACTAAACCTTTATCTAAGAAGTAGTGTTCTTCATTTCCTTCTTTATCGTAATTCCAGACTTCTCTATTTAACTTAGTTGGTTCTTTTTTGATATCCTTTTTTATATTAGAAAGAAGTGTTAAATCAATTTCTAATCCATTTTTGTCAATATTATTTACTGTAGTGGTTGCAGCAATTGCTGATTTAGATTCCTTTTTATTCAAACATGAAACAGTTACAATCAGTATTAAAAAGTAAATTAGTTTTTTCATATAGTTTATAAATATTGATACAATAGAAATTCCTATCATTTTTAGTATTACCAATACCTAAATTTAGGTAAGAAATTAAAGTTAAGAGTATTTCATCTAAAATTATACTAAAAATCACGATTTTTAATATTCTTCGTTTAATTCATTTGTTTAGATTCTAAATACCATGAATCACAAATTTGCGATTCAAACGGACGTTCTTGTCAACAAAAAAACGCTTTCTACCGAAGTAAAAAGCGTTCATATATTTTAAAATTCAGCACACTAAGCTGAGTCGAAATGTGACACACTGAGCGGAGTCGAAGTGTTACCTCAATTCAGCACCAAGTTGCTTTTCAAAGCTCTGCTGTAATTTATTCATGATTTTATCAATCTGCTTGTCTGTTAAGGTTTTGTGTTCGTCTTGAAGTGTAAAACTCACTGCGTAACTTTTCTTCCCTTGTGGTAAATTATCACCTTCATATACATCAAACAAATTCACTTCTTTCAACAAATTGCGTTCACTTTGTTTCGCAATGTTATGAATTTCTGCAAACGTTGTTTTTTCATCAATTAACAATGCAAAATCTCTACGAACTTTTGGAAACTTCGGAATGTCCTTAAACTTGATCTTTCTGTTTTTTACAACTTCAATTACGTTATCCCAATTGAAATCAGCATACATCACTTGTTGTTTAATATCGAACGACTTGGCAACTTTACGTTTTACAATTCCAAATTCAACCAATTTCGTTTTTCCTAAACTCAAGGTAATTCCTTCAGACAATAAATCGTTCTTCACAGGAGAAACTTTTAAAGAGTTAATTCCTAAACGAGATAAAATAGTCATTACAATTCCTTTTGCATAGAAAAATTCTGTAGCTACAGGCTTCTCTTGTGTCCAAGTTTCTGCATTTGCGTTTCCTGTAATAAACACAGATAAATGTTTGTGTTCTTCACGATTTCCTTCGCTATATGCGTGATATGTTTTTCCGAATTCGAATAATTTTAAATCACTCTGTCTACGGTTAATGTTGTGTGAAATTGCTTCCAATCCTGAGAATAACAATGATTGACGCATTACAGACAAATCATTACTCAACGGATTCAACATCGTAATATTATGTTCCGCTTGTAATTGCTCAGAAAGTTCAATGTATGAAGCGTTGGTCAATGAGTTTGACATAATTTCGTAAAACCCTTGTGAAACCAATTGTGTACCAACTACATTCTGCAACTTATAATCTTCAAAACGTGACGTATTAGAAATTGAGGTATGCCACTTTTCATCAAATTTGATGTTGTTGTAACCATACACACGCAAAATTTCTTCAATCACATCAGCTTCACGCTGTACATCAACTCTAAACGCAGGAATTGTTAATCCCAATCCGCCATCTGTTACAGAGTTAATTTTAATATCTAAAGAAGATAAAATATTTTTAATCGTTTCTCTAGGCAATTCTTCTCCGATCAACTTTGTGATATTGTCAAAAGAAACACGTACCTGGAAATCTTCAATTTTTGTTGGATAGCTATCAGAAACATCACTTGTAATTTCACCACCAGCCAATTCTTGAATTAACAAAGCAGCTCTTTTTAAAGCATATTCTGTGATATTTGGATCAATTCCACGTTCAAAACGGAAAGAAGCATCTGTATTTAATCCGTGACGTTTTGCCGTTTTACGAACAGAAACAGGATTGAAATAAGCACTTTCTAAGAAAATATTTGTGGTATTCTCAGTCACACCCGATTTTATTCCTCCAAAAACACCCGCAATACACAATGGCTTTTCAGCATCACAAATCATTAAATCGTCTTCGTGTAATTCACGTTCTACTTCGTCTAAAGTGGTAAACTTTGTACCAGCTTCTAAAGTTTTTACAATGATTTTATTTCCAGAAACATAATTCGCGTCAAACGCGTGTAATGGTTGTCCTAATTCGTGCAATACATAATTAGTAACATCAACTACATTATTTTTTGGTGCTAAACCAATGGCTTTCAAACGATGTTGTAACCATTCTGGTGAAGGTTTTACCTGAATTCCAGAAATTGTCACTCCACAATAACGTGGTGCTAGGGTTTTATCTTCCACATCTACATCAACTTTTAAAGTTCTATTATCAACTCTAAAGCTACTTGTAGAAGGTGTAATTAATTCTAATTTGATATCTTTTTGAAGTAAACCAGCTTTTAAATCTCTAGCAACTCCGTGGTGACTCATCGCGTCTGCTCTGTTTGGTGTTAGACCGATTTCGAACACCATATCATTTTCAATGTCAAATACTTCGCTTGCAGCTGTTCCAGGAATTAATTCTTCATCTAAAATCATAATTCCATCATGACCTTCTCCTAGACCAAGTTCATCTTCGGCACAGATCATTCCATTAGAAACTTCTCCACGAATTTTCCCTTTTTTGATCTTAAATCCTTTTCCTTCGGCATCATATAAAGTCGTTCCAACCGTAGCTACAGGTACTTTTTGTCCTGCGGAAACATTTGGCGCACCACACACAATTTGTATCGGTTCACCAGTTCCTAAATCGACAGTAGTTACTTTTAAGCGATCTGCATTTGGGTGTTGTACACAAGTGAGCACGTGTCCAATAACAATGCCTTCTAATCCTCCTTGTACAGATTCGTATTTTTCGATGCCTTCAACCTCTAAACCTAAATCAGTTAAGAGTTCGCCCGTTTTCTCAGCATCCCAGTCAAGTTGAATAAATTGCTTTACCCAATTGTATGATATTTTCATTCGTATTAGTATTGAATAGTCCGCAAAGATAAGATAATGCGGTTAGTTGACAAATAAGTTTGTATCTGATTTTAGATCGCTGCGCTTTTATATATTAGACTGCTAACGCTGTTAGATTTTAGACTCGATTTGTTATTGGAATTTATTCTGTTTTTTTAAAAACATCTGTTCCGCAATCAATACATAAACCCTCTCCTTTAGTGAGTGTTAATAAGCTATTTGCTTTCATTGAAATTGTATAAATATTTAATATATAAGTTTAATCATCATCACTAATATTTTCATCTATATCTAGAGACAATATCCATTTAGCATAGCTTGATAATTCATCGTCTTTGGATTTACTTAGTTCAATAATTCGTTTTTTAAGTTCCTTGTCAAACCATTTTTGGTTAAACCCTTTTATCTTGTATCTGACCAGTATCATTTGGTCAAGAGCTTTTAATTGACGATTCGTATTAGTACTAAAAATTGCATTTTTTAGCTCTATAAGAGGCGTCCAACCATTTTTATTCTTTTTCCACCAATCTTTTACTTTTCGAATACTGCCATTAAGTTTTTTTAATTCACTTTTTTTAAAATTTACTTTGTGTTTACCTGTTTCAGCATATGTAGCATAGTTTTTTATGTGTAATTCCATTAATTCTTTTTCACTAATAACATTGTGTAGAAAACCAAAATCCTGAAACGTTAGACTTTCTAAAACCCAACCTGCTCGAATTGCAATCCAATCTATATCATAATTTACAATAGGACCGTGTCCATAAAATTCTTCAGCTCCGGGATAAATGAGATCTATTGTGTTTTTTAATTTGTTATAGGCTTTAGGAGAATTTAGTAGATCAATAAGATAAGGAATTGAAGATTCGCCTAGATTTAATAAACTGTCTTTTGAATGGCTTACTTTTCTCCATTCTTCTGAAACAAAATCCGAGATTAAGTTTTTAATTTTTAATTCCTCTTTTGATATGGTTTTGTTTTGGCTGTAACTATTTAAAGTAATTAATAGTGTTATAAAAAATAATATTAGTTTTTTCATATTCTTTAACTTATTACAACAAAAACGAGAAAATCGACACTCTAGTATCTAAATATACAGCGATTTAACAGCTTTATGCTGAGCTTGTCGAAGCAAAGCGATCTAACTTCTAACAGCGAAGCGATCTAAAATCTATAAAATTAATTCCTTAATCTTATTCGCATAGCTACGACTCACTTTCAATTTTTCGTTGTTTTTCAGAATTAAAATATAGCTTTTTCCATATTTTGAAACTTCTCGTATGGCAGTCAAACTCACAATAATGCTACGATGAATGCGCATGAATTGTTTGGGATTGAGTTTTTCTTCCAATTGTGAAATTCCACGATTACTTAAATAGCCTTCGCTAGCATCGTAAATTTTAGAATAACTTCCATACGCTTCTATATAGGAGATATCTTCTGTAGCAAGTGTGACGTATTTTGTGCCTTTTTCAACAATAATTCGGTCGGGAAACGAATCTTTAGACAGAATATGTTCGTTTACTAAAGGTACAATCTGACTTGGCGAATTGTCTTTTAGCTTGCTAATCGCTTTGTTAAAACGCTCTTTTGTATACGGTTTCAACAAATAATCAACTGCATGCACTTCAAAGGCTTTCAAAGCATATTTATCATAAGCTGTACTAAAAATAATAGTTGGTAATTCATTTAAGTGTTCCAATACATCAAAACCTGTCAATCCAGGCATTTGAATGTCCATAAACACTAAATCTGGTTGAAACTTATTGATGATTTTAATTGCATCTACACCATTATTAGCTTCCCCAACAAGGATTAACTCTTTGTGGTCTTCTAAATATTCTTTGATGAGTGTTCTTCCTGATTTCTCATCGTCTACAATGACAACCTTTTTCATGTGCTAATACATATTGTTTTTAAAAAATGCTTGTTTCATCTGTTTGGTTATAATTCAAAATATACTTTAAGTCCAGAAGGAATATTATCAGAGAATTGCAAGCTAGAATCATACATTTTTTGCAAACGCTTTTGTGTGTTACTAATACCAACACCTACGTTAAAGATACGTTCTTTGTCTTCTACACCAACGCCAGTATCATTAATTTCAAAGATCAATTTTTCATGCTGTTCTTTAATGATGATGTTTATTTTTCCACCTTTTACTAAAGGAGAAATTCCATGTTTTACAGAGTTTTCCACTAAAGGTTGGAGCAGCATTGGTGGAATTTTTCGCGAAAGCAACCCATCAGCAACTTCGATATTAATTTGAAGTCGATCTTCAAATCTACGCTTTTCTAATTTCAGGTATTTATTTACAAAATCGAGCTCTTCTTCTAATGTGACAAAATCTTCTCGACTGGCTTTTAATTGGTAACGGAATAAATCGGAAAGTTCGGCAATCATTTCACGCGTATCTTCCATTTCTTTTGGAACACTAGCATTAATTGTGTTAAATACATTATATAAAAAATGTGGATTCAATTGTGCTTTTATGGCGCTCAATTCACTTTTTAATGCTGTATTTTTCAATTCAATTTCATATTGAACCTTTCGCTGATTAATTACATAGTATTCATACGCATGAAATAATGAAAACTGTATCAAATAAATTAGCATCGGAATATAAATATCCCAAACTTCACCAGAGCCTGTTAAATGAGTATATCCTAGCGTTTCACATACATAATGAAACACTTTCCATGCAAACACTATAAATAATGGTAACCCTAACAGATGTAGTAGTAATCGCTTTGGCAATTTCCAATGCTTACAAAATTTGAATACCACCATCCAAATAATGGAAGTAACAATAAACATAATTACATATTGTAATCCAGCGTGATCAAACCATTTATCAAGACTGAAGAAATCTGTGGCTTTTCTATATTCCAGCGGTGTATTAAATAAGATTGCTAAATGGTATGCCATAGACAATAAAAAATACAAACCTGTAAACACAAGAACTTCTATCGTTTTTATACCGAAAATACGTTTATTCATCTTAGTTCTCTTTTATAAAGCGATTGCTAGCAAACATTGCTATAGCGAATATACTTTTTATTAATAAGTTCTTTCAAAAGTATAGTTCTTAGCCAATATTTAAAATAAATTTTAACGAGTCGCCTTATACATAGATGAATGGTCCTTGGGCAACTCGTAGGTCATTTGGGACAATTCGTTACTTTTACATTGTGTTGTGTAAATAGCTGCTGCATATTTGTTGAAAATTATAACTGATGAAAACTACAAGCATTGTCCTAACTTTTTTAGTACTATTTTTCTTTTCTGTATCAACCTTTGGTCAGACAAAAGAAAAAACACAATTAAAAGGAAAGATTGTTTCTGAAACGAACGAATCTTTTCCGTTTGTAAATGTATTACTGAATGCTCCTGATGGAAGTTTAGTAAAAGCCACTATTTCTGATATTGATGGAAATTTCAACATTAAAAATGTACAACAAGGAACGTATTTATTGAAGTTTTCTTCTGTTGGTTATCAAACTGTTTCGAAGGAAATTAACACTGTAAGTTCAGAAATGAATGTAGGAACGATTCAAATGAAAGCTTCTTCGGAATCATTGGATGCAGTCACTATTGTTGCCGAGAAACCTATTATTCAGGTTGAACCTGATAAAACCGTTTTTAATGTGGCAAATACTGTGGGAAGCGCAGGAAACAATGGACTTGAGATTTTACGAAAAGCGCCTGGTGTACGATTAGATAACGATAATAATGTAATTGTAGAAAGAAAAACGGGCGTTCTGGTATATATTGATGGTCGTCAAAGTTTTTTAGCAGGAGACGATCTCACGGCCTATTTACAATCGCTTCAAGCAGATACAATTGAAAGTATCGAAATCATAACACAACCATCATCTAAATATGATGCAGCTGGAAATGCAGGAATCATCAATATAAAACTGAAAAGAGAAAAAGGTTTGGGAACACGAGGAAGCGTTTCAAGTACTGTAACTGTTGGAGATTATCTACGTACAAACAATTCTGTAACAGTAAACAGTCGATTTAAAAAATGGAACTTTTTTGGAACCTATTCCAACTTCTTAGGACGTTCAACAAGTTTTATAAATTTATATAGAACGCAGGGCGATAAAATTTTTGACTCACAAGCAGATTCAGAAAATCAATCGTTTTCAAATAACTTTCGAACTGGAGCTGATTATTATGTATCTAAAGAAAGTGTATTAGGAACTGTGCTAACATTGAACTTTCGCGAAGCAGAATCAACCTCAAATAATATCACACCAATTATAGACAGAAATACAAGTGTGACCGATAGTATTTTACGCGCGCCAAATAGTTCTGAAAATAATAGTTTCAACTTAAATGCCAACGTAAATTATCGCTATAAAGATACTTTAGGAACGAGTTTTAGTGCCGATTTGGACTATGGTAGATATAGTCGCGATCGATTCAACAATCAACCAAACTTTTACACAACACCAACAGGAGAAGTATTGAACGCGAATATTACATTTCAAGAAACACCAATTGACATCAATATTTATGCAGCAAAAGCAGATTACGGACAAAAATTAGGCAAAGGAACATTTGAAGCAGGAGCAAAGGCTTCAAAAGTAGTTACCGACAATACGTTTAACTTTTTTGATGTCCTTAATGGAGTTAATAATTTGAATGTTGATCGAAGCAATCAATTCGAATATGATGAGAAAATATATGCTGTCTATTCAAAGTATAATTTTGCTGTAAACAATTGGAAATTTCAAGCAGGATTACGAGTTGAACGAACAGACTCACAAGGAAAATTGACAGCAGAAAACACTGCACAAAATCAAGTTGTATCTAGAACGTATACTGACTATTTTCCGTCTGCGGGAATCTCATATCAAGCCAATCCAATCAATTCATTTGCGTTGAGTTATAGCCGACGTATTCAACGCCCAAACTATCAAATTTTAAATCCTTTCGAGTTTCAATTGGACGAATTAAGCTTTACTCGTGGAAATCCATTTTTGCAACCGCAATACACAGACAATTTTAAACTATCGCACACGTATAAATATACCTTGACAACGAGCATAAGTTATTCGTATATCTCAGACTTTTTTGCACAAGTAACAGAAGCAGTTGGAGAAAACAGAAACTTCTTAAGTACACGAAATGTGGCAGACCAAGAAGTCTATAATTTGAGTGTTTCGTATCCGTTTAGAATAAATGATTGGTGGCGCGCCTATGCAAATGTATACGGTTCGTATAGTAAGTATACAGCAACAAACCCTGCTTTTATCTCCATAGATCAAGAAACCTTTGGGTTTTACGCACAAAACACATTTTCATTACCCAAAGATGTCAAATTAGAAGTAAGTGGTTGGTATAGCAGTCCATCAATTTGGGGCGGAACATACGAAACAAGTAGTTTAGGTTCGTTAAATATTGCGGTACAAAAATCATGGGGAAATTGGACAGGGAAAATTACAGTTAATGATGCATTATATACGATTCCGTGGCAAGGAATGACACAATTCGGGAATTTGCAAATAGACGGTAATGGTGGAAGTGACAGTCGTAATATAAACTTTTATGTTCGTTATGCGTTTGGAAACAGTGACGTAAAAAAGGCACAAAAGCGTGATGGAAGTTTAGAAGATGAAAAAGAGAGAATAGGGAATTAGTCCAGAGCGCTATGCTTTTAGATTTTCTATTTTGAATGCTAAATTCTAAATGTTGAATTTTAAATTGATTCTCTCTGCATTTTCACAACGTCAGATCGAATCAAGCTTTAATTCGTCATTGCGAACAAAGTGAAGCAATCTGTTTCTAAGAGCATTCCTGTGTATTTAGAAATAGATTGCCACAAGTTTTTTCAAAACTTTCGCAAAGACGCTACAAATTAACAGGAAACAGATCAACAGAAAAAAATCAAGCTTTCTCCACTCTTAAAATCTTCTCCATTTTTCTACCTCTTGCAATTTCATCAATCAATTTATCCAAATAGCGGGCTTTTCGTGTCAATTCATTATCAATTTCTTCAATGCGATAGCCACAAATCACACCTTTAATGAGATGTGCGTTTGGATGCAAAGTAGCTTCTTCAAAAAAGGTTTCAAAAGTAACTTTACGATCAATCAATTCTTGTATTTTTTTATCATCAAAACCAGTGAGCCAAGTAATAACTTCATGCAATTCTGCTACAGTTCTTCCTTTTTTTTCCACTTTAGTGACATAATGTGGATATACAGAAAAAAACTTCATTTCAGCGACTCTTTTGTTATGTTCTGGAGTAACTTTCATATGGAATAATTTTATCTTAAAACTAATCGAATTCTATCTCAAAACAAAATCATCTTTCTTTTTATTGTAATTTGCTTGATGATTATACGTACCAATCATTCAACTATATATTCTAAAAAATGAAAAACATTCAAAAGTTCTATATATTATTAATTGGATTCACCTTGGTTTCTTGTGGGCAGAAAGAGACGAAAAAAGAAGTCTATAGTTTAAAAGATGGTTCTTGGCGCGTAGCTTTGAAAGTGCAGGATGCAAAAGAATTGCCGTTTATCTTTACAACTACAAATAAAGGAATTGAAATTCATAATGCAGAAGAGCGTATTTCGGTAGATGATATTACTATCAAAGACGATTCAATCACGATAAAAATGGACGTATATGAAGGTGTTTTAAAAGGAAAATTTACAGATGCAAATACTATTAAAGGTGAATTTGTAAAAGTTTCATTAGACAGATATGTTCCGTTTACAGCTACTTTTGGTGAAACAACACGTTTTTCAAATACTAAAGGAGAAGCAAAAGCAACAATTACAGGAAACTGGGAAACTGTCTTTAGTCCAGATGTTGAAGCAGATCGATATATAGCCAAAGGAATCTTCAAGCAAAACGGAAACACAGTTACAGGAACTTTTAGAACAACTACAGGAGATTATCGCTATTTAGAAGGAACACTGAACGGTGACCAATTGCAACTTTCTACATTTGACGGCGCACATGCATTTTTATTCACAGCAACGGTTACAGATAGTACAATGACAGGTGAATTTCAATCTGGAAATCATTGGAAAGAACCATTTACAGCCAAACGTAATGAAACTTACGAATTACCAGATGCTAAAGGATTGACATACATTAAAGAAGGTTATGACGAATTCAATTTTTCATTTCCAGATAGTAGCGGAAAAATGATTTCTTTATCAGATGAAAGTTTAAAAGGAACAGTACGAATCGTTCAAATAATGGGAACTTGGTGTCCAAACTGTTTAGATGAATCTAAATACTATTCTAACTACGCAAAGAACAATCCGGATGTAAAATTTGTAGCCTTAGCTTTCGAATATGCTAAGACAGAAGAAAAAGCATTCAACAGTATCAAACGATTGCAAAAACGGTTACAGATTCCGTATCCAATCTTGTTGGCACAATTTGGAACATCCGACAAGAAAAAAGCCCAAGAAAAATTACCAATGTTGAATCATGTATTATCCTATCCGACGAGTATTTTTATAGATAAAAAGGGAAAAGTCCGACGCATCCATACAGGTTTTAATGGACCTGCTACGGGCGACAAATATATTGCTTTCAAAAAAGACTTTGAAAATTTTGTTTCAATGCTTCAAAACGAATAAAAAGTACGGTTTAAAAGCTTGATTAGTAAGGTGTAAACGTAAAATTGCTATTTTAAGTAAAAAGCCAACAATTTGTTAACATAAAATTGTGATTGTAATTGTTAAAACAGAGTATTTTTAGTGTGTAGAATAAGAAACTATGCGAACGATTTTTTTACCAGCAATAACGAAAAATAAGAATTATTTTTATCAAATAACTTATAGATAAAACGTCTTACTTCCTTTTGGAATTAAGGCGTTTTTTCATATTTATGTAACCAGTAAATATATTTTCTGAGCTAAAAAAAGTTGAAGAGTAGTTTCAAAACTAATAAACTCAACCAAAATAACACTCATGAAAAAACTTTTACTCTGGCTATTTTTAGCCGTAAGCATCACTGCGTATGCTCAAATCCCATCGTATTACAACGATGTAAATTTATCCCAATCGGGAACGAATTTAAAAGATGACCTCGCTACTAAAATTATTAGCACACACACTACATTTTTATCATATACTCCAGGTGTTTGGAATGCCTTAGAACAATCTGATTTAGACCCAACAGATAATTCTCAAGTATTATTGATTTATGGATATAATGATTCTGATGGAGTATTTTTAACCGATCGCTCTAGAGGGAAAACTACACATGGAGGATCTACAGGTGACTGGAATAGAGAACACGTATATCCCAAATCACTCGGAACGCCTAATTTAGGAACTTCCGGCCCAGGTTCGGATGCACATAGTTTGCGACCATGCGATTCTCAAATGAATTCTACAAGAAACAATAGAAAATTTGCTTCTGGAAGTGGAAATGCTGGGATAACTCCACAAGGAGATTTTTACCCTGGTGATGAATGGAAAGGCGATGTAGCACGAATGATGATGTATATGTATTTACGTTATGGAAGTCAATGTTTGCCTACAAATGTTGGTGTTGGTAATTCAATGGTGTCAGATGCAAATATGATCGATTTATTTATACAATGGAATGTTGATGATCCGGTTTCTGCTTTTGAAGAACAACGTAATAATGTGTTGGTAGGCATTCAAGGAAATAGAAATCCATTTGTTGACAATCCTGCGTTTGCAACTCAAATTTGGGGCGGACCACAAGCTGAGGATAAATTCAATTTAGGAAATGATACAGAAGCACCTTCTATACCACAGAGTTTGGTAGCTTCTAATACAACAACTACTGCAACAATCCTTAATTGGGCTGCTGCTTCAGACAATGTAGCTGTAACTTCTTATGAAGTATTTAGAAATGGAGCGCTTATCGGAAGCACACCCAATACTACATATACGGCTAGTGGACTTTCAAGCAATACTACATATACATTTACTGTAAGAGCTAAAGATGCTGCTGGAAATACATCAAGTTCAAGTACTGGAATTGCAGTTACTACAACTATGGCTGGCGCTACTACAGAATTATTTTTCTCTGAATATGTAGAAGGATCATCGTACAACAAAGCTTTAGAGGTTGCTAATTTTACAGGAAGTTCTATCAATTTATCTAGTTATACTATTAAGAAACAAACAAATGGCGCAGGAAGTTGGTCTACAGGATATGCGCTTAGCGGAACTTTAACCAATGGAAGTGTATATGTATTAGGGCATAGTTCTGCAGATGCAGGAATAACTTCTCAAGCAACAGCGACAACTACAAATTCTGTGATATCGTTTAATGGAAATGATGCAGTTGGATTGTTTAAAAATGATGTATTAATAGATGTTATTGGAACGTTTGGATCGAGCGCAAATTTTGGTCAAGATGTAACTTTGCGTAGAAAAGCAGATATTACCAACCCAAATACGACCTATACAACTTCTGAGTGGGATACATATGCAAGCAATACATTTTCTGACTTAGGAACACATACTGTGAATGGTGGAACGACTCCAGATACAGAAGCTCCTTCAGTTCCAACAAATATAATTGCTTCTAATATTACAGAAACTGGAACCACTTTAAATTGGAATGCAGCAACAGATAATGTAGCAGTAACCGCTTATGAAATCTATAGGAATGGAACATTATTAGGAAGTACTGCATCTACAACATATACTATTTCTGGACTTACAGTTGCAACTAGTTACACATTTACTGTAAGAGCAAAAGATGCAGCAGGAAATACATCAGCTTCTAGTGCTGGAACAAATGTTACTACAGTAGATGTAACAGCACCATTAGTACCGACTAGTGTAGTTGCATCAAATGAAACACAAACTACAATAGATTTAAGCTGGACAGCAGCTACAGACAATGTAGCTGTTACAAGCTATGAAGTATATAATTCAGGAACATTAGTTACAACAACTGCTTCTACATCGTACCAAGTCACAGGACTTATAGCCGATACATCGTATGCATTTACTGTGAGAGCAAAAGATGCAGCAGGAAATACATCAGCAAATAGTGCAACAACAAATGCGAGTACATTAGCGCCTGTATCAAGTCAGAACGATTTATTCTTTTCAGAATATGTGGAAGGTTCGTCATATAACAAAGCTGTAGAGATTGCGAATACAACAGGAAACACAGTTGATTTATCAGTATATACGATTAAAAAACAAACTAACGGAGCAGGAAGTTGGTCTGCAGGATATGCATTAACAGGAAACTTATCAAACGGAAATGTATATGTTATTGGTCATAGTTCTGCAGATACAGGAGTTACATCTAGAGCAGATGTAACTACTACAAACTCTATGATTACATTTAATGGAAATGATGCCGTTGGATTATTTAAAAACAATGTTTTAATAGATATTATCGGAACATTTAATAGTGCAACTACTTTTGGAAGTGATGTTACGTTACGTAGAAAAACATCGGTTACAGGACCAAATACTGTGTATACTATTGCTGAATGGGATGAGTTTGCGTCAAATACATTTGATGGTTTAGGAAACCATAACGGATCAAGTAGTTCGGGAGGAACAGTTGTATTGCATGAAGGTTTCTTTGAATCTGGCTTAGACGGTTGGGTTGATGGAGGAGGAGATTGCTATCGTTATACAGGTAGTAGATCATACGAAGGGAATTATTCTATCAGAATTAGAGACAACTCAAGTACGGCATCTTCAATGACTCTAAACAATGTTGATGTAAGTCCTTATGATACGGTAGAAGTTGAATTCCATTTTTATGCGTATAGTATGGAAACAGGAGAAGATTTCTGGTTACGTTATAATGACGGTTCAGGATGGAACACTGTAAAAGCGTATGTAAGCGGAACTGATTTCCAGAATAATGGATTCTATACATCTACAGTTACTTTAGACAAAACTGCTTATAATTTTGTAAATACTGCAAGTTTTAGATTCCAATGTGATGCTTCTGCAAATGCGGATCAAATTTATATTGATCAGGTAAGTATCAAAGGAATTACCAATGGAGGATCTGCTAGACAAGCAATTGTGAGTTCTAGAGAAAATACAAAAACTGAATTCCTATACGAATTAAGCGAAAATGAAGTTTCAGAAGAAGATTTTACGGTATATCCAAATCCAACAGTAAATGAATTGGAAGTTCGCATCTTAGTTGAAGAAAATACTTCGTATCAAATTCATTCTATGTTAGGTCAAGTTGTAAAAGTTGGAACATTGAACAACAAAACTATCAATGTAAGCAACTTAAAAGCTGGAATGTACATTTTACAAATAAATGATGGTGATGAAATTTTAACGAAGAAATTTGTGAAAAGATAAATCATCAACCTAAATAATAAATACCAAAAAGCCTTTCCAATTGCGAAAGGCTTTTTTTGATTTCGAAATTTTCAGACGATTATAAGTGTAAATTTTTTATTCAACTTGTATTTGTTACATTAGTTTCTTAATCAGCGCAACTAATCATTCCAAAATGAACAAACCATACCTATCACTCGTTCTCTTATGCATATTATTAATTGCTTGTAAATCTAATACAGTCAATAAAATAGAAGTTACAACACTTGCTAAAACCACTAAAAGTTGGAACGGCGCGCCACTTCCAAATTATTCCGAAGGAACTCCTGAAGTCACAATTTTAAAAATAGTGATTCCGCCAAAAACAAAATTGAATTGGCACAAGCATCCTGTAATCAATGCAGGTGTTTTACTAAAAGGAGAATTAACGGTAATTAGTAAAGCCAATGACACATTACACCTAAAAGCTGGCGAACCTATTGTAGAGCTTGTAAATGCATGGCACTATGGAGAAAACAAAGGTGCTGAACCTGCGGAAATCATTGTTTTTTATGCTGGAGTAGAGAAAACACCTATTACTGTACTAAAGACAGAACATTAAGAATTGATTTTATTGATGAAATAAATTATCAATCTAAATACTAAAAAGTCTTTCCATTTCGAAAATGTTATTTGATTTAATTACTTGAATATTAAAGCAATAAATACTTTTGATTTGAGTTCATATTCATATAGCTTTAACTAACAATCGAAAAACTAACATATATGTATTCTCTAACTAAGTATCTATTTTTCAGTTTGCTCATTTCTTTTGTAGGATATGCACAAGAAGCAGCCGACAATCTCAAGTACATCGGACAAAAAACACCATCGTTGACACCAGAAATATTTGCTCCCGATTTGATTTCTAAAAAAAGTGAATATGAATTTGGTTCTGTATTTAACAAAGCTGCAACTGCATTTTATTATGGTGTAGATACTGGAAACAACACTGAAATACGATTTACAGAACTAGTTGGAAATAAATGGAGCAAGCCAAAAACAATTTTATCAAGCCAAAAATATGGTTTCAATGATCCGTTTTTATCTCCTGATGAAAAACGATTGTATTTTATATCACAACGATCATTAGATGGGAAAGGCGCAAAAAACGATCATGATATTTGGTATGTTGAAAAAATAGGAGAAAAGTGGTCCGAACCCATCAATGCAAGTTCAAACATCAATACAAAAAATGATGAATACTATATTTCCTTTACAGAAAATGGTACAATGTATTTTTCATCAAACAAAGGTAATTCTAAGAACAGACAGAAAAGTTTCGATATTTATTATTCAGAATACAAAGATGGAAAATTTCAAGAAGCAGTAGTGCTCAGTGAAGCGATCAATACAAAATATTATGAAGCAGATGTTTTTATAGATCCTAAAGAACAGTATATTATTTTTTGTGCAAATCGCCCAAAAGGATTGGGAAGAGGTGACTTATACATTAGTTTTAAAAATACGGATGGTACTTGGACAAAATCGATCAATATGGGCACTAAAATAAACACAAAAGGACATGAACTATGTCCCTTTGTTTCTAGTGATGGGAAGTACTTCTTTTATACCAGCAATCAGGATATCTATTGGGTGAGTACAAAAGTTTTTGACGAATTGAGAAAATAAAGAAGTATTCCGTCCGATATAAAATTTGAAAAACATTATGGTTATATAACAAAAATGAGCTATGCTTTGCTTTCGCTGAATATTCTTAATAACTTTAAAGAATACTTTGATAAAGCAAAACTCATGAAAAAGTCAATTTCTCTAGTACTCCTTTTAGCATTTACACTAACCGCGTATAGTCAAAACAAAACAGCATTAAAATATACATTTAACAAAGAAAATGTAGTTGCGAGTGCTTTTGATGGTACATGGAAACACGAAGCAGAAGATGTTACAATTCTGGTTGAAAAAGATACAACAGCAGTCAGTTTAGTACCTGAAAAGTATCATAAGGACTTAGCAGGAAAAACCATATATCACGCTGGATTTTTGACATTATCGAGTAAAGGAAAAGAAATGAAAGTTTTGTTCATTTTAACAACCATTCATGGAAATCCTCATGTAGTAATGTTTAGAGATCGAAATGGTGTTACTTATGGAGATTCAGAATCTTTTAATGTCTTTATTGCCAAAGGGAAAACCAAAGAAACAGATAGGTTATTTATAGGTGGTGATTTTAATAATCAAGAATTTCGTGAACTCGTTAGAATAGAATAATGACTTCTTTATGAAAATAGGATTTTACTATATTTTTATCATACTATCTTTTGGATGTATGAATTCACATGCGCAAGATCTCAATAGCCATCAATGGGAAAATAGAATCATCATTGTAAAAACAACCGATATTGCTTCTGAGAAGTTTCAAGCGCAACTGAATGAATTTAAAAATGTAGCCAACGAAATGATTGAGCGTAAATTTGTATTCTATATGATTGTTGGAGATGATTTCACATTCATCAATTATAAAGATCTTACTTTAAATAATGTAGGGAAGATTTACGGAAAACTAGCTAAAATTCTAAATGATAAATACGACTTTGAAATAATTCTTATTGGGTTAGATGGCGGAATTAAGTTAAAACAAGTGGAAGTCATCACATACAAAAAGCTTTTTGATAAAGTAGATTCTATGCCAATGCGTAGTAATGAAATAAGAAGAAAGCAAAAGAAAAACTAACATGTACAAACAATTTTTAGTCATACTGATTTCTATTTTTATAAGTAACTTTTCTTATGCACAAGAATTTGAAAAAGTACATTTCAGCAAAACAGATGCATCAAATTTATATGTCAGTGATGGCAATAGTACGGAGTTGTTTTATTTAAAAATGGTTCCTAAATCAACACCAATTGGAGTTCTTGTTGTATTACCTTCGGGAGGAGAAACGGTAGCGGATTTACAAAAGCAAATTCAACTTCCGCAATTGGCATATACACATAACATACTCACTATTATTCCGTCTATAAATTGGGGAACGGAAGACAGAGAAGCCGAACTCAACATGTTAAATACCATCTTTAAACAAATCATAAAAAAGCATAAAGTATCAAAAGATAATTTTGTGCTTGGCGGTTTGTCAAATGGAGGAATGATTTCGTTACGGTATGCAGAAATGTCTAAAAAGGAAAAGAATAAAACAGTAATCATTCCAAAAGGTGTTTTTGGTTTGGATGTTCCTTTAGATAAAGCACATTTATATGAATATTGTGAACGGGAAATTAAACGAGATTTTTCAGAAATAGGAGTAAATGAAGCACGTTGGATTATAAATAATTACAATGAAACGTATGGTGGTTCGCCTAAAGAATTCCCTGAAGCATATGTAAAAGCATCTATTTATTCCAATGGTGTAAAAAATGGTGGAAATGCGTATTATCTTAAAGATATTCCTGTGAGAATGTATACTGATTTAGATGTCGATTGGCTTATAAATCAACGAAGAAGAGATTTGTATGATTGGAATGGAACTGATATTGTTGCGATGATTAATGATTTAAAATTGATGGGAAATAAAGATGCAACTGTCATTGTAACTACAGGAAAAGGTGTACGACTAGATGGCACTAAACATCCACATTCTTGGTCAATAATGGACAATCAAGATTGTATGAATTGGATTTTAAAGTTATTTACAAAGAAAAAATAACAGCTTTTTATTAATAACTCTTCAGTGTAATTCCAAAAGTTAAAAACTGATCTTCTTGCTTCTGATCTTTTATCACCAGACTTTCAAACGTATGTAAATAATTGACTTTAAAGTTTAAAAACTTCCAAATAGGCAATTCGATACCAACATCTGCACGCCAACGAAAATTATTACTATATCTTAGTGACGGTTGAAAAAAACTTTCGTGACTTAGAATAACTTTATCCTTAAATAAATGATATTTTCCGTTAATCCAAATTGTACCTCGTAACGTATGAATAGATCGATCTCCGTTATATTCTGAAAAGTTAAAATCTGTCATTGAAAAGTTAGTACGTTCATATTCACTTGTCAGCGAAACTTTTAACCAACGTTTTTTGTCTGTTAAAATTTGATAGGTAACGCCACCACCAACAAGATAACGCAAATCAATTTCTCTACGGAAATTAGTACTTACAAAACCTAGTACTAACGGATAAAATCTTCGTTCAGGATTTAGATATAAAAAATTCAAGCTCAAAATATCTTCGTCGGCCTTTTCTTTTCCAAACTCTTGGTAAACATAAGAATTCTTTGTCTTAAAAACCCACTTTCGAAAAGGAGTAAAAGCTACTTCCGACTTAGCTCTAAAAATAAACGTATCTACATTTCCGCCTTGCCAAAAACCTGTCAAAGACAGATCGGCTTTTAGTTTAAGAGAATCGCTTTCGTTGATTTGTGCTGTTAGGAATACGGGAAAAAATAACAACCAATATACTATACTTTTCATTTCAATCTCACTCTTAATTCGTATTTTAAAAACGTCGAAATATACTAAACATTTAATTACCAATGCGCTTTCTTACAAATGTTAATTAACATACTTTTCTACAAGATTAACAAAGCTATAACAAGTCTGCACAGTTTGAAATTTTAACTTGCCTATAAACCTAATTAACACCAAAAAATATGAAATCAAAAACTACCTTAATAGGAAGTATATCCCTTTTTGTCTGCTTTCTTTTCGCTACAACTTCTTTTGCACAACTCAATACACCTCGTGGAAGTCAAAAAGCATCCGTTTCTCAAACTGTTGGAATATCAGAAGTTTCCGTAACCTATTCAAGACCTAGTGTTAATGGCCGTGAAATTTGGGGAAAATTAGTTCCTTATGGAATGAATAACTTCGGTTTTGGAACTGCAAAATTATCACCTTGGCGCGCAGGAGCCAATGAAAATACAGTCATTACTTTTACACATGATGCTACAGTAGGAGGAAAGCCTATAAAAGCTGGAACCTACGGATTGCACATGGAATTGAAAGAAAGTGGAGATGTAACTATCATTTTTTCGAGCAATAGTACAGCTTGGGGAAGTTATTTTTACGAGCCTTCTGAAGATGTTTTACGTGTAAATGTTTCGTCTAAAGAAATTCCGCATGTAGAATTATTAACGTACAATTTTATTAGTGTCGACGCAAACTCTGCAACTTTGGCTTTGCAATGGGGAAAGAAAGAAATCCCTTTTAAAGTTGGTTTTGATGTGACAAATATTGTGTTGGCAGATATTCGTAAGAAAATGCAAGATCAACCTGGATTCAATCGTCAAACTTGGGAGCAAGCTGCTAACTATGCTTTAAACAATGGCGGCGATTTAAACGAAGCCTTAAAATGGGTTGATGGTGCAATTGCGGGACAGTTTTTTAGCAAACAAACTTTTGCGAATACACAAATCAAAGCAGCAATCTTGATGAAGCAAAACAAAAAAACAGAAGCTTTAGCTGCAATGGATGCAGTATTACCAACAGCAACTGTTTTTGAAATTCATCAATACGGACGTCAATTAATAGGACAAGGAATGAACGATAAAGCATTGGAAGTCTTTAAATATAACGCAAAGAAAAACAAAGGAACTTGGCCAGTACACTACGGATTGGCAAGAGCATACTCCGCAAAAGGAGATCATAAATCTGCTGCAAAACACTTGAAAAAAGCATTGGCAAACGCACCAAATGCGGCAAGCAAAGGTAGAGTACAAGCAAACTTAGATAAAGCTAATAAAGGAGAAAGTATCAACTAATACAAACAAAAATTGCTATGAATGAAGAGTAGTCACCGTCATTCATCTTATAAAAAAAGCGTCTATTTTGTGAATAGACGCTTTTTGTTTTTTATACTAAGAGCGCTAGCGATCTAATATTCTAAAAGCGCTAGCGAGTCTAAGAGCATTAGCAATCTAACAATCCAAAAGCGATAGCGCGTCTAAACTACACATGTTGATCAAACAAAATAGTATTGCCATCAGGATCTGTAATCACAAAATTTGCAGGTCCAGTCGTGTTTTCGTCAGCTTCACTAGAGAAAGTAACGTTTTTACCTTTTAATTCTTTTTGAATATCTCTAATATCCGTGAACGATTCTAATGGCTGTGCATCTTGTGACCAACCAGGATTAAACGTCATAATATTATTTTCAAACATTCCTTGAAACAATCCTATTACGGTATCACCATTTTTCATAATAAGCCAGTTTTGCTCAATATCTCCATGGAATTTAGTGAATCCTATATTTTCATAAAAAGCTTTGGAAGCGTGAATGTCTTTTACAGCAAGACTTATCGAAAATGCGCCTAATTTCATATTGTTTTGTTTTGGTTGATATTAAAGTTGATTAAATGTACAATTTTTTGTGGATTTGTTTTTTGTGGATCTGTTAATTTGTTATTCATACTATGAATCGTCATTACGAACGAGAGTGAGGTAATCAGTTTCAAACAATATTCTATTTTACTCAGAAACAGATTGCCACGAATTTCTTCTAAATTCTCGCAAAGACGTTTCAAAAGCCCAAAAACTCCAACAACAAAGAAAGTCTAAGAGCAAAGCGATCTAAAAACGTAGTGATCCAAAAGCGCTTGCACTGAGCGGAGTCGAAGTGAAGCGAGTCTAAGAGATTCCTGCCTACGCGGGAACAAGTCTAACAGCGAAGCGATCTAACATCTAACAGCAAAGCGGTCTAACATCTATATCAGCTAATATAATTCCAAATATTCTTATGCTTTACTAATTGCGCAAACGTATAACGAACGGCTTTGTGTTCTGGTAACATCAAATTCGGATCGGCTTTTAAGACTTGTAAGGCAAAATAACGTGCCGTTTTCAAAATATCGTTGTCTTTTACAATGTCTGCAATTTTGAGGTTTAACACACCACTTTGTTGCGTTCCCATGATATTCCCTGGACCGCGTAATTTTAAATCGACTTCTGCAATTTCAAATCCATCGCTGGTTTGTACCATGGTTTCCAAACGTGTTTTTCCATCGGCACTTAACTTATGACTTGTCATGAGAATACAAAAACTCTGTTCTGCACCACGACCTACACGACCGCGTAACTGATGCAATTGTGACAATCCGAAACGTTCGGCACTTTCAATAATCATTACGGAAGCATTTGGCACATTTACACCAACTTCAATCACCGTTGTTGCGACCATAATTTGGGTTTCACCTTTGATAAAACGATTCATTTCAAAATCTTTATCTGCAGGTTTCATTTTTCCGTGTACAATCGAAATTTGAAAGTCTGGCATTGGAAATTCTCTCGCAATACTTTCATAACCGTCCATTAAATCTTTATAATCCAACTGTTCCGATTCTTGAATGAGTGGATATACAATATAAATCTGACGCCCTTTGGTAATTTCGTCACGAATAAATTTAAACACTTTCAAACGATTGCTATCATACCGATGAACGGTCTTAATAGCTTTTCTGCCAGGAGGCAATTCATCAATCACAGAAACATCCAAATCGCCATATAAGCTCATGGCAAGCGTTCGTGGAATTGGAGTTGCGGTCATGACTAAAATATGTGGCGGAAATGTATTTTTATGCCATAATTTAGCGCGTTGTGCGACACCAAAACGATGTTGCTCATCNNCCAAGATTTTGGAATTTCACTTTATCTTCTAAAATGGCGTGTGTTCCTATAAGAATATGAAGCGAACCGTCTTCTAACATTTCATGAATTACACGTCTGTCTTTTGTCTTTACAGAACCTGTTAACAGCTTTACCTTTAATCCTAAGGGTTCAACTAGTTCCATGATGCCATTGTAATGCTGAATTGCTAAAATCTCCGTAGGCGCCATGATACAGGCTTGAAAATCGTTGTCAATTGCTAATAGCATTGCCATGAGCGCGACAATTGTTTTTCCTGAACCAACATCACCTTGCAACAAACGATTCATTTGTGCATTGCTGCCTAAATCGTTTCGAATTTCTTTAATCACACGTTTTTGTGCATTGGTCAGTTCGAAAGGCAGGTGATTCGCATAGAAATCATTAAACTTTTCACCAACTTGATCGAACGGAAAGCCTTTAATTTTAGTTTTATGGATGAGGTTTTTGGTGATGAGTTGTATTTGAATATAAAAAAGCTCTTCAAACTTTAAGCGATACTGCGCTTTTGCCAGTAATTCTTGACTTTTTGGAAAATGAATATTGAACAAGGCTTCACTTTTCGAAATCAGTTTGAGTTCACTCAAAATAGTAGGAGGCAAGGTTTCATAAAACTGCGTGCGCGATTCTATGAAGAGTTGTTGCATCAACTTATTAATAACTCTGTTGGTAATGCCTTTGTTGCTTAACTTTTCAGTTGATGGATACACAGGTTGCATTGCTGTTCGTAAGCTTTGCTCGTGTTCTTTGAGTAATTCCATTTCTGGATGTGGCATCGAAAACGTTCCGTTGAACCAATTGGTTTTTCCAAAAATGACATACGGTGTATTGAGTTTTATGCTGTCTTTAATCCATTTATGACCGCGAAACCAAACCAATTCCATTTCGCCAGTATCATCTACAAAAGTGGCAACCAATCGTTTTCCACGCTTTTGTTGCACCATTTTAATATGAACAATCTTTCCGACAACTTGCACTTCAGAAGAATTCCGTTGCAGTTCATTAATCTTAAAGTAGCGTGTTTTGTCTATATACCGATTTGGAAATAGGTTGATAAAATCTTGATATGTATGTATTCCTAGCTCCTTACGCAGTAAATCGGCGCGGTTTGGACCAACGCCTTTAAGGTAATCTATAGGAGTTTGTAATACATTTCGATTCATCAATTCAAAAGTAAGGGATTGACCAAAGTTTCACAAATAATAAAAATGTTCTTTCGTGATATTAAACTTAATTTAGTATCTTTTTTTAATTACATTCTAAAAGTAAAAATTTGATATTTACTGCCATCATCAATGGTGTAGACTCTAGCTTCATAAAGTTCATTTTTATAACTAAAGAAAATAGTTCCATCTAAACATTTCATTCCATAAGATATATTCTCTGTATAGTGAAATTCTTCAAGCTCAATATTTTTCCAAACAATTTGATGATTTGCAGCTTGATTTAAGAAGTTGTTATAATCTTTTTTTCTGTAATATTCCCATTCAGAGTCAGTTATAGCAAGAATTTCATCTTTATAGTTTTTAGCAATATTATCTCTAATAGCTTGATTTTTATAGGCTTTCAAAGAATAATAAGAATTTAAAAAACCATCAAATTTTAGGGTATCCAAGCTTTTTAAGAGGTTAAAAGCTCTTTCCTGAATTTCTACTTCTTTATTCGCGCAGGAAATACACAAGAATAATGAAATAATTGCAAGATAATTTCTCATGTTTTATCGTATAATTTTTATAGGTTGATCAAATGTAAACTATAGCGGATTGTAAACCAAAATTGATCAACACATACATACTTAAAAACTGAATTGCGTACTAATACCTGTACGATATACAATTTCAACGTTTTTAGCAAAGTACGTATTTTCTACCTCAAAAATATTTGTGTATCGAACGACATTTGTAATGTAATCATAAAGAAATAAATCAAACAGAGTAGCTACCATTAGTATGATTGCAGAGGCGAAATCCGAAAAGCCATTTTTTAATAGAGTAGGAACAACATTTAAATTAAATCATTATGTCAACACAAATAATCAGAGGTACTATGGGAAGTACTGTAAACTTAAACTCAGCAATTATTAAATTCAATTTAACAGCTGGTTCAGATCGTCAAGTTCACGGAAGTGTAGAAGTTACGTTAGGAAATCCTGAAGATAAACCATATAAAGGAAATGTAACAGGAACACTTTACCCAACAGGTTTTGGAAAGTTTGACAAGGTAGTTTCTATACATGGAGACCTTCCATCTCATAACCCATTAACACCATTAAATTTTCCTTTCAGCGCAAATATGGCTTTAGAAGCTGATGGTGATGGTATAGGAGGATTTAACTTCAGAGGAGAACAACAAGAAGAACTTCCTATTACATACAAAAGTATGGAACTGTAAGTTATATGTATCTAAAAACCAATATCACTGCTTATTGATTAAGTTTTGATATTGGTTTTTATTGTTATGTGATATTTTCAGATTAGTGATCCCAATTTTGATTCTTTTCATGGGCAATCACTTTGTGAAGTTTCAGGTAAATATTTCCGTTTTTGAGCTTTTTAAACGTATATTCAGATTCGGTATGAAATTTATGTTCAAACGCATATTCTCCATCAAATGTCAGCGTATACATTCCATTATCTTTGACACTCCAAGTTCCTTTTCGGATATGTAAAACACCATTGCCGCAACCGTAAAATTTAGTTAGGTCTTTAAAAATGATAGTCCCATCTTTTTTAAAATCAAACGTATATAGACCAAAATCAACTGAAGGTTTCTCTGCTTTCAAGGCAAATCCACTTTTTAAATAGGTATAAAATGAGTCTACATAATAGCTATCTACAATTTTATCTGTTTCAAATTTTTCTGATGTTTGTACCGTTTTTGGCACAATTACTTTCGAAGTTTCAACAATTGCTGTATTGCTTGCAACAATTTTTTCTTGTTGTTTATCGCAAGCTATGCAGAGAATGCAAACTAAAATTAAAATGATGTTGGTAAAGCGTTTCATGTTTTTGTATTTCGGTTTCAATAGTAATGCACCAAATATTGTACCATGAAGTATAAGTATTTAAAATGATTACTTCTTAAAAAGATTTGCCACAAACAACACTACAGAAGCTCCAATTGCACCTTTTAAAATGTCTGCGAGAATGCTATTGATACCATTAAACCAATTGATATTTAATTCTTTAAATAACCAACCAGCAACAATACCTCCAATAAGACCTAATATGATATTGAGTATGATACCAAATCCGCCGCCTTTCATCATTTTTCCAGCGAGCCAACCAGCAACGCCACCAACTAATAAAGAATAGAGTAATCCCATAATTAAAATTTTTAAGTTGATTTTAAAGATAGCTAATTCATAACTAGTAAGCAATGAATATTTTGTGAGTTATGCACTGAATTGTTTACAATAAACCTACTTTTCTGTAATACGCATTCAAGCGATCTTGTTCTTCTTGGTCATGAATATGCACGATACTGTCTATGAGTCCGTCTGTGTTTACATGTAGTTTCTGTTTGCAACGATGTGTATATTTTTCGCCTTTATGCGTTAGATAATCTGTGAAATGCACATAGTATTCAGCATCATTGATGGTTTCAATGTTACTTTTTCCCCATTCTAGTTCATCAAGTTTCTTTCTGCCTTCAATCATGTTTTGCTCGTAGGACTGACAAATATCTTTTGGACCAATAAGAACATCTTCTCCAATAACATATTTACAATCTTGACTGAGTAGTTTCATGGTTACATCAAATGCATCAGCATCTAACGATTGCCCAAATTGTATTGCAACTTCTTTCATTTTGAGATGTTTTTGATTTGTTTAATAACTGTTACAGAGAACAGATTTCTTATAAGTATTCAGCAGAATGTTATCACGAATTTATAGCTTTTAAAATAAAACTAAAAATCATTCTATTTCTTTCAAAATGTCTTTGGCATATCCTGAGAATCGTTCATCACCATTTTCAATAACATAATTATAGTATTCTTTCGCTTTCGATATTTGTTTTAATTGTACATACGCATCAGCTAAATTCAATCTCAAAATCATGTCTTTTGGATTTGATTTTAATCCTTTTTCAAAAAATGGAATAGCTTCTTGATACTTGCCCAACTCTAACATGCAGACACCTATGTTTGAAAGTAAAATATAATTTGTTGGATAGGTTTCTAGTGCTAATTTTGAAATATTTAAAACTTCGCTAATATCAGGATTAGAAGCCTGAAACATTGCATTTATATATGATTGAATCATACCTACAAATTCATCTTCCGTCTTTTTAATAGGCTCATTGTTGGACCATAACCATTTTCCGCTATTTACGCTATTTCTTTTAACAATAGATTTTACAGATGTTATAAATTCAGTATTTATAGCCTTTTCTAGTAAGGTTGTTGAACGACCAATATACATATCAAGTCTATCCTTATTGATGGAAATTCCTTTCGATAGATATTTTTGAGAAAGTATAAATAATGAATCACTTTTATTAACAGATTTTAAAACCTCAGAGACAGAGATAGAATCATTATCCGTAGCAATGATTGTTCCTCCTAAAAATTTGGGTCCATCAAATTTCGCTTTACTTTGAACCAAATAATAATTAAAAAGCGCGACAAACATTTCTGGATTATTCGGTTCAGCTTTCTCCCAATTCTCTAAAAAGTCTTTGGATTCGCTAATTTTTCCTTTTTCGCAAATTTCAGTAAATTGTTCATTATAGTTTTGAGCAAAAAGATTTGTGCTTAAAACTAGACAACTTAAAATGATTATTTTTTTTAGCATTACAGACTTTTTATCGGGTAAATAATAGCGCTTTAGTATTCTAAATGTATGAATTTTGAATCGAATACTAAAGTAACACGAATTTTTAATTGATAAGTTAATGCTATAATAAGAGTTATTTTAAACCTACTTTTTCTATGTTAATTCGCCCGTTTCATTACAATTTCGCGAAGAATTGGTTTTGCTTTTTGAGCACTTTCCGAAGAAGTTTCAATAGTAACATCGCCTAATAAATCCATAAAGTTATTCATCATTGCGTCGTCTGGCAATGCCAAATTTCCATAAATATTACGTTTTGAAAGTGCTCCATCTTTCCAATCAATACTACCTGAATAATCCCATTCAAATCCAAAAAACGCAAATGATTTTTTATTGAGGACTTCAAGTTCTTTCATTGAGGTTCCAATGGTAATTCCTTCTTTGGTTTTCCAATCTGTATCTTTAGTAAGAATTCGTATGTATTGAAGTTTGTTGATTTGTAATGAATCGTCTTCCCATACAAATTCCACTTGATTTTTTGAATCAGGAAATAACAAGGTCATTTTATATTCGCCCATTCCTTCAGGATAATACCCAACAGATCGTTTTACATGTTTTCCGTATACTTTTTTAAGCGCTTCTTCCGAATCAAATGATAATAGACTGTCTAAAGGATAGTCAATTTCTGAAACATCTTTTATAGCAACTTTCGTAGTCGTTTTTGTGGTTTCTGCTGCTTTTGTAGTTGACTTTTTTGTTTCATTGGCACAACTGCTAAATACGAATATGATGAGTAAAATTTGAATTATATTTTTCATGGTTATGAATTATGTCTAATAAATCTTAAACAAAGATACTTTTTATAAAATATGGTTTATATATACGAACTTAAAGAATCAATTAAACCAAACAGCATAGCGTTTTCTGCGTAATTCTAAAGCGATAAACTTTTCAGCTTGTAAAGCTTGGTAGCGCGTAGGTAACGGATCAATATGATTGTACAAACTAGGACGTAAATACAAACCGTATTTTTCTACAATATTAGAAGAGAGTTTGTGCCCTTTTTTATTACGATATCCTGTTTTGTGCTGTTCAAAACGTTCTTTCGGTGTTTTACTCGTCATTCCCACATACAAACATTCTAACACACCATTAAACTGCGGATTCGCCAAACGAAACTTAGTATTTTCTGTAAACACTTTTTTCGAAAGCTCTACTACATATATACGGTATTCTGTTCTTGCCATGAGTTCGTATTGAGATGTTTTTTATATTTAGGTATTAGGTATTAGGTAATAGGTATTTGATTGTGTCAAATGTGGCGAATCTAACAATTCTAAAAGTCTAAAAATCTAAGAGCACAAGCAAGTCTAAATCATAATTTCATCGACAAAATAGCCAAACAAATTTTAATTCCTTGTGAAATATTTCCAATGCGAATATTCTCGTTCGGATTGTGCTGATTGTTGTCCATATTTACCATCGGAACAATAATCGCAGGAATGTCCAATACTTGTATTGCTGGCGTAATTGGAACTGTTCCGCCCATGGTTCTAATCATGATTGGATCGTTGCCAAATTCATTCGAAATCGTTGTACGTAACTTTTTACCAATAAACGAATTGATATCCGTTCTAAAAGCGTTTACACCAGCGTTTGTACTAATAGTTGCTATTTTGGCATGTTTCAAACGTTCTGCATCTGTTGGTTTGCGATCTAAGACTAAATATCCTTGTGCTTCAATATGTTTGATTACTTTTTGTAATTGTGCTTCTCCATCAGTTTCTTTTACCAAACGAACATCCAAATACGCAGTTACAATTTCTGGAATGATAGTTTTTAAACCTGGACCTTTCCATGACGTTTCAATATGACGCACATTCAACGATGGATATTGCAATGCTTCTTGATAGTTTTTTCCAACATTATCAGGTTTTGAAATTCCTAAACTTTTCTGAATCTGAACATTATCATCAGGAACCTGTGCTATCAATTCTTGTGTTTCTTTATCTAAGGTAATTCCATCATAAAAACCATCAATAACCACTTTTCCTGTATCATCTTTCATGCTTGCTAGCAAATGCGACATTCTAAATACAGGATTTGGCGCATAATTTCCGTAATGTCCGCTGTGCTGCGGTAATTTGGCTCCGTAAATGTTAATATTACAGGTTGCTATTCCGCGACAGCCAAAAGTCAAAGTTGGTTTATTTGTTGGATGCGCTGGTCCGTCCATAATAATCATATAATCGGCAGCGTATTTATTTTTATAGGTTTCAAGCGTACTTAAAAAACCTTTGGAACGTGTTTCTTCTTGTAAATCGAGAATGATTTTTACATTGTATTGTAATTCTTGTTGTTGCTTCTGAAGAAACTCTAATGCAGACAACATCATGATTATTGGAGCTTTATCATCCGCTGCAGCGCGACCAAATACACGCCAATCAGGATCAATATGTGTTTTGATGCGTGACCAGTTGATAATTTGCCAAACGCCATCATCATCTTGTTCTTTTAACACAGGACGAAACGGATCTTTTTGATTCCACTTCTGTGGATTGACCGCCTGACCATCTAAATGTAAATAGAATAAAATCGTTTTTGCTTTTGGATTTACCTGCTTTTCAGCAAAAAATACAGGTAGCGTAGACGTTTTTAAGACAGAAACCTCAAAGTTTAATTTTTCAAAAGCAGTAGTAACCCAATCCACATTTTTCATCATGTTTGCTTCGTCGGAAGCTACATTTGGAATGCTGACCAATTCGCGGTGTTTCTCTAAAATAGTTGGAAGTTCTTGCTTTATTTTTGCATCCCAATCTGTTTGTGCAACTAGCATGTTTGCGAATAGACAAAGTAGGAGAGAGTGTGAAATTTGGAGTTTCTTTTTCATTATTACAACGCTTTTTTTTAGTGCGTAAATATGTATTTATAAATATCGATATTCTGCAATTTCCCATTCGTGCATGATTCCAAATTCAGAAAGTGATTTCGCTTTTTTATCAAATTTAATAACAGTTGTTTTATCTTTTGTGCCTTCTTCCTCATTATCTAACACTTCTTCTTCATTCGAAATATTTCCTTTGGTAATGACAATTTCATTCTTTGTAAAGTCGAACACACAAGTTTCAGTATCTCCAGAAGCAGCGTGTACACTATTACTTTCCGAAAATATCATCATAAATTGATTTTCTTGAAGTTCAAATACATATCGAACATCAGAACGTGTATATTGCTGTGAAATAATCAATTGATTGGCTTTAACAATAAGTTCAGGTTCTATCATGGAAGACATGCCGCCTTCATCCGATCTTGGAATAAACACATTGTTTTGCGTATGTACTTTAAGTGTATCATCTTCATGTAAAAATACAAGCACAATGCGCGCTTTGCTTAGAGAAGTTGGACAATCTGTACATCGAATTTCTATAAAGTCTTCTTTTGATTCTATCACAATTGCAACATCATCTTTTCCATCTTTGTTTAAGTCGCCAGTTACTTTCTCAATTACAGACCAATGTTCATTTTTCTCAATAGTAGTAAGTTCTTGCCCAATAAAATCAGGATATTCCGTAGGTTTTTCTTGTGCCAGTATCACAAATGTATTGAAAAACACGGTGAATAAAAGGATCTGTCTTTTCATGATAACATACTGTAGTTTTTAGTAATTACTACTTTCTCCACCAAGATACTAATTATAAATAAAAATACTCAGCAATTTTCCAATCATGCATTTGCTTAAATTCAGATAGTGCTTTAGGTTTCACTTTTAATTTGACAATTTTTATGCTTTCTTCTTTTGAAGAAATAGGACTCGTTTTTCTGGTCACAATGCCTTTCGTAAAATCATACTTGTCAGATTCTACTATGCTAATGGAAGACTGTACAACTGTGGCACGAACAATATTCAGTTTAGTATCTTGAAGTTTGAACTTATATGAAAAAAAAGAGCGAGTATATTGTTGGAAGATGATGAATTCATTATTTTCAATAACAATGATTGGTTCTATATCTAATTCTTTATGACCTTCATTTGCTCTTGGTATAAAATCATTATTTTGTGTATGTACAATCTGTTTTCCTTTATTATATAATAAGACCAATACAATTCTTGCTTTGCTTTTACTAATATCGCAATCATCGCACCTTTTCTCATTTACATAATCTTTAGATTCTAGCACGAGCGCCATATCTTTTCTTAGATCATCATTGAGATGTCCAGAAACTTGGTCTAAGATGATCCAATCTTTATTTTTTTTAATAAAAGTAAAGTCTTGTCCGACAAAATTTGGATAATTAATCGGCTCATCTTGAGAATAACCATAGGTTACAAAGAATAATAATAGTAAGATGTGTATTTGATTTTTCATGATTAGTATTTTAGTAATAAAGACTAAAAGTAATCGGATTACATCTTTGGAAATATAGTAAAATAGTATTCGTATGGTTTACGGTGTCAAGTGTTAAGTTTGTTCTAGTATTTGTAGAATATGTTTGTGCGATTAACGAAAATTAAATTATAAATGTTGAATTCTAAATTTTAAATGGAAAAGTATTTTTACCAGAAACCAAAATAAAAGTACTTTTCGATACAATTTTTTCAAAAATTACTCGAAGTGACGCTTTGAAAATGTTAGGTTTATAACGAATATACAAATCGACAAAAGACAAAATGACGAATGCGGATAACGAAAATTAAATTATAAATATTGAATGCTAAATTTTAAATGGAAAAGTATTTTTATTAGAAACCATAAACCAACACCCAAAACCTAAGACCCAAAACCTAAGACCCAACACCTAAAATCACAACACATACTTCTCAAAAATATCGTCCAATTCTCGCTGCGGATCATCACACAAACCAGCATGTGTAGGCGAGCAGAGAATCATGGTACTTTTGGAAGCTGCCAGCCAACGAAAACGATCAGAACGTTCAAAAGTTCCTATTTTTCCACCGTGTGGTGCACCTTTGCAGATATTTTCCCAAGCATGGAGATAGGTATTTAATTCATCGCTTGTAATTTCGCATGAAAATGCAGCCAGTTTTTTAGCGTCTACATGATATTTTAGCGCTAGAAACTTTTTTCGTTTCGAGAATACAATTACTCCAATATTGAAGAATTCTTCACGCTCAACTTTGGGCATGAATCGTATAATGGCGTATTCGAATGTCACTTTATCTTGCATCTTCCGCTTCTTTTACGAGTGAATTAATCATAGCTAATTTAGCTTTTAAATACTGAATATACGCGTTTCGCATCTCGTCAGGAGACAAATCATCTGCTTCGTGTTGCAACCAATCTTCTGGAATGGTATGAATGATTTCTGTAATTTTTTCTTCTGTAATCAGCGTTTGAAACTCTGCTGCAACTTCCTTTAATTTCGTTGCTTGCGCCAACAATACATGATCTTTTATGAGTGGAAACGTACGTGTAAGATGATTTTCCCAAGTTGTCCAATTGTGATGAAAGTAGAAACTCGCACCATTATCAATAACCCACAATTCATTATTCCAATGGAGTAAGTTGGTGTTTTTTACTGTTCTATCAATATTACTGATGATACTGTCTAATAAAACCACTTTTGAAGCTGTGATTGAATCTACAGTAGTGACCAAAGGATCAAACGTAATGGCACTCGATAAAAAATGCAATCCTAAGTTTAATCCGACACTAAACTTTAGTAAATCTTGAATTTCCTCATCAGGTTCCGTTTTACTAAAAGAATCGTCTAAATTCATAAAAACCAATTCAGGAATTTTCAATCCAATTGCCCGTGCCAATTCGCCGCCGATCAATTCAGAAATCAACGCTTTCTTTCCTTGTCCTGCGCCTCTAAACTTTAGTACATACAAAAAATCGTCGTCTGCTTTTACAATGGCAGGAAGAGATCCGCCTTCACGTAAGGGTTTTATATACTGAACCACATTTACGGTTCTTATATCAAGTGTATTCATTGCTGCGAAGATATAGAAAGTTCAGCATTCATAAAACGTAGTTTATAGGAAGTTCTATTAATTTTTTATCTTTGAGCATTATGAAGAAAATTCTTGGTTTCTTGTTATTGGCAGTTGGTGGATTTATAGCAATATCATTGTTTGAACAAATACCTCCAACCATTGAAAAATTTAAAGATACTTCTAAAATAGAAGCTAAAGACCCTGATAATTATCTACTTGGAATTGTAATTGCTGGTGTGTTGCTTTTAATTATTAGTATGACTGCTATTTACTTTGGTTTTCAAATGCTTAAGAAAGCGTATGCAGAAGTTAAGATTCCTCAAAAAGATGAAACTATTAAAAAATAAGTTACTTTTTTGCATTTAAAATTGTGTGAATTTCTACCGAACCATCAGACTTTATGTATTCTTTTTCTACACTGGAAAATACTTGAAAATTATTTGCTTGTAATGCTGTTTGAATCGTTTCTAATTCGTGATAATAAAAATATGCTCGATCGCCTGTACTTCCTGAAATAAAGCCAGAATCTGTATACTTTCCTGCGACAAAACTCAGATATAAAATACCATTTTCACTGAGCAAATTATAACAATCTGTAATAAACTTAGCGCAATCGTTTTTTGAAAGATAAGGAATGATAAATCCGCACATAATTCCATCAAATTGTTGATCTAACTGAGTTATATTTCGACAATCCATAACTGCGCAAGTCGCTTTAGGATTATTTTTTTGTGCTAACGTGATCATATTTTGAGAAACATCCGTCGCAAGAATATTGCTATCAGGAAGTAATTTAGAAAGATGTTGTGTAATATTTCCGGGGCCGCAACCAATTTCTAAAATAGAAGCATCTTTTTTTTTAATCGCTTCAGAGAAGATGGTATAGGTATCATTATACAACGTTAAATCCATAAAAATGCCCTCATATAATTGAGCAATTTTATTCCACGTGTTGAATGTTTCCTGATACTTCTCTTGCATTTTTTTATTTTTTTGCTTCTGAAAGTCGAATGATTTCTTTCATATAATTTTCAATACTATTTTCATTTTGAATAGCGCTTACAATATTTCTATTGTAGTGTTGTTGGCGAAACAGTATATTGATAAATACACGATCTTCTACGAGTTTAAAATTTTCTTCACTTTTTAAATCTACAAGATTTCCATGATTAATTATGTATGGTTCAAGTGTATGCGACCAAAGTGTGATGTCTATATTCACACGTTCTGTATAATTTTTCAATTCATCTTTCCACGATACCAGATAATTGCGCAGTGTATCATTTTGAATTAAATTAATATCGCCAGTACTAATCAATGATTCTACAACACCATTTGATGGATAATATGCATAACCGCCAGACATGCCTTGTACATATCGATATACAGAATCTCTACAAGCTGGAATGTGCATTTTTTTTAAATTTCTAAACACTATCTGTCCAGAATTAAAGGTTCTCAATTGGGCTTCTTTTATAGGAATAAATGAAGCCAGATTCTTTGAAAACTCTTTATTTAATTGACTTAAAATGGCTTTTTCTTTGATCCGACCTTTTCGTTTTTCATTCCAAGTATTCACCTGTAACGCGAGTAATATTCCAACCATCACAAGAATAATTTCGCCAAAAGCATACTTCACATACTTTCGAACATTATTTTCTTTTAAACTTTTATCGCGTTTCTTTCTAAACAAATTGAGCATACAGAAGTTATTTTACTCAAATGTAACAACTTTACAAACAATCTTCAAGGAAATAAAAGCAAGTGTTTAGCAGCTCAGTATTCTATAGGAGTGTCACAATTCAAATAAGATATGTTAACTTTACGCCAACGTACGACTAAAGATCAATAATCTGTTTATTTTTACATTTCAAAACCAACCCTGTGCCAATAAAATTCCAACCAACCTTTATCCTTTTTTTATTATTTTTCAGTGTGACAGATGTCGTGATGGCTCAAGAACCTATTTACGGAAGAGTACAAGGAACTTTAATCAATCAAGTAACAAATCGTCCGTTAGATTATACAACAATAGTACTTTCCAATTCACAAATTACATTGAAAATACGTGTGTTTGAAGATGGAAAGTTTTCTGTAGCCATACCTTTCACGTCTTTAGAAGAAGAAATATCGATTTCTTTAGAAGGATATCATGCAAAAAGAACAGTCATAAAAATAAATGATTTTGATTCAGTCACGACACTCATTCCTATTGATGAATCGCAAGATAAAGCTGGGATTAAAGGATTAACAATAGATAAAAAATCTAACGAATTTATTCCAACGAATTATATTGAAGGAACCGTAATAGATCAATCTACAAACATTCCTATTGCAAATGCTGTAGTTAGTATACGTCACCCAAATTTTGAAGCAATAGTGCTAACAAATAAAAAAGGAGTATTTGGAGCGGTTGTTCCTATGTCGTCTTCGGCAGATAATGTAATAATAACAAAAGAAGGGTATTACAGAGTTGGGTATTTAGATAGTATGCATTCTGATGATGGTGACCCAATTATTACATTAGTTCCCAAAACAAATGAACTCGATGAAGTGATTGTAAACGGAATTACAATTCAACAAAAATTAAAGCAAACCACAGAATCTGTTGCTATTGTGACCGAAAGTGAAATTAATAGTGAAAATACCGTACAATTAGCTCCTATTCTAAACAGAGTTCCAGGTGTTTTTATGCAAAGTGGTTCACTAAATACGAATAGAATTACCATTAGAGGTATTGGCGCACGAAGTCCATTTTCTACTGCAAATATTCGTGCGTATTATGCTGATATTCCCTTAACGGATGGAAATGGCGAATCTGCCATTGAAGATTTGGAATTAGCTGCTATTTCACGAATGGAAATTCACAAAGGACCTTCTTCTAGTAGTTATGGTGTTGGTTTAGGTGGAACAATCTTGTTGTATCCTGAATTTGCCAAATTCAAAGAAACTAGCGCGGATTTGTTTACAACTGTAGGAAGTTATGGTTTGTTTAGAACCGTTGCCAAAGTAATGCACGGTGGCGAAAAAGCCAATGTAAACGTGATTTATAGCAATACACATTCGGATGGATATCGCGATAACAATTCTTTGGATAAAGCAACTGCTACAATTACATCAAATTGGTTGGTTGATGACAAAAATGAATTGACATTTATCGGAAACTATACAAGTCTAAAAGCATTTATTCCAAGTTCATTAAATCGTGAAGATTACGAAAACTCACCACGAAACGCAGCCACTTTTTGGAAAAATGCACGCGGGTTTGAAGATTTTAAGAAAACACTCTTCGGAATTAATTGGAGTCATGATTTTAATGAAACATACACACAAAAAACAAGCGTATTTACAAGTTTTAATAACAATTACGAACCACGACCGTTCAATATTTTAGAAGAAAAAGCAACGACTTTTGGAGTACGCACACGTTTATTAGCAACGAAAAACTTTGAGAATAGTTCTTTACAATGGTCTGTTGGTGGCGAATTGTTCTTTGATGATTACAACGCAAAACAATTTGACAATTTGTATCAAGATTTTCCAGATGGAACTGGAAGTGTCGCAGGTGATATCTTGTCTAATATTGATGAGAACCGAAACTATTTCAATCTGTTTGCAGAAGTGATTTACACACGAAAAAAACTATCTGTTAGTTTAGGCTTGCATTTAAATCAGACAAAATACACGGTTCAAGATCAATTGAATGCTTCAAGCAGTGAAGACGATTTTACGTTTGATGCGATTGTTTCTCCAAAATTGGGTGTCAACTATGCGGTTTCAAGTAATTTCAATTTATTTGGAAGTGTGGCGCATGGTTTTTCTACACCAACTACGGAAGAAACCTTATTACCAGATGGCGTGTTCAATCCTGAGATAAAAGCAGAACGCGGCTGGAATTTTGAAATCGGTTCACGATTCCATACGACAAACAGAAAATTATCAGGTTCGGTTTCAATCTATAGTATGGCTGTGAGCGATTTATTAGTCAATAGAAGAACAGCAACCGATCAAAATATCACACTAAACGCAGGGAAAACATCGCATAACGGACTTGAAGCGGCACTTCGATATGAAGTGTTTAAAAGTGACAGTTTCACGCTCAATTCGTATGCAAATGTGAGTATCAACGATTTCAGTTTCAAAGAATTTACGGAAACAAATGCAAATTTTTCTGGGAATGACCTCACAGGAGTTCCAAAATCTGTTGTAAATTTAGGAATTGAAATGGCAGATCGTAGCGGGTTTTATGGACGACTCGATTTTCAAGCAGTAGGAGAAATGCCTGCAAATGATGAAAATACCGTATACAGTGATGCTTTTGAACTTTTAAATGGTAAAATTGGCTATCAAAATAAAATTGGAAGTCACTTTAGTTACGACCTATCAATTGGTGCAAACAATATATTTGATACTGCATATACATCACAATTACAAGTAAATGCATTTGGAAACGATACAAATGCACGTTATTTTTATCCTGGATTACCGTTTAATATGTATGGCGGCGTTCAAGTAAACTATAAATTATAAAAACACTAACTATCTATACCATGAAACAATCTATAAGTTTCCTCATTTTAGTCACATTTCTCTTTATTTCATGTGGTCAAAAACAAAAAGAAGTTGCCAAAGCAAAAATGCCGGCAAAAACTCCATTGAAGTCGATTAAAACTACTGAAGAAATTACGAAAGATCAAGAAGATTATAAAGCTGAATTGGTCGTGGATGGAATTGATGTTCCGTGGGGAATGACTTGGTTGCCAGATGGAAGTATGTTGGTTACTGATCGTTCAGGAGAATTATATCATGTAAAAGACGGACAAAAAACATCGGTGAAGAATGTGCCAGAAGTATTTGCGCGCAATCAAGGTGGTTTGTTAGATGTAATGATTCACCCAAATTATGAAACTAATGGTTGGATTTATATCACGTATTCGATTGTAGATAAAAAAGAAAAAGGAAGTCATACAGCGTTAATCAGAGCAAAATTAGTAGACAATGCGTTGACATCGATTGAAAAGTTATATCAAGGAAGTCCAAATGTAAAAACGGCGCATCATTTTGGTTCGCGTATAGCGTTTGACAAAGATGGATATGTGTATTTTACCATTGGCGATCGTGGAAAGCGTGATGTAAATCCGCAAGATATTACCAAAGATGGAGGAAAAGTATATCGTTTGCACGATGATGGACGTATTCCAACAGATAATCCGTTTGTAGGTCAGAAAGATGCTAAGGAAGCTATTTTCTCATACGGACACAGAAACCCACAAGGAATGGCTGTAAATCCGCGCACAGGACAAATTTGGGTGCACGAACATGGGCCACGTGGTGGAGACGAAATAAATCCTGTAAAAAAAGCGGTGAATTATGGCTGGCCAGTGATCACATACGGAATCAATTATAGCGGAACAACTATTACTGACGAAAAAGCACGTGATGGTATGGAACAACCTTTATACTATTGGGTTCCATCAATTGCGCCAAGTGGAATGGCATTTGTAACTAGCGATAAATATCCAGATTTAAAAGGACATCTATTGGTTGGTTCTTTAAAATTTCAATATTTGGAATTATTAACGCTTACGCAGGATGAAAAAGTAGCCAAGCGTGAAAAATTATTAGAAGGAATTGGTCGTGTACGATCGGTTCGTCAAGGTCCAGATGGGTATATTTATGTAGGAGTTGACTCAGAAGGTGTATTTAGAATGGTGTCGAGTACTGCTAAAAAGAAGCCAGTAAAAAAAGTAGAAAAAACAGAAACAGCTGAAACCACTGAAACAACAGAAAAAGTTGAAACCACAACAAAGAAAGCAACAACAGAAAAATCTACTTTTACGCAACTCGCTTCTGTAGATAAAAAAGAAGTAGAAGTAAGTTTAAAGAAAGGAAAAGCTGTATACAACAATGTTTGCGCACAATGTCACTTACCAAGTGGAAAAGGTGTTCCAAGTGCATTTCCTCCATTGGCAGGATCTGATTGGTTAAAAGACAAAACTGTAGAAAGCATTCGATCTATTAAATATGGATTGAAAGGTGAAATACTTGTCAACGGTAAAAAATACAACGGAGTTATGCTGCCATTAGGATTGACAGACAAGCAAATAGCAGATGTAATGAATTACACTTCAAATTCTTGGGGAAATACAACCGAGAACTTTTATACAGCAAAAGAAATTAATGCAGTGAAGAAGAAGTAAATTTTACTTAATTTAGAAATCTTATATGACATACAAAAACCTCAAAATATTGATTTTGAGGTTTTTTGTTAAGCGCATATTTCAGCTTTTTTACTTACTTTTAGCTGCAAAACAAATCAACACATGAAAAGAAAACCAACTACCCAAACCTTTTTATATGCTTTTTTAGCATTCGTGCTACTATTTAGCGCTTGTAAATCTGATGACGGATCAGAGGCAGCAAGTCCTACATTAAGCGTAAATAATACAAGTGTGAGTTTCAGTGCTATTCAAGCAGGAACAGTGTCGTCTCCAAAGTCAGTTTCAATGACAGGAGCACGATTAACAAGCACAGTTTCCATTAGTGTTTCAGGTGCTTTTGAAATTTCGACAGACAATACAAATTATAGTTCAAACATAAGTTTAACAGCAACTCAAGCAAATCAAAGCAATACAATTTCTGTACGATTTACTCCATCAGCCACAGCTTTAGGAGATTTAACAGGCACAATGACAATCACTTCTAATGATTTTAATACAAAGCAAGTGGCGCTTTCAGGAACAGCTTTAGAGATCGTTCGTGAAATTCAAGTAGTAGGAACCGTGAATGCTTTTGGTGATGTTACTGCCGGAACAATGTCTACATCGCAAACAGTACAAGTAAGAGGTGTAAATCTTGAAAATGCTGTGACTGCAACAGTTACAGGTTCATTTGAAATTTCTACAGATAATATCAACTTTTCAAATACTGCAAACTATACAACAGCCATCAACACAACTCCAGAAAATTTATATGTACGTTTCAGTCCTGCTGCAACCGATTTAGGAGCGCAAACGGGAACTGTTACCTTAGCTGCAACTGGTGTAACAGATAAAACGATTGATTTGTCTGGAACTGGAGCAGCAGTACGACACAATTATCAAACATTTGATGGTCAAAGAATTGCTTTTGGTGGTGGATTCAATCAAACAGAAACGAATACCTTCAATTTACACAACGATATGTCAAACATCGAACAAATAATGATGTATGTAGAATTGCGTTGTCCAACTGGCGGATGTAATGCATGGGACGTGTATGCAAACATAAAAGTAAAAGACGATGCTTCGGGAGAGTTTTATGAAATAGGTCGCTATATTACACCGTATGGAGTAGACAACTCGCAATTGACACGAGGTTTTGAAATTGATGTAACAGACTTTAAATCCTTATTACAAGGAAGTACAGAGTTATTTGCACGTATTGAAACTTGGGGATCTGACGGATGGGAATTATCAGTTGAATTTGACTATGTAGAAGGAACACCAGATTATGAATATTACGCTATTGCAGACGTAATTACCTATGATGCTTGGTCAACTTCGGGAGTTCCTTACGGAGTAGCTATTGACGCAGCAACGTGGGATTTAACGAAAACAGTAAGTATTCCAGCAAATGCAGAAGCAACACATTTACGTACTATTATTTCTGGTTGGGGACATGCAACACCTGTAGATTCAGATAACAGACCATGTGCAGAATGGTGTTTTAGAACACATGATGTAAAAATTAATGGAGCAAATATGTTTCAACACAATATGGAGCCAATTGGTTGTGCTTCAAATCCTGTACAACCGCAATCAGGAAACTGGAATCCAGACAGAGCAGGTTGGTGCCCAGGAATGGCAGTTCCGGTACGTATAAATCAATTTGGTACGTCAATGAGCGGAAGTACGTTTACATTTGAGTACGATTACCAAGATTGGACAAGTGATGGCGGATCTACTTCAGGTAATAATGGAGCGTTCTATGCAACATCAACATTTGTAGTAGTAAAAAGTAGTACACCAATTGTAAAACCTACGGTAATGGATTAATTTGAAAAATTAAATAATAACAGCCTTAGTATGAAAATGCTAAGGCTTTTTATTTCATATTAATTTTATATGATAGTCAAGAGAGTACTTTGACTTTTCCGCAGTGTAGTAGGAACTTTTCGTTAAAAATTTTTGAAGCCTTGGAAAAAATTTAGAAAAGTTCGTACGGTTTTAGTTTTTCCCTAAAAGAAAAACTAGAAACACCTCTGGAAAAGCGCCGTTTCTTTTGTTTCTTTTCTTTGGGCGAACAAAGAAAACGAAAATAAAAAACAATAATTCTGTTGGTAATAACTTCTTTCTTGATGAAAATTTAATTTTAATTGAAAAAAGTTATCTGAACCTCAAATTAAATAATACACCGAAATATACTATTTTGGTGTATTATTTGTTTATAGCGTATTATGAAGCACATTTTTTCCATCTTTATTTACTGTTTTGCCTGTATTGTATCTGGACAACAAACCGAGATTGTTGACTTTAAAAAAGCCACGGTTGATGTTGTGCTGCGTCCTACGCTAAAAGAAGTTGGTATTGATGTACACTACGAATTTGAAATTCTACAAGACACTGATTCTATTTATTTAGACATGCGAACTTTGGATACGTATAAAGTGTATCAACAAAGTTTTAAAGGCACAAATTTTTACCGTGACAAAAAAATCATTCTTAAAAGCAACTTTAAAAAAGGAGAGAAGCATACGGTAGGATTGGCTGCATTTACGCATCCTAAAAAAGCAATGTACTTTATTGACTGGAATGAAGAAAAGGGCAGAAAGCAAGTGTGGACACAAGGTCAAGGAAAATACACAAGCAATTGGCTGCCTAGTTTTGATGATGTAAATGAAAAGATAGAATATGACTTTAGCATTACGTTTGATAAGCGTTATGAAGTCATTGCCAATGGAAAACTCATCAAGAAAGAATCACCAAATGATTCATTGACAAAATGGTATTATGATATGAAACAGCCGATGAGTAGTTATTTGGCTGCGATTGCCATCGGAAAGTATAAAAAGAAAATAGTTACTTCAGAAAGTGGCGTACCGATAGAATTGTATTATTATCCTGAAGATGAAGCAAATTTTGAACCTACATACCGACATACCAAACGTATTTTTGACTTTCTAGAAAGTGAAATTGGTGTCCCATATCCGTGGCAAAATTATAAGCAAGTTCCTGTAAAAGACTTTCTCTATGCAGGAATGGAAAATACAGGAACGACAATTTTCTCAGATAGTTTTGTGGTAGATAGTATTGGTTTTGTCGATAAAAACTATGTAAACGTAAATGCACACGAACTAGCACATCAATGGTTTGGTGATTTGGTCACTGCAAAAAGTGGAAAACATCATTGGTTGCAAGAAGGTTTTGCAACGTATTATGCCTTATTAGCGGAAAAAGAAATTTTTGGAGACGATTATTTTCATTGGCAACTCTTCAAATCAGCAATGCAATTAAAAGCCTTGAATGAAGGAAAAGGGGAATCTTTGTTAAATGCAAAAGCAAGCAGTTTAACGTTTTATCAAAAAGGCGCATGGGCTTTGCATGTGTTGCGTACAAAAGTAGGAGAGAAGCCATTTAAAAAAGCTGTACAACGATATTTAAATACTTATAAATTCAAAAGTGCAGAAACCAATGATTTTATCAAAATTGTGGAAGAAGAGAGCAATCAAAACTTGGCTGCGTTTGTGCAGACTTGGTTGAAAGATCCGCAATTGCCAGCTAATTTTTATAATCATGATAGATTGCTTACACAAGATTCAAGCATAGATGAAAACATGTATGCGTATTTAGGCGGAATAGCAGGAATTCCATCACAAGTAGCTTTATTTAGGTTGTTTAATAACAATGAATCTAGTGAAGCAGTTAGTGCTGAAATTGAAAAAATTATTTCACTATCTCAGACAGATGTTGTGAAGGAAAATGATCCGATTTCAGAAGAATTATTAGTCAATTTAGCCAAAAACATTCCACAAGAAATTTCAGCACAAAAAATAAATACATATAAAGAAGCTTTTAAAACAGAAAACTTAAAAGTCCGGCAAGCCATTGTACAAACACTTACAAAAATTCCTGTTGAGTTAAAACCGGAGTATGAAAGTTTACTCAACGATGCTTCTTATACAACAAAAGAAGCCGCTTTGTATAATTTGTGGATAAACTTTCCAGCAGATCAAAAAAAATATTTAGATCAAACAAAAGATGTACAAGGATTTAACGACAAAAGTTTCCGCACACTTTGGCTAACGTTAGCAATTGTTACTAAGAATTACAGCGGACGAAACACGCCATATTATTACCAAGAACTTTCAAACTATACACGTTCGTACAATCATTTTGAAGTACGAAAAAATGCTTTTGTTTTTATCAATGAATTGCGTTCGTTTACCGATCAAAATATAGCTGATTTGGTAAATGGAGCAAGACATCCAAACTGGCGATTTGCTAAATTTTGCAGAGATTTATTAGACAGCATCATCAAAAATCCGACATATACAGAAAATGTAAAGCGTAGCATGAAGCTTCTCAATGAAGAAGAAAAAGCCTATCTAGTTAAAAAATTATAATTCATTCTAAAATAATACTACTAAATGAAACTTCCATAACTAGATTTCGATATCCAAGAAAATAGTTATATGGAAGCTACATGTAACAAATAAAAAAACAATAACTATAAACACATGAAAGCAATAGTCATTTCTGGAGGCGGAAGTAAAGGAGCATTTGCGGGCGGAGTTGCGCAATATCTTATAGAAGAACAAGGAAAGAGTTATGACATGTTTTTAGGAACGTCTACAGGGAGTTTAATCGTTCCAATATTGGGATTAGATAATGTGCCTAAACTCAAAGAAATATACACCTCTGTAAACCAACGCAGTATTTTTAGCAAAAACCCTTTTATAGTCCGAAAGAAAAAGGACGAAACGTTTATTAGTATTAATTACTTTAATGTTTTTACACAACAACTTAAAGGAAAACGAACTTTTGGAGAGACAAAGAAGCTTAGAAAACTGATTAGAAAAAAGTTCTCAATAGAAGAATTCACACGTTTAAAAGCATCTGGAAAAGAAGTTGTAGTCACCGTAACAAATCTTACTAAAAATAGAGTAGAATACAAGTCAATTAAAGATCATGAGTATGAAGACTTTTGCGATTGGATTTGGATTTCATGCAATTATGTTCCTTTTATGAGTTTGGCAACAAAAAATGGTGACGAATATGCCGATGGAGGTTTTGGATGTATTGTTCCTATTCATGAGGCAATTAAAAGAGGCGCCACAGAAATAGATGCCATTATATTGGAAACCAAGCGTGGTGAAGAAAATAAAAAATTAGGGAAAAACCCTTTTTCTTTAATGGTCAATTTATTTAGTTTTTTAATTGATCAAGTGGAGCGACATGATATCAATATTGGAAAACTGTCCGCAAAATATAGAGATGTAAAACTCAACCTTTATTTTACACCAACGAAACTAACGGATAATTCTCTAATCTTTAATAAAAAACAAATGGCTGAATGGTGGGAACAAGGATTTCATCATGCAAAGATGAAAAATGAAGAGCTAAAAGAGTAAAATCAGTCCATACGTAGAAGTACCTAATTTTACGATTTGAATCATTTTTATAGGACTAATCTTTCTTTAGAGTTAAGAAAATAAGTATCTTTAAAAGAAATTTGAAGTATGATTAAGAAAATTACATTCATAGCGATACTATTTCTCTTTACCCAAATTTCGTTTGGACAAGAAAAGTATATCCAAATAGAAATGGTAGATCAATCACCAAACTATGACTTTGTTGGTTATCCTTCTTACTACTATGATATGCCTTTTGGCGCGACAGATTATTCGAATGATGTAGGTTTAAATACAATTCTAACAGGAAATAATGTTATTGCTTATGACTATATAGAATCTCTACCGAATGTAAGTGAAAATGGGTATGCAAACTGGACTTTAGTTATTTGTGATAACTGTGATAATAATCAATTAGCAGCAGAATTAAATGCATATTCTTCGGTAATTAGAAATGCATATCCTTTAGATGATGGTTTAGCACATAACCAACTGTATTTGGGAATTGTAGATGTTAATGTTGGAACTGTTACAGGAACTAATAATGGTATTGTTACAACAAACGACGCTGGATTGAATGCACTTTTTACAACATACAATGTCTATTTTTATGAACAATATTACCCGTCATTTACAGATCCTTATTTGTTGAGTGTTTATACATTACTATGCGATTGTGATGTTAATTTACTAATGACAGATATGGAAGCGTATTCAAGTGTAATAAATTATGTTGAACGTATGGGACTTGGTTCACAAATGTTATTAAGTGTATCACCAGAAACCGCTTTTACAGATGTAGTTTTATATCCGAATCCAGTTAAAAACACTTTGCACATAAGCAAAACAACCAATATCAAATCCTTAGAAATATATTCTATACAAGGACAAGTAATGCTTACGCAGAAGAATCATTTTGAAACAGTTGATATGTCGCAATTACAGAGTGGATTGTACTTTGTAAAACTTACGGATAGCGCAAATAGAAGCAAAACGATTAAAATTGCTAAGAACTAATAAAACCTTTACGTAACACTTTTTAAGGATTTAATATATCGCCTACTTCTTTTTTAATGAATGATAGGGCAGTAGCGCTTGGCGATTCTTGTTCCATCATTTCTGTGAGAATAACTTCGCGTAATTTATCGGCAGAAGTTACTTTTTCAGATAATCCTGCTTTACGAACAAATTGTATCGTTGTATTTTTTGCGGCAATGATGATATTCCAACATTGATCGCTCATGTAAATTTGTTGAGACAGATTGTGATCAAACTCTTGTTCAATACTCATAATCAACAAACGTTCATAATCTTCTTTATTGGAAGAAGTCGGCGAAACGCGAATTAATAATTTTGAAGGTGCCATACGTTCCAAAAACAAAGAAAGTCGCTCATACGCTTGTAAACGTATTGGTAAGGCTTCTTTTTGCGCGTCTTTGTGCAATAAATAACGTCTTCTTTTATCTTCATTTGACATGTGATCTCTAAAGAAAAAATAAGCAATTCCACCAGTAATAATAGCTGGAACTGTATACATAATCAAATCAAAAATTTTATCTTCCATAAAATAGCAGTTTTAGCAAACATAATATGTTTTTACTAACTAGGCAAATAAAGATTTATTGTGTGAATGATGTATTTGAAGCGAATTGGATGTAAATTATTTTTATGAAATGAATCTTCTGTTTGCAGAATGTTAAATAGTGTGAGTTTGACATAAAAAATAAGTCATATGTAATCTTAAACACTTTAACAAAAATGTCAAATCGAGCATTATTGAGATCAAAATAAATTTTGTTAAAAAATACCTAGCGAAGCTATCGAGATTCAATAAAAATGATCATTTTCTTTAGCTTCTCGACTGCGCTCGAAGTGACAAAAGTTGATTTTATTAAGCTTATGTTACGGTTGTAGAATTTAATAGAACTTATGTTAATTAGGAACACTTTTTCGCAATAGAATTCCAATAAGTCGTGGAATTCCAGTTTTGTTTTCATCGTCAAACCATTCTTTTAATTCCACCAATTCAAATCTGTTTTTAGTCGCTAGATTCAAATATTCCGAAACATGATGTACATAGGTTTCTAACTCTTGCGTTCCGTTTTCGGTTTCAAATTTGGCTTTACTGCCTGAGTATTGTTTGAATGGATGTAATTCGCTGATAAAAAAGAATCCGCCGCTTTTTAATTTCTTAGCTGCTTGATTAAAAATAAAATCTAACTCTTTAATGTGCTCAAGAACCAAGCTACAGGTTATCAAATCGGCAAAATCATTTTCAATATTCCATGCTGTTGTTATATCTGCTTTCTGAAATTCTACTCGTTCATCTTGGATTTTCGCTTTTGCTTTGTTGAGCATTTCTTGAGAAAAGTCCAATCCGATAATTTGATCCGCTTTTGTTAAAAGATAGCTTGTGTTTTTTCCTGTTCCGCAACCTATTTCTATAACTTTTGAAAAGTCAAGCGTACGCAACGTTTCAATTGTTGATTTCGTATCTAAATCTCTCGTTTTGTTGAGGTTTGTATCATATTGGTTTGCCCAACTATTATATGCTTTTTCAATGCTCATTTAAAATAATGGTTTTGGGTGTTATTAACAACTTCCTTTTATTCGAATTTATATTTTTTCTAGAAATTCCATCAGTTTCAACCTAGCATCTTGTTTTGCTTTAAAATCGCCATTATCATCACCGCCAAATTCAAATTGATACTCTTTTCCATCAATATAAATTTTTCCAGTTCTATAACTTGAATTTTGATCAGGATTCGTAGAAATTAAGTGTCCAGCATTGTCATATTTTATATTCTGAAAGGAATGTTCAAAATTAGTATCTTCTAATCTTTTTTCTATCATGTCTGCCATTATTGACGATGGCCAAACCTTGTCATCATTTCCAGAAAAAAGTATAATTGGTCCAGTAATCTTTTCTACTTTGATTGCTGCTTGTTTTACAAAATTTGTTTTTGCTAAACCGTTTTTCCAATATGCTACCATTTGAATTGTATCCGATTCTACGCCAGTGATTTTTTTCATTGGTACATACGGAATGTCAACTCCTTTATATGTCCAACTCGGTTTCAATTCATTGGAATTGTACGGTAACACTGTATTTGACCAGGAAACGGCACTTGGTGCATAGGCAACAACTCCGCTGATATATTTAGGGAATGTAGCAGCAATTATCAATGCCAATTCTGCATTTCTTGATGCGCCCATAACCACTATTTTAGTTGGATCGACTTCGGGCTGTTTTGCAAGCCAATTAATGGCGTTTTCAAAATATTCTAATTCAATTTCTTCTGGTAGTCTTGGCAAACCTTCTTTTCCTGAATACGATATTGACAAGCCGACCATATCTTTACTGGCAAATTCGTTAGCCCAATAATTTCCCCATTGTCCTCCACCAATTAGTAGTATTGCAGCTTTACTATTTGTATTTTCTTTCGCAAAGTAATCTGCTTGAAAGCCATTTTCATGTACAGATTTTTGTTTTATTGCGTGTGTAGTTGTTGGTTCTTTTTCATTGAAAAGTACCTTGTTGGCAATGAAATATCCAACAAAAAGCAATGCAATTACCCCAATAAATAGGATGTATTTTCTGTTATTCCTCATTTGCTTTAGATTGTTGCTTACGCTTATTCAACGTTTTAATTGTCAAGTTCGCCAAATCTCAATATTCCTATATAACTAAATTCAATTGCTTTGGTTAATTTTTTGTTCCAAAGGAAAAAGTTCTTATTTCCAAGTATTGCATGAAACATTTTTTGATACTGTTCTTCTTCAAGATGTCCAGAATTTGTTCTTTCATAAACAAAGAAAATAGCTTCACCATTAAAATACTCATTGATGCTTTTTTGAATTAAATCAGAATCAATATGCGCATCTGTTCCGAAATAAATCCATTCTTCATTGTTTATTTCTTTCCAAAGAAGTTTAGACTTTAAATGATTGGTTGCGCTATATAATAGTTTTGATTCCAATATTTTTTAGAGCACTTAGCTTTTCTTATTGTAAATTCAATTGCCAAGAAATACCGAATTGGTCAATAACCCAACCAAATTTTTTACTGAAACCATAGTTGTTTAATGGCATAGTTACAGTACCGTTTTCAGACAACTTTGCGAATAGTCGTTCTTGTTCGCTTTCGCTTTCGCATTCAACATAGTTAGAAACGGCAGGAGAAAAGTTCCAATCATGAACAGGCGGACTATCGCTGCACATAAAGGAACTTCCATTTAATTCAAATTCAGCCATCATAATTTTTCCTTCTTCGCCAGGAGCTCCTTTTCCCCAACGTTGTACTTTGATAATTTTAGAATTGTTGAATAATTCCACATATAAATTCATTGCATTTTCTGCATTGTTGTCCTGAAAAGTAAGGAACGTTTTAATCTGTTTTTTCATAATAGTCTTATTTGGTGTCAACATCGTTTTCAAGCTGTCATTTGCGGCTTGAAGTTTTTCGATTTTAGCAAGATTATTTTTTTCGTCTTTTTTGTGAGTACAACTTATAGCGATCAAACTCAACAAGAATACTAAAGGGATTGTTTTTTTCATTTTGAAATGATTTTTTACTATTTAAATTTACTCCGTCTATTTTAAATCTTCAAGTATTCCACTAACTAGTTTTCGTAATTTATTAGAAGTACCAGACATGTTTTGACTTGTAGTGTAACATTAGATTATTCTGAAAGGTTAAATTGCCATGAAATTCCATATTTATCTTGACACCATCCAAATTTTTTACCAAAGCCATAATCTCCTGTTTCATAATTGTCAAGAGGAACCATAACCTGTCCTTCATTTTCAACAATTTTGTCGAATAAAGTATCTATTTCACTTTCAGAGGTACATGCAACGAATATTGATACTCCGGGCGTAAATGACCAAGCATGATTATAATTGCTTTCGGAAACCATGTACTCTATACCATTTAATGTAAATACGCCATATTTTATAAGTTCTGGAGTTCCGCCGGCTTCTCCTTCAGCGTATTTTGTAATGCTTTTAATTTCTGAATTCGGAAAGATAGAAGTATAAAAATTTATTGCTTCTTCAGCCTTTCCACATTGATCTCCTACAAATGTTAGAAATGTTGTTGTTTTCATTTTTTAAATTTTAGTTCAAATCAAATCTTTCAATTATATTAGTACGATTAGCTCCAGAATCATTTTTTCTTTTAAATATTTTGAGGAGTCCACATTTTTAAGAATTTAAATCTTTTTGGGTACGCTTCTCTTGGACAAAATGCTAAGCAAACTTCATTGTTATCAAGGGAAGACTCGGTTAATGTTACAAAATTTAGTTCTTCTTTAAGTTTTTTAAATTCAATTTCATTAGCTAAACAAACCACCTTTTTAAATATTCCATTCATCCATTTTTGCATATCTAAATTGTTCTCATATTTTTTGTAACAAGCCAACGAAGCGTGAGCAGTTATTACAGGAACTAATTTATCAGGAGTATCATCCTTTATAATAATATACATTTTCATGAGATGTAGTTATCTTTATTGCGCCTACCATATGTATAACAGAATTCCTGTTATTTCTATTATAATTAAATCTATTTCTTACAGAAGTTTAATCATTGTTTAAAGCTAAAGGAATCTGTATAAAGATCAAAAGGAATGTATCCATTTTTTAACAGTTTATCACATCAGCAAAAATTCTTTTAGAACTTTTATATAAAATAAGCTTTATTGTTTACATTACACCGAAATCATTCCGCACACATGAAATGAGCATGTTATAAAGTTTCTTACTCAAGAAAATGATTAATAGCGAAGAACATGCGACCGATAAAAAACAATAGATATTAACACATGAAAGCAGTCACCGTATCCATCCTCAAAAAAGAATTGAAAGAACATTCGCATGAAGAACTGATTGAAATCTGCTTAAAACTGGCAAAGTTTAAGAAAGAGAACAAAGAACTACTAACGTATGCACTTTTTGATTCACATGATGAAGATGAATATATTCGTGAAATTAAAGAAGAAACTGATGCGGAGTTTTCAAAGTTGAATCACGATAGTCTGTATTATGTAAAGAAAAGCACACGCAAAATTTTACGTCTACTCAAAAAGTACATTCGATACTCCAAAAAGAAAGAAACGGAAGCCGCTGTATTGCTTCATTTTTGTGGAAAATTGAAAGAGCTAAAACCTTCGCATCAAAGAAGTGTGCAAATGAACAATATTTATGAACGACAGTTGGGAATGGCAAAAAAAGCCATCAGCACGCTTCATGAAGATATTCAATATGATTTTCATTTAGAGTTGGAAGAATTGGAAAACAGCTAGTTTCTAGGTTTAAAAGTTTACACTTGGATCTACCATATTAACAAATTGACAAAAAACAGATTGACATTTCAACACGCTCAGTGTGCACAAAAAAATTACTTTCCACCCAAATGTTCACAGGTTTGTAACGATTTCATTCCCGAAAACGGAACAGGTGTTTTTTGATATTTATAGGTATTGTTTAAGTTTTTCGATAAATTATGATCGTCTACATTCATTTTAACATCTTGCATTGTAAACTGACACGGATGCTCATAACCCGCAGCATGCGTAATTTCAATGAATTCTTTACGGAACGTTTTAAAATATTGCGCCAATCGTACTGACTTCAATGTTGGATCAATTCCGTTTTGCAACCATTTACTTTGCGTGGCAACTCCAGCCGGACATCTGTTGGTATGACATACTTGCGCTTGAATACAACCAATACTCATCATGGCTTCACGTGCTACATTGATACAATCAACACCCATAGAGAATGCCATGGCTGCTTTGGCAGGAAATCCTAGTTTTCCACTTCCAATAAATACAATACGTTCGGTAAGTCCTTTGTCTTGAAATAGTTTATATAAATCTGCAAAACCGTATACCCAAGGCAACGATACGTGATCTGCAAAACTTGGAGGCGCAGCTCCAGTTCCACCTTCACCACCATCAACCGTAATAAAATCGGGTCCTTTTCCAGTCGCTTTCATGATATCTGCCAATTCTTCCCATTGTTCTAGTTTTCCAATGGCAGCTTTAATACCTACTGGCAATCCTGTAGCTTCTGCAATTTCTTCTACAAAATCAACCAATTCTGGGACATTAGAGAATGCTTTATGGTTTGGAGGTGATAGTACATCTTTTCCAACTTCTACACCTCTAATTTTTGCAATTTCGGGTGTAATCTTTTTTCCAGGTAAAACACCACCTTTTCCAGGTTTTGCACCTTGCGATAATTTTACTTCAATGGCTCTTATAAATGGATTATCTTCCACCAATTTGATCATTTTTTCCATAGAAAATCCACCATCATCGGCACGTACACCAAAATATCCTGTTCCAAAATGAAATACAACATCGCCGCCATGACTGTGATGTGGAGATAAACCACCTTCACCTGTATTATGATAGGCATGCGCCATTTTTACACCTTTATTCATAGATTCTACTGCTTTCGCGGAAAGAGAACCAAAACTCATGGCAGATACATTAATGATAGAAGCTGGACGATACGGACGTTTTCTTTTGTTAAATTCACCCATCACTTTTGCGAATGGTAAAAACGACTTATCTACAGCATTTGGATGATTTTCAGGAACTTTATAGGGCATCATTGCATTATTAATGAACATGTGATGATGTGCATAAATATCTCTATCGGTTCCGAAACCTTCGTAATTGTTTTGTTTTTTAGCAGAAGCATAAATCCAACCGCGTTCTATACGATTAAATGGTAATTCTTCACGATTGTTTGCTACAAAATATTGGCGAATTTCTGGACCAATACTTTCAAACATATAGCGAATATGTCCTACAATAGGAAAATTATGGCTAATGGTGTGTTTTCTTTGAAAGATGTCTCTGATGGCAATAAAAAATAGTACAATCAGTATCCACATCCACCAAGAGATGTTTCCTAAAAAATCTAAAACTGCGTCCATATTGTATTAGTTATTGAGGTAATCTAAAGTAAGTTGTACAAAAGCTTTTACACCGAGTTTCATTCCGCTTTCATCAATATAAAAATCGGGTGTATGATGTGAAGTTGCTTCTTCTCCGACAGGTTTTCCACCTAAAAAGAAATACAAACCTGGCACTTCTTTTTGAAAGAATGAAAAATCTTCTGCGCCAGTAATGGCTTTAATTTCTTTTACATTGTTTGCGCCAGCTGCTTTTTGTAACGATGGTAACATTTGTGCGGTTAGTGTTGGATCGTTGTATGTAATTGGATATCCTTTTTCAATTTCGATAGTAGCTTCGGCTCTGTATGCTTTTGCAATTGCAGGAACCATTTCTTTCATACGCTTATTGATAAATGCTTGCATGTCATAATCTAACGTACGAATGGTACCAATAAGTTGTGCTTTTTCTGGAATGATATTGCTACGTACACCACTTGTAATTTTTCCAACAGTAATTACAGCTCCTTCTTTTGTTAATTCAGATTCTCTACTGATAATGGTTTGCAATCCATCAATAATTTTTACACTTGTCATAATAGGATCAACACTTGTCCAAGGTCTTGAACCGTGACTTTGTTTTCCTTTTACGTTGATTTCAAAACTCTGTGAAGCAGCCATTATTCCGCCTGGTTTATAACTAATAGTTCCAACATCAAATCCGGCACTAATATGCAATCCGAAAATAGCATCTACATCAGGATTTTTAAGCACACCTTCTTTTACCATCATTTCTGCACCGCCTTCTTCACCTTTTGGTGCGCCTTCTTCTGCAGGTTGAAAAATGAATACAATTGTACCTTTGATTTTACTTTTATTTTTTGAAAAAATTTCGGCAACAGCCATTAATATTGAAGTATGTGTATCATGTCCGCAGGCATGCATAACGCCAGTTTCAACACCATTAAAAGTTGTTCTTACGTTTGATTTAAAAGGAATATCAGTACGTTCTGTTACAGGAAGCGCATCAATATCTGCACGTAATGCAACTACTTTTCCGGGTAAATCACCTTTTAAAACACCAACAACTCCCGTATGAGCTACACCAGTTTGCACTTCTAAACCTAATGATTTTAAGTGTTTTGCAATTTTTTTAGCAGTTTCAAACTCTCTATTCGATAATTCTGGATTCTCATGAAAATCGCGTCGCCACTCAATTAATTTCGATTCAATAGCGTCGATATCTTTTTCAAGTCCATGTTGTGCATTAGCAAAACAAAAAGCGAGAAAAAAGCTGGCAAGAAATAATTTCTTCATAGTATTTGCGTGATTGGGAATAGTTATAAACCCAAAGATATTCATTTTTTTGGTTTGTAGAACGCTATTTATAAAAGTTGTGTTTAGACCTAAAAAAAGCTTCCAGTTTCCTGAAAGCTTTTATTCTAAATTATTTTAATAATCTATCGATCTTCATTTTTTGTTGGGCAATCTTCTGTTTCACACATTGGGCAAACAGTATTGAATAATGATTCTCCTTCATCAGCCCTTCTAATTCCTCCTTTAATTTTTAAATTTGAAATTACGATTTTGTTTAGCGGTAAATTTTTTAAACTTTTTTTCTTCATGATTTATAATTTTTAGTATTGACTTAAAATTATAAAAGAACATGTTTTTTAAGCTACGGGAATACCGTAATTTTTTATTTTTTGCGAATTGGTTCTGGAAATAAAGCTTCAAACGTATTCAATACTTCATACGCGTTTTCGCAAATTCCTTCTGTTGGATGATTGTTTGAGGAATAATTCCAGCGTAAGCAAATAATACTTTTATATATTTCAACAAAAGGAATGTCCGTATGTACATAATATTTGTAGTATAAGTATAATGCGGTAATGGTTACGGAGCGACTACCTCCATCATGGCAGTGAATGACTAAATTCCCTTGTGCATAAAAATTGACCATTCCATCAGCTTTTTGTTGTGTTGTTGATGGAAAATTTAATAATTGATCTGCTTCCAATACGGCAGCAACTAAGGTCATGATATCATTTTCATTTCCATCAACCAAACCAACTTTACTCAACTGATTGAGGTAATAATTTTCGTTTGGTGCTTTTTCAAAAGGCAAAGCAGCTCGTTTGTCTACTTGCGGATCGGAGAATGGTATTTGCAAATCTTTTGCATCATTTTCGTCATACGCAACATTTAAAACGGCAGCAATTTGATTGTTAATAATTGCTTGTTCTGAAAGTAAATAACCAGCTCCAACAAATATAAATTGCTCTGTCATTCCTTGAGGAACATTGGCTTTTGGCACTTGAAAAATACAGGTCATTGCTTGGTTAGGGAAATTCCCAGCAGGAGTTGGTATGTTTGAACCAAAAAGTTCTCTTGGATCGATTGTTTGTAGTTCTTGACAGAATGTTTTTGTTACAGGATCTACAATTATATCATCGGAATCGCCATACATTAATAATTGCGGAATTTGTTCTAATGAATAGGTTTTGTCACCATTGTAAGTGAGTTTCCAAACCAAATCAAAGCAATCGCCTGGCCATTTGCTAGTTGGAACATCTTGAGCTCCAAAAGCGTTTGAAATATCTTCTATATCTGTATGCTGCCACGCAACAACTATTTTAGAATCCGTGTATTTATCATCATTAAAAATATGAGTAATCATCTCTTTGTATTCATACTTTAAATACGAATCATGAATTTTTTTGTCCAAACGTTCTGCCAAAGGTGTAACCGTTTCACGTGGACGTTCACTATGGCTTTTATGCCCAACACCAGCGGCAAAAATGTGATCTATTGTACCAAAATTAGCAGGCAAATAGTAGGCGAGTGCCGCTGCACGTTCATAACCTTTAGTTGATAAATTCTCATTAGTAACATCAGCAGGTTTTTCTGCATGTCGTATGATCAAGATTTCTGTTGGATATCCCATGTAATTAATTTTTTTTAAAAGTAATAAAATATCCGAAAGTGAGCACAGCGTAGTTTTACGTAATTTTTATATATGTGTTTCTTACCACAATAATTCAGTTCCTGTTTCAGAATTCCAAAATGTTCCGCTTTCAAATTCATTTATTAAGAATTCCCATATATTATCAGCAGATTCTTCAGGAGTTAATCTCCCATTTTTAAGATTACTTTCTATGATAGTTGTTTTTACCCAGCCAGGATGAATAGAAGCAATCTTAATTTTACCTTTTAGTCTATTTGTTAGAATTTTGGTGTACATATTTAATGCACTTTTCGACATTCGATATGCCACAGAATCAGTTAATTCACAAACATCTAATGATCCCATTTTTGAAGATACATTTAAGATAATTCCGTTTTCGTTTATCAATTCGATTAACGGTTCTGTAAAAAATACAGTTCCGGTTACATTAACATCAAAAGTTTGATTGAAAGATTCTTTTTCGGGAATGTATGTACCTAAATCTGGACCAATTCCAGCATTATTAATCAAAAAATCAAGATGCTTAAAATTGCTAAAAATCTCTTTGTGAGCAGCTTTGATGCTTTCTGTATTAGAAAGATCTAGCTTCAATGGATAAAAATTTTCACTTTCAAGATTTTCAAATTTCCCGCTTCTACTTGTTCCGATAACAAAGAAATTTTCATTTAGCAGTTTTTCAGTCAGTGCGAAACCAATTCCTTTACTAGCTCCAGTAATTAGTGCAATTTTTTTCATTTTTTGAGTTTCTTCAAATGTTTAACATTGGTTTTATATTACCGCTTGTTATGGCTAAATATACGCAGATTGTTTCAATTTAAAAGTGCATTTTCATTCCTTCGTGCGTGGCTTTAAACCCTAAATCTTCATAAAATTTGATTGCTTTCGGTCTTTTTTTGTCTGTTGTTAATTGTAATACATGTGCGTTTCGTTCTTTCGCTCTTTGAATAGCCCATTCAAACATAGTTTTTCCAATTCCAAGTCCTCTTTTATCTTTTCTAATTCTTACAGCTTCTATTTGGGCTCTTATGCCTCCACGATACGTTAAATACTGTATATAGGATAATTGCAAGGTTCCGATAATTTCAAAGTTTTCATCTTCTACAACAATCAGTTCTTGATTTTGGTCAGCATTTATATTTTCAAAAGCGTTCAAATATTCTGTTGGTAATGGTGTTTGATAATTTTCTCTAGTTTTCCCAAGTTCATCATCTGCAAGCATTTTCACAATTTGTGAAAGGTCATTTCTCGTCGCTTTTCTAAATGTCATCTTTTCAATTCTGTTTTTAGCTTGTTGGTTATGAACTAAGTTAGCAAAAAGAAAATGAACTTTTCTCTAGTATTATTTCAGTTCATAAATTCCAGAATCAGTCACGATAAAAGTTCCAAATTCAGTTTGAGCATATTGCCATATTTTTTCTTCAAAGGTTTTGACTAAGGTTAATTCCTTTGTTTTTAAATCTATTTTATATAACCTGTTATTTCCCATATTCGGAATAAACAAATGGCTTTCATTGATAAAAATACTTTCTGGATAATTCAAAACATCGAAATCGTCTTCCCAAGAATATTCTCCAATTTTAAAAACTTCTTTTTTTTCAGAAATGGATACTTTAGAAACCGTTTGTCCGGTTGGAAATGCAAACCACATATAATCTGGCGATTCAAATTTTAGATCATAAATTGCATGACCTTCTCCAATTTCTATGTTCCATGCAAGTGTTTTGTTTCCGTCTTTATCAAATCGATATAGTTTGCCTTCTTGATGTGTACAAAAATAGATGTCTCCATGATCTCCTTTTGTTGAACAATAATTTTCAAGTGAACCAACTAGTTGTTCTTCAATTTTTTTATAATTGTTTCCAACGGTCGTACGTCCAAAATATTCTTTATCAACTACGCGTAGATGCTTGCTTTTATCAAATGCATAATACACTAGATTCTTTCCATCTGTCCAATCAATTGTGAGAATTTCGGATTTAGTTATGTATAAATAACTTGTTTTTTGTTTGTCTGTTATTTTATTAAGAGTCATTGTCTTTTTTCACTTATCAAATATAGTTATTAATCCTGTTGATTAATATGAATTTTTAATATCTGTTGTAGTATATTTATACTGAAATTTGCGAATTATTAAACAGGCATTAACTTTGATAAAGTCAAAACAACAATTCATAGATTGATGCTTGATAATCTGATTACTTTTTTCCTACATTTAGAGTAGCGAATTAAATTTTAAACCATGAAAAAAGCAATACTACCATTATTTCTACTCATATTTTATGCGAGTTTTGGACAAGACGCAGACACTGCAAACAATCAAAATAAAGATGAAGCAAAAGATACAAATGTATTTAATGATTACTATCCAATTGCTGTAAAGCCATTTTTGGGATATTTATCAAACATGAATTCGCAAGAAACGATTCTGTTTGACGCAAAACCAGTAGTTTATTATAGTATTTGGAATACGATTCGTAAAAATATGTATGAGTATGAAGATAAGCCAGGAAATGCTTTTTATGTAACATTTCAACCGCATATTCGTATGTATGCAGAAAACTCAAAACCAGTAAAAACACCTTCGTACCGTTTTTTATTTGGTTGGCAGCAGATGATAAAAACAAGTAGCAATAACTTTTTTACTTGGGCAATTGAAAGCGGACACTATTCTAACGGACAATCGGGCTGTACTTTTTTACATGGTGAAGACGATGAAACAATGACGTGTTCGGATTTTCATGCTACAATTACTGATGATACAAATTTATCGGATTTACTCAATAGAAAGAACGGAAACTTTTCAACCAATACAACCAAACTTTCTGTAAACTTCCGATTCAATGAATTGAATAAACGTGACGAACCATACAAAATACATTCGTTTACAGCTTCTTGGGAATTGTATCACAATCGTTTTTTGGGATTGTTTGATTTTGGTGGTTATTCTGAATTTGATATTAATATTTATGGTCGAAACCGTTTTGGTCTTGAGTATGAATATGAACACCAATGGAAACCAAAGTTACGATACGCTATTGAGCAAAAGTTTGAAATCATTCAAGGTGCACATCCTTCTGTAGAAGCGCTACGAAGCGAAACTACTTTTACATTGTATCCTTTTAATCGTGATATTGGACTCTTTGTAACCTATGTGTACGGACATGACAATTATAACTATCGTTTTGTCGATTCGGGCAATCAAATCGGATTTGGAGTCAGTTGGGATTGGTTTCAACCGTTTCAAATTAGTCGAGCGAAACCTGCTGATCTTTAGTTAGGTTTTTGGTGTTGGGTATTTGGTGTTAGTGCGTTTCACATGATAATTTGAATGATTTGATTATATGCTAATGTTACATTAACTCTAGTATACTAAAATCAACGAATTTTAAAGGTTTATAAGTTTATATTTTGAAACTAAAAGTAGAAAAAACAACTTACCCAATACCCAATACCCAATACCCAATACCCAATACCCAATACCCAATACCCAATACCAGAAACCTGTCACATCGAGCGGAGTCGAGATGAGCAACTAAAACGTCATCTTAGCTACAATTTGCTTGTCTTTAGACTTTGTCAATCGAATGATTTTAACTTCTTTGGTTTGTCGTAACGTTCCGTAATACGCATACATGGTGACTTTCATAAACGTAGGATTTTCTATTTTCTGGTAGCGATCTCCATAATAATTCACCTTTATAAAATAATCACCTTTAATAGCATTTTTCAAAGTAAATTCTTCAGGTCCAAAACCTTGTGTCATATCTTTAGAAATGCTTCCACCAATTTTTGTAGTTGTATGTTTATACGAACATTCTTCACGATTTGGATCAATTACATGCAAATCAATATCTGTATCGTTATGATTCCAATCGACCACAATACGCACATCAAAAGTTTCTGCTGCTAGAGTAGGAGTTTCTGCTTTGCTTGTATCAATATCACCTTTGTATTTTTCAAGCAAATAATTCATTTCATTCGTAATAATACTATTCAAACTACTAAAATTACGTCTGTGTGTTCCTTCGTAAATTTTCCCAGAAAGAATATTAGCAAATACATTAAATGCTTCTTGACATTCGCCTAAATTTTCATGCGCCAATGCCAAATCACGATACGATTGTACATCTTCGGTACGCAATTCTAAAATGCGCTTAAAAATGAACAATGCAAGTTTATGTTGATTCGTTGCTTGTAATTGATAGCCATACACTTTCAACAATTCATAATTATCAAAATCAGTTTCTGCAATGTTTGATAAAATACGATTCGATGTATCTACAGCTTCAAATTCACCTCTAAAAAAGGTAGAAACATCTACATAGTAGGCAGGAACATTCAAATATTTTTCACGTTGAAGCAAGTAAAAACTGTATGCTTCCTGAACAGTTTTAAACTGTCGCAGTTCCTGAATATATGGTGCTTTTAAGGTTGAATCTGCTACTTGTAAATCTTTATTATTTTGCGAAGTAGAAGTTCTTGTTTGTGTCTGATTTGATACAGGAGTCGTAGAATTTTGAATCACTTGTCCATTATCATCAACTCTAAAAATAATTGGCAATGTATAGCGAGAATCTACATTTTTCCCTCGTTGTTTTCCAGGAATCATATTAGGAAACAAACCTATAACACGTCGTACTTCTGCTTCAATACGTGGATGTGGCGCTCTGACTCTAACATCTTTTATAAGCCCATTTTTATCAATAGTAAACATTGCATAGGATCGTTGTACTCCTACAAACCCTAAATCTTTGGCAATAGCTACATTAAAGTTTTCTGAAATTAATTCTTGTACTTTTTCAGAAAAACAGCGTTTACGTTCTCTATTATTTGCAAGACTTTCACAACCTGGAAATATAGGTGCGTCCTCAATAATTGAAATAGGAACTTCTTCAATATCTTCTTCGATTTCTGTTTCGTCAATAACTTCTACGTCTTCAACAGCAATTATTTCGGATTCGTTACGAAAACCATTAGTCATTCTGATTTGTTGCGGACTAATGGCATTATTATGCTGTATTCTTCTACCTAGTTGGTCACTATCATTAGTTTCACGAAATTCACTTGAAATGACCATTTCTTCAACTTCCACCTCATCTTCTATAACTTCAATAATTTGCTGTTTTTTGTCTTTATTGCGTTCAATTTCAGCTAAAAGCGTATTGTATTCTTCCAACAATTCTGCTGGTGGTTCAATTTTATAACGCACGTAATCGCGCACTTCTTCTAAAACGATTAATGAAGTGTAATCAGTAACTAAACCATGTTTTACAGCTAAATCAATAATTTCTTTTTTGTTCTTTTTAAAATTTTCTTGTAGAAATGCCAATCGTTTTTGTGCCCACATGCGTGGAACGTTTCCAACATCTTTTTGTGCGTTTTTAAAATTCAATGTGACACTTTCAGTAATTTTTGAATCATATCCAAAATACAAAATCACTTCTTCATTATTGTTTTGATTTTTCCCAGAAACAGAAAAAGTATTGTCCACATTCACAGATCCTTTTGGATAAATGTCAATATTCTTCACATACGATTTATAGCCTAAAAATTGATACTGTTGATGCTTCAAATCAGAAAATGCTTCTAGTGCAGACTTTACAGTCAAATTAATATACACACCATTAGACGATTCTGCCATAGCTTTCAACGCTGCATGATTTGATTTTTTCACACTATTGGCAACAATCAGTGGAGATTCTGCATAATATTTTGCATCGCTCAACGATTGAATTCCATCAGAAAACAACAAAATCAAATCTGACTTTTTAACTTTTTTATGTAAGAAGTTATAGTTTGTTCCGCCATCGTATACGGTATTTTTAAGTTCGTCTTTTAAAACATTCCAATTTCCATTCTTAATAGTGAATTTTTTCTCTGTAATCAATTCATTACTAAAGGATTTAAAATGAACTTTGACATTTTTTAAATAAGAAAAATAGGTATCTAAAAGCTTAATTTCCTTTTCAATATCACGATCTTTCATGGAAAGTGAAGTATCCCAAAGGAGTGTAATTTTAGTAGCTTTTTCACGAAGTTTCTTTTGTGGGTTTAATATCAAATGTGAATAAAAATAATCGTCTGAAACCAATATTTTTTTCGTGTTCACTTTCGTTGGGATTTTAATCAGCAGACTCTTATTTGGTGTGTAATTATTCTTTTCTAACTGTGTTCGGTAGTTACGCTGCCAATTCGTAAAATTCAATCCAGAAACTTGCCCTTTTTCAATCACAGGCGCATCTTCCTGTTCAAAAACAGTAATATCGATCTTAAACTTTTCCAGTTGATTTTTAAAATTTAACGGCAAATCAAAATAATAACCATCATCTTTAAACAATAACTCTTGTTCATACGCCAAGACTACACGTTTGTAACCATTGGCAGGAATAGGGTAGATGCGTGCTTTATAATTGTTTCCTGTGCCTTTTTCAAGCAACGCAGGATCTACTCTTCGGCGTACAACATCTTCAAAAGCAATTCTTCCAAGTTCTTTATCAACCACGACAGCTTCTCGAAGTTTTCCGTTTACATCTAGCGCAAAGCGAGATACATTAAAATTTTCTCCTAGCGGAAAAGACAATTCTCCTTCGAGTATTTGATTGGTCGGATTGTAATACAACATATCAAACGTTGTGGTGGCTCTATTGCCCACAATCTCCACAGAAATATCTAAGGAACTAAGACCAACTTGTGTGTTGCCTACTTTTAAAATGGGTGATTCTTGTGCCAAACTGCTTGCGGTAAATAACAGTACGAACACAAATGAGACGAGTGTTTTCATAAAAATCGGTTTTGAGACTAAAGTTTGGAGACTAATCAATCAACTTTCATACCATTTTAAGAAAACTTTAAGAATTGTTGATTTCAGATTATGAATAAATGATTGCTAATTTTGATTGTTTCAAACAACAAACAATTAAATTATAAATGTTGAATGCTAAATTTTAAATGAAAAAGTATTTTCCAATACCCAATACCCAATACCCAATACCCAATACCCAATACCAAATACCAAAAGCAAAGCGTCTTTAATACCTAATGATATTCATTCACAAAAGCTTTCAGCTTATTCCAAGTATCAATACCATTTTGTCCGTTCCAGCCGTGTCCTTCTTCTGGATAAAATGTAAACTCATGTGTTACGCCTAATTCTGTTAAACGATCGCTTAAATCCATTCCTTGTGAGTTTGGAATCAACGGATCTTGTCCACCATAAAACAATGCTGTTGGTGGAGCAGAATTTGTGACTGTATGAAATGGGCTAAAACTCTCTAAAAGCGGAACTACAACTTCAGCGCCTAGCAAATCAATATATGCTTGTATCGTTGGATCGGCAGTATTCAAATAAGCTTCATCAGCTAAATTCGTTGGCCCTACAATGCTAGCAACCATATTTACATCGGCTTGTGTATCATACGCATAACTCCATAAAAGTGATAAATGTCCGCCAGCACTCGTTCCTAAAAAAGCATAATCTTCGGAAATAATATATTCTTCGTTGCGCGTTTTTAACTGATTGATCAGTGTAGTAATATCGTCTAACTGCATTGGAAATGGAGAAGTGGTATCATTAGCCAAGCGGTAATTCATATTCACAATGGCATATTGGGGCAAATCAGCTTGAATCAATTCTACAAAACTATTCATATCTGCTTTATCGCCACTTGTCCAACCGCCGCCATGTACTAAAATAATCACTTTAGTTCCAAGCGTTCTATTTTGTGGTAAATACAAATCATATGTTTGATCGGTGTCTGTTCCATACGAAACATCAAGTAATATTCCAGCTCCAACTGTTTCAGGACTTGTAGGTGATGGTGTAATATCTATGTCTGAATCTGAACTACAAGAATAATTCAACAGAATAAACAAACTTAAAATACCAATGTAGAATGATTTTTTCATGAACGAAGTTTTAATGTAATTTAATAACGCAATATCCTAAAAAAAAGTATGCGCAAATCTTAATTTTGACTTAAAGTTTGTATTTGTTGAATGGCTTATAATCAGTGATTTAAAATACATTAAAATGATGAAAAGAAAAACTGCTGGAGTTTTATAAAATTTACCACCAGCAGTTCAAAATTTTAATATGGCCAGCAATATGGGTCTCCATTAAGACGACCACACAACCCAGGACAATGTGGCGGTCCACATGGCTGTCCTTGCGTACTTGCAGTACAAACATTAGAAATTAGAAGTCTGCCGCCTAGCGTACTTTTTTGCTGTTCTTTTTTGATTACAGAAGCACCTTTTAGATTTAAAATTGATTTTAACATGATATAAAGTTTTGGTTAGTTAAAAAGTTATAAAAATAAAATAGCAAACGTTTACGGTAATCCCTTAATTAACAAACAGACAATACTTTATAATATCATAAAACAGATTCAAAAAGGAATGCGTATAATTACTAAAAATCAATTACTTTTGTGAAACCCGATATACATATAGATGGCAGAATTTATCAAATTATATAACGAAAACCCGAATCCTAGAGAGATCAAAAAAGTTGTGGACATTTTACGAAATGGCGGCTTAGTGATTTATCCTACGGATACTGTATATGGTTTGGGTTGCGATATTACCAATACGAAAGCATTGGAACGTATTGCCAGAATAAAAGGAGTAAAGCTTGAAAAGGCAAATTTTTCCTTTATCTGTAACGATTTAAGCCATATTAGCGATTATATTCGTCAAATTGATACACGAACCTACAAAATCTTGAAAAAAGCATTGCCAGGTCCGTATACGTTTATTTTACCCGGAAATAACAATCTGCCAAAAGTATTTAAAAAGAAAAAAACAGTTGGAATTCGTGTGCCTGATAATAACATCATACGAACTTTGGTACAAGAATTGGGAAACCCTATTGTAACCACGTCAATTTATGATGAAGATGATATTATTGAATATACAACTGATCCAGAGTTGATTTTGGAAAAGTGGGATAACTTAGTTGATGCCGTAATTGATGGCGGTTATGGAGACAATGTTGCATCTACCATTATAGATTTATCAGGGTACGAACCCGAAATTATTCGTGAAGGAAAAGGAGATATCGATATCATTCTCTAAAATAGATTTTACACATTTATGAAGAAATTTAAAATAATTGGACTTATACTTTTAGTTGCTGCCATTGCAGTAGGAATATATTTTTATCCGACAGCTTCTATGTATTTTTATGGAAAGAAAACTGCAAGTATAGATAAACAAACTGCGTTTTATGTGCCTACTGGAGCAACGTTGGAAGATGTTTTAAATGACTTGAAAACGAAAGGGATTATAGAAAATACCGAAAAGTTTCAAGAGTATGCTGAATTGCGAAATCTAAAACAAGAAACGCTAGAAGCTGGAAAATATGTTTTTCCTAAAAATGTTGTCTATAGTAAAGTAGTAGAAGATTTACGCAAAGGAAATGGTAAGAAAGAAACACAAGTTACGTTTAACAATGCGCGTACGAAGAAAGAAGTAGCCGAAAAAATTGCCTTAACTGTTGAATTATCAGCAGAAGATATTCTAAAATTAATTACGGACGAAAAATTTACAAGCAAATACGGTTTTACGCCAACGACTATAAATACGATGTTTATTCCGAATACGTACAATGTATATTGGGATATTTCTGCGGAAGATTTAATAGCGAAACTCGCCAAAGAGTACAAGCGTTTTTGGACACCAGCACGCAAAGCGAAAGCTAAAAAGTTAAACATGTCGCAAACAGAAGTATCTACATTAGCTTCAATTGTAGTGTGCGAAACCATTAAAATGGACGAGGCTCCAAAAATTGCTGGCGTATATGTAAATCGTTTGAGACGTGGAATTCCGCTAGATGCAGACCCAACATTAAAATGGGTTTTAGGTGATTTTGAAATCAAAAGAATTTTAAACAAAGACAAAGAGCTCGATTCACCTTATAATACCTATAAAAACAGAGGTTTGCCACCTGGACCAATTTACATTCCATCGGTACAATATATTGATGCAGTGCTGAATTATGAAAAGCACGATTATATCTTTTTCTGTGCGAAGGAAGACTTTTCAGGCTATTCAAACTTTGCAAAAACGAATCGTCAACACGAAGCCAATGCACGTAAATATCACAAAGCCTTAAACGAACGTAAAATCTATCGTTAATGTCAAAATATAATAGAAGAGACTTTGCAAAATTGGTTGTTTTAGGCGGAATTGGTTATACCGTTTTTTCATGTGCTGATGAACCAAAAAAAGGCAAATCTACAACAACAGATACATCAAAAGAAGCAACTCCGACTATGCCAGAATTGCTTCCAGAAAATATAAAACTCTACCAAAAGGCAGATGCTGAATACCAAGATTTAGCCATTCGATTTAATAAAAGATTTCAACAATCGCCAACGTATATTGCACAATGTTTTAACACGCAAGGCGTGGTAGATGCTGTGAAATTTGCCAATTTTAAAAACTTGAAAATAGTTGTAAAAAGTGGCGGACATAGCTTTGAAGGTTTTTCAAGTACCAACGATGGATTGGTCGTAGATGTTTCTGCCATGAAAAAAATGGAGTGGGCGCCAGATCATAGTTTGACAGTAGGAACTGGTTGTGTGTTAAAAGAATTGTACAATGAAATGTTGCCAAAACAACGAATTTTGCCTTCAGGCTCATGTGCTACAGTCGGAATTGCAGGTTTGACACTTGGTGGAGGATACGGTTTTTTTAGCCGTAAATATGGTCTAACTTGCGATAGTTTGCAATCTATTACTTTGGTAGATGGAAAAGGAAACATTCATCACGAAAGTGGCACTTCGGCAATATTAAAGGCATGTAAAGGTGGCGGAAATGGAAACTTTGGTATTGTCACCAAGATGAAATTTAGAACTTATCAAGCACCAAGTTTTTTCCAAGCGTATCGTTGCAAAGCGTACAAATTGACAACTGATAGAGCGAAAGAATTATTAAAAACATGGTTTCAATACACAAAAAAATTACCAAATACAGCCTTTGCAGCATTTGTGTTGAATGGAAAAACGTTGACAATTCTGATCACTAATTATTCGAATGATAATAAAGGTGTAATGGAAATGTATAACGCACTCAAAGCAATTTCAGACAAAGCTACGATAGGAAGCAAACGTCCATTAGCAAAAGCTTTAAAGACTTTTTATGGTGTACAACATCCTTTGTATTTTAAAAATGCTTGCGCAGGATTGTACAAAGATTTCACTGAAATTGAAGGTTGTATTGACGATGTAATTTCTAAAGTGATTTCTTCTAGAGGATTAATTTATCAAGTGAATACGCTTGGCGGAAACATCAATTCAACTGCTGCAGAGAAACGTTCTGTGTTTCCACATAGAAGTTATCCGTATTTATCAGAATTACAGTCATATTGGGATAAACCATCGCAAGAAGCAAGTAGGTTAGCAGCATTCAAAGTAGTGCAAGACCGTTTCTATAAACATGGAATTCGTGCGCATTATCGTAATTATCCTGACATTAATTTTAAAGATTTTGAAACGGCGTATTACGGGAAGTATCTTCCAGAATTGAAAGCAATCAAAAAGCAACTCGATCCGGAGAATCGCATTCAACATCCGCAGAGTATTTCGGTGTAATGTGATTCGACGTAAGAAGTAGAAGATTTTATTGTTTGAATTTATATGATATACAAAACCTAAAAACTTGTGTAAGTTTCAAACTTACACAAGCTAAAAGTGTATATGGTTTTTCAATATTTTAGCAAGACCACATTCCATTAGTTTCACAGGCACAATTTCCTCCACAATCTGAAAAATTTGTTGGCGGTGGCGGACATTGACATGCAGTTTCTGGTTGAGTTTCATGTGGACAAGTAGTTACACTTGCATAACAATTTCCAGCTCTATCCCTAAAAAGACTAGCAACAGTTCCTCCTTTTACATTTTCTGATTCAAGACTAGATACCGTGTTTTTGTTTAATCTTAATCCGCGGTGATTTAATTTCTTTTTTTTCATAATTATATGATTTTAAATTAATTACCATACAAATGAAAATTAAAAATATGAGAATCAAAAGACAAGGTTATTCCCTTTTATAAAAAGGCACATTAAAAGAAGGGTAGTATAAAGTTTCAAATTTATCTTCTTTACTAAGTATGATTCCTTCTGTATTCATTTATGTAAGAAATTGATTTAAATTATTTTTAAATCACAAAAAATGTTTCAAAATAAAATATGTTTAAAAATGTACTTATTTTTATGAAATACGTTCATAGTTTATACTTATTTCTAAATTTTCTTCTCAAATGAAAAATGCTGTTTTTTTATTGTTCATATACATTTTAATTCCATTGTTTTGTTATAGTCAAACAACGACACAAATTGAATCTGATAGTCTGGCAAAGTATTCATTTAAACAGTTAGCCAATAAATACGAGTCTATTCGAAATACAAACTCTACGATTGCTAAAATATATCTGGATAAGCTATACTCAAAAGCGAACAATAGAAAAGAGAAAATTACTGTTTATCTAAAAATGTGTCATCATGAAATTTTATACGGAACTGAAGAAAAAGCATTTTCATATATAGAGTCAGTTTACGATATGGTAAAGAATGAAGAAAGTATTGAGCTAGCATACGTTTATGAGAAAAAAGGATATTATTATTATTATATTAAAAGAGATTTTGACAAAGCCTTATCTTATTATTTGAAAGCTTTATCAATTGCAGAAGATAAACAAGATAAAATTTTAATTATAAAAATTGAACATAAAATTGCAGCACTGTATTATACGTTGGGAGAGCTAGATAAAGCTTTAAAAACATTTAATTTATTGTATAAAAAGATTGAAGTAGCGGCTGTTTCTTATAATTTAAGAATTGGGATTTTAAAAAGTTTGGGAAATGCATATTTACGTAAACATTCGTTTTATAAAGAACAAAAAGCATTGCTAGATTCTTCTTATTTTTTCAGGCAAAAAGGACTTCAACTGGCAATTCAAGAAAAGGATCAAAACACAATTGCATATCTTGAACAGTCATTAGGGATTTCTTCTTTTATAAAAGAAAATTATGCAACAGCGCTGACTCATTTTAATAATTCGTTAAAAGCTAATGAAGTAATAAATGTTAAAAAAATATTTCAAGGTAATTATTTTTACAAGGGAAAAGTATTTTTAAGATTAAAACAAGCTGATAGCGCCATCTATTATATCAAAAAAAGCGAACCATTTTTTAAGGATTCTTCAAAAAAGTTAAACCAACCTTCTACGTATTCACTTTTGTCAGAGTGCTATGAACAAAAAGGAGATTTAATAAATGCTGTAAAATATGCAAAGTTAGCAGTTGTATATACTGAGCAACTCTATTCAGGTAATGAAAAAATCAAAGGATCCATAGATCAGAAGTATACGCTACCCAAACTTGAAAAAAGGATCCAGAAATTAGAAAAGACTTTAGAAAATACCTCCAAGAAGAAAACGGCTTGGTATATTTTTTCTTTAGTACTAATTGTATCACTTATTTTGGGATATTTATTTTTTAGAAGACGAGAACAAAAGAATAATGCTTCCTTTCAAAAGCTTCTTAATGAAACAAAAGAAAATAATTCTAATCCCGTAAAAAAAGCAATTCCTGAAGAACAAACTCAGCAAATTCTGGATGCTCTAGAAAAATTTGAAAGAGATCATTTATATATAGAACAAAATTGTACATTATCTTTCTTGGCAAAAGAACTTAACACAAATACAGCTTATCTTTCTAATATAATAAATGTATATAAAAATCAATCCTATACAACCTATATAAATAAATTGCGTATCCAGTACTCGGTAAAACGACTTAAAGAAGACACCCGTTTTAGAGCGTACACAATTGAATTTATTGCTAAAGAATGTGGTTTTAAAAATGCAAAACCTTTTTCAAGAGCATTTAAGAAAGTTACGAATATATATCCTTCAACTTTTATTAAAAACTTAAATAAAATAGATAGTCAAGGCAATTAGTTGGGGCTTATTTATAAATTGACGCAATGTGTTTCATAAAGTATTTTTGTATTCTTTTATATTTGAGGCAATAGTGAATAGTCTGATTTTAACTATTGCTGAAGAATCTATTAGAATTTTAAAAACTGTATTATTATGAAAAAGAAACTTTTATTTAAGAAAGAACAAATCTCAAAGTTAAACCAATTTAACTTAACTGGTGGTATAGGAAAAACAGAGACAACTAGTGATTCTGGATTAGACCCAAGCGATAATACAAATCCAACACAAGTAAATTGCAATACTAATGAGCAAACCTGTGTAGCTTGTGTTTCAGTGCATCATTCGATGTGTATGGTTGGTGTAACTGCATGTTAAAATTTTTAAATAACGTGAGTTAGCTATAACTTCATAGTTATATTTAATTTTTAACTGCGATCGAATTCTTAGCGTATATAGCTGAAAGTCGTACAAACTTAATTGCTGTAGAAGAGATGAATTTTGAATCGTCTTATTTTATAGAATTGTTTGAAAACAGTAAACTTGATGCTGAAAAATATAGAGAAAGTAATAATTCTTAAACAAAAAAAGCGTTCAATGCACTATTGAACGCTTTTTCATTTAGTTGCCTAAAACTATATTATTTTCCTTCCGTAGATAGGTTTTTCATTTCATTTTCAATCATCTCGTAGAATTGATCAATCTTTGGCAAGACTACAATACGTGTTCGTCTGTTAATTCCTCTATTTTCAGCAGTATCATTTTCCACCAATGGCACATAATGACTTCTTCCAGCTGCAATTAACTGTCCTGGATTTACGCCTAATTCTTGCAATACTCTAATAATAGATGTAGAACGTTTTACACTTAAATCCCAGTTATCAATCAACACACCTTTATTATAAGGAACATTATCAGTATGACCTTCTACCATGCACTCAAAATCTGGCTTGCTGTTAACTACTTTCGCTACTTTTCCTAAAACTTCTTTCGCTTTAGAAGTTACATTATAGCTTCCGCTTTTAAATAATAATTTATCAGCAATAGAGATAAATACAACTCCCTTTTCAACATTTACTTCAATATCTGGATCATCGATACCAACGGCTTTCTTCAAGCTAGAAACAATGGCTAACGTTACACTATCTTTTTTATTGATAGCATCTTGTAAACGTGTAATCTTCAAATCTTTCTCTTTCATACTCTCCAAAGACTTTTCTAGATTGTCAGCACCTTTTGCTGTTAAAACAGTCATTTCTTTGGTGTTTTCAATCAAATCATTGTTTGTCTTCTTCAAATCTGCTACACGATCTTCTAATGCATCCGCTTTAGCCGTAGCAGAGGCTTTCTCTTCCAAACAAGCGTTTAACTTGACAGTAGCAGAATTTAATAAATCTTTTGTCTCCTGATGTTTTGCTTCCAAATCAGCAAAATCTTTTTTGGAAACACAAGAGGATAATACAATAGAAGCCGTAGCTGCCAATAAAAGAATCTTCTTCATAAATCTGTATTTTATATAATTAAAACGGTTTTTTCAAAATTTTAACCAAAAGTATTAAAAATGATATGGTTTTTACAAGGATTAACAAACTTTTAAAGATATCAATCTTCGTTTTTTTAACATCTCAAAAAGAACTCCTTTTTATTGATAATATTGCATTGAATGTGCTTTTATAGTAGCATTTTTAGTAAATACTGATTACTCAAATTTAAGAATTTGAGTTGCGAGCTCTGTTTTTATTGATAAAATCCAACTAAATTGATGATCTAACTAATTAATTTTAAACCTTATGAAAAAAAGAAATCTGAAAACATTAGATCTTAACAAAAAATCTATTTCAACATTACAAGACAATGCAATTAAAGGTGGAACTTGGGTTACAATTTGTGATTGTGTTGTATCTCAAGGACCATTATTATGCGGTGCTACAAGTGTATTTATGAGATGTGCTGCTGCTTGTCCAACAGTGCCTGAATAAGAATTTAAGAAGCTGTCTAAGAGTGAGATACAATAGTTTCACGAACATTTGACACAACTTTTAGACAGTTTTTTAGTATTACAATACTTTTTTAAGTTTCCATCTTTCAGGTGAAAGTCTAATCAATTTACTCCTTCTATAAGGATTCTTTAACCGAAACTCTACAGCTTTCAATTCAAACGTATTGATATTGGATTGATTCATTTTTTTAGATGTTAAGATTAGTGTATCGTTGTCATTTTCCCATAAACCTTCAGAAAATTCAACGGCATCTTTTTTATTGATCTGAAGTGTAAATGTTCTTTCGCTAGTAAGTGTCAATTCAATTTTAGAACGCTTTTCACCTTTTCCTATGTACGTTCCGTAAAAAAGATGTGTTTTCAAATCAGATTGCCTAATTTGTAATAATTGATACATTTTTGCATTAAAGATTTCAATAAACTCTTCATCAATATAACCGTCAGTACAGCCGTGACAGAAGTTTAAACGAGTAAATTTTATGGTGTTTAGGTAAAGTGTATCTATTAAATCTTTTGCATGACAACCACTTGAGCCACCAATTTGACCAACCAAAAAATATTTTCCTTCCGCATGTAGCGCAATTGCTAATGTTGAAATTTTCTCTTCCAGCCAAGCAATTTCTTTTGGAGTTAAAGTTGTAAAATGCCTTATAGTATGATGAACTTTTATATTGGCAATGGAATTAAAAGGAAATTTTGAAATACGAATTTCTGGATTGTAAACAGTATCCTTTTCAAGACTTTTAGGAATATAATTAGCAAGCTCATTATATTGAGCTAGAATTTTTTCAGAATCATCTTGCGCAGTTAAAAGCGAATTTAGAAATAGTAATAAGATAAAAATTGTTTTCTTAAACAAATGCATTTATGATAAATCAGAATATTGTTTTTTCCCTTTTATAAAATAGGAATAGACAATGGATTTGTGACCAAAATACTGTTTCTGTTGCTTTTCTCCACGTTTTTTAACCATTTTTGGCAAACGTGCATAAAAGTGAAAATGCGCTTTTAAAATAGCAAAAGCATGCTTAAACTGAAGTTTTGTGAGAAACTGTACACCAGCAATTCCATCTAAAACCAAGCGTAAAAAAATGATTGGAACTAATTTCCCTTTCGGAAGATTTTTGGCAAGCATGCACAGTGAATTTCTAAAATTCAAATAAGTCTTCTTAGGGTTTGCACTATCTAAAGTTGCACCACCAACATGATACACAACACTTTCCGCAATGTATGTTGCTTTATATCCTTTGTTAAACGCACGCCAGCACAAATCGATTTCTTCTTGATGCGCAAAAAAATCTTCATCAAAACCATTCAATTCATGAAAAACACTTTTTCTTATAAATAAACAAGCACCAGACGCCCAAAATATTTCTTTAGAATCATTGTATTGATTTTTGTCTTCCTCTAAAGTGTGAAAAATGCGTCCGCGACAAAAAGGATAACCGTATTTGTCAATAAATCCACCAGCTGCGCCAGCATATTCAAAATGTGTTTGTTGTTTAAAATCTAAAATTTTAGGCTGAATAATCGCGGTTTCAGTATTTGATTCAAATTCCGCTAGGATAGGAGCAAGCCAATTTTCAGTCACTTCAATATCTGAATTCAACAAACAGAAAATTTCTTCTGAAACTCCTGGTAATGCATCATTATAACCTTTTGCATAACCGCCATTTTCAGCATTTTGAATGAGTTGTACTTCGGGAAAATTCTTTTTGATATAGTCTATGGAGTCATCCGCGGAAGCGTTATCTGCCACATAAACCGTAGCTTCTTTTGAAAATGCCAATACTTTTGGTAAAAACTGCGCTAACAGCTCTTTTCCATTCCAATTGAGTATGACTACGGCGATTTTATTTGAATTCAAAGAGTAAATAATTAAATAATTAGACTATTCAGTTTTTCGGAGTACAATTTTACTTTTCAGTGCTTAAATAATGATAGTATTTTAAAAGTCTAAAATTAGCACTTTTTACTTTATTTCTCCGATTTGGTCTAAATTTCCTTAATTTTCGAAAGAATAGCTATTTGAAACAAAAAAAATGAATTCATATTATAAATCAAGATTGTCGTATAAAGTAACTATTGAAAATTTCAGGCAATCATGTATATGTTAAAATGTATATATTTGAATTGAAAATAAGCACGACAACTAATTGAAAGCAATTACTAAATATTGGTTTTTAGAAGGATTCAATCTTTTTAAAAAACTCGGAATGCACAACATGATGAAAATCTGTGATATTCTTGAGATGGATTCTATTGAAAAAGGGCAATCTATCGCGCTTCCAAAGAATCATCAAGATAGTGTTTTCTTCCTAAAAAAAGGCAGCGTAAAAATTGTAAACAATACAAACAATACAGTTAAATATGTTGTAAAAAAAGGAAACATCTTTGGTGAACTCGCGCTATTCGATAAAGAAACAGCCACCGAAGAAGTTGCTTATGCGCTAGAAGATTGTATAATTTGTTATATAGGCGCAGATCAAATGGAAGAGTTGATGTCAACACATACATCTCTAAAAAATGGAGTGCTAAAAATTTATGGATTGCGTATAAAAAAATTAGAACGAAGACTTCACGATCTACTATATAAAGATAGCACGACAAGAATTCAAGAATTTATAACAGATTATTTAAATGAATTTGGAGAGAGAAATGAAGCTGGAAAGTTAGTAGCAAAAAATCTCTTATCTCATAAAGAAATAGCAAATCTTACCAATACTTCTAGACAAACAGTAAGCAATGTACTCAGCAAAATGCGAAAAGGCGGTATCATTGAGTACGACACAAAATTTATTTCTAAAGCTGAATAATAAACATACAATTCGTACATCTAATTTGTGCAATTAGTAGCTAAAACCATCTTTTAAGAATAACTTCTTATCTTTAGTTGCAAGTGATTAGTATACACGAATCTGATTGCAATAGCATTGAAAATTAAAAGCATAGCGCTTTAAAAATCATGTATATGTAAATAAATGCATAATGTGTCGTCTAAAGTAACTATCAGATATTTTGGTCTTTTCTATACTTCAGAAAAGATTTAGCTTGCCTATAATTTAAAATATACTGAAAAACGCATAACCAAAACAACAATAAAAAGCCAACCAACATTTATGAAAAAACCAGTAGCAATTGCCCAAATAAGTGAATTAATAAACAAACAACCAGTTCATGCATTAGTCAACGGATTAGACTTAGTAATTGTAAAATTTGATGAAGATATATCTGTGCTTTATGGAAGATGTTTGCACAGAGGCGCATTAATGGCAGACGGACATGTAGATGGAGACAATCTAATTTGTGGAGTTCATGGCTGGGATTACAGAGTAGATTCAGGTGTTTCAGAATACAACAACAAAGAAGTATTACATAAATTCTCTACCAAAATAGAAGGCGATAATTTATTGGTTGATGAATTTGAAATTGACGCATACTTAGTCAACAACCCACAACCATTCAACCGCGATGAATACTTAGGTGCGTATGCAGATACACATCCAGAAAGTACAGAACCATACACAGGTTACATTAAAGAATTAGCCAAAAACGGACTAAAAAACCTCGGACATCATGGTTTCTCTGCATCTATGGGCGTAGACAGAAACACATTGCCAAAATGGAGTGACATTCAATTCTTACCAGCGCAATTAGCCTCCAGACCTTTACTAGATCATGAAGAAGTAGCAAGTAAAGTTGTCATTGGTCCAAATGCAAAAAAGCCACTAACACTCGATATGCCACTTTTTGTAAGTGACATGAGTTTCGGAGCATTATCGCGCGAAGCCAAAATAGCATTATCAAAAGGAGCAGAGCTAGCAGGAACAGGTATTTGCTCTGGAGAAGGAGGAATGCTACCTGAAGAACAATCAAACAATTCAAAATATTTCTACGAACTTGCATCGGCACAATTTGGATTCTCGTGGGATAAACTAGATAATGTACAAGCCTTTCATTTTAAAGGCGGACAAGGTGCAAAAACTGGAACTGGAGGACATTTACCAGGAAACAAAGTAAGTAAAGAAATTGCTGAAGTAAGAGGACTAAAAGAAGGAGAAACAGCTATTTCGCCAGCAGCAAATCCTAATTTCCATACGGTACAAGACTTCAAAGATTTCTCCGAGAAAGTACGCGAACGTACTGGAGGAATTCCTATCGGATTCAAAATCGCAGCAAGTCACATAGAAAAAGACATTCAATTTGCACTCGATGTTGGTGTCGACTATATCATTCTCGATGGTCGCGGCGGCGGAACAGGTTCTGCGCCAACCATTCTTAGAGACAACATCAACGTACCAACAATTCCTGCATTAGCAAGAGCCCGAAAATACATGGACAAAGTTGGCGCTACCAATGTCACACTTGTAATTACAGGTGGTTTGCGCATTGCCGAAGACTTTGCAAAAGCAATGATGCTCGGCGCTGATGCCATTGCAGTATCCAATTCGGCACTGCAAGCAATCGGTTGTTTAGGAATGCGCGCTTGCGGAAGTAACAATTGCCCAGTAGGAATTGCAACGCAAAAAGAATCGTTGCGAAGTAGACTCATTATAAACTCTTCTGCCAAGCAATTGCATAACTATTTTGATGCCACAAACGATCTCATAAAAGTAATTGCAAGGTCTTGTGGTTATGATGATATTACCAAATTCAATCATGACGACTTATCAACGTTCGATAGAGATATGCACTACTTAACAGGAATAAATTACGCTGGTATTCATTAAAAAAATAACGATTTGGGCGTTACCATTAACACTTCTGCTACGCTCAGTGTTAATGGTCAGGTCTTTCACTATATCTCCCGAGCAAATCGGGAGGATGCCGTTGCAACCCTTAACGCGGAAATCAAACAAAAACAACAACAATGGAAAACTGGTATTTACCCATAACAATCGTTCCAGGAATTGGTCTGTTAATTCTATCAACCTCTAATCTAATGGTCACCTTAAGTAGTGAACTCAACGGATTAATAATGGAAGGCTGTAAGGATCAACCTATCATCATTCGAAAATTAGTGCAATTAAAAACCCTAAATCGAGCAATGGTATTTTTCTATATCGCAGTAGCGTGTTTAGCAATTTCAGGTTTAATAGCTGGCTTAGAGCTAAGTTCAATAGGCGATAGTGCTACCTATATAAGTATCATAGGAATTGTAATCATGCTTTTAGGCTTATTCTCTTTAATAAAATATTCATACAGAGCTGTAAGCATTCGACAAGATCAATTCAAAACAAGAATCAACAACAACTAATGTTTAACTATTAGAAGCCTCCTAAATGAAAAGAACATTAAACAGAATAAGTCTATTCAAAGAAAACCAAAGTGTCAATTGTCCTATAGACAATACCATTTTAGAAGCTACTTTGGCAATGAATATCAATCATACACATGCTTGTGGCGGACAAGGTAAATGTTCTACCTGTCGTGTAAGTGTCATGCAAGGTATTGATAATTGCAGTCCAAGAAACGCTGTAGAACAAGAGATGGCTGAAACCTTAAACTTTCCAACAGAAATTCGTTTGGCATGTCAAACCAAATTAAAAGGCAATGTATCTATTAGAAGAATGGTTTCTGATAAGTTAGATATGGACATCATTTCCGAGCAGTTTTCTAGCGATTCAAAAATTGCGCTTGGAAGTCAACAGAAACTAACCATTGTTTTTACAGACATAGTAAATTATACTGCTTTCGCCGAAAAATTTCCACCATATGATATTGTACACGTATTAAATCGCTATTACCGAATAATGAATGTAATCATTCAAAATCATAATGGTATCATAAGCGATGTAGCTGGAGATGGTATTTTGGCAGTTTTTGGCACAGATAAAACAAGTGACAATTCTGTACTAGATGCCATTAATGCTATTGCGGAAATGAAAGAAAAACTAAACACATTTAATGACTATTTAGAATCGAATTTCAGTACCACTTTCGGTATTAGAGCTGGCGTTCATTATGGGAATGTAATTGTGGGACCTTTTGATACAGGCGCTATGAAAAAAATGGCAGTTATTGGCGATAATGTAAACTATGCAAGCCGCATTGAAACAGCAAATAAAGAGTTTGGAACTGAGCTATTACTTTCTGAAGATGCTTATAACGTTGTAAAAGAAATCTATCCAAAAAACAATGAATTTAAGACGAGTCTAAAAGGAAAAACTGGAACCTATAAATTATACGAATTAAAGCAATAGAATAAAACTAACAACAACTAAAACATGGCTATAACCAAAAAATGGTACAGTGTACTAAAAGATAAAAAAACATTACCAGAAGGACGTGTTCAAACAGTCACTGCTGGTCATCAAGGTATTTGTTTAACGCATTATAAAGGTAAATTTTCTGCCCTCGATAACAAATGTCCACATCAAGGAGGTCCACTAGGAGAAGGATCTATTGAAAACGGAATGTTGCGTTGTCCTTGGCATGGTTGGGATTTTGATCCGTGTACAGGAATGTCTCCTGGCGGTTATGATGATGGTATAAAAACATTTGAAGTAAAAGAAAATGGTGATGAAATTCTAATTGCTGTTGAAGAAGAAGAAGAACACCAAGATACGATTTCTGATGTGATGATAGAAACGATGGTGAATTGGGGAGTTGACACAGGTTTTGGTATGGTTGGACATTCAAACCTAGGTATTGCCAATGCCATGATGCGACAAGAAGCAAAAGGAAACTTTCAATTCTTTGGCATTCGTCATGAAGGCGCAGCCGCTTTTGCAGCTTCAGCGTATGGAAAACTAATGGGGAAACCAGCTGTAAGTTTTGGTATTGCGGGTCCTGGTGCTACAAACATGTTTACAGGAATGTGGGACGCAAAAGTAGATCGTTCGCCAATGTTAGTACTATCTGGTCAAGTAAATACGCAGGTAATGGGAACTGGCGCATTTCAGGAAGTAGACTTGGTAGGAGCGTTTCAAACCGTAGCAAACTTTAATCACAGTGTACAACAAAACTCAAAGCATAGCGAGCTTATGAGTTTGGCTATAAAAAGTGCTTTATTAAACAGAGATGTATCACACATAACGTTTCCCGATGAAGTCGCTTTTATGCCAAAACCCGCAAATGAAAAAGCACAAACTCCAGACGGAAGAATTACGCCGATGAACATTTCGCCGCCAAGGCAAATGGTTTCAAAAGCAGTCACTATGATAAAGGATTCTAAACTACCTGCTATCATTGTGGGGCACGGAGCGCGTTTTCATATGGAAGCAATTACAGCGTTTGCTAAAAAACTAAACTGTCCGGTAATTACAACGTTTAAAGCAAAAGGACAAATTTCGGATCATCATGAGTTAGGTTGTGGTGTTTTAGGAAGAAGCGGAACGCCAATAGCTTCTTGGTTTATGAACGAAAGTGACTTACTCATTGTATTTGGAGCTTCATTTTCAAATCATACAGGAATCACACCCAAAAAACCAATCATACAAGTAGATTATGATCCAACAGCATTGAGTAAATTTCATAAAGTTGATGCTGCACTTTGGGGAGAAATCTCAGAAACCTTAACAATCATAGAAGAACAAACAGAAGGAAAATTAAATACTGTAGACAGACGTGCAGAAATTGCAAAACGTTGGGAAATATGGAAAGAAGAAAAAGCAAGTCGCTTAAAAGATGAAAGCGAAATTGGATTAAGTTCTATTGCTGTGTTTGAAGCTATGAACAAAGTAGTTCCCGACAATGCTGTGATTGCTGTAGATGTTGGAAATAACACCTATTCATTTGGACGTTACTTTGAACCTAAAAATCAATCAATTTTGATGTCAGGGTATTTAGGATCTATAGGTTTCTCATTGCCAGCTGCAATGGGCGCTTGGGCTGCACAAGGAAAAGAAAGACCAATCTGGTCCGTTTCTGGTGATGGTGGTTTTGGGCAATATTTAGGCGAAGTAATGACACTTGTTAAATACAATATGAACATCAAACATGTATTGCTAAACAATTCAGAATTAGGAAAAATATCCAAAGAGCAAAAAGCAGCAGAACTTGATGTATGGAAAACGTCTTTACACAATGTAAGCTTTGCAAAATATGCAGAAAACTGTGGTGCTTTAGGAATTAGAGTTACAAAACGAGAAGAATTAATCCCAGCTTTAGAAAAACTGAAAACGCATAATGGACCAGCCTTATTAGAAATAATAACGGATGCTACATTAATATAAAATCATAAAATGGAAAACTCATATTTAGAAACTTTCAAAGCAGATGCGAAAGGAAAAGGCATCGCTACTAAAGTAAATATTATAGATACAGAATGGACAATACAAACAGACGAACCTGTTGATGGTGGCGGTACAAATACAGGACCAAATCCGATGCAACTTTTTATTGCTTCTGTAGCTGCTTGTCAAAATGAACAAGCGCAAGTTGTAGCTAAAGAACTTTCCCTAAATATATCAGGAATTGATTTTAAGGTTGAAATTGATCTTGATCTTTCGGGATTTATGGGCGTGGCAGACGATTCAAATGGAAGCTATAAAAATATACGATTAGAAGCTCTAGTATCTGGAGATGTAACTAATGATGAAGTGAAAACTTTAGGGCAAAAAGTAGATAATCGTTGTCCTATTTTAGCTTTACTACGTACAAGTGGTTGTAAAATTGAAAGTAATTGGAATGAAAAATAAATAAAACCAAAACACAGATTCGTTTGAACTATCTGGAAGAACATAAATATCTTATTGCTTTAATAAGTGTTTTTAATTTTTTACTAACACCAATATACATTGCAGCTATTGGTGCAAACCCAGCGCATATAGTTGTGATAAACTATACGCTGGTTATACTAGCTAGTTCGTTAATTGCTTCTAGCAATAAAGCGCGTGTAATAACGTATCTTCTAGGAGCAATAGTCCTAATTTGTATTTGGCTGGAATATTCTATGATAGAAAATAAAATGCTAGTCTGGGTACGTTTGGGAAGTTCTTTTTTATTGTTCTTTAATTTTTGTGTTTTATTAGTCCGGCAGTTAGTAAAAATCAAAATGGTGAACCTTCGCTTTATATTAGGGCCTTTATTGGGGTTTTTATATTTAGGAATCATAGGAGGTATTTTATTTGAAATGATATATCTTTTAGATGTCAATTCATTTCAATTGCCAAAAAGTACGTCTGGGTATATATTCTACTACTTTAGTTTTATAAGCATCACCACTGTAGGCTATGGAGATGTTACACCTTTAACGCATGCCGCACAAGCCGTAACAATGGTTTTAAATATAATTGGTCAATTTTATTTAGCAATTGTAATAGGTGTTTTTGTGGGGAAATATATTAATTCAAAATCAGCATAAATGTTCGAATCTTTCAGTATCATATTTACGATTGCCGCACTGTTTAATTTTATCAATTATAAATGGCTAAAACTGCCAACTACAATTGGGTTAATGATTTTAAGTTTACTCTTAATCATTCCAATAACATTCAGTAAAACGCTGTTTCCAGAGTTTTATACCTTCTTTTGTAATATCATTGTAAATGCTGATTTTAAAACATTGTTACTCGATGGAATCTTAAGTTTTCTACTATTTGCAGGAGCATTGCATGTAAATCTTGCCGCACTAGCAAAACAAAAAAAATCAATTTTCTTATTTGCGACTTTAAGTGTTTTGATTTCTACATTTCTAGTTGGAGGTTTAACGTTTTTTGGAGCGCAACTCGTTGGTTTAGAATTGCCATTTGTACACGCACTATTATTTGGAGCATTAATTTCACCAACAGATCCAATTGCAGTAATGGCAATTTTAAAGAAAGCTAATATTGCCGAAAGTTTGGGAATAAAAATAGAAGGAGAATCCTTATTTAATGACGGAATTGGAGTTGTTGTTTTTTCTGGAATTTTGTTGATTGCAACCGCAACAGGAGAACACAGCGCAGCAGAAATTGGAGCAGAAATTGGAACCTTGTTTTTAGAAGAAGCTATTGGCGGATTGCTCTATGGATTACTAATTGGTTTTCTAGGACTAAAGTGCATTCAATCACTAAAAGAAAATCCACAGTTAGCCGTTATGATGAGTCTTGCTGTAGTAATGGGAGGAACTACAGGCGCATTTATGCTACACGTATCTGCACCGTTGGCAATGGTTGTAGCTGGATTATTGATTGGACATAAAATACACATCAATCAAGATAAAAACCCAATACAAAAAGCGATCAATTCTTTTTGGGAAATTTTAGATGATGTATTTAATGGAATCCTGTTTGTACTTATAGGATTGGCTATTCACTTATTAGCATTTAACACAAGCTATATATTACTAGGTCTTCTTGCTATAATAAGTGTACTTCTCGCAAGATTTATTTCTGTGCTTTTACCATATTCATTATTAAAACATGAAGAAGATAAGCCAATAAAAACCATCACAATTTTAACTTGGGGCGGATTGCGTGGAGGTATTTCTATTGCACTAGCATTAAGTTTAAGCGAAGAATTATCGGGCGATTTAATACTTCATATAACGTATATTATCGTACTATTTTCAATTATTGTTCAAGGATTAAGTATTGGTAAGGTTGTGAAAAGATTATATAAGTAAAACCAATTACTTAAAATTAATAATCTTTACTTATGACTTATAATCCGGAATGTCTCTTAAAAATTGATACTGCTGCGCTTCATAATCCATCGTGCAATAATAATGATTCAATCCGTTGGTGACCATTAAGTATTCAGCATTTAAAATCATGTTGTAACGAGCAATTTGATCAAATGTTTGTTGATTGATCTTTATTTTACTGCGTTTACATTCGACCACCAAAAAAATACTTCCATCAGAATTGAAAATAACAATATCGTATCGTTTTTTTAAGTCGTTGAATATGAGTTCTTTTTCGACGTTAATCAAGCTGATAGGATAGTTTTTTTCCTGAATCAGAAATTGCACCGTATGCTGTCGAACCCATTCTTCAGGAGTTAACACCACAAATTTTTTCCGAATGGCATCAAAAATATAGATTTTATTTTCCCTATTTTTGAAGCGGAACGTATATTTTGGAAAATTCAAGAGTTCCATAAGCACAAAACTAACGATTCGTGCATCGAAAACCAATACTATTTCGTATTTGTAAAAAGAATGGAAGAAGCTAAACAGATTGTCGTCGATATACAGAAAGGAAATATCAAACCTATTTATTTTTTAATGGGTGAAGAAGCCTATTATATTGATAAAATTGCGGAATATATTGAAGCAAATGTATTGGATGAAGCGGAAAAAGGATTCAACCAAATGGTGTTGTATGGACGCGATGTTACTGTAGATGATATTGTAGCAAACGCAAAACGTTATCCGATGATGGCAGAACGCCAAGTGGTAATTGTGAAAGAGGCACAAGATTTGTCGCGCACGATTGATAAATTAGAGGCATATCTTTCAAATCCGCAACCTACAACGGTTTTGGTAATTTGTTATAAGTATAAAAAGATTGCCAAAAATAAGAAGTTGTACAAAGCGGCGAAAAAAGCTGGCGTGATTTACGAAAGCAAGAAATTGTATGAAAATCAAGTTGCTGACTGGATTCGTAGAGTATTGGCAGGAAAGAAATACCAAATTACACCGAAAGCTGCACAAATGTTGGTGGAGTTTTTAGGAACAAATTTGAGTAAGATTGATAATGAACTTGAAAAGTTGAAATTGATTTTACCAATTGGAAGTGAAATCACACCAGAAGCTATTGAAGAAAACATCGGAATTAGCAAAGATTATAACAATTTTGAATTGCGAAAAGCCATTGGAGATAGAGATGTAACCAAAGCATTCCGAATTATCACGTATTTTGCTGAAAACCCAAAAGACAATCCAACAGTTGTTACGGTTTCGCTATTGTTTAATTTTTTCTCACAGTTACTGCAATATCATGGTTTGCGCAATCAAACTCCCAAAAATGTAGCTTCTGTATTACGCATTAATCCATACTTTGTAAAAGAATACCAAGCAGCAGCACGCAATTATCCAATGAAAAAAGTGAGTGGAATTATAGCAACTTTACGTGAAATGGATGTGAAAAGTAAAGGTGTTGGCGCAAGTAATTTACCAAATGGAGACTTGTTGAAAGAGTTGATGGTGAAGATTATGAATTAAATTAGATCGCTTCGCTGTTAGACCGCTGGCGCTTTTGGATCGACTTTGTCTCTTAGATCGCTTTGCTCTTAGATTTTTAGATTGTTTCATACAGTATTTGAATTTTGATTGAAACTTTATCGTACATTTTTAAATTAGCAAATTGATACATTTAATTTGATCGCCTCGCTTCGACAGGCTCAGCGCAGGCGCTTTTGAATCGCTTCGCGTTGATACTTAAACAACTCAAAACGTCACTTCGAGTGGTTTTTCGTAATAAAATGAAGAAAAATTGTATCGAGAAGTACTTATTAACTAATTCGATATAAGAAAATTGCATATTTGTTTCAAAGCTGTTCTCGATACAACGAATCACAGATTCGTCACTCGAACTGACGTTTGGGTATTTTCAAATCAACAAATCCACAAAAAGTAAGCAATAACAAACAAACTCGCGCAGACTGAGCGGAGTCGAAGTCAAGCCGCCGTAATATCCACTTGAAAATTCTTCTTCATAAAATGTCCAATCATTTGTCTTGCCAAGCCTAAATATTCTTGTGTTGGTTCTAAAAAGCTTTGTAGAGCTTCCATTTCGCGTTGCAAGACTTTTGCAAAACGTTCTGAACGTGTAGCATCGTTTATAAAGTCATTGTAATTGAAAAAAGCTTCTTCTACACGTTGCATTTGTGCGCTTATTAAAATGGCTCTTTTCTCTCTTTCTATCACCAAAGGCACACGTTGTAAAGCAAATACTTTGATTGATGCTAATGCACGTTGTTTTAAGAATTCTTTTCGTTTATTGGATTTAATTACGCCCGAATCAATATCATACTTAAAATAATCTTCGGGATTTTCAATACACGGATTTAATAACAAACGTACTGTTTCTTCTTCTGGAAAGCTATCTTCTGGCGATCGTGCTCTTTTGGCTTCATCAAATAAAGGAAACTGGTTCATTTTTCCCATACTTTTGGCTTCTTCTACAGTTGCCGTAGCTTGTTTTGACTTCTGATTACAGTTTCTACATGACAGCAATAAATTTTCCCAATCGGCAGCCAACCAATAATAGCCAGGTTTGGAATTGCCTGTAGCTTTCAATTCTTCAATTTCTCCTTTCGGACGAAAATGCTCAATATCGCCAACATAGGTTACCAAAATATCACTTTCGCAATAGGCACACTTTCCTTTCCCCATTTTTATCAACGCTTCTTTTACTGTAGCATGACTGTACACTTTGAATTTAAAGGGTTTCTTTCGCTTTTCAGGATCTGTGTAATGCGCAATGGCTTTGTCTAATTCTTTTTTCAGTTTTTCACTTCCATCTTTAAGAATCTCTGGAGTTTTAACCGAAGTTCTATCAATGAAAATCATAATTTATTCTTTGCTGAGATATTTTTCCAAATATCTTGTACTTTTAAAATGGTTTTTTCTTTAATATCGTCGTCTACAATTTTGAGTTTCTTACTCTTCATTTTTTTGGCGAGTAATTCATCAATTGCATGATACATCAAGTCTTCACGAGCATCTTGTCCTAAACGTTTTTTCTGTGGAAGTACTTTTTGTAAGGCTTCAATCTCTTCAATTTGTTTTTTGGTTCTGTCTGCATCTTCAATAGCGAGTAATTCATAGTAGCGTTCAAATTCTTTTTCAGTATTGGAATCCATCGTACTATTCAATCCAAAATATTCAGACGTTAATAATTGATCAATTCGTAAAGAGCTAGGATCAGGCAGATCGCTTATGGCAATAATTGCATTATCTTCATCACGTTTTAAAACGACTACTTCATGTTCTTTTAAACCACGTAAACACAAAGGTTCGTGTGTGGTAATGATGAATTGAATTTTAGGGAACGTATTACGTAAACGTTCAATAATTTCCATTTTCCAACGCGGGTGTAAATGTGTGCCAATTTCATCCACTAATACAATTCCTTCTGCCAATTCGTACACTATATTTTCTTGCGAAAGCGTATAAATCATATCAATAGCCACAGCAAAAATAGATTTGTAACCATCGCTTAAATGTTTGATGTTTATTTGATCGCCCGAATGATGGTATTTAATATAGATTTCTCCTTTTGTAGGACTTCTTTTGATGGAATCTAAATCATCTAACAGTAATAAATTCTTCAGTGTTTTAGAAACTTGGTTGAAGGTTTTTCGATTGCTATTTAAGAACCAATCATTTGCATCTGATAAAGAAATAGAAGCATCAAACAGGTTTTTAATCTTTAAATAACTCGGATGATCTTTTTCTGGTTGCAAATTCCCAATCGGTAACAAACGTGTTGAACCATAGCCAATTATAAACGCTGGTGGCTTTTGAATACTTGCTTTTATTTCGTTTTTTCTTTTGTTGAATGTAACGCTATATTCTTCTTCATTTCCTTTACCAAATACCTTAATATGACCACTTTGTTTGCCATATTTCAGTACATCTTCCACTTCAATACCAAGAACATCTAAATACTCTTGTCCCATTAAAGCAATGGCAATCGCTTTGAGGACAGAACTTTTTCCAACACCATTTTCACCTAAAAATACGAGCCAAGGTTCTTCACTTGTATCCTCTGCATAGCTTGGTAGTTGTAAGGTTAAATCGGAAAAACATTTAAAGTTTTTCAATACAATTTTATCGAGATATACATTCTTTAAAATGCTAGCGTAATATTTATCGTCCTTCTCCTTAAAAATTGCTTTTTTAACTTTTGGAGCTTTTGTTTTATCTCTTGATAATCCTTCTGCTGTTTCTTCTAGTGGAAAAGACATGGATTCAAAAATATCGCCACCTTTTACACTTTGTTCCGCACTAGGACTTGGCGGCATTTGCGATTGTATTTGCTGTTGCTGCTGATTTTGATTGAAATATGATTGATTTGAATCAACTAAATTAGCAACAATACTATATATTTCCTTATCCTCTAAATGATGCTCTAAAAGTGCTTTTCGAAATGCTAGATGATTCTTTTTAGAGTTTCCGACTAATATATCATTCCAATTATCGGCAATATTTTTACTAATGTCACTTTTCTTACTGTTTCCCAACAACATTTCAACGTCATGTTTAATTTCGGTGGCAATATATTGTCGGTCTTTAATCAAATCTTTCCGATTGAGCCCAAGAATTTGAATAGTAGCTTCAGCTTTTGTATTTAAATTTTCTACATGTTTTCCTAAGACTTTATTAGAACTTAAAAAAGAGTCTTTTTCTAATCGCGTTTTAATTTCATAAGTATCAATATCAAATCTGAAATAACGATTTGGATTTCCCAAACATGGATCAATTAAATAGGCATTTTCTTTATCTGAAATTTCTATAATTGCTGTTTTAATAGTAGCTCGCTTGCCATTTACAGGAAATACATTCGATTTAAAACGTTGACAACTGTGACAAATCATATATAAATTTTCCCATTCATAGGTAAGCCACCAATAATGATCTTGGTCAATTTCTTTGCTGTCAAAACCTTGTGCATAATTCATAGGGCGAAAGCGTTGTAAATAGCTTTCATACCCTGGTTTTCCTCTCCGTAAAGCCGATTCACAGAAAGCACATTTATGATCAAAAAGTTCTGCTAAGGCATCAGGAACTTCACTTGGCAAATACCCTTCTGTAAAAGTACGTTGCGCGCGTGAGTTTTTATGCAGTTCATAAAACTCATGTATCTCTTGTTGCAGTCGTTCATATTCTTTGGAAGAAAAGAACTCTGGCTTTGCAATTTTATGTCTGTCTATTTGTATCAAAATGAATTAATTTTTTAGGTATATAGTCATTTTATGTATATAAAGTACGTGAATATTTCATAAAAAGTAAAGAAAAGACAGGAAATACCGTGTTTTTCCCCTATGCTATTTTTTGATTATTTGATACATTGTGTAGTGTAATTTATTCTTGTAAATGTCTTATAAAATAAGCGTATGAAAGCGAAGCAACAGTCTGATCAAAAAGAGAACACCTCTCAAATTATACAGCGTAAAGACAAGAATTCGTTTGTAAAATCGAAAGCCGATGCAGGTAGTTTTACACCGCCAACAAAAGGAGTTCAGAATAAAAGCTTGCCTAGTGGTTTGCAATCCAATATGGAAAGTTCATTAGGTCAAGATTTTTCGAATGTAGGGATTCAGACAAATTCTCAAAAGGCAGTACAAATGAATGCACGCGCCTATACACAAGGAGAGCAAGTACATTTTGCTCCAGGCGAGTTCAATCCAAATTCAACAAAAGGAAAAAATTTAATAGGGCATGAGTTTACACATGTAGCTCAACAACGTGCAGGTGTTGTAAAACCTACAAAAATTTTACAAAAAGGTGTTGCTATTAATGACAATAAGAGTTTAGAGAGAGAAGCAGATGTTTACGGAAAAAAAGCTGTTAAAGGAGAATCAGTTTCTAAATACAGAGGCTCAAAAGCTTTATCTTCCAGTGTTTCACAAACAAAGAAAAGTGAAAATAAAATGAGCTTATCAGATAAACTTGTAAACACATTTTCTCCTGTACAAATGCAAAGCACCATTGTTCAATTTACATTGTTAAGCGATCTAAGAACAACTTTTAATGGAACATCTACTCCAAGTCCTGCAGGAATTATTACAACAATCAGAGCAGCTTCAGTAGCGGAACGACAAGCCGTACTAGGAGATTCAGGAGTTATGACATTAATTCGGTCTAATTTAGTTGCTGATGATGTGGCAAGAATAATGTCAGAACTTATGGTGGGTTCTCAAGAATGGGAAAATCCGAGAGGATCTGATTTTTATAAATATTTTGTGGTAAATAAAGGAACAGGAGAATTGCCAACAACAGATTCAATGAATTGCTGGGAAAGTATTATGTATGCAGCGTATTTGGCAGGGCAAATTGATACGAATTGGATTTATGATTTTTATAATAGGGCAGGAGTAGTTTTAGGAACTCCACTTACATCTCCAAATCCTACACCACAAGTTTGGGCAGCATTAGGTTGGACTTCTGCATTGCCAACGGCTAATAGTTCAGGAGGCTCTACTGGTCCATCGGTAGGAGATCTTATTTTTTATACACCTAGTGGCGCATCAATGCCAAGTCATGTAGCTGTTTATGTAGGTAATGGCGAAGTTATAAGTTTATGGAATAAACCTAACGGTGTTGATACAGTACAACGAATTTCTATTACAGCAATAGGTGGAACAATCCAATATGGACCAAAACCTTGGTAAAGATTTGTTTCATGAAAACTATAAAAAGAGCAACAGTATTATTTTTATTTATTATTTTTAATTACAATTGTACAACAATGACATCTACTTGTTTTAACACAAATACATATTTAGAGTTAGCTTCTTTAATTGATAAAAGCGGACATACGCAAATGCTTCATGAGCGTTTGGTTGCTGATATGAATGAGAAAGCTAAAGAAATTTCTTTTGAAAACTTTTTATTAGAATTGGTTATATATGATACTAGTTCAAATATTATTATCATTGATACTAAAAACAATATCCCAACATATTTTTGCAAAATTAAAGATGATGGATTATACTTTTCAGCTTATGAATCGCGTATTGATACTGAGCAAGATATCCAACATCGAAAAGATAACTGGTGTGAACTCGTTTCTAAAATTTTAAAGGAATAATATTTTATTTTTTTAGTAAGGTTCCAATTGCGTTTGCCAATTGCGTTGCCGCATCTTTATTGAAACGAAACCATAATTCAGGTTCAATTAGTTCCAATTCAGAAATAGCTAACTTGTTTTCATTATCCCAAATAATATCTACACGTGCATACATTGGCATTTCTATACAAGCTCGTATTGCTTTTTCTGCAAATTCAATTTCAGTTGGTGATGGTGTGTATTCGTGTAAGCTTCCGCCGAAATCATCTTGCACTCTAAAATCCCCTTTTTTAGCTTTCTTTAAAATTGAATGTGTATATGTTCCGTTGATGATTACTAGAGAAACTTCTCCTTTGCTTACAATTTGATTCATAAAAGGTTGCAACATCATCGCTTCTTCTGCAATTAAGCTTTTATGCACAGTTTCGTGTTCACTAATAGTTGTTGAATTTAATTTATACGTATGTCTTCCAGCACCAGAAACACAGGGTTTTAAAACAGTTTCTTCCCAAGATAATTCTTGATGAATTTCTGCCAGCGAACGCGTATCACCTTTTTCAATAAAATACGTTGGAACTGTAGCAACACCATTATTTGCTAAATCTTGTAAATAGTGTTTGTCTATATTCCAATGAATCATCTTTGCAGAATTCAATAGGATTGTTTCTTGACTTACTTTTGTTAACCATTTTGAAAATTCGTCAAAACGATCAAAATAATCCCAAGTAGTTCTAAAGAGTGCATATTTTGTAGTATTCCAATCAAAATTAACATCATCCCAAGCAAGTCTTTTTACTTGTAAACCTGCTGCTTCAAGCGCATCTTGTACCAATTGATCTTCAAGTAATACATTGTTTATGTATTCGTTACGTTCTACAGGATTTGTGTAGCGATTGTCTGTTAAAATAACTACGTCAATTGGTTTCATAGTGTGAATGTTAAATAAAAAAGATGCTTTCTAAGTTCGTAATTTTACTGTAAATATTTTTTAACTTTTGATAATGGTTCAATAGATACATAAAGATTTCCTTCAAATTCACCACCACCAGATAATACTCCGATTACTAAGCCTTTTGAATCTATTACTGGAGCTCCGCTAAAACCATTTGCAGAAAAATTTGTAGCTGATTTTAATATGAGTAGCCCAGATTCATACGAATCCATTGTTGCGGAGTATGAACGTTGATGACAATCAAAATCTATATATTCACAACCTATAATCTCAAATCGTTCACCTCTTTTGGCTCTTGTAAACCTTGGTGTTAGCGCTAGAATATTGTTTGATTGTTCAAGTTTACATTCTTGTAAAATAATATCTACATCAGATATTTTTTCATTTACTAGTTTTGAACCTATAATTGTATCTTTTGAGAGTTTATCGCCTCTAGGAAAAGCTTTCCAATAGATTAGAGATGAATTAAACGCATCAGTTTTAATTTCAGGGTCGATGCCCATTGCGTCACCAATTAAATGTTTTGCAGTACATAAAAATGTATCGTTTTTGGCTTTAACTAGAAATGAACTTGCTCCAGAACTATACGCTTCATTGAATTTGTATTCATTTGTCAATAAAATTTGAACAGAGTCAATATAATTCTCTGTTTTCCAGTTTGTCAGTTCACTTTCTTTGTGCTTAGAATTACAACTAAACAGAAGAAAAGCCAATAATAGGATAGTGCTTAAATTTTTAATCATGCGCAAAGATAAAAAGCCTGCTTTATAAAAAAACAGACTTTTTAAAATATATTCGAGGCTAAAATCTAATAAATTAATTTTATTCTATAAACGGATCTGAAAACTTTGAGTCACTTACTACAGTTTCATCTGTTAAAGTCCTTAAAAAGGCTACTAAGGCATCTTTTTCAGCTTGTGATAAGTTCATACGTCTTGGTCCGTTTTGATCGCGCAATCTATTATCTAACGCAGGACCATTTTGAATCCCTGAATTGTAAAATTCAACAACTTCTTCTAAACTTCCTAAACTGCCATCATGCATAAATTGTGCAGAGGTTGCTATATTTTTCAATGATGGAGATTTGAATATGATAGTTTCTCCAGCATCTAATCCATTACTTCTTGAGTTATCGTTTAGTGCAAATGTTGGCAATTCATGACAAGTTGCACAATTGATATTTCCTTGATTTGTGGTAAAAATTTGTTTTCCTAAATTTTCTTCGGCTGTAAAACCTGGAAAGTTAGCTCCAACGCCATCGCCAGGCGCATTTGGGTTGTACACTTGAGCAAATGCCTGATCAAATCTACTATCAGTAGAAACCATACAACGAATGTATTGTGCTAATGCGCGCTGAATTCTATCTACAGTAATGTTTCCGTCGCCAAAAGCCAATTCAAACAAAGCTGGATAATATGCTATCGTATTCATTTTGGTAATCAATGCATCCAAACCACCATTGCTATCATCAAAGCCCATTTCTACGCTGTTGATAATTGGTTCTGTTGTTTGCGCTTCTAAGGTAGGAGCGCGTTTGTCCCAAAAGAAGGATTCACCTTCATAAAAACGAGCATTCAACAATCGCATTGAGTGTGCACCTGTAACACTTACACCATCAAAACCTGTACTGAATTGATCGTTATCTGTAAACGCAATTCCTTGTTGGTGACAGCTTGCGCATGAAACTGCATCGTTGATACTTAATTGTTTATCAAAAAATAAAACGCGTCCTAAAATCGCACCTGTATCCGTTGCTTGATTGTTGGCAGGTTCGTTGTTATCGCCAACAGAATTTATATAATGAATTGGATAATCGGGATTACTGTAATTAGGTAAATCATCAAAATTGATTGAAAAAAAGTCAGACATGTCAATTCCATTCACAGTATTATCAGTCGGAATTGTCGGTGTGTCTGAATTCTCGTCAGGAATTTCTGTGTATACATCTTCATCTGAAGCACAAGAGAACAATAAAATCGAAAATAGAAATACATACTTTTTCATAAGGTATCGGTGTTTAAAATTCATAAAGTAGTATTTCTTCATACGATAAATTGATTGTGGTTTTAATATAGGATGCTATTTTGACTAAAAACTTGCGCAATGGTTTAATATTTTTTTAAGAAAAGTGAAATATCGCTCAAGAAACCCTGTAAATAGCTTCAATTAAATGTGTTATGGTTTGGTTGAATAATACGGTTTGCTACTATTTTTTTAGATTAAATGAGCTTTGTAGTTCGTTTTTCTTCCTTTTTTACGAATATGAATTTAACAGATACGCATTTACATTTACTCTTTTAATTTTCATTTTAAATAGCTCTCTTTAGATCGTATTAATTTAAAATCATTTATTATGAAAAAAAGAAATCATAAAAAATTAGACCTTAGTAAAAAATCTATTTCTAGTCTAAATTTTAAAGCACTAACAGATTTTAATGGGCAAAAAGGAGGTACAGGTTCCGATCCGTTATCATCTGTATTTTGCATTTTCACTTCTATAGGATGGAGTTGTTATGATAGAAATTCTTTAGGAGGAACCTGTCAAACTTGTGATACTGGAGAAAAGTAATGCGCAATTAATTTTGTAAATTAGAATTATAAAAATCGCCTAAAGAGGAATTTTAGGCGATTTCGTTGCTAAGTATAATTTTTATGACATGATTGCTTTAATGTGTTGACTTATAGTTTTGTATACGTGTATTGGTTGCGAACAAACTTTCTCGATGTATCTTTAAATTCTACTTCCTTTTTCATAGAAAGTTGTGTGTCGTTGAAGAAATATGTAATGTAGATTGTTGCATCTTTATTATCGTCTTTTCCTTCGTACATGGTTTCAATTTCCGTACTTCCATCAGTTGATTTTTGAACGCGAATTATTTTTTCATTACCTAAATAGGTTCCATCTTTTCGGAGTTTGATGCTGTTTTTACTGTTTGCACTTTTTTCTGTAGTGTAATTTGTTTTAAAAATGAGGTTGTTATTCTTAACTTGAATTTTAAGTGTTGTTGGTAAAGTAACTTTTTTACTATCACTATAGTTTGCATACATAATTTCGCCTGTCCAATCAGTATTATGTAAGCTTTCAAAGTCAGAAATGTTTACTTTTTGTTGCGCTTGTGCGAATGATAAAATTGCGATTGAAATGAAGAATGTGATAATTGTTTTCATGAGTTTAAATTTTATATCGTTTTTGTTTGATACAAATTTGCAATATGAAACGCTGGTACGCGACTTAAAGCGTGTGGAGAAGACTTATTGTACGATTTGAGACTTGTTAGATTCGCTGCGAACGCTCTTAGATTGTTAGATTTGCTTACGCTCTTAGATCTTTAGACAGAAAACTTAGCGTGTATTGATACATTTTAACAGGGAAACTTTATTCATAAACATATATTTGAGTAAATGAAACTTCATTAGTACTTTCGTCATAATTATGCTCTTTAATTACTCTATTGAATGTATCGTATTCATAGGTTATTTTTTGGGACAATTCTCCGATTTGATTAAAGCGAAGAAATTCAACTTTGTTTCCATGCCTATCATATATATAATAATTATTCCAACCAGTTTCATTAGATTTTGTAAAACTAACTTTTTGATTAAACGCATTGTATTTATAGTATATTGTGAAAAACTCACGACCGTTTAGTGTATTTATGGTACTGATTAAATTGTTGTGTATATCATACGAATTATATGCAGCCAAACCATTACTGCGCTTCTCTTTAATTAGATTATCAGCTTCATCATACCAATATTCTGCTGTAAATGTAATTTCACCATCAGAGGTTGTCGTCTTTTTTTTAAGTCGATTTAATTCGTCGTAGCTATATTTTGTCGTTTTTGAATCCTTGTGTTCAACAATTAAAATAGAATCATTCTTATATTTTTTTGTATACATCAATGTTACTTCATTGTTTCTGTAAAATTTACCAACGGTTTCTTTTCCTAAACCATTGTATTCATAATAGGCTTCAAGTGTTTTAATAGGAGTACTTCCTTCCGTATTATCGAGTTCATATACATATAGTTTCTTTGCTTTTTTTTGAGATTGTGCAGTTATTGGAAGTAGAAATAAACTTAGTAGAAAGGCAATATATATATGTGAATTCATTCAGATGATTTTTATATTCTAAAGCTATAAGATTTTTTTTGAATAGAAAGGTTACTATGAAATTTTTAACACGATAGATTGAAAACATGTATATAGTCTCAAAAGGTAACTCAAAAAATTACTTTTTATGATTTGAGACGTTGTTTTTAGACACGCTTTACTTCGATAAGCTCAGTGCAAGCGCTTTTAGATTGTTGGATTATTAGACTTGCTGCGCTCTTAGAGTTTTAGTAAAGTAAATTGACAGACTAAAACATCAACCCGCCAAGGATTGTAAATACTGCGTAGGAGAGAAGTTGGTTAGTTTTTTGAAGACTCTGTTGAAGGTTGCTTTACTATTAAAACCGCATTCGTAGGCAATTCCCAGTAAAGAAAGTTGTTTGTGTTTGCCTTCTTTTAGCATTCCTTTGAACGCGTTGACACGATAGGAATTGACAAAATCATTGAAATTCATTTGAAACCCACTATTGATAATCTCAGAAAGTTGTCCGCGTGTTAGATTGGCTTGTTTTGCCAATTCAGATAAGTTTAAATCTGGATTCAAGTACGGTCTCTCACGTTCCATAAGTTCTGCGATTGCTTCAATAGCTGTACTTGCAATTTCTTTTTTAGCTTCTTTAGTAGTTTCAGGAATGGAAATTTGTTTTGGCGAAAAACTAAAGTCTAATTTGTTCAACTTTGTAGTATCAGTAAAATAGCCTTTCAACCCTATATAAATAGCGCAAATTGCCAAAGACAAATTCAGCCACCAACGCTCATTATATCCTAAATCTATAATGGTTCCGACAATATTTTGTATAGAATCATATAGAAATAAGAATGTGAAAACAATGAGGAAGTTACGAATCCAATTCAGCTCAAGTTTAAAAACATTAGAGAAATATTGCTTTATTTTTTGACGGTAATTATAGTATAATTGAATGGTAAATGCTAAATAGAGTAGCATTACAGAAAAACCAATTATTAGTAAAACAGGTTTCATGATAGCTTGATCGAGTTCAATTTTTAAAATACCATTTTGCGTTTCGTTGAATCCCGATTGCATGGCGTCATAGGTGAAAATGGTCAATCGATACACAACAAAACTGATTGGAATAGCAAAATGCCACCAATGATTTTTCTGAAACTTAAAGTTAGATTTCGTGATCGATTTTACATAGAAATAAATTAAAGGAGCAATTGCAGTTTCTGCAGGAATCAAAAAGTAATTGATTTTGGTATTCCGAAACGTGTCGTACCAACCCATAAAACCAACGGTGTAGCAGGTTTGTTGATAAGAAACAATGAGTAATAAAATTGCTAAAATGGCATCGGAAGTATTCTTCTTTTCAACATAACGTTTGCAAAATAAACTCATTAAAATCAATCCTTGAATTACAAGAACCAATAATGGTGTACTATGAATGTTGAAACTTGGGAACATTTACGGAGTAACTTTTGTTGAATTCAAAGCTACTAAACTTTTTCAGTTTTTAAGAGATGAAATTGGCTCAGAATACGATTTGAGACTATGTTTTAAAGTCAGATATATTCAATCCGTCTTTTTTTATTTTATCCAAATCTAATATTCTATCAAAAGGAATTAGGTTTTTAGTTTCCAATTTGCTTTTAAATGTATCAGCATATGAGTGCGCAAAACTTTCTTTTTCTGAAGTAGGCAAACGATGATAATCATTCCATCGTTTCTCCCAAGCATCATCTTCTTCATCAGTTTTTTCGGGCTTTATAACAAGGTCTAAATAATGAACATAATGTCCAAATTCGTGAGGTAGCGTTCTATAAAGTTGTGTTGCTCTTATATTTTCAATGGTATATTCGGCTTCAAAGTAACGTTTTCCCATTACTATTTTATGTCCATCTTCTTTAAGCCTTTCCAGTTCTTTTTGCCCTCCAACACTTAATTTCTTAGGCCACTTAAAACTGCCTTCTAAATTAACTGCTTCAATTATTATAGCGGGAAGATAGTCGTTTTCAAATTCATAAGAGTATATTAATCTACCCCAAACTGCTTTTAAATTTTCTTCTTTCCTTGTTGGTTGCCTTAAAATAATTAGTTCTAAATCTCCGTAATGGTCTTTTGGAATCTGCGCTAGTATAGTTTCTAAATCATCAATCGTACACGCATGAAATGAATTCTCTCTAGTTTTTTCTACGACAAACTTAAATGTATGATTGTTTATAGTTCTTTTAACTACATTATATTCTTCCAATCTTTCGTAGAAGCTTTTCATTTCTTGGGCATGATAAGGGACAACTAATTTGTTATTTTGTCCAAAACCTTGTTTGGCAGTTCCTATGTTTCTATTTCTTCGTGTAGAATTTCTCATTTAGTCTAATTTAGCATAACATTTTAACATGACCACCAAACAATAAAAAATTCTTCAAATGAATCATCATGTTTTTGCCAACATAAAAGCGATCGTTTTGCGGACATGCTTTCGGTAATAGATTCTTTTACACCTTTAAAATTTGTCCATACTTCATTCTCAGAAGGAACAATTCCCCATTCTTTTTTGGTAGGAATATAATACGCTTTCGCGGAATTGTCTAAACTTACGAACGTATCAAAGTTTACATAATACCCTTTGATTGCCTTTTGATAGGTTTCACTAAATTTTTCTTTGTATTGATATGGAATGAACAAATTCGCCAATACACACAACTTTTGAGAAACCTTGTTAATTTCTATTGAAGGCAATTGCGCTTTGCTAGCTTGATGATAGAGTAGTGGAAACTGCTTTTGTTGTAGTTTTTCTAATTTTTCATGCAGCGCATCTTTTCGATTTGGACCAGTCCAATTATGTGTAGCTTCAGATGAAATTGTCGGATCAAACAAATAGAATTTATAAGCTAGTTCTAAATGAATAAGTTCTTTTGAATCAATGTGTTGAATGATAAAGTCAATTTCGCCAATGGTATTTTTGTTTTGTATGATTTGAACATTTTCATACAGCATTTTGTAGTTCTCCGATGCTTTAATGAGTTCAGATACTATTTTTTCTACCAAATGCCCTAATCGACGATTGGTTGGCAATTGAAATTCTGGAAGTATTGAAAGTTGTAATGCAGAAAGATCAAACATCGAAACATTCGTAAGTTCAACATCTAATGGTGTTGCGTTTACGATAGATTGTATTCGTGATTTTGTGTTCATTAATATAAATTCAAATATAGAGTTTATATAGTAATGATGTATTCAAAATTGGTTACTTTCTGAAAAGACATTTTATTATTTTTAAGCATAAAAAAAACGAACCGAAGTTCGTTTTTAAAATAGTGTTTAGATTTTTATGTCACAATCTATATCTTGTGTTATAAAACAAGAAGGATGATTACTTGGTGGGCCGCACCAAAACCTTGTTCCGCAATCATTTGTTACACAATCTGCCGTTAATGGAATACATGTATCTACAGTTGGACAAGCTCCATGACCTCCAAGACCGCAAGTTTGTGCTTGAGTTGGTGGCGGTGGTGGAACAACTCCTCCTTTTTTGTTGTCAAGATTTGAAATAGATCTTTTATTTAATTGAAGACCGTTTAATTTTCTTTTTTTCATGATTTGATAATTTTGTTATTTGTTTAAAAGTACAAAAAAGCTTTCTTTTAAAATAAAGAAATAGTTTACAATTCATGAATTGTAAGTAGTGTTTATGTTACGGTATAATCATACTAATCATATAATTAGATATAAAAAAAACGCCAAACAAAATGATGTTTGGCGTTTGTATATTTTAAGGTATTGTATTTCTTAGTACAACTTCGGGAAATCAGTTGGATTTGCTTCATGCATCATAGCGTATACTTTTTCAAATACATCTTCCGCAGAAGGCTTAGAGAAGTAATCTCCATCAGTTCCATACGCTGGTCTGTGTGCTTTTGCAGATAATGTTTGCGGTTTGCTGTCTAAATACTGATATCCGTTTTGTTCGTCTACAATATGTTGTAAGATAAAAGCAGAAGCACCACCAGGAACATCTTCGTCTACAACTAACAAACGATTTGTTTTTTGTACACTCTTTACTGAATCGTGATTGATATCGAAAGGTATTAATGATTGACAATCAATGATTTCAATATCGATACCAACAGCTTGTAATTCTTTTGCTGCTTGTTCTATGATACGTAGCGTAGAACCATACGAAACAACAGTCATGTCGCTTCCTTCTTTGATAGTTTCTACAACTCCTATTTGTGTTTTAAATTCTCCTAAATTCGTTGGTAATTGCTCTTTTAAACGATATCCGTTCAAACATTCTACAACTAAAGCTGGTTCATCACTTTCTAATAAAGTATTGTAAAAACCTGCTGCTTTAGTCATGTTTCTAGGTACTAATACATGAATTCCTTTGATAGCGTTTATAATTGCTCCCATTGGCGAACCTGAATGCCAAATTCCTTCCAAACGATGTCCACGCGTACGAATAATGACAGGCGCTTTTTGAGTTCCTTTGGTTCTGTATAATACAGTAGCCAAATCGTCACTCATAATTTGTAATGCATATAAAAGGTAATCTAAGTATTGAATTTCTGCAATTGGACGCAATCCACGCATAGCCATTCCAATTCCTTGTCCAAGTATGGTAGCTTCGCGAATTCCAGTATCGGAAACACGTAATTTCCCGTATTTCTCTTGCATTCCTTCCAACCCTTGATTTACATCTCCAATTTCTCCAGCATCTTCTCCAAAGATTAATACTTCAGGATATTTTGAAAATAGTGCATCAAAGTTATCTCTCAATACAATACGTGCATCAACTTCTTCTGGAGTATCTGCATATACAGGAGCATTTGGTTCAATTTTAAGAACACTTTTTGCAGATTCACTATATAAGTGTGAACTGTATTTTGGTTGAATTTTTCCAAAGTAAGCAGTAATCCAATTGCTTAATGCTTGTTTTTCAGCAGAAGTTTCACCAATTACCAAACGCAACGCTTTACGTGCAAACCCAGCAATTTCTTTACGAATAGGTTCTACTATGACTGCCAAATCTTCTTTGAGTTTGTTGATGAATACTTTGTTAGGACTCGTTTTTGCTAAGTTATCAAGTAAACTTACAACTTCTGCTTGTTCCTGCTTCATTGGCGCTACAAACGCTTTCCATGCTGCTTTTTTACCTTCACGCACTTGCCTTTTGATATCTTTTTCAAGGGCAGTTAAATTTTCATCAGTTTCAATACCATTTTCAATCATCCACTGACGCATTTGCGCATTACAATCGTATTCAACTTCCCAAGCCAAACGCTCTTTACTTTTGTAACGTTCATGCGAACCAGAAGTAGAATGTCCTTGTGGTTGCGTTACTTGTTGCACGTGAATTAACACAGGAACATGTTGTTCGCGTGCAATATCAGATGCTTTTTGGTAGGTTGCTATTAATGATGGATAATCCCAACCATTAACTCTAAAAATTTCATATCCGTTTTCGTTTTCGTTACGTTGAAAACCTTTTAAGATTTCAGAAATATTTTCTTTGGTTGTTTGATGTTTTGCATGTACTGAAATTCCGTATTCATCATCCCAAACACTCATTACCATAGGAACTTGTAATACACCAGCAGCATTGATAGTTTCAAAGAATAATCCTTCACTTGTACTAGCATTTCCGATAGTTCCCCAAGCGATTTCGTTTCCGTTCTTTGAGAATTTTTCTGCATCAATTCCTTCTACATGTCTATATATTTTTGATGCTTGTGCCAATCCTAATAAACGCGGCATTTGCCCCGCAGTAGGAGAGATGTCTGCACTAGAATTTTTTTGTTGTGTTAAGTTTTTCCACTCACCGTTTTTGTCTAAACTGTGTGTTGCAAAGTGTCCGCCCATTTGTCTTCCAGCAGACATTGGTTCTACTTCAATATCTGTATGTGCATACAAACCAGCGAAAAACTGTTGAATGTTTAGCTCACCAATTGCCATCATAAAGGTTTGATCGCGGTAATAACCAGATCTAAAATCACCGTTTTGAAATGCTTTGGCTAGGGCTAATTGAGGTACTTCTTTTCCGTCTCCGAAAATACCAAACTTGGCTTTTCCTGTCAACACTTCTCTACGACCTAGAAGGCTACATTCTCTACTAACAACCGCGGTTGTATAGTCTTGCATGATTTCCTCTTTGAATTGATCGAATGAAATGTCTTGTGTGTTTTCAACTTTTGCTTGCATAGTTTTCTCGGATTGAAGTCCTGCAAATTTAATAAAAAATGAGCAATTTTGCAATAGTTGAAAGTGCTAAAAAGATAAAGATAATTTAATAAAAACGCATTTTTGATGCGATTTATTTAATATTCGTAAGAAAATCACTTTTTCACTGACAATTGTTTAATTTTCTTTCATTTGAATTTTGAACCTAAAATAGACTAAGCTATTTCTTATAAACACCACTTTTAAGTTCTAGTTTTTTGCTTTTTAAATGTGTTAAGAGATTCATGAGTTTAGGTTTTGTAGTATCGCCCATTAGCACATTCAATCCTATTTTTGGAGGTCCAAATTCTTTTAGTCTTGCAACAAGTGCATCAAAAAAATCAATTCCTGCTTGAGTTTGGTCTGTAGTTTGTTTTTTGGTCAAACCAAGTTCTGTTAAATAACCATTCATTTCTTCTATCGTAAACAAAAAACTAAAGTCAGCTTTGCTAGCCCAAGGCATTGGATAACTTACTTCTTCAACTCCTTTTTTTAGAATATCATAAAAAAGAAAATGTCCACCTGTTTTTAATACTCTATTAATTTCGGAGTAGAATTGTTTCTTATTTGGAATGTTCATTTGAACGTGTTGTGTCCAAACAACATCAAATGTATTGTCCTTAAAAGGAAGTTTAGCTGCGTCTCCTTGAATAAAAGTTGTTTTGTTGTCTAAATTTACAAGCTCAGATAGTTTTTTGGCGGTTCTTATATATTCAGTACTTAAATCTATTCCTGTAGTTTGACAGTTATATTCATCAGCAAGCATTCTGCACGGACCTCCTAATCCGCAACCTACATCTAAAACATTCAGTCTATTCAAATCAATACTATTGGCAAGCTCTTTCGATACAGCTGCTCCACGTACATGAAATTCATCTACACCAGCAATATCAGACCTTTTTACATTAGTAAGTGCAATGTTTTGTTCTTTAAGACGATTCATGATATCCTCGTAAAGTCCTTCTTTAAGATAATGATTCTCTATGCTTTGATGTAAACTTTCCATGTTTCTTGATTTTAGTAAGACATACTTGTAACTAAGGTATTTGCGTAGGTTTGTAGGCAAAGTAAGTTAGCGAAAAACAATGAAGAATTATGGTGTTTACTGAATTAACTGAACTATCAAGCTGAGTTTTCAATAAAAAGCGATTCATTACCAATACCCAATACCCAATACCCAATACCCAATACCCAATACCCTAAAACCACTTCCTAGTAAACAGTTTCGTCAATGTTTTTGGACTTAATGTTACAATGAATCGAATGCGTTGATCGAATCCAGGTTGCGCAATTTCCCAGCCATTGTTAGAATAGACAGGAATGTATAATTCGAAATAATCAGGAACTAAGTTTAGACGAATTCCAGAATCGTATACAAAGCGTGTACTTCTTCCATTGTTTTTTAGAAAACCAACATCTCCGTAGGCTTCAATCCATTTCCAAATACTGTAACTAGCATTGGCAGTTCCTATCCAATCGTTAGAGAACGGACTTTCTAGTTTGGATTTAAATCCACCTTCAGCGACAACTAATTGTTGACTAAATAATCCTGTGTCTTCTGATCGACCGTAATAGTTGTAATCAAATAGATAATCGGTTGGTCTATCTAGCGCGAAGCTAAAAAAGTCTGAATTTGTATCATTAAATAAGAACTTTCCAAAGAAGAAACGCACATTTAGTTGTCGATTATCTTGAAAGAGTTTTCTATAGTTTAGATTGAACGAAACTTTGGAGAATCGTTTTGTGATTTGAAAATCTGTAAACCAAGTCATGTGACGAATTGGATCAGGATTAGAGTATACATAACGTGCATTAAACACACTATAATTTGGTTCATTTTCCGTTTCAAGAGTCGGATCTTGTTCACGTTGTACAATCACATATCTGAAATCGATGAATTCCTTTTGATTGGATCTGAAATCTGGATTTCTAAAACCAAACGTCACTTTTGGAACCAAACGTGTATACGTTAAATTTTCAGCATAGTTAAAGTAGTTTCCACCTGCAGTAAAACGCACAAAATATAAATTACTGTTGGTTTTTTTAATGTCATGACGGTACGATATACTTCCCGAACCTACCAATTGCTTGGAACGCAAACCATACGACGGTTTAAAATCATATAGCAAGCGTTTGGTAAGAAATACTTTGTTGTATAAACGCATTCCTGGCGTAAATCCATCATATAAGTTGAATCGTGCTACAGGAACAAAGAATATTTGATTGTAATGCGGATTTTCAGCATCTTTAAAAAAGGTGAATCGTAGTTTTTTGTTGTTTGCAAAGAATCCGTTTAATGATTTCCAGTTGTCACGCTGGTTGAATTCTGGAATGATTTTATCATAGTTTAATACGAGTCGATCAATTCCGTCACGCGGAATGGTTACTGTTTTCTTTTCACCAACATCTGTAATCCAGTGTTTTGAAACTACAGAGTCATTTTTAATTCCGAAGAGTGAAATAGGGAAGTTACCTTCGTATTTGTTTTTGATGGTTACTTGTAACGAATCGTCTGTCTTTTTTACTTTTTTAATTTTGTAATCAATTCGTTTTCTCGAATCTACATAGTTGTCAAAGTACCAATTAATATCTTTTGGTGCTTTTGACTTTAGTAAATCTTCAAAATCTTTACGTGTCGATTTTTTTAAACGATTGTTAGTATAGAATTCTTTTACAAAGTCGTCAATAACAAGTTCGTCAAAGTATGATTTTAGGTATTTAAGTCCAACACCAGCTTTGTATTTATTGGCAATGTTGTTGTTGAATTTTGTTAAAGAGTCCTTAGAAGTATTTAATGGTTGATCTATGTTTTTACGCGCCATTAGCATGTATAAAAACGGATATTGATCGTTGAAGTTTAGTTTGGCAAATTCATATGAACGAATTCCCCAAACTTTAGACAATCCGCCTGTAAGCTTCATGTTTGGATAGAACGTTTCTGCATATACCATTAACATGTAGGTCTCTAAGGCGTCAGAAATCCACTTTTCAGTACGTGTATCCATCCACATAGATTCTTCTAAGTTTTTGGTGAGTACTGCTTTTAAAATTTTTATTTCATATTGAAAATCATCTGTAAATGGTCTTACAAACGATGGGAGTTGTCCCAATCCGTATACAGGATTTTTTTTGTTATCAATTTTAGAGATCATCATGTTTTTTCTAGGAAATTCTCCTAGTTTTTCATGAATGAATTGTACGACTTTATCAATAGCAATTGCTTGTTGTTTTTCGTCAAGTCGGTACGGATCTAAGTTTGTAGTAATATTTACTTTATCGGTTTGAAACGTTTTAAAACCTGAGTTTTGACGTAGTAAAATGGTAATGTCTTTTACATCTTTTGCAGTAAGCTTAATTGAACCGTTTCCACTATCTACAGCAGTGTCAGCACTAGAAATAACTTTAAATTTTTCAGGAAAATTAAGCGTTATGTCATGTTCTGCTTGCTCTGTGTATAAATCGTCTAAGTTTTTGTTGCTGTAAAGTTTCCAGCCATTTCGGTATGCAGCTGGCGTTAAGTACCAATAGCGTAAACTGAAATCGCCATTTTTTGTAAAACCATAGCGTGTAAATTCGTCATACGGAAGTTTTACTTGATATTTAAGATCGAATGTAACAGTTTCATTAGGTTGCAATGGTTTGCTTAGTGTTACTTTTATAATATCGACTTGTTCTTTAAGACGTTCCCAATTTAACGTACTTCCATTTGCAGAAATTTGGTCAATTGCAGTATTTCCACGTTTTTTTTCTCTGGCTAAGTGAAAGTTTCTATGATACTCTTCTGCAAATCTTTTAGCTAACGGTGTATTTTTCCCAGAAAAGGCATGATTCCAATCGTTGAGATAAATTTCCGTAAGCGTTGTTCCTGTTTCGTTTGTGTAAGTGATTTTTTGTTCAACATTCATGGAGTTACTTTCCGCTTGAAGCGTTGCTGTAACTGTATTTTTATGCTGTCCAAAAGTTGTGAAACTCAGGAATAATAGAATGTATAGTGCGAAATGGGTACGTATTGTATTCAATTATTTTTTTATAAATTTTTTAGTTTCTGTAAAATCGTCAATCTTTATATAGTAAATGCCTTTCGGTAGGTTTCCAACATTTACGTTTGTAATATCGTTATTTTTCACCTTACCAGACATCAATTTTCGTGCTAAAATGTCGTATATCACATATTCATTGTTTGTGGTGGCAGAATTTAACATAAATGCCAATTGATTGTCTGCGATGTTTCCACGAATGAATTGAAATGTGCTTTTTTCTGCAAATTGTGCTGTGCTTAGTAATTGTTCGTTGGTTTCTAATTCCATCACTACAGGCAAATGATCGCTCATGTCGTGCAATGCATTTCGTAAAGTAGGAGAGTAGCTTATACCAGAACCAGGAACTTCGGCACAATCTGATGAATTAATTGCGCTGTTGTAGCAGTTTGAATTTAAGTTGTTTCCGAATGATTTGTATGAGTCTGGAACATAATATAAATCTGTATTTGTCAATACATTTTCGGAAGTCAAGATAAAATCAAAACGGTCGTCAAATCCGCCAGAAGCGCCACCTAAACCACCTTGTGTACGTGTAGATTGTGTAAATACATCTACAAAGTTGTCGTTGTTATGCCAATCGCCCAACCGATTGATTGGATCTACAAGCGTAATGGCATTTGTAGGATCTATTAGTTTTTGAAATGTAATGTCGTTGCTTGTGTATAAATTTAAATCACCAGCAAATATTACTTTGCTGTTTGCATCAATTGTAGAAAGATACGATGTAAACTCTTCAACCATTAAAAAACGGCGCAATTCATCTTCTGGAGAGTTTCCTGCTTTTAAGTGCGTTACAAATACTTCTAATAGAATAGGATTTGTAGCTTGATTTACCGTGTTTAGTTTTAAGGTGTAGCGATTAAAGTCGCGCAATGTTGTTGTAATGATATCTTGCGCTTCTAATATAAATTTAGAACTATCGTAATAGATTAAGTTTTGAAGTAGATTAGAATCACTACCATTATCATCTGAAGTATTGTTAAAGTACGTTGCTTGTACGTAGTTTGGATTGATCATTTGTAATTTGTTTAGGATCAATCCTGCGCCAAATTCATCATTTAGCTCACAAACCATAAATAAATCGGGTTGATAATCGGAAATAATGATTTCCAACTCATCCAGTCTATCAAGTGATAGTTCAGGAAAATTCAAGAGATTGTAAAACATCGTTTTGATGTTTTCCTGAGCATGTGTTTGTTGTAGTCCAAAGCCTAGCAAGCAAAGGATGAGTATTCTTTTTTTCATTTTTTCTTTTTCGGGTACAACTTACACCAACTAAACTATAAAACAAAACTAGTATTTGTCTTTACATACTATAAATCAAATTGTTTTAGTTTCATTTTATAATTTATTAGGTGTTATTCTACAAAACTTCTTATTAGAAGTTAGGACTTAGATTGTATTTCTTATAGAACTTATCTAAAATATCTAATACTTCTGTTTCATTGTCAACAATATGTATTAGGTCTAAATCGTGTGCACTTATGTTTCCAAATTTTTCTAATAGTATTGCTTTTACCCAATCCATTAAGCCAGACCAAAATTCGGTTCCAACCAAAATGATAGGGAATTTGTCAATTTTCTTTGTTTGAATTAGCGTGATTGCTTCAAATAATTCATCTAATGTTCCAAATCCTCCAGGCATTACAACAAAACCTTGCGAATATTTTACAAACATTACTTTACGCACAAAGAAGTAATCGAAATTGATACTTTTATCGTGATCAATGTATGGATTGTCGTGTTGCTCAAATGGCAATTCAATATTTAAACCTACAGAAGTACCACCACCAAGATGTGCACCTTTGTTTCCAGCTTCCATAATTCCTGGTCCACCACCAGTAATAACTCCATAACCATGATCTACAATTGTATGTGCTATTTTTTGTGCTAATTGATAATATTTATTGTCTGGTTTGGTACGTGCAGATCCGAAGATAGATACACATGGTCCAATTTGACTCATTTTTTCGAATCCGTTTACGAATTCACCCATTATTTTAAAAAGTGCCCAAGAATCGTTTGTTTTTATTTCATTCCAACCTTTGGTATTCTTCTCTTTTCTCATGTTCATTTAAATTTTAATCAAAACGTGCTAAGATACTATTTTATGTAGATATGTAGTGCAACTTTTTTTGTTATTGATGTAAAATATATTCTTCATGTAAATATAAAAATCAAGTCTTGAAGTATTGTGCTCTTTAACAAAGTATTAGGGTATGAGTTGCGAGTTAACTTATTAGCGAGTTTTCTAGAGATCCAACCATTTTTTAAAGACAGCTACTTTGTTTTTTCCAATAATGATATCAATTTCAGAAATCGGTTGCATTTCTATTTTGAGTGCGCTGTTTCCGTATTTTATAATTTTGTCAATTGCGTAAATGGCTACAATTGTTTGTCGGTTGGCTCTAAAAAATAATTTAGGATCAAGCGTAGCATATATTTGATCTAAGCTATCGTTTGCTGTGTAGCGTTTGCCATCTTTTCGAACCACATACGAGATGGAATTTTCTACGTAGATATACGAAATATCTTCGATAGCAATTGGCATTAATTCGTTGCGAATGTAGGTAAGCAAGCGTTGTTTTGGAGCTTCTTTAGTGTCTTCTTCTTCTTCCTTTGTTTTTTCTTCCGCTTGCGGTTCAACACTCGGTTTTAGTTCTGCAATGCTTTTTTGGTAGTTTTCTAAAGAATCATTCAATTTAGATAAATTGAGTACGCCATCTTCAAATTTAGCAGCTTTACGATCAATGATTTTTTCGTAATAGATGGATAGTATTCTGATTGTAATTAATAGAAATAATAAAAGGATCAGTCCAAGAATTAGATAAATTGTTTTTGCTTGTTCTGTAAATGCACTTGTTTGAAGGTTTATATTATCAATATTTATATGTGCTGCAATGATTAAATCTGAGTTCTCAATTGGTCGCAACGCAACAACTTCAGAAGCCTGTTGATTGTTTTCGTCTAAATTTTCTAAGTGATTGTATAGTTCTTCGCCAGTTACCACACTTTCCATGTTGGAAACCATGTTGCTTTTTTGCTCGTTTTTGCTTCCTAATTTGGTTCTGTCTGGATGACAAACGATTTTTCCAGACCAATCAAACACAGATAAATACACACTTTCGTTATCACTACCGGAAATTGCTCTTTGAATACTATTAAGGACAGCTTCTTTTGTAACATTATTGGTCAAAGCATCTGCACTTAAAACACTTACTTGTCGTATTTCTTGTGTTGCTAAATTGATCGTATTTTGAAGTTTAACGATACTTTTGTATTTCACTGTTAATGGTATCACGATCAAACTGATGACAAGCACATAGATCAACACAAAACTGATCGTAGTATAGAGATAAATTCTATAATTTCTCATTGATAAAACAATTCTTTGTTTAAAACACTAAAATACTATTTCGAGCCATTTTACGCGAAAATCTCAGCGTTTAATATTCCTTTTTAGGAGTTTATTTTCCGTTTCACATATATTAAGCCATTTAAGAACAGTAGAAAACAGTATTTTTACTCAATAATTGAGATTTAAATGCTTAGCGGTTTGTCTCAATATTTTTCGAATTTTTTTAACTGCTTACTTAAAGGTAATTTTACTAAAGAATTTTGAAATAAAACAAAATCATATTTAAATGAGCTTTTTGCTGTAATTATGAAAATAAAAAAGCGACACAAAATCATAGTTGGATTCAGTCTGGTTTTTATCAGTCTGTTTTTGTTGTACAATTATGTGAATAGAGGTATTGCTGATACCACAAAAATTCAGGCAGAAGAAGCGTTTACAACCAATGAACTTTTGTCTAAATTTGAAAATAAGCAACAAAAGCTTGAAAAATTTATAGAGAAGGCAATTGAAATAGAAGGAGAGATTAAAGAAATAGCTTTTCAAGATGGAAAATATAGTTTAATTTTAAAAGGTAACTCAGATACAAGCTATATCTTGTGCGAAATGCAGTTGAATCAGAATAATGATATTTTAAAGCTTCATGCAGGACAAGACATAAAGTTGAAAGGAATTTTAAAAGGATTTTTAATGGATATCATCCTATTACATTGTGTAATTATATAAGCAGAATTGTATGAATAAACTTTTACTAGTATTAATTTTTAGTATTTCGGCTAGTGTAACTTCTCAAACCAACGAATTTATAGAAAGAATGGGGCAAGTTACTTTTTTCTCCTACACTTCTGTAGAAAATATACAAGCAACAAACAACCAAACTCTAAGTCTTTTTAACCCTAATTCACATGAGATTGCAGTGAGTATTTTAATGCGTGCGTTTGTCTTTAAAAAATCCCTAATGCACGAGCATTTTAATGAAAGTTATATTGAATCTGACTTATATCCAAAAGCTACTTTTAGTGGTAAAATTATAGGATTTGATCCGTCTGATACAGGAATGCAAACTCGTATTATAAAAGGAGAGTTTACATTAAAAGATGTCACAAAACCTATTGATGTAAAGGCAACGATAACCAAAACAGATAATGGATATACCATTACAGGAACCTTAGATGTTATGATTGATGATTATAATATTAAAGTCCCTCCATTATTATCGCCCAATATTTCAAAGAAAATAGAAGTATCGTTTAACTTTAATTATGCGCCGTATGAAAAGTAAATATATAGTATTCGTACTCTTCTTAAGTATATCGCCCTATTTGGCAGCTCAGAGTTTGTTAGACAAGCTAAATGATGTGGAGCAAGATATTGACAATTATACGATGTCTACCTTTAAAGGAACGCATATTTCCATTGGTCATTCTGTGGAAACACGTAAAAAAAATACGCTTGAAGTGTCGTTGATGACTCGTTATTGGAATGTGCCTGATTCTGATGGAAGATCATTTATTGCTGATAGAATGTGCTCACGTATTGGATTGGATTATGGAATTTCGGATCGATTGACCATTGGTTTTGGTTCAGGAAATCCGAATGGAATTATTGACACCTATTTAAAGTACAGACTCTTACGACAAACAAATGATAATAAAAATCCGTTTAGTATCTCACTATTGCAAACCGCAACATACAGAACACGTTTTTTAAACGGAATTATTTCGCGAGCCAATACAGGAGATAAATTTGCATTTACTTCGCAAGTATTGATTGCACGAAAATTTTCAAGAGATTTTTCATTTCAAATATCACCAACATTTATACACAGAACTTCTTCCAGATCTGCTTTAGACGACCACAATCATTTTGCTGTTGGTTTTGGTGGACGTTATAAGTTAACAAACCACGTTTCTTTAGCTTCGGAGTATTATTATGTTGCTAATGAAATAGAATCGAGAGAAACCTTTGGAGCCTTTGTATTAGGTGTCAATTGGGAAGTAAGTAAGTTATTATTGCAATTCAAAATGACCAACAATCCAATATTTTCTGAGGATACTTTTATAGTACAAACCTTTAAGAATTTCAACTTCAATGACGGGAATTTCTTCTTTGGGTTTCATGCTACTTATTATATTCAGTTGTAGGGTGTAGTATGTGGAGATAAATTTATAGACTTTAATTTGGCATTTTATTAATTACTCCAAATGATATTATTTTTTTTAGTTTTTCCCTGTAAATATCTTCTATTATTTCTGGTTGTTTTTGTAAAATTTGAAAAGGAATAAATTTATCAACTGCTCTAAAGTCTAGTCCTATTATTTCTATAGGTTTAGCGTTTTTAGGTTGAAAAACATGTGTTTTAAATTCGATAGAATCTCTTGGTTGTAACTTTGAAATCATTCCCCAAGTTGCGTTACAATTCATTAATGGCATTACCTTATATGTTTCTGGTTTAAAAACAATGTAGAAGTCTAGTCCATTACAACTTTCATTCAAATAGTTAATTTTATGATCTGTTTTATTATAAACGATACATTTTATTTCAATTAGATAATTTTTACCAAATTTTGTTTTATCTCCAAGACTATATTTGAATTCTATTCCTTTATTACTCACTAATTTTATTGAATCAACTTCAATACTTGGAATTGGAATTTTAAGTAGCTGTATGTTAGGTTTTTCTTTTGTTTTCGATTGTGAACAACCAAAGTTTAAAAGAGAAATAAATAACAACAATATTAAATATCCACAAGTGTAATTTATCTTATTCATCTAAGCGTAGGATTATTGTCCGTTACTTTTTTCAAAGCTTTTTTATCTTTTTCATATTGCTTATTATTAGGCTTTTTATCTGATTTAAATCCTAAAAGTGATAGTATTTCAAATATATTCTCAAAAAGAAACCAAGCTAGCGCTATTCCTGCTATGATAAGTGAAGTTATGAACGATCCAGTTTGAATAAACCCATAAATGAATGCTACAATTGCTATTCCTAATGCGATGTAACTGTATGTTTTTTTCATGATTATTTTATTTCTGTTAAATATAAACCTCTCATACTTAATCTTTCATTAAGTTTAACATGTTCACTGTCACCTCCAGGAAAAGCATATATGGCATATTGGTCATAATATTGATTCTTATATTTGAAATTACTCCAAGATTCGGGATTAGTCAAAGTTTGATCCCATTTTTCATTTAATGATTTAATAATATAAGTATCCCAATACATATCCAACCATTGGCAATCAATTAATTCTCCTATTATTTCATCATTATATTCAATATACCAGTTATAATTTCTTCCCCAATTAGATTTTTTGAGTTCCCTTGAATCTTTTATTTTTTTGAGCCATTTTCTTATCATTATAATTTTTTAGAAGAATTACGCACAACGGTTTGTATAAGATTGGTTGCGTTGAACAAGAACTAAGTTAGTAAATATTTTTATAGTACAAACCTTCAATAATTTCAACTTCAATGACAGGGATTTCTTTTTTGGGTTTTATGCTACTTATGATATTCAGATGTAGGTTGTTGGTAGAACTTAACGCAAGCTTGACTTAATGTTTTTTAGTGTGTATCACATATCACAAGTTGCAGTTTTCCTTTATCTTTTCAAGCGCTTCAGGAAATTTTGCAGACATGAATTCTAAATGTTCATCAAGCACATCAATTTCAATAGAAAGTGTAACTATGCCAGTATCTTCAGTAAGAGAATAACTTTCTTTGGCTCCTGACCATTTTCTGGTTTCGTCGTCAATAGCTTGTTCTTTTCCGTTTACCACATTCCCAATATGTTTAAACTGAATGATTTCGTTTGGAATGTGTATTTCGATAGTACTGTAAATACCGCTTAGATCTGGAGCAAGAAACATAATTGTGTTACCTTGCTTTAAACTATCTGCTGAATAATATGAGCCTTCAAAAAATACACCAGCCCAATCACGATAATAGTTTTTATCCCAAAGTGCTTTCCAAACTGTTGTTTTTTCTGCCTTGATATCAATTGAAAATTCTAACTTTTTAATCATTACACAATGTTGTAGTGCGTTTTTATTATTTAAATTTCGATTTTATTCTTTTCCAAAAAGTTTGTTTCTCCTTTTCAGTAGTACCTTTTGTCAAATCAAAAGCTATTGAAGCTACTCGTCCATCAACAATTTCCACTTCATCAGCATCTTCCGCTCCAACATTTAAAAAAGCTTGTGTCAACATTTCAGATTGTTCTCTTAATCCTTTCCAAATAGGCGAATCAAACACCTTATTTTTTGCTTCTTTATAGTCAAATCCGAAATCTTTTACTAAAGTCATAATAGAATACGCTGACGAGATTCCAATACGTTTTAAATCTACAATCAATTTGTCAACATCTACTTGTTCGTCAGTCTTTTTCAGTTTAGTGATCAACTCATTTTTCAGGTAGTTTCGAGCAATTTCTTCAACTTTTTCTCTTGCTTTCTCTCCACCAATAATTCGTTCATCATATTCATTAGAACTATCAATTTGGTTATCGTTATCAAGCATATCGTAAACACACCACCACCAATAATCTTCGTCCATCCATTCAGCTCGCAACATTAAACCTGCCCATTTTGCTGTGCAATCATCTTTTAGGTCACCATTCCATAGTATTGGTTGGTTAAAATCTCTATTTTTTTCAACTGTGTTCATTGGTTTGTTATGTTGACTGAAACTAAGTTAGCAAAAGAAAACGAATCAGAGGGAAAACCGCAGGAATTTCCGAGTACATCCAGACTAAGCTATAGTTACACTCGATGTGGGCAATAGTTAATTTTTTTTGTATTCTGCGTATTTCTTATAAATCTCTTCTTTTTCTTCTTTACTTGTTCCAGGAAAAGCATGAATGCAATCTGGGTTTTCATAAGCCAAATCAAAAAACTTGCCTCCTTTTAAAAGATCATTTTCATTAAAATAATAAATTCCACTTAACCAAAGTACTTGACACCTTGTCATAGACAGGTATAATTTCTCATTGTCTGATAAATTTTCTTTTTTTAATCTTTTTTCAATATCAATTTTCCCTTTTTGAAGAATTTCTAGGGCTAATTCTTTATTGATTGTTGAATTATAGTAATCATCCATAAAGAAATGACTATACCAAAAATAATCATCTACACTCTTATAGTCAGTTGTTTTTAAATATTCAAACATTGTTTTTTTAAATACATTACTATCATAAGTCTGATATAATTCCTCAAATTTCGCTCCTTTTAGTTTTCGTGAGCTTTTCCCAATTTCAGCTTTTAGATTATTCAATTCTTTGAAATGAGTTACTGATAATTCTTGAGACAATACTATTGTGTTTATACTTAAAAATAATATGATTAGTTTATTTCTCATTTTTTTCTAATTATTGCCAAGGGTTAGTGTGTGAAAAGTAGGTGATTACAAAGTACTAAACTTTCATTTAAGTACAAAGTTCGATTCGCGTCAAAATATTCGGTAAACTCAGTTATAAAAAACAAAAAAATAATTCATGTATTCGTGATAAAATCAGTAATAAAAGTTAATTGTATATAGGATGCCTATTATCATTCATAAATATAGAGTAAAGATTACAAATACTAATGATTATGTATTGTTCGTAAATCGTTTTTAACACTAATATATTATTTAATCTTCTTTTACTGCATTCTTAAAGGCTTTAATACCTCCAACAATTGGCAAGACCAAAGTTGTTGAAGTTACATCAATCGTTAATTCGGTTCCTGGGTCAGGATGTAAGGTAAACTCTTTATCGCTTGAAAAAATCATGAGTCCTATTTGTTGCCCTTTTTTTATGATTTGATCATCTGGCATTAAATCGAAAGTTACTTGATAGAATTTTCCCTTTTTTAAAGGTTCTCCTTTTCGTATCGATTTGTGATTTTGTGGATCGGCCCAACCACGAGTGATGATATTATCCGTGATTTTAACTTTATCTTCAGTATTCCAAGGCAGTGAAACCAACCAAACCGAAAGGTTCGCGGCAGCCTTACTGCTAGATAATTTAATAGAAACCTTTGCCGTACCAGATAAATGCACATCTTTTGTGAATGTTTTTGTTACATATAGTAACCTATGATTGCTAGTTTCAGCTTGTGCCAATTCGCTACCAGAAATTGAAAAGTCGTCGACAATTTTTTCCATTCCTTGATTTTCTGTTTTCTCGGCACCTAAGGTTCCTTTACTAGGATTACCAGCACTTAGATAAAGAGTTACATCTGACGCATCAGGATTTGGATATTCTTTATAAGGCGTAGGGTTTTGCATTCTATCATTTTCACGAACAATCCATGCGCGAGGATCATTTTCTACGCCATTTTCTACACCATGTAAATAACGTGTAAACCATCTGTTCATCATTTTCATTGGAGGAGGACCACCGTGTCCATATTGATGATAATATATTTGACAATCTAAGCCTTTGGCTTTGGCAGCTTCATAAATTCTATAACTATGTTCTGGCATCACATTCCAATCATTAAATCCATGCGACATAAGTAACGCTGCTTTCATAGGTTCCATGTCATTTAAATAATCTCGTCCAGCCCAGAAATCATTATAATCTCCTGTAATTCTGTCCATGCCATTTTTCATTTCCTTATCTCTTATTGTTGCATTATTGTAAGCACGCTTTGATTCATCTCCGCTATGAACAAAATCGTATAATACATCTATGTCTTCGCCTAAATATCCTCCAGGAGATCTCACTAGTCCATTGGATCGGTAATAATGATAGTAAGAAGTATTTGGAGCGATTGGTATAATTGCTTCTAGTCCATCAACACCAGTTGTAGCTGCAGCCAAAGGAATGGTTCCATTATAGGATGTTCCGGTCATTCCTACTTTTCCAGTTGACCAAAATGCTTTCACTTCTTCAGTACCGTCGGGAGATGTATATCCCGGGATTCGTCCACATAGCCAGTCAATCACAGCTTTGGGAGCCAATGATTCGTTATCACCTCCAATTGTAGGCGATCCTTGAGAAAGTCCAGTTCCTGGAGAAGAAGAGTGTACTACGATGTATCCTCTTGGAACCCATTTTCTTATGTGTGAATTTGAAATAATTGGTCTCTTTCCTATTCGAGTAACTTCTGGATGCACACGTTCTTTTGCCGCCACTCCTAGTTCATGCCTAACATCCCAAAATGAACCAGGGATATCTGGTGCTACACCTGCAAAGTAAGGACTAGAAATATATACAATAGGTAATTTGAGCCCTTCTGTATTCGTTTGTTCTGGCCTTGTAACGGCGACATGCATTCTATCTAGTTTTCCATCGCCATCAGTATCAAACTCGGTTTCAACCCATAGATCATGTCTAATCCATTTTTTAGAATCTTCAAATTCTGGTATAATTTGAGCCTCTCCATTTTCGAAAATAGGAACAGATTTTTTTGTTGTTTGAGAATTAACTGAGAGTAGAGGAGTAATTAGTACTGCTGCGAGAAATGTAAACTTAATTAATTCCTTCGTTATATTTTTTGTCATTGTTGTTTCTAATGTTTGTCAACAGTCTCGGCTAGGAAATTGTTGCGTTTGTTTTTTGTTTATAAATATACTTAAACATTTGATTGCTTTTGTGGTCAATCATAATTAAATATTTCAAATCAATCCTGAACTAGTAAAGTAGAAGTAGACTGCTTCAAAATTTTAAGTTTCTTGCATGCAAAATTATGTCGAAGCACATAATATACTTTCATTTTAAGCTGTTTTAACACCAATCTTTATTCCAGTTTATAAATTCAATAAAATTGGTTACTAATTCAATGTTTGTACATTTTGTTTTCCAAGTGATGGCTTTTTCATAATCACTTTTAGTGTTTATGCTATCCCAATCAGAATATTCCATGGTAAACAGTGAAGTTTTAGGATCAACTTGAATTTCTAGTGTTTGTTGGTAATTTAATTTTCCATCTGGTTTTGGCATACTTATCAATAAACGCCACATTGATGAACTTACAAATAACCACTCTGAGTAGTATTTATTTAGTAAAACCCAATCAATAAAATTCGATATGCCGTATTCAGCAATTCTGGTTTTTTCGAGTTTTTTAAAAACCGCAAGTTGTTTCTCCCAAGAATCTTTCAGCATCTCACCAGTGTAGGTAAGTTGTTCAAAATCGGCTGTCATTTCTTTTTTCTGTACCATTTCTTATATATGCTAAGATTATTATGACTAGTTTTTATTTTCAATTATTTTCTTGATTCTATTATTTATGATTTCAGACAAGTTCCAATTGTACAATTTAGGATCTGTTGTACTATAAAATTGAACAACAACCGTATTTATATCTTTATAATATTTTGCGAAACTCTGGTATCCAGGAACCCAACCAGCATGTTCATATTCATAAATAGAATCATATAGTTCTTTTTCACTCTTTTCAAATAATGATCCATCATTCAACGCTCTTAAGAAGATACCAACGTCTTCCGCAGTGGCTAGCATACCGTGTTCATCTTCTTTTAAATCAGAAGAGTACCCTACATGATAACCGCTCATTACATCATCTATATTTACGTCATTTAACGAAGCAAAGGTATTGTTAAGGTGCAAAGGTGTTAGGATTCTTTCTTTAATGAATTGAAAGTTACCATAACCTAGCGCATTATCCATTATCTTATTGATTAAGAGATAATTTGTGTTACAATACTCGTAATCTTCATCAGGTTTAAAATTGGCAGGTTTATCAAGAATTAATGCAAGACTTTCTTCATAGGTTTCCGTTGGAGCTCCCCAAAAATTGGGAGCATTTGTAAAATTGGGAATACCGCTTCTATGCTGTATGAGTAGCCTCAAGGTTATTTTTTCTGCATTTTCAATCCTTCCTGCAAGTTCGGGTAAATAATCAGTGATTGTTTTATCTAATGAAAGTTTACCATCACTCACCAATTTGGTAACGGCTACGGCATCATATAACTTACTAATGCTAGCAATTTTAAAAAGAGCTTTTGGTTTGGCTGGTATCTTAGATTCTCGATTGTGCCAGCCAGAAGCAAGAAACTGAGGTGATTTGTTTGCTTGATCTACATAAACGATCATTCCGTCAAATCCATGACCAATGGCTTCATCTAATTGTTCTTGAACCGTGTCTGGTAGTGGAAGTATCCATGCTTTTACTAATAGCCATGGTACAAAATACAAGGAGATTATGGTTCCAACGAGTAATGCAATTCTAAGTATTTTTGTTTTTTGTTTGCTCATGATGATATTTGCCTATAGTGTATGTATTACACTTGCAAAATTCTATTTTTTACACGCACCACACTCATGATGTTCATTAATATATGCAATTGATTCCTTGCAGAGCTGTTCTAAGATTGAAATGTCTATATCTTCCAATTTTTTAATATAAATACACGCTTTCCCCATTTTAAATTTGCCAAAATCTTTCAATAAGGCATCACTTTTTTCTGTTTTAGAATAGATATAGAGAGAAAACTGTGCTTTTCTCGGCGAGAAACCTAAGATAGGAGCATTGCCTTCATGTCCGCTAGCATATTTGTAATGATAACGTCCAAAACCAATAATGGTTGGTCCCCACATTCTGGGTTCAAAACCAGACCAATCACTAATGAGTTCAATCAATTTAAGACTGTCCAGTTTCTTTTGTTCTTTATCAACATACGAATCGATAAAATCAAAAACATTAACTTCTGTTTGTGTGGTTTTATTCTTTGCCATGTGTACTATATTTGTTTTACTATTCTTTTTTATATTCTAAGTTTAGAAGGAAACCATTTATAACTGTCCACAGAAAAACAGCAAACCCCATAAGTATTTCAAGGCGACCAATAATTTCATACGGCATAAATGCAACTCCACTTAAAACTGCTACCAACAATATATGAATTAGTTTTAGTTCCTTCTTTAAGATATATTTTGTTGCTATCAAGAATAAAAATGAACCTGAAAAACCAGCCAAAATAGTTATGTATTTTATACGCCCTTCTCCTGAAAAAATCCATACGCTTCCTAAATATATAAGAATTGAAAGTGCTGAGTGTGCAATTCTTAGAAAATCGTAATTTTTGATTGTGTTATTTTTATAATAACATGTTGTCAGTGGGAATGTAAGCCCAGGTAAAAAAAGCATTAAGTTCATAAGCATCCCTTTGAAAGTATCTCCAAAGTCTATTGACCAACAAAATAGAAAGTAAAATATTCCTGTCAAGAATGAATTTACTAGAGGTTTGTTGTTATTATAGCGTATTTTCCAATCCATTTTCTGTATTGTTTTTTAGTACGTATAAAGCGAATTACTTTAGCTATCTTTCGATTCTTTTTCAATAATCAATGCAGGAATATTCAATAGTATACAGAACTGATTAAGTAACTGCATGGAAGCACCCTAAATACTTTTATGCTGTTTTTGCAGCAAAGAGTGTAGCCAATTTTTTACCATACTCTATAAAAGCGAGGGTTTCATCCGTTCGAGCCAATTTAATTTTATCAAAAATAACTATTGATTCTCCATTGCTTTCTAAATGATAAATTTGATGATTTTCGAAAAAGCGAATGATTTCATCTGTAAAAAATGATCTAATTTCATCTTCATTATTTCCCATAAGCAGGAATTTTTTAGAAAAATCTGGATACATCTTAAAATCAATGTCTTTATAGCCCGTAAATGCCATCATACGGTCAAATAATTTTTCTAATACTGCTTCTTTTTCCATAGTAAAAATAGGAATCTTTTTATTCAATTTTAAAACCATTAAAGTGGTATTAAACGTCTCAGCGGTGAAAGCCTGACCTTCATTAAAGGTTACATCCGCAATTTCCCAAGACACATCAAGATCTTTAAATGTTCCTTTAAGACAATTGTATTTACGTTCAATAGGTCTAATTTCAAAAAAGTGAAACTTCTTTAAATACGTCGTATTCCAATCAACTTGATTCGTGTATTGATAATCTTTCTCAGTGGCTAAATTTCGCAATCTTTTTTGTCGCTGCGATAGTTTAGTGCTATTGCTAGTCAAACAAATTTTTAAAGCTCTATTATATGTAGACGATGAAACATGCGAATCCAAACCTGTTATAATAACTTCACCGCCTGAAGCTCTTTGTGTTTTTAGATATTCCACTAGGTAATCCATATAGGTAATACCCACCAATCTTGTTTCTGATAAATCAATATTGACATCAGCTCCAGAAGGAATTTGTGCCACAAGTTTGTCGACTTTTAATATTCCTAAAAAATTCGCAATTCCTCTAATTTTTAAAACGAAACTGTCATCAGGTAATTGCACTAATTTTGTGCGTGATTTATAAACCATTTTAAAAAATTGAGGTATGGATAGCCTCGCCAATAACATGTGAGTGACTAGTGCCAATAATAATCCGCCGAGTAAACCAATCAATAAATTAGTATAAAGGGTTAAAACCATCGTTGCTATAAAGAATATTAATTGCTCTGTTCCTTGACTATACATTTGTTTAAATACAGATGGTGATGCCAATTTAAATCCTGTATACACAAGCAAAATGGCAAATGCACAGAGTGGGACTTGTACCATTATTGGGCTTAATACCACAATAAAAAGCAACAATAAGAGTCCTTGATACATATTTGACCATTTTGTTTTTGCTCCATTATGAATATTAACTGTACTTCTAATAATCACAGCAATGATTGGTAAACCTCCTATCATACCTGCAACTACGGTACTTAATCCTATACCAGTTAAATCTTTGTTCAAGTCCGTTTTTCGTTTATAAGGATCAATTTTGTCTACAGCTTTTGCAATGGCCAAGGATTCAATACTTGAAATTATCAAAATAGAAAATACGGTTATCCAAAATTCAATAGTATTTATTTTACCGAAGTTAGGTAACATAATGGAATCTGTAATTGTATCAGGAATATCCAATAATAGATCAGGACCTACTTCATAGGCTTTTCCAAAGAATGAAAGTGTTTGCTGATCAAAGAAATTGAACGCATATACAAATGGAATGGAAAGCGCAATAACCCACATAGGTGTAGGCAACAAATGGAAAATTCGGTTACTAATTTTGGAATGAAATAACAATAAAAGTAATCCTGTCAACGCAATAATCAATACGAAAGGATTGGCTTGAGGTAAATATACAACGGCATCAATAAGGTTTTGTACAATGCCTGGGCTCTCAGAATGTGTACCCATGGCAACATGAATCTGTTTTGCGAATATAATAATACCAATCGCAGCCAAAATACCGTGAATCACAGAAGAATGGAAGATGTCTGCCAATCGTCCCAATTTCAATATTCCTAATAACATTTGAAATGCTCCAGAAATAACAACAGCTGCCAATATATAATTAAAGGCTTGACCAGAACCATCGTCCATTGCTATCATTCCCCAAAGTATCACTCCAATAACTCCTTTAGCAGGACCGTTTACGGATATATGTCCACCACGATAAAGAGTTGTAACTACACCACCTATAATTGCAGAAAATATACCTGACATTGCCGGAGCTCCCGCAGCCAGTGCAATCCCTAAAGAAAGAGGTAAAGCAATGAGAGCGACGCTCACTGCTGCAATTAAATCACTTTTCCAATTTTCGACTAATCCCTGAATACCTTGTTTTGGTGTAGCTTCCATTTATTTAATTATTCTATACTTTATTCATATTAACCTCATCGACTAATATAGTAAATATTTGGAATAATTAGGGCTGATTTGGAAGTACTGTTTTTGGAAATTTGAAAAATAAAATAAAGAGTATAAATGCACAATGCAATTTTCTATAATGATTCAATAAACTCATCATAGATCATAAAAAAACTAATTCGTGCATTCGTGACAAAATAGATTTTGCATCATATTTCAATTACACTCAATATTCGTTAGAAACTACAGTACAAATCTAATCATCCTCCGATTTCTTCTCAAGAATCAACGCAGGAATATTTAATGATTTATAAAGCTTGTTATAGGCGTTCATCTCCGTATTGATAATAGCATCACGCTCGTTGGTATATGCTTGCCAATCGTTTAATAAATCGTTGAGGCGTTGTTTTGCGCCTTGTGTTACTTTTGGATTTGGCTGGTCTATATAGCGTAAAAGTACAATCAATTGTGCATTCAGTTTATTATTAAAATTGATTACATCCTGAAACGTTTTTTGCTCCGCTTGGATTAAATTTTCTTCCCAACTATTAATACGTTTTAATAAGGCTTCTCCTTTTTCTATCAGTGGTTCTGCTGCGTCATTGTCCTTTAAAAGTTTGGCATAGGTATTTAGTTGTGTTTTCGCAGAATGCATCTGATTCACGGATTCATGCATGTCTCTTACAGTAGTTTCAATAGTAACTAGCATTTCTTGTTGTTCGGCAAAATCTTGTGGAGTTGACTTCACAGCAGGATTTGGAAGAATCGTAGCTTTTGTTTCTACACTTTCCCCATCTAGCGTTAAGCGTAAAGTATAATTTCCAGGAGCGACACTCGAACCTGCCAATCCGCCAAAAACAAAGACTTTATTAATGGAAGGCAATGCGGCTCTGCTAAAATCCCAAGTAAATCTGTTATAACCTTTCTTTGAAGGTAAAACCTCAGGTTTTGCGGGTCCGCCTGGCCATGATCTAAATTTCTTTGGTTTTTTGTTCGTATACGTTCGGATCACTTTTGTTCCTTGTAAAACTTCTAATTTTAAATCTAAAGTATCCGCATCTTTGTCTAAATAATAATCGAAGGTGACTCCGCTTCTAGGGTTCGTACCTTGTCCAACCGCCATAGAAGTTCCTCCAAAAATGCGATAACTAGGCTTTGGTGTAAATAGTTGGACAGTTTTATTTTCCGTAGTCATACTTTGAAGAACGGCTAGATCATCCAAAATCCAAAATCCACGCCCAGAAGTTGCTGCTACCAAATCATTGTCTTGTATGGTAAGGTCATTAATGGCAACTACGGGTAAATTCAAATTCAAACGTTGCCAGTTTGTACCATCATCATTAGAAACATACAATCCAGTTTCTGTACCTGCATACAACAATCCTTTTCGTTTTTTATCGGCTCTCACAACTCTTGCAAAACCATTCGGATCATTCAAACCATTTACAATTTTTGTCCATGATTTACCATAATCGGTAGTTTTAAAAATATACGAATTCAGGTCTAAAGATTTGTATCGCATCACAACTACATACGCAGTAGCTGGATCATGTTCAGAAATATCAATACTATTTATAATTCCATCCTCAATACCTTTTGGCGTAATATTTTCCCAATTGGCACCGCCGTTTTTAGTAATATGTAATAAACCATCATCACTACCAGCATACAATACACCTTCTTCATGTTGCGATTCTACCAAAGCCGTAAGTGTATTGTAATTTTCTCCACCTGCAGCTTCGTTGGTGTATGGACCGCCACCAGGACCATGTTTTTCTGTTTCATTCTTTGTCAAATCTGGACTGATGGTTGTCCAGCTAATACCGCCATCCGTAGTTTTAAACACTACATTTCCTGCGTGATAAATCGTTTTTCTATTGTGTGGAGAAGATATAATAGGCGCATTCCAATTGTAACGAAACTTCGCATCTTTTGGAGCTATACTTAAGCCTAATTCTGGATATTGTTTGATTGCTTTTTGTTCTCTAGAAGATTTTTTCCAAGTACTAATATTACCTTGATACGTTCCGCCGTACACAATTTCTGGATTATCTGGATCAAAAGCAATAAAAGCACTTTCGCCACCAGCTACAGAATACCAATCTTTCCAATCAATACCGCCGTCATTGGTACGATTGGCAATGGCAATGGCTGAGTTGTCTTGTTGTCCACCATATACATTATACGGCACTAAATTATCTGTAATGACACGATAAAACTGTGAAGTTGCTTGATTTTGTTGTGTGCTCCAGCTTTTTCCATCATTGAATGAAATATTAGCGCCACCATCATTCGAATTAATTAAATTGGCATTGTTATGCGGATTGATCCATAAGTGATGATTATCGCCATGAGGCACAGGAATATTTACAAAGCTTTTCCCGCCATCAATAGATTTCATCACAGGAGCATTCAATACATATACCACATTTTCATTCTGCGGATCGGCAAAAATTTCCATATAATACCACGATCGAGCAATATTGACACGATTGCCATTGATTTGAATCCACTTTTTCCCTGCATCATCAGAACGATAGACACCACCTTTTTTTCCTTCTGCTTCAATCACAGCGAACACACGTTCTGGATTGGCTCTAGAAACCGAAATCCCTGATTTTCCAAAAGCTTCTGGTAAGCCTTCTTTCAGTTTTGTCCATGTATCACCACCATCAGTAGATTTGTGCAGACCAGAATGTTCACCGCCAGATTCCATATACCAAGGATAACGACGATGCTGCCACATAGACGCGTATAAAATTCTAGGATTTTTCATATCCATCGATAGGGAAGAAGCACCAGTTGTTGTATTTACATATAAAACCTTTTTCCAAGTAGTACCACCATCGGTCGTTCTATAGACTCCGCGTTCCTCAGTAGGCGCATATTGTGCACCTTGTGCTGTCACATATATAATGTCAGGATTCGTAGGATGTATAATCACATCTGAGATATGATGTGTGTTTTCTAATCCTATATGTTTCCATGTTTTTCCAGCATCCATCGATTTGTACACACCATCTCCCATAGAAGTCATGACACCACGAGCTGCATGTTCTCCCATACCGACAACTACAATATTGGTATCGCTTTCAGACACCGCAATGGCTCCGACAGATCCAGTTTTAAAGAATTTATCAGAAACGTTTTTCCAAGTAATCCCTGCATCGGTAGTTTTAAAAACACCACCGCCTGTAGAACCCATATAGTAGGTGAGTGGTTGTCCAATAACTCCTGTAGACGTTACACTTCTTCCGCCTCTAAACGGACCAATATTTCGCCATTTTAGACCATGAAACAAAGAATCTGTGAGTTGTATTGCAGGCTCTTTGACTTTCTTTTTTCTTTTCTGAGCATAACTGTGTAGCGGAAGTAAGAACAAGCAAAGGATTAGTAGTTTTATGGTTTTCATAGAGTTGGTTTTGGTTGGTGATGTATGTAAAGGTAAAAAGAGTTTTTAATATGATTTAAAAACGAGTTCTATATAGTTATTATATTAATGAAAGCTTACACTAGACGTCACATCGAGTGATTTTTGATAGAAAATTGTATCGAGATGTATTTGGAAATTCAAAACTGTTCTCGATACAAAATCTTTTCAAGATTTCACTCGAACTGACGTTATTATTACTTCTCAATACCTCCAACTCGTTAAATCAGCACCTTTAGGCGCTACTTTATCAACCTTTTCTACATATTTTTTGATAAACATACGGTGATATCGCAATCGGCTAATGTGATTTCCATTGTCGTGATCTCCGTTCCAGCAATGTTCCGCTCGATCACCATAATCTACTTCGCCGTCGTAATAAGGTTCAGTCGTTTCCGATAGAATTTCTTCCGCAAGGTATACGGCATTATTCAAATAATAATTATCCATATCGCCACAATACAAGTGAATTTTATGTTTCCAATCGTTTCCGTGTTTAGCCCAGTCTCTTTTCATAATATAAGCGAGATCGTAATTTTCTTTCCAATATGCAGCTACTTCTTTATCGATTTCTCCCGTAAGGCGATTCCAAATTCGCTTCGGATATCCTTCTTTATCAATTGGTGAATACGTAGCTTCCCAAATATCCCATTGCTGTCCAGATCGTCCTTTTGAACCTAAGACTAATTCGCGATAATTCATATCTTTCAAAGTAGCATCCACATTTCCTAAGTAATCTCGATGACCAGCAACCAATGTTTTTCTAAAAGTACCTTCTTCATAATATGCATTCTCATCTTTATAAATATTTACCAAACAATAGGCTCTAAAATCAATAGGATCGGGACATGCCGAAAAACACATTCCGTATTCCTTCGGGTATTTTACTTGTACTGCTAACGCTTCCCATCCGCCAGTACTTCCTCCATATACAAAACGCGACCAACCTTCTCCAATTCCCCTAAATTGTTGTTCTATGTAGGGAATGAGTTCGTAGGTAAGCGCGTCGCCATATGGACCTTGCGCTTCACTGTTTACTGCATACGAATCGTCATAGTATTGCGTTGGATGTTGAATTTTAATAGCGATGACTCTAGGGAAATCGGGACTTGTCCACGTTTTATAAAAATCGTAGGCTTCTTGCTGCACCATTACATTATAACCTTCCACATCAAATCGTTCACTGTATTCTGGTTTCAGATTAGGATCGGGTGGCGTCGTGCGAAATCCTCCAAAATCCTTTGGAAAATGACCGTGCATGATTGCGAGTGGATATTTTACATTCGGATGCGTATCCCAACCTTCTGGCAATAATACATGCGCGCCTATATACATATCTCTTCCCCAAAAATCACTCAACAATTTACTTCTGATTTTTATATGCTTTACATATTTTGTGTCCTCAGGTGCTGCAATTGCAGGTATTTTTTGATCGAGTTGTATGTTTAGTGATGGAAGTTGTCCATCTTTAATCGTAATTTTTTTCGGTGTAGAGTAGAGGTTGCCCGGCGCGCGATTCCATTGTTGTCCTTCGCCTCTGTCCATCGGTAATTTCACTACATGTCCGTCTGCACGATTAAAGGTTTCGTATTTGTGAAATATAGCTTGCACATAAAACTCACCCGATGGCAAGTCTGCAAAGCTTTGTATAGGATATCCAAACGCGTTTGCATCAAATTGTTGCGATTCATTGGGTTTCCAGTTGCTAATGTCCATTCCGAAGCCTTGACAGGTTTTGGAATCGTCTCGAAGTTGAAAGCGCGGTTCGGTTTCTATTTCTTTTGATATTAATAGGATCAATCTTCCGTCTAGGGCATCTTTGTAATGTTCTGTTGGGAATGAAAACTCTATGTTTACGGAAGTACCTTCTTTCTTATCCAAATCAGTACAGGAAAAGATAGAGGACGTAAGGAGAATCACTAGTAGGTAATATACATTTGAAAATGTGCTATTTGATTCTTTCATTTTGGTTGGTCATTTATAGGTTGGTTAAATAACTTTGGTTATTTCCTATAAATGTACCACAAAGATGAAACATGTGCAATGTGGGGTTTATTTCAATATTTGTTTTAGGTGATGTTCCATATGTTCCACATAATCGGTCATTAAAAATCGCAAATCACAGCTATTATCTGTATCCAATTCAATCTTATAATTGAGCGTTTCTTCTGTTTGTTTCTTCATTACGTACAGAATTCGGTTATTGAGTGCGTTCCAAAAATCAACAATCTCTTTGGTCTCAGCGTTTTGATAATCATTCGCCTGTACCAATCCATTTTGATGGTACGTTCTGATGCGATACGGTTTCTCAGCAAATTGAACTTCTGTAAACCGTTGAAGATTGTTAACTCCGGAATCAATTAAATGCCCTAGAATTTCTTTCTTTGACCATTTATCAACCGACACTTTTCGGCTTACTTCTAATTCGGGAGTTTGCTTGAAGTATGTTGAACCTTTATGTAATAATTCTTGGAGTTTTGTTATGGTTTTGGTCATTTTGTGGATTTTGCTGAGGTGTTTGTGGAGAGACTAAGATAATGAAAAATGGGGGAGACTGTTGTTTTGGATAACTTTAAATTAGATCAACTTGTTTACAATTCTATTCAGTTGCCTATCGGTTAAAACTGGCTCAAAATAATTTAAGTAAGCATTCAATTCCTTAAGTAGTTTTATAGTTACGTACTTAAATTTACCTGTTGGCTTATGATTGATCATTACTATAAGATTACGTATAGGAATTTGCTGTTCTCCCCAATGATGATCATTTAAGGTGATATTATTCGAAATATAGATATAAAGAGCAAAATTAGCCCGTTCAATTTGTTCAATTGGCGATCTCAAACTAAGAGAATCGACAAATGATTTACTCCAATTTTTTGTTTCAATTATAAAAATTCCCGCTTTTGTAATTAAGAGATGGTCAATTTGTACAGAACTAACAGTCTGACTCTGTTTTTTGTAAAAAATAGGGTGAGGAAACCTCAAATTAAAGTCATTGATTAAAACATAATCATCTGGAAGTTTCTTTATTTCTTTAACAACTAAGTTTTCTCCTATAGCTCCTGAAATCAAATTTCTTGAGTTTTCTACGACGCTACGTGTATAGGCTAACTCTTTAATTTTAGATTTTGCTCTTTTTTCAATAAGAAACTGTTTATCAGTTTTATATTGGTTTATAAAAAGCTCGTCGTTTTCTATTTTTTTAGTGATTCCAATTGCAGACGAACTTATCAGTTGTGCTTTATTTTTTACAAAGTGTTTAGATTTCTTTTTTAGAGAATACAGTTTAACACTTGAAAGTATTCTTTTTAAAAAGTTTCGATTGGTATCAATCGAATCAATCTTTTTTTGTAGTTCAGAAATTTGATGCTCTATTTTTTCAGTCTCTAACGAGATTAGTTCAGCTTTTTTCTGAATTCTTTGCTCAAGGATATTACAAGTTTCGGAATATTCTTTTTCTAAGGTATTGGACGTGTCATTCAGAATTGTGGTTTTTTCTGAATTATAACTTGACAAGAAATCATTAATCTCTTTTACAGAACTAAATCTGGTAATACCGCTATTTTCTAATTCAGATTTTAGAGATTTTAAAGATTCTATGGTTCCATATATTCTTGCCATTTGTGGAATTATTCAAATTATAGTTAACGGTTTTGTATATGACTTGTTGCGACGTTGGCTTGCTTAAAGATGTAAAACTATCACAAACCAGAGGGAAACCCGTAGGGTTTTGCGAGTACACACAGACCAAGCAATTGGTTATATACGTTGTTAGTGACAGTTTCTATTTTATTAATTTTTTTAAATTTTCAGCAACTGAAGTTTGTTTTAGTTCACGAATGTCATATTTGATAGGAATTAGCAGTTCAATCAATTTTGATAAATCATGTTTCTCTTTGTCGATTAAATAAATTTCTAGCGCATCTGATATTCCATCATAGTAGCCTGATAATCTAACTATATATCTAAAAACCCTAAAAAGGATATGAATTAGAAATATCAATAAGAAAATGGCACCAATTTTTATTGAAGCCAAATCCCAGTTTACAACTGTTTTTTCTAGTTCTATTTTTGGTGCTGTAATTGTAGTGTAAACGGCAAACCCAATAGTTATAATGGATATAATTAATATTAAAACAGAAAGATTTTTGAACAAAAGAGACCTAAATCTTAATTTCCGAATGAGTTGTTTGTATGATTCATTTGAGGTAAATTCTTTTGCATCTATAAAAATTAAATCTAAATCCTTCCAAGGAACAAAAGCGATAAGACCAAGTATTAAAGTGATTTTGTAGGTGAATTTTAAGTACCCAATGATATCAGATTTTAATCCGTCAATATTTCCGTAAATTAAATAAGTTATTAGTGAAATCAATAATAATAAAATAGATATTGTTCTTTGGTATTTCATTTTGATGTTTTTCTTTTTAATTATTACTAATGTATGTATAACAGGAACTAATTTTACATCAATTTCCCGTTATTCCCTATAAAAGTAAAACAAAGATTACAACTATACAATGCGGTTTTCCGTAATGCTTCGACAGGCTCAGCATGAAATTAATAGAATATCTCTGCATAAATATTTGATAAGCTATAATACCAAACATAATAATTCGTGAATTCGTGACAAAAAAGATAACTACTTACTAAAATAGACTCAGCATTAAAGTCAACCATAAATACAAACAAATTACTTTATCACTTTCATTCCTTATAATAAACCAAAAACACGCATTTTACGAATTCCGCAATAAAACCATCATTTTCAATCATTCCATTAAAGAATTCACAATAAAATCGCTCCCGAAACCTTCTCGCAGTGCTGCAGCAAGCTTTCGGGAAGTTACAAAAACGTCTCGCAGCAATGCAACAAGCTTTCGGGAAGTTACAGAAGCGTCTCGCAGCAATGCAGGAAACTTTCGGGAAGTTACGGAAGCGTCTCGCAGCAATGCAGGAAGCTTTCGGGAGGTTACAAAAGCGCCTCGCAGTGTTGCAACAAGCTTTCCAATGTGTTTGAAACGTTCTCGCAGACCTGCAGCAAGCTTTCCAACGCGTTTGAAACGTTCCTGTAGACCTGCAACATACTTTCGTAAGTTTATATTTCCTCCAATTTCTAAAAAGACCAATATGCCCAACCTTTATATTGGAATGTTCACGGGCTATATTTCCGCTTCACCATATATATATTGTATATACAAGGCTTCCGAGACTTTATTTGCATCATAAAATTAATCAAACAAAAAAAATTAAATGATGAAAAAGCTACTCGATTATTGGTGCAGATATCTATTTGCACATCCAAAAGAATTTGTATTTCTAACCTTAGTTTTATTTAGCTATAGTTTTGCAAATGCTCAAATAGTAATTAATGAGGTAAAAGAAACTGGTTCAATAGAACTTAAAAATGTAGGCGCAACTACGGTTGATGTTTCTTCATATTGGTTATGTGATTTTCCAGCCTACGAACGCTTAGATGATGCTTCTATCACAGTAGAATCAGGAAGTCTTATGTTAGCAGCTGGCGCTATTGTAGAAATCAGCGGTTTTGACTTTATTGACAGTGCAGATGGAGAATTAGGACTGTATTCCTCTTCGGCCTTTTCAAGTAGTGCTGCCATTGTCGATTATATTGAATGGGGATCAACAGGTCACCAACGATCAAGTGTAGCAGTTGCTGCAGGAACTTGGACCACTGGAAATTATATTCCAGCATTTGACAGTACATTATCTATTCAGTTTGATGGTGATGGAAATACAGCTGCCGATTATGGAGCGTATGTTTCTACTTTAGGAGCTGAAAATGGAACATGTCCAGAAGTTCCAGACGGTGGAATGGTAACATTGGCTGATGGTACATCTACTTCGTATGCAAACTGTGCAGGTGACATCGTATTTGATGTTGGACATACAACGACTGCTACAAACATATCATATTGGTATATCATCACAGATA
>NZ_JBOEFY010000014.1:0-56053 GCF_050633145.1 Kordia sp. | reverse complement strand
TACGACTTCTTTACACGTTGTCAAACTCCTGAACTAGCAAGTGAAATTACAGTACAACCAATTCGTCGTTACGGAATGGATGCTGCAATTCTATTTTCAGACATTCTTGTCATTCCGCAAGCAATGAACATTGAAGTACAAATGAAGCCTGATTTTGGTCCTTATTTACCAAATCCTGTGCGTACTCAAAAAGATGTAGACAATGTAATCGTTCCCGATCCTGAAGTTTTAGATTATGTATACAAAGCCATCAAAGCAACGAAAGAGTTACTAAACGACGAAATTCCGTTGATTGGTTTTGCAGGTTCACCATGGACAATTCTTTGCTATTGTGTACAAGGTCAAGGAAGTAAAAACTTTGACAAAGCGAAGAAATTCTGCTTTACAAATCCAGTAGCAGCACATCAATTATTGCAAAAAATCACAGATACGACCATTGCGTACTTAAAAGAAAAAGTAAAAGCTGGAGTAAATGCGTTACAAGTATTCGATTCTTGGGGCGGCATGTTATCTCCAACGGATTATCAAGAATTTTCTTGGCAATACATCAACCAAATTATTGAAGCATTGAAAGACGATGCTCCAGTAATTGCCTACGGAAAAGGGTGTTGGTTCGCTTTCCAAGAAATGGCACAATCCAATGCTGCTGCTTTAGGAGTTGACTGGACATGTTCTGCAAGAAACGCACGCTACCTAACAGGTGGAAACATTACGCTTCAAGGAAACTTTGATCCTACTCGTTTATATTCGCCACCAGCGGAAATCAAAAAAATGGTGCATCAAATGATTAATGAATTCGGAAAAGACAAATACATTGTCAACTTAGGTCACGGAATTCTTCCAGACATTCCATTAGACAATGCAAAAGCCTTTATTGATGCTGTAAAAGAATATAAAGGATAATATATAATTTGGGCGTTTCCCCAAAAGTAGACTTCGACTCCGCTCAGTCTACTTTTGTGGTCGGGCTTTCGGCAGTCGCTCTCACAACTCTGAAATAAACGAGTTCACTGAGCGGAGTCGAAGTGAGGAGCTCCAACAAAGCCTCAATCCCTAACGCGAAGTTTCAAAGAAAATAAAGTACAAAAGATAATCCGTTGTTTGCGAAAGTGAACAACGGATTTTTTAATTTTCAAAAAATCATAATAAATCTGGTACTCCGAAAATTAACCATACAACTAATCTTATAAAATTTCGTTAGTATAGTTAACGATGAAAAAGTATATAATTCTCATATTAATAACGCTAATTTCAGTAAATGGATATTGTCAATATAGCAAAGTCACTTTTGAAACCGATTCAACAGAAGTAAAATTGGTCAAAAACTCCGAATATAGAATATGGGAAGAAACTTATAAGAACAAAGACTCTGTATTTTATAGTGTTCGGTATATAAAAGACACTACCAAAATCCATACAGAAGGCTGGTTTAATAAGAAAGAACAATATTTAGGAAAATGGTCTGAACATAAAATAGATGGAACTTGGCTCTACACAATTGACTACACAAATCATAGTTGGAAATATAACAAAGAAGAATTCAAGTATCAACCATTCAAAGATGCAATAAAAACCAAAGCAGATACAATACTGCAAGGTATATTTGGAAAAGAATTCTTTGACAATAATATTGCCTTCAACTTTGATGGACATTCATACATTGGAAAGTGGGAAACGTTCGATACAGGGACGTTTTGGATGCAAGATAAATATTTAGATGATTGGACTAAACCTGTACATCAAAAACCAAATTCATTTGTAATTGCGTATGCTATCAAATTATCAGAACATGAATTATACACCGACCTACTACACCTAGATTTGGATTCCGTTGGGAATTTGAAAGGAAAGTCGCTTGTTTTAGAAAAAATGAATACTTTTAAAAAGAAAAAATTCACTATCACCAAAGAAAAAGCGATTCAAATTTGTAGGCAAGACACATTAAAAGAATCTGACTCCGATTATAAAACATATTTAAAGTTTGGCTATAGAAAAAACACTCCATTTACAGGAAAATTCTATTATGAAGTTGTGCAACAATATGATGAACTGGTTGATAAAAATTGCAAAGACGATTGTAAAATAATCAAATTCTTTAATGTTTGGCGATTTGACCCTTGGACTTCCAAATTACTATTTAGAAAACACATGAAACGAATATTTAAATTGCATCGAGGATGCTTAACAAGTACTGGTTTTATTGAAGTAAAAGAGTAAAGTTGTATCTAAATTTTTATTTTACAATCAATTTTGCACTACATTTACAAGAATGCAAACACCATTTTCCATAGCACTTTTAGAACAAAAAGACACAACTCCGCTTTTCGAATTAATTCAGGCGAATGCCAAACGATTGCATCAATATTTTCCTATTACAACTAAAGAAATAAGTTCGTTAATTGCTGCTGAAAATTATATCAATAGAAAAATACGCGAAGTTGCCGCAAAGGAAAATTATACGTTTAAGGTTGTTGAAAAGACGACACAATTACTAATTGGTTTGGTAACCATAAAAAAGATTGATTGGCAAACAAAAGAATGCGAACTCGCCTATTTTATTGATGTCGCTTACGAAGGAAAAGGAATTACCTCAGCTGGAATGTCACTACTTATCGCCTATTGCAAAGAAGAATTGCAACTCGAAAAAGCCATTCTTAGAATTGGAGAAGACAACCCTGGAAGTCTTCGCATCGCAGAAAAACACAACTTTATATTAATTAAACGTGTCAAAGATGGACATAAAGATTTTCATGGAAATATCATGGACGTTTTGCATTTTGAACGTATTTTGTAATTTTTACACTTCATACAATCAGAAATCATAAAATAATGAAACTATCAGTAAGAGAATTTAAAGTATCGGACATTGAAAGTATAGTAGACTATTTTTTTTATGCTGAAAAGGATTTTCTTAAAGGAATGGGAGCTGAAAAGAACAAATTACCGAAACGGGAAAAGTGGATACAAAGTCTTCAAACGGAATTAGCGAAACCGTACAACGAAAAAGGGTATTATTATATCATTTGGTTATTGGACAATACGCCTATTGGACATTCAAATGTGAATCATATATCGTTTGGAGAATCTGCCACTATGCATTTACATTTGTGGAAAAGTGAAAAACGAAAAAGTGGATTGGGACTCAAGTTCTTAAAAATGACAATTCCTCTTTATTTTGAAAAATTCGAATTAAAAAAGTTGATATGTGAACCATATTCCGAGAATATTGCTCCAAATAAGACTATGAAAAAAATTGGTTTTAACTTTATTCGAACGTACGAAACAATTCCTGGTATGATTAATTTTCAACAAAAAGTCAATCGTTATGAACTGACAAGAGAACAATTGAATAACATATAAAATATACAAACTAACATTATTATAGATGCTGCATGCAAATTGATACCATTAAAAATATAAAATTTGATAAGAGAATCATCAACTATTTGTCGGTTATAAAACCTGCTGCTACATCTATACTATTATCACCAACAAAGACGAATCTTAAAGATATCATACGATACACTATGATGGATTTAGCATTCAAAGAAGTACTTTCAATAAAACACAAAAACATCAAGCTCAACCCAAATGATGCTTACTCAAGAAAACGTGCTATTGTTGAAACTGGGGGAAAATTTTCCAACTATCAAAAAAGTGATTATGAAAAACTCTTTTTGTCAATTATTGATACAGAAAGTTATTTTCAACTTCACTCCTATTTGTCTGTAATTTATAAAGAGACACCTTTAGATAATCGTATGAAAAGAAAGGTTCTCAAAGAAAATAAAATTTTAAACTTATACTCTATAGCATTTGCATTTGATTCTTTTGGTGTATTCAAATTAAACAGAAACGGTAAAAAAATCCGAAATGAAATACAACGTTATTTTGTAACAATTGAACAAAATTTGGAACAAATCATTGAAGATTCGCCAGAACAAGCATTACATTTAGTATCTTTTTTGAAAGGAAATTTTTTCTTGTTAAAAAATATTTCTGTCGAAGTATTAGAAAAATTAAACACACTAATTCGACTTCATAAAACGGAAATAAAAGACGAATACTTTAATTTGTTTGATATCTTTGAGTTTTCTGAGATATTTATTAACGACATTTCAGAAGAAATCATTGCCCTTTTAAAAGGTATTGAGAGAAAACACAATAGAGGAAAAGGAAGTACGGACAATGTGTACGATCCTATAGATGTTTTCTGATTAATTGTACATTTAAACCATGATAAAAGAAGTTTTCAACGGAATTCAAGACTACTTTACAGCATACAGATTGCTGAACGAACTCAACCTATGGAAATATTTTAAAATTCCTATTGTCATTAGTTTTCTATTAGGAATTACAGTGATTTTCTCTTCTTGGAGTTTTTCAGATGATGTAGGTAATTATATTTCTAGTATTTGGGGATTTTCCTGGGGAAAACAAACGGTAATTGCCATTAGTAATTTTATTGGTGGTTTAATTGTTTTTGCCTTTGGAGTTGTAATTTTTAAACATGCACTCATGATTATTGCTGCGCCATTTATGAGTCCGATTTCAGAAAAAATAGAGCATCATATATACGGAATTGTCAAAAGACCAAAATCTGGTTTAAAAGCAAAAGCATCTGCATTTTCGAGAAGTATTCAACTCAGTTTACGCAACTTTGTTGTAGAAATACTGTGGATTATTCCGTTTTTCATCTTTAGTTTCATTCCTGTTATTGGTTTTATTTTCTTAATTCTTATCTTCTTAGTACAAGCTTATTATGCAGGGTTTGGGAACATGGATTACACCTTAGAACGCTATTTTCCATACAAAAGAAGCCTTCAATATGTCCGAAATCATCGCGGAATTGCTATTGGTAACGGTATTGTATTCATGGTTATCTTACTCATTCCTATTGTTGGAATTTTAATTGTACTGCCATTATCTGCTGTAGCGGGAACTATTACTACTTTAAGAGAATTGCACACAAAAAAGTAAAAAGTCATTTTCTCCTTTTTTATAATGCAACAAGAATTTTTCTTTACGAATTCTTGAAATTTTGAAGGTTTCAAATTCATGAAACCATTCATTTAAAAAACTCATTTTCTATACTTTAGTGTAACGCATCGCCTATTGCTTTTAGTTACTTTTCACACTTAACTAAAACATAGATACTATGAAAAAAAGTAGAGCAAAATTAGCAATCAGTAAAAAAACGGTTGCTTCACTAGAGAACATCTTTGGCGGACGTGGTTCTGTAACTTCGTACAGTTGTCCAGGCGATCAATGTCCAACAGATGCAAAAACTTGTGCCGAAAACGGTCCGTGTGAAGTCAGTATTGGACATCAGTAAAACTCAACCTTAGAAGTCAACAAGATATTCTAAAGATTGTGCCAATTTAAAATTGGTATCTGTTTAAACTTCACCGGAAACGGATTTTACAAAAAAGAAGAAGTCAGCAATGGCTTCTTTTTTTACTTCAAACAAAGAATCAAATCATTAAAAACAAAACAATGAAAAAAAGCAAAACAAGATTAAGTCTAGGAAAAAACACAATCGTTTCTTTAGAAGAAAAAGTTCAAAAAATGATTATTGGTGGTTTTGAATCTCCACAAGCACCAACTGACAGCTGTCCTGGCGCTGCTTGTCCAAGTGAAAGAAATAGCTGCAACTTATCATGTAATGGGTATCCAAAATGTCACAACTAAGAACATGTTAAAAATGTAGTTTACGAAAAAGGAGTCAGCAATGACTTCTTTTTTGTTTTCAGCAATTTGTACTATTTCTAATATAAAAAGTACCTTTGTAATGCATAAAAGCAATCGATTATAAATCAAAAATAATGAAAGACCTTTTTCTAAACTATATTCATCAATTACAAGATACGATTACCTCAACAATAGAAGAAATTGATGGAGAAGCAACATTTCAAGAAGACTTATGGAAACGCCCAGAAGGTGGCGGCGGACGTACACGTGTAATTGAAAATGGAGCTATTTTTGAAAAAGGCGGTGTAAATATTTCAGCAGTTCATGGCGAGCTTCCAGAAGCATTGCGTAAAAACTTCAATGTAGAACAAGGTGATTTTTTTGCTTGCGGATTGAGTTTGGTATTACACCCAAAAAATCCATTCATTCCAACAGTTCATGCCAATTGGCGCTATTTTGAAATGTATGATGCAGATGGAAATATTGTCACACAATGGTTTGGCGGTGGACAAGATTTGACGCCTTATTATTTGTTTGAAGAAGATGCAACACATTTTCACAGCATTTGTAAAGAAGCCTGCGACAAACACCATCCAGAATTTTACCCAAAACACAAAAAAACTTGCGATAACTATTTTTGGAATGCACACCGAAATGAAGCACGTGGCGTTGGCGGATTGTTCTTTGACTATTTAAAAGAAACGGACGAATTCTCGATGCAAGATCGTTTTAACTTTGTGACGGAAGTCGGAAATAGTTTTCTAAATAGTTATGTACCAATTGTAGAGCGTCGCAAACATATTGAATACACACAAACACATAAAGATTGGCAAGAAGTACGCCGCGGACGTTATGTAGAATTCAACTTAGTACACGATCGCGGAACATTGTTTGGACTCAAAACCAACGGACGTATTGAAAGTATTTTAATGAGTTTGCCTCCAACAGTACAATGGAAATACAATCACCATCCAGAAGAAGGAAGCGAAGAAGCAAAGTTAATTGAGGTATTAAAAAATCCGAAAGCATGGATTTAAATACAGCCGCTATATATTTCGGAATTTCTGCAGTAATTGCAATGTTTTTATTTAACATATTTCATTGCGCCCTAGCAAATGTTTTTGGTGTTCGTATTGAAAAATTTAGCTTATTAACGACTTTTGGAAATACATATCTTATAAAATTTAAACGTAATCATACACAATATAATTTAGGTTGGATTCCAACGGGTAGCTATATAAAAATATCAGGAATGATTGATGAAAGGTTTGATACCAGCGAACCTTTAAAAATTGAAGATTACATGTTACTTTCTAAGCCACCTATAGTTCGTATTATTTGTACGTTTTGTGCACCAGCACTATTAGTAGTTCCATTTTTAATTAGTGCTTTTTTTATTGTTTCTGACGGTTCGATAAATGAAGGTTTTCAAATACTCATTGAAGTAATTAATAATATTTATCAATACATTTCTGGTACAATTGATAGTGTACAAACAGAAACCAATTGGAATACAATTACGAATACAGCCAACATATTCCCTATTATTTTATGCCTATTAACGCTTTTCATGGCAATTAGCTCTACCATCTCAGCAATCATTAGTAACATTGCTATACAAACTGTAAATGCATTAATGCTTCTAAATGTAGTTTTCCTGTTGTGTTACGTCTATATCTTATACAAATTAGGAGCACTGTATTTTTCAAAATATGATTTTACTGATGGATTGATTGATTTCTTAAAATTTTTAGTACCTGTTTATATATTCAGTTTAGCAATCATCCTTTTAATCAAAGTTTTGCCAAAGAATAAGTATATTTAACGAACTATGAAATCGTTTCTTTTAATTTGTATAAGCTTATGTATGGTATTCAGCATGAATGCACAAACTTCTGATGCTGCTGAAACAAAAGATACAATTGTTTCCAAAAACAAATACTTCGATACACTAAAGGGGAAAATTAGCGTTCGCGCCAACTTTAGCAGTGATGTAAAATCGTATAGGATACAAGACACTGAATCTTCATTAATTCTCACTCAAAATAATAGCTACAGGACATCGTTTACTTTTGATTATCGCTTTTTTGGAGTTACACTTGGATTCAGTCCAAAATTTTTACCCGGAAATGATGACGAAAATCTAAAAGGAGAAACAGAACTCAGCGGAATTGGATTTCAATTTTACTTCAACAAATGGTTGCAACGCGTGAGTTACGAACGCATTAAAGGTTTTTATGTGGAAAATACGGGCGATTTTGTAGAAGATTGGCGCGAAGGTATTGATCCATATTTACAACTTTCAGGATTGCGAACTACAACCTATGCAGGAAACACAGCGTATAAATTCAATGATAACTTCTCCTATCCTGCAATTAGTGGTTACATTCACTGGCAGCAAAAATCTGTTGGAAGTTTTATTCCTTCGTTAGATTATAATTACATCAACATAGAATTAAAAGATACAGGCGATTTTACCGAAATTAAATCGAATGAGTTCAATATAACGCTTACACCTTCCTATTTCTATACGTTTGTGTATAAAAAAAATTGGTTTCTATCTTTAGAAGCTTCCCCAGGAATTGGAATCAATTTTGCCAAAGAAACTGATGTTGATTTGGTTCAGAATACGAGTACAACTGAGAATAATAGTTTTCTATATTACACCTACGATTCTGCTGCAATTTTAGGGTACAACTCCAGTTCATTTTATGGTGGTGCGCGTTATAATGTAAAGAATCTATCTAATTTTGATAAATCAGAAGAAAACCTTTTACAAACAGATAACTTCTTTGAGTTCTTTATTGGATATCGTTTTGATGCACCAAAATTTATAAAAAAATCATTCGATTGGGTTGAAGAAAAAACTGGGTTATAACTATAACAACTGCTTCAAAAAATTCACTAATTTTAAACCATGGAACACTACCGAAAGTTAGAACGTATGTATTTGTCTGCAAATATGAATACGCAGATATATCAAACCACTGAAATGACTGTTGACGACGAAACTGCAACGATTTCAATGACAATCGATTCCAAGTATTTTCATGCGCTTGGCGCGATTCACGGTTCGGTATATTTCAAACTTTTGGACGATGCAGCTTTTTTCGCAGTAAACTCTATTGTAAAAGATGCGTTTGTTTTGACCACTTCTTTCAATATCAACATTACACGACCTATAAGCGAAGGAAAAATTACAGCGACAGGAAAGCTTAAATTCAAATCGCGTAGTCTTTTTGTTGCCGAAAGTAGTTTGGTTGATGAAAAAGGCAGAGAAATTGCCTTTGGAACTGGAAATTTTGCCAAAAGTAGAATTCCGTTAACGGAAGATATTGGGTACATATAAACAACAGTAACACTTTTTGAAAAAAATAATTTTCATACTCATCTTTAGCCTATTGGCAAATGTTGTCGTTTCACAAGAAATTCACAAAAAATATCAATACAAAAGTAAAAAAACCAGGAACTCAACTGGTTGGAACATTACAGATCTAGACAGCTTAGTACTTTACAAAAATGGTACTTTTCATCGTACTCGACTTTTTAAATTTGTCAAAACATTCTACTTAGAATTAAAAGGAGAATGGAAAGTTAAAAACGATACAATTTATTTAAATATTCGGCATAAGAAAGAAAACAAATCCGATACAAAATGGACAAAAATGAATTCGTATCTATATTATGTAACAAAAAAGCGAAAACTAAAACCAATAAACGGATTGGAGTTTCGCGCAACACATTACTTGAAACTTCTCAAAAATAAATAAATCAAGTTTTACTAATTCAATGACTTTTCTTAAAAACTATCGTATTTTTAAATACCTTTAAAGTTGAATACTGAAGAAGTTGATTTTGAACTCGTTTAAACTTTTTGAGTTTAAGCGAAAATTAGCAGTTTTAAGTACTGTTGAAAGCTTTTCTGAGTTTCATAGCAGCGTTACGGAACGAAAAAAAGATAAATACAGGGCAGAAAACAGCAATTTTTTAGCAAATAAAAAAGTTTAAATGAGCTCATTATCTAAAGAAAAATTAAACGAATGTTAGAAAGTTTATTAGAAGCCTTACAATTTTCCCCTAATAATATTCCGCTCAAACTACAAATTGCAAAACTATACATGCAACAAGGAAGTTTTGAAGAAGCAGAGCAGCAACTCATCCAAGTAATCAATTTGGATGGAAACCATTTAGAAGCCAAATACGAATTGGCAAGTTGTTTTTATAAGCAGCAAAAAATTACGGCTGCGGAAGTATTGCTCGAAGAAATTATTAAGGTACATGCAGAAAAGAAATATCTAGAGTTATTGTGTTACTGTCAAATTAATCAAGAAAATTACAGTGATGCGCAAGAAACCTATAAAGAATTAATTGAGATTGATCCAAGTTATCAGAATGAAGATTTTGACAATGTTTTAAAAGTAAATACGACTCGCGAGCCCGATTTTATCGACGAAGATGGTTTGTCATTTCTAAAAAAACCAACAACCAATTTTGCAAGTATTGGTGGTATGGACGATATTAAAAAGGAGATTGATTTAAAAATCATCAAGCCTTTAGAACATAGAGATTTATACAAAGCCTATGGCAAAAAAATTGGTGGTGGAATTCTATTATACGGTCCGCCAGGATGTGGAAAAACACATATTGCACGGGCAACGGCAGGAGAAATCAACGCGAATTTTATCAGTGTTGGAATCAATGATATTTTAGACATGTGGATTGGGAATTCGGAGAAAAACTTGCACGAAATCTTTGAAATTGCTCGAAAAAATACGCCTTGTGTCATTTTTATAGATGAAATTGATGCGCTTGGCGCGAATAGAAACGACGTCAATAAAACTTCGGGAAGAACCGTAATTAATCAATTTTTGGCAGAATTGGACGGAATTGACGCAGATAACGATGGAATTCTAGTACTTGGCGCTACAAACGCACCGTGGCATTTAGACCCTGCATTTCGTCGCCCAGGACGTTTTGATCGTATCATATTTGTCTCGCCACCAGATGTAGAAGCAAAAGCGGCTATTTATAACATTCATCTCAAAGAAAAACCAACGGAAACTATTGATTATATGGCGTTGGCAAGAGCTTCAAAAGAATTTTCGGGTGCCGATATTCAAGCAGCAATCGATGTTGCTATTGAACGCAAATTAGAAGCTTCTTTCAAAGATGGCATTCCAAAACCATTGAGTACAAAAGATATTTTAAAAGCTATAAAAAAGATAAAACCAAGTACCAAAGAATGGTTTGTATCTTCTAAAAATTATGCTTTGTATGCAAACGACAGCGGATTGTACGATGATATTTTAGCCTATTTAAACATAAAGAAATAATGCAGTCAAAAAACCATTTAAGAGGCGTACAACTGTTCGAATTAGGTCGTTTTCAAGAGGCAATCACCTATTTGAGTGATGCTGTTTCAGAAAGTGTGTACAATTATGCGAGCAAATACTATTTGGCACTGTGTTTCTTTAATGTAAGTGATTATGGAAAATCATCTCAAATGATTGATGAATTGCTCCAAGAAACACCAAACGAAGGCAATTTATTCTTTTTAAAAGCGCAAATTGCATCGCGTTTAGATAAACTACAAGATGCGATTAGTTTGGTGAATCAAAGTATTGAACTCGATCCGTATCAAGCAGATTATTTTGGTTTTAAAGGCGCGTTATTAATGGACAAAAAGAAGTTTGAAGAAGCCTTACATTTTGTCAACGAAGGTTTGCAACTCGATCCTAAAAATTCAGCCTGTTTAAATATTCGTGCGCGTTTATTAACCAAGCTCAATCGCAAAGAAGAAGCCAATCAAACTGTAGAGCATATTTTATATGACAATGCCGAAGACGATTATGCGCATGCCAATGTTGGCTGGGTTTCACTAGAAAGTGGCGATACTAAAAAAGCATTGCATCATTTCAAACAAGCTTTGCAACTCAATCCAAACATGCAATACGCACGCGAAGGCATGGCAACTGCTATAAAATCAAAGAACTTATTGTACAAATGGTATTTAAAATATGCCTTTTGGATGAGCAAACAATCGTCTCGAAATCAATGGTTTTTTATTATTGGACTCTATTTTGCATATCGATTAGGCGTGAAAGTGTTGGAAGCATCAGACTTAACCTTTTTAATCATTCCGTTAGTCATAGTGTATTTAGTTTTTGTCCTTGGCGGATGGATTATGGAATCCTTATCCAACACCATTTTACTAGGCGATTCGTATGGAAAATATCTGCTTACAGACAATGAAAAATACAGTGGTTACGCTTTTGGCGGATTGACCTTAGCAGGAATTTTGGGCGTTATTGCATTTTTTACATTTAACGATCCGTTGTATATGTTATGGGGATTTACCTGTTTCTGCGCCATATTACCATTACCAGGGTCTTTTTTACGAAGTTCTAAAAGAACACGCATGATCGGACTTTGCTACGGAATTGCCATGCTTTGTGTTGGATTTTTAGGAATGTTATTCACTAATGATATCATGCTCGTAGGCGGAATTGTCTTAGGAATGATGGTCGTATATACATGGTTGTTTAATTTTATTTCTTAAAGAATAGAACAATCAAATTTCTAACAATTAACTCTTTTACACCTGTTGTCACATTGCTGTCGCATCCATGTCATGTCAGTGTCTAGTTGGTTTCAAACAAAAGAAAAGGTAACATGTATCTTTGTTCAACAAATAGAATTAAAAGCAACATAATGAACACAATTAACGTAAGAGAGATTAAAAAAATGAGGTTGGAACGTCATTGGTCGCAAGAGCAACTTGCAGAAATGAGCGGATTAAGTATTCGAACAATTCAACGAATTGAAAATGGAGGAAATGCAGGTTTGGAATCATTAAAATCTTTGGCTGCCGTTTTTGAAATCAATATTATAGATTCTGACAAGAAAGAAGAAATAGAACAAATTAGAAAAGAAGAAGAATATATTCAAAACTTAAAAGGATTTTATAAACTTCTTGCTATTGCCGCTTTAAGTTTGGTGGTTCCTGTTTTTGTTGCAATTAATGATTCCAATTGGAGCTTTTTCTTATGGATGTTATTTTCTTGGGCAGTACTATTAGGTATTTATTCCTTAAACGTTTTTGACTTCTTTGGGGAAGCATGGAAAAAGAAAATGATTGCTAAGAAATTCAAAAAGAAATAGTTTTAAATAACAATCTTCTTCACCACCTTAGAAGTGGCTGTTTCAATACTTAAAAAATACACGCCATTGCTGGAAGAAGAAAAATTCAACTCGTGATCATTAACCGTATTTTCTATCTTTTTTGTTTGAATCAATTTGCCTGAAACATCAAATACACGAATATTTTTAATAGAAATACTATTTTCAGTGTGAACTGTTACCGTATTTGAAGTTGCATCTTGAAATACTTTTATTTGTTTATCAATAGCCGTAGCTTCTTCAATACTCATGGTCGTACTCGCCACAGCTTTAATTGCAAAAGAATATGTACGTGATATGTTATAAATAAAAGTATCTATTTCTATAACTGCTTCATATGTGCGTTCGTTATCTGGTGTAAAGGTAATTTCAAAAGAACTCTGACTAGAACCTCCGTAGGCAACCATCGTAGTACTATCAGGAGATAATGTTACTGAGAAATGAGCCGAATCGGCACCCACAATACGAATAACAGGAGTACCTGTTAATACCACATCATCCATTCCTTCATTTCCAATTAAATATGTTTTTGTAATTGAATTTGACAGTGTTGTCGTTCCAAAATCTGTATTGTCTGCGGCTTGCGGATCCATATCGCCTGAAAAAATTCGCACACCATTTCCACTCATCTCCAATGATCCTAATGGTGGTGGAATACGATCTGGATTTGTAGTTTCTTGACTAAATGCAAATGTGAAATTTATAAGTATACAAAAAATGAAGAGTGACTTTTTTAACATTGGTGGTTGGTTGGTTTTAATGTTTGGTAAGTAGCAAAAGTACTGCTTTTTGAACATAAAAAATAATACTTTTACACTCTTACTAAGATTTTTTTATCAATTGATTTTCTCAATACTTCTTAACTAAAACATAGCCATTCAGCGTCAGTGCATTTTCTAAAAACAATTTAATTTCAGCAAACAGGTTTCGTAGTTCTTCTGTTTTTCCATGTAGTTGTTGAATTTTATAGACACCTTCATCAAGCATATTTTCATAATCATATAATTTATACAGGTTTTCAAAAGAAACTGAATCAAAAAGATCTTTCTTCTTATGCAAAATAGCTACATCCCAATATAGTAAATCAAACCCTTGTCCAGATTGGCAAGTCGCATGTTTAATTCCATCGTAAAAAAAAGGAGTTGCATCTTTAAAATGCCTTACTGAATTTTCTCTTTTAGCAAATAAATAATCAAAGACTTGAAATGTTCTATTGGTATCAAGATAAAATTTAGCATCAAACGTACTTTCAGGATAATACTTCAGTACATCTTGTGCATCATTTTTAAATTCAATCCAATCTGGATGTCCAAAATCTGTAAAATTATTTTTTAGAGCATTTGAAAGTGAAAAAACGGCATCACAATATTCAGAATCTCGGTTTTGCGCAGCTTTTTTTAAAATATATTCTACTTCTTTTGGTACTGCTAACAAACACAAGTCAATTGCCATTATTGATACATTTTAAGAGTACTAAAACTATTTTTTAGTCTTATCCACTAAGATGAACAAACCAGCTTCAGCTTCTTTTCCATAAATAGCTACAGCTGCCTTTTCTTCAAAATATAAGAAATCCTTGTTTTCTAAATTGCAACTATTTTTCTCTCCACGTTGTGCATTTACAAAGTCCTTATAACTAACTCTTTCATTGTTTTGAATCACTACTGGATTTTTTTTAGTGTAATGACCAATTCCACCAAGAATATAAACCATTGCTTCTGCTTTTATGATATAATCAGAAGTAACTTCTTTTTTGGATAAAATATAATCTTCTGTACTATATAAACGTAGATTTCTTTTACCATCTTCAGTCGTAACTGGATCATACGAAACTCTAATCACATTATCATCATCAATCAGTTCTGCTGGAATTTCCATAGAAAATGTGCCGTCTTCTAAACTATGCGCCGTAAACATTTTTTGAACCGTTACTAACGTAATTTTAGCATTTGCTATTAGTATTCCGTTTTCTTCAGATTTGACTATTCCTTTAAAAGTGACAAAACTTGCTGGCGCCGTTGCTTTTGGTCTTGATATTTTCTCTTTACTGTTTAATTTTGAATTTGAATTTGTGGTTTTTACAAATTCAGTAGGTGCTTTTTCATTTTGTGCACACGAAGTCGTACTAACTGCCATTGTAGAAGCTAATACTATACTTGCAGCAATATTGGAATATGGTAACTTATATTTTTTCTGAATTTCCAAATCAATTAATGGCGTTTCTAATTGCTGTTTGGTCAATCGCGCACAAATTTCTCCTTTTGTATTTTTGATTTTTTCTGAAATTTCTAACTGAGATAACTGCGTGAAATCAATGACGTTTTTGGAACATGTATCACAGAAACTCCCTTTTTCATTCGGTTTCATGTTGTCCCATTGTTCGCTACATGCTTTGTTTAGTTTTAGAAATTTACTTTTCATGATCGGTTTGGTTTTAATGTTAGAAATAAAAGTTTTCACTTTTATAAACTTAAAAATGTGGTATTAATTGTAATGAATCACCTCAAAAACAATACCATCATTTCCAAATCACTTCTTCTTTGGTTGTATTTTTAAAAACATTGGTCACATGAAACAAACGTGCTTTTATCAACAATTTTCTTCCTGTAACCGTTCTTGTAAAGTGTAAATGTGCACCAGTTACATACCTTCTCCAATTCCCAAGAAAAATTTCAGCATCTTCTTTTTTACCTCCAAAAATTGCAGGTACAGCATAATAGTTTTGTAATTCCGTTACTTCTCTAAATAAGCTTGATTTTTCAAGCAAATAACGTGGGTTTTCAATTGGGTTTAAAATTTCTTCCATCGCTTTTACAAATAATGCACTTTCTACACGCGTAGCACCGTGAATATTACAAATTGATGCTCCATCAGGTAATTCTTCTGCTGTTATAGCAACCTCTGAAAGATCTGTTGAGAAATATCCTAATGCATCTAGCGAATGTAAAACTGCTTTCCCAATGTTGTCAATATATTTATATACAAATCGCGATTGCGAATAAATACTGATTTTCTTAAAAATCTTATACCCTAAAACCATTCCTAAAATTCCTATGAGACTATATAAAGAGTATAAGAAACCAGAAGAAAGTGTGGCCAAAACTTTGTGTATATAGATCTCCGATACAGCCACCAAAGCCACCATTGAAACTTCTGCAGAAATGTAACGTGTCATTTCACGATGATACATTTGTTTTCTTTTAGTTTCTAATTTCGGTTGCTCGGTAAAATACTGAATTTCGGTAGTTAATGAGTTTCCTTTTTCAATCGCAGTTTCCCAGTTACTTTTAATAACTTTTCTGTTTGCTGCACGTTCAAAAGTGCGCATATTTACATTTTGAATGATTTCTTCATCATAAGTCATTGGCAATGCCAAACGACCAATTCCAGTGGTTATGTAAAGTGGATCTGTGTTTGAAACACCTACAAAAGCATGAAAACGTCTTTGCAGTTTTGCAAAATCATCTCCACCATCATCTGTTGTTGGATCGATACAAGCTAAATGCCAAATGTTACTAATCTTGTTTGGATTTCCTTGTTGTGAACGAATTGCTCTTCCACGCATTTGATTGGAAGAAACATACGAACCTACAAACGAAGCTAATACCAAACTATTGATGGCTGGCGAATCCCAACCTTCACCCAATAATGATTTAGTACCAATCAATACATTGATATGTCCCAGTTCAAAAAGTTTTGTAATATCGGCTACTAAACCAGATTTTACTTTTGTATTAATCTTAATATTTACATACTTATCATCGCAATGTAACGATGAATATGAATAGCTTTTATCAGGATGAAATCTATCTAAAATTGGCAAGCAATCTTTTGGAATAATTACCATAGTTCCTGAAAGTACTCCGATAGCATCCACGCGCTTTAAAGAAGTTCGTAAGTGTTGAAAAATTGGCAATACACCTAACTGATTTACCGCATCAATATCTGTAAATTTTAAAAACTCTTTCCGAATATAATCGGTTAAAATCACCGCGCGCAATTCTGTATCTAAATTTCGATATTCTTGTTGAATGATCTCTACGATACTTTGTAATTTACTCGGACTGTTTGCCAAAGTTTTGTACAATTGTTCATCACCAAAAATACGCACACGTTTCTTTTGAAGCATTCCATTACGTCTCAAACGGTTTTCTAATTTTTGCAGATATGCTTCATGTTGAACTAATTGTTCTCGATCGGCAAACAATATATTTTGCAATAGAATTTCTACCCAATCGTAATTCAATTTTGGCAAACTTACCTTTTGATTCTTTTTAAAACCTAAGACTTCAAATATATACGGGTTTATTTCGCTGTCAATAGATTTTAAAAAGATTAAAATACTCGAAAGGTACCTTGGTTCTTTGTAAATTTCTTCCAGATTTTCATCCGTACTCGATAAAAAACGATGCGTTTCTAGTAAAAAAAGAAACTGTTCATCATCTTCCAATTTTTCTACAAAATCAGCTACTTTCTCACGATATTCCACAATCGATTCTACTTGTTCTTCCGTTGGTGAAGAAAAGTGAATATAATCTTGATGCGGACATAAATCGCCTTCTTTTACCAAATCGGGCACAGCAATTTCTTCATCAATTGGACCGCATAATTCAAAATAACGTGACAATTCTTGATCTGTACTATCAATTGGCGGTGTGGCTGTCAACGCAATTGTTGTCAACTTTCGATCTTCTTTCAAGGCGAACAAACATTTCCACCATTCATTTTTTAAATGATGTGCTTCATCCAGCACAATAGCTTCAATTCCGTAGTTTTCAAAATGTGCTAAAAATTCCGCTTTCGTTTCAAACGATTTGTAAAACGCATGCAATGATTGATAGGTTGTAAAGGTAAGTAAAGCTGGTTTTTTTAAATCAAAAGAAAATTCCGCAAAAGCGTTATCATCCGTAAAAAAAGACAACAAACGATCTTTCCATTGATTCCGAATCGTCAACGTTGGTGCAAATACAATCGTTTTCTTTTGCACTCTGCGTAGCATTTCCAAACCAAGAATCGTTTTTCCAGAACCTGGCGGCGCAACCACATGCAAATGATTGTCATTTAAATGCGTATTAAAATGATCTAGGAACTTCTCTTGATAATTTCGCCAAGTCAACTGAAATCGTAATAATTCAAATGGCGTGTTTGATATGACTTTCGGTGTTTTATTCATTATATTTGCAGGGAATTCATTCTCTAAAATAGAAAAGATATTTTAGATGTTATCATTTATCTTTAAATAAGCATATATGTTTCCACTTCGACGCAATAGACGTTTACGCACCAATGCTGCCATTCGCGGTTTGGTACGAGAAAATATAATTACTCCCAACGATTTTTTAGTGCCACTTTTTGTGGTAGAAGGCAAAGGTGTTAAGGAAGAGATTCCTTCGATGCCAAATTATTACCGCCATAGTTTAGATACGTTGGTTGGCGAATTGAAACTGCTTTGGAGTTTAGGCTTGAAATCCGTTTTACTGTTTGTAAAAGTTCCTGATAATTTGAAAGATAATAAAGGAACTGAAGCGTTAAATCCGGATGGTTTGATGCAACGTGCCATAAAAGTGATAAAAGACACTTGTCCGCACATGATTGTGATGACTGATGTTGCACTAGATCCGTATTCGTCATTTGGGCATGATGGAATTGTGGAAGAAGGAAAAATTGTAAACGATGATACCATTGAAGTATTGGCAGAAATGAGCATTTCGCATGCAGAAGCTGGAGCCGATTTTGTAGCGCCAAGCGATATGATGGACGGACGAATTTTAAGCATTCGTGAAGCGTTGGAAGATGAAAATTTTACCGATGTCGGAATTATGAGTTATAGTGCAAAATACGCGTCTGCTTTTTACGGACCTTTCCGTGATGCACTCGATTCTGCTCCTGGGTTTGGCGATAAGAAAACCTATCAAATGGATCCTGCAAATCGTTATGAAGCCATGCGTGAAACTGAAATGGATATTGACGAAGGCGCTGATATTGTGATGGTAAAACCTGGAATGGCGTATTTAGATATTGTTCGCGAAGTAAAAAATGAATTTGATGTGCCTGTTGCGGTGTATCAAGTAAGTGGCGAATATGCAATGATTAAAGCTGCGGCTGAAAAAGGTTGGTTAGATCACGATCAAGTAATGATGGAATCAATGATGGCATTTAAACGCGCTGGCGCAGATATGATTGCGAGTTATTTTGCCAAAGACGTCATTAAATTATTATCTTAATCTATAGATGAAAGCTGCGATTTCCATATTTGTATTTTTAATTTCTGCGGGAATCGCTGTGTTGTATCTTGTGAATGTGAAAGAACTAGAGAAAACGAATGCTTCGCAACAAACTTTTGGTGTTTGTGGTGGACCTGTTTATTCTGATTCATATTTTCATGAAGAAATCACTGAAGAAATAAAAAAAGGGAAAGCTTTATTTAACGCTAATTGTGCTGCTTGTCATAAACTTGATCAACGTTCTACAGGTCCAGGGTTGCGTGGTGTTTCTATTCGTTATGAAGAAGAAAAGGAAATGTCAATTGATTCTTTCTTTTACATGAGAAGATTCCATAGAGAGAAAAACACTAGGAACTCTTGTTTTATTTCACCAGAAATTACCGGTGAAGACATTAAAAATATCCTAATTTATACTAACTAGAAATTTATGAAAAAATATATTTTACTACTTACTTTGTTTGCGTCCATCATCGCGAAAGCACAAGACACGCCAATTTCCGCTTTTTTAGAAAAATGGGAAAACTCTAAAGACTATCTCGTAGAAATGGCAGAATTAATGCCAGAAGATAAGTATACTTATAAACCTACGGAGCGTCAAAAGACTTTTCAAGAGCAATTGCTACATATCAAACAAAATATGGATTGGTTGAGTTCTACGTATTTTTCAAAGGAAAAGAAAGAGGCTAAAAAAGCAACCTACACAACAAAAACAGAAGTTATTGCAGCCATTACAGAAGCTTTTGATAATACAGCTGCTATCATCAAAAAAGCATCTCCAGAAGAATTAAAAGAAATTGTAGAATTTTTTGCAGGCCCAAAAACCAAATTACAGATTTTGAATTTATTACAAGATCACGTTACGCATCACAGAGGTCAACTCATTGTGTATTTAAACTTAAATGATATAAAACCACCGAGATTTCGTGGTTGGTAGTAACTTCTAGACGCAAAACGAGTCAGATATCGAAGAAAACTATCGAAAAAACAGAAACTTAGCAGATTCAGAGACATATCTCAAAACATTGAGTAAAATATTAGCTAAATTCGCTACATACAATTCTTGAAATACCATGACACTATTAATAATTTACGGAGTAATTTCTATCTTTTTTTCATTCTTATGTTCAATTCTAGAAGCTGTTTTATTGAGCGTTACACCAACGTTTATAAACATTCAGAAAAAAGATGGAAAAGCCTATGCTGACAATTTGAAAGCCTTAAAACAAGATGTTGACAAACCTTTGATCGCCATTCTTACGTTAAATACCATTGCGCATACCGTTGGTGCAATTATGGTAGGTACAGAAGCTAAAAAACTTTATGGTGACGAAGATAGTTACGGCGTGTTTATTATCTCTGTAATTATGACTATTTTGATCTTAGTCGCTTCAGAAATTATTCCAAAAACAATTGGTGCTCAATATTGGAAACAATTGGCAAGTTTTACTACAAGAACGCTAGATATTATGGTTCTTATCTTAAAGTACACAGGGATTTTATGGGTTTTACAGTTGTTTACCAAAATTATTGGAAGCAAAGGTCATGGCGAAAGTGTATTGAGTCGTGAAGATTTTAGCGCAATGACTGAGATTGCTACTGATAAAGGCGTTTTTCAAGAGTCGGAAAGCAAAGTGATTCGTAATTTACTTGGTTTTAAAGATATTTTGGTAAAAGATGTTATGACACCTCGATCGGTCTTAAAGATTGATGTTGGTACAAAAACTATTCAACAGTTTTTTGATGAAAATCCTGATTTGAAATTTTCACGAATTCCGATTCATGGAGAAAATACAGATGATATTACAGGATATATTTTAAAAGATAAGCTGATGGAAGCCATTATTCATGGAAAAGGTGCCGAACCTTTATCTTCTATCAAAAGAGAATTGTTGGTTACCGATCGTAATTTGCCAATTCCGGAGTTATTTGAAAAACTTATTGAGCATCGTGAGCATATTGCCTTAGTGGTAGATGAATACGGTTCTGTAAGCGGATTAGTGAGTCAGGAAGATGTTATTGAAACACTGCTTGGCTTAGAAATTATGGATGAAAGTGATAATGTTGCCGATTTGCAACAACTTGCTCGTAAGAGCTGGGAAAAAAGAGCAAAGAAGTTAGGATTGATAGAAAAAAATAACCCAGAAGAATAAATCTACTGGGCATTTTTGTCATTGGTAAATTTTACACAAATCACCAACTACTAACAACTTTCTTTTTTGTGTGTTATTACTTTATAAATCTACGATTTTTTTTTTACATTATTGTAAATATATTAATTATTCACGCATAGCAAATCTATGAAAAAAATGCGCTTTAACTTTATTTTCATGCGTTTTATCGATGAATCATGCGTTTTAGTACGATGAACACACATACCGCACATATTCAAACTCCTTTAGGGATTGCCAGAGTCGTTTCTGACGATGTAGGTATTCTTGAAATTTCTGTTTTAGATGAAAAGTTTGATTTCGTAAATTCAGAAAACGTTCCTGCAGTTCTTACAGATTGTATTATTCAATTAGAAGAATATTTTGAAGGAAAACGTACAGAGTTCAATCTCACTTTAGCGCCAAAAGGAACTGATTTTCAACAAAGAGTATGGAGCGAACTGAATAAAATTCCACACGGAAAAACCCATTCGTATTTAGAGCTTTCAAAAAAGTTAGGCGATGTAAAAGCAATTCGCGCTGTAGCTTCTGCAAATGGTAAAAATCCGTTATGGATTGTAACGCCTTGTCATAGAGTTATAGGAAGTGATGGTTCGCTCACAGGATATGCTGGCGGATTGTGGCGCAAAAAATGGTTGTTAGCACACGAAAGTCCTGTAAAGCAGCAATCGTTATTTTAATCGATAATTACATCTTTCAGAAAAAGCTATCGCTTAAATATGTCTAAAAATAGCAGAATAAGTGCTATCTTTTGTGGTATGCTGATTACGATTTATAAAAGCTCTTGAATTTTAAAAACTTACCATTATGAAACCATCAATTACATTCGTATTACTGCTTCTTTTTTTAGTATGTTCTTGCAATAAGGAACATAAAAATTCACTGAATGCTACGGAATCTACGCAACAAGAAACGCTAAAAACGGAAATCATTGATCTTTCGCATTCCTATTCTGACGAAACTGTTTATTGGGTTACGGCAAAAGAGTTTGATTTAGATACTGTTTTTAAAGGACAAACTGATAAAGGATATTTCTATTCTGCCAATAACTTTAGCACAGCAGAACACGGTGGAACACATATTGATGCGCCTATTCATTTTGCAGAAAAAGGGCAATCTGTTGATGAAATACCTCTTGAAAAACTTATTGGATCAGCCATAAAAATTGATGTTTCTGTAAATGCACTTCAAAATGCGGATTACTTAATTACGGTTGATGATTTGAAAGCTTGGGAACAAAAAGAAAACACAAAAATACCAGATGGAAGTATTGTTTTGTTACAAACTGGTTTTTCCAAATACTATCCGAACAAGGTAAAATATATGGGAACTGACGAACGAGGAGAAATCGCCGTCGAAAAACTTCATTTCCCTGGATTGTCTGGAGAAGCTGCCAAATGGTTGGTAGAAAAACGAAATATCAATGCTATAGGGATTGATACACCAAGTATTGATTACGGACAATCTCAATACTTTAAAAGTCACGTAATTTTATTAACGAAAAACATTCCTGCTTTTGAAAACCTTACCAATTTAGATAAATTACCGAGTCGTGGATTTGAAATTATTGCATTGCCCATGAAAATTAAAGGAGGAAGTGGCGCACCTTTAAGAATTGTAGCGATGGTTAAAAAAACTCAGTAAGTATCAAATTATTAAAATTCGTAAATTATGTACAAAACAGCGACCAACTTCTTAAAGAAATTCATGTCTACTGCGGCAATTTTTAAATATGGTTTTAATTTGTCGCCTATGTATCGTCGCACTACAGCTCGCGTTATTGAGATTAGTGATGACATGAAGTATGCAAAAATAAAAGTTCCGCTAAGCTATAAAAACAAGAATTATGTCGGTGCTATTTTTGGCGGAAGTATGTTTGCAGCTACCGATCCGATTTACATGATTCAACTCATGCAAATTTTGGGAGAAGATTTTGTGGTTTGGGACAAAGCAGCAACCATAAATTATAAACGTCCTGCGAAAGAGCATTTATTTTGTGATTTTATCTTTACAGCAGATGAAATTGAAACAATTAAAAAGCAAGTTGCGGAAACCCATGAAATGACAATCGAAAAAACAACACATCTTAAAAGTGCTTCCGATCAAGTTTTTGCAGAAGTCATTAAAACCCTTTATATTGCTGAAAAGTCTTTTTATAAAGAAAAGCTTAAAAAACGAAAACTGGCAAAATCTTCTTAGTACACAATTTTTCCTCACGAACGTACTAAATAAAGACGTATGTTACAGAAAATAAATTTAGAAAATGTATTGTTTCTAGACATAGAAACGGTTCCTGAATATCCTAATTTTAATGATTTGGATGCTGAAGAGAAAACTCTTTGGGAACAGAAAACAACGTATCAACGCAAAGACGAATTTACCGCAGAAGAATTCTATGATCGCGCAGGAATTTGGGCAGAGTTTGGTAAAATTATCTGTATTTCGGTTGGTTATTTTGCTAATAAAGGTGATATCAGGCAGTTTCGCACGACTTCATTTCACGGAGAAGAAGAGCAATTGCTATTAGAATTTAAAGGATTGTTAGAATCGCATTTTAATAGACCTCATCATTTGCTTTGTGCACACAATGGTAAAGAGTTTGACTTTCCTTATATAGCGCGCCGTATGATTATTAATAATGTTACGTTGCCTTTTAAACTGAATTTATTTGGTAAGAAACCTTGGGAAATTGCGCATTTAGATACGATGGAATTGTGGAAGTTTGGCGATTATAAACATTATACTTCTTTACGCTTGATGACGAAAATATTGGGAATTCCTTCACCGAAAGATGATATTGACGGCAGTCAAGTTCGCAATGTTTTTTATGAAGAAGGCGATATTGATCGGATTATCGTGTATTGTGAAAAAGATGTCATCGCTGTCGCGCAGATTTTACTCAGATTGCGAAATGAACCGTTGTTAACTGATGATGAGATGTTGCATGTTTAGTGTTAGATCGCTATCGCTCTTAGACTTGCTTTGCTCTTAGATTTTTAGACTCGCTTTGCTTTTAGATCGGCTTCGCCTCTTAGATCGCTTCGCTCTTGGTATTTTGATAAATAGACTTTTGTATGAAACTTCTTTTTCAAATTAACCAATTGACAAATTGACAAATTAATTTTTATCTATATTAGTCTTTCTAAAATCCATTTCTCATGAAACTAAAAACTTCTATCATCTGTTTGATACTTGTAGTTGTTGCTGCTTGTTCTGTACAACAATCATTGTATAAGAACGAAACTACGATCAAAGAATTACGTCAAAATGCAAGCGCTACAGTTACCAATTGGGAAAGCATTTTAGCGTCTGTCAATTTGTATGATGAGGAATATAAAACTGGGATTCCTGAAAGTGGAATTCGCGGAAGATATGCTTTGTATAAAAAGTATTTTAGTATCTCCATTATAGAAAAAGTTGTTGGAGAATCTATTTATTTGAAAGGACCGCATTCTGATAGATTGGACTATGATAGTCAAACTTCATTCGGACATTACAATCCATTATTTGTCAAAAAGCTTGGTGATAATCTTATGTTTTTATTCAAAAACGAAACGTTTGTCAAAAATATGCAAGCTCATTATGATCAAAAGTTAAAGCAATATTTGCGTGTATATTATCTTTCTTATAAAGTAGCTGCGAACAATCAAGAAATTATGGATGGCTATAAAGATGCCATTGTAAATGCTAAAAAATATGAATATATGGATGGGCGCATCAAAGGACCATCCTTTTATTTACAAGAATCGTTCAGAGATTTTGCAGAATCACTTGAAAAAGATGGTTATGATGTTTATGAAGGATTTACCTGTCCAGGTTTTTGGATTCGAAGATCTATTGATGGTACTGCAGATGAGTTTTATGAAGTATTGAAACTTACATTACAAACGTTTGATTCAGCGTTTATCAATGCTCAGGAATAAACTTGAGTTGCTATTGTTGTTGTGCTTAGACATGCTTTGCTCTTAGATTTTTAGACGCGCTTTGCTTTTGGATCGCTGTCGCTTTTAGATTGGCTTCGCCTCTTAGATCGCTTCGCTCTTGGTATTTTGATCATTACTTTTAAACGTCTTTGCGAACGAAATGAAGCAATCTGTTTCTAAAAAACTAGATTCTTATTTGATTTTTTTACCATGAATGCACCAATGTTTTTAGTTTGTTTGTTGGTACGAGTTAGAAACTCGCACTGCGACGTTTATTTGAAGGTAATCCTTTGATACGTCTTTGCGAACGAAGTGAAGCAATCTGTTTCTAAAAACTAGATTCTTGTTTGATTTTTTTATCATGAATTCATCAATGTTTTCAGCTTGTTTGTGAGCACTAGATAATTTCAAATTTTTAAAATATAATATGAATAAAGCCTTTTAAAAAGTGCTTTATTCATATTGAACGTACTTTTATACTGCCAATTCTGGCTTGTGTAAACTAACTACAGTAAGCACTGCAGCTCCATTAATCCAGTAGTAATAAGCGTCTATTCCTTCGAAAGAAAAAACAAAAGGCGCTGCAATGAAAACTATTGCAACTGCAAAATCTACAACTAAATGCATTTTATATGAAATGACGCGAAATACGCCTAAGTGATGATTTGTCAATAATGTTAAGATAAATGCTGCAATACCTGTTGCTATCGAAAGATAGAATGCGATTTCATTAGAACTTCCTAAGTTCAATAAAAATGGTAATACTATTAGAGCAATTGCCACTGGGTAATCTAAGAACGCGTGAATTCTTTTTGTTATAAATTTCATACTATTTATTTTATGCGATTATTAGATTACAAAGATCTGAGAGGATGCAGCTTTTTATGCTACAAAAAAAGGACTAAGAATTGTACTTTTTTAAGTTGAACTCTGCAAAAATGATTTCTGAATAGTATTTAAAAAACTTCAACTAATACTAGAATTCAGTCAAAAATCAGTAAATAAAGGCTCGTAAACCTTCTTCTGATTCTTTTATTTTCAATACATCTGTGAAGCTTCTACTTGGTGTAGAATTTGTTTTAGATTTCCTATAAATTTCAATGACCTATCATACTATTAATGATACATAAAGTACAATCATTATAATAGTATATGCGAGTGGAAACGCATACCTAAAATGCTTTAGTAATGGAATTTTATGTTCCTGGTTTTCTTCTCCATTAATTCTATGATTTAGAATGACGGCTAATATCCCTAAGAAGATAAAAATATAGCCCACAATAATTACGTATTCGATAAAGGTATTGTAAGGAAGTTTTGGTAAGATAGATGCAGAATAGAAGTTAAACGCTACCACAGTCAACATTAAAGTAAATCCAACACCAATTTGCGATCCAAATTCCTTTATCCAAAAAATAGAGAACGATGCCAAAATAATAATTAGCAATGGAAATAGTACCTGCCACTCATAATATCCTGATAATCTTTTTGCTTTTACTTCAAAAATTACTCTGGAGTATAAATTCTTTTTAGAATTTATATTGTCATCCATATATTTATATTTTTTTGTAACAATTCGAGCATCACTATGTACAAATTTCCAATCTTCTCCAAGGTAGTCTTTGTGGTCACGTTCTAAAAACAACTTAGGGTTTTTAAAAACAATTTTACTACTCTCATAAGAAAACGGCTCAATCATTACTTTATACGTTTGCGAGTCGAAAGGGAACTTCTTAAAATTCATGTCCGAACTACATGTGGCAAAGAAACGTTCTTCAAATTCGATGGTACCATCTGAATAGATTTCAATGCGAATGTTAGGTCTTTCTCTACTGCCTTGTACATTTACAAGTTCAAATGCAGGAACCCATAGTTCACTGTTTATGAGTTCTCGTGCTTTATCGTTTTCAAAAATTATTGAATTAGCAGTAGTATCTTTAAGAAAAGAAATTGCGTCTTCGTTTTTCCATGAAGACATAAAATAACCATCAATTTGATACGTTTCATTCACCGAATTGATATTGTAAATTTTATTTATACGCAGATTAACTGAAACTTCTAATGGTTCTTTTTTTGTTGAAGTATCAAGATTTTGCTCCTGATTTGCAAATAAATGTACCGATAGTAATAAAGTAAAGATGTATAGAATATTATTTGGTAATTTCATTATATGATAGTTGTGTGTTTTAAATACTAAGTTCAGTAAATATAAACATAAAAAAAGCCCAAACACATTACATGTTTGGGCTTTTAAGCACTCTAAAGTTTATTTACTAGTTATTCTGGGTTATTATTGTTTGATAAATTTCTTAGTTAATGTTTGTGATCCAGCATTAATTTGAATCATATACACACCAGCTTGTAATTTTGAAACATTTACATTTCCAGAAACGATGTTTCCTTTTGCTACTTGTTGTCCAACCATATTCATGATTGTATAACTTGCATTGTCTTGCGTAGTTATTACGTTTAATGTTCCTCCTTTTACAGGGTTTGGATAAATTCGAACTTCAAAAGAAGAACTACTTAATGGATCTTCACTCGTCGTTGTTACATAATTGTTTGTAGACGTTGTTGAAGTAGCTGTTAAACAGAAATTTGTAGTATCTGACGTAGTAAATGATCCTCCAGAAGCTAATGTTGCTCCAGTATCATTATTGGTAAGTGTAAACGAACCATTTCCATAAGAACAGCAGATTCCGTCACCATAACTATCAGTAATTGTGAAATCATAACATCCATCATCTAAACATCCAACATCAATATTTAATGTTGATCCGTCTGCTTGAGAAGCATACGTTCCGCCTGAAGCTACTACAGCTCCACCACTATTTGTAATTTGCCAGCTTGTTTCTTCTGGATAATTATCAAAAGTAATTGATAATGAAACATTAGAACAAGAAGGTCCGCTTCCGTCACTTGCAGTAACGTTTAAATCATCTATAGCAATATCACTAGACCATCCGTTTCCTGTAGTTCCAACAATTCTTAATCGTACTGTTGCTTGTCCAGCATACGCATTTAAGTCAACTGATACATCATTCCATTGGTTTCCTTTATTTCCTAAATCTGTCCATAAGTTTGTCCATGTACTTCCATCTGTTGATCCTTGTACTGTTAATGAACCTACATTATTACCATACATATGGTTTTGGAAACTAAATGTAGCCGTAGACATTCCAGAAAGATCAAAACAGTTACTTTCTAAAATTGCAGTAGCATTTCCTCCAATTTGACCTGGACTATTGTTTGTAGAAGCTTCTAAGAATAAGTAGCTTGATCCCTGAGTTGCTGAACTTGGTCCAGTTCCAGAAGATGGTGTACTTCCACTAGTTCGTACCCAGTTTCCGTCATCACCTGTAACTTGTGTCCAACCATCATTTGATTCAAATCCTTCACTATAAGGGAAAGAGCTTACTGTTGCAGAACAGTTTCCTGTACTAGCTGCTTCAACATTTACAGTTCTTGAAACTTGTGTTGCTGCATTTCCTGCTGCATCACTTACATTATAATTTAATGTATATGTTCCTTCCACAGCTGTGTTTACAGAACCTGTTACTACAATACTTGACGTTAAGTTACCATCAACATTATCTGTTGCTGTTGCTCCTGGATCTGTAAAAGAATCTCCAACTGTTAACGTAATTGTAGCTGCTCCAGTTAATGTAATTACTGGTGCTTCTGTATCTGCTGATGCATCTACTGCCGTTACTGATAAATCGTCTACAGCAATATCACTAGACCATCCACTTCCTGTAACTCCAACAATTCTTAATTTTACACTTTGTCCTAAATACGAACTAAGGTTTACAGAAATAGTATTCCATTGGTTTCCTTTATTTCCTGAATCTGTCCATAAGTTTGTCCATGTAGTTCCATCTATAGATCCTTGTACTGTTAATGATCCTACATTAGTACCGTACATATGATTTTTAAAGCTAAATGTCGCTTCAGATTTTCCTGTTAAATCAAAACAATCACTTTCTAAGATCGCAGTAGCATTTGCACCTATTTGTCCTGTACTTCCATTTGTTGAAGCTTCTAAGAATAAATAGTTTGATCCTTGAGCCGCAGAAGTTGGTCCTGTGTTTGAAGATGGTGTACTTCCACTAGTTCGTACCCAGTTTCCATCGTCTCCTGTAACTTGTGCCCAACCGTCGTTTGTTTCAAATCCTTCACTATAAGGAAAAGCACTAACAGTTGTTGTACAAATTGGTGGCACATCGGCTGTAGTAAAGTTTACTGAAGCGCTGTATGATGAGTTTCCACTAGAACACTTACTTCTTACCTGTACTTCGTACGATGTAGAAGCTGCTAATCCGCTTAATGTTGTAGCGTTTGTAGCTACTGCATTTGTAGTCCAAGAAGAAGTTCCTGTTGCTCTGTAACGTACATCATACGTTGCAGCAGTTACTGCATCCCAATTTACATCTGCTCCAGTTACTGTTACTCCAGAAGTAGAAACTCCTGTTGGAGTTGTTGCATTACAAACTACTGGCGTTCCTGTTAATCCAGTTACAATTAGTGAGAAGTCTTGGCTTCCACCAACTAAAGAACCTTTATTCGTTACTGTAATTGTATATGTTCCAGAAGCTCCAGATACATCTACTCTTTCATACGGATCTACTGTATTATCTCCTAATCCGTTTGTAGTTACTCCTGTCAATCTCCATGGAGAGTATGTTGTTCCTCCTTTGCTTACGCGTATATCTAAATCATTTACTAAAACTGCTGTTGAAGAGTTTACTGCTGTATTTGCAGTTCCTGCACGATCTGTCCAAGAAATAGAAGCTAGTAATGGACTAGTTCCATCAGAATCTACTGTAATTGAATATGTTTGACCTGAAGTCAACGTCAATTCTTCAATTTTTGCTTCGTTTCCGTTATTTGTAATAGCTTCTGCTGCTGCTTTTGTATTCATTAATCCCCATCCAAAAATAGCATCAGGTCCATTTGATCCTGCATCATCTGCAGTATGCAATGCCAATCCTTTTAAGGTTGCCGCTTTCATAAATGAACCATTTGTATTATTGGCATGTTGTTGTAATAATAGTAATGATCCTGCTACGTTAGGCGAAGCCATAGAAGTTCCTGAAATAGAGTTATATGCAGTATCACTATTATCGTATGTAGAATATACTCCTGTTCCGTTTCCAGTAATATCTGGTTTGATACGGAAATCATCTGTTGGTCCTTCACTACTACTACTGTTGATAGACACAGAAACTAAGTTTCCACTTCCATCAATATTAGCATCTTGAGCATTGGCAACCACTAAATTATTCTTTGATGTAGAATGTCCTGTTAACTTATCATACGAACTATTTCCGCCTAAAGGACTTCCATTATATCCGTTTTGATTTCCATCATTTCCAGCTGCAACTACCATTAAATAGTTAGGTGCATTAAACATAACTTCATCCCAATCACGGGATTCTGTGATATATCCTCCAAAATAATGATCAGGAACTAAATCACCTCTAAAACCATACGAATGGTTAGAAATTAACATTCCGCTTGAAGCAGCGCTTGTTGCTTCTGCTATATCACTATTCCAATCATACCCTACGGCACTCGCATGTGGTGCCATTCCTTTTGCGTTGGCTACAACTCCAGAAGCCATAATGGTTCCTGTAACGTGTGCAGAGTGATAATTTAATGAACCAGAATCTCCCGTAGAGAAACGGTTATTTCCTCCTGCTCCATCATATTCTTGGTGTGTTGCCCTTGCAACTCCTCCATCCCATACATGGGCAGTCATGTTTTGTCCCATAAGGTTTAATCCTAAAGAACCTCCATTATTTAAATGATCTGTTCTTGTAGATCGCGCCGCAGCTACATTAAATGTTGTATAGTATACAGGTCTTCCATCTGGAGTTACTTTTTGCAGTTCGATAAGTGTTCCGTCTGCTAATGTTTTTCTAACGTCCCAGCCATTTTGTAGTGCAAGTTGAATTGCTCGTTGCTTTTCTCGTACTTGATTGGTGGTAAACTTGTTTTCTAGTGTTTCAAGCGCTTGTGTATCATATTGACTTACAATTTTCTGCTTTTCAGCAGCTGTTTGTCCATAAGAATTTTGCGCGAAAAACATACCAAAGGCTAGTAAGCCTAAAGAAAGGTACTTGTTTTTCATTGGTTTAATTTTGGTTGTTATTAGGTTTATTTACTTTAACGAAGTAACTCTATAGATTGAATGTAGTATTGGATGCATTGTATATAATATGCATTGTTAACGGTTAATCTTTGGGTTATTTTCATTAAAACGGGTCAAAAGTGTTAATTTTTTATTAAATACTCAATAATTAATAGATCTTTTCGATGAATTACCTAATTTTTTAAGAAATTTCTAGTGTTTTTATTTTATAAATGCAGAAATTATTACAAATCGGTACTTAATTTTTGGATTTCAAAGAGTTATAAAAAGCTTCAAAAATTGAGATTGATTAAATTCATTTCGTTTGCGTACTTTTGAATAATGAGTCAATTATTAGACATACAGAACCTAAGTATCTCTTTTAAAGAGAACGAAGTGATTCACGGAATTTCATATACCGTTTCTTCAAACGAAATTTTAGGTATCGTTGGAGAGTCTGGTAGCGGAAAATCGGTTTCTTCTTTGGCCGTTTTAGGTTTGTTACCTAAAAAAAATGTCACGATTTCAGGTGAAATTTTATATGGAGATCAAAATTTAGTTTCGCTTTCTAATAAAGGGTTTCAACGCTTACGCGGGAATGAAATTTCGATGATTTTTCAGGAACCAATGAGCTCTTTGAATCCATCAATGACCTGCGGAAAGCAAGTGGAAGAAGTATTGATACAACATAAGTTTTGCTCAAAAAAGGAGGTGAAAGCAACTGTTTTGTCTTTGTTTGAAAAGGTAAAATTGCCCAGAATTGATCAAATGTACCGATCATATCCACATCAACTGAGTGGCGGACAGAAGCAACGCGTTATGATTGCTATGGCAATTGCTTGCAAACCAAAGTTACTCATTGCTGATGAACCAACGACTGCTCTTGATGTAACGGTTCAGAAAGAGATTATTTTGCTGTTGAAAGAGTTGCAGCAGGAAACTGAAATGGGCATTATTTTTATTTCACACGATTTGTCTTTGGTGAGTGAAATTGCCGATCAGATTGTGGTAATGTATCAAGGTGATATTGTAGAACGCGGCAAAACTTCCACATTATTTTCAAACCCTACACACGAGTATACAAAAGCATTATTACAGTCAAAACCTTCTTTAGATGTTCGATTGAAAAAGTTGCCAACGATTCAAGATGTCCTTGCGGGAACAGTTTCAGATACGATTGTTTCTACCGAAGCACGAAAACGTCACCACGAGAACATTTACGCGAAAGCGCCAATTTTAGAGGTAAAAAATGTATCGAAATCTTTCTTTAGCAATGCAGGTATTTTTGGCAAATCTGCGGAAGTGAAAGCCGTAGACGACGTTAGTTTTTCATTATACGAAGGTGAAACACTTGGTTTGGTGGGCGAATCTGGTTGCGGAAAATCGACCTTAGGAAATACCATTTTACAACTACATAAAGCCACAGCTGGCGAAATTTTATATAAAGGACAAGACATTACGAAGTTGTCTAGCAGTGAAATTCGGAGTTTACGCAAAGAGATTCAGATTATTTTTCAAGATCCGTTTGCCTCGTTAAATCCGAGGATTCCAGTTGGAACTGCTATTTTGGAACCAATGAAAGTTCATGGATTGTACGCAAATGACACTGAACGAAAAGAGAAAGTACTTGAATTATTGGAACGTGTTGGGCTAGATGCTTCTTATTATGGAAGATATCCGCATGAGTTTTCGGGCGGACAACGACAGCGTATTGGAATTGCACGTACGATTGCTTTGCAGCCAAAGTTGATTGTTTGTGACGAATCGGTTTCTGCGTTGGATATTTCGGTTCAGGCGCAAGTATTGAATCTTCTGAATGAGTTGAAAGACAATTTTGGTTTTACTTATATTTTTATTTCGCACGATTTGGCAGTTGTCAAGTATATTTCCGATCAGTTATTGGTTATGAATGCTGGACAAATAGAAGAATTGGGGGAAGCAGATGCTATTTATGCCAATCCGAAGTCTTCTTACACGCAAAAGTTAATTGACGCGATTCCAAAGGGAATTTAAACCCGTCTTTTTCCTGTTATTAATTCCGTTATTTCACGCTACCTCACATTTTTCTATTGATGAATCTTTGCATCGAACAAAAAATAGAAATATCATGAAAAAACAAACATTAAAAAACTTAGCATTAAACAAAAAAACAGTTTCAAAACTAGATAGAGAAGCAAAAATTATGGGAGGAGCACCAAATTCCTTTCTTTGTTTTACTATAGCTGGATGCGAGACTAAATCAAACATATTTGTTTGTTGTCCACAAGAACCTGAGCCAGTTCCTTTCAGTGTATTTCCACGTTGCAATAGTAATCACGGAGCTTGCCCAATGTAAAAAGTATTTTATCTAAGCATTAAGAGGAAACCATTTTTCTCCTAATGCTTTTTCTTCTTTTATATAAGGTATTTAACTCCTTTAATTTTGAAAAAAACTATTATAATTCAAGACAATTTCCTAAGTAAGTTTAGTGTTTTCACCCTTTAGTTCATCTTTCTATTTTTTCAATTTTGTAGCGAACAAAAAATAGAAATATCATGAAGAAACAAGCTTTAAAAAATTTAGCATTACGCAAAAAAACAATTTCTAATTTAGACCGCCTTAATGAAGTAAAAGGTGGCGCCGTAGATTCAACAAGTTGCCCATTGGATATTCTTGTATCTATTGTATTTGATTGTCCAGGACCAAAACCAAAGCCACAAGAACCACTACCAGCTTCAGATCCTGAAATTTGTTCAGGTCCTTATGGAGGTTGTCCTATTAACGTTTAGAAACTTAAACGACATTTTTAAAAAGTCAATACTGCATTATAGAAACAGGCTACTATTTACTAAGTCACTTATTTTTAGCTTAGGTTCTTTATTAAGTATTAAAAACTACTAAACATGAAAAAAAAGAATTTAAAAAACTTACGATTAAAGAAAAGTGTGGTTTCTAATTTTCACACTATTTATGGTGGCGCACAAGATGCTCAAAACGCTCCTGCCGCTTCCGATGGTCCAACTACATGTCAAGTATGTAAACCAGAACCATTGACAGCAGCAGATGGCTGTGATCTTTTTACAATTGGTTGGGACGATGCTTGGTATTGCTTAAGTTGGCAAAGTCCAGATGCATGGTGCGGTGGTCGTTAGTATCTTTTTAGATATATATTAAAAGTGAGTTAAAGCTCACTTTTTCTTTTTTTCTACGTATTAAAAATATGTATCTTTAAAAGATATGACTTTAACCAGAGAACAGAAACGCACTTTTAGATCACTTTTATTTAAACACCAAGATGGAATTGCCATTACTGCTACAATTGCAGTTTTAGAACGCCATGCAGTTTTTGATTTTTTGGCAAATGAACGAATTACTTCCGTAGAAAATATCGTTGAAAAGTTTCCGCAGTTTCATGCAGGTTATTTGAATGTTTCGTTGCGCAGTTTAGCTTCACAAGGAATTTTAAAGTATTCTGTAACAGTAGATGAAGTTCAGATTGAAGTTACTTCGAAGTTTACAGACTTTCAACGTCATATACCTCATTATGTACATTTTAATGCGCTTTTCGCCTATTATTATGACTTGTTTAAGCTTCCACTGAAGTTTCCTTTGCCAAATATTGATACACTTATTTCCTTTGCCACATATTGGTCGGATAGTAAAAAAGCATTGCAATCTGACACGTATTTTCAAGAGGAAGTAGCATTGCATTTGGAAGGTGTTTTGTTAGCACCAATGCTTGTTTATTTGGGTTATAATGCTGATTTGGAATCTGTAGAAACCTCAACTTTTTTGAAAGATACTTCGCTTCTAGAAGTGTTACAATTGTTGGAATTGCATGATGGAAATACACTTACTACAAAAGGTTCTTTTTTGTTTGATCGAAGTTACGCCTATGGAGTTACGACTTCATATATGCCAATTATGCGCCATAAGGAAACGTATTTGACAGGTGATTTTCTTCCGTTTTTTGAACAAGATCATTTAGGGAATGAACAGCATGTGTTTAGAGGAATTAATGTTTGGGGAAGTGGCGGAAGTCATGCGACGTATTTTAATAAGTTTGATGCCGTTTTGGTTGATATTTTTAATAAACCATTGGACGAGCAACCAAAAGGAATTATTGATGTAGGCTGCGGAAATGGTGCTTTGTTGGAACATATTTTTGATTTGATTTGGAATAAAACCCAACGCAAAGACGATTTGAGCACTACTAAACTTATTTTGATTGGTGCTGATTATAATAAAGAAGCTTTGTTGAGTACCAAACGAAATTTGGAGAAAGCCAATGTTTGGGCAGAAGTGGTTTGGGGAGATATTGGAAATCCTGCAGAGATTGATGCAAAATTACAAGAGTTGTATGATGTAAAATTGGAGGAATTACTTAATGTCCGTTCTTTTTTAGATCACAATCGTCCGTTTAATGTACCTAAAGGGTCGTATGCGGGCACTTTATTGTCTACGGGTGCATTTGCGCATCGCGGGAAGCAATTACACAATAGCGACGTTGCACAGAGTTTGATAGAACATTTTGAGAAGTGGAAACCTTATATTCAGTATCACGGTTTACTGTTTATTGAATTGCATACCGTTGCACCAAATACTGTTGCGTTAAATTTAGGCAAAACACCGTGTACAGCGTATGATGTGACACATGGGTTTTCCGATCAGTATATTGTGGAATTAGATGTATTTTTGGATGCAATCGCTAAAGCGGGAATTACTATTGACCCGACACATTCGTATCATTTTCCAAGTGATGAAATTTCTACTATTAGTATTAATTTGATACAGTAGTTTCACTTACTAATTGGTAAAAAAAGAGCAACCTATTCATGGATGAATGATTGCTCTTCTTCTTAAACTCAAGCTACTGTATTTAGAGCTTAGTTACTTGCGCTTGCAGAAACAACCGCATAAGGAACACAATGATACATGTGACTGCTGGCATCTTCTGGAGAGTACTCTAAAACCCCATCTGATCCCCAGCATAAGTAATCTGCTGCTCCTACAACTAATAGTTGTTCTGCTTTTGTTAACTCTTTTCCGATTTTCGCTAAATTCTTTAAGCTTTTCATAATTATATTAAGTTTTATGGTTTATACAACCAAGTGCATGAATTTGAAAGCTGTTACCCTTTTTAATTAAAAAAAGTCTTGTCAATGTATTTTTTCTAGTAATATTTTTTCAAATTTGAATGAAAAGCTTCTATGGTAAAAAGTAAAATGTATTATCATAAAAAAAGCCCTGAGAAATTCTCAGGGCTTTCGCTTTATTAAAAATAATATTTATTCTCTAATGATTTTTTTAGTAACTGTATTTTGACCGTTATTTATTTCAATCAGGTACATTCCTTTAGGCAAGTTTGCAACGTTTATTGATTTGTTTTCAATAACTCCTTCTTTTACATTTCTACCTACAATGTCACGTATTACATATGTAGCTTTTTGTACACCTTCATCTTTTAGAAGTAATTTAATTTCATTTCCTCTTACTGGATTTGGATACATTGTTACATTGAATACAATTGGTTCATCGTTTTGTGCAATGCTAATTGGTTCGTCTCCTCTACTAGCAGATGCTCCACCAACACAGAAACTATTAGTATCTGAACTTGCAAATGAAGCTCCCGAAGCTAACACGGTTGATCCTTCAGTTAGTGAGTAAGAACCATTCCCCCAAGCGCAGCACATTCCGTCTCCGTAGGTATCTCTTACAATTAAGCTATAGCATCCTGCAGGCAAGTTTTGATTAATTACTAAAGTAGAACCATCTGCTTGCGATCCGTATGTTCCGCCTGAAGCAACTATTTGATTGCTACTATTTCGTATTTCCCAGCTTGTTTCTTCTGGATAATTATCAAAATTAAGCGTTAGTGTTACTCCTGTAGCTGCAGATAGTGTAGTTACATTTAAGGCTGCGCTTGAAGCAGAAGTATTTCCAGCTGCATCTTGTGCTTGTACTGTAAATGCATATGTTGTAGCTTCCGTAAGTCCAGTTACATTTAATGAAGTTCCAGAAGTAGTTCCGATACTTGTTCCGTCTTGGAATACTTCATATCCTGTAACACCAACATTATCGTTTGAAGCTGTCCAACTTAATGTTGTTTCAGTTTGTGTAGTTCCAGAAGCTGTTAAACTTGTTGGTACACTTGGTGCTTGCGTATCTGGTCCTGCAGCTCCTATTACAACTGTATAATCTTCTACTTCTCCATAAGTAAATGTTTCACAAGGTTGTGGAATAGCATTGTATTTCATAGATACTCTCATTCTTGTAGCGCCATCAGTTGCTGAAGATGGAATTGTAAATGTTCCACTTACAGGTGTATCTGTCGATCTAGCTTTAGACCAAACTTGCTCTCCTGAATCTGTAAAATCTCCATCTTGGTTGTAATCGATCCAAACTGAATATCCTTCGTTATAAACAGTTCCTGTCCATGTTGGTGTAACTGTAATTGTGTATGCTTGTGATTTTGATAGATCGGTAGAAATTGATGTAAAATCAGTATAGAACTGACCTCCAGATGAATTATCAATAGTATTCAGCTGTACGCGACCAATATATTCATCATTGATATTAGTACTTGCTGAATCACAATAGTTTAATTGAACGTCTGTAGTTGTAAATGTTGCTGAGCCAGCGTATGCTGAGTTTCCGCTTGTACATTTACTACGCACTTGTACTTCATATTCTGTTGTTGTTGCCAATCCTGAGAGTGTCGTTGAAGTTCCAGTTACAGCGTTTGTTGTCCAAGAAGTTGTTCCTGTTGCGCGGTAGCGCACATCATAACTTGCACCTGTTACTTCATTCCAACTTACAGAAGCTCCTGAAGATGTAATTCCGGAAACGGAAACACCTGTTGGCACTGTAGCGTTACATGCAACTTGCCCGGCAATTGTAAAATTCGCATTAGATATATCAAAAAAGATATGGTTAGCTCCTTTTACCATAATTCTATTTTGACTTCCTTGATTATCTGGTACAACAATATCGTGTGATCCATCATTTGTAACATTTGAAGCTAAGCTTATTGGGTATGTATCTCCACCATCTGTAGATAATAAGATGTCAACATTTGCAGCGTTTACTCCATTTCCAGTAGTTCCAGCTACATTCCAAGTTACTGTTTGTGTAGTTCCTGCATTCCAAGTTACCGCAGTATTTGGAGCGTTTACGACAAATGGTCCGGCAGTTCCATTTACTGTAACTCTCATATCATCACTATTGTTTGTTGCTCCTCCAGCTCTGTTATCTCTTACAGTAAGTCTAAAGTTTAGTGTTCTTGCCACGTTTGGAACTGCTTCCCATTGCCAAGAAGTTCCTCCTGATTTTATCGTAGATAATCTTGGGAAGTATCTACTTGGTGACGCACTAGGATTGTACGAACGAAACGAAACTCCTGTAGTTGCCGTTACACTCGGATAAGTGGTTGCTGCATTGTTTTCATCTGCTTGTTCCCAGCAGTAAGTTAAGGCATCTCCATCAGCATCTGTTGCGCTTCCTGTAAGCACAAAAGGTGTTCCCTTAGGAATTGTATAATCTGATCCAGCATTGGTTGTTGGCACTGCATTTCCTGTAGCAGTATCAGTTTGGCAAGATGTACCTTTTACATAATTTGTTACTTGTTGAATAGAAAACCAGTGAAAAAATGGATCACTATTAGATTGTACATCTGTAGCACCCGTAATTCCTGCATATCCCATGATCGTTGTACCACTTCCTGGTTCAAAGTGTGCATTTGTTCCTTCATTTCTAATACTAAATGTATGGTTAGCTCCAAATTGATGTCCCAATTCGTGTGCAACAAAGTCAATATCGAAAGGATCTCCTACAGGGTTGTTTCTAGAAGTCCATCCACTTCCTTTTTGTCCATTTACACATACACATCCAATACATCCTGCATTTCCATTATTATCTGCTCTTGCAAATAAATGTCCAACATCATAATTAGCTTCACCAATTACACTTGTTAGCGTACTTTGTAATTGATTGTTAAATCCGCCATTTGTATATGGATCGCTTCCACTATTTGTGTATATAACATCGTCTGTATTAGAAATTAATACCATTGTTACGTTAAAATCATTTTCAAATACACCATTTACACGTGTCATTGTTGTATTGATTGCCGCTAATGCTCCGGCTTTAGTACCACCATGAAAAGCAGTATATTCACCAGTAGTAGATACTGCCAATCTGTAGGTTCTTAAGATACCATCATCTGCATTTGGTCTTGCTGCAATAGAAGACTCAAAATTAATAGAAGCATTGTCTATCACTTGGCATTCAAAACTTGATAAAGAAACTGATCTATCAGCTCTTTCATAGACTGTGTACGTTGCTCTATCATTAGTGACTGGCTCTATAAATACAGCTTCATTTGTTCCAGATAATCGCATACTTTGTATTCCTAATGGAGATACACTAAATCGGATCACTGCGGCAGGATCATCAATTCCCTGTCCTGCATACGATTTTATATTAGGATACCTTGCAGCTAAATCGGGACTTAAAACTGGTGCTTCAAAAATTTGGTAGCGTTCCATTACTCCTTCAGCATTTGGAAATGAAAGTACAATATTAGATGTGCTGTTGATTTCATTTCTCTGTGGAGCATTGTGTAAAGCATTTTTAAAACCATCAAGGTTTAGATCATACACTTGTGTTTTGGGCAACTCACGATTGTGTTCAACAACATCGTTGCTTAGTGACTTTTGGGAAGTAGACCAAAAGTTTTGTCGTTCTTGAGCTTGTGCTAAAGAAACGTTTAACATTGTCAATAGGACAATGTAGAGTAGATAGTTTTTCATAATAAAAAGATTTAGGTTGGTCGTTCTAAATACTACAAGAATCAAAGGAGTCAAAATTAAAATGACTAGTAGGTACCGATTCGTGTAGTATTTATTTTACGTGTAAATTTGTTAATTTTTTAACAAATCAACGATTAAAAGCATATTTTTTCGATGAAATGCTTAAAAAATTAAGAATTTGCTTAATTAATATTCAACAAAATCTTTTTGTGATTTATCAATATTTTAGGCATAAAAAAACTCCTAAAGAGCGCTTGGGAGTTTTGATTTATAAACGGTTAGGTCTAAAATTTACCTTTTGTTATTTTACTGGTTTTGCTATTAATGTGTGTTATTTGATTGATTGATTTTCTTTATAAAATAGGAAGGATAGATTCCTGCTTTATTATAAAAAGCATTTGAAAAAGATTGTGAATTACTAAAGCCGACATCATGAGCAATTGCTTTTATGGTATATTTTCTAAACGTATCATCCCTTTTTAACCTTGATATTGCATGATTGATTCTCAGGTCACTTAAATAATTAGAAAAGTTTTTATTTTTATATTCATTCACAACAAGAGATAAATATTTAGGATTTGTCTCAATATTTTTTGCAAGTGTTGATAGCGTTATTTTACGTGTAATAAAATCTTTTCTTTCTTCAAAGTTATTCAATCCATCTAGAATTTTTTTTAGAATTACTTCATCTATATTGACGGTTTTCTTTTCTTTTTTTTTATTGTCAATCTCTACTGACTTATCTGTATTGATTAGTTTTTCAAAACGCTTTTTGTACAATTGTTGTTTTCTATAATAAAACCAAATTAGTATCCCAGAAAATAATAAGAGAATGCTTAGTACAATTAATCCAGTATACGATTGCTTATTGGCTTTATTGAGCTTGGAAATGATTTTCTCTTTTTCTTTGATAAGATTGGGCACATCATATTTTTTATTTATCGATGCGCTCAAAACCTTATAATCATCTTGAAGCAAGCTATCTATCAGTAGCAATTTGTTTATATAAAATAATTGTTTTTCAGTATTGTTTTGTTCTTTGTAGTTTTCTATGAGTATTTCATAGGCTCTTTTGACTTCTATGCTTGGTAATTTGTTTGCTTCAAAAGATGAGTCTACTTTTTTGGCGTAATAAATAGCGTTTTCTTTATTATTGATTTTTTTAAGAGAATCAGGAATCGAAAAACCACTTTCTTGGGAAAAAGAAAGAAGAGAGAAAAGGAATATGAATAATGTTGAAAGGAATTTCATGTATTTGCGTTTTTCATTGAATGGAAATGATTTACGTTCAAATAACGTGAATATCCTAAGGTCAAAAAACAATAGTTAGTCCATATTCTTGAATTTACACCTATACTTTTTGCAAATAAGCGTTTTATGAAAATTATATTAGTTGTGTTTTTTCTTCTTTTTCGAGACTTCTTCTGCCATGAGTAATGCATTGTATGCGTTTACTATTTTACCTGATTTTGATAGGGAACTGAAGGGAACGAGTTCTTTACCATTTCTACTAGGCGGCATGTTTACTTCCCAGTTAATAGCAACGCCAGAATCAAGAATAATGGTTTTTATTTCTGCTGCTGACAAATTAGGGTAATGAGATAAAACTAAAGCTGCTACTCCAGATACTATTGGTGCTGAATATGATGTTCCGCTACTAAAACCATAATTATTGTTAGGGTATGTAGTATAAATTTCTTTCCCTGGCGCAAAAATATCCACACTTTCTTTAGCATAGTTAGAGGTGTAATGAATTATGTCTTCATTTAATAAATAGTTTGAAGCTCCTACTTTTAGGAAATTTTGCAAAATCTCAGAATTATTTTCATCTGTATCATTAGGGTAATTTTGTTGAATGTCCAAATCTTTGGCTTCATTACCAGCAGAGGTTATGACTAAAACATCCTTTTCTTCGGCAAATTGTAAAGCTTCCGTAACCCAATCTTGATGTAAAGAAAAATATTTACTCGAACTAATGTTAATTATTTTTGCTCCATTATTTACAGCATACCGAATTGCCAATGCCATATCTTTATCTTGTTCATCTCCATAAGGTGAAATAGCAATTGGCATTATTTTTACTTGATTAATAACTCCTTTGAGCCCTTTATTATTAGTCCTGTTAGCAGCAATAACTCCCGCTACCTTTATGGCATGAGTATGTGTACCTGCAGAATTATCAGAAGTTATTTTATTATTACCATAAGAAACATCTTTAATATCATTAACATCATCACCTATAATTGCTCTTTCTTTAAAATCTTCATTTAGATAAATATCAATATAGCGTTTCTCAGAGACAAAACTAGATGCATTTCTCGCACTGTCTTTTTTAAGTTGTATAAGATCTGTTAAGTTTTGAGAAACTTTTTTATCAGTAGATTCTAAGCTCTGTAATATCTTTAAAGTCAAATTTGTATTTGGATATACTTTTTCCAATTCTTTCTCAAGAAAGTTTTTTCTAATTTTTTTATAATTTAATGACCTCAATCTCCTTCTTACATACCTTAATTCTTCAGAATATTCTTTTTTTGCTTTTAAATATAATTTGAAATTAGTGGTATCTTTTACCTCATCAATACGTTTATTTTTGAATTGTTTATCAAACTTTCGGATAATTCTAACATATTCAAAATTTGCTCTGTAGGCTTGTTCTCCATTTGTATTTCCTAAAAAATTCCAACCATTTATATCATCTACATATCCATTTTTATCATCATCAATCCCATTATTTGCTATTTCTTTGGTGTTCTCCCAAATAAACTCTTTGATATCTTCATGATCTTTATGAATACGCATATCAATAATTGCAACTATAACCGTATCTCCTTTTTTATTTGTTAATAGTTCTTTATACGCCCTGTCAAGACTAATTCCAGCTATAGTATCTTCAATAATGTCTTTATGAAACCAGTTCTGTTTTTCTTCTTCAGTTAATAGTTGTTTTTTAGCAAATGTAGCTGTAATCATTTGTGGTTTTTGCAACGTTGACTTTGAAGAAGTACAAGCTACAATAATACAACAGACTAAAATGATCAATAGTTTTAAAGGCTTCAATTGTGTATGGTTTTTTGAAGTTACAATATAGTTTATTTTACTTTTTTCTTTTCTTCTTTTTAGAGACTTCTTCAGCCATTAGGAGTGCGTTGTAGGCGTTTACTATTTTTCCTGATTTGGATAGGGAGCAGAAAGGAGCGAGTTCTTTTTCTTTACTTGTAGATGGTTTATTGACCATGATATTCAAAGATACTCCTGACTTCATGATAATTTGTTTTATTTCTGCTGCAGTAAGGTTTGGGTAGTAAGAACGAATAAGAGCAACTATTCCTGAAACTATTGGTGTCGCAAAGGACGTTCCATCAATAAATGCATACTTATTCCCTGTGTTTGAAGTATAAATATCTTCTCCTGGAGCAAAAATATCCACATTGTGTTTACCATAATTAGAAAAATCACTTACTAAATTGCTTTTGTATGATGACGCTCCAACAACAATAAAGTTATTTGTAAAACTCTTTTCATTTTCAATTTGATCATTCGGGTAATTAAAACAAACATCGCTATTTGTACTTTCATTACCAGCCGCTATAACTAGCACTACATCTTTGGAAGCAGCATATTTAATTGCATCATCTACCCATTCTCTATGAGATGAAAAATCATTTCTAAAACTCATATTGATTACTTTTGCTCCATTATCAACCGCATATCGAATTGCTAAAGCAATATCTTTATCGCGTTCAGAACCTAATGCAGCCAAACGAACTGGCATAATTTTTACTGAGTTAGTGATGCCTTTTATACCTGTTTCATCGTTTCTGTTTCCAGCTAGAACACCCGTAACCTGTGTGCTATGATAACGAGTAAGTTTTTCTCCATCAACATTACTGTTTCCATAACCTTTATCTGTAATAGTATTTGGATCATCTCCGATGATATCACTTTCATTATAACCACTAGCTCCTAAATGTTTTTCATAACGAACAGCAGCCCATTTTTTTTTATATTCAAACCAATCTCTAGTGATATTATATGTCACGCATTTCTTAGCTTCTTCAATAAAATAATTTAATGAATCATCATCAGTATTTATAGCGTTTAATTTTTGTATTGTAAATTTTTCATTAGGAAAATATGGCTTAAGTACCTGAATTAATCTTTCATAGTCATTATATGCTCTTGTGTAGTCATCTAAAGTTTTTTTAGCTTTTTCTAATTTACTAATGTGATCCTTTAATACAAGTTGATATTGTTTATAAAGTAATGTATCTTTTCCTGTAAAAAAACTTTTGTCTTTATTTTTAAATACTGAATCATAAAGTCTTATGAATCTGGTAGACTCATAGTTTGAAATCAAGACGTTTTTGCTTTTATTACCTAAAAAATTCCACCCATTAATATCATCGATATAGCCATTATTATCGTCATCAATACCATTGTTTGGAATTTCATTTTCGTTTTTCCAAAAAATACCTTTAAACTCATTATGCTCAATTTCAATACCTGTATCTAGAACTGCAACAACAATTGTATCTGTTTTTTTGTGAGATAAAATTTCGTTGTATGCTTTATCTAAACTAATTCCAGCTATTGAATCTTCTATAATATCTTTATGCTGCCAGTTTTGTTTTTCTGTTTCGGTTAGTGCTTTCTTTTTAGTATAAGCAATTGTAATTATTTGTGGTTTTTGTAACGCTGATTTTGAAGAAGTACAAGCTACAATAATACAACAGAATAAAATGACAAGTAGTTTTAAAGACTTCAATTATGTGCTATTTTTTTGAAGTTACAATATAGTTTATTTTACTTTTTTCGCCTCTTCTTTTTAGAAACTTCTTCTGCCATTAGAAGTGCGTTGTAGGCGTTTACTATTTTTCCTGATTTGGATAGGGAGCTGAATGGAATTTTATTAGGAGGTTGTTTTTCTCCATATGGATATGGTTGTACCACATCTACATCAAAAGAAATTCCTGATTCTAGTATAATCTCTTTTACTTCAATAGCCGATAAATTTGGATAGTGTGAACGAATTAAGGCCGCAATACCAGATACTACAGCAGAAGCTAATGATGTACCAGAAGAATTACGAGCTCTGCTCCTTGATAGACAATAAATTTTGTGTCCCGGCGCAAAAATATCTACATTTTTAACACTATAATTAGAGGATAACCATACCATTGTAGAATCTGCTTTGTATGAACTAGCTCCTACTTTGATAAAGTTTTTGACATATTCTCCATTTTCATTATAATCATCGGGATAATCAAACTCTGAATTTAAGTCATAACTTTTATTTCCAGCAGAGGAAACAATGAGAACATCTTTACTTTCTGCATATTTAAATGCTTCTTCAAGCCATTCAGGATGCATTGAAAACTCTTTCCCTATACTCATATTGATAATTTTTGCACCATTATCTACCGCATATCGAATGGCTAAAGCAATATCTTTATCATGTTCATTTCCAAGTGGAGCAACACCCAAGAACATGACTTTTAGTGAATTACTTATTCCGTTTATCCCTATATCATTATTACGGGTAGCGGCAAGAACAGACATTACTTTTGTACCATGACTTCCTCTTTTAGAGCCTTGTATATTATTGTTACCATAAGAGATGTCTGAGATGTCATCAATATTATCTCCTTGTACTTTTCTATCGTTATATGAGAAATCTAACCAAGTATCTAGTTTTATTTTCTCATTTTTAATATTTTCATCTGCCCATTTAGGATTAATATTATTTTTTAAATAATATTTCATGAACCTTAGCTGGGGCTTAAGAAGGGAATCATTTGTTATTTTTGATATGGAATCTATTTCAGAAATAGTATAATTTTTTCTAGGAAAATATTTTGTTAGTAAAGAATCTACCTCAATAAATTTATTCTTTATTCTTTTGTAAGCTGCAATATCTTCCAATATATATTTTTTTTCTTTCTGGAATATTTTAATGGCTCTTTGATATTCTTTAAATTGTTTTATTTTATTAGATGGAATATTTTGTAGTGTTTTATTTTCGAAAATAGGTTTATATTTTTCTATGATTCTTGTACAACCAAATCTAGAGTATTGAATATTTCCTCCTTGTACTGTTTGTAAATAATTCCAACCATGAATATCATCTAAATAACCATTGTTATCATCATCAATATTATTGTTAGGAATTTCGTCTGAATTGATCCAGATTTGATTTTTTAAGTCTTTATGTTCAATATCTAATTCAGTGTCTAGGACAGCAACTATGATCGTACTTCCTTTTTTATTTTTTAACAGTTCTCTGTATGCTTTGTCAAGACTGATTCCAGGAATAGAATCTTCGTAGATATCTTTAAAGTGCCAATTTTGTTTTTCTGTTTTGGTTAAGGTTTTCTTTTTAGCAAAAGATGCTGTGAGTATTTGTGATTTTTGTAACGTTGATTTTGAAGAAGTACAAGCTGCAACGATGCAAAAGCACATAATAATCAATAGTTTTAAAGACTTCAATTGTATATTGTTTTTATGAAGTTACAATATAGTTTATTTTACTTTTTTCGCTTCTTCTTTTTAGAAACTTCTTCTGCCATTAGAAGTGCGTTGTAGGCGTTTACTATTTTTCCTGATTTGGAAAGAGAGCTGAAGGGAACAAGTTCTTTTTCTTCGCTTGTAGATGGTTTATTAACCATAATATCCAAAGAAATACCCGATTCCATGATAATTTGTTTTACTTCTGCTGCTGTTAAATTTGGATAATAGGAGCGAATTAATGTAGCAATGCCTGCAACAATTGGAGCAGAAACAGAAGTTCCACTTTCAAATCCGTATGAATTATTTCTTTTTGTTGTATATATCTTCTCAGATGGAGCAAAAATATCCACACTTTCCTTTCCGTAATTTGAAAAATCAGCTACTAGTTTTTCATTTAATAAATTTGTAACACCGCCAACAACTATTACATTATTAACGTATTCTTTTTTATCGAGAAAATAATCATTGGGAAATGTTTTTTCAATATCTGAATTAGAAGATGAGTTTCCTGCTGACAAAACTATCAATACATCATTTTTTGCAGCATATTTGATAGCGTCAACTAACCAATCTTCACGTTGAACTAGAAATTTTGTAAATGTCATGATAATTATTGAGGCTCCATTATCAACTGCGTATTTAATTCCCAGAGTAATATCCTTATCTTGTTCGTCTCCCGAAGGAGAAGTACATACAGGCATAATTTTTAAAGCATTTGAAACCCCTTTGATTCCTAAATTATTTTTTCTATTTGCTCCTAAAACTCCTGCTACCTTTATAGCATGGTTGTGAGTAGATGATTTACTGGCGTTAATGTTTCCGTTACCATAATCTGTATCTTCAATACTATCTGCATTATCTCCTATTTTAGAACGTTCTTCATAATTTAGTCCTAAATAAATAGTAAAATATCTGTCTATTTGTTTACGAGTTCTTGAAGTCCAATCGGAGTATTTTAGATAATAACTATAATTCGAAATCATGCGATTCGTAATACTATCCTTTGAACTTAATTTTATTATGTTTTTTCCTGATAATAGAGAATCGGGATATATTCCAGAAAGATATGTGTATGCATCGTTCGTTCTTTTTTCTAGTGATTCAATCATATCCAGTCTTTCCTTTATAAGATTTATATTGTCATTATAAAGTTGTTCTGCTTTCATGAAAAGGATAAACTCTTTTTTTAAGCTATCCGGAATATCCTTAAGTTCTTTTGCTTTAAAAACATCTTTGTATTTACGTACAATTCTAGTAGTTTCAAAGGTAGCTCTATCTACATTTTCTCCTTTTGTATTCCCTAAAAAATTCCAACCGTTTATGTCGTCTATATAACCATTAGCATCGTCATCAATATTATTATTTGGAATTTCATTTTTATTGATCCAAATAGACTCTTTAATATCTTCATGCGAACGATCTATTCTATTATCTAATAAGGCTACTATAATGGTATCTCCTTTTTTGTTTTTTAAAAATTCATTATATGCTTTGTCTAGACTGATTCCTGGAATAGAATCTTCAATAATATCTTTAAAATGCCAATTTTGCTTTTCTATTTCAGTTAATGGCTGGTTTTTAGCAAAAGTAGTTGTGATTATTTGTGGTTTTTGTATCATTGACTTTGAAGAAGTACATGCAACAATAACACAACATAGTAGAATGATAAGTGGCTTTAAAGACTTCAATTGTGTATTGTTTTTATGAAGTTACAAAATCGTTTATTTTACTTCTTTCTTTTCTTCTTTTTGGAGACTTCTTCTGCCATTAGGAGTGCGTTGTAAGCGTTTACTATTTTTCCTGATTTTGATAGAGAGCTGAAGGGAACAAGTTCTTTTTCTTCACTTGTAGATGGTTTATTAACCATAATATCCAAAGATACTCCTGACTTGATGATAATTTGTTTTACTTCTGCTTGAATTTTTGGGTATCACCTACAATATAATGTCAAAATTTGCTACTCACTAATCATTGAGTTTAAAAGTTCCCGTTAGTTCTTTTTCTTGTGTATATAATTTTATACCGAAAAGATTCCAATTAATTATTCCTACAACTGTGTAGGTGTATGTATTAACATCCAATTTATCAATATCTGCATACTTATAATTCCATACTAGACCACTCATAAATCCAGTTGTATTACTTCGACTAAAACTTGGAATTAGTTCACCTGAAGTATCTTTTCTAAAGCGAACTGTTAAATGTATGTCGAGTGTGAGATTGTCTTCTAGAACTACATGATGCGATTTCACAGATCTTCCCGTTAATTCTTCATTAGCAGGAAACATATATTCGTTTTTAGGATTGTATGCATCCTTATTTAAAAGTCCAAGGATACCTATGGTTAGAAAGATGATAATTAAATTTCCATAATTATTATTAAATAATTCTTTTCCTTTGAAGACTAGCGTTAAAATTAACGCGACAAATAGAATAATGAAAGCAGTATTTATAATTGCCCAAATAAGATACATATTGAGTTACGTTTTTTTTAGCTATTGATAATACATTTTAAAGTTTTATCACTGAATTTTAAAATTACCTATAAATTCTTTAGTCTGTGAGTAAAAAGGTATTCCAGTTCAATATTCCTGTAGCAGTATATGCTATAGTTTTATCTTGATTTTTTTGTGTATTAATACTCTTTACTTTTTAGATTTTTTCTTTTTTTTAGAAACTTTTTCTGCCATCAATAATGCATTATAAGCGTTTACTATTTTTCCTGACTTGGATAAAGAACTAAATGGAACGAGTTCTTTCTCTTTGCTAGTAGATGGTTTATTGACCATGATATTCAAAGATACTCCTGACTTCATGATAATTTGTTTTACTTCTGCTGCAGTTAGGTTTGGGTAGTATGAACGAATTAATGCGGCAACACCAGACACCATTGGTGCTGAGATTGAAGTACCATCAGTGTGCTTATATTTATTATTTGATAATGTTGTATATATATTTTTACCAGGCGCAAATATATCAACTTCTCTCTTTCCATAATTTGAGAAATGTGTGACCATGCGCTCATTAAGTTTAAACCAAGAAGCACCTACTTTTATAAAATTATCTACATATTCTGATTCCCCGTTTTTAGAATCATTAGGGTAAGAATCTTGAGTATCCAAATCCGTATAGTCATTTCCAGATGAACTTACTACCAAAACATCATTTTTAGCGGCATGTTTTAAAGCACTAATTACCCAGTCATTGTGAAGAGGATAATCTTTTGTGAAAGTTATATTTATTATGGAAGCACCATTATCAACTGCATATCGAATACCTAGTGCTATATCTTTATCACGTTCATTTCCTGAAGGTGATATACAAACAGGCATTATTTTCGCAGTATTAGTAATTCCTTTGATCCCAATAGAATTATTCCGATCTGCTACAATAATTCCTGTAACTTGTGTTGAATGGTTAAAAATATCTATATCAGAAGACACTTTATTGTTTCCATAATTAGTATCTCTAATATTATTAAAATTATCTTTAAATAGTTTTACATCATCATATTCTTCATTCAAATATACATTTAGATATTTATGTTCACTTTCTAACCTTTCATCTATAGGTTCACGTATATTTAGATAATAACTATATTTTTTTATATAATTAACAACAGTAGTATCTTTTGATTGTAAACTATCGAGAGAATCTTGATTCAAGCTTTTATTAGGAAATATTTTTTTCAATTTATTAAAGACTAGTATTCCATCATTTTTTAGAGAATCTAAATATGATATATTGCTTTTTCTTAAATTCAATTCAGATTGAATTTTCTTTTTAGCACTCACAAACAATCTATAATCATATATATCTTGTTTATGAATTTCACTTTCTAATTTCCCATTAAATTTTACTTTATACTCTCTGTAAAACCTGACATAAGAATAATTTAAATCAAATAAGTTTTTCCCATTTTTATCAGCAAGAAAATTCCACCCATGTATATCATCAATATAACCATTACCATCATCATCAATCTTATTTTCAGGAATCTCATTCTTATTAGTCCAAATATAATTTTTGATTTCTTCGTGATTAATATCCAATCGAGTGTCAATTACTGCTATAATAATGGTATCTCCTTTTTTAGTATCCAATAATTCTCTATATGCTTTATCAAGACTAATTCCAGGAATAGAGTCTTCTATTATATCTTTGTGTTGCCATACATTTACATCATCTAATGTAAGCTTGTTAGACTTTGGAACTATAACAGTCATTGAAAAGTTATTACTACTTTTATATGTATGCGTTTTACAACCATTAAGAATCCACACTAGAATGATAAAAAGGAAAAATTTTTTTGTCATTATATAATTAATTAATCACTTCTCAACCTTTTTTATTTAGATTGAGAAGTGATGATGAGTATTATTTTAACAGTCGTCTGTCAACAGGCACTTTCCATCTTTCGAATCAAGGACTGGAGGGCAATCTTTACAAGTATAGGTTATTGTACATATTTTTACATCTTTAGATCCTGTAAAAGTATTTGTTGGCTCCCCGTCATCACCACCTTTAAGCATACTTATCTCATTCAGAGATGCTACTCTACATTTACCCAACGTTAAATTATAAGTTTTTCTGTTTTTCATTTTAAGAATGTTTTTTATTAATTTTTATCAAAACTAATTAACAAACTTCTTTTTTGCTAATTTTTAGTCGGTTTCACATGGAAAATTCACGGAATTTTCCATTACACATACACGTGATAAACACCTGAAAAACAACTACTTATCGTTCTTATTAAGTTCAGTAATAAAATATGAAGGAGAAATTCCTGTTTTCTTTTGAAAAACTCCAAAAAATGATCTGTTGCTACTAAAACCTACTTCTTCAGCAATGGCTTGCATACTGTATTTTCGGAACTTTTTATCTGAATGTAGTTTACTAATTACATATTCAATTCTTAAATCATTTAGATAATTACTAAAACTTTTTTGCTTGTGTAAATTAATAATTTTAGATAGATATTTAGAATTAGTACCTACTTTTTTTGAAAGTGTTTGTAATGTTATTCTATTATTAGTAAAACCTAACTCTTTTTCAAATTTTTCAAGTTTTAATAAAGTGTTTTTAACAACTATCTCATCTATATCTTTTGTTTCACTTTTTAAAATGATATTATTTTCAGCATCAATTATTGATTTTTGATGCTCAACCTTAGTGTTTAATTCAGAAATTATATCTGTGAATTTTCTTAAATCTTTTTTTCGTTTGAAAAAATTAAATATTAGGCCAGTAGTAATACTGAGTGTGGTAAAAAGTAAAATGTAAAAATAATTCCAAAACGAAGAATTATCTTCATTTAAAGAATCTATCAATTGTTCTTTTTCGGCAATCAAATTAGGTGTTTCAAATTTTTGATAAATATTTGTACTTAAATATTCATAATTACTATCTAAAATACTATCAAGTTTTAATAATCTTGAAGTATACAAAAGCTGACGTTTAGTGTTTCCATTTTTTTTGTAATAATTGATTAGTGTTTTATACCCATCTCTACAAAATGGAATTAAAGAATTAGTTTTAAGAAAAATAGAATCCATTTTTTTTAAATAAAACAAGGACTTTTTATAGTCCTTTGTATTCCAATAAGATTTTCCTATGTAGTAATAGGATTCGGCAACGTTGTCTAAGTCATTGTCTACCTTTAATTGAATTATAGATTTTTCAATACTATCAATACAGACTTTATAATTATTTTTTTTGAATTGATTAACTCCTTCTAAAAATGAAAATCTTGAGTAGTGAGTATCACTTTCTATATATACAGCCTTTTTTATTCCTATACTATTAAATATTGATGCTGAATCTAATTTATTATTATTTATGTAAGCTGAAGAGATAAGAAATAAAGAGTTCAAATAGGTTTCAGAAATAGGTTTACTTTTCATAAAGCTCCATGATTCTCTTGCATATTTTAAACCGTCATCATACATTCCAACATTATTCTTTAATACGCCTAAAGTTAATTTCATAGTATTTGCAAAATCCACATTTCCTACTTCGACAGCACTATCATGTGCTAATAAATAATAATCTAAGGCAGTTTTAAAATCTTTTCTTTCATTGTACAAGCTAGCTTTGAAAGAATAAAGCATACAGGGGAATTGATAAGATGGATTGTTTTTTGTTAAAAGAATAGCTTTATTAACATACTCTTCTCTTAAATCTAAGTTATCAGTTGTCGGCATTAAAAAACTATATCCGATTGCAGAATTGATAGTATCATTTTTTATGAGAGCTTTTTTTAAGTAAGTATTCGCTATAATACTATCTGTTTCTGAAGTGGATTCACTCATATAATAAAGACCTTGTAATTCTTCAAATGATTTAGCCTTTAATGAATCAGGGATATGAAATTGGTTTTGCTGCCCAAAAAGGTTAACAGTAAAAATTAAAAAGAGTAATAATAAGTATCTGTGTAAAAAACTCATCTAAATTCTATTATTAAAACTGGAAAATGAAATTTTTAGTTATTAGTTTTCACTAATGCAAAATAATTTTTAAAATTCTGTTTTTCAAATAATTAACACTTGTTTAAACATGGAAAATTCATGGAATTTTCCTATTAACAACTTGGTTTGTCTATACTTTTGTCAATACATTTACAACATCAAAAAAATCTGATAGCTAAAATAACAGTTTTAATTTTAACAAGCTAAATCTTAATAAATAAAAAACTGCTCTATACTACAACTCAGGTTTAGAAAATAAAGTATAACCCTAAACAAAAAAAGTATGGCATTAGAAAATTTAATCAGTATTGAATTCTCTCCCGAAGAACTTACGGAGCTTGACACACATTTACAAGGTATCCAACAAGTATTGACGGGAAAAACCGTAAACCTTACTCCAGAACAAAGACAACAATACGGTCGTATTGCCAATCAAAACAAATTGATTGTAGATAAAGCAAAAAATCACATGGAACAACATCCTAATTGGGTTCCTAGTTTTATTGATAAAGCTGAATTTGACAAAGATTACAATGCACGTATGCAAATAGAAGGACGTGTACAGCTATTGGAAAATCTTACACAGCAACTTATAGATACCAAAACCTTATTAGATCATGATAATTATACAAATACCTTAAGCTTTTACAGAACTATGCGTTACCTAGCAGGTGAAAACGAAGCAGGTGCTAAAACCGTATATGAAGATATGAAGACATTGTTTAAAAAAGCTGCAAGAACGAATACAAGTAATGAAGTTAATAGTCCAAGTAATTAAAAATCTTTTTGAAGTGTCTATTTAATTCTTGGATGCATTAAAACGATCTTTATAAATGATGGGTAAATATTTAAAAGCCAAAAATTAAATTTTATAAGTATTAAAACAATGACTGTAAATTATAAAGTACTACTTATAAATACTAAAATGAAATTTCAAAAGAGTTCAGTAATGGTAAAAACCTCCAAGGAAAGGGGTCATCCCATACAACCATAGGGTAAAAACATAAAAAACTCCCGTAAAACGGGAGTCTAGTAAACAAATAAACATTTGCCTACGATCTGCAAATCAAAGATAGGTATTTTTTTAATACACATCGCGGCAAATGTTTAAAAAAGGGATGCTTTCCCTACAGTAGTAGTATTAACTAGTTGGATGAAGAAAATCTCAATTCTAATATCTCAGTACTTACTACTATCAAACAACAGTCGTGGAAACCGAAAAACGTATGAGTAGGTGTATTAAAAATCAATAACTATAATGAATAATGTAAAAAAACTGTGTCAAGTTTTATGTATCTTGATAATGATGTTATCATTCACAAATTGTCAGAATGATACCGTAACCGAAATTCAACAAGAAGAAGCTACAGAGAAAGAGTTTCCTTTTAAAACTACTTTGCTAACAAAGCAAGATATTGAAGCAAATAGTAAATTAAGTAACCAAATGAGAAGTTTAACAAATATACAATCTAGTAATATTGGTAAAAGCATATACAACGATACGTATGGTTTTACTGTAGATACTGATATTGTTAAATTTATAGAACATACCGAAAACAACTCACATTCATATACATTTCCAATTGAACGTGAAAACAATACAGGAAACGAACTTGAAAACTTAGTATTTACCTATGATGCAACTTTAGATGATTACGCAGCAAGTTTAGTAACGTATCATTTTTCAGCTTCTCAAAGACAAGAGCTATTAATAAATGGTCATATAAGTTCTTCGAGTTATGATATGAGTTATGAGCCTATCTCTGTAAACATTGATGATGTAATGAATAAGAGTTCAATTGCATTACCCTGTACAACTAATTTTACAGTATATCATTTAACACCTGATACGAACGAGATTTTCCTGTATTCATCAACTATTGGTAATGTGCATAATGAATGTCAACATGAAGATGCTAATGGAGATACAACTTGTACCACATATACTACAGTTTCTATTGATTGTCCAGATGGAGGAAGTGCAGGTGCTCAAACAGGTAACACTAGTGATCCAACAAGTGGCGGAGGTGGAAATTCTAACAATGAAAATACATCACCAGATGATACTGAAGAGCAACCAAACATTGTAACTTCTCCATTAACAAGAAATGAGGTAGAGGAATTATCTATTCAACTAACGACCTTATTTAATGGTAATGATTCATGGGAGTTTGATAGTGAAATTAACTCTTTGAATGGTATCAGTTATACTAATATAGAAGAAATTGAAGAAATGCTTGAGAGTGAGTCTTTCGAATCGGAAAATGCAATAACTTACGAAGATCAAAATGGCTTAGCACACTCAGTAATTAATGTTAAAATAAATTATTGGGCAAATCTTAAAATAGATATAATACAGAATTTAAGAAATTCATCAACTAATCAAGAATATGAGATTGATGCTATCGATACTGATTATACAGGAATAACTTTTGGAAGCGAATGGGTGCCAAAAGATTTTAACCCTAATCACCACCTTTCAATTAATGGAAATCTGGCAACTATAGATGTAAAAGGCACTTTAGAATTTTCTATCTTTTTTAAACGCATGGGAACCGTTGCTAGAGACTATAAGCATTATAGATTTGTAATAAACATAGATACTGGTGAAATAGTGTCCTCAGAAATTATAGATTAAAACAATAAAACTATGGAAACCGAAATTTATGACAATAATATTTTACTAGTAATCTGGCAGTTTATTTTAGTAGTTGTACTAATTCTAATTGTCTATTATTTAGTAAAAGCTTTTAAAATGATTAAGCATATCAAAGAGCGTATAGACAACGAATAAAACTTTCAATTTTTTCATAATTATCAAAAAAGCCATGCTTTCATTAGCATAGCCTGCTATACGCATGGCTTTTTTAAACAGCCCAATTGCCTATGAATAGCCATTAAAAAATAAAGGCAACATGAATATGAACACAAAATACTAATAGGTGTTTCCGCAATAGTAGTAATTATTGTT
>NZ_JBOEFY010000013.1:0-56188 GCF_050633145.1 Kordia sp. | reverse complement strand
CCAATACCCAACACCCAACACCAAATACCCAATACCCAATACCCAGATTCATAAGTGATATCTACTTCGTATAGATAAAGTTGCTAAAAAAATTATCCCAAAAACTTCTCATTTTGTCACATCTCACTTTTAATTCATCACTATTTATATGAGAGTTTATCACAAAGCTTTATGAATAGTACGGTTGAGTTTTTTTTGCAGATATATTTGATGCATCCATTGTGTATCAAGAATTCTATCATTCTTTCAAAATACCAATGAGTTTTATCTAACACTAAAACAATTACCATTATGAAGAAAAAAAGAAGTATTCAAAAACTGAGTTTTCACAAAGAAAAGATTAGTACATTAAACGCAGCAACGGGAGGAGCAAACGTTACTACAACGATAGTTAATGGAGTCACCAAGGTTGCATCAATAGCTATGGGAGGTACTTGTTTCGAGACTTGTACTGTAGAAACTCTTAATAGGTTGATATGCCAGGCTAATTTTACTGAAGATTGTTAACTGCTAAAAGGTTTTTTTGGGCTTTCAAAAAGATCTTTTTTTTAGTAAATAATATTGAAGCTATCAGTTTCTGAGGAACATTCAGAAACTGATAGCTTCTGTTGTAAACACGCTAGAATGTTTTTATAATATTTGTTAAGGACGAATCTTAAAATCCTAACAACTTCAATAACACATTAACGAACATTTAACCTGAAACTACGGAAAAGGGGTTTTTCCCCTTTTCAGAATATCTCAATAATGCCTATCTTTAAGAATTCCCCTTTTGCATACATTCAATAAGTAAAACATGTACTTATTGAAGTTATGTTTTGAAGGGATTTTTTGTTTAAACATACCATATTATGATAGTATTACTTGACAACGGACATGGAGGGTTAATCAACGGACAATACCAAACGCCAGGAAAACGTTCTCCTATATGGAATGATGGCACGCAACTATTTGAAGGCGAATTCAATCGTGCCATCGTCAATGGAATTATTGAAGAACTTACAGCACTTGGCATTCCGTATGAAAACTTAGCACCAGAATACAGAGATGTAACGCTACAAACACGTGTACGAAGAGCTAACAAATACGGCTCTCGAAACTGTTTTTACATTAGTGTACATTCAAATGCTGGAGGCGGACACGGAAGTGAAATATTTACCTCTGTTAGAAACACCAGAAGTGATGCAATTGCCACTGTTTTTGGGGAAGAATTCAAAAGAGAATTTCCAAACAGACGATTGCGTACCGATTTCTCTGATGGCGACTTAGACAAAGAAAAAAACTTTTATGTTTTAAAACATACAAAAATGCCAGCCATTTTGACCGAAAACTTCTTTATGGACAATGAAGAAGAATGCAAATCTATCTTAATGACGCGTGAAGGACGATTAAAAGTTATCCACTATCATGTAAACGCGATCAAAAGAGTACAACGCGAATTATTTTAACCTAACATAACAATTCAAATATGAAAACACGTTTTTATGCAGTGTATTTAAGCGCACTAGCATTTTTATTAGTCACCTCTTGTGCTTCACTCCGCACAGCAGCCTTTGATCAATATTCCTATCAAAAAGGAACAGAAATAAAAGTAGATGCTTCTCGCTTGATGGACAAAGCTACGATGTCTTACGATTCTCAAAAAGCAGCGATAGAAAACCTTCAAGCTGAATTAGAGAAAATGGTTGAGTACGAAAAAAATAAGCCAGACAATAAAATAAGCTATGCCATGTGGAAAATGATAGCAAATCCAGATAAAAATTTTATCGCAGGATTTTTAAAGCGATGGAAAGATAAAGGAACCTTATCATCATTTTTTATCAAAGAAGCAAAGGGACAAACTGTAGAAGCATTGGATTTAATTCTACAATACGAAGGAAAAAAAGATCCTGCAGCAGAAAAAAGACTGCAAGGAATGTTAGGAATACAATAACGACATAACAATATACACAATATGGACTTTAAAGATTTATTGAAAGAACTAAAAGGGAACTTATTAAGTCTCATGGGAGCAAAGTTTGACGACTTAAAAGATGAGTCAAAAAAAGATGTGCAAGACTTTTTAAAAGCTTCTAAAGAAAAACTAGAACGTTGGACAACATTACTTGCCGAAGGAAACTTAACACTCGATGATTACAAATGGTTGGTGGAAAGTCAAAAAGATTTAGTAGTGTTAGAAGGACTATATGCGGCTGGTGTTTCCAAAATAAAATTAGGACATTTAAAAAACAGCATTTTAGACACTGTAATCAGTACTGCTATAGGTTTTGTAAAGAAAGATGAGGATAAAAATGATGAGGCAAATGCCTAATGTAAGCATTAAAAAATCATCACTATAAAGTTTGGTATCACTTTATGAAACATAGGATGCTGATAATCAGTTTTATCAGAAAAAAATACAAAGGTTGAATACACTTGAAAAATAGTTATTCAACCTTTATTAATTATAAATACTTCTTTGTACTTTTGCCGCCGAATACAACAACAACACAACACACAATTACAATAATGGCAAACACCAAATACATATTTGTTACGGGCGGTGTTACCTCTTCTTTGGGAAAAGGAATAATTGCGGCTTCATTAGCCAAATTACTCCAAGCTAGAGGTTACAGAACGACTATTCAAAAACTAGATCCTTACATCAATGTTGATCCTGGAACGTTAAATCCGTATGAGCATGGCGAATGCTATGTAACGGACGATGGCGCAGAAACTGATTTGGATTTAGGACACTATGAACGTTTTTTAAATGTTCCTACGTCGCAAGCCAATAATGTAACTACAGGACGTATCTATCAAAGTGTGATAGAAAAAGAACGTAGAGGTGAATTCTTAGGAAAAACAGTACAAGTAGTTCCGCATATCACAAACGAAATAAAAGAACGCATTCAAATTCTTGGGAAATCAGGAAACTACGACATCGTTATTACAGAAATTGGTGGAACTGTCGGAGATATTGAATCGTTACCGTACATCGAATCTGTTCGTCAATTATTGTGGGAATTAGGAGAGGACAACGGAATGGTAATTCATTTAACCTTAGTGCCATATCTTTCTGCCGCAGGTGAATTAAAAACAAAACCAACGCAGCATTCTGTAAAAACCTTAATGGAAAGCGGAATTAAAGCAGATGTTTTGGTGTGTAGAACGGAACATGAACTCTCAGAAGAATTACGTCATAAACTTGCTTTATTCTGCAATGTAAAACGTGAAGCTGTCATTCAATCGATTGATGCGAAAACGATTTATGATGTGCCAAATTTAATGTTGGAAGAACGTTTGGACGCTGTGGTAATGAAGAAGCTGAACTTGGTAGACGAAGGAACACCAGCGTTAACAACTTGGAACAAATTCCTAACCAAACTAAAAAATCCTAAAAATGAAGTCACTATTGGACTCATTGGAAAATATGTAGAATTACAAGATTCATACAAATCTATTTTGGAAGCGTTCATTCATGCAGGAGCAGAAAACGAAATCAAAGTAAAAGTAGAATCAATTCACTCAGAACATATCACAGAAAAAACCATTGCAGAAAAGTTTAAAAACTTAGATGGAATTTTGGTTGCGCCAGGATTTGGAGACCGTGGAATAGAAGGGAAGATACGTGCCGTACAATATGCTCGTGAAAACAATGTGCCTTTCTTAGGAATTTGCTTAGGAATGCAAATGGCAGTAATTGAATTCTCAAGAAATGTATTAGGTTTAGATAGTGCCAACTCTACGGAGATGAATCCGAATACGGCTAGTCCAGTGATTAATTTGATGGAAGAGCAAAAAGAAATCACAGACAAAGGCGGAACGATGCGTTTAGGAGCTTGGGAATGTGAATTGAAAGAAGGAAGCAAAGCGTATGACATCTACGAAAAATCAATGATTTTAGAACGTCATCGCCATCGTTATGAGTTTAACAACGAATACAAAGAAAAATTAGAAAATGCAGGATTAACTGCTACAGGATTCAATCCGAAAACTGGATTGGTGGAAATTGTTGAATTGCCGTCACATCCTTGGTTTGTCGGTGTGCAATATCACCCTGAATACAAAAGTACTGTAGCCAATCCGCATCCACTATTTGTTGCATTTGTAAAAGCAGCATTAGTACATACAGAAAAAAAACAAAATGCCACTATGGCATAAATACATAAATTGGACACCTTTTTGAGTAACAAAAAGGCAAAAAAGAAGTCTATTGTAAATAGATAGATCACTTTTAGTGAGATTAGCATAAATTATCGATTAAATGGAAGAAAACAAGTTTGATTACAAACAATTAATAGGATTTGCTCTAATAGCCTTAATAGGGGTTTTTTGGTTAAACAGCGTCAAGCCAACTCCGGAAGAAGAAGCTGCTAAAGCTGAAGCTGAAAAAGCAAAAACAGAACAAGTTGCAACCGACAGTACAGGAACTACAACACCTAAAACGTCAGGACAGGAAGTAACAACTTTAGATTTGACTGATTCCACGAAAGTGGTAAAGCCTAAAAGTAATACAGGCGCTTTTGGTTTCAACGAAGGAAAAGTTTCAATAGATGGTGTAACTACGATTGAAAATGATTTAATTTCCTTAAAAATTAGTAACAAAGGTGGACAAATTGTAGAAGCACTTGTCAAAGGAAAAAAGGATAATGGTAAAGTAGAAAAGCTTGAAACCTACGATGCAAAACCTGTATACTTAGTTAAAGATGGAAATGCTTCATTTGGATTAAACTTAACGACATCAGAAAATCGTGTAATCAATACGAAAGACTTAGCTTTTGAACCAACATATACAGAAACTGATGGTGTAAAAGTACTTTCGATGAAATTGAAAGTAGCAGCTGATAAATATTTAGAATACAGATACGAGCTGAAAGATGATTATATGATGGATTTCACGGTTCGTTCGCAAGGACTAAATGGATTCATCAATGCGAGTCAGCCAGTAAACTTGGAATGGAAACTAAAAAGTTTTAGACATGCAAAAAGTGTAACGTATGAAAACCGTTATACAGATTTACACTACGAATACGAAGATGGAAAAGATAGCTACCTAGGGCAAATGACCGATGAGGAAAAACCTAAAGGAGTTACTTGGTTAGGGTATAAGCAGCATTTCTTTACTTCTATCTTATTAACAGATACACCTTTTAGAAGAGCAGATATTACTTCTGAAAACATTGTAGACAGCGAAATGGCTGAGAAAGATGTTAAATTCTTAAAGAACTTCAGTTCTACAATTCCTTTAGAGTTAAAAGGAGGAGAATTAAATTATGCGATGGACATGTATCATGGTCCTACAGATTATGACACACTTTCAGCGTATGACAGAAACTTAGACGAAATTGTACCGTTAGGTTGGGGAATTTTTGGTTGGATAAACCGTTACTTCTTAATTCCATTGTTTGGATTGCTAGGAGCATTTTTACCAGCAGGTATAGCTATTATTGTGATGACTATTTTAGTGCGATTATTATTATCGCCAATCACGTACAAGTCATACTTATCGCAAGCGAAGATGAAAGTAATTCGTCCAGAGATCGCTGAGATCAACGAAAAGTACAAGGACGATGCAATGAAGAAGCAGCAAGAAACAATGAAGTTGTATGGAAAAGCAGGCGTCAGTCCAATGGCAGGTTGTATTCCTGCATTGATGCAAATTCCTGTATTCTACGCATTATTTATGTTCTTCCCATCGGCGTTCGAATTAAGACAAAAAAGCTTCTTATGGGCAGAAGATTTATCATCGTATGATACCATCTACAAATTCCCAGAAGGATTCAGTATTCCATTATATGGAGATCACATTAGTTTATTTCCAATTTTGGCTTCTATTGCAATTTTCTTCTATATGAGAATGACAACAGGTCAGCAAATGAGCTCAATGCAGCAGCCGAAGCAAGATGGAATGCCAGACATGAGCAAAATGATGAAGTACATGATGTATTTCTCTCCATTAATGATGTTATTCTTCTTTAACAACTACGCGAGTGGATTAAGTTTATACTATTTCGTATCTAACTTAATTACAATCGGAATCATGTTAGTTATCAAGAAGTATATTATTGATGAAGACAAAATTCATGCACAGATAGAAATAAACAAAAAGAAGCCTAAAAAGCAGAATCGTTTCCAAAAGAAAATGCAAACGATGATGGAGCAAGCGGAAGCTCAGAAAAAGGCGAAAGGGAAATAGGTTTAATTTAGACCGCACATGCGTGCTGTTAGAAGTTAGACCTTAGAACGCTTCACTTCGACTTCGCTCAGTGTGAACGCTTTTAGATTTGTTCTTGCTGACGCAAGAATTTAAAAAGTATTATATAAAAAGCTCCTCAATTTGAGGAGCTTTTTTTGTGCCTAATTATCTTTAATCTAAATCGAATTGCTACAGCTATTTGATGAGGTGAGACAAACATCAAGACAAAATAATTAGATGATTATTTAGTGAATACAAAATTAAAGAGAATGAGTAGCTACTTGTACAATTTATAATAGAAGAAAACCTTCTTAAAGTGTTAAGAATTAAGTTGTTTCTAACTGGGATTCACTCTGAAAAACGGAGCGAAAATTCGTTACATATGAAAATAATACTTATATTGTAGTGAATTACATTAAAATGAAAGAATTATGAAAGCAAGTAAAAAAATAAAAGTATTAAAAGTTCACGAAAAAGAAACGCTATTAGGAGGATTTAAAGGAGACTTAAATTTAAATCATAGAGTAGCTGATTGTGACGATCCAACATGTAGTTGTTGTGACCATAAAGCCCCAATGGCTCCTGTTGATAGCTCACCAAGAAGCTAAAGACTAAAATAATATATAAAAATTGTCTTTGTGTAATACGTTTGTATTCATAAAGGCAATTTCTTGTTTTAAAATGTAGCTGATTTAAGTAGGGAATTAGAGTTTTTTAATGACAGTATTGATCTCTTGTATTTCGTTGAAACCAGTCTTTGGTATTTCAATAATCATACTTTCAACACCTTCTTTAATATACGTTTGTATATAGCTTGAAACTTCTTCGTAACTACCAACCAAATACGGAACATCAGTATAACCATTCATAAATGGTTGTAAACTATACACGGTATCTTCTTCCGAATTCTTATAACGGTTGTATACGTTTTGTTTCCAAACTGATTGCGATTGTTTAATGGAGATTTGTTGCAGAATAGATCGCTTCCGATCAACTTTACTAAAACTTGCTAATATATCTTGAGCTTCTTCGTTGGTTTCTCTGGCAATAATACCAAAATGATAACTAATCTTTTGTGAAGAATTCAAGGATAGTTTTGACAAACTTTCGCCCATCTTTAATTGTGTCATATTTTTTTGCTGAATCAACTGTTGTGCAAACTCAGAACTTCCTGCAATATGAAACATAGGTTGTAATTCTTTAGGTAATGAACCTTTAAATACAATGTTTTCTAAAGTATAATACTTTCCTTTGAAGGAATACGTTTCGGCTTCATTTGCGGTCAATAGTTCTTGTACAATCGTTATAAATTCATTCAAGCGTTTGTATTTTTCTTCTTTAGAAAGTGAATCGTTAATTTTTAAAGAATCTGCTGCAGATCCGCCAGTAATAAAGTTGAGGTAAATAGGTCGTTGGTAAAATGTAGATAGATTGTACAAATTCCGAACGACATACAAAGGATGTACAAAACACGGATTGATCGCAATAAAAGGAAGTTTGGAAGATTTAGACAATAACTCTTGTGCAAAAAACCACGGATTTATCGGACCTTCAATCGATTCTGGTAACAAGGTTCCTGAAAAATGCAATGCATCTGTTTGTTCAATAAAATCTGTTAGATAGCTTGAAAACGATACCTTTTCTTCAAAAATAGAATCGCGCGAAATGCCCAACAAATTAAATATCTGTACACTCATATTACTTTCTAATTATTTTTCCTGTGTTGGTTCGTTCAATAGTTTTTACTTCTTTAATGCTATCTGGAAGTGCATAGGTTGGTAAATGACTTCTAAGATAATTCTTCAAAGCAACTTTATCATAATTTTCTAGCGGAATAATATGTGCAATCAGTGCATCATTTTTAGTGAATACCTGTACATCTTGAATCATCTCAGCATCCAAACACACTTTCTCAATATGATTTGGTGAAACTTTATATCCTTTCACTTTCAAAAAAGATGCTTTCCGATCTATAATGCATAATCTTCCTGTTTCCATAAAACCAATATCTCCTGTAGCAATCTCAGTTGTATCATACATATTCTGAATCACAATTTCATCTGTAATATCAATGTTATAAATTGGCAGTATTGTATATGAATTTGTATTGTCTTCTAAACGTGTAAATGTGTTCAAGCCAATTACAGAAGGAATTTCAGAAACTCCATAGCGAACCGAAAATGAAACATCAAGATACACTTCACGAAGTGATTTCAACAGCGAATCGTGTACAAAATCGCCACCAAAACTAATATGTTTCAAATTGCTAAAATGAATCTTCTTTTTAAATACGAGCAACTGTTTATAAAAATACGGAACACCTTCAATTGCGGTTATTTTTGATTGAACCTCTTTCTTTGCCATCAAACGAAAAATTCCTGCAAACGTAGCTTCACTCGGAATGTAAATCGTGCTATTTCCCTGCGTATATTCCAACAACGCACTAAAACCATAGGAATGTGTCAAAAACGGACTAATCAATACGTGCTGGTCGTTACAATACGGCATACAATCATTCATGCGAATACTTTCCAAACTCACGCCTATTTGTTGGTGTGTATTCCAGATTAATTTTGGTATTCCTGTTGTTCCGCTAGACACAAAACCGATCTTTGCAAGGTTTGGTTGCTCTGCTGTTGCAGTTTGTTCTTTGATGCGATAACTTGTCAAATCGTTCACAGTAAAAGCGCTTGAAACATGTTCTTTAGGAGTAATCACCAAAGTACATGAAGCTTCTAAAAGTAAACTCTCTTCAAGATTTCGATCTATTTCAAACGGAAGTAATACAAATGTTTTTCTATGTATAATACATGACCAATTACAAAACGCTAACAACGCTTGATCTTTAATTTTCAACGCAATAATCTCGTTTGTATTTGCTAAAAACTGCTTTTCAAAATCATTGACAAACGAAAACCATTCCGCATACGTATATGCTGCTTTATCTGTTTGTAGATAGATTGCATCAGGTTTACGGTTTGCTAAGAAATTGTATAAAAGCATTTGTGTTTTTCTTTCTTTTTAAAAGTATGGAAAATATTGTGAATTGAGAATCATTACTAAAATTTAAAATAGATTGAAAAATCTTACTTATTGTTTTGAATTTGTATAGGAATGTGATAGATTTAAAATGACTTAATAGTAAGTTAGAAATCAAGGTGAAAAATATAAAAATGAAAACGGACATTATAAAATTATGTAAAAACTTAAATAGACAAATACATAATCCATTATTTCACAATTTTTATAACATACCAGATCAACTAAACTATAATCAGACATTTACCTCAATTGATTTAGTTGAAGATAGCCAAATAGCTATTGAAGAATTTGAAAATATCGATATTGATGGAATTCAAGGAAGAAGTACTTTATTAATATATGGCTTATTACAATCATTTTTTCTTCAACACGATGGACTTTTTTATCTGTATAAATGTATTGTAAATAGAAATATAAAACGAGATGACTTTTTTAATCTATTTTCTTTCGATAAAAATATTCGTGAAGTACGTAATGATATTGCTGGTCATCCAACAAATAGACACAGTTCTGAATTCTATTTTATAGCTAAAGGAACTACAACAAAATATGAATTTACATATGCAGGTTATACACCTGAATTCAGAACAGTAGATGTTGATTTAAAAATTTTCATACAAAAACAATTCGATTTTGCAGAAAAAGTATTGCTATTTATACAAAATAATATCAAACAAAAGATAGAAATGAAAAAAGAAGAGCATAAAAATATTAAGCTTAGTGAAATGATAATAGAAGCTGATAGAAACATACAATTAATTTCTCGTGGAATTAGGGATGGTGAGAGAAGTTTTGAAGGAGAGTGGGGAATATCTGGAGTAGAAAAATCTATTCAAAATTTAAAAAAAGAATTGGCATTAAGGTATAATAGTAATTTACCAGCTAGTATTTCTGAGTCTTTCAGAATGATTGATCATATTTTATTAAGATTTAGAGAATGGGATAGTGAAAACCTACTTCTAAATAATGATGATGCAGAAATTTTCCTTGATAGCTTAGATAATCAAATATCAGAACTTTCTGAAATGTTAAAAGAGGTAGATGAAGAATTTAATACTTAAAACACTACATCCCATTAGAAAACAAAATCTCGCACTTCGAACAAATCGGCATCAATTCATTATTATGTGTTTCACGGAATTTGGTAAACGTTTCGCCATGCCAAACATCCTTCATATCGTTTTCATACAAATTCCCCATTTTAAATTCTGTAAACTTTTTACAAGAAACCACATTTCCAGAAGGCATTACATCCATACGATTGGAAATTCCTAAGCAAGTCGCTTTACACGATGGCGCTTCCGATTTTCCTTTGAGATAGGCTTCAATTTCGCTTAACTCCAAATCTGGTTGAAAACGAATGCGAATGTTCCACGTTTTCTCTAAAATACGGTGAATCTGCGCTAACAAATCATCATACAATTTCATATCAATATGAAAATCAAAAGATTCCCAAGTCCGCTTGCGAATGCGTGGTTTTTCTAACCAATCATACTTTTCTTCGTAGAAATCCGTCATCTTTTCTGCTTCATCTTCAGGAATGTACCAAGGGAAATTAAAATACAAGGTGTCAATTCCTTTCGATTCAAAATATTCACAACATTCATACAAATGCGGAATCACATCTTCGCTAAACACGGCAGCAATCGAAATATGACCTTTGTAAACTCCTTGTTGTTGTAAATCAATCAAATGATCTACATTATCCATGATTTTTTTAAATGTTCCTTTTCCGCGAAGTTTATCATGTTGCGCTTCCAAACCTTCCACACTTACCAACGTAGTTAGCTTTTCTGAGATTTTTACCAACGAATCTATCTTTCGTTTGATGGACAAACCATTCGTGCACACCACCGTATCACGCGGATCGCTTGCCAACAATTCAACCAATTCGTTCCAATACGTATAAATCATTGGTTCGCCGCCCCATAAATAAATGTGCGACTTTTTATGACGTGTTTCTTCCAGTAATTTCTTGATAATATCAATGTCTAAATCACCTTGGACTTTCACTTCTTTCTTGTCCAAATGTCTGTGAAAACCAACGTCATTCCATTGAAAACAATGTGTGCAACGCAAATCGCAACGATTCGTCAATTTCAAACCAATTTCATTCGGAACTTCGGCAGCATAAGTTGGATCTTTCATGCGTTCTGCATAGCATTTTCGAGTAAAATCGATCTTCTCCTTAAAGCGTTGCAAGGCTTCTTTTGTATAAGGTTTGTTACTTTTTGGCTGCATACGATACTGAATTAGCGACTAAGTTTGTATAGGTTTTTAGAAAACACGGAGTTTTCGTTTTGATAGCAAGAATTCGCGATTGCATTTCTTGTAATAATTCGTCTTTCTGTTCACTTTCTTGCCATGTTTCAAGCGAGATTCCGAGTTGTAATGTTTCCCAGAGTTTTTTATTGCTGTTCTCGTTTTTCCCCACAGTTTTTAGAAAGAGTAAAGGTGTTTCCGAAATCAAAGAATCCATTAATGTCATACCACCAGGTTTGCTAACAATGGCTTTACTTTTAGAAAGAACAGTCAAAATTCCTGGATGTTTTGTATAGTTTTTTGCAACTAATTTTGAAGCAGCGTCAATTCTCCCGAAAGGAGGAAAACCATCATCATACAAAGGATTCCAATTTGGTTGATTCGCGTGAAGTGAGATATTTTCAGTGGAAAGCTCTTGAATAGCATTCACTATTAAATTGACATGATAATCTTCCGTGAATTGTTCCGTTTTTGAAGCAAAATCTCCCAAGTCCCAACCGCCACCATGAATGGTCACATTGTTTGTTCGTTCCGAATAGGGAAGTGGTTCAATCTCAGGAATATTCAATACATAATTGATTTTGTTGGTTGCTGCGTTGAAAAATGATACATCGTTTGTAATCAGGTTTTCGTGTCGTAACAACGATTCCCAAGTGGAAGAAACAGCCGAATCTACACGACATGCATCAATCACACAATTAGGCTGTTGTTTTTTATAGGTTTGAAGCGTTTCAAGCCACAATCCTGAAAAGCATAAAAAGTGCGTAGTATTGTTTTCTGACCATTCTTGAAATAACGTTTCCGTCTTTTCGGAGCTTAGTTTTTTGGTATATTTTACAGGAATTCGAGAAGCGATTTGCACCAAACGCACATCTTTTTTAAAAGCTGTTTTTGTGCGTTCAAATTCGGAAGTTGCTTTCTCGTCAAAATAACGTTCAATACTGTAAATATTTACATTGTAATTCAACGCTTTTAGTTGTTCATAAATAATAAGCGCAGGAAAATAAACTCCATACCCAATGATGGAAGAAAGGATGTTTATGGTATGCGTTTCTTTAGAATTCATGCGTTATTCTAGCTCTTTTTCGATATATGCTTTTACTGTTTTATAGACGAAAAATGTTTCCAAATCGACTTCTTCTAAATCGACTTCCACACCAAAAACATTTTCAATTTCCAAGATAAAATACATCATATTCAACGATGTCATTCCTAAATCGGTTGTCAAATTCGTTTCTTCCTGAATATCTTTTGGCGTGATTGTATCATCTAAAATCTCTGTGAGAATGCTAGCTAGTTTTTCTTTCATTTGTTGCTGTCTATTTTCTATTCTTATCAAATGGAACATTCTAAATTACCATTTTAATCTATATGTAACCTTTTGAAAAAGTGTTTTATGAGTTTGTATATAATTTTTCAGCAATATGCAATTGCGCTTTGGTATTTACAGAATACCAGGTTTTTGTATAGGTTTCGGAAGCAACTAATAATTTTTGTGATATAAGCTGTTGCCAAACATCATAAAAATTTTCTGCTGCTTCTGTAGTGTCATTTATTTTCTTCGGATTGAGAATTTGAATTCCCGAACCGTAAATTGGACTGACTTCCGTTCTGCTTAATTGCTTGATTTTGTTGTTTTCATGTTGAATGAAATCACCTTCAATTCCATCTACAGGTTGCACAGGAATTAGCATACACGCAGGTTTGTTGAACTGTTGGTATTGCTGTGAAATCCATTCCAAATCAATCTCTACAATATTATCACAAGTCAAAACTAATAATGGTTCATCCAATTGTTTTAATAAAGTATTATATAGCCACCAAGAATTTCCTTTTCCGTTGGTGTTGAAAATATTGTGAACGCCTTCTTTGATCGCGTATTCTGCGAGTTCTGCACCTTTGTAACCAACCGTAATACTGATGGTTTCTAAATGAAGTTTGACAAGTTGTTTTAACGAATTACCAATCAACATTGCATTATTAAACTGAATCATTGCTTTTGAGGTGTTGCTTGTGAGAGGCATCATGCGTAATCCTCTTCCAGCAGCTAGTATCAAAGCATGTTTAATCAAAATATATGATCGGTTTCAAAAGTTAGTAATTGCTGTAATTTGTCTTTTGTCAAGTATTCTTGATTGTCGGTTGAAACAGAATCTTCAATCGGATTTTCTACAATATGATTGTGAATCAGGTAGAAATTTTCACCATTAAGTTCAATTCTTGAAGTTGCTTTTACTTCATACGGATCAATCATAACTTCGTCAATACTTTCACCAGCTCTCGCAGGAATCTTTTTGTAGCTTCCGCCGTTGAGTTCAATAAAACAATCCAAGGCATCTTGCATGAATACTGTTTTCATTTCTGGACAAAGAATTTTTCCTTTGGTATGTTCAATATGATTCAAGCAGTTTTCTACCAAACTTGCAGCATCATCCAAACTAAAGATAAAACGTCGCATGTGCGCGCCAGTAGTTTCGATGCAATTGTCGTTTTCTTTCAACATTTTTTGCCAAATTGGAAATACAGAACCTGTAGACCAAGCAATGTTTCCGAAGCGTACACAAGCAAATTTTGTCTTTGCATCGTCATTCATCAATAAGAATAATTTTTCCATGACACGCTTGGATAAACCGTAAAACGAATTGTTTTTCACGCTGGCTTTGTCAGTGGAAATTCCAATCACGGTTTTTACATTGTGCTCAATAGCTGCACGTGCAATATTTTGTGAACCTTTGATATTGATGTCTAAACATTCGTTTGGAAATTTTTCAGCTAAGTGTACATATTTTGTCGCTGCTGCATGAATAATCACATCGGGTTTTGTCAATGAAAGTGTCTCGCGTATAGCATCCATATTGGTGATATCCATGGGAATTACTTCACAGCCAATCACTTTTCGAACACGTTCGTTTAGATAATTGTTTCGACCACAAAGCACAACATGATAGTGTTCTTTGAACTTTCGTGCCAACGCACGACCTAAGAAACCTGTTCCGCCTGTGATTAAAATTTTCTTCATTTATGAATTACAAATTTTTCTTGAATTTTAGAATTCTTTGATAGGACTCATTGATACGTTCTTCTGAAATCTCGCCATCTGCAATCATCTTTTTTACGATATTAATAATATCTTGAGGTAAAATCATATCGCGGCCTTTCATTGGAATATGGTTTGAAAACATCAACACGTCCACACCAGCATGAATTGCCATTTGAATAGATTTTTCAAAACCAAACTGATCGGCAATGGCTTTCATTTGCATATCATCAGAAAAAATAACACCATCAAAACCTAGATCACCACGTAAATAATCGGTCATAATCTTTTTAGAAAGTGTTGCAGGTAATTTAGAATCGTCTAACTTTTCATTCACAATATGCGCAGTCATAATCGCATCTACATTGCCTTCATACAACAATTTCATATACGGAAACACTTCTTGTTGTTTCCAATACTTGCTCACATCTGTTACATTGTAATGTGAATCTTGACGCGAATTTCCGTGTCCAGGAAAATGTTTTACCACCGTTTTTACATTAAAATAACGATGACTTAAAATTACTTGTCGCGCATGCTTGATAATATCTTGCGGATTTGTAGAAAATGCACGGTGATTCTTTCCAATTGGAGGATTATCATCATTATGAACATCTAAAACTGGTGTGTAATTCACATTGATACCTAACTCTAATAAGTTGTGTGCAATAATATCACTGTAATATTTTGTAGAATCAATATCGTTTATTTCTCCTAAGTATTTTGCGGTAACTGTTTTTGGAAAACCATATTTTTGTTTCAATCGGTTTACTTTTCCACCTTCTTCATCAATACTTACCAATAGCGGAAGTTTTGAGTCTTTCTTAAGTGTGGCAATCAATTTAGTTAGATTTTCAACCGAATTTAACTTTGTAATATTCTTTTCATATATCAAAACACCACCGAGTTTTTGCGCTTTAATATCTGCCAAAATCTTATTGTCAGATCGTATTTCGGTATCTTTTCCAATACCAAGCATAATCATCTGACCAATCTTTATCTCTAGACTGTCTGTTTTCTTTGTTTGTGAAAATCCTGTGTTCCAAACAAAAAGAAAGGTGATGGCAATAATTCCTATTTTCAATTTCATGTACTACTTTTTTTTAATTGCTTCAATGGTTTTGTCTCCGTCTTGATCGAACTTATGATATTGCTCTACCACAAAATTATCATAGAAAAAGCAATAGGCTAATTCTCCATTTTTATGGAAAAACAAAATAATCCGATCTGTTAAGCATTGTTCGTCTTTAACTTTATAATATATTCTATACTTAACATAAAATATGCCACCTGTTTTAAAATACTCGCGTTCTACTTCTTCATTGCTCTCGTAGACCGCATTTTCATAGGGAACACGCATTCTGAAAACTTTTTCAAATTGCGCTCTCAATTTTTCTTCACAAGAATCAATTGGGATGATGGTTTTCATTTGTATAATGGAATAATATCTCTAATGTAATGAATCGTAAAACCTTTATTTTATAAGTAGATTCTACGCTAGTTTTTCGAATATACGCTAAAATAAGATAAAATAAAAAGCTGTTACTATTCTGTATCACAAAACTTTTAACAGCAATAGTAAGGTAATTATTGCTTGAATTTTGAGAAGTTTAGGGGAATTTCAAGTTTTTAATTGTTCTAAATATGTAAATAAAAAGCTTAATAGCTTAGAGATTAAATAATTAAAATTACAAAATGCACGCAACCAAATTGAGTTTTGTGCATCTACACTATAACAATCTAACCGAAATTACGATATGAGAATTCAAAAAATAGCACTGATTGTACTCGTTTTTTCTTTTTTACTTTCGTGTGAAAAGGACAACGAAGCAGCTCCAATAGGAGAAAGTAGTATCTCTGGAAAATTTTTAGCGCCAAATAATGCAGATCCAATTGTAAACGGATTGATTACGGCAACTAAAGATGAAACGGTAGTTTCTGAAACACTCACGGCAACCGATGGAACGTTTACATTGACAAACCTAACTGCAGGAACTTATACGATATCTTTGAAAAAAGGATTGTTTAGCTCAGAAAGAACTCTAGAAGTTGCTAGTGAAGACAATATTGATATTCCAGACATTCCTATTGAAAGCTTTCCAAGAATTGGAGTAGTAACAGGAAACTTTGATAATATTGAATCTGTATTATATGATATTGGTTTGGTAAACCCATTTACACAAGAGCCATTATTTGATATCATTAATGGAACTTTTGCAGGAAGACCTTCAGGAGGAGACAGTCACGGACATGGTCATGGAAGTACTACTGGCGCTTTTACGGCGAAAACCAATGATAACTTACAGCCTAATGTTGACTTTTACTTTGCAGACTTAATTGCAGATCCTGCATTATTAGCAGAATATGATATTCTCTTTTTAAACTGTGGATTGAGTGAAAGCTACACAGAACACAATGACAATATTACGCAATACGTAAGTAATGGCGGAATTTTATATGCAACCGATTGGGCTTTTAAATACTTAGAAGGAATCACAGGAGATGGACAACAATTCATCAATTTCTTAGATCCTGAAAAAAGCGGACGTTCTACAGAAACAGAAGCAACAATTTTTGATCAAGACTTGATTGATTGGTTACAAATAAACTTTGGAATTACAATAAGCAATGACGATACCATATTACTTGACGAATTCATTGGAGGATGGCAAGTAGTAGAAAGTGCTAATGATGCTTCGGTAGTAAGTTGGTTTAACGGACCAGTAACATACCGAGATGCAGCAGGTGCAGAAATCACAGAAAATAAAGACTTGGCGTTTACATTTTTAGTTGGAGAAGGAGGCGTGTTTTACTCTTCATTTCATACGGAAAACCACGACGACGGATTCAATACAGTTGACAGACTCTTAGAATACTTAGTATTTGAATTGTCTGCATTGTAACTATAAATGTAATATATAAAAAAAGCCTGAGTGTTCTTTCGACTCAGGCTTTTTTGTGTTTAAAAATGCTTGGCGCGAAACCACTCGTAAAAAAGCGAAAAAGGTAGTATCTTTGTCAGCTAAATGTATTTAGTACGTCTATACATACTCTAGCAAACTAAATACGCCAATTCGAGTGATTTTTGTATAAAAATTGTATCGAGAATAACTTAGAAATAAGTACGAAAATGATGTTAGATATATGAGTAGTCATAGTATAAAACAAACGAAAGGAATAAACAGATGAAACGAGTAATAGTAGGACTTTCTGGAGGAGTAGATTCAAGTGTAACTGCGTACCTATTGAAAGAACAAGGATATGAAGTCATTGGCTTATTCATGAAAAATTGGCACGATGACTCGGTAACTATTTCTGACGAATGTCCATGGTTAGAAGATAGCAATGATGCCTTAATTGTGGCAGATAAACTAGGAATTCCATTTCAAACAGTAGACTTAAGCGAGCAATATAAAGAGCGTATTGTTGATTACATGTTCAACGAATATGAAAAAGGACGTACGCCAAATCCAGATGTATTATGCAATCGGGAAATAAAATTTGATGTTTTCTTAAAAATCGCTCTCGATTTAGGAGCCGATTATGTTGCAACTGGACATTATTGCCGTAAAGAAACCATTGAAGAAAACGGAAAAACGATTCACAAACTGTTGGCAGGAAAAGATGGTAACAAAGATCAATCGTATTTCTTATGTCAACTATCGCAAGAACAATTAGAAAAATCATTATTTCCAATTGGTGAACTTACAAAACCAGAAGTGCGTGAAATTGCTGCAAAAGCAGATTTAATTACAGCAGAAAAGAAAGATTCACAAGGATTGTGTTTCATCGGGAAAGTAAAATTACCAGACTTCTTACAGCAACAATTACAACCAAAAGAAGGTGTTATTGTAGAGGTTCCTAACAACAAAGAAAGTTATCATAAAGAACTGCCAAGTTTTGCTAATAAAGAAGAAGAATTGGCATTCTATGCGCAAAAACATACCTATCAAAAAACAGATGGAAAAGTAGTCGGAAAGCATCAAGGTGCACATTACTTTACCAAAGGTCAACGAAAAGGATTGGCTGTTGGTGGAACTACCGAGCCATTATTTGTCATTGAAACTGATGTAAAAGAAAACGTAATTTATACAGGACAAGGAAAATCACATCCAGGTTTGTACAGACGTACCTTATTTGTAAAAGATGATGAATTGCATTGGGTTCGTGAAGATATGGCGTTACAACCAGACGAATCTATGGAAGTCATGGCGCGTATTCGATATCGTCAACCATTACAAAAAGCATTGATTTACAAAATAGATGGCGGAGCGTATGTAGATTTCGAAAATCCGCAAAGCGCAATCACCGAAGGACAATTTGTAGCTTGGTATATAGATGAAGAATTGATAGGTTCAGGAGTGATTTCTTGATGAAGTTTGAAGTCGAAATTGAACTTGAACTTGAATTAGAATTTGACAAACCAACAAATCAACAAAAAACAAATCAACAAATTAACAAAACCCAAAAAAGAAGCAAAGCGACAAAACCCAAAACCCAAGACCAAAGACCCAAACCATGAAAAAACTGATCGTATTCGTAATCATACTTACAGCACAATTCAGTGTTGCACAAACACAACATGCTTGGGTGTATTTTACTGATAAAGCAGATGTAGCCAATGCATTAGCCAATCCGACAACGATTCTTACACAAAAAGCAATCGATCTGAAAGCAAATCATAGTGTTGCAATTGACGAACGCGATGTTCCTGTGAATGAATCATACATTACGCAAGTCAAAAATGAAACAGGAATTACGGTTAAGGCAAAATCAAAATGGTTCAATTGTATACATGTTCTGGGAACACAAACAGATATTGATAATTTACTAAATCTCTCATTTGTAGATCAAGTAGTATATGCTGATCGCTCATTAAATATTTCTGGCAGACCTTCTGTAACAGCTAATTCAAATAGAAATAAAGAGAATTTTGAAAATCAGGTTATATTCAATTACGGAAATGGTACCAATCAAGTTTCTATGATTAATGTAGATAAATTGCACGAGTTAGATTTTACGGGAGAAGGGATTACGGTTGCTGTAATGGATAGTGGTTTTTCGAGCGTAAATACAATGCCGGCTTTTCAACGTTTAAGAAATAATGGAGATTTATTAAATGGGTATGATTTTGTAGATCGTACTACAGATATTTATGCCTTTACAGGAAGTGATCATGGAACTAGAGTTTTGTCAAATATGGCAGGATATATTGACGGACAATTTGTGGGTACAGCACCAGATGCAAGTTATTATTTATTCAGAACCGAAGATGTAGCTAGTGAAACTCCTTTGGAAGAATCGTATTGGGTAGAAGCTGCTGAACGTGCAGATAGTTTGGGAGTTGATGTGGTAAATACGTCGTTAGGATACAATACTTTTGATGACAGTAGATATAATTATACAACTGCCGATATGGATGGAAATACTGCGTTTATTACGAAAGGTTCTAACATTGCAGTTGAAAAAGGATTACTCATCGTAAACTCTGCTGGAAACTCAGGAAATACAGCTTGGGGAATTATTATAGCACCAGGAGATGGCAATGGATTTACTATTGGAGCCGTAGATGCAAGCGGAGACTATGCATCATTTAGTTCGCGAGGAAGAACGCCAAATGTTCCTGTAAAACCTGATGTTGTAGCACAAGGTTTTGAAGCTTATGTTGTTAATACAGCTGGTTTAACAACGTCTAATGGAACTTCTTTTTCATCGCCAATTATTGCAGGATCTATGGCATGCTTGGTTCAAGCGTTTCCAAACAAAACAAATGTAGAGTTGATGCAACTCGTTCGCGAATCAGCTTCTATTTATACTAATCCTACGATTCAATTAGGATACGGAATTCCAGACTTTGAATCTGTATTTCAAACTTTGTATACGAATGAAGCTGGAAATGTAGAAACGATTCAAGTATTTCCAAATCCCGCGAAAGCGATTGTACAAATCAACTTACCAACGGAAACTCAAAACGCAACAATTACTTTAGGGAGTTTGGTTGGAAAAACCATCAAAGTATACACGACTTCAACAAGTTCTCAGCAAATAGATGTACGTCAATTGGCAGCAGGAATGTATTTGTTACGCATTGAAGCTAATGGAGAAACGATCACGAAAAAAATCATAAAACAATAAAACTTAACTAACGAATGGCTTTGTTCGAACACAATAGAATCACACAATTATACAAAATACAATATCCAATAATTCAAGGAGGAATGATTTGGGCAAGTGGCTGGCGATTGGCTTCTGCAGTAAGTAACGCTGGCGGATTAGGCTTGATTGGTGCTGGTTCAATGTATCCAGATGTATTGCGTGAACATATTCAAAAGTGTAAAAAAGCAACGGACAAACCGTTTGGTGTGAATGTCCCAATGTTGTATCCGAACATTGAAGAAATTATGGATATCATTGTGGAAGAAGGTGTAAAAGTAGTTTTTACATCTGCGGGAAATCCTAAAACATGGACGCCATTTTTAAAAGAAAACGGAATTACAGTAACACATGTAGTAAGTAGTTCAAAATTTGCTTTAAAATCGCAAGCAGCTGGTGTAGATGCAGTCGTAGCAGAAGGTTTTGAAGCTGGTGGACATAACGGGCGAGAGGAAACAACAACCTTAACCTTGATTCCAACAGTAAAAGAGCAACTAGAAATTCCATTGATTGCTGCTGGAGGAATTGGAAGTGGAAAAGCAATGTTGGCAGCAATGGTCTTAGGCGCTGATGGCGTGCAAGTTGGAAGCCGATTTGTAGCAACAGACGAAGCTTCTTCACATATTGAATTCAAAAAACAAGTGGTAGCTGCCAAAGAAGGAAGTACGAAATTAATGTTGAAAGAATTGGCACCAGTTCGTTTGTTGAAAAATAAATTCTACGAAGATTTAGAAGAATTATATACCAAAGCTCCATCTGTGGAAGAGCTCAAAACTTTATTGGGTAGAGCACGTGCAAAACGCGGAATGTTTGAAGGTGATTTGGTAGAAGGTGAATTAGAAATTGGACAAGTATCTGCATTAATTCACGAAATAAAACCTGCGGGAACAGTTGTGGAAGAAATGGTTACTGAATTTCAAGAGAGTGTTGCTTCTTTGGAGCGCTATCGCTTATAGACACGCTTTGCTTTTGGATCGCTTAGCGTGCATTTTTAAATACTTCAACATTTAAAAATCAATATTTATAATTTAAAATTTCCAAACGTCACTTCGAGTGGCAAATCTCCGATTTGTTGTATCGAGAAGTACTTCGAAAAACATAGTTTCAAACAATAAGCAAGTCTAAAAATCTAAGAGCACAGCAAATCTAAGAGATTCCCGTCTACACGGGAATGAGTCTAAAAGCAAAGCGTATCTAATTAAAAATCAATTCCCATACTTCATAATCAACTTTCCTGTTTCATTACCTTCTTGACTGCCATCAGCTTTATAAAGGATATAATCAAAAATATCTATTTGTTGTACGGTTACTTTCGCTCCCGATTTTAAATTTTTGATATAATGCGGTTCGTTTTGTAAAATACCTTCAATCGTTTCTCCTTTCCATTTTGTAACTTCAATCCACATCCATTCGTTTCCTCCTTCATCAGTTGTAAAAGGAGCTTTTAGTACCAAAGTAGCTTGTTCTAGTCCTTCGTTAAATAAAGCTCTTAACTCAGGTAATTTTTCTTTAGCACGTTGGCTTGCCGCCATAATTTCATCATTATGACTTACATGTGTAACTTCATCTTCTGAGCCAAAAAGCTGCTTGTAAATTTCACTTTCATACGCCTGACTATTTTCGTAATCATCATTTTTAAAATTCACTCGAAATATTGTGTTGAAAGGATCGCCTTCTTCTTGTATAGCGAGTCTAGTAAAGTTAATTGTCGCTTTTTTGCCAGCATTCTCATAGGTCATTTCTGGAATCAACTTTTGAAAACTCGTATTCTTAATAGCATCTAAATCTACGGAAAGATTACTTTCTTCAATTTGATTTCCTTCAAGTAGCAATTGTGCTATAATTGCAAGCAATTGACTTGTATTAGAAACATTTGTACAGGGAGAATCATCAATTACAAGATCTGGCAAGCCAAAACGTTGCATTCCAAATGTGATTGAGCGACAGTACTCATCTTCTCTGTACGAATGCAATGTAAGTTGCTTGACAGCATTAGGAATTCCATTTTCCCATGCGTCTACGCGGTCTCTTTTCCAGATTTCTGGTAAAAAATATTCTCTGACTTCACCATCATAAATAAAAAAGTCTGTATTTTTTGTCTTGTTATAAACCCAATCAAATAGCTTTTTTGTGTGTGTAAAAACGTCTTTGTCTTCATAATACAATACTAGAATAAATGCGTTTTTGGAAGTCGTTAATTGTTCCTTTTGTGTCTTTGAGAATCCTTCTGCAAAATATTTTAAATATTCCATGTTATGCGCAGGATAATCTTCAGCTACATCTGTGATAGCTTCTAAATAAACCATAGTTCGATCAATTATTTCTGGAGCATCATCAACAAAATAGACATCTGGAAAAATTGTTTTCAATTCTTTTTTGATTGCGGTTTCATCCAAAGTAGTATCCATAGTGTAGAATCCAATTTCAGAAAGAGCGCCGATTGATTCATTGTCATTTTGTGCGATTGTGATGAGTGAATTCAATAAAAAAATAAAAAAACAAAAACGTTTCATAAGAATTATATTCAAAATAGTGTGTAAATACATGTTAAAGATACTTTTTTACCAAACAAAATAAAATCTTCTTTAAAAACTCCTATCTTTAATTGTATGAAAGCACCCGAACAATTTTTAAGTGTTCATCCTGTACTAGCTGTAAAAGATGTACTAAAAGCGTTGGGTTTTTATGTGAATAAACTCGGATTTGAAGTCGCTTTTGCCGATCATAAAACAGATCCGAAATATGTAGGAATCAAACGCGGAAATGTAGAAATTCATTTGCAATGGCATGATGCTTCCGAATGGGAAAATAATATAGATCGCCCAATGTTACGTTTTTTAATAGCAAGTACAGAAACACTTTTTGATGAATATAAAACCAAAGATGTATTTCATGCGCAAACACAACTTAGAGAAACAGGTTGGGGAACAAAAGAATTTGCTTTTTATGATTTGGATATGAATGGGTTGACGTTTTATGAAGATTTATAAACTTCATTCATCTTCTAATCTAGTTTTAATTCGCTCCAACATCACTTTTGCATTTGCTTTATATGATTTGACTATTAATAAATGATTTCTGGAAGCTAGTAAATTGTGCGCGGCTACTTTTTTTCGGTAATCTTCACTGGAAGAAAAATAAGTAATCATTTCTGAATTGAATTTTTGTTGAGTCCAATCTACAAACCAAGAATACTGCTTAAAACTTTCTAAATTTTTCAAAACATCATTCTCTAAACGATCATTGCTTTTTTGAAGCATTGGTAGAAATAATGAATACAGTTGAGAAAGATCGGTAATCAAACTATCCTTTTTATCAATTTGTTGATTCGTAATTTTTTTCAAAATATCATATCCTTTGGTTTGGATATTAAAAGGTTTGTATAAGGTAATTAAACTTGCACAACTTGGACATTCTTTATAATTATTAAGGGTGATTTCTTTATTGATAATTCGCAAGCTATTTTTTTGATTTGCTTCGTAATACTTTATAATTTGAGTAGCCATTAAGGTATCCAAAGACAAATCATTCACTACAGTACTTAAGGTATTGTTTAATTGTACTTTTGTTTTTCTGACTTCATTCCAGTTATTCACTTGTAGCGCTAATAGAATTCCAATCATAACCAATAGCGTTTCTCCAATAGCATACAAAAAATAGTTTTTAAACTTATTTTCTTTTAAAAGTCGTTGCCGAACAGAACGAAAAATTTTTAGCATAATATGGTGTTAATTGATGTGTTAGTCGTCTGATTTTGGATAATTTCTATACAGTCGAATGCCTAATCTTACAAATAGTAGCACTGCAATAATAATGACTATGTTTAAACCTTCCATTCTTAGTTTCTTCGTTTATATTTTTTCCCTTTCTTAAGTTTCTTTCCAACAAAACCTTCAAATTCAATTGGAACTGAAACATTCCCTTTTTCTTCGGTAGCTTTATGAACTACAAAATGTAAATGTGGCGTTGTGGTAAAACCAGTCATGCCTGAAATTCCTATTTTTTGTCCACGTTGTACAATATCACCTTTTTCAACCAAAGCACCATTAAAATCTAGATGAAAATACGAAGCAGTTGTTCCGTCATCATGTTGAATAATTACATAATTACCATCATTGACAAACTTTCGGCTTCGACCATGTTTTTTTGAATTCTCTTTAATCATAACCACTTTTCCTTCGCGAGCAGCATAAATTGTATCTCCAATCTTAGTTCCAAAATCATATGCATGGAAAGATGCAATATGATCGTGTGAAAAGTTCCCGTAATTTCCTTGAATCAATTTTCGTTTTTTCTTATACGGTAATAAATATCGATATGAATTATTATGGTTTACAGTAGCTGGATTGCCATAACCAGCTTTGAATTTAAAATATTTGCTAAAGTTAAACAACGCACTATCATGTTCTAAAATATTGCGCGGAACTTTTACAAAACCTCTTAGTTTCTGATTTGGTTTTAAAAGTGTTCCTCTATTATAAACGATAGCGTCAGGAACAGAGTCTTTTGAATTAAGAATAAAATATAAAGGCGATAACATATTATTTTTAACAGAAAAATATATAGTGTCTTTTGTTGTTAAAACCGAATCTCTTTCCAGTTGAATTTGCTGAGCTTGACTTATAGAAACACTTAAAATTAATAAAAAAGCAAATTTTCTCATTATGTTAATTCTTTTGTTGTTGGATGTAAAACGTATGTATTTGTCTACCTAATTCTGCTAAAAACGGAATGCCAATTTCGTCATACTCATATGTGTCATCATTAAAAATTTGATTTTTATTTACATGAATTGTCGCTGTAATGGTAAACGAAATATTGTTTTTTGTATCTACAATATGTGCACAATCTGTCAAATAACCATAGGCATATCCAACTTTATTATATATTTTAATATGTGCAGGCATTGGTTCTTTACTGTCACCAAACATAAAAAACTTCACATAACTATCATAATATTCAGGATCGTTAAACCCTAGTTGTTTTGGTGTTTTGTGCATTACTTCTAAAACAAAATCACGATCCTTTTCAGAAAGATTAAATACAGTTTCTTTTCGTTGACTTTTTGTATGATGAAATCGATACATAAGTTGATGAAGTGTTTGTAGCGGAATGTAATTCTTCTTTGAGAAATCCATTGGATGCTCAATTAAAGAATCATTTCTATAAAAACTTTTGCCTTTATATGTTCTTTTTAAATCTAAAGAATCAATCAATCTATTTTTAACTTTCCTTTGACGATATACAATACTGTCATTTTTGGTAAACATAATTGCTTTAGAAAATATAGACGCAGGATTTGAAGTGCTTAATCTGTGAGAAATGCGGGTTAAAATATATGATTTTCTGTGTAAACTAGTATTGATGTTATCCTTTCGTAAAAACTCAAACAATCGATTATAGGCTTCATTATTGCTTACGGCAAAAATTTTCTGAACCTCTTTGCGAATGGTCGTTTGTATCGAATCACCTTCAATAGAAAAAGGAGTTTCACTTGTAATTAGTGGAATTTTATTTGCCTTTTCTAGCGCTAAAAGCGCAATTGGAAATTTAACGCTGCTTGCAGGATAAAAATAATTGAAAGCGTTCAGTTGAAAATCAAATGTATTTCCTTCCGCATCTGTGACCATGATTTGAACTTCATGTGCTCTCAGGTTTTTCATCACATTTTGAATCTTATCAGTATCTGCCGAAAGTGCAAACTCAATAGGATTATCATACTTTTTTTCTTTAGTACAGCCCAAACAGATTAAAAACAATACAAGTAGTAATTTTTTCATCAAGCGAAATAAATAAATGTTTCTACAAGATACTATTTTATATAAAGATTTTAAATTCTTGTGGATATTGAGGTTTTATAATTAAAGATTGAGAATAGTTTTGAAGCATTCTTATATTTAGTATATTTCTAAAAATAAGATATATAAAAACTTAATGAATAGGCATATTATAAAACGATACACGAAAAGCGCAATTATATTGATCTTCTGTTTTCTAGGATTTTCTTCATGCAAAAATGAAGTTGCAAAAACTATGGAAGATGACTTTTCGAGCAAATTGACTAAATTGAAGGAATTCAAAGCGATAGAATATCGAATAGATTCTTTAAAAGAAAAAGGAGTAGATGCTAAAATAACTGTCAACATTATCAAAGAATCATTTTTTCCAGAAGATTCCACAAAAAATATAACACTTGCTTTTATTGAAGAAGACTTAGGTTTTGCAGGTAGTACAGAATTTATAGTTAAATATGATCGTGATCAAAAAAAGATTATTTCTGTAAAAAAAAGTACAGAATAAAAAAAAGTGTCTGCACTACCAGACACTTTCTCAACACTTAATTCCCTTCCTAAACAGCTTTGGGAACACTTTTTTTCTTTTTCTTGACGGAAAGATCAATTTCAACCTGATTTTTTAATATGTCGTCAAATGTTTCGCGTTTGCGAATTAGATGCGCTTCATTATTGTGCCATAAAACTTCGGCAGGACGATAACGAGAATTGTAATTGCTCGCCATTGAGAAACAGTAAGCTCCGGCATTATTAAATTTTAAAATATCGCCTTCGCGGATTTCACTAATTCTTCGGTTGTTACCAAACGTATCAGTTTCACAGATATAACCAACAACTGAGTAGTAGCGTTCGCGACCTTCAGGATTAGAAATATTTTCTATATGATGATAAGAATTATATAGCATTGGACGAATTAAGTGATTAAAACCACTATCAATTCCAGCAAAAACCGTTGAGGTTGTCTGTTTTACAACATTAACTTCGGCAAGAAAAGAACCAGCTTCACTTACAAGAAACTTTCCAGGTTCAAAATTGAGTGACAGCTCTTTTCCGTATTCTTTGCTAAATTCATTGAAACGTGCACTTAATTTTTCTCCTAACTCTTCAATATTAGTATGAATATCATCTTTTTTATAAGGAACCTTAAATCCGCTTCCAAAATCGATAAAATCTAGATTTTTAAAGTTCTTTGCGGTTTTAAACAAAATTTCGGAAGCGTACAAAAACACGTCAATGTCTAAAATATCACTTCCTGTATGCATGTGAATTCCGTTAATGTGCATTCCTGTCAATTCTACAATACGCAATACATGCGGAATTTGGTGAATGGAAATCCCAAACTTTGAATCAATATGTCCTACAGAAATATTGTGATTTCCACCAGCCATTACATGCGGATTGATTCGAATACACACAGGGATAGTTGGGTGTTTACTACCAAACTGTTCTAAAATAGAAAGATTATCGATATTAATTTTTACGCCTAATTGAGCTGCATGTTCAATTTCTTGTAGCGAAACACCATTGGGTGTATACATAATATCTTCGGCGTTAAACCCTGCTGCTAAACCTAATTGAACTTCTTGAATGGAAACAGTGTCCAATCCCGCGCCAAGCGATTTCATCAACTTTAAAATACTCAAATTAGACAAGGCTTTTACTGCGTAATGCAACTTTAGCTTTGGTACAGTTTGAAACGCTTTCGTTAAGCGTTCGTATTGCGAAGTTATCTTACTCGCATCATAAACATACGTTGGATTTCCAAACGTTTGCGCTATTTTTAATAAATCGGTATGCTTCATCGTATTATTTTAACAATTCAAAACTATATTAAAATGAAATTACAATAAAAAAAATATTTAAAAAATATAAAAATAACACAAAAAGTTATATTTGTAACAGTTTTAAAATAGCACCTTTTTGAGTATAAAAGGCTTCTCCAAATTTATAAAAGGCGAGTTTTAAAAGTTTTTGTTCAGAGTAATGAGTTTTATCTTTAAGTAATTAAACCAAAAACAGAAAGTCATGAAAAAAATTACTTTTAAGAAATTGGAACTCAATTTTAGAACAATTTCAAAATTAGAATCAAGAAAATTGCATGGAGGACATCCTACGGAAGAACCATCAGAAGGAGCGCAATGTGCTTCGGAAGATCCATGTGGTCCTAAAAAAACATTGAATCTTTGTCATCATTGATACTTGTATAAGTATGAATAGTACATTCAATTTGTAAAATGCAGTATATACAAGTTTTTCAACTCAGATATGCTTTATATTAGATAAATGTTTTATTAATCATTAATTAAAATTTTAAATCATGAAAAAAAGAAATGTAAGCATACTTGCTTTAAACAAACGAAAAATTAGTGAATTACAAAACTCTATTGGAGGATTTAGAAATGAATCCGACGGATGTCCAACAAATAGTGGTTGTAGTTGTGTAAGTTGCAGACCTAGTTGTGAAGAACCAGTGGGAATTACAAATCAAGGTTGTGACAAGTAATTATGAAATTTTATGAAAAGCGGACAGCAATGTTCGCTTTTTTGTAGGATAATTTTTATGTAAATGTTGTGAATTTTAAGTGTGATATTTTATAAAATGTCACTAGTAACTACCTGTAAAGTGTTGTTTATAAAGGTTTTTATGCTGAGTTTTACATGAACATAAAATTTAAAAGTCATGAAGAATAGAATCTCACAAAACTTAAAACTAAACAAAAAATCAATTTCTAAATTACAAAACAATGTTTTTGGAGGTGCTAGAGCTGCTAGTTCGGTTACTGTTGATAAAAGCAAAGTAGAATCTTGTATCATGTCATGTGTCAATCATTCTGACCATTGTGAGAAATAATGTTTGTTATAAGCCTTAATACATAACCGACATACTCTTGAAAGAGTCATTCTTAGGATTGACTCTTTTTTTTTATGGATAAACAGTTATAGTTTGATTTTTAAAGTGTTTAGTTTTATACAATTAGACAAACGATTTTCAAGGTGAATTTCTTGTTTTTTTTTATGGTTAAACCGTAATGCTTTGATTTTTAGTGTAATTAACTTTAAGTATAACCAAAATTATACTATCATGAAAAAAAAGAATCTTACATCATTATCGTTAAACAAACGAAAAATTAGCCAATTACAAGAACAAAGTGGTGGCGCTGGACCATTTACTACAAATGTACCTACGATGAGTACCTGTACTTGTGTTTCCTGTTTGCCTCATGGATGCGGGACAAATACCTTTTTAGGTTGTCCGCCTCAACCAACAGATTTGTGTACCATTGATTGTACATTGGATTGCTCAATTTTTACTTGTCCATTCCCAATTGATAAGGAAATACCATAAAAACCTCATTAAATTAGAAAGGGAAAGCATATTTAGACTTCTTTTTTTAGTTATGAAAAAAGAATCATACGCATATTTTAAAAGGGTCATTCACTCGAATGGCTCTTTTTCTTTTTTTAATTCATCAAAAACAAAAATTAATTGGTTTTAATGCATTCGATTTTTTACATTTGTGCTCTATAAAAAATTTCGTAAAATGAACTTACACGAATACCAAGGAAAAGAAATATTAGCAAGTTTTGGCGTACGCGTTCAAAGAGGAAAAGTAGCTTCTACACCTGCAGAAGCTGTTGAGGCTGCAAAGCAATTGACAGAAGAAACAGGAACAGGATGGCATGTGATTAAAGCACAAGTTCATGCTGGTGGACGTGGAAAAGGCGGCGGAGTGAAGCTTGCCAAAAATCTTCAAGAAGTAGAAGACATCGCTGGACAAATTATCGGAATGGATTTGGTAACACCACAAACTTCTGCAGAAGGAAAGCGTGTACACCAAGTTTTAGTTACTGAAGATGTATATTATCCTGGTGAGAGCGAAACAAACGAGTTTTACATGTCTGTATTGTTAAATAGAGCAACTGGACGTAACATGATTATGTATTCTACAGAAGGTGGAATGGATATTGAAACTGTTGCAGAAGAAACGCCACATTTAATTTTTACTGAAGAAGTTGACCCTGCACAAGGATTATTAGGATTTCAAGCGCGAAAAGTTGCTTTCAACTTAGGATTAAGCGGAACAGCTTTTAAAGAAATGACGCGTTTTGTTACTTCATTATATAAAGCATATGTAGCTTCTGATTCTTCATTATTTGAAATCAATCCTGTATTGAAAACTTCTGATGATAAAATCATGGCAGTTGATGCGAAAGTTACTTTAGATGAAAATGCATTATTCCGTCACAAAGATTACGCAGCAATGCGCGATTTACGTGAGGAAAACCCAATTGAAGTTGAAGCAAAAGAAGTTGGTTTAAACTATGTTGATCTTGACGGAAACGTTGGATGTATGGTAAATGGAGCTGGATTGGCAATGGCAACAATGGATTTAATTAAGATGGCTGGTGGAGAACCTGCTAACTTTTTAGATGTTGGAGGAACTGCTGATGCAAAACGTGTTGAAGAAGCATTCAGAATCATTTTAAAAGATGACAATGTAAAAGCGATCTTAATCAATATATTTGGTGGAATTGTTCGTTGTGACCGTGTTGCACAAGGAGTTGTTGATGCATACAAGAGTATGGGAGACGCAATTCAAGTACCAATTATTGTTCGTTTACAAGGAACGAATGCAGATATCGCTAAGGAATTAATTGATAACTCTGGATTGGATGTTCAATCTGCAGTAGAATTCCAAGAAGCTGCTGATAAAGTTCAAGCTGTATTAGCATAAGCTTTTTAGTTATAAAATAGTATTCAATTTATATATAGAAAAGACCTTTCTCGTTTGTGAGAAAGGTCTTTTTATGTTTAGTCTATGTCAGATATACTTTTACTTGCGACTATTTTTAATAAATGCTTTCAATGCTTCTAAATCGCCATTGAAATAATCTTCATCATTGGTGTAATTTAAAATCTTATAGGTGTCAGATTTTTGCCAAAGTACATATCCTTTTTCTTTCCATGTATTTGGTAGTATTGGAGAATCTTTAGATTCATAATCGGCAATCCATAATGGGAAATTAGCAAGTTCTGGGTTGTTTAAGTATTCATTAGCAAACTCAGTATTTGTGTATATGATAGGTGTAACCAGAAGTCTGCTTTCTATCTCTTTCAAAAGCGTTAAAAGACTTAATTGAATTTCGTCAATAGATTGTCCTCTCTCAACTGAGCCACCTTCTATATCGATAACAGGAGGAAGATCGGTTGGTTGAATGTCTTTAATTGTATTTATAAAAAATTCAGCTTGATGTATAGGATTGTCTTGACTGTTATAATAGTGATAGGCACCTCTAATAAATCCTTTTTCTTTGATAGTTGTCCAATTTTGTTGAAATCTTGGATCTATGAATGTTGCGCCTTGTGTTGCTTTACAGATAATAAAATCGATGCTATCTCTATCTTTTTCAAGTGCATCAATCTCATTGCCTTGATACGAGGAAATATCAATTCCAAAAGCAGGTTTTGTGTTTTCAATTACTTTTTCTTTTTCTGCTTCCTCTGTTTTTTCTTCTTTAGCAGAATCTTCTTTTTTAGTAGTTTTTGTTTCTGATGGAGTACTCTCTTTTTCTTTTCCGGAATTAAAATATTCGCAAGAAGAAATCATAAAGCACATAAGTACAAGTATTCCGATGTGTTTTTTTTTCATTTAATAGAGGTTATGATTGATATATAAGTTAGTTGTATTTAAAAGTAGATGAATTTAATTTTAGATCAAAGTAGTGTATAATTTTAATTATTAAAACACTTTAAACTTATAAAATTCACTTTTTCATAAGTCTTTGGTTTATCAGTTGAATAGCAAACGAGAGATGAACTTGTTTAAAATAGCGGTATTTCCGTCACCATGTCACATCGTTTTTTAGTAAAAAATGCCATTATGTCATTATTTTAACACGCAAAACTGTCAAGATGACGCATTTTTGTACTTGGAATCCTTTTTGACTTATACAACTCGTATTTGAATAACAAACTGAACAAAACAAAAATTAAACTTTAAAAAACAAATAAGATGAACATAGTAAAAAGAAAAAACGCAGATTTCCCTTCAATTTTTGATGAATTATTCCAAACAGATTGGTTTGGTGGAATTACAAATCCAGCGACAGCGACAAAAGGAAATATTCCAGCTACAAATATTAAAGAAACGGCAGATGATTTTATATTGGAAGTAGCTGCGCCAGGAAAAGCAAAAGAAGATTTTAAGCTTTCTTTAGATCATGATGTGTTGACAATTAGTACAGAAGAGAAGAAAGAAGAAGTGAAATTAGAAGAAAATTATACGCGCAAAGAATTTAGTTTTTCAGCATTTACACGTTCTTTTAAGTTACCACAAACCGTAAACAAAGAAGAAATCAACGCAACATATACAAACGGAATTTTGAATGTTGCTTTGCCAAAAAAAGAAGAAGATAAGGTGAAGCCTAAGCGCACCATAGAAATTTCATAAATATTATTTAGGATTGGTTAGTTAATGGAAAAAGGCTCTGTCAAGAAATTGCAGAGCCTTTTGTTTTTTAATTATTACTTGTTACACATACATGACCAAGCAGCGCATGTAAGTGTTTCATCAGTTCCTCCAGTACAACCACCTTGCGACTGACAGTTTGAACCATCAATAATAGATAAATTACAAACACGTACATCATTTTCAGTTAAAAGACCCAATCTTCCTCCAGATAATTTTCCGTCAAATCCAGAAATTGTTTTCTTGTTTAAATTCAGAGATTTTAGATTCCTTTTTTTCATAATAGTAAAATGTTTAAGTTAAATTATTAAAACAAATCTATCCGAAATTGTATGAGTCCCAAAGTAATGATGCTTACGATTTATGAATTTCGATTATGAAAGATGCGGTTTGGTATAAGGCGCTTTCTAGAAAGTTCTCCCATCTTTACATAAAAAGTATCTCTGTGAAAATCGAGCAATTGATGACAGTTTGAAAAGTGTTTTAGAGACTTTTCCTCTAGCTCAGGGTAGTATTTTTAGATTGTTTGAAAAATACAATTTGATACTTTAGTCTTTTTCTACAAATGTTTTTTCTATTATAACATAATCTATATTGGCTTTAGTAATTTTTTTTGAAACTTGCTTCATTCCAAATATTTCATAAAATAAAGCCTTGTCAATTCTGGTATTGCACCATAATTTGTTAATCTTTTTCTTTTACATATCTAATTCAGTTGTTTACGACATAAATATTTCCATTCGTGTCATTTTTTTTAATCTCCTTTTATTTATTTCTCAAATTTATAGTGTCAAAAAGCTAGGTAGACAATTTTGGTCATTGGGGGAAACACCTAATTATTAAACCCTATAAAAGTAAAATCAAGTCGCCAAAGTAATTTTGAAACGTAATCAAAAGAGAAATATTCGATTGAGTAACTGCCACCTTTTCTTTTGATTATAAGAGGTGAAATTCGAAATGCTAAAATAGCGTAGGAGCAATTAATTATATGTTATAGGAAATAAAGAAAACCTATAATTTCAACTAAAATAAAAGGAAAACATTATGCCAATTAATATAGATTTTAATTACAACTTTACAAATAGTATAGTTATCAATGATGGTCTTGTGACTGCCAATCCAGCTATTCATCAAGCTTCGAGACTTTATGTGATTCACAATCCGGCTACTAACAGACCTGTATATGTAGGTACTTCTGCAAACCTGCGAGATCGATTTATTCTTCGCCTAGAGATTATAAGAGAAATGGGGTTTTCTCAAGTTGAGCTAAATAATATTATTGTAATGGAAGTACAAATACAGATTGATGGAGTTAACAGAACTCCAGGAGAGGATGGAGTGGCAGGTGGAATTGATGTTGAGCATCTTCTAATTAGAACATATATTCAAAATATTGGACTCAATGTGAGAAATATTCAGAAAACGGCGGTGTTTAATAATAATACAGGAGAACAAATTAATTGGACTCTTAATAATAACGCAGATATTGAAGGTTTTGGTGGACCTTATAATTATAATTTGGCGAATGAAAATAGTTTATAATATAGTAGATACTCCATAACAAAGCTATTAAAACAAGCTTTAGTTCAATTGTCATATATGAAACCAATATCGAATGTAATTATTAGTTTTCTTATTAAATGCCACTAGATTTCAGTAGTTAAATGGTTTCTTTTTGTGATAGCGCAATCGGTAAAGGTTTACTTTTTTTGGATGATCTATAAAATAGGGTTTCTGTTTAGCTCCAAATACATTTTTAAGAAACATTTTTCTCCATAATTATATATTGTATATCTGCTTTGTTGAATCTTTTGGTCGTTTGTACCATTCCAAATCTTTCATAGAATAAAGTCTTGTCAACTCTGGCGTTACACCATAATTTGTCAATATTTTTATCTTTAGAAACTACATCTATTATATGCGTAAGTAGCATAGAGCCATATCCGTTTCCTTGTTCAGAAGCATTGGTTGCAAACTTTCTAAATTGAGCAGCATTATTTTCTATAAATAAGGATACTACAGAAATAATAATTGAGTCTTTCAAAAGCCCAAAATGGATGCCTTCTTCGTCATTATCTAACATTACAAATTCCAGGGGTTTGTTTGGCCACATTACTTGGTGTCTAAGATGATACGTCTCTTTAGCGTGTATTTCTTTTATTTTGATGCTCATTTCAATTTTGAATTAAAAGTTTAAAAGTACTTCTAAAACTAGATAATTCGATCTTTTATATTATACGTTTTGGAAAGTTCCTTCATCTTTAAGTAAAAGGCATTTCTATAATATTCAGGCAATTGATGACTGTTTGAAAAGTATTTTAAATACCGTGCTTCGAGTTCTGGAAAGTGCTTTTTGATTGCATTCAACATTAAAACCTTACTATCTGCTTTTCCATTTCCAAAAACCGTCAATGTTGCTGGCATAACATAGTTGGCACCACAGTTTTTAAATGTATTAAATAGTTTTTCTAAATGCGCAGTCGTATCTGTAATAAATGGTAATAAAGGCATCATGCTTACGCCAGAATGGAAACCAGCTTGAATGGCTTTTTGTAAAGCTTCAATTCGTTGTGATGGTCTTGGTGCGCCAGGTTCAAAAATCTTCCCAATTGCATCATCTACAGTAGAGAAAGAGAAGGTGAGTAGCGTGCCGCCAGAAAGTTTCTGCTGTAAATCTTTAGGTAAAATTGCTTGTTGATGAATTTCTTTTAAAATATCAAAATCACGTTCAACCATTGTCGATTTTGTAATGATATGCACAGGAAATTTATACTTTAAAATGACTTCCAAAGCTTTCCGTGTGAGCTGATATTCTTCTTCAATATTGATATACGGATCTGTCACTGATGATAATACTATAAAACCATATTCGCCTTTTTCAGCACGTTTTTTAAGTTGTTTTTCTAGCAATTCAATCGCGTTCACTTTTACCGATAAACTTGTAGCTAGATTACTTCCGTATTTGCTTCCGCGAATGTAACAATAGAGGCAATTGTATGAGCAACTTTGATACGGATTGAAGGTATAATCATCCAAAAACCAAGCATCTCTTTTTTTCGTTTTATTTAGTACCGATTTGACTTCAATTTCTTTGATCATTATGCATAACTATCAAGTTGAAAGATACAAAAAACGACTTATTCCTTTTACAGTATAAGTCGTTTCATTATTTTTTTGTGTGATGAAAAATTACGTCTTCTTCACATATTTTGTAATAATTACAATATGTTGCCCGTTTAAACGACCTTCGATATGTTCTGCATTGTCATGCGTTAGTGTAATGTTTCTAACTGCCGATCCGCGTTTTGCAACAAAACCAGCACCTTTTACATTCAAATCTTTAATTAAAACGACACTATCACCAGCTTGTAATTGTACGCCGTTTACATCTACATGTTTGATAAGAGTATCTTTATCTACATCTTCTCCTGTTGCTGCAGCCCAAGCTAAATCGTCTTCGTCCAAATACATCATATCTAGCAAATCTTGTGGCCAACCTTCTTTTTTCAATCGGTGCAACATGCGCCAAGCAACAATTTGCACAGCTTTAACTTCACTCCACATACTATCATTCAAACAACGCCAATGGTTAGCATCCATTGTATCCGCATCTTCAATTTGAGAAATACACGTTTCACATGCTTGAATAGACTTTTCTAATTTGTTTTCGTGATTTGGCGGAACATGGTAAATGGCTAATTTCTCAGTAGCACTACACAATTCACAACTTGCGCCACTACGTTTTTTGATGTCTCTTTCGATACTCATGATTGTATTTTGGAATTTAAAGCAAAAATATAAGTTTCGTTTAGATATAAAAGTAGATTGTTTACTTATTTCTATTCTACCACAGTAAGATCAAAAGTAGTTTCTAAACTATGACCGCTTTTAGTATCCTTCATTTTAAAAATACAAGTCACAGGTTTTTTTCCACTTGCAGAAGCGATTTGAATAGATGCATATAATTGATCTTTTAAATCTTTTGCGCTGACAAGGTTTGGGAACAGATTGTCATTTTTATTAATCAGCGTTCCATCTGCCGACGTCAAACTGATAGAAGCTTCTATGTTAGCACTTCCGTATTCGTCAATATCAAAACCACTTAAGTTTTCAATAATTAGATATATTTTTTCATTGCGCTTAATTACATTGTCAATAATTCCAATATCACGTTCTTTAGAATATAAATATTGAATGTCATAGTCAAGCCCGTCCTTTTTGGTGTTTATTAGTGGACTATGAATGATCTCGAAATTTTTACTCCAATTATAATATGTATCGCTGTTTTTATCTCGAATGTTTACCATTGCTATATATTCCTTGCTTGGAAGCATTGGTTTTGCAAATATGAGTTCGGATCGTAAGTTTAAATCTGCTTCTGAATATCCTTTTGAGTCTTTGAAGAATAAATTAGGTTTTGCCATAATTGTATCTCCTTTTTTGTTTAGAACATATATATCCATTTCTGGATACGCTAAATTGTTCTGCAACACAAATCCGGTCATGTTTTCATAAATGAAGAGAACTTTTTCTCCATAGTGAAATTTAGTTCTATTGATCTGTCCTGTGTAATTGACCATTTTAATACCATCACAGGAAAGTCCTTCACTTTTTACCGTTACATCTTGAAGATATTCATTAGAAATACTGATTTCGCAAGAAAAAAAGAGGCTTGCTAACAGCATTAAGAACAGATTTTGAAACTTCATAATTTCTATTAATTATAAATTCGGATAATTTCACCTGTTTGTTTTCCATCTACACTTTTACGATATCCATTGATCACTTTTTGCATCGAAATTGGATTGTGTCCAGGGAAATATGCATCGTACTTTTCCACGGCATCTTCAACCAAACCAGAAGAAACTACATTCACACGAATGTTGCCTTCTAATTCTAAAATAACTGCTTTTACAAAACTATGAATGGCACCATTTACCATTGCGGCACTTGTAGTCATAGGAACAGGTTCGTCTGCTAAAATTCCTGTTGTTAAGGTAATTGATCCGCCTTTAGTTAGGTAATTTTGTCCAATACGAACCAAATTGACTTGTCCCATCAATTTACTTTTAAAACCAATATAATATTCTTCTTCTTGGAGTTCATCAAATGGTTTCCATTTGGCTTCTCCTGCGGCACAAATAATGGCATCGAGCGTTCCAACTTTATCAAACATAGCTTTGATACTTTCGCTGCTGCTGATGTCAACAGTTACATCGCCAGTAGTTCGTCCAGCAACAAGTACGTCATGATTTTGTTTAAAATATTCCGTAAGTTTCTTACCAATAGTTCCGTTTCCGCCAATGATGAGTATTTTCATGATAATAATAGGTAGCTTTTAAAATTAAAAAGATGATCTAAAAGAATCATTTATTTTCGTTCTTTCCGTTTCGAAGTAGATGGAGTGGATTTAGGTTTTTCGCCTTTTTTTGGCATTGGACCACGTAAGTGAATAACTAAACCATTTAAAAAGTTACGTAGTATTTGATCGCCGCAGTTTTTATATTTTGGATGATCTTCATTTCTAAAAAATGCGCCCAATTCACTTTTGGTGATTCTAAAATCTACCAATTCTAATATTTTTACAATATCGTCATCGCGTAGCTTCAAAGCCACACGAAGTTTTTTAAAGATGTCGTTATTCGTTAATGCCATGCGACAAAGATACTCAAAAAGAGGAGAGTTAAGGTTTTAAAAATAAACATAAAAAAAAGTCTATCAATTGATAGACTTTTACTTCATTAAGGAATAATATATATATAATATTAAATCACTTTCACGTTCACGGCGTTTAAACCTTTGCGGCCTTCTGTTAATTCGAATTCAACTTCGTCTCCTTCACGAACTTCGTCGATTAATCCTGAAATGTGCACAAAATGTTCTTTGTTCGAACCTTCTTCAACGATAAAACCAAAACCTTTAGTGTCATTGAAAAATTTTACTGTTCCTTTACTCATTGTAATAAATTTAAATAATTGTTTTAATAAATACAAAGATACTGCCAAAATGTATGCGCTCGACAGATTGTGCAATTTTTTTGAAATAGTTACAATTATTTAATATTGAATTTTTTGATTTTCTCGCTCAAACCCTTGTCTTTCATGAGTTCTTCGATTATTTTAAATTTTTCTTTTTGTACAGATTTTTCAATTTTTCCTGCTTTTAAGTAGTGTAAATAATCACAAGTGTCTTGTAATGTGGAAAATATATGGGAAGAAAGAACGATAATTTTCCCTTTTTCTTTGAGTGATTTAAGCAATTCTTTGATAATGATATTGCTATAAATATCGACACCATTAAATGGTTCATCTAAGATGAAAATATCATTTTCTTGTAATAAAATACCCGTCAAAGCTAATTTCTTTTTCATTCCAGTAGAATAAGTTTCGGCATATTGCTTTAATGGCAATTCGAAAATGTTTTTTGCTTCAAAATCAATATTTTTTATATTTCTTGCATTGCAAAGTAATTGTAAGTATTCTTTTCCAGTAATTTTTGATAGAAATTGCGGGTTTGTTTCTAAGAAGCCAATAGTACTTTTTTTGTTGTTGTTTTCATGAAGAACTTCTCCTTGATACGATTCCAATCCAGCAATACATTTAAATAAGGAGGTTTTTCCAGCTCCATTTTCGCCTACAATCCCATTAATTTCTCCAATTTTGAACTGTAGCTGAATTGTGTCTAATACTTTCTTTTTATGATATGATTTGGAAAGATCCTTAATAGTTAGCATGTTAAAATGGGATTTAAATTTTTAATAGCTCGTTGGTAGAAAAACGGTATTATGATAATTAAAAATGGTGGAAACATTAAAGATATAATCATTGCGAGTGCTTGAAATATAGGAACTCTTGATGGATAATTGCTATATTTTCCAAGTATGGTAACGATGATAAAACAGTATCCTAATAGAATGAAAATACCTGTAATTTGGATGTTTTTAAAAGGAAAAAAGAAAGACATACCAATCGCAATAGGTAAAATTAAAACACTACTAAATAACAATGCAGTTTTTATTTTAACTATTAAAAAATCTTTGGCTGACATATTGTGAATCCATATATAATATAGCGGTTCTGGTTTTGAATAGTATGACATGCAACAGACAAAAACCGCAATTAGACTGAAAATTCCTAAATTATAATTGTCTACATCTATTGCAATAAAAGTAAGTGTATAGAGTAATGGAAATATCCAAAAAGTAGTTCGAAAACCAATTGCAAATTCAAATGGATGTCTCCCAAAAGGCGTCGGAATGGTTATACTACGAATACCAAGATTATTTAAAAAAGAGGTTGCAATAACGACAATATGTACTATCAATGCTTCTATAAAAGCATGCTGGTAACATAAAAAAATACTAAAAGGTAAACTGAAAAGTGTATTTTCTAACATACGAGCTTTCCAGAAATTTTTAGACGAGAAACATTGCTTTAAAAAAGTAGTGCGTTTTATATTTCCTAAGGATAAACTCAACAGTACACTAATTCCAAGATAGTAATAAGAAGCATTTGAAAGATGCTGAAATATTGATTTAGAAACCCAAATGAAAAGCGCAAATATTATAGCAAACCCAACTAATGGAATCAATCCAAATTCGTCAATATGCCGATAGATTCTTTTAAATTGTAATGTGAAATAAAATTTCAATGTAGTTGTTTAAATACTGTAAGTATCGAATATACGTAGATTCTTGAAAATGATCTTTGATATGAACTGTTAGCATAAAAGTTTAGCAAATTCTTAACGAATCTAGTTAAAATGATCTTATAAAAGCGCAGGCAAGTACTTTTACCTATTTTTTAGTTTCCGAAATTCTACGCTCTATAAAATAGTTGTATTATCCTATTTTTACATTGAATGAAATTAAAAAAGCGCTATGTGTTTACTGCGCAAAAAAGATGGTGAGTTTTAACGTTGCTTTTATTTAAAACCACTTAGGAATATGAAATAAAATTTTGTTTAGTATATATAATTGTTGTGAAGCGCAAGAGAAGACGTATTATTTGCCGTTACAGATTTTCTTGCGTTTCTTTAATCTTCAAGAAAGTCTAAATCAAGATAATAGTTTTCAGAATCAAACGGATCTATATAAAGAATAGTTTCTTTTTTTATATAAAATTGCATGCGTAGAGCAGTTTCTCCCATGTTAATAGTTCTTCCAAAAGTCAACTCTTCATTGTTATAATTTACTTTAAATGTAACTTCACAAGATGTATGTTTTACGGTTTCTTCGTTGTGGTGTCCATGTCCTGAAATTTCATTGAATGCAGCGGCTTTTCCTCTCACAACTGTATTGGTTTGATAACGATATCTTTCTTGAATAATAGCTTTGTCCAAATTAATAGGTATACGATTCGCAGATTGTTTCAACTTGTGTAAGTGCGCTTCATATAGTTCACCGCGTTCTTCTGCTTCATGCGACATTAGAAAGCTTTGATAAATTAGGTAAATAAAAAAAGGCACTAGAATAGCGATTCCAATAATGATAAATGTCCAATTAATTTTAGAAGATTTTAGACCAACAATGATAAAAATAACTGAAATTATAAATAGGACAGTTAAGAAACTAAAGCCAATTGATTGCAGTTTATCTTTTAAGTTCATACGTTCAGTTGTGTAATTGTATTCACAAATTTGTATGTAGGAATCAAGTTATGTTACATTTTTTTGACGCTTTTTAGTTTTTACAATTTCTCTTGAAGTACTTTAATCTCGTCACGATATTTGGCAGCATCCATAAAGTTTAATTCTTTGGCAGCAGTTTCCATTGCTTTTCGTTTTTCGCGAATCAACTTTTCTATTTGCGCTTTGGACAAGTATTCCAAATCTGGTTCGGCAGCTGCTTTTGCTTCTATCGTATCTTCCCAAGCTAAGCTTTCATCTTTACTTAATGCATTGTTCAACGATTTATTCAAGCCTTTTGGTGTAATTCCGTGTTCGGTGTTGTATTCAATTTGTTTCTCACGTCTGTATGCGGTTTCATCCATGGTTTTTTGCATACTTTTCGTAATCTTATCCGCGTATAAAATAGCTTTTCCATTGATGTTTCTCGCAGCTCTACCAACCGTTTGTGTTAACGATCGCGCCGAGCGTAAAAAACCTTCTTTATCTGCATCTAAAATCGCAACTAAAGATACTTCAGGTAAATCCAAACCTTCACGCAATAAGTTGACACCAATCAACACATCAAACAACCCTTTACGCAAATCTTGCATAATTTGTACACGTTCTAGCGTATCTACATCACTGTGAATATAACGGCAACGAATTTGAATGCGCGATAAATACTTCGTTAATTCTTCAGCCATACGTTTCGTCAGCGTTGTCACTAATACACGTTCATCTTTTTCTGTTCGTTGATGAATTTCTTCTACCAAATCATCAATCTGATTTAAACTTGGGCGCACTTCTATAACTGGATCTAATAATCCTGTCGGACGAATTACCTGTTCTACATACACACCATCCGTTTTATGCAATTCATAATCTGCTGGCGTTGCACTCACATAAATCACCTGATTCTGAATGGCTTCAAATTCTTCAAACTTCAACGGTCGGTTGTCCATTGCGGCTGGCAAACGGAAACCGTATTCTACCAAGTTCTCTTTTCTACTTCTGTCGCCTCCATACATGGCATGCACTTGCGAAACTGTTACGTGACTTTCATCCACGACCATCAAATAATCATCTGGAAAATAATCTAACAGACAAAAAGGACGTGTTCCAGGCAAACGACCATCTAAGTATCTTGAGTAATTTTCAATTCCTGAGCAATAGCCCAATTCACGAATCATTTCCAAGTCAAAATTTGTACGTTCTTCCAAACGTTTTGCTTCCAAATGTTTCCCTATTTCTCTAAAATAATCTACCTGTTTTACCATATCTTCTTGAATTTGATGAATGGCATTTTGCAATACTTCTGGCGAAGTCACAAACATATTTGCAGGATAAATTGTAAGCTGTTCGTATTTTTCTAATACTGTATTTGTGCCAGGATCAAAGGATTCTATTTCTTCAATCTCATCTCCAAAAAAGTGAATTCTAAACGCAAAATCTGCGTATCCAGGAAACACATCCACAACATCACCTTTTACACGAAACGAACCGCGTAAAAAATCGGCAGTAGTTCGCGAATACAGACTTTGTACCAAACGATGTAATAACTTCGTTCGTGAAATCACTTGATCGCGCTCTAGTTTGATTACGTTTTTTTGAAATTCAATCGGGTTTCCAATACCGTACAAACACGAAACTGAGGCAATTACAATCACATCACGACGACCCGAAAGTAGGGAAGAAGTGGTGCTTAAACGCAACTTTTCAATCTCTTCATTGATTGATAAATCTTTCTCTATATACGTTCCCGAAGTCGGAATGTAGGCTTCTGGCTGATAATAATCATAGTACGACACAAAATACTCTACGGCATTTTCAGGAAAAAACTGCTTGAATTCAGAATATAACTGTGCTGCCAAGGTTTTATTATGTGCTAAAATCAATGTAGGTTTTTCTACCTTTTCAATCACATTGGCAACCGTAAATGTTTTTCCAGAACCTGTAACACCGAGTAAAGTTTGGTATTGTTCATTGGTTTCAAGCCCTGAAACTAATTGTTTTATGGCTTGTGGTTGATCTCCCGTAGGAGAAAAGTCAGATACAATTTTAAACTTCATATTATGTGTGTGCTTTTTTAGTATTTTGGGCGTTTCCCTTTGGGGCAGGCTATCCGCGTTACACGGTAACTTGCTTCTATCCTTAACGCAGAATTCCCATAAAAATGGAGGCTTCAACAAAATTTTGTTATGCTGAGCCAAGTCGAAGCATCCTTAACGCAACTTCGTGCAAAAATAACGAAAAGAAACGAGCATCAACATTCATTATACATTGAAAATTAATCATTGCTAAAGATATGATGATGCTCGATTTATTGTTCAGAAAGTCTATTCCTGATTTATTGTTTCTGAAGTTATAAAAGACTGTGCTTATCTTGCGCGACCAGAATCTAGATCCCAGAAATAGAAAAAGAAAAACCCCGCAGCCATTTCGGGCTTGATTCCGTCACAATCTCCAATTCTACTGCCTTTGTAATACACATCTCCGTCGCTTTCTATCTTTCCAACTCTAGATCCGTTCACATATACATCTCCATCGCTTTCTATTTTTCCAACTCTAGATCCTTTGTAATAAATGTCTCCATCACTCTCAATCTTCCCAATACGAGAACCTTTTCTGTAAACATCGCCATCAGATTCAATCTTACCTACACGAGATCCTTTTACATAGATATCTCCATCACTTTCAATTTTACCAATTCTACTTCCTTTGTAATACACACTTTGTGCATAACAGCTAGTTCCAATACATAGAAATACCAGAAGAAATAATGCTTTTTTCATTGTTGCTTAATTTAGTTTTTAAAATTTAATATGGCGCCTGTGTTCAAAAGTCTACGAAACTATTTTTCTCAATACAATTGCCTATGATTTATTGAAATTTCAGTGTTTATACTTGTAAATAAAACACAGTATTTATGATATATGTCACAACCGAATATATGTAATCTTATTTTTTTCGTTTTTCTACAAATTGGTTTCAATTTCCTTTTGTGTGAAACGTGTCATTCTATAAAAGTACAAAATAAGGAGTGAGCTTTGTTGTATTCAAGAATCTATTTTAGTTCATAAACAGTCAACTCAAAATTATCACCATTAATAGCGTAATTTTTATACAAAGCATACAATTCATCAGTACCATTTTTGTTTAAATCCATCTTACTAAAAATAACATCTGGCGGAAATTCATAGCTGAGCGTGTCTTTTGTAATGGTTTTTGCTGCATCTGTAAACGTAACAATATAATTGTTGGTGTTTTCTTTTTCGAAGTATGAAAAGTCGATGGAAACCGTAACTTTCTTGTCATTTAAATTATAGCTAAAATTCTCAGGAAGTGTATCAAATTTTGCCAAATCCCAACGGTGATTGTCAATGATTTTTTCTCTCACAAAATGTTTGTAGAAAGTACTCTCTTTTTGAATGTCAGCATGATCTACAAAAGGTTTTCGATTCATGAAATCATACAATGCTTTTCCTGTTAAGGTATCGCTTCCAAAGTAGTTTCTTCGGAATGAATAAGAATCTAATTTTTCTAGTGAATAGCTTTTTGGATATGTCTCACAGCTAATAAATGTTATAACTATAAGTATATAGATGCAATATGTTTTCATAATTTGGGATTACATTTTTTTAGAGTCTCCTTTTAAATATTTCTCAGGAATTTTTGCGTCACTCGTTTCTAAAGTCCAAATCATATTAGCTATCCACCAACGATTTTTTAAATAAACCAATTGATAACTATTGATGCCTTTTTCTTTATTTCCTTCCGAATCAATTCCAGTGAAACTCTGAAAAACACTAGCAATGCCATTAAATTCATTTACTACTTTGCCCATTTCTATTTCTGTATAGCCGTCTTCGTAATAACTATCTTTGAGCGATTCTATAAAGTCTTTTAAGTTGACAGTTTCTAATGGATTGGGATAACTGTCATCTGGCGAGCGAACACTAAATGTAGCGTTTGGTAAGAATAAATCTTTTAATGATTTGTGGTCAATAGCGTTTCCTTTTTCAACAGAAAGAAGTTCTAACATTCGGGAAAGAATTCCGTCAATAGATTTTACAGCTTCTACATGTGTTGTTTCTTTCTTTTGTGCAATTGCAGTGAGTGAAATACTTAGGAAGAGTAGCAGTACAAACTTTTTCATTTGTGTGTTTTTTTGGAGTGATTCGCTCTAAAATAATAAAAGTCAATTGTTTTGATGTTCAGTTTTTCTTTTTTGAGATAGATTTAACAGTAAAATGTTCCATTTATAGGAGATGTTGTTGCGTACGTTAATTTCTCAGGAGGTGCTTTATTGTGTACCTGTCCATCAGGTCAGAGTCGTTTTTTTTCAAGCAAAATGCAAAAGTTTATTCACGAATAATCATTTGGATTTAAATATTCCAAAATGCCATAATATTCCGCTAGGATCATGGAGAAAGAACTCATTTCCCCATTCTTTATATACAATTTCGGATATTCTTACTTTTTCATACTTTTCAGTTAGTTGTAAACCTTGTATGTGTTTTAAGGTGTTTTGTAAATCATCTACTTCAAAGAAAATCATTGAATTGTCTACCCAATCTTTTACATATGCATTTTGAAGATAAAACCCGAATTCGCCCATATAGAAGTAAGACATGTTTTCAGACGTAATGACTTCTTCAAACCCTAAATCCAAATAAAAATTACGAGAAATAGTATAGTCTTTAGCGCCAATAAACGCTCTGATTGATTTTCCTGCTATTTTCATTTTAGGTGTTTTTTAAAGATACTAAGGATTTTGTATGAGTTGTAATTTACGAAATTCTGTGATTAGTTTTAAAAAAAAAGACAACCTAAATTGGTTGTCTTTTTCAAGTGGTAGTAAAGTAAATAGGGGAATTATATGATAATATTGTATTTAAAAGTTTTTATGCCCAGAAAATTCCATAGCTTCTCCTTTTCCAAATCCAAAGCTAATTCCAATGGTTACAAAACGTCCGCTTTGACTATCAGATGTTCTTAAGAAATCAACTTGATTTGTAATTGATTGACGACGACGAGAGGCAAACACATCTCTAACACTTAAGTTAATATTCAAACGTCCTTTCATCATCTTTTTGCGAATTCCAAGATTCATAAATATGTTGTCTGCAACTTCTCCTTGAACTGTTTTATATTTTGAACGATAGTTTCCTGTTGTTTCTAAGGTAAAATCTAATGGCAATTTAAACTTTCCTGTTAGTCTCGAGCTCCACTGATTTCCATTAAAGTCAAAACTTAGGTCTTCAAATTGTCCTTTTCGCGCAAAAGAATTGTAGTTAAAGTCAGTGGTTAATGTTACCCAATTTGTCAGATTGTATTTTGCGTTGAGTTCAATACCAGTCCCATTATTAGTTCCAACATTACTTGGTTGTGAGGTTGTAACATTGTTTTCAAAAGTAGAAATGTCCTCAATTACATCTTTAGTAGCTCGATGGTAAATTCCAAAGTTTAGTGATCCTTGATTAAATTTAAGAATACTTGTGATTTCAAAAGAATCTGTGAATTCAGGATTCAAATTAGGGTTTCCGGTTGAAATATTAAAGTTGTCTCGGAAGGAGAAAAAAGGATTCAAATCCCATAAACGTGGTCTGTAAATACGCTTGGAATATCCTGCTTGTAATGAAAGATCTTCAGTAACTTTATAAGAAGTATGAACGCTAGGGAATAGGTTGGTATATTTTTGAGAGTTGCGTTCATTTGTATTTACTAGTTTGGTTTTTAAATCAGTACTCTCTAAACGTAATCCACCTTTAATTCCCCATTTTTCAGCTTCGTATGCAAATGTAGAATACACGCCAAGTACATTTTGATTGTAATCAAAAACATTGCTAAAATCCGTATTGATTATCCAAACATTGTTGATGAAATCTCGAACTTGATAATCATTGCTTACGTCATCTATGATAAATTGAGCACCAGTTTCTAAGGTGTATTTTTCACCAAAAGGATGTGTGTAGTCCAGTTTAAAAGTATATTCATTTTGCGCAAAATTTGTCAGCGCTTCTTGTAGCATATCAGGAATATTACCAATAGTAGTTGTATTATTAAAATTGGAAGTTTTGTCTTTGCCGAATGAGGTTCCTAAAGCACTAAAAAGTAAGTCGTGATCTTCATGGTCTTTAAAGTCCTTTTTGTATTGTAATTCATATTGCCATTTTGGATTGCTAGCAGTAGTGAGCTCACGACGATTCCAAGCATCTGTAGTTGTTGCTGTGTTGTCAATAAATTGATACACCTGATTTGAATTTTCTTTTTCATCTTCAAAGGCATAATGTCCAGATAGTGTAAGTACATTTAAATCATTAATGTGATAATCTGTACCTAAAATGATATTGAAAAATTTTTCATTTTTATCACTTTCACCAGCTGTATTTAAGCTAGTCTCCGCCGCTCTGTTTAAACTTGTAGATTCACTCTCTCTTGGAAAGGTACGTCTTCCATATCCTAATTGACTGAAGAGGTTGAATTTTTCTGTACGTCTGTTTAAGCTTAAGCCAATACTATGATTGTTTGGAATTCCAGTATTGAGTGTTACTGAACCATTTAACCCTTTTTTTTCACTCTTTTTTAAAATGATATTAATGATTCCAGAAGTTCCTTCGGCATCATATTTTGCTGAAGGATTTGTAATAACTTCTATTTTATCAATCATATCAGCAGTAATACTTCCCAATGCATTTCCTTCTTCACTAGCAAGTACAGATGGTTTTCCGTTGATAAGGATTTGCACACCTGAATTTCCACGTAAACTTATTTGTCCCTCTATATTTACATTTACAGAAGGAACATTGTTTAAAATTTCTAACGCACTTGCTCCAGTACTACTAAGATCAGATCCAACATTAAATACACGTTTGTCAAGTTTAAAAACCGTTTGCGATTTTTCAGCACTAACAATTACTTCGTCTAATTGAGATTGATCTTCAGATAATACAATTTTACCTAAATCTATGCGGTTTTTTTGTATTGTAAAGTTTTCGATTTTTTTGTTTTTAAAACCTATAAAGCTTACTTCAACATAAAAGTTAGCTGTTGAAGTTGTAAGAGAGAATTCTCCTTTTTCGTTTGTTGTAGCTCCTGTAATGGCTTTTTGAGTATCATTGGTAGCAATGATCACTGTTGCAAATTCTATAGGAACACCGTTGCTTTCAACCACAGTTCCAGTGATTGTTGTTTCGGTATTTTTTTGAGCATTAGCTGAAAATATACCGATGTAACATAATGTAATTAAAAAGCAAAACAAGTTGATTTTCATAGATGCGATTATTTTTGATGACAAATATCTATGAGCAGTTTCTTATATTAAAAAATATTCCTGTGAACAGCAATAAGATTCCTATAAACAACATTTGTGTTTTCAGTATATAATATTGGTTGTTTACAATGACTTTGCGTGCGAATGTTTTGTAATAGCTTGTCTTTGTATTATCGCTTCAGCGTAAAATGTCCTTTTACATCAAAAGAATCTGGACCGTCTTTTATTTCAGCTAAGAACCAATAATCACTTGATGGCATTCTTTGACCTCTGTAATTTCCGTCCCAACCTGGATCGCTTGCACGTAAGGTTTTGAGAAGTTTTCCATAACGATCAAAGATGTATACTACCGATTTTGGCAAGGTTTCAATTCCGATAATATGCCATGTATCGTTGTATCCATCGCTGTTTGGTGTCACAAATTTGATGTAATCAATTACAACGGCTTCTTCGCTTACTTCGCCACAACCATTTACATCTGAAACGGTAACGACATGATATCCTGGTGCTACAAATTCAAATACGTTTGAAGTTTGTGGTGTTCCACCATCTAAAGAATATAAATAGTCTCCGTTTCCACTTGCGGTTACAGTAATTGTATTATTATCTGAGAAGTTTACAACTTCAACATCAACAATAGTAGCCAATTCTGATTCATTTACAGTAAAACTATCCATTTCCACACAGCCAAACGGACTTGTTACGGTTACGGAATATGTTCCTACTGTAGTAATATCAATAGAAGCGCTTGTTTCTCCAGTAGACCACAAATACGTGTTTCCAATGGCAGAACCTGCAGTTACTGTCAATGGCAGATCATTTAGACATAAAGTAATATCTTCTGGTAAATCAATTACAGGTAGCGGATGTATAATTGTCATAAACGAAGTAGTTGCATAACAACCTGTGGCATTATTTTCTACTCGCACAAAAATAATTTGTTCGTTAAAGGCATTAAATAGTTGCGGTATTGGACTTACATCATCTTCTGCATCTTCAATACTTACATGGTAACTCACGGTGAATAAGGCAGCATTTTGCGTACCTAAGATGGTTGGAGTTTGTGTTGAAAAGTTGAATGTCTGTGTTGTATTTGCATTGTCGCTAATACATGCTTGCATGTTACTTACAGGGTTTGCAATTGGATTTGGATTGATGATAATATCAATACTTTGTACAAAGAAACAACCTGTTGTATCATTTTCAGCTCTGATGAATATAGTTTCAGGAGTTGACATGTATGTGTAAATATCTGGAAGCGCATTGGTGTCAGCTTGTGCATCGGCAGCAGAGTTGTAGTATGATAATGTTACTCCTGTGTCGTCATCAATTATAATTTCATCAATTTGACGTATGTCAACAGTACCAGGTACTTCTGAATCACAAAAAGTTGCTTCGGTAATATTGTTTAGCAATGGCGGTAAATTTACATTCAGTGTAAACGGAATAATTACATAACAGCCAGAAATCGTATTTATTAATCGCACAAAAATTGGTTGCGGATTGTTTGTATTGGTATAATTTGTAGGATCTGGAACTGCGTTTATTCCATTTTCGGCATCATCTTCATCTTCATGATAGGTAATTACAACATTATCTTGACGAATATTTAAGATGGAGAATTCAGCTTCTGTCAAATCAAAAACAACTTGTCCATCATAATCTACATCACAAACGGTTACATCTGGCGCAGGATTTGCTTCTGGAACTTGAATGACATTCAACGCGAAATCTATCACAGTAAAACACTCAGAATCATTCGTAATTCGTGCATAAATATCTTGTGGATTTACGGTATTTGTAAATGTATTTGCTATTGGATTTACATCTGTAGAAGCATCTTCAAGCGATAAGTGAAAGGTAATGGTTAAGTTTTGAGCAATTCCCGCGGCAATTTCATCTTGCGTAGCCGTTAAATCGAACGTATCTACACCATCATTTGTAATATCATCACAAACAAAAATATCTGTAGGAACATTAAACATAGGTGCAGGACTTACTTGAATGACAAAATCTGAAACGGCAAAACAGTCTGCATCCGTATCATTTTCAATACGAACATGAATGGTTTGCGGATTCGTCTGATTTGCATACGGCATCGTTTTGTCAATCTCATTGGTTTTGTCCAACGCATCTTGCGCAGTAGGATAGTAGAGCACAGTCATATCGGTTTGACCATTTAAGATTTCATCATCTCTAGTTTCCATGATGAAGTTTTCCGTTTGATCGGTATCTGTCTCACACAATTGATAAATATCTGTAGCAACAACGTTTGGAATTGTATTTACGATGATTGGAATTTCTACAGTAGCAAAACAACCTGTTGTTGCATTTTCTACACGAACAAAAGCTGAGCCAGTTGCAGTATTATATGCTGTAGGATCAACGATGATGCCTGTGTTATTTGTAACACCATTAGCAGAAGTATGGTATGAAATGTTGATATTGGTTAAGTCTGTAATGATTTCTGGGAGACTCGCAGCGATGTCTACATCAGCAATTCCATCCGTATCATCATCACAGATTAAAACAGTACTTGGGTCATTCACTTCTGGAGCTGGCAGTACTTCTAGCATAAACGAACCAATATCGGAACAAAAAGTGTTTGTGTTTCTATACCTAAAAAATATTTCCTGTGGATTGGAAGTATTAACAATAGGTTCTGTAACAGCATTTGTAGAAAATGTAGCATCATTTAGTGTTAAAAAATAGATAACACTAAAGTCTGTATTTGTTCCTACGATGTCTGGTGTAAACATTTCTAAATCTACCACAGCAATGGCGTTGGAATTTGTGTCACAAGCGGTAAGCGTACCAACAGTTGGAGCGCTTACAAATGGTTGTACCATTAAATTGATAGAAGCTACATCTTCACAACCTGTATCTGTATCGGTAAGTCTAAGGAAAATTTCTTGCGGATTGGAAGTGTTGCTAAACGGAACTGTAATGTCAATTGCATTTACATTATTATCGCGATCATCTTCAGAGACAAAGAAATCGACTCCTACAAAAGCTAAACTATTTTGGATAGAAGGTAAAATGATGTTTTGAAAATCAAACTCGTGAACACCATCATTACTAGCATCATCACAACGATTTATATCTTGTATGTTTGTTGCGGTAAGAAGCGCATTGGCATGTACGTTGAATTGTGTTACTGTGAAGCAACCTGTATTGTCATCGACTACTCGGATAAATAAAGTTTGCTGTTCAGGATTTGTATTAGTAAAATCTGTGATGTCTGGTATCGGATTGTCGCCCGTTTGTGCATCTTCTGGAGAAGTATGAACTGTGACGGTAATATCAGTAAGTCCAGCCGTAATTTCGTTAAGAATGTCTGTTAAGTCAAATGTTGCAATACCATCATGTTCGGGATCACAAGCATCTAATAAGTTTCTGTTTGGTAAAGTTAATAGCGGAGATGTTCCTACGTTTATGTCTAAGGTAGTTGTGCTTACACAACCAGTTTCAGTATTTACCACACGAACAAAAACAGTATCATTCGCTGAAATATTTGAATAGTTGTTTACAATAGGATTGATATTGTTGTCAGCATCACTTTGCGTGAAGTGATATGTAACACCAAATACAGGATTCATTCCAGTAATTTCGTCGTTACGAACCGTTAAATCTATTTGAGTAAATCCATCACTATCTTCATCACAAACATCAATTGGCGTTGGATCGTTAATTACTGGCAATTCATTTACAATCAAGTTGAAACTAGTAAAAGCCAAACAACCATTGTCTACATCTAATACACGTACAAAGATTTCTTGTGGAGAACTTGTATTTAAAATTGTAGTAGGAAATGCATTGGTGTCATTATCTGCATCATTTTGAGTTGGGTGATAGCTTACTGTATAGTTTGCAGTTGGAACTGTTGCTAGTATTTCTGGCTCTTTGATCGTTAAATCAAAACTTTCAACGCCAACAGCTCCTGTAGTATCACAAAGTTCAAAATCTGTGATAGGACCAACAGTTTGGGCTGAGTTTAGAGTAACTTCTACAGTATCTTCAATAGTACAGGTTTCAGTTCCTACTGGAATTGTGATTTCTACACGATAGGTTCCTGTTAATACAGCATCATGTGTAACACCATTACTTCCAGGAATTGTAACACCATTTCTAAACCATTCGTATGTTGCTAGTGGATTTCCAATATCAGCATTTAATAAATATGAGTTTGCACAAGTTGTTACATCTGGACCTAAATCTACTGTGGCATTGAAACTATTTCCTTGGATAAAGATTGCTGAATCAGCATTTTGATCCGTTCCATCAGCCAATACTAATTTGATGTGATATTGTTGATTTGGAATTAAAGTTGCAGTAGCTGTTAGTACAGTTGTACGTCCATTATAGTTAGTATCTCCTAAATTATATCCTTCAAAAAATTCTTCATTTTCAGCAGGGCAGAAACCTACAATTTCATCGTGAATAACACTTGTGCTCACAGGAATATTTGTGCCTGGTACTACAGCAATATTGGTATATGGTGCGGCACTTCCTGTAGGTCTAATTAAAAATGCAAAACTATCTGAAAATCGACACGGGAAATCTTCCGCATATTCTTCTGACGCAAGTAAATAATTAAAACTTATCTGATTGGTAACTGCAATAAAGTCAAATTCAATTGAAGTTGCATTTAATGTATTGTTTACGCCTAAAGCGGCTTCAAGATCTGGATCTGTTCCCCAAGCAGTTGTTCCGCTATTTAATGGTGTAGTCATTACAGGTGTTCCAGCATCGGAAGCACGACCAGAAGTTAATACCAAACCATTGGTAAAAGGAAAGTTAGAACCGTTTTGATTAAACGCAGCATAACTGGCAAAACCATCTATATTTCCATTGATATTTGAGGTGACATTTGAGATTTCAACACAACCTTGTACAAGCTGTTCTACAAGTTGTTGTAAAGTAAACGACTCGTTGGTAGTTACTTGTTGTGCAGAAACTATTTGGTAGGCGCAAATAGTGAAAAGCGTCAAGAGTACTTTTTTCATAGATGTGGGGTTAAGTCATATTTGTGACTAAAACAATGTGAGCTGGGCAAGCTCCATTATTTGGCTTCTAGGTCATTGTAAATTATGGACAAATATATACATAATTTCATGCCTTTGAAATTATTTTTAACACTTATGACTTATTTTAAAATTAGCTATTGATCCATACTAAAATACAGAAAATCAAGGACATTACCGTAAAGAAAACTTAATTATTCTGTAAATATACCCAGCCTGTGTATGTTTGCTCTAGAAACAAAGGACTCGCTAAGGTGTTTTCGTCATTTAGATAGAGTACATAAAAGTAAGTTCCTGTAGGAAGTTTTTTATTTTTTGGAGTACCTCTATTCGAATAACCATCCCAACGTGAGGTATTTTTATTTCCTTCAAAGATGAGTGTACCGTATCTATTGTAAATATGAATGGTATGATTTGGATGTGCTTCTAAGTTTAAAATATTGAACACATCATTTTTTCCATCATCATTGGGGGAAAAACCGTTTGGAATATAAATTTCACAATCGTCTACGATTAAATCAAAATTAGTTGAAGAAATACAGCCAAAAATGTTTTCGAGAGTTACATAAACTGTTTGCGGATTGGAATTGTTGTCATAAGCTGTTGGAGTTGTTATTTCATCTTGAAACGTTCCATCAGCATTTGCAGTTTCGTAATAGGTGAAAATTAGGTTTGATGCAGGATTTATAATAGTTTCATTAATGGTTAAATCGAAAGTAACTGATTCGGTTTCGTCTAATTTGCAAGCTTCTAAATCTTCTGGTTGAGTTGCTTCTGGGCTTTCTAAAAGAATCAATTCAAAATTCCCGATGGAAGTACATAATGTAGTACTATTGGTCACTTTTATAAAAATATCTGCGGGATAATTTGTAGCACTATATGAATCAGGATTTACAATGGCATCCGTATTGTTTGAAGCATCTAGTAGTGTTTCGTAATATTCAAAAGTGAAAGAAGGATCGCTAAACAAACTTTCTTGAACAGTTAAATCAAACATAATAACTTCACTATTATCACAACGTTCTAAAGCAGGTAAAGTAGGGATTACAGGTGAAGTAGGTAAGGTGAAAATTTGTGATGCGCTGTTGTTGTCTTCATTAATTTCATCAACAGTTCCTGTGCCAGTTCCATCGTCATCTACTACAATTAAAAAATTAAATGTATTTGGAATTGTGGTAGGAATGCTAACTGTAATTGTTTGTTGCGTGCTTCCGCCGATAGGAAGCGCAATTTGCGTCACATCTGTAGCAATTAAAATGCCGTCAGCATAAAATGCTATGGGCGTATTTTGTGGTAGAGCAGCTGTGCTATTCGTATTTGAAATGGTATATGTAATGTCTAAATCGCGCGAGTCACATTCAGAATCTATTTGATCAATCATAACTGTAGCGTCTGGAAGTTGACTGTTTAATACGGTAATAATATTATTAATCATTACAAAATCTTGCCCTGAAGTCAGCGAAATAGTAGCTTCTGTGTCACCTATACTGATGTTATTTTGAATACTGTAAAAATCAATATCCATATTATATAGGTTTGTTGCGCCTGTAAAACTATTGGTTCCATTAAAAGCATTATCAGGAGGATTCAAGGGAAAATTTGAAATAATATTTCCGTTCACGCGCAACGATTCATTCACGCTTAAAGCCTGATCACCTTCCCATGCAATAAAACCTATTTTTGCGCCCATATTATCAAAAACGTTGAGGTTGGTCAGTGTAATTTCTAATTCATCAGGTACACTTTCTAAACCATCATATACATTGAGTTGATTCAGCGGAAGCGAAGGATTTTCGTAAATAACAGTAATCGCCCAGCCTCCAAAATTAGTTCCACTAGGGCAATATGGAGGAATTACAGAAGTTAAATCGAATTCACTTACGGTATACAATCCATTACCTTCGGCTTGTATAATGTCTGTTACATCTGCAAAAGCTGCAAAAAAAGTGCGATTGGCATCTAAGGCATCGCTAAATGTACGTTGTGCTGTTACGGGAGTTCCGTTCAATTCAATGTCAAAATCACCATCATCTGAACCTGCCCAATATAAGTAAGCAGCAACCATAGTTTGATCGGAATTGAGTGTTAAGCTTGCGCTAGAACTGGTATTGATAATGCAAATACCATTGGCGCCATTTTCAACTGTATTAAGTGTGTTTCCGAATGCGGTGTAGTCATAACGGCCATTAAATTGTTGGAATAGAGTAATATCTTGAGCAGCCGATTTGTATGTGTTAAAAAAACAACTTAGAAACAGAAAAATACTTATGTAAGTTCGTTTATTCACACATACTTAATTTATGCTTGAAAGTAACAATTTCTTACTTCATAAAAAAACCGAAGAATATCT
>NZ_JBOEFY010000012.1:0-142430 GCF_050633145.1 Kordia sp. | reverse complement strand
AGAGCCAAGAGCCAAGAGCCAAAACCTAACAACCAGCAACTAATGCAGTACAAATATCCAAATACAATTCCATTCATTAAGATATTCTTAAAATCATCGTCTATCACGCGAAACCCAATTCCGTTTCATAAGGATTGCTTTGATAAACATGGAGATTCGTTTGCAATTTCACCGCCATTCTCAAATAGGATACTGTTAACACGTGATGCAGAAATCACAAAACATCTGTTGCGAAAAAATCATAGGAACTATCACAAATCAAAAATTCAAACAAAATTCCTATCAAAATACGTTGGAAAAGGTTTGCTAACTTCTAGTGGTGATTATTGGTTAAAACAACGACGACTCATTCAACCGGCATTTCATAAAGAAAAATTACAAAAACTGGTAAAAATAATGGAAGGCACGATTGAAAAACAAATCGAAGACATTCCGGAAAACAAAACAATCGATTCGTATCCAATAATGAATGAACTAGCGTTTCACGTAGTCGCAAAATCACTATTCAGTTATTCTTCTTATGATGATACGACAATGCATCGATTGCAGGAAATCATAGAAACGTTGCAGAATTTCATCATCCGAGAAATTCGACAACCACATAAACAATGGTGGTATAAAGTAAGTGGTTTGGTTAAAAAACACATGATTCTTGTTAAAGAAAGCAGAGATATTATCAACACGGTAATTGACGAACGTCGCGAATCAAAAGAAGAACATGATGATTTGTTAGACATGTTGCTCAAAGCAAAATATGAAGACGATGGAACTTCAATGACCAACGAACAACTCATAGACGAAATCTTAATATTCTTTGTTGCAGGACATGAAACTTCCGCGAATGCGCTCACATTTACATTTCAACTCATTGCACAACATCCAGAAGTGTATAAAAAAGTAATGGCAGAAATTAATGCGATTGATGACAGTTTGCCGCCGATGGAAAAAATAGCAAAGCTCAACTATATAAAAAACTGTGTAGAAGAATCGATGCGATTATATCCGCCAGCGTGGATTACAGACAGAGTTGCCATAGAAGACGATTCGTTTGCAGGTTTCAATATAAAAAAAGGAACCATGATCGGAATTTCGTTTTACGAATTACACCGAAATTCAACATACTGGAAAAATCCCAACGATTTCAAACCAGAACGGTTCTCTGATGAACACCGTAAAGAAACAGGAGGGTATTATTTCCCGTTTGGCGCAGGACCAAGAATGTGTATTGGGAATGGTTTTGCACTCTATGAAATGATGTTGACGGTATATGCAATGCTAAAAAAATATCACATCGAAACCGATCAGAAAAAGATAGAAATCTCGCCACTTATTACACTAAAACCGATCAATCTTACATTAAAATTCACAAAAAGAACTGCTTGAATTCAACCCAAAAACATACAGAACTCATAAAAGCTGAAGCAAAACGCTTGGGTTTTCTGTCCTGTGGAATCTCAAAAGCAGCATTTTTAGAAGAAGAAGCGCCACGTTTAGAAGCTTGGCTCAACAAAAATATGCATGGCGAAATGAGTTATATGGAAAATCATTTTGACAAGCGACTCGATCCAACGAAATTGGTAGACGATTCAAAATCGGTAGTTTCTTTACTATTAAATTACTATCCATCGGAAATTCAAAAAGATTCTGAAGCGCCAAAACTCTCAAAATACGCGTATGGAACAGATTACCATTTCGTCATAAAAGACAAACTAAAACACTTACTAAACTTTATTCAAGAGGAAATTGGGGAAGTTTCAGGAAGAGCATTTGTAGATTCTGCTCCTGTGTTGGACAAAGCTTGGGCAGCAAAAAGCGGTTTGGGTTGGATTGGAAAACACAGCAATCTGCTCACGCAAAAAGTAGGTTCGTTCTATTTTATTGCAGAATTAATTATCGATTTAGAACTCGATTATGATTCGCCAGTCACAGATCATTGTGGAAGTTGTACAGCGTGCATAGATGCGTGTCCGACACAAGCCATTGTAGATCCGTATGTAGTTGATGGAAGCAAATGTATTTCCTACTTTACTATCGAACTAAAAAATGAAATTCCAACCCACGTGCATGGACAATTTGACGATTGGATGTTTGGCTGCGATATCTGTCAAGATGTATGCCCGTGGAATCGTTTCTCAAAACCGCATAATGAACCTTTATTCAATCCGCATCCAGAATTATTGTCAATGTCTAAAAAAGAATGGGAAGAAATTACGCAAGAAGTCTTTAGCGAAATCTTTCGAAAATCTGCTGTAAAGCGAACAAAGTACACAGGTTTGATGCGGAATATAAAATTTTTGAAAACAGAAAAATAAAAGTTTACAATGCATTTTTCATTTGTGAATTTCTTATGTTTGGTAAAAATATCGGCACGTATTTTTTAAATTTAATAAGAGAAATCTAAAAATGATCTATTCTCCACGAAAAAATCCCCTAATACTGTTGTCAATTTTGGGCTTGCTTTTTTTTGCATGTACGAAAGTAGATTCAGAACAAAGCTTTTCTGAAAAAATTGAAGAAATCAAACGACTGCGAGCGCTGGAACGAAAACTAATACCTAGCGATTCTACACTAATCTACATAGCAAAAATTCAAAAAATAATTGATAGCGACCCTAGTTTGCCAGATACGTTATTAATTGAAAATACCTTTAGAAAAGGTGCATATTATTATAATACTCAAAAATTTGATTCTGCAACATACTACTATCATACTACGATCGATTTAGTAAAAGGACCTAATACTAGAGATCGAAATTTAATCTATTTCTGGAATACATGGATATTGGATCAAAATGAAAATAGATTAGCAAATGTGATAGATGTGGCAAAGAAATTTGTAGAAATTTCAGATGAGAAAAAACATGCAGGTGGTTTGACAATTGCATATAATTTTTTAGAAGTTTCTTATTTAGATTTAGGGAATTATGAGGAAGCTTGGTATTACAATGGAAAAGGCTTAGAAGCGGCAAAAGAGAGTCACAACATGGATATGTTTGTAGTTACTGGATGTTCCAAGGCAAAAATGTTGTACAATCATTTCAATAAAAAAGAAGAAGCATTTGCATTTTTAGATAGCATGCAAGTTATAGAAACATCTAAAAAAGATACTAGAAGACAATATCTTCGTCAATACGGAACACTTAATTTTGCCGAAAAAAACTATAAAGAAGCTGCCAAATATTTTGATAAGACTATTGCGCTTACAAAACAAGTTGGGCTTAGAGAGAATTACGACTTACTTGAAGGTTATAACAACTTAGCGGAAACCTATCTGGAATTAAAAGATTATAAGGTTGCAGAGCGCTATTTGGATTCAGTGAATACTATAATTAACGAAAATTCTTTTACGGAATATGTTTCATTCTACAACGAATTGCGTTTTAAGCTGAATTATAGGAAAGGAAATAGCGAAGAAAGCTTGTTAAAAGAATACAAAGCATTAATTGATCGGCAAAATAAATTTCATGAAGAAAATATAAATGAAGAATTGCAATCTTTAAAGGTTGCCAATGAAAAGAAAAAGATTGCGACAGCTGAGAAAAATGCTTCAGAATTAAGAAATATAAAACTCATAGGGTTATCAGCACTTTTAGGATTGTTGGTCATTATTGTGTATTTGTTTTATAGGCAAAGGCGCTTCAAATTTCAAAAGCAAGATTTACAAATGCAACAACGATTATTGCGCTCGCAGATGAATCCGCATTTTACGTTCAATATCTTATCGGTAATTCAACATCAAATAAAAGATAACCAAGAAAAAGCTGTAAACTATCTGCTAAAGTTTTCAAGATTGTTGCGATTAATTTTAGAAAACTCATTGCATAACTATGTGCAAATAGAAGATGAATTAGAGTCATTACATAAATACATGGAGCTTCAATTAATACGCTTTCCAGAAAAATTTAGCTATAACATTCAGTTAGAAAACTTTGAAGAAGATGAGCTGTTATTTATTCCGCCAATGTTACTACAGCCTTTTATAGAAAACAGTATTGAGCATGGTTTTTTGGGAATAAAGCATAAAGGAAATATTGATGTAAAACTAACTTTAGAAGATAAATTCATAGCCTGTACTATAGAAGATAATGGTGTTGGAATCAAAGAGACAAATAATACCTATAAAAAGTCGGTTTCCACACAATTAATTTCTAAATTCATCAATAAAACAACCAAAAGTAACGTTCAAATACTAGATAAAGCCAATACGGATGCAACAAATTTAGGTGTGTTGGTAAAGTTTCTAATCCCTTATAAATTTTCAGAAAATGATTAAAGCCATATTAGTTGATGACGAAGCCTATATTAGAAATAGTGTTAGAGAAAAAATAAATCAACATTTCAGTACGGATATTCAAATTATTGGAGAAGCGGAAAGCGTAGCAGAAGCTGTAACCTTGATAGAAGAAAAAAGTCCAGATTTGCTCTTTTTAGATATTCAGCTAACTGATGGGACTAGTTTTGATATTTTAAATCAAATAGAGACAAAAAATGTAGATATTATTTTCATTACTGGTTTTGATAAGCATGCTATAAAAGCGATAAAAGTAGGTGCTTTAGATTATATTTTAAAGCCAATTGATGAAAGTGAATTTCAAGAAGCAGTTGTAAAAGCAATTGAAAGTTCTAATAAAGAAAATGACTTAGAAAAATTAATCGAAATCTCCAGTGAATACTTCAAAGGTGTGCAAAAGAAACGCATTGTGCTCAAAACGATGGAAAACGTGTATGTAGTCTATGAAGATGATATTTTGTATTGCAAATCGGAAGGGAATTATACAACATTCTACACGCTACAATCCGAACGAATATTAGTTTCCAAACCCATTAAAAAAGTAATAGAACTCTTATCAGATGATATTTTTATACGCTGTCACCAATCATACATCGTAAATAAAAAACATGTATTGCGATACAACAGGCAAGGTGTGTTAATTGTAAACCATGAAATAAAAGTTCCAGTATCTAGCAGACGGAAAGATCATGTTATAGAAAAGATATTTGGATAAACGAATATGAAATCATCGATTACGTATTTGAAAAAGAATTGAGCTAATATGAAACCTCTCTAGTAAAACATGATTAGCTTCTTAAATTTGATATAAAAAATAAAAAATATGAGAAACACTCTAAAACTAATTGCATTAGTATTTATCCTTAATTTTTCCTCTTGTAGTGAAGATGAGTTGATAGAAACAAACAGTGAAACACAGTCTAGTATTGCAAAATCTACAACACTTACTGAAATAGAAGATATACGATTGCAAAATTTAATGCAATGGACGGGACATTTAGCGGGACAAGTAGCGCTAAACAATAATGAAGGTCGTGCGCAATTTATCAATGCAGTAAATGCTAGTAATAATGGAAGTGTAAAACTTTCAGATTTAATTCATTATGAAAGTGATAACCAAAATCGAAGTTATGGAAATACTGATTTAAGTGAATCTTTTGCCAATGCACTAAAAGATGAATTCTATAAATATGTTTTGATTTCAGATTTTTGTTCAAACCCTGAACGTACAAGAGATCGTCCAGTACCGCCAGAATTACCTGGTCAGCCTAATTTTCAACATCAATCTTGGATCTATAATTACCCTGAGCCAGGCGATACGGAAGAAGAAATTTATGAAGAAAGATTTCAGCAATATCTTGGGCTAATTTTAGAGGATAACTGCTTAGAAATTTATTTGCCTAATGGATTCAATACACCCATTAGAAACATAATATCTTCAGCACATCCATTGCTAGATCAAAACTTTAATTATGAAGCGTATAAGCATGTCGCAGAATGTAATATTGATCCAATAAATATTACTAGTCGAACATTAGGAAATATTATCATTGTTAGACCGTATATAGGAACTGGTTTTCCAGATACCAACTGTACATATACTCAATTTGATTTTGATTTTACTGACTTCTTAGACTAAGCTGGTAAAATATTAATTAACAGCCTCCTAATGTATTTTAGGAGGCTTTTTTATGAGTAATTTTTAAAACGAAACGAATATGAAATAAAGTAATACGCTTTTGTATTCTGTATTGTAAGAGTTTCTAAATAGTGTGAATTTTAAATAATTATTAATCTGAAAATTATACATTATGAAGAAAAAGAATCTTAAAAGTTTGAGTTTGAATAAAAAGTCAATTTCAAATTTAGAATCTTATGCTAATATTGGAGGTGCAAGTACTGCTCCAATACCTACAATTCCACCAACAGTTTCAGATGGTCCTAATTGTTATACTATTTGGAGATATACTACATGTTGTGGATATACAGATTATTCAGAGTGTTATTGTACTGATCCAACAGAATGCACTAGATAAACATATAACATAAGTTTTGGTCTAGGTCGGAAGAAATTTCGACCTTTTTTTCTTTTAGAAAAATTCTAGATTATAAAGTATAATAAGATTGCAGCAAATATGAAATAGAGAGATGCGTATTTGAATTCTCTATTGTGAGTGTTTCTAAATAGTTTGATTTTTATGGAGTTAATAATTTAAAATTACAGATTATGAAGAAAAAAACAGTAAAATCATTAAATCTAGCAAAAAGAAGTATTTCTCAATTTACAGTAAGTTTTAAAATAAAAGGAGGAAATACTGATCCAAACCAAACAACTTTAGTTCAGTGTCCTGTGTCACTTCCAAAAGGAGTTTGTCAGTTAACCAATACAGGATGTGATACAGATCATACTAGGTAAACATAAGAGAAAAAAAGCTGGGATTTTAGGGCTGGGTCGGAAGAAATTCCGGCCTTTTTGTTTTAAGTATTTAATGAAAGAACACTACGAATTTGAATTAGAAGGATACGCATTTGTATTAGCTATTGCAGTAGTTGTTAAAGTGTATGACTTTTATATAATTAATAGTTTAAAAGTTAACATTATGAAAAAAAAGAATCTCAAATTATTGAAGCTAAACAAAAAATCTGTTTCCAACTTGTCTTTTGACAAAAACACAATAGTAGGAGGGGCTACTGTATTTCCTTGTCCTGTAGATAGTGAACAAATGCCTTGTCAGTCTATCACACATTGTAATAGTGAATATCAAGAATGTAACTCGCAAAAAGGAAGAACCTGTCAAACAATACCAGGCTATTGTCAAACAGGAATGCCGCTTTGTCCGCCAAGATAATTTTTTACAAAAAGCCATCTCAAAATTCATTGAAATGGCTTTTTTTACACTTTTAATCTTTTGTCAAAGAAGGGTTTTCAAAATATGCTCGTTAGAGAACTATAGGTGCAACACATATTTCGTTAAATATAACTAAAGAAAGTATATTAAATTTTTTCCTTTACATGTATCTTTTTAAATTAGCCAATTCATAGTGTCAGCAGTTAATAACCAACAAACGGCTACGAAACCCATCTTATAATGAGTAAAAGCAACGAAGAGCGTAAAAGAAGAGAAGCACTTATATATCATGCAAAACCGCAACCAGGGAAAATAAAAGTAGTTCCCACAAAAAGATATTCTACGCAACGTGACTTATCTTTAGCGTATTCTCCAGGAGTAGCAGAACCTTGTTTAGAAATAGAAAAAGACAAAAAAAATGTCTACAAATACACTACTAAAGGAAACTTAGTAGCTGTAATATCCAATGGAACAGCAGTTTTAGGTTTGGGAGATATTGGACCTGAAGCCTCAAAACCTGTAATGGAAGGGAAAGGATTACTCTTTAAAATATTTGCAGATATTGATGTATTCGATATTGAAGTGGATACAAAAGATGTGGATAAATTTATTGAAACAGTAAAAAATATTGCGCCAACCTTCGGAGGTATCAATCTAGAAGATATCAAAGCACCAGAAGCTTTTGAAATTGAACGAAGACTTATTGAGGAATTGGATATTCCTGTTATGCATGACGATCAACATGGTACAGCAATAATCTCTGCGGCAGCATTACTCAATGCTTTAGAATTAGTAAATAAAAAAATAGAAGAAGTTAAGTTTGTTGTCAATGGAGCAGGTGCAGCAGCAATATCTTGTACAAAACTATATAAAGCTTTTGGAGCAAAAGATGAAAATATAGTCATGCTAGATAGTAAAGGTGTGATAAGAAAAGATAGAGACAACCTTACTTCTCAAAAATTAGAATTTGCTACAGATAGAGATATTCATACGCTAGAAGAAGCAATGCAACAAGCAGATGTGTTTATCGGATTATCTAGAGCAGATATGGTGTCAGAAGACATGCTATTAAGTATGAGCGCAGACCCAATTGTATTTGCAATGGCAAACCCAAATCCAGAAATTCCGTATGCAAAAGCAATAGCTACACGTGATGATATCATCATGGCAACAGGTAGATCCGATCATCCTAATCAAGTAAACAATGTACTTGGTTTTCCATTCATATTCCGTGGTGCATTAGATGTGCGTGCTACAAAGATTAATGAAGCAATGAAAATGGCTGCTGTAAAAGCACTTGCTGCATTAGCAAAAGAGCCAGTGCCAGAGCAAGTAAACATTGCCTATGCAGAAACGAAACTTACTTTCGGAAAAGAATACATCATTCCAAAACCATTTGACCCAAGGTTAATTGCTAAAATTCCACCAGCTATTGCAAAAGCAGCAATGGATTCAGGAGTAGCTACCGAGCCTATAGAAGATTGGGCGCGTTACGAAGATGAGCTTTTGCACAGACTTGGAGCAGATAACAAAATCATTCGATTATTACATAAAAGAGCACGTACCAATCCAAAACGAATTGTATTTGCTGAAGCAGACCATTTAGATGTTTTAAAAGCTGCGCAATATGTATATGATGAACGTATTGGGATTCCGATTCTTTTAGGAAATGAAAAACTAATTCATGAACTCAGAGATGAACTAGAATTTGATGGAGATGTAGAAATCATTGATCCTAAAAGTGATGAACAAACTGAAAAGCGTGAAAAATTCGCAAAAATCTATTGGGAATCACGAAAACGAAAAGGAGTTACAATCATTGATGCGCAAAAGAAAATGCGCGAGCGTAACTATTTTGCAGCAATGATGGTAAATAATGGTTATGCAGATGGATTAATATCTGGATACTCTAGAAGTTACCCAACAGTTGTAAAGCCAATGTTAGAGCTTATTGGAACGGCAAAAGGCGTGCGAAAAGCGGCAACGACAAACTTAATGATTACCGAACGTGGACCAATATTCTTATCAGATACATCTATAAATATTGATCCGTCTGCGCGCGATTTGGCAAAAATTGCTCAAATGACTGCGTTAACGGTAAAAATGTTTGGTTTAGAACCAAATATTGCCATGTTGTCCTATTCAAACTTTGGTTCGTCTGAACACGAAAACGCTAGTAAGGTAGGAGAGGCAGTAGAATATTTGCATAGATACTATCCAGATATCAATGTAGATGGTGCAGTACAATCGGATTTTGCTTTAAACAGAGAAATGCTAGCAGAAAAATTTCCATTCTCAAAACTTGCAGGAAAAGAAGTAAATACGCTTGTTTTCCCTAATCTTGATGCTGCTAACATTACCTATAAACTCATGAAAGAGTTAAATAAAGCCGATTCTATTGGCCCAATAATGCTAGGAATGCGTAAACCTGTACACATTTTACAGCTTGGTGCAAGCGTTAATGAAATCATCAATATGGCAGCGGTTGTAGTAGTAGATGCGCAGGAAAAAGAAAAGTGGCGACAGCAAAAAGAAGAACTATAAATAGGATTAGTATATCGTATTAGTATATTAATGGCGTAAATGGGTAAATAAATGTGAATAAATTTATTACATTTGGGACTTTAACTAGCAACTAATAAATGATTACGCATATACAAGGGAAGCTCGTAGAGAAAAATCCAACAGATGTGGTGATAGAATGCAATGGAGTCGGATACTTTATCAATATCTCTCTTACTACCTATACGCAACTTCCAAATCAAGAAAATATAAAACTATACACGCACCTTCATGTTCGTGAAGATGCGCATACGTTGTATGGTTTTTTTCAGAAAGCAGAACGCGCTGTATTTCGTTTACTAATCTCTGTTTCAGGAATAGGAACTAGCACAGCACGTACAATGCTGTCTTCTTTAAATTCTCAACAAATATGTGAAGCAATTGGTTCTGGAGATGTAGCAACTGTTCAAAGCGTAAAAGGTATTGGGGCTAAAACGGCACAGCGTGTAATCATCGAATTAAAGGATAAAGTCATAAAATTATACGATCTTGACGAAGTTTCAATGTCTCAAAGCAATACAAACAAAGAAGAAACGTTATCTGCTTTGGAAGTATTAGGTTACACAAGAAAGCAATCTGAAAAAGTACTCGATAAAATAATTAAAGAAATGCCGAACGGAAGTGTAGAAGAGTTGATAAAAATGGCATTAAAAAACTTATAATTACTTTGGAAAACATTACCAACCTAATAACAAAACACACTAAAAATACGCTTGTCGTATTTATTTTGTTATTTAGCACCATTCTAGCAGCGCAAGAACCGACGACAACGCCGCAAGATTCAACGAAAACGGGTTATGCAATTGGAAAAATAAAATTAAAAGATCCAAAAAGCATTGTCTCAAAATATACCTATGACCCAAAAATAGATCGATACATCTATACGGAAACGGTAAGTAACTACGATATTAGATATCCGCTCATCTTAACGCCGGAACAATATCGTGAGTTATTGCTTAAAGAAAGTATGAAAGGCTACTTTAAGGAAAAGCTTGATGCAATTTCAGGTAAAAAAGAAGGTTCGGAAGATGCACTAAAAAATTTATTACCCATATTTGAGATCAATTCTAATTTCTTTGAAAGTATTTTTGGAGGAAACACTATTGAGGTAATTCCACAAGGTTCGGTAGCAATAGATTTAGGAGTTCGTTTTCAAAAAAATGACAATCCTGCTTTATCGCCTAGAAACCGAAGTAACTTAAGTTTTGACTTTGATCAGCGAATTAGCTTAAGTTTATTAGGAAAAGTAGGTGAACGATTAAAAATTAACGCAAACTACGATACAGAATCTACGTTTGACTTCCAAAATCAAATCAAATTAGAATATACGCCAACGGAAGATGATATTCTGCAAAAAATAGAAGTAGGTAACGTAAGTATGCCGCTTAACAGTTCTTTAATTACAGGAGCACAAAGTTTATTTGGTTTTAAAACAGAACTACAATTCGGAAAAACACGATTTACAGGAGTATTCTCTGAACAGCGTTCGCAAACAAGAACAATTACTGCGCAAGGTGGCGGAACTATAGAAGAATTTGCATTATTTGCTTTAGACTACGATGAAGATCGTCACTTCTTCTTATCACAATACTTTAGAGATACGTATGATACGGCTTTAGCAAATTATCCATTTAAAAATACACCTGTAGAAATTACACGTGTAGAAGTTTGGGTAACCAATCGATCAGCACAAACACAAAACGTGCGTAATATTGTAGGTTTACAGGATTTAGGAGAATCTAACCCTGATAAAATGAGAACCACGCAAGCACTTGTGTTTAACGGTACGGTTCCTGGAGCATTCCCAGATAATGAAAATAACAATTATAACCCAGAAACCATTGGAGCTGGGTCATTGTTACAAGAATCAATCAGAGATATTGCTACAATTCAACAAGGTTTTGGAGCTGTTTCTACGAGCGTTCAACAAGGTTTTGATTATGTGTACTTAGAAAATGCACGAAAACTGAATGAGAACGAATATAAAGTTGATACAAAATTAGGATACATTTCGTTAAACCAGCGTTTAAGTAATGATGAAGTGTTAGCTGTAGCATTCCAGTATACCGCAAACGGTCAAGTGTACCAAGTTGGTGAATTTGCAAATGGAGGTATTGATGCAACACAAGTGACCAACACAGATGCTGACGGAAATGCAACTGAAATTCAAAATCAAAACTTAGTTGTAAAACTCTTAAAAAGTGCTATTACTGAAGTAGAAGATCCAATCTGGGATTTAATGATGAAAAACATCTACTCAACTGATGCATATCAATTAAGTCCAGAAGATTTTAGATTAAACATTCTATATACAGATCCTTCTCCAGTAAACTATATTACTGCCGCAGAAGGTGCACCTGCATTACCTGCAGATGTAGCTGATGAAATATTATTAAGAGTATTCAATTTAGATAGATTAGATATTTATGAAAACCCACAATCTGGTGGAGATGGTTTCTTTGATTATATGCCTGGAATTACGGTCGATCAAGAATTTGGACGAATTATATTTACTACGGTAGAACCATTTGGAGAATATCTATTTGAAAAATTAAGAAATGGTGTTGGGGAAAACTACGATGTTCCAACAGGTTACAATGGGAACCAATCAAAATATGTATACAGAACCATGTATACAGAAACCAAAGCAGGAGCTTTGGACGATGCTGAGTTGAATAAATTCCAATTAAAAGGACGTTACAAGTCGCAAGGTGGTGACGGAATTCCACTTGGAGCTTTCAATGTGCCAAGAGGTTCAGTTGTAGTAACTGCTGGTGGACGTGTATTACAAGAAGGAATAGATTATACAGTAAACTATCAATTAGGACGTGTGCAAATTTTAGATGAAGCTTTAAAAGCATCTAACACACCAATTGATGTTTCTGTAGAGAACAACTCATTATTCGGTCAGCAAAACAAACGATTTACAGGAATTAACATTGAGCATCAATTCAATGAAAACTTCTTAATTGGAGCTACATATTTAAACTTGAATGAGCGACCAATAACACAAAAAGCAAACTATGGAGCAGAACCTGTAAACAACTCTATATTTGGATTTAATGGAAACTATTCTACGGAAGTTCCATTCTTAACACGATTGGTAAATAAATTACCAAACATAGATACAGATGTAGTTTCAAACGTTTCCGTTCGTGGAGAATTTGCATACTTATTGCCAGGTAGTCCTAAAAATGCTGACTTCCAAGGAGAAGCAACTGCGTATGTAGATGATTTTGAAGGAGCACAATCTACGATTGATATAAAATCGCCATTAGGTTGGTTCTTAGCAAGTACACCAGGAACAGCTGGAAACACATTAGGAGATAACTTAGGTGGAGAATTTGGAAACGATCAATTAGAATACGGTTACAACAGAGCAAAATTAGCATGGTATACGATTGATCCTATTTTTTATGGAAATCAAGCGCCAGGTGGAATTTCGCCAGCTGAGGTTTCTACAAGTGAAACACGTAGAATCTTTGTAGAAGAAATATTTCCACAAACAGATATTGCTCGTGGACAAACAACGGTACAAACTACATTAGATTTAGCATACTATCCAAGTGAAAGAGGACCATATAACAACAATCCAAATTTTGCTACGCAACCAGATCAAGGAAATTGGGCAGGAATTATGCGTCCTATAACGACGACAAACTTCGAACAAGCAAATGTAGAATACATTCAATTTTGGGTATTAGATCCTTATCACTCTTCAGGTAACACAACAAGTACAGGTGGAGAATTAGTCCTAAATATTGGTAATATTTCTGAAGATATTCTAAAAGATGGACGTAAACAATACGAAAATGGATTGCCAGAAGCCGATGCGGTAAACCCTTTAACTACAGAAACTGCTTGGGGACAAGTGCCACAAACACAATCGCTAGTATATGCTTTCGATTCAGAAGATGCCAACCGACAAGTACAAGATATTGGTTTAGATGGTTTAAATGATACAGAAGAAGCAGGGAAATATACAAACTATGCAACAGAAGCCGATCCGGCAGCAGATAACTATCAATATTTCTTAAATGCTAGTGGAGATGTACTGGAGCGTTATAAAAACTACAACGGTACACAAGGAAACTCGCCAATTACGGTAACAGATACCAATAGAGGTTCTACAACGGTTCCTGATGTAGAAGATATCAACCGAGATCAAACAATGAACACGATTGATAACTATTTCCAATTCAGAATTCCAATCAATCCAAGTATTGGTACAGCAACAAGTTATATTACGGATGAGCGTACAAGTTCAAGAGAAACACCAGATGGAGGCGTTATTGAATCACGTTGGGTTCAGTTTAAAATTCCAATCACAGACTTTTACAAACAAGATACTGACGACAAAATTTCTTTAGACGATTTAAGAGCTATTCGTTTTATACGTATGTATATGACAGGATTTAATGAGCGAACAGTACTACGTTTTGGAACACTTGATTTAATTCGTGGAGATTGGAGACGTTACAATTTATCATTACAAGACAACGGTGACGATCCACAAGATGGTGCAGATGCTACAACGCAGTTTGATGTAAATATTGTAAACATTGAAGAAAACTCAAACAAATTACCAATTGGATATGTAGTTCCTCCTGGAGTTGTTCGTGAACAATTAAATAACAACAACACTGTAATTCGTCAAAACGAACAATCACTCGGAATGGTTTTATGCGATTTAGAAGCAGGAGATTCGCGTGGTGTATTCAAAAATATTGACATTGATTTACGACAATATAAAAACTTAAAAATGTTTGTCCATGCAGAATCACTCTTTGGACAAACGCAGCAACTTGCCGATGAACAAGCAGTGGCATTTATACGATTTGGTAATGACTTTACTCAAAACTATTATCAAGTTGAAATTCCATTAAATGTTACATTAGACAACGAATCGTCGCCAGAAGATGTTTGGAAAAACGAATTTGACATCCCATTAGCATTGCTAACACGAATCAAAGCGGCAAACTTCAACAATGCGAGTGGTGCTACAGATGTTGCTTACTATAATGAGGCGGCAGAAGAAATTATAAACCAATTTGCACCGTATGGCGCAGATGAGCGCATGCGTATTGCTATTATTGGTAATCCGACTATTGGTCGTGTGCGTTCGTTAATGGTTGGTATTAAAAACTCAACGGCTACAGGTTTAGATGCTACTGATACACCTATTGGTGGAATTCCAATTTGTGGTGAATTTTGGTTTAACGAATTACGATTAGCTGAATTAGAAAATCGTGGAGGTTGGGCAGCAGTTGGTTCATTAGATGCGAATCTGGCAGATTTTGCTACGGTTTCTGCAACGGGAAGAATAAGTACGGTTGGTTTTGGAAACATTGAACAATCGCCAAACGATCGAAGCAGAGAAGATGTAAAGCAATATGATGTTGTTACCAACGTAAGTTTAGGGCAATTGCTTCCAAAAAAATGGGGAGTCAAAATTCCATTCAATTATAGTATAGGAGAAGAAATAATTACTCCAGAATACGATCCGTTCTATCAAGATATTCGTTTGGAAGATCGATTGGATTTGGCAGAAACACAAGCGGAAAGAGATAGAATTGAAGAAGAAGCAATAAGTTATACCAAACGAAAAAGTATCAACTTTATAGGTGTTCGTAAAGAAAGAGGAGCTGAGCAAAAAGCTCGTTTCTATGACGTAGAGAACTTAACATTATCGTATTCATACAACGAAACAGAACATCACGATTACGAAATCAAATCGTTACGTGATCAAAATGTTCGTGCAGGATTAGACTATAACTTTAACTTTCAACCAAAATCAATTGAACCATTCAAAAAAATGGATTCTGTATTTACAGGAAGGTATTGGAAATGGTTAAAAGACTTTAATTTCAATCCATTGCCAACAAGTATTTCGTTAAACTCAAACATTACAAGAAGTTTTAACGATCAAATATATAGAGATCCGTTATTGCCAGATGCGCAAGCCGAAAACTTACCGCGTTTACAGCAACGTAACTTCTTATTTGATTGGTCGTATGCGATTAATTATAATTTGACAAACTCATTGCGTTTCAATTTTACAGCGGCAAATAATAATATTGTTAATAATTACTTTGATGAAAACGGTGATATTAATGCTGACTTTGGAATTTGGGACGGATTCTGGGATATTGGAGATCCAAACACGCATACACAATCGTTACAATTAACGTATGATTTACCGCTAAATAAAATTCCAACATTAAGCTTCTTAACAGCTACATATAGTTATACAGGAGATTTTAACTGGCAACGTGGTTCTGATGTATTGCAGGACGTAGCAGGAGAACGTATAAATACGATTCAAAATGCAAATACGCATAACTTGAATGCTACTTTAGATATGACGAAATTCTATAAGTATATAGGTTTTGTTAGAAAGCGTAAAGGAAATCGTAAAACGAATCTTCGTAGTAAAAATGCGCGTAGACCAGGAGTTCCAGGTGAGAATGCAGCGCAAGACGACAAAAAGACATCTAGCAAAGCAAGTGCAGGGACAAAAATATTCAATACGATAGTTGATGTAGTTGGAAGTGTGAAGCGTATCAATATTAGTTATTCTGAAAACAATGGTAAAGTATTGCCAGGATATACGCCGTCTATTGGATTTATTGGGACTTTAAAGCCATCATTTGGCTTCGTATTTGGTAGTCAAGCAGATGTTCGATATGAAGCTGCACGACAAGGATACTTAACAGAGTTTACTGGATTCAACCAGCAATTCACACAAGTACATAACAAAAACTTGGACATTACTGCGATGGTTGAGCCAATGAGAGATTTAAAAATTGACTTAGTTGCCAATCGTAACTTTTCAGAAAACTTCTCGGAGCAATTCAGCGTTCAAAATGGAGAGTATACATCTTTATCGCCAAATGGTGCAGGAAATACTTTTGGAAACTTCGGAATCTCTACATTGTTAATAAAAACTGCGTTTGCTAAAAGTGATGAAGACCAATCGGCAACATTTGCAGATTTTGAAAATAACAGACAAATTATTGCAAGACGTTTGGCAATTGCTAACGGACAACCATTAACCGACACAGATGGTGATGGTTTCCCTGATGGATATGGAAAAACGAATCAAGCAGTATTATTGCCAGCATTCTTAGCAGCGTATTCTGGACAAGATGCAAACGATGTAAAACTTGGAGCATTTAGAGATGTGCCAATTCCAAACTGGACAATAAAGTATACTGGTTTAATGCGATTAAAATGGTTTAAAAAGCGTTTCAAGCGTTTCTCATTATCGCATGGATATCGTTCAAGCTATACAATCAACTCGTTTAGAAACAACTTAGATTTCGATGGGGCAAATCCATTTGCAGATTCAAATAAAGATCAAGGAGGAAACTTCCACAATCAAAACATATTCTCTAACATCAACTTAGTAGAGCAGTTTAATCCGTTGCTTAGAATTGATCTTGAAATGAAGAACTCAGTTAAAATATTGGCGGAAGTAAAACGCGATAGAGCTTTATCTTTAAGTTTCGATAACAACTTGCTTACGGAGGTTTCAGGAAACGAATATATTGTTGGACTAGGATATCGTTTCAAAGATGTTCGTATCGATACGCGAATTGCAGGTAAGAAAACAACGTTAAAAGGTGACTTAAACTTAAAAGCTGATTTATCATTAAGAGATAATGTTACCATCATAAGAAGTTTAGATTTATTCAACAATCAAATAACTGCAGGGCAAACATTATGGTCGCTAAAATTCACAGCAGATTATGCATTAAGTAGAAACTTAACTGCCTTATTCTACTACGATCACACATTCTCTGAATTTGCAGTATCTACGGCATTTCCACAAACTACAATTCGATCAGGAATTACACTTCGATATAATTTTGGAAATTAACAATAATAGAGGTTGAAAACTTAAATAGAAAAAAGTATTTTTGCTCAAAATAACACTAAATAACACAAATAACACAAAAGAAATGAACATACCAGCGGAATTAAAATATACAAAAGACCACGAGTGGATTAAGATCGAAGATGGTGTTGCTATTGTTGGAATTACGGACTTTGCACAAAAAGAACTTGGAGATATTGTATATGTTGATGTTGATACTTTAGATGAAGAAGTTGAAAAAGATGAAGTTTTTGGAACAGTAGAAGCTGTAAAAACAGTATCTGATTTATTTATGCCACTTACCGGTGAAGTTTCTGAGTTTAATGAGAAACTAGAAGACGATCCAGAATTGGTAAACACAGATCCTTATGGAGATGGATGGATGATTAAAATCAACATCAAAGATGCTTCTGAAGTAGACGACTTATTAAGCGTTGAAGCTTACAAAGAGCTAATTGGTGCGTAAATATATCTTTTCTGTCATAGCCATTGGATGGACTGTTGCGATTACAATCCTTAGCTTAATAAAGATTAAAGGACCGCAGGTACTACACTTTTCGTATTCAGACAAGCTCATACATGGAGTAATTTATTTTTTATTCACCGTAATTTGGTTTTTTGCCTTATTAAAAGGAATAACAAATGATACATTGCGAAAGAATGCATTAATTGCTAGTGCAGCTTTTGCTTTTATTTATGGGGTTAGTGTGGAAATCATGCAAGAAACACTCGTAACAACAAGACAGGGAGATTGGCAAGATGTACTTGCAAACACAACTGGTATAATATTTGCAATTTTCATTATAAAATGGGGAGTTGCGAAAAATAGAAAGTTAAAAACGCAGAATTAATTGTTATTTCTGCTAATAAATAATTAAATTAGCAACGATTAAAACTATATTATTATGGAAGCAAAGAAGAATCCGAGTGCTGACTTAAGAAAAAATAGTCTATTTTATCTAGCTTTAGGTTTGGCATTAGTTACATTCCTTATTTGGCAAGGTATGGAGTGGACAGCTTACGATGAAGTCGCAAAAGAAGAGACAGTTGACTTAATTGAAGATGACGAGGAAGAAATGATCGTCACAGAACAGTTAACACAACCACCACCACCGCCACCGCCACCAGCTCCTGAAATCATCGAAGTTGTAGAAGATGAAGAGGAAGTGGAAGAAACGGTAATAGAATCTACAGAAACAACAGAAGATGAGGTAATCGAAGAAGTTGAAGATGTAGTGGTAGAAGAAGAAGAAGAAGTTATTGAAGATGTACCATTCTCAGTAATTGAAGATGCACCAATCTTTCCAGGTTGTGAAAAATACAAGAGTAAGAAGGAAAGAAAAAAATGTATGTCTGAAAAAGTGCAAAAGCACGTTAATAAAAAATTCAACACAGAATTAGCTTCTGACCTAGATTTAGAAGGAGTACAAAAAATCTTTGTTGTATTTAAAATTGATAGACAAGGAAATATTACAAATGTGCGTTCAAGAGCGCCGCATCCTAAATTAGCTAAAGAAGCTGAGAAAGTAATTAAGAGTCTTCCAAAAATGAAGCCTGGTAAGCAAAGAGGTAAGCCAGTAGGTGTAAATTACACGTTACCAATCGTTTTCAAAGTACAATAAGTTAAGAAAACATTAAAATATAAAAAAGCCTGAGCATTTTGCTCAGGCTTTTTCTTTTTGGTACGTTTCTTGATGTTAACACAACATTAACATTAAAACCGATTAATATGAAAAATGCAAATCACAAAACAGATGTGAATGCAAATGGTGTACATCAAAGTCACCTTGCTAAAAAGAACGAACTCAAAGGAGAAAGAAACACGTTCTTACGATTCTCAGTGAGCCTCATGCTGAGTTTATTTATTGTTTACACACTATTTCAAGTACAAACAACGGAAGCTGCACCCGAAGTAGTGCAACTTGAAGATGTGGTAGATGATACTATGGAGTCTATGCCAACTTTTAAAGAAGAAGTGGTTGTGGTAAAAGAACCAGAGCCAGAACCTGAAATTAAGCCAACAACGGTTACAGATGAAATTAAGGTTGTAGATAATGACACTACGATTAAAAATCAAGTCTTGCAAACAGAAACAAAGCCAAAAGAAGTTACTTCGCTTGTAGATACAAGTAATGTTGAAGTAGCGGATACTGAGGAGGTTATTGAAGAAGTTCCTTTTGCTTTTATTGAAGATGCACCAGTATATCCAGGTTGCGAAAAATTCAAGAGTAAGAAGGAAAGAAAAAAATGTATGTCTGAAAAAATCGACAAACTTATCAAACGTAAATTTAATGTTGATTTAGCAAACGAATTAGGTTTGGAAGAAGGTGTAAAACGAATCAATGTATTATTTATAATTGATGAAAACGGAAATGTTACCGGAATTCAATCACGTGCACCGCATCCAAAACTTCAAAAAGAAGCAGAACGTGTTATCAAGTTGCTTCCTCAAATGCAACCAGGAAAGCAAAGAAATCAAAACGTGAAGGTAAAGTATACATTACCTATAATGTTTAGAGTAGATTAAGAAAAATACAAAAGAGGTAAAAGATATAAAAAAAGGAAAACCGAGTTATTAACTCGGTTTTTTAGGTATACTTTCTGTGACATATCATTACATTAACATTAAAACCGATTATTATGAAAAATGTCAACTTAAAGCCTTTTGTAAATGTTACCAAGACTTACAAAGGTCATTTAATCAGAAAGTATGATACAAAAGTACGAAAAACTAATTTATAGAGCTTTTATTAAGCTGAATTAATGTCATTTATCGTCATATATTCGCTTTTTTAAGGTGAATAGTATTAATTTTTGATACTTTTCATATAAAAATAACGAAAAAAACACTTCAAAATTTTTTGAAGACTGTTAAAAATAGCGACACTTTTTAAAAATCTAAGATCATAACAACGAGGAATCAATCAAATTTTATGAAAATATAGTATCTTTCGCATTCATAAATCCTCAAATATGCAACGACTCAAAACGTCAATTTATCTACTCATATTTTTAGTATTTCAATCCGCATTAGCGCAAACATCATCTAATGAAGATTATGAAAAATATCCTGTATTTACTGAATGTGAAAATGTAGAAATTGCAGATCTTGAAAATTGCTTTAATACTACATTACGAACATTTATCAATACTAATTTTAAACAGCCTGAGATTATCAGTAAAGAAAATTATACTGGTGAATTGGTGGTTTTATTTGAAGTTACTAAAAAAGGAGCTTTCAAAGTTTTATATGTAGATGCGGTTTATGAAGAATTAAAAACAGAAATAAAACGTGTCTTTAGTTTATTGCCAGTTGTAAAACCATCAACCTATAGTGGTAAACCTGCTTATATCCAATTTACAATGAAGTTGGAAATTCCACTTGGAAGTATAGAAGCTATTGAAAAACCTAAAACGCTAGAGGAAAACGAAAACGAACTGGAATCTATAGCAAAAACAGAATTCGACGCTGTAAATGAAGAATTAGAACCGTATAAAGACGAGTTGTATGCAAGTAATCTAAACATTCCGTTTTCGCATGATATGTACGCATACTTTGATCGCCAAGTCAATTTGGTTGGAACAAACAGTCATACAGCATCTAAACCATTTTTATACAATACAGTTTCCAATTACTACGATTTTAATGCACAGCAAGTCAAACTTAAAAAAGACGCTTCTTCTTGGGTTGGACGTAAACTATGGAATGAACATTTAGTAACTGTAAAAGGAAAAAACTATTGGTTTGTGTTAGATCCTATTTTAGACTTGCAACTTGGTAAAAACACAGGAGGAGAAGTAGATTACACATACAATAATACCAGAGGAATTCAAGTGCAAGGAGGTTTGGGGAAAGGATTCAATTTCTCGGCAACAATTTTTGAAAGTCAAGGACGATTTGCAGATTATTTTAATAGATACGCTGAAAGCATTCGGCCAGCAGGAGGGAACCCAGCAATTATTCCAGGACGTGGAATTGCCAAAGAATTCAAAACAGATGCGTACGATTATCCAGTAGCAGAAGGTTATATTTCATACTCGCCAAACAAAACATTCAACGTGCAGTTTGGTCATGGGAGAAACTTTATTGGAGATGGATATCGCTCACTATTTGTAAGTGATGCTGTAAGTCCTTACCCATACCTAAAGCTAAACACTTCTTTCTGGAAAATAAAATATACAAACACATGGATGTGGTTACGTGACGTTCGACCAGAAGTCAATGAAGATGGCGCATTCTTAACAAAATATATTGCCAACCATTTTTTAAGTTGGAATGTTTCTAAAAAATTAAACATTGGTTTCTTTGAGTCGGTAATTTGGAAAAATGACAACAATCGCGGATTTGATATTAACTATGTAAACCCAATCATATTCTACCGCGCTATAGAGTTTTCTACAGGTTCGCGTGCAGGAAATGCTATTGTTGGATTGAGTTCAAAATATAAATGGAATGACAATGTAAATTTTTATGGTCAGTTCATATTGGATGAATTTTCACTAAATGATATCAAATCAGGGAATCAAAGTTGGAAAAATAAGTTTGGATTTCAATTAGGAGCAAAATATTACAATGCATTCAAGGTAGATAACTTATTATTACAATTTGAATACAATCAAGTGCGTCCGTATACCTATTCACACAATGAAGTAGCTACAAATTATGGGCACAACAATCAATCGTTAGCACATTTATGGGGCGCAAATTTCCGAGAAGTTGTTGGAATTGCACGTTATAATCGCGATCGTTGGTACGGAAGCGCAAAACTAATTTATGGGCAGCGTGGTTTGGATTTTGATCCAGCCATTGATAATGCAAGTTACGGAAGCAATATTTTTATTGATAATGACAATCGTATTGGTGATACTGGTGTTGAATTATTGCAAGGAAACAAAACAAATGTGCTTATAGGAGATTTAAATGTTGGATACATTGTAAACCCAAAAACCAATTTAAAAATCTTTGCAAATATTACCTACAGAAGCTTCAATCCTGATGCAAACACCTTAATTGACTTTAAAGAGAACACAACTTGGTTTAATTTTGGAATTCGTACAGATATTTTTAATTGGTATTTCGATTTTTAACATTGCTATTTAATTTTTTTTATTAAATTTGTTACAGCCTCGAAAAAAATTAACCACAAGATATTTAACCTTTCTTGTACGCCCAAACCTATATTTAGAATGATTGAACCTTTTTTCATTTTACTACTTATTATACCATTTATTTATTTAGGATATAAGTCACTAGACTTAGCTGTTTACAAACGTCAAAGAGGAGCAAATTATACTGTTAAAGAATACCCTGTATTTATACTTTGTTGTGCTTCCTTTTTAATAGCAGGTGTTATTATTGTAAACTATAGAATATTACTTGGTTTCTTTTAAGCTTCTGTAAAAGGTTTTTCTTAAAACCTCGCCAGATATAAACCAATCACCGTAACCCAAATCGTCATACTTTTTGGTGATGGACGTGTTTTGCGTTACTTCTTTTTCTGTTTTACCTGCTTTAATTTCTGCCATTACATTCTTTTCAATGCTTTTTAGCATTTCCAAATACGATTGTAACTCTGCTTTATTAGAAAGATTTCTGTGCCCAGGAATAATCTTGGTTTCATCGTTAATAACGAGCAATGCTTTTTTAATTGCTGCAATATAACCTTGTGCACTTCCTCCAGAATTCAAATCGATAAAAGGGTACTTTCCTTGAAAATAAGCATCGCCAGTATGTAAAACATTACTTTCTGTAAAATAAACCATTGCATCACCGTCTGTATGAGCTTCATGAACATGGAATATAAAAATACGCTCATCATTAAAAAAGAAAGAAACATCTTTTGAAAACGTAATAACTGGTAAGGCATCTTTTGGGGATGCTTTTTTGGTTGTATTACGTTCTTTATTGAACTGATCCATGCTCATGCGTTTTCGTACATTTTCATGTGCAACAATAACAGCACCTTCTTTTTGCATATTTTCATTTCCACCTGTATGATCGCCATGCCAATGTGTATTAATTAAAAATTCTACAGGTTTATCTGTGACACTTTGAATAGCTTTTAGAATTTTTGGAGTCAAATGAGCAAACTGATCATCAATCATAAAAACACCATCTTCTCCAACAGAAATAGCAATATTTCCACCTTGTCCAACTAACATATATACATGGTCTGTGACTTTAGTTACCTTAATTTGAACTTCTTTCTTTTGTGCAAATCCAATAGAAATTGAACATAAAAAAATAAATGATAGGGTAGTTTTTAGAAATTTCATCTGTTTGTTTTTTTTGATTAATTAGGTTTGATAGGATTTCCCAAGGATCAATTCGTTAAAATTAATCAATAATTTTGACTCATTTCATCCTATAAATTTGAATCAATAGTCGTTATAAAACACGCTTCCTTTCTAAAGATAAAAATTGAAAAGCAATAACTATTGATAAATGCAGTAAAACTCTTTGAAAATCATTGCATACAAAGGATTTGTATTCTATCTTTGCAGGAATTTAGTAAGGTTGATGAAAACGGCATTGAATACACTCAAAAAAACATACTCATTTGCTTCTATAATTGAAGATTTTAAACAGCTCACAAAAGTTGGATTGGCAATAAGCGTAGTCTTTTCTTCATTAGCAGGATACTTATTGGCTGTTGGTGCAGATGGTTTTAGCTTCAAAGTGCTTAGTTTACTTGCTTTAGGAGGTTATTTTATGGTTGGAGCTTCTAATGCGTTCAATCAAATAATCGAAAAAGACTTAGATGCAAAAATGGATCGTACCAAAGACAGACCTGTAGCATCTGGTCGTATGTCGGTTAAAGTAGCATTCATCATTGCTTCAGTATTTACAATATCAGGAATTGCAATTTTATATGTTATCAATCCAAAAACAGCAATGTTTGGTGCAATTTCTATTTTCCTATATACGTGTGTATACACTCCATTAAAAACGAAAACTCCATTAGCAGTATTTGTTGGTGCATTGCCAGGCGCTATTCCATTCATGTTAGGTTGGGTAGCAGCAACAAATAAATTTGGTATTGAACCAGGAATATTATTCATGATTCAATTCTTTTGGCAATTTCCTCACTTTTGGGCAATAGGATGGTTTTTATTTGACGATTACAAAAAAGGCGGATTTTTTATGTTGCCTACTGGTAAAAAAAATAAAGCAACCGCATTGCAAATTATAATGTATACAGCTTGGTTAATCTTAATTTCTATATTTCCAGTTTCTGGACTTACAGGTGAATTAAAATTATCGGTTGTTGCAGCAGTTTTAGTATTCTTATCAGGAATTGGATTGTTATACTATGGAATCCGATTATATAAAAATATGGACGACAAATCTGCAAAAGCATTAATGTTAGCAAGTGTTGGATATATTACACTAATGCAAATAATATTTGTGGTAGATAAATTTTTACAATAAACTATGGATTTAACGCAAGGGACATTTCAAGAAAAGAAAGCAAGATCAAGAAAGATGATGATGTGGTTTGCTATGATTAGCATGTTTATGATGTTTGCAGGACTTACAAGTGCATACATTGTAAGTCAAGAACGTCCAGATTGGTTACAAACACTTGTGTTGCCAACGGCTTTCTTCTATAGTACATTAGTAATTGTAGCAAGTAGTGTTACGTTTCACTTAGCAAAAAGTGCAGCACAAAAAGGCTTGCAAGGTGCTACAGGATTATATTTAATAGCTACATTAGTGCTTGCAATTGCATTTGTGATTTTACAATTTGCGGGCTTCAATGAAATCATTGCTAGTAAGTATTATTTCACCGGAGATCAAAGTACAGTAACAACCTCTTTCATCTATATTATTACAGTAACGCACTTGTTGCACGTTGCAGCTGGTATTATAGTGTTATTGGTTGTAATTTATAATCATTTTAAACAAAAGTATAAACAAGGGCAAACACTTGGTTTAGAACTAGGTGCAATGTTCTGGCATTTCCTAGATATATTGTGGGTCTTCTTGTTTTTATTTTTATATTTCTTAAGATAAGAAAAAAACGTAAATTTGAACAATTTTTTAAAAATGTTAACTTTTTATGGAAGCTACTGTTTCAAATACAGGTACAGAAGGTAAAGTTTGGGGAGGCGGAAACAAACCGCTCAACGCCAGCTATGGTAAAATGATGATGTGGTTCTTCTTGTTATCTGATGCACTAACATTCTCAGGATTTTTAGCTGCGTATGGATTCTCAAGATTCAAATTCATTGACTCATGGCCAATTGCCGATGAAGTCTACAATCACTTTCCAGGTTCGCATGGAGATAATCCAATGTACTTTGTCGCCTTAATGACATTTATATTAATTGCTTCTTCTGTAACAATGGTATTAGCTGTAGATGCTGGGCACCATAACGATAAGAAGAAAGTAACTTTTTACATGTTCTTAACGATCATTGGTGGAGCAATATTCTTAGGTTCTCAAGCTTGGGAGTGGACAAACTTCATTCAAGGTTCTTACGGAGCAGTAGAGACAAAAGGTGGTCAAATTCTCCAGTTTGTAGATACGAACATGGCAGAAGGCGATGAAAAAATGCATCGAGTTTCTGTAGACGACTTTGCAAAAGTCTCTCACAAGGTAAGAGTACAACATGAAAGTAAAGATGGACTGTGGTTTGAATCAGAACCAGCATTACCAAAATACTCAGTACAAGATATTGTAACTGGTTTCAATGCAAAGTCAAACTTAGCTGTTCGTACACAAGAGTTAATGCCGAATATTGAGCGATTAAAAGCTTCTGGAGATCCAGCCGATGCGGCAAAAGCTGCACGTTTTGAAAGCATGTATGTAAATGCAGATCAAACTGGGCAAAAAGGTGTGTTAACAAGAGCAGAATCTGAAAAAGCATTAAAAAATGCAGTAGAATATGTAAAAGGAGCCAATCTTGAGCATAATGAGTATGGAAACAGACTATTCGGAGATTTCTTCTTCTTTATTACAGGATTCCACGGTTTCCACGTATTTTCAGGAGTATTAATCAATATCATTATCTTCTTCAATGTAATCTTAGGAACATACGACAGAAGAAAGAATAATTACGAAATGGTAGAAAAAGTTGGACTCTATTGGCACTTTGTCGATTTAGTTTGGGTATTCGTATTTACATTCTTCTACCTAGTTTAATAAAAAAAAATATCAAAGAAATTATCATATATCATGGCACACGATCACGGACATGCTGAACATAAATTAGCAATTTTTAGAGGAACATTAAAGTTCAAATCAAACGTTCAGAAAATTTGGGGCGTATTGATCTTCTTATCTCTAATAACAATTGTAGAAGTTGGATTAGGTATTGTAAAACCAGCTTTCCTTACGGAGAACTATCTTCTTGGAATGAAATATCTAAACTGGATTTTTATCATTTTAACTTTAGTAAAAGCATATTACATTGCTTGGGACTTTATGCACTTGCGTGATGAAAAAAGTTCTTTAAGAAGATCTATTGTTTGGACAGGAATATTCTTAATATGTTACCTAATGTTTATCTTATTACAAGAAGGAACATATATTGAAGGTGTAAAAACAAATGGATATATAAAGTGGAATTTTTAAAATGACACAAAACATATAGAGGAAAGGCAGTAATTAATTACTGCCTTTTTTTATACATGAATTTTTAAAGAACGAATTAAGCTAGTAAAAAAAACATCAACTTCTATATCATATCTAAAACAACAGATGTTAATTCTTGCTGAAAAGCAATCAAAAAATAAAAAAAACGAAAGATTATAGCTGTAAATAGCGAATCGATTTTTATTTTTGCACTAAGAAAATTTTAGCAGAAAAAAACACTGAAAATCAGCTACTTTGTAATTGCTAGATCACTGACTTATAAACATTAATACGCACAGATGAAAAAAAAGGCCATTTTAGGAATTTTATTCTTATTACCTATAACAATCGTATTAATTCTCCTGTTTACGAAGCACAACTATACGCCGCTTCCTGTTATTAAAAATAATGTAGCCGAATTGGTGAATTACAAATCTTATGAAGAGAAAGACACAATTCAATTTGATGAAAAAATTACCGTTCTAGGATTTTTAGGTGCTAGTGTAAAAGAGAGAGGTTTCAATATATTAACGCTCAATCAAAAAATATACAAGCGCTTTAGTGGCTTTAAACACTTTCAATTAGTAATGCTTGTGCTACCTGGACAAGATGAAGAAATAAAAAGCTTAAAACAACAAATTAGCCGTTTTGCAGACGAACTTAAATACTGGAACTTTGTCATTGTAGAAAAAGAAGAACTTGAACGTATCTTTTATGGATTAGAATCTCCGTTACAATTGGACGAAAATTTGAGTTCTGAATATGTGTATGTTATTGATAAAGATAAAAACTTGCGTGGGCGCTTTGATGATCGATCAAAAGTTGAATTGCGTGAAGGTGGAGTAGCGCCATACATGCTCTACGGTTACAATACAGCGATGGTTTCAGAACTTTCAGGTAAAATGACGGATGATATTCGAATTCTATTTGAAGAATACAGAGGGAAATCTAAAAGTAAGGGATCAGACAAAAGAAGAGAAAAGGATTTGAAAAAATAAAGCAATGCAAAAAAAGAACTATTCATATATTGGAATCGCGTTTATCATCTTGGTTTTTGGAATTATATTCATTCCTAAAATTGTAGACAAAATAAGCAAAGGCGAAACAACCGAAAAAGATCGTTTGAATATTGTCGGAAAAGAACGAAATTCAAAACTAAAATACCTCAAAATTGAAGGGAAAGCGAAAAGTGTTCCTGAGTTCTTATTTACAAATCAAGACAATTTACAAATTTCAAATCTAGACTTTAAAGGGAAAGTAACCGTAATGGAATTCTTCTTTACAAGTTGTCCTACAATATGTCCTGTAATGAATAATAATATGCGTCTACTAGACGATGAATTTCATGAAAGAGACGATTTTGCTATAGCTTCATTTACGATTGATCCAGAAACAGACACACCGAAAAAATTAAAAGAATATGCAGAACTTTACGGTGTAAAATCACTCAACTGGCATTTCTTAACAGGTGATTTAAAAAAAATACACGAACTCTCAAACAAAGGATTCAACATATTTGCAGGAATCAATCCAGAAGTGGCTGGCGGATTTGAACATCAAGGTTACTTTGCTTTAATAGACAAAAACGGATTTATTCGTTCGCGTAATAACGAGCAAGGAAGTTTAATGGTGTATTATCAAGGAACAGAACCAGCAGAAGTAGAAATGCTAAAACAAGATATTAAAAACTTACTAGAAGAAGAATAGTAAAACCTATGGAAGCGACAAACGACATTGAAAAGAAATATAAAAAGTTAATCATTGCACTATCTGTAGCAATTCCTGTAGTAGTTGCTATCTTATTCCGTGTAAAACTAGAAGGTGTAAAACCATTAACGTTTTTACCACCAATATATGCAACCATTAATGGGATTACAGCAATTGTATTAATAGCAGCTGTAATTGCTATCAAAAACAAAAAAGTAAAACTGCATGAAACTTTAATGAAAATATGCATTGGACTTTCTGTAGCATTCTTGGCAATGTATGTAGCGTATCACATGACTTCTGAATCCACAAAATTTGGAGGAGAAGGATTTATCAAAGGAATCTATTTATTCATCTTAATTACACATATTGTATTAAGTATCGCTATTATTCCATTGGTATTAATTACTTATGTAAAAGCACTAGCAAAGCGTTTTGATAAGCACAAAAAAATAGCAAAAATTACCTTTCCAATTTGGTTGTACGTTGCAATAACAGGAGTTGTTGTCTACTTGATGATTTCTCCGTATTATAAAACAGCTGAAGAATTATTAAATGCCGCTCAATAATGAAAAAGAAATATAGTGTCTTACTTATTTTAGTTTTTTTGGCGGTACTTCCGTTAGATGCGCAATGCGCCATGTGTAGAGCTGTATTAGAATCGGAAGAAAATGTATCTCAAGCCAAAGGTGTCAATAATGGAATTGTATACCTTATGGCAATTCCATACATTCTTGTGGCGCTTACAGGATTCTACTTGTACAAAGTGTACAGTAAGAAAAAGACAGTGAAAAAAACATAATTTTTTGTAACGAAATCACGTTTAGGTAGTCTTATATATAGTTTTATCAATCAAAAATAAGATTAACAGAATATTAATAACACTTGTAGCCGCAAATATGTAATATTGTGTTAAACTAATACCTAACCAATTATGATTCAAATCGAGGAATTGCACAAGTCCTATCGAATGGGAAGTAATGAACTTCACGTGCTAAAAGGAATCAATCTTGATATAAAAGAAGGTGAATTTGTATCCATAATGGGTTCTTCAGGTTCAGGGAAATCTACTCTACTAAATATTATTGGAATGCTTGATGAAGCCGATAAAGGCTCGTATGTCTTAGATGACGTTCCAATCAAAAATTTAAGCGAAAAAAAAGCAGCTATATATCGTAATAAATTCTTAGGATTTATTTTTCAATCTTTCAACTTGATCAATTATAAAAATGCAGCCGAAAATGTTGCGTTGCCATTATACTATCAAGGAATTCCGCGAAAAATTAGAAAAGAAAAATCATTATACTATCTAGAAAAAGTTGGACTTGCAGATTGGGCACACCATTTGCCAAGTGAACTTTCTGGTGGACAAAAACAACGTGTGGCAATTGCGCGTGCGCTGGCTTCAGAACCAAAAGTATTACTAGCCGATGAGCCAACAGGAGCATTAGATACCAAAACGTCTTACGAAGTGATGGACTTTCTTCAAGGCATTAATGATGAAGGGAAAACCATTCTTGTAGTAACGCATGAACATGATATTGCCGATATGACAAAACGTATTGTAATGCTGAAAGATGGTGTCATAGAAGAAGATAAATTTGTACAACAAGTAAGAGCTTCGGAATATGTTTGATTTAGACCGTTGGCGGGAAATATTACAAACAATCAATAAAAACAAGCTAAGAACGCTTTTGGCAGGTTTCACGGTAACGCTTGGAATTTTAATTTTTACCGTTCTCTTCGGAATGGGAAATGGTCTCAAAAACACATTTTACGAAGCGTTTCAAGATGACGCACAAAATACCATCTTTATAGAGCCTGGTTTTGCTAAAAAACCATTCAAAGGTTTCAAAAAAGATAGACTCATTGAATTTGAAAATGAAGATTTAGAATTCCTAAAAGAAAAATTCTCAGGACGTATTCAGCATATTACAGCTCGTGTTTACAAAGGAGTCGTGGCAAAATATAAAAGTGAATACGGAAACTATACGGTGCGTGCTGTGCATCCATCACATCAATATTTGGAACAAACCGATATCGAAAAAGGACGTTATGTTAATGAAAACGATATCAAAACAGATGCTAGAGTTGCGGTAATAGGTCGTTTGGTTGAAAAAGATTTATTTGGGACAGAAGATGCTGTTGGGAAATATTTCAGCATGAATAAAATCGTGTATCGTATAGTTGGAGTATTTAGCGACAAAGGTAGTGGCGATCGAGAGGAACGTACAATATACACACCTGTAAGTACAACGCAGCTTATCCATAAAAACACCGAAAAAATTGATCAAATCAATTTAATGTATGATATAAATATAGGAGCTGCTGGTGCCGATAGACTTTCTAAAGAAATAGAAAGAGCATTAAAAAAGAGACACAATATTGCCCCTAGCGACCGAAATGGTATCCATGTTGAAAATAAAGTTGAAGACCTGAATGATACATTGCAAGTTGCCAATGTGTTACAAATCATAGTACTCTGGATTGGGATTGGGACGTTACTTGCGGGTGTTATCGGAATTAGTAATATAATGGTATATATCGTAAAAGAACGTACCAAAGAACTCGGAATTCGAAAAGCATTAGGAGCAAAGCCAAGCGCAGTAATTGGGATGATTTTACAAGAAACCATTGTGGTTACGCTCATATTCGGATATATTGGACTACTGATTGGAAATTTTGTGCTCAACTCTATGGGAGACAAATTGAAAGATTGGTTCATTACCAATCCTAGTGTAAGTCAAGGGACAATTATTGCGGCAACAATCATTTTGGTTTTATCAGGATTAATAGCCGGATATATTCCTGCAAGAAGAGCTGCTAGAGTGAAACCAATTGTAGCATTAAGAGACGAATAAAAAAGAACCAAGAAATACAATGAAATTTATATTTACAAGAGATACTTGGCAAGAAATTTTCGGAACAATTCGTAAAAACAAACTACGAACTGCAATTACTATTATTGGTGTTTTTTGGGGGATTTTACTTTTTGTAGCATTGCAAGGAGCTGCAAAAGGAATGGAAAATGGATTTGACGATCGATTCAAAAACTTGGCAACAAATAGTATGTTTTTGTGGTCTGAGCAAACAGGAATTCCGTATGGAGGTTACAAAAGAAATCGTAGAGTACGTTTAGAACTTAATGATACCTACAGAATTACAAATCAAATAGAAGGTGTGCAATTTGTAGCGCCACGAAATGCCAAAGGAGTTTTTGGTGATCCACCACCATTAGTTATAAATAAATTGAAATCTGGAAACTATAAAATATTTGGTGACTATCCAATTATTGATAAAGTATCAAAGAAAAAACTAAGGAAAGGACGTTTCTTAAATCAAAAAGATATTCAAGAGAATCGAAAAATATGTGTCATTGGAGAGCGTATTGAAAAAGAACTCTTTGAGGAAGGTGAAAATCCAATAGGGCAATATATTAGAATTAGTAATATTTACTTTCAAGTAGTTGGCGTGTACAAAAGGAATAATACAGATTTTTTTGAAAGAGATAACTCGATATTCATACCATTTACCACATATCAAAAAATATTTAATACAGGAAATAGAATTGGTTGGATGTTAATTTCTGGTTATCCTGATGCGGATATTGTAGCGATTGAAGAAAAAGCAAAAACATTACTAAAAAGAAAATATACAGTACATCCAAATGATGAGCGTGCTTTTAGAACAGCTAACTTTGGAGAAATGTTTGGTAAAATAACAGGTTTTGTCAAAGGATTAAAATTTACGGCTTTAGTTGTAGGAATCGCAACAATTTTAGCAGGAGTTATTGCCATTGGAAATATCTTATTAATTACCGTAAAAGAACGTACCAAAGAAATAGGAATCAGACGTGCATTAGGTGCAAAGCCAGGAGAAATTCGTGGGCAAATCATCTTAGAATCTGTATTTTTAACACTAGTAGCAGGGCTTTTAGGAATGACCGTTGGCGGATTATTATTATCATTTTTAAATGATTTTGCCAAAAATTGGGATTTCCCATTTCTGAATCCAACAGTAAGTTTGCCATACATCGGATTTGCTATTGCCATTATGGTCATATTAGGAACATTAATTGGGTTGATACCGGCGCAACGTGCAGTAAGTATACGACCTATAGAAGCATTACGAGAAGAATAAGAACATCAATCATATATTAAATAAAGAATTAAAAAAATGAAAAAAGTTTTAAAAATCCTATTATTAATTATACTTCTAGCAGGGGCATTTTTTGCAGGATCATACTTTGTGAGTTCAAATGAAACCAATATAGAAACCTTTGAAACTACAACAGCATTTAAAGCTACAATTATTGAAAAAACAGTAGCAGCTGGAACAGTAATTCCTGAAGACGAAGTGGAAATAAAACCACAAATCTCTGGAATTATTGAAAAAATATTTGTGGAAGAAGGTGATAAAATAAAAACAGGAGATTTGATTGCTCAAATCAAAGTTGTGCCAAATGAACAATCATTAAACAGCGCCAGAAACAGAATCAAAAATTCGAAAATTGTATCAGATAATGCTAAGGTTTCGTTCGATAGAAATAAAACACTTTTTGACAAAGGAATTATTTCTAGTCAAGAATTTGAACGTGCCGAACTTTCATACAATCAAGCAAAACAAGAAGTACGTAATGCGCAAAGCGACTTGCAAATCATCAGAAAAGGTTCTGTAGGTGGTTCTGCTGCAAATACAAACATTAGAGCAACTGTATCGGGAACTATCTTAATTATTCCTGTAAAAGAAGGAGACCAAGTAATTGAAAGTAATACATTCAATGCAGGAACAAGCATTGCTACAATTGCCGATTTAGGAAAAATGATTTTCGAAGGAAAAGTAGACGAAGCAGAAGTTGGTAAGTTGCAACCAAATACAGAACTTACTGTAAACTTAGGAGCAATAGAAAATAAAGACTTCGCTGCAAAACTAACATTTGTTGCGCCAAAAGGAGTAGAAGAAAGTGGCGCTGTGCAATTCAAAATAAAAGCAGATGTAGCTTTAGATGATAATTATTTTATAAGAGCTGGGTATAGTGCCAATGCAACTATTGAATTAGGAAAAAAAGATGATATCTTAGTCCTCGATGAAGGATTGCTTAGATTCGATTCTAAAAATGATGACAAACCGTATGTTGAAATAGAAATTGGTGATCAAAAATTTGAGAAAAAATTCATTGAAGTTGGAATCTCGGATGGAAAAAACATTGAAATCCTTTCTGGTTTAAAAGAAGATGATAAAATCAAAATTTGGAACAAATACGCTGTTAAAAAAGAAGATAAGAAAAAATCTGAAGGAGAAGATGACGAAAGTGAAGACGAAACAAACGATTAAAACCGAAATATTATAACCATCAACATGAAAAAAGTTTATATACTCATACTACTTATTGCGGGGACAATAAGCACTGTGCAAGCACAAAAGAAATGGACACTCAAAGAATGTGTCGACTATGCATTAGAAAATAACATTGCTATCAAACAAGCGCAATTAGATAGGCAAAACACAGAAATAGATAAGAAGGATGCAGTTGGAAGTTTTTTGCCAACATTAAATGCAAATACTTCACACTCCTGGAATATAGGTTTAAACACCAATATTACTACAGGTGTTTTACAAAACCAAACCACTCAGAATACATCTGCTGGATTGAGTATGAATGTGACCTTATTTGATGGTTTGCAAAATGTAAATAGATTGCACAGAGCAAATTTAGCATTGCTAGCAAATCAATATCAGCTAGATGATATCAAAGACAATACTTCATTACAAGTAGTACAAGCATTTTTGCAAATCCTTTTCAATAAAGAATCATTGAAAGTATTGAAAACTCAGTACCAAGTAACAAAAGAGCAATTAGATCGTACAAACGAATTGGTAAAAGAAGGTGTTTTGGCGCCTGGTGAAGTATTAGAAATTGAAGCGAATATAGCTACACAAGAGCAACAAATTGTAAATGCAGAAAATACATTACGTATCTCTAAAATATCATTGGCACAACTTTTATTATTGAATGATTACGACAATTTTGATATTGCAGAAGGGAACTATATGATTCCTTCAATAACAATCATGAACAATACACCAAAGCAAATTTTTGAAAAATCATTAGAAGTACGTAATGATGTGAAAATTTCTGAAACAAGTATCAAATTAGCAGAATACGACTTAAAAATTGCACAAGGACAAAGATATCCAACACTTTCAGGGTTCTATAGCTTTAATACCAGAGCAAATAATTCAGATATCTTTGCAGGACTTGCTCCAAATACAGAAGAGCCACTTAGTCAAGTAGGTTTTGTGCAAGGAACTGAAACACCTGTATTGAGAAGGAACTTTATATCGCTTTCGGAAAAGTCAGATGCACTATTTGAACAGTTTAATGATAACAAAGGGCATTCTTTCGGATTACAACTGAGCATTCCAATCTTTACAGGATTTAGAATCAGTAATGGTATAAAACGTTCTAAAATTGCTATTGAAAGGGCACAATATAACTTAGAGCAAACAAAAAATAACTTAGAAGCAACGGTAAATCAAGCGTACAATGATGTAAAGGGCGCTTTAAAAGCGTATGAAGCTGCAGAAAAGACATTAACTTCTAGAAAAGAAGCACATCGATATGCTACAAATCGTTTTGATGAAGGTATTATGAACTCATTTGATTTTAGCCAGTCAAAACAACGTTTAGAAAGTGCTGAATCGGATGTAATACGTACTAAATACGATTATATCTTCCGCTTAAAAATATTAGAATTCTACTTTGGATTGCCACTTACGGATTTGAACTAGAAATAAAATAAAACACATAAAAAAGCATCAACACTTTCCATAAGGTTGATGCTTTTTTTATTTTTGTCAAAAATTAGCAATCCAATGGCGATACGATTATACATAGAAACTTCTACAACGAACTGTTCGGTGTGTTTGGCAAATGACGATGCGGTTTTATATTTCAAAGAAGAAAACGACAAAAACTACTCGCATTCAGAAAAGTTACACGTATTCATCAAAGAAGCCTATGAAACTGCACAAATTCAACCAGCAGATGTAGATGCTGTCGTAGTAGGAAAAGGTCCAGGATCGTATACAGGATTGCGTATTGGTGTGTCTACGGCAAAAGGGTTGTGTTTTGCTTCTGATGTAAAATTAATGGCGATTGAAAGTCTAGAAATTTTAGCACGTGCTATCGCTGTGGCGGATGGAATCATAGTTCCGTTATTGGATGCGCGTCGTATGGAAGTATATTCGGCAGTATTTGATGATACATATACGCAAATCAGAGAAACAAAAGCAGAAATCATTACAGAAGCTTCTTTTGCAGAGGAGTTAGTCAAAGGAAAAGTACATTTTATAGGAAATGGAGCAGAAAAATGCAAAGGTGTCATTACTCATGAAAATGCTGTTTTTTATGATGAAATTTACTTTCCGTCTACTCAAAAAATGATTCCAATTGCTATGGATAAACATCAAAAAAACGATTTTGAAGATGTCGCTTATTTTGAACCGTATTATTTAAAAGATTTCGTGGTTACGAAGCCAAAGAAAAAATGAGGAATCTAACTGTAATTTTACTAGCATTACTATGTGTAAGTTGCTTTCTTATTACCGATTGGAATATTGAATTATGGGAACAAAAAATTGAAAATTCTAATTATTCAATCTGCAAATTTGATGCTTGGGGAGGACGCGATTCACATGTTTCTGGAATGAAACTAATAAATTCTGCAGAAGGTTTTAAACAAAGTGATGTTATGAGCGGACATCAAATCTCATACCTTACTTCAATTCCTAGTAAACACAAAATCGACGGAGTATTTAGAAATAGAATTGGCGCCAGAGAAAAGCCATTCCCTAAAATTAAAAATGCCAAAATTAATATAAAAAGCTACGAAGATTTTAATACAGTAAATACAAAATGTTTATATAAAGGCTACCAGTTTAAGTCGTTTAAAGAAAATAGAAATAGTATTATCTTTTATTCAAATGAGTCTGTATTTGTTGATGGAAAAGATTATGATGAAATTTCTATTCCGAAAGGAAACATCTATATAATGACCGATAAGACTAATGCAATTGTAAAAAGAATCACTTGTGAAGAAGTTAAATTTGTTAAAGATTCAGTTACCGGAGAAGTAAGAGTGTGCATAGATACAAAGTACTTTGACCCAATCAATGAAATAAAATTATCAGAATTCACAGATTATGGAATTTATAAACCTGTAAAGTAAATTTCCCCAAAAATGTTATTCAAGAAAAAACATAATCTCGTTATTGAAAAGCCAATCCATATTGTTAGAGGTGAATTGAAGTCACCAACAGATAAAATAAATATCACAGAATTGAGCGAAACGAAATTACACGGATTAATGAAAAACAAATACGGAAGCGGACTTGATATAATTTCAGATATTCGTTTAACAGCCATTTCGTCAAATAAAACAGCTGTAAAAATTAAAAACAAATTTGATTTGTATACAAACCTTTTTCTAATTGCAACGTTTATAGTACTTTGGGGAGTTTCAATATATCAATTCATAAACGGAGCGGCGTTTTTAAGTTTTGAACCGATGATGAAATTAGTTTTTCCAATCATTGGCGCTTTAATCGCAAAAATTTCTTTTGATATATATGACAAGCGCATCCTGAAAATTTATACTGCGTTATTAACGAACAAAGCACCGAATTAGAAAAATAGAACATACACTAATGATTTAAAATCTATTTCAAATAAAAAAACGACATCAATGATGTCGTTTTTTTGTACTATTTTATTTTGTCTAACAGTCTAACAGTCTAACAGTCTAACAGTCTAACAGTCTAACAGTCTAACCTTCTTTCTGTATTTCAACACTATGTGGATAAGGAATTTCGATTCCAGCAGCATCTAAGGCAACTTTGGCATCTTCTAAAATATCAAAATATACATCCCAATAATGTTCCGTTTTTGTCCAAGGACGAACTGCAAAATTTACCGAGCTATCTGCCAATTCAGAAACATTAACTGTTGGAGCTGGATCTTTTAATACTTTGTCATGAGCTTCCATAATTTTCATCAACACTTCTTTTGTTTGTTTGATGTCTGCATCATAAGATACACCTATTACGTGATCTACTCTTAAAACTCCTTCCGCTGAATAGTTAATGATGTTTCCATTAGATAAAGTACCATTTGGAATAATTGCTAACTTATTTGTTGGCGTATTTAATTGTGTAGTGAAAATTTCAATTTCTTTAACCACTCCAATAACACCTTGCGCTTCAATTAAATCACCAATTTTAAATGGCTTGAAAATCATGATTAAAACACCACCTGCAAAGTTTGATAACGATCCTTGTAGCGCTAAACCAATTGCCAAACCAGCGGCACCAATAATAGCAGCAAACGAAGTAGTTTCTAATCCTAATTTAGAAGCAACAGCAACAAACAATAAAATTTTAAGTACCCAACCGAGTAGGTTTCCTAAAAACTTTTGTAAAGTTGCATCGATACCACGTTTTTTCATGATCTTTCTCGATACGCGCACAATCATTTTTATAACAAATAAACCAATGATTAAAATGGCGAGCGCGGCAACTATTTTCAGTCCGTAGTCCACAATAATTGTTTCAAAATCAAAACTCCCAAACCAACCTGTTTCAGTAGTTGTATTTTCTTCTTGCATAATATTAGATTTTTATAATGATGCAAAATTAAGAAATAGGATGATTTCAAAATAGATTTATAGCTGAATTTTTAAGCATTCCACAAACAGTAAAAAAATCTGTTAACTGACATTTTTTACTGTTTAGAAGTTTAATAAATACTCTTTAAGTTAGCTCTTAAGAAACATTCGTGTTAAAATAACTGCTAAAGTTAAAAAAGCTGGTGTTCCTTGTACAATTAAAATGCGGTTACTTTTTGTAGAATAAGCACCATAAAGTGCAGCAACACATACGCAAATAATAAAAAATAAACTTACCGAAATATCTTTGGTGTATAAAGACCAAAATAATCCTGCGGCTAAAAAACCGTTGTACAATCCTTGGTTTGCGGCAAGTGTTTTAGTCTCTTCGGCAAAGTCTTTTGATTTTAATCCGAAGGTTTTTATACCTTTTGGAGTTGTCCACAAAAACATTTCTAAGACTAATATATATACATGCTCAATAGCGACAAGTGCAATAAGGATCGTTTCTAAAGTTTTCATAGGTAAGTTTTATAATTTTTAAAAAGATATGGAAAATCTATGAGTATAAAAAAAAGCGTTATCAATTGCTGATAACGCTTTTTATATATGATAGGTGTTTTTGTTAGTTTACTTGAAACGTAAGTTTTAAGTTTACGCGGTACTCAACTACAGCTCCGTTTTCAACGATCGCACTCTGATCTTGAACATAAACTGATTTAATATTCTTAACTGATTTAGAAGCCTGTTTTACAGCTTTTGCAGTTGCATCTTCCCAACTTTTCTTTGAATTTGAAAGAACTTCGATAACTTTCATTACTGCCATGATATTACGTGTTTTTAAAGGTTAAATAATAATTTAGACCTTCAAATTACGGCAATTCTTTCAATTATAAAAACAAGATTTATCCGTTAATTGCAACAACTTCGTTAATCTGTCCTTTTAATAGGCTCTTTAACGTATTTTCAATTCCACTTTTCAATGTCAATGTAGAAGAAGGGCAACCACTGCAAGCTCCTTGTAATACTACTTTTACAACTTTAGATTTTGGATCGTATGAATCGAACATAATATTTCCTCCGTCACTCGCTACTGCTGGTTTAATATATTCTTCTAAAATATTCACAATTTCTTTTGAAATATCGTCTAAGGCTTCAAAGCTTTCTTCCGAAAGTTCAATTTTTTCTTTCTGCTCTACTGGAATATCTTTTGAAATGACTTCTTTTCCTTCTTGAATATAATTGCGGATAAATTCACGAATTTCCATCGTAATATCATTCCATTCAACCATATCATACTTCGTGATTGAAATATAGTTTTTATCTAAAAAGACTTCTTTTACAAACGGAAAGTGAAATAATGACTGTGCAAGTGGTGCATATTTCGTTTCGTCAATATTCTTAAATTCAAAAATACGCTCAACCACTTTTTTATTAGCAACAAACTTCATTACTGTCGGATTTGGTGTGCTTTCCGCATAAATAGTTACAGGAACTACTTTTTGTGGTGTAGCAGACTCGCTAATCACTTCTTTTCCACTATTAATATATTCTTGAATTTGTTCAGAAACTTCTTCCTGTACATCTTCCCAAGAAACAATATTGTAACGCTCAATTGCAATAAAATTTCCTGAAATAAAAATTGTTTTTACAAATGGCAAGTAAAATAATTGCTGTGCTAAAGGAGAATCCTTGGCGTCGTCAATGTTTTTAAATTCATAACTATTGTGACGCGTAAGAAACGTGCTAGCTTCAAACTTTATAATTGCGGGGTTGCTTGTTTTCTCTATACTTATAGTAATACCACTCATGGGTTTATTTTTTTACAAAAGTAACCATTATCGTTGTATTCTGTAAATGGAGTGAGGTAAATTATTTGATTCTTGAGGTCAGTTTCAAAGAAATTTATTTTTTGTGTTAAAATAATTAATAAATAATTACGTTTTTAATAAATTGACGCCTGAAACAAAACCGTACTGAAAACTCATTTTTATAAAAATGAAAATCTAGAGGAAAACATCAATAATAAATTTAGATAAGCATGACATACTTATCAAATAATTTATATATTTGACCAAATGTGTGGCATTTTACGCTATGGAAACGCCTATTTTAATGGAGTATTGCATATAACTAACTGAAACACAATGATTAAAAGCCTCGTTATCAAATAATAAGTTGCATTGAATCTCGATACGACTCATACTCGTGTCGATTATTTTTTACACAAAAAGATAAACACTAATGAAATTTAAAAAATACTTAGCTATTGTTGCCATGGCATTTGGAGTACAGTGCTCTTTTTCGCAAGATGGACTTCCTGTTTATGTAGACTATCTTTCTGATAATTTATACCTAATTCATCCTTCAATGGCTGGAGCATCTAATGCTTCTAAAATTCGATTAACAGCTAGACAGCAATGGTTCGACGTAGATAATGCGCCATCATTACAAACCTTAAGCTTTAATACTCGCGTAGGAGATAAAGTAGGAGTTGGAGCTATTTTGTACAACGATGAAAATGGTAACTTTTCGCAACAAGGAGCATATTTAACCTTTGCATACCACTTATTACTTTCAAGAAATACAGTAGATTTAAATCAATTATCTTTTGGAATTAGTACAGGGTTTACACAAGGAACTTTAGATGAAACTGGTTTTGACATTATTAACAATCCAGATCCTGCAATTTTAGGAACAGAACTAAATACTACATACTTTAATGTAGATTTTGGAGCATCTTATTATTTCTTGGATTTCTATGCTCACTTTACAATTAAGAATGCATTGCCAACGAAAAGAGATTTATTTTCTCAAGAATTTGAATCAAAAAATCAACGTCGTTACTTAGCATCTGCTGGATATACATTCGGAGAATATGGTGGCGATTGGAAATACGAGCCATCTTTTATGTTTCAATACACCGAAGAAACACAAGAATCTTCTATTGATGCAAATATTAAAGTATATAGAAGCTTAGAATTCGGTTCTGTTTGGGGAGGATTATCATATAGAAGAAGCTTAGACGGAGCAGAATTTGTAAATGGTACACAAGTAGACAATCAAAAGCTACAATATATTACACCTTTTATCGGAGTAAATTATAACAAGTTTATGTTTGCATACACGTATTCGTACCAAGCAAACTCTTTAGTGCTTTCTAATGGAGGTTTTCACCAACTTACTTTAGGGTATGACTTTGGAAGTCAAAGAGAACCTTACCACTGTAACTGTCCTGCAATTAACTAAGACATACACAAAACAATATATACGAAAGGCTTGCAAAATCATTGCAAGCCTTTTTCTTTTGAGTATAATTATAATGTTTACTTCTTGTATTCTGTGTTAATAAGTCTGTCTTTGTCCCAAGATTCTATTTTAGTCATTTCTCCTGCGCGATCATAATAGTGATGCTTTTTAACGCGTTCTTCATCAATATATTCGCCTTCATATTTCTTATGACCGTTGTCATAAAATTCTTTGTATACACCTTCTCGGAAATCGTTTACAAGTTCTTCGCTGATCTTTAAAAAACCGTTAGGATAATATTCTTTGTAAATTCCTTTTTCATTAGAAGAATCACTGTCAGTCACTCTTTTGATGCTTTTTATAGTTGAATCATCTCTAAACTCAGTTTTTGTATAGGAAACAACTTCGCGACCACTATCTTTATTCTCGTCGTACACATAGGTATATTGAATTAATATTTTTAAAGTGCCATTTTCATGATATTCTCTTTCTGTAATTAAACTCCCTTCATGATAAAACTCACTGTGTTTTAATATTCCATCTGTACGATAGGTTATAAAATTTCCTTGCTTAAAACCACAATGATAATTAGAAACAAATTTTAAACTTCCATCTTTGTAGTAAAAAGTCCATTTTCCGTGTTTTCTACCTTCTAGTACTTTATTTTTCAGGTTATAATATACACTAACACAACGTATTTTAGATTGAAGCATTTTAATATAGTTGGTGTCATATTCACACTTTTTGTATTGCATTTTCGATTGTATTTTTCCGTTTTTATAATACTGCGTAAATGTGCTATCCAATGTATTATTCTTTACAAAATACCTACTAAGAATTTCTCCACTGTCATAATATGTTGTGACAGGTGTTTGTGCAAATACTAGGAATGGAACTAATAAACATAAATATTTCATGTGTGTAGTAGTAAAAAAAGTTTGGTGTTAGCTTGTTTATGTGGAGAACTAGTTCTTATAAATGTCAAATCGAGTGCAGTCGAGATTCCATAAAAACAGTTCTGTTCTTTAGTTTCTCGACTGCACTCGAAATGACAATGATTAATTCTAACTCAAGTTAGATTTTCGTAGCGTCTAAGAAGTCTAAAAGCAACGCGAGTCCAAGAGATTCCTGCCTGCGCAGGAACAAGTCTAACCGCGAAGCGGTCTAAACCTACCATGTATAATTTTTACGAGCAGCCTGTGTTTTAATAGCTTTAATCATAGCGCTTTCCAAATCGTCTTTACCTTCTTTTTTATTCTCTTTAGAAATGTATTGTTTGCGTTTTGCATTCAGTTCACGAATATTACGTTGAATATCTTTTCGTGCTTTTTGTTGCTTTTTTACATATGCTAGAATTTGATCTTTAGACTTTCCTTTCAACTCTTTTGGCAATTCTTTCTCTGTCAATTCTTCTAACTTTACAGAATCGTTAGCAATTCCGTCTACCAAATCCCAAGAAGAATTTGTGTAAAAACCAGAACTTTTCGAAACAGCTCTATCTACAGCAATTTCTTCATTAAGAGAATTTGCATTAAAATCCTGCGTTGCTTGATTCATCATTTTAGCTTCTCCTTTTCTCCCGTACGCAATATATGTCTTGTTCAATTGCGTGTTGTATTCCATGATTTTCTTATCATAAGGAGTTTGTACATATACAATATTTCTATTGTGTGCAATTGTCATATAATCACCTTTTCCTTGTACTGCGCCATCTTTCCACATTCCAGAAATTCCTTGCTCGTAGTTTCCACAAAAAACAGTATTAATCACTACATCTTTCTCACAAGCATTGGTAATAGCATCTTTGTAGTTTACATTTCCTTGTGTAAAAGGTTCGTTTCCTGCAATAAAAAGCATTTTCAAATCTTTAGGATTGTTTCCCCAATTTAATTGGTCTAGTGAAGTTTGAATTACATGTCCGCAAAACTCACTTCCGCCACGTGTAGTCAATGAAAATAACTTTTCAGAGATCTCATCTAAATCATTACTAAAGCCTAATACTTGTCTAATGTATCCTTCTTCAGATGGTAAATTGTCGTTTCCATACTCGTATAAAGCAATTTCTAATGCTGGTTTTTCACCACCACATTTGGCATACGATAACTCATTAATAATTTCCCATAATTGTGCTTTTGCTTGATGAATTAATCCATCCATACTATTGCTAGTATCTAACAATAAAGCAACTTTAATCGTGTTTTTTGGTTTTGCTTGTAGAATTTTACTGTCTACAGTAGTCTCCATTTTTGCTTCACTCAACAAATCAGTATCTGCTTTTGTGTTTCCTTTGCAAGACATTACAATTAGTAACGCACTTGCTAATAATACATGTAGTGTTTTCATCTGTTTCTTTTTTTTGAATGCTGTTACTTAGCAACGTCATTCGTTTTTAAGTTCAATATTTTGTTTATTCGGTTTTATGTTTGATGATTAGTTACTAGTTTTTAACTCTTTTACGTCAATTTTACCATCTGGCGAAATCACATAATATTTATGTTCGGTCTTAATTTCGGTTTTTGGAGCTTGTTTTTGCTCTTTTGGTTTAGGTGAATACACCAGTTTAATTTGCATACCAACCTGAACTACAGGTTCTAAAATGGCAGGATTCAATACAATATCATAATTCTCAGTAGAAACTGGCTGATAGTAATATGAAGTCTGTTTTTTGGCTTTGGTTACGCCTTTATTTTTCTTTAATGCCTCAAAAGAAACGCTATTATACGCTTGATAGTTTTGGTAAAAATCTTTTGGGAAATAACAATACTTATCATCAGCCATCACAACGTTATAATCAGATAAATCAAAGCCTAAAAGTTTGTAGTATTCTTTTTCTTCTTTAATTAATGATACTAATGAGGTTTGTAGCTTTTTGTAAACTGCACGAATGTCTTCAATAAAATAATCTACTTTAACTAAGTTGTAAATTTCGTTTGCAGCACAAGCCGCTAAAATTTTCTCAAACTGCTGTGTTTTCTTGAACCGAATGTGAATGTTTTGTTGCAATTCAAAACCTTTAGGAACTTCATTGTACTTAGTGCTAAACAGTTTTTTCTGTACTTCAATTTCATACACAGGAACAAACGAAATAACATCAATAGCGATATCGTCTTTTTTAATTCCTGTTGCAATTAACTCTTTGCGAACATTATCAATACGTTCATTAACTAACTTATGTGTTTCTTCGGCTGTTGGACCAATTTGTGAAACATTAAAAATTGCCGTGTACGAACTTGCTTTGGCATTATACAAAGCGTGTACATCAATTATAATGGAAGAACTTGGATTTACATTCCTTCGGTGCTTTGGAGATTGTGGTCCATACACTTGCGCATTTCCAGTAGCAATATTCTGCCTAGAAATCTGAAGATTTTGATCGTAATTCCCTTTGTGTTGTGCAAAAATAAACTGGGTAAGTAGTAAGCACAATAAAAGATTTATTTTTTTCATCTGGTTTTTAATTTTCTCTAAAAGTACCCGCAAAGAAATCCGAAAAAAAACAGGAATGAGTTAACAATCGAGTTGAGTGAGTGAACCGATTCTTTTCGTGAGAGAAACAAGTAAAAATTAGCTGAAAAGTGCTGAAAAACTAGGTTTTAGAGCAGTGCGCATTTTAGTATATCAACGAAAGTGCGTAAGTTTATCATTCTTAATGAAAATGATGAAAAATAAGCTTACAATAATATTTGTGTTTTTATGCTTGATTTCTTTCCAAGATATTGTTTCCCAGAACAAATCGAATGAACAGAAAGAAGTTGCTGCTTTTTTTATGGTGCGAGGAGAAATTAGAGGTAGAGAAAACCGATCGCCAGTATCTGACGCTACCATACGCGTAGTTGGAGGAGAAGTAGTAAAAACAAATGCCTTTGGTCGTTTTACGATTCGAACGCGTGTGGGCGATCAATTAGTAATTGAACATCCTAGTTTTGGAAAAGAGTTTCATGAAGTTTCTAGTGATGAATCTATCGTTATTTTGGTAGATGGCTTTGATGAAGAAGAAAAACAAGAAAATAAATCCCTCGGGCGCAAAGGAAAACAAAAATCGAACTTAGCACAACATAAAATAATGTTGGACTCTGCTGTTTCATTCAAAAAGAAAGACATAGAAAAAAGTATTCAATTCATAGAAAGAGCACTTGAAAACTTATATGATTCCAACGATGAAAAGCAACTTTCAGATTCGTATGAAGTATTAGGTGATATATATGTGTATTGGAAACAATACGATTTGGCAATTAGTAATTATAAAATTGCACTCAATGCGTATAGTACAATTCGTTTATTGATTTCGCTAGGAAAAACACAATTGCTCAATGCAGACTATGATGAAGCTATAAAAACGTTCAAACGAATTCTACGTAATAGCTTATCAAGATACCAACAAATAACAGTTTATGAAGGTTTGGGCGATGCATACAAAGCCTTAGGTAAATATGATATTTCACTCGAAAATTACAATAAAAGTCTAGAAATTTCAAAAACAGATTTGATTGCACCAAAAATCACAGATTTAAATTCTAAAATAGCAGATAATTATGCTGCTTCTGGAAAAACGAATCTTGCAGAAGGCTTTTATACTAATTCTTTGAATTTAGCACAAAATCAAAACTTAAATCGCGCTATTGTTGAACAAGATCGCGTGGCCGATTTTTACAATTCTAACAGTTTATTTGACAAAGAAATTGAATTGCGTAAAAAGAACTTGGAAGATTTAGAGAAATCAGGTTCTGATACACAAGTGGCTAAAGGACCTTTAAAAGATTCTGTAATTGTAAGCTCGCAACGAATTAATTATAAAATTGGAAATGCATTTTTACAACAAGAAAAATACGATGAAGCACTTCCGTATTTTAAGAAAAGTGCTTCTGAGGCCAATACAAAAGAAGATTTAATTGTTGCTAAAGACGCAACTCGAAAACTGTCGGAAACACTAGAATCACTTGGTGAATTTGATGCGGCACGAACAACTTTTCAAGAATATGTAGAATTGGTAAACGAATTGACTTTACGCAAAGAACAAGAAATTTCACAGGCAAGTCGTTTGCTGAAAAATATTCAGGAAAAACAAACGCGTATCATGAGTTTGGAAGCTGATCGGAAGTTTGAGCGTTCGCGAACTGATAGTTTTAAGCGAGAGCAATTGTTAGTGGAGGAAAGTAATAAACGCCAATTGTACACCATCTATTCGCTTATTTTCGGAATGATTTTACTAGCGATCACAATTTATCTTTTGTATCGAAATAGTAGACAACAAAAATTAGCAAATAATTTATTGGCATTAAAATCGTTGCGAACACAGATGAATCCGCATTTTATTTTCAATGCATTAAATTCGGTAAATAATTATATAGCGTTGAATGATGAACGTAATGCAAATCGATATTTATCTGAGTTTTCTACTTTAATGCGTACCGTTTTAGAAAATTCTGATGAAGATTTCATTCCATTATCAAAAGAATTGGAACTCCTTGAATTGTATGTGCGATTAGAACACATGCGTTTTCAAGATAAGTTTGACTATACAATTAAGGTAGATGAACAATTGAAAGTATCTGACTTTCAAATTCCGCCAATGTTATTACAACCATACATAGAAAATGCAATTTGGCACGGACTGCGTTATAAAGAAGAAAAAGGAACATTGAATATTTCTATTTCGGCGAAGACCGAAGAAATGCTTGAAATTATAATTGAAGATGATGGAATTGGTCGCAAACGTTCTATGGAATTAAAGACAAAAAATCAGTTACGCCAAAAATCAAAAGGTATGGGGAATATCAAAAAACGTATTGCCATATTGAATGATATGTACAAAGATAAAGTAGATGTTTCGCTGTCGGATGTTTTTGAAGATGGACAAGGAACTAAAGTTATACTAACGCTTAAAAAAGACTAAATGCAATTACAAACAATTATTGTAGAAGACGAAGAAATTAGCAGAGAAATTCTAAAAAAATATGTTGCAAAATACTGCCCGAATGTAAATGTAATCGGAGAAGCTTCTAATATTGAAGATGCACTTATTTTAATTCGAAATAATGAATTGGATTTGGTGTTTTTAGATGTTGAAATGCCTTTTGGAAATGCGTTTGACTTATTAGAAAAAGTTGGTGATCGCTCGTTTGAAACCATTTTTGTAACGGCCTACGATCATTATGCAATAGAAGCATTAAACAGTCATGCATCGTACTATTTGCTAAAACCAATTTCTATTGATGAGCTTATCAAAGCTGTCGATCATGTGGTTGCTGTTAAAAGTAAAGAAGAGCGCATGGAAGATGCGGTATTGACAACCAATATTGAAACCATCAATGGGAAAATAACCATTCCGCAACAAGATGGTTTTGAAGTATTGAATGTGGCTGAAATAGTATATTGCAAAGCAGACGATAACTATACGGAAATCTATATCAACGATTCTAAAATTGTAGTGAGCAAAACGTTGAAATACTTTGAAGAAGCATTGAGTAAATATCCGTTTGCACGTGTACACAAATCGTACTTAGTCAATGTCAATGAAGTTGTAAAATACCGAAAAGGAAAGGGCGGAAGTGTAGTTTTAAGTAATGGAAAAGAAGTCTTGGTTTCTTCAACAAAAAAAGCGAATTTGCTGTCGTATTTTAAGTAGTATGAACTTGAACTTGAACTTGAATTTGAACTTGAATTTGAATTTGAATTTGAATTTGAAAATGTTTGAAACGTCATTGCGAGGAGTTTCGACGAAGTAATCTGTTTCTTATTAACAAACAACCAAAAGCGCAGCGACCCAACACCCAACACCAAATACCCAAAAACCATGATTCTAAAACCTGTAAACGGAAAACACCCGCAAATTGGAAACGATTGTTTTATTGCTGAAAATGCTACTATTGTAGGCGAAGTAACCATGGGGAATCAATGTAGTGTATGGTTCAATGCGGTCATTCGCGGAGACGTGCATTATATAAAAATGGGTAATAAAGTGAATGTGCAAGATGGCGCTGTAATTCACGCTACTTTTCAAAAATCACCAACAACTATTGGGAATAATGTTTCTATAGGACATAACGCAATTGTACATGGTTGCACTATTCACGATAATGTATTGATAGGAATGGGAAGTATTGTTATGGATGATTGTATTGTGGAAAGTAACAGTATCATTGCGGCTGGCGCTGTAGTGACTAAAAACACGCATGTAAAATCGGGAAGTATTTATGCTGGTGTTCCTGCCAAGAAAGTAAAAGATATTAGCAATGAATTAATCTCTGGAGAAATCAATCGTATTGCGGATAATTATGTGGAGTATTCGAGTTGGTTTAAAGAAGATGAATCTGACGATTAAAAATTGAGAGCTTCAACCGTAAAATCATCTTTCAAAATATCTCTTAAAATTTCAGGTTTTCCATTGCTATAAAAAATGCAATCTCCAACATTTGTATTTGATGCGCATAATTTATGTTGTGCTAAAATGGCTTGTGTTTGTTTGGCAACAGCAATTCCTGAATCAATAATAGTTACATGTTTGGGAAGCAGCGTTTGTAACTTCGGAATTAAATAGGGATAGTGACTACAACCTAATACCAAATAATCAATATTTTCGGCAATCATTGGTGCTAAGTACTGTTTTAGTAGTTTTTCCATTTCTGGAGAATCAATTGCTCCGTTTTCTATTAAAGGTACCAAACCTTCACCAACTTGTTCGATGACATTAACGCCACTAGCGTACAAATCGGTTGTTTTATGGAACAATTCGCTTGAGAGTGTTCCTTTGGTTGCTAAAATGCCGATCGTGTTGGATTTCGTCTGTAAAGCGGCAGGTTTAATAGCTGGTTCGATTCCAATAAATGGAACATCATAATTTTCACGTAAATAGCGAATCGAGTTCGTAGTTGCAGTATTGCAAGCTACCACAATAAGTTTACAACCTTTCTGGAGTAGTAAATCGGTATTCTTAATGCTAAGTTCTGTAATTTTTTCCTTTCCCTTTGGTCCGTAAGGTGCATTTTTACTATCGGCTAAATAAATTGTGTTTTCGTGTGGCAGGAGTTTGTGAATCTCTCGCCAAATCGAAGTGCCGCCAACACCAGAATCAAAAATACCAATAGAGGAATTGCTCATAGTTGTAAAAATAAGTAAAAAAATAGCGTTGTCTAAATGATTTATAATTGTAGCTATAATTTTTGATAAAATCGTGAAATAAACACAATATCTCACGAACAATAGTACTTAAAGCGATATGTGTAGCTTTTTTTTGATTACAACCTCATCAAAAAGTAGTGTTGACTCATTGGTTGTTTTCTAAGAGGAAATGACGCTGTATTTTGCAAGCAAAATATGAATTATGAGTCAACGTTACTTTTTTTTGTTGGGATGTTTCTTTGTTGCATTATTTTTAAAAGCACAACCAGGACCGCGTTATGTGAATTTGAATGATGGAATGGGAGATATTACTATTATTGATAGTACCACAAATCTATCGCGGATAGCAATGTTAAAAAAGCATAGAAATCTTCGTATAGATATTGCGCTTTCTGAAATTCCAGTGGAGTTTAAAGATTTTATACATACAGAATCTCTTACGATTGGTACATCTGCAGATTTATCAAAACTTGATCTTTATTTTCCGAATTTAAAACATTTGAATATTCTTTATAGCAAAAGAAAACATTTCACAAATAAGAAGTTTCAATTTGATTCTTTGCAATCTTTGTTTGTCATGGATGCGAAAAATTTAGAAAACTTAGACGCTTTTTCAGATTGTAATACGATAGAGAAGATAAAGATTCGCGGTACGCCAAATTTGACTCGTTTTCCAAAGTTTCATAGAAAAAACAGTATTAAGGAATTAGAAATTGATCACGGAATAACATTTCGAAAAAAGGATGCTAAAAACTATCTGAATAATGTGAAGCGACTTTCTAAACTAGAGAAATTGATTTTGGCGAACATTTATAGTTTGACAGAAGTGCCTTCATATTTGCCAAAATCGATTCAATATTTAGAAATTAATAGTTGGGCATTGCACGATCATACCACAAAAATTAAAAGTTTGAAACATCTTAAAAAATATACCAATTTAAAATTTTTGAAGTTATATGATATCGAACTTGATTCAGTGAAAAATACTTTTCCAGAGCTTTCCTTAGAAAGGTTGTACTTAAATGATGTAACTGGTTTAACAGATATTTCTTGGGTTTTTTCTTTTAATTCTATTGATCATTTAGAATTGAGAAATTGTAATGGAATACAAACAATTCATGCCGATTGGAGAACTGATGTTGTTTCTAAAATAGGAATCAATGGAGCTAGCAATTTAACTTCTATAGATTCGTTATTTTACTTAGATAACTTAAAGTTTTTAGAAGTTCGAAATTGTTCAAAATTAGTATTGCCAAGTACAGACATCATGTATAAAACGCCGCATATTATGCTGGCTGGTGTTGGATATCATTTGTATAAAGAAAATGGAATTTGGGAGAAGATATCATATTATTAAAATTGAAGCATAAAAAAACCGCCTATTAGGGCGGTTTTTTTTATAGGGTATTCTAAAGTAGTTTTTTACTTGATACCTAATTCTTTCTTAACAGAATCCATTAAGTTAGTTCCGTCAGCAAGTAATAAACCTGAACCTGGTGTTTCATCAAGTACATAGGCAAATCCTTGTGCTCTTGCTACTTTTTGAATTGCAGCCAATGCTTTTTCTTGAATAGGCTTTGTTAAGTCAATATATTTTTGTTCTGCTGTTTTTTGAGCAGCAGCTTGAGCTTCTTGGATACGTGTTTCTAATTCTGCTAATTCTTTCTTTCTAGAATCATTTTCAGCATCTGTTTTTCCAGGAGCTTCATTTGTGTACTGAGTTAATTTATTTCTGTATTCGGTTACAGAAGCTTGAATATCTGCACCTAATGATTGTTGTAATTTGTCAAACTCATCCTTAGCTTCTTTCATTTCCGGCATTGCGCTAATCAATTGTTGCGTATTAATGTGAGCAACCTTTGTCTGTGCATTTGTAAAACTTACCATTCCGAAAAATAGTACTGCAATTGCAACTAGCTTTTTCATTTGTTTCATGATTTTCAATTATTTACTTTAAGTGTTATTTATATTAATTGTTGTTATTTTCCGTCACCGGCACCACCGCTTTCGCCGTTTTCTTCGTTTTCTTTCTTTTTCTCTTCCTGCTTCTTTTTGCGTTCTTCTTCTCGTTTTTTACGCTTTTCTTCAGCAGCTTTCTTTTTTGCTTCACGTGCTTCGATGAGCTTTTTACGTTTTTCTTCGTACGCTTTTTTCTTAGCTTCACGTTCTTCCAAACGTTTCTTTTTACGCTCGTCTAATATTTTTTGACGTTCAGCTTTCTTTTCTGCCGCGGCTTGTTTTTTTGCTTCTACTTCAGGATTAGGCTCAGAATCTTTATCTTCAAATTTAGATTTCTCGTTCTTTTTCCTGATTTTCTCTTCTTTACCTTTACGTTTTTCATCTCTATTGATCACACGTAACACTTGATCACTTATGTCAAACTTCTTTGCAGAGAAAAGCATTACTACATCAGCTGATTTGTCAAACACAAAATCGTAACGTTTCTTTTTTGCGATATCTTGAACTGCGGTTAACACTTGGTCTTGAATAGGTTTTACCATATTTTGACGTTGTGCCATTAAACTTCCAAAAGGACCAAAACGATCTTGTTGGTATGTTTGTAATTCTTGTTCTAAGATTTCTATTTCTTCTTCACGCTCGTCAACCAATTCTTTGGTTAGCAAAACACGTTCCGCACTTAGATTTTTTTTCATTTGATCTATTGCGTTTTGCTTCTTTTGAATTTCGTTTTTCCAGCGTTGTGCTTTTGCTTCTAACTGTGTGTTTGCTTCTTGATATGCTGTTACGTTTTCTAAAATGTATTCCATATCAATATAGCCAACTCTTGCACCATTTACACGTTGTGCGTTTACGGTAGATAATGTGAGAAGCATTGTTAATAAAAAAAGAACTTTAGTTTTCATGTCTGTCGGTTTGTTAATAGAAAATATCGTGCCAAAATTTAAATTACTTAAAATTGCTGTCCGATAATAAAGTGTGTTTCCCATCCGTTTCGTTGCGTAGTTCCTGGGATTGGATCAAATCCATATCCAAAGTCAATACCTAACAATCCAAATGCAGGCATAAATATACGTAATCCTGCACCAGCCGAACGATTTAAGTCAAACGGACTGTATTCTTTAAACGAATTAAATGAGCCACCTGCCTCTAAAAATGCTAACGTATAAATAGAAGCTGTTTGCTTTAATGTAATCGGATAACGTAACTCTAACGAAAATTTATTGTAAATAGTACCTCCATCTATATTAGAAAGTGATTGATTTGGATATCCACGCAATGCAATTGCCTCTCTACCGTCCAAACTGAAGTTCCCTAATCCGTCTCCACCAACGAAGAATCTTTCAAAAGGAATGATTCCTCTATCGTTGTTATACGCTCCTAAGAACCCAAAATTAGCTTCTGTTTTTAGGACTAATTTATCAACTACATTTTGGTACCAAGCACCTTTAAATTTAATTTTATAAAATTCTAACCATTTAAATTTTTCTTGATCAACTTTTCCTCTGTCTGTTATAGAAACTTCTCCTGGTTCTAATGTTGGACCTAAATTTGCTGGTTCACCCGGCGCTCCTGCATTTGCATTTAAGAAGTTTCCATTTGCATCTTTCAGCTGAAAATCTTCTTGATTTTCTAAATTTCCATAGTCTACGTTATTAAACAGCGAATAAGGTAAGGAAAGTTTTGCACTTACGGAGAATTCTGAACCTTGCATTGGGTAAATTGGGTTTGGACCCGATGAATTTCTCGATAAGGCAACTGTGTATGAGAAGTTGTTTGAGAATCCATCACCAAAGGTAAATAAACCTGTGTTATAGTTCTTTAAGTTGTAATGCTGGAAGCTTAATGCTTGCGATAATACAAAATAATCATCTGGTTCAGCTAAACGTTTTGCCAATCCTACAGATAATCCTGTAATTAAAAAACGTCTGTCTTTGTCAGCACTGTTTGTTTGCGGATTGAATAAGAATTGTACTGTATGTGATAAAGAAGAAGTAAACTGTACTGGTTTTTTTCCTCCTAACCATGGTTCTGTAAATGAAAAGCTAAACGTTTGGAAAAATCTACTTGCTTGCGCACGTAACGCTAATTTTTGTCCATCACCAGTTGGTAAAGGCTTATATGCATCACCATTAAATAAGTTTCGAATAGAGAAGTTATTAAAAGATAGTCCTAAGGTTCCAATGAAACCTCCACCACCATAACCACCTTGTAGTTCTATTTGGCTTCCTCCACGTTCTGCTAAGCTATATTCAACATCAACAGTTCCACTGTTTGGGTCTGGATTTTTGATTTCTGGTTTGATTTGCTCTGCATCAAAGAATCCTAATTGACCTAATTCACGAATGGTACGGATAATTTTGTCCTTACTATATAATTCTCCTGGTTTTGTTCTGATTTCACGATAAATAACGTGATCGTTTGTTTTTTCGTTTCCAACTACAGAGATATTGTTGAAATATGCTGGTTTTCCTTCAATGATACGAATTTCGAAATTGATAGTATCATTTTTTGCTGAAACCTCAACAGGGTTGATATTTGAGAATAAATACCCGTTGTTTTGGTATTGATTTGTTAAATCTTGCGCGTCAGGATCAGTTTCGTCAGCAATACGCTTTTCTAATAATACTCCATTATACGTATCCCCTTTTTTAATACCTAACAAACTGTTTAACTGTCTGTCTGTGTAAACAGTATTTCCTAAAAATGTAATATCACCAAAGTAATATTTATTTCCTTCTTCAAGTGCAATATCAATATTTAGAGTATTGTCTTCATTCCAGCTAATTGAATCGCTTACAATACGTGCATCACGGAAACCATTTTCCTTATACTTTTCAATAATAGAGTTTAAATCTTCCTTGTAATCTTCAGGAATCAACTTTGAAGATTTAAAAATACGGAATAGGAATTTTTCCTTCGTATTTTTCATAGCTCTACGTAACTTCTTGTCTTTGAATTGCTTGTTTCCTGAGAAGCGAATATTTTTGATTTTAATCTTTTTACCACGATCAACATTTACAATCACTTTCATGTTGTTTTTAGCATTGTCTGTAGTATCTGACTCAGTAACAATATTTACTTTCGTGCGATAAAACCCTTGTTTTTTATACTTGTTTTGGATGTAGTTTTTAGTGTTTGCTAAGAAACTTTCGGTAACTTTCTTTCCTTTTTTAAGTTCGGTTTCTTTGATTACCGTAGCAGCTTTATTTTCTTTTAAACCACGAACTTCCACATTTGACAATGTCGGTAATTCTTGAATGTTTAACTCTAAGAATACTTTATCACCTTCAATACGTTCTATATAAAAGTTGATATCGCTAAAAAGCTCTAATCCCCATAATTTTTTAATAACTGCACTAATTTCTTCTCCGGGAACTAAAATTTCCTGTCCTTCACGTAATTGAGTGTACGTAATAACGGTTTGTTCGTTATAACTTTTTAATCCAGTAACCTTAATGCCGCCAATAGTGTATTTCTTTCCTTTATCAAAAGTAGTTTCTTGTGCATACGAGGTAATACTGCAAAACAGTATTAATAATAACAATAATGATTTTAGGTATTTTTTCTGCATTAAAATTCTAATTAATTTGTTCGCTTGTTTTTCCAAATCTTCGTTCTCTATTTTGATAATTAATCAACGCTTCATATAAATTTTCCTTGCTAAAATCTGGCCATAATACGTCGGTAAAATATAGTTCAGCATATGCAATTTGCCATAGCAAAAAATTACTTATACGGTGTTCTCCACTAGTACGTATAAGTAAATCTACATCTGGTAAATTTTGCGTGTAAAGATGCTGATTAATAATGGATTCGTCAATAGATTCCAAAGAAATTATATTATTTTTAACTTTATGACATATTTCTTTAACAGCATTTTTTAATTCTTCTCTTGAACCGTAGCTCAATGCCAGTGTTAATGTCATGTGTGTGTTATCTTTAGTCTTTTCGATAACCTCAAACAATTCTCTTTTGGCTCTTTTAGGGAGTGTGTCCAGAGAACCAATGGCTTGTAGTTTTATGTTGTTTTTTTGAAGGATTTTAAGTTCTTTTCGTAAAGAAGAAACTAGTAAACGCATCAATGCTTCTACTTCTAGTTTTGGGCGATTCCAATTTTCAGTAGAGAAAGCATAAAGTGTTAAATTTTTAATACCAAGTTTGGCACAAGTTTCTACGGTTTGTCGTACAGATTTAGTTCCATTCTCATGACCAAATACACGAAGTCTTCCTTTTTGTTTTGCCCAACGACCATTTCCGTCCATAATAATGGCTAAATGTTGCGGCAAAAAGTCTTTCTGTATTTTCTCCTCTAAACTCATTCGTGTTTTTGCTTGCTACACTAGTAACAATAACAGGGTTTTTTTCCAAAAGTATAGGTTAGGGTAATTCCCGTAAACATATACCAATCGTTACTATTTATATTTCCAAACTTCAAATTGTCAAAATCTTCTTTATCATTTACTGGATTGCTTCCATCTATATCATCCGTAAAAGTATATCGAGCGCCAATTTCTAAACCTAATACCCATTTATCTGAAATGGTCATTTTATATCCTAATGCCATCGGAATAGCAAAAGTATTGTCATCTCCATAAGAGATAATTTTACCATCATCCAAAAATAGTGTGTCATAGCCAAAATATGAAACACCTGTATATAAATATGGTGCGCCTTGCGCATCTGTTTCGTGTAAATTAAATTCCCAAAAAGTAAATTCAATACCTAATGACAATTCAGTAATCGTATTTGTAAACTGTAATCCTCTTAGATTTCTTGACGGATCATCAGAATTAATATCTTTTCCTTCTAATAGTGTTCGTGTGATAGATGCTCTAAACGAATGTCTTTCACTTCTATTCCATTTATATATAGCTCCATACGCCAAATGGTTTGGATTAATATACTGTGTTGATCCCACATCACCAATAAAATTACTATAGCCAATGTACCCTCCAATTTCGTGGAGTTGTGCATTCATAGTTTGGGCTAAAGTAAAACCAACCAACATTATAACGAGTCTTCTCATAGGTATCAAAAGTTTGCAAATATAGTATTCTCTTTTGTTATAGGCAATTCATAAAATAAACCTATGGCTTTTAAACATAATTTGCAGGGTTTTATTGCTCTTAATTTCGTTTATCTTCGCCCCAAAGAAGTTTTTTTCGAAGTGTTTTTAAGAAACTCTGCCCTTTAAGCTCTACAAGCTTTACTGTAAAAGGGGCTTTTTTGATAGTAATCATGCTATTAATGTTTACAGTTGCAATTCGAGAATCTAAAGAAATAAGATGTTTGTCTTCACGACCAGACACTTCTAGTCTAATGGTAGTATGATCGGGGATTACTAATGGACGCGCATTTAAGTTATGTGGCGCAATTGGTGTTAATACAAAATTATTATTATTTGGTGTAATTACGGGGCCGCCACAACTTAGTGAATATCCTGTAGAGCCAGTTGGAGTAGCTACAATTAATCCATCTGCCCAATATGAAGTTAAATATTCATCATTTAAATGTGTTTTTACCGTAATCATGGAAGTGGTATCTTTTCTGGCGACAGTAACTTCGTTTAAGGCAAAATTCATTTCTAAAATATCTTCATTAGTGGGAGAAGTTTCAACCGCAAGTACACTTCTTTCAATAACAGTGTATTCTTTTCTAACAATTTTAGCAATCGCTTCTTGAATTTCTTCTTTTTGAATAGTTGCTAAAAAACCAAGTCTTCCTGTATTTATTCCTATAATAGGAATGTTTAAATCTTGTACAAGTGTGATGGTTCTCAAAATAGTTCCATCGCCACCAATACTAAAAAATAAATCGAATGATTCGTCTAAATCAGCGTAAGATTCAAACGTTTTATAGGTTTCTTTTACCTCAATTTTCTCTGAAAAAATCTCATAGTATTTCTTTTCAATATAAATATCTACTCCGTATTGCTGTAAGTTGTGCAGCAAATACGTAATGTACTCTCCTGAGTTTTTGTGGTAAAATTGACCGTAAATACCAATCTTCATGACCTAAATGTTCAAGTATTTATCTAAATAATCCGAACGTTCTTTTAAACTTCGCATGTAGCTGTCTTCCGCAAATTCAGAAACAATATTATAACTATACCTTCTAAAAGATTGTACAATTTCGTTTAAACCTGCATTGCTCAACTTCATCGTTACTTGTACTACATCACGTTCCGCTTTTGAAATAAATGCACCTAACAGACGCGCATTGTTCGATTCTACAATTTGACTGATTTCACTAAAAGAATAATCTTTAATTCCTTTTTCAACAATTAAAACACTCCCTAACTCATGTAAAAAAGGAGTTTTGTTAAAAATACTAATGATATCATTTAACTCATAATAACCTATATAATCGTTCTTCTCATTTAAAATAGGCATAATGTTCGATGAGTTTTGCGCAAACGCTTCCAAAACATCGATCCAATTGGTTTGAGCGCGTACAAAAAACTGTTCCAGTGCATAGCGACATTCGCTAATAGGTTTTTCAGCATCAAAACAATGTGAATCTGTCTCAGACATACATCCTAAATAGACTCCGTTTTCGGTAATAGGAATGTGCGAAAATGTAAGTTTATTAAAAACCAATTGCGCTTCTTTTACAACATCATCAATAGATAATGGTGTAACGTCATTCAATATATATTGTGCAATATTCATAGAACAAAAGATTTGAGGGCGCAAATTAATTAAAAATAACTACTTCTAAGCATGCTAACTTTGTATTTTTGTACCCAGTTTAAAAATATAACGCAATGACAACTAAACTTAGTGTAAACATAAATAAAATTGCCACATTACGAAATTCTAGAGGTGGTGATGTCCCAAATTTAATAAAATTTGCAAAAGATGTACAAGAATATGGAGCACAAGGAATCACAATTCATCCAAGACCAGACGAACGTCATATTCGTTACCAAGATGCACGCGATTTAAAACCCATTGTACATACAGAATACAATATTGAAGGAAATCCAATTCAAAAGTTTATGGATTTAGTATTGGAAGTAAAGCCAACACAAGTAACTTTAGTGCCAGATGCAGTAGACGCAATTACTTCAAATGCTGGTTGGGATACGATAAAGCACAAAGATTTCTTAACAGAAGTGATTACTGAGTTTAAAAATAACGGAATTCGTACTTCAATATTTGTCGATCCTGTTATAAAAATGATTGATGGAGCTAAAGCTGTTGGAACAGATCGTATTGAATTATACACGGAAGAGTTTGCACATCAATATAGTTTAGGGAATACAAAAGCCATTCAGCCTTACATTGATTGTGCAGTGCAATCAAACGAATTGGGAATTGGAGTCAATGCAGGGCACGATTTAAGTTTAGATAATATTGAATTTTTTGCCAAGGAAATTCCTGGTTTGCTAGAAGTGTCTATTGGTCATGCGCTAATTGCAGAGTCATTATATCTAGGTGTAGAGAATGTTGTCAATATGTATTTAAACAAATTAAAATAATGATTTTACATTCTAATATTGTTGGGAGCGAAGGAAAGCCGTTGTTAATTTTACATGGTTTCTTGGGAATGTCTGATAACTGGAAAACGCTCGGAAAGAAATTTGCAGCAGCTGGTTTTCAAGTACATTTAATAGATCAACGAAATCATGGACGTAGTTTTCATTCGGATGAATTTAATTATGATCTCCTTGCGGAAGATGTAAAACGCTACTGCGAACATCATCAGCTAGATCGTATTTCGTTAATAGGACATTCTATGGGCGGAAAAACGGCAATGTTGTTTTCTGTCAACTATCCAGAAATGCTTGAAAGACTCATTATTGTTGATATTGGGCCAAAATTCTACCCAACACATCACGAGCAAATACTGGCTGGCTTAGTTGCTATTCAAAAAGAAACACTTACTAGTAGAAGTGCAGCAGAAGACATCATGGAACATTATGTACCTGATTTTGGCACACGCCAATTCTTGCTTAAAAACTTATTCTGGCAAGCAGACAAAACATTAGGTTTACGTATCAACTTGGAAGCACTTATTGAAAATGTAGAAGAAGTAGGAGAACCATTGTCTAATTTTGCTTTTTATGATAAAGATACCTTATTCTTAAAAGGAGATAAATCGGAGTATATTCTTACAGGTGATGAAGAAACAATACAGCAACACTTTCCAAAAGCAATTATTCAAGAAGTGTCAAATGCAGGACATTGGTTACACGCTGAAAATCCCAAAGAATTTTTTGAAAAATCCTTGCTTTTTTTGAATTCTTAAGAATTACTTTAAATTTACTATGAATGCATAATAAATTCGTTTAATCCTTGTATTTATCATAATTTATGCTAATTTTGATGCTTTAATTTTACGAAAAATTAACCTTAAATCAACATTTTTATTTATTATGAAGAAACTATTATTGGTACTGACCATGGCATTTTCGGCTTCGGTAGTATATGCTGGAGGATATAGAGTCGGAGTACAAGGTCATAAGCAATTGGCAATGGGACATACGGGAGTTGCGGTTGTAACAAGTGCGGAATCAGCATTTTTCAACCCTGCAGGTCTAGTATATTTAGATGGGAAGCTTAATGTATCACTAGGAGCAGCAGCTGTGCTTTCAAATACATCATATCAAAACAGAGAATTTGGGTATTCAGCAGAAGCTGACAATCCAGTTGGAACTCCATTTTATGCGTATGGAGCTTATAAAATTAACGATTGGTTGTCTGCAGGTATAGCAATATATACACCTTACGGAAGTAGAGTAGAATGGCCAACAGATTGGGAAGGATCACACTTAGTAAACAATATTGAATTATCAGCAATTTTTGTTCAACCTACAATTTCGATCAAAATATCTGATAAATTAAGTGTTGGTGGTGGACCAATATATGTAACAGGAGCTGTAAACTTTAATAGAAACTTATCTAGAAGTTTATCAGATGAAGCTGGAAATCGTTCTAATGTAACAATTGATGCTTCTGGAATCAATGCTTGGGGTTATACAATTGGAGCTATGTTTCGTCCAACGGAAGATATTAACTTAGGATTTAATTATCGTTCAAAAATTAATATGGATGTTGAAAGAGGTGATGGAACGGCAGATTTTGAAAACTTGCCAGGAGCTTTAGCAGCAGGTTTTGCTGATGGAGACTTCACAGCATCTTTACCATTGCCAGCAGAATTAACGTTTGGAGCTTCTTTTAAGCCAGCAGACAAATGGTTAATTGCTTTTGATTATACAAGAACATTTTGGGATGCGTACAAATCATTAGATGTACAATTTTTCAACTCAGCAGGATTGTCAAGAAACCCAAGAAACTACAAAAATTCATCTATCTACAAAATTGGAGCACAGTATGAAGCTTCTCAAAAAGTAACTGTTAGAGCAGGATTTTACTTTGACGAATCACCAATTAGAGATGGATTCTTTGCGCCAGAAACGCCAAGACCAGATTCAGTAAACTTTACAGCTGGTTTTTCGTATAACTTAAATAGTAGATGGGCAATTGATGCCTCTGTATTATATGTACATTCAAATGAAATTGATAATTCGTATAATAGCTTTGTAGAAGCAGGACAACGTTTATCATTTGAAGGAGAGTATAAATCGAATGCTTTAGTAGCAGGAATTGGAGTATCGTACAAATTATAATATCAAAGAGCAGAAAAAAATGAAAAATAATATAAAATATATAGCAGTATTAGCGTTAGGATTATTTGCTTGTGAACCAGAATTTGATAATCCAATTGACGAAAGCGGAACGTATACAAGTGGATCGGCAGACTTTACAACATTTGTTGCAGTTGGTAACTCACTAACAGCTGGTTTTCAGGATGGAACTGTATTTAGAAGCGGACAACAAAACTCATTTCCAAACATCATGGCAGAGAAATTTGCTTTTGCTGGTGGAGGAGCATTTACACAACCATCATATGATGATGATGTAAATGATTCAGGAGGATTCTTATTAGCAGGAAATCCATTACCAGGGTTTGATACGCGTTTGGTAATTGACGCAAGTCAAGGAAGACCAGAAAACCTAAATATAGCACCTACTGCAGAAGTATCGTCATTGCAGCAAACTGCATACAATAACATGGGAGTTCCAGGTGCAAAATCTTTTCACTTAGGTTTTCCGGGATACGGAGATATTAATAACTTAGCAATCGGAGCAGCAAACCCTTACTATGTAAGACATGCAACGACATCAAATGCTACAGTAATTGGAGATGCAACTTCTTTAAATCCTACGTTTTTTGCACTTTGGATAGGAAACAATGATATCTTATCATATGCGACTTCTGGAGGAGTAGGAGTTGATAGAACAGGAAATCCAAATGTATTATCTTATGGATTTAACGATATTACAGATCCAGGTGTATTTGCATTTACATACCAAGCTTTAGTTGATGCCTTAACGGCTAACGGAGCAAAAGGTGTGGTAGCTACTTTACCAGATGTAACATCTATTCCATACTTTACAACAGTTCCTTACAATCCAATTCCAATGGATGCACAAACTGCAGCGCTTGCTAACGGTGGTTATGCAGGGTATAATGGAGGATTGCAATTTGCAGCAGCAAATGGTTTAATTACAGCATCGGAAGCGGCGCAAAGAACAATTTCATTCTCTGCAGGTCAAAATGCAGTAGTTATAGTTGATGAAGACTTGACAAATCTTACTGGATCTGGAATTCCAAGCTACAGACAAGCAACAATAGATGATTTAATGGTATTACCATCTTTAGGATTCATCGGAACCTTCGCGGAGCCAGGAAATCCTGCTTCTATAAATGGAGTTGGAGTGCCTTTAGCTGATAACTGGGTATTAACTGCTACAGAAATTCAATTGGTGAGAAATGCTAGAACAGCATACAACAATACAATTGTGGCTATTGCAGCAGCAAATGATTTAGCAGTAGCAGATATGGCAGTTAAATTAGAAGAATTAGTTTCTGGTTTGCGTACTGCTGATGGGCAAATTTATACAAACAACTATTTTGATGGATCTAGCGATGCAATATCTACAGCAGTATTCTCTTTAGATGGTGTACATCCAAACTCAAGAGGTTATGCAATTGTTGCAGACGAATTCATTAGAGTTGTAAATGAAAAATATGGTGCTAATGTACCAAGAGTAACTGCAGGATACTATCCAGGAGTTACTGTAGTTCCAACGAACTAAAATGATACAAAATACATATAGAGAAAAGCACTGAGAAATCGGTGCTTTTTTTATGTGTAAAAGTTTCAAATAAAATGAAAATCAATACAAAAAAACTTCCTCATAAATAATATGTATCAAAATTTCTGTAATTGCAGTAAAAATAAACTGATACACAATTGTTTAAAAACTTGATTCGCTTTTAAAAATAATGTACTTTTGCAAGCCAATTTTCATATCACAATTAAGAAGATGAATATAACAAGAGAAAATATAGATGCACTTAATGCAGTTGTTACTGTAAGCATTGAAAAAGAAGATTACAGTGACAAAGTGACTAAAATCTTAACAGATTACAAGAAAACAGCAAATATTCCTGGTTTCAGAAAAGGACACGTTCCTATGGGATTGGTGAAAAAACAATACGGGAAAGCAGTATTAGTTGATGAGGTAAACAAACTTTTACAAGAAAGCTTAAACAAATATTTAGTAGAAGAAAAACTTGATATTCTTGGAAATCCATTACCAAGAATGCAAGAAGAGTTTGACTGGGACGCAGAATCTTTTTCTTTTGAATTTGAATTAGGTTTAGCGCCAGAATTCAATGTAGACTTACAAGAAAATGCCATTACACAATACAATATTGTTGCTGATGACAAAATGATTGACGGACAAGTTGAAAATATTCGTAAGCAATACGGAAAATTGATTAGTCAAGATGAGGTAACTGAAGAATCTGAAGTAACTGGAATCTTTTCTAACGAAGAAAAAGAAATTGAAAACAATGTTACTTTCTCTTTAGATAAATTAAAAGGAAAAAGAAACCTTAACAAATTTGTTGGAGCTAAAGTAGGTGATACGTTAACACTAAAAACAAAAGGATTATTTAATGACGATCATGATTTAATGAACTTCTTAAAAGTTGCTCATGATGATGCTCATGATTTAGATATTGAAGTTTCTTTCAAAATTAACGAAGCAAACACAAGAGAATTGGCAGAATTGAACCAAGAGTTGTTTGACAAGTTATTCGGAGAAGGAAATGTAACGACATTAGATGAAGTAAAAGCGAAGATCAAAGAAGATGCTGAAAAGCAATTTGTACAGCAATCTGATCAACGTTTATTAAATGATGTAACTGAAGGTTTAATTGAAAACACAAAATTCGATTTACCAGCAGATTTCTTAAAAAAGTGGATTCAATCTGCAGGTGAGCAAGAGTTAACGTCTGAGCAAGCTGAAGAAGAATACACAAAATCTGAAAAAGGATTGCGTTACCAATTAATCCAAGATAGATTGGTAAAAGACAACGAAGTTCAAGTTCAGTTTGAAGATTTAAAAGAATTCGCGAAGCAAATGATCAAAGTGCAAATGGCACAATTTGGACAAATGAATCCTAGCGATCAAGAGTTGGAAGACATTGCAGCTAGAATTTTATCTAACCAAGATGAAGTTCGTAGATTAACAGATCAGTTGTTAAGTCAAAAACTATTAGATCTTTTCAAAGAAAAGGCTAAGCTTGAAACGAAAGAAGTTACTTACGAAAACTTCGTTAAAGAAGTATACGGAGATAGTCATTAAGAAATAAAATACTTATATTTAAGGCGTTAAAAATATTATTTTAACGCCTTTTTTAATCAAAAAAATACCAAGACACGAAATGAACTATAAAAAAGAATTTCATAAATACGCGACTAAACATCACGGTATCAATAATATGTATTACGACAAAATCGTAAGTCGTATGTCTCCATCGGCATTTTCAAACCCTGTAGGAATGACTCCTTACATTATTGAAGAACGCCAAATGAATGTAGCGCAAATGGATGTATTTTCTCGTTTAATGATGGATAGAATTATCTTTTTAGGAACAGGAATCGACGATCAAGTAGCAAACATTGTACAAGCGCAGTTATTATTCATGGAAAGTGTAGATTCGTCGAAAGACATACAAATCTATATCAACTCTCCAGGAGGTGGCGTTTATGCAGGTTTAGGAATTTATGATACAATGCAATTTATAAAGCCAGATGTAGCAACAATCTGTACAGGTATGGCAGCTTCAATGGGAGCAGTTTTACTATGTGCAGGTCAAGCAGGAAAACGTTCTGGGTTAACACACTCAAGAGTAATGATTCACCAACCTCTTGGTGGCGCACAAGGACAAGCGAGTGATATTGAAATTACAGCAAGAGAAATCTTAATATTAAAAGAAGAATTATATAAAATCATTTCAAAACATTCAGGACAATCATACGAAAAAGTATATGATGACTCAGATAGAGATTACTGGATGAAAGCTGACAAAGCTAAAGAATACGGAATGATTGATGAAATACTTGTGAGAGAGTAAACCTCTGTGCAAGTCAACAATATGAAATAATGGCGAAAGAAGAATTAGAATGTTCATTCTGTGGTAGAAAAAAACCAGAAACCAATCTGCTAATTGCAGGTTTGGATGCACATATCTGCGATAGATGTATAGAGCAAGCCCATGGCATTGTTCTCGAAGAATCAAAACAGTCGAGCAATGATGAATTGTCGTCTGAATTGGTACTTCGTAAACCAAAACAAATCAAAGCCTTTTTGGACGAATTTATTATCGGACAAGGAGCTACAAAAAAAGTAATGTCAGTTGCTGTATACAATCACTACAAACGATTGTTGCAAGCGCCAACAAATGATGATATTGAAATACAAAAAAGTAACATCATCATGGTTGGACAAACGGGAACAGGAAAAACGTTAATGGCAAAAACCATTGCACGTATGTTAAATGTTCCGTTGGCAATTGTCGATGCAACAGTGCTTACAGAAGCTGGTTATGTTGGAGAAGATGTAGAAAGCATATTAACACGTTTGTTGCAAGCGGCAGACTACAACTTGGAAAAAGCTGAGCGCGGAATTGTGTTTATTGATGAGATTGATAAAATTGCACGTAAAAGCGATAATCCATCCATAACACGTGATGTTTCTGGAGAAGGTGTGCAACAAGCCTTGCTAAAACTATTAGAAGGAACTGTGGTAAATGTTCCGCCAAAAGGTGGAAGAAAGCATCCAGATCAAAAATTCATCGAAGTGAATACGGAGAACATCTTATTCATTGCTGGTGGAGCTTTTGATGGTATTGACAGAGTTATTACGCGTAGATTGAACATGCAGGCAGTTGGGTATAGTGCTTCCAAAGATGAAGAAGCAATTGATACAGATAACTTATTGCAATACATTATTCCGAAAGATTTAAAAGATTTTGGTTTAATTCCTGAAATAATTGGACGTTTACCTGTATTGACACACATGAATCCGCTTGATGCAAATACGCTAAGAGCAATTCTAACAGAACCTAAAAATGCAATCATCAAACAATACAAAAAATTATTCTCTATGGATAATATTGAGTTTGATATTACAGAAGGTGCGTTGGAATTCATCGTGGAAAAAGCAATTGAATACAAACTCGGTGCGCGTGGATTACGTTCGTTATGCGAAACTATCTTGACAGATGCAATGTTTGACTTGCCAGGATCGGATGAAAAAGAATTGAAAATCAGTAAAACATACGCTGAGAAAAAGCTATCGAAAGTAGCGATCAAAAAATTGAAAGCAGTATCTTAATATAGTTTCTATATAAGAATAGCTTATGATATATAAAATTGCGATATCATCATTACTTATATCAGTTGGAATTGCCAGCCTTGCGTATGCATTTGGTTGGATTCAATTCAGTACAGTAATTGTGATGACTATTTCTGGTGCAATTGGAGGCTTAGTAGCTTTTCAATCTGCTAAAAATCATAACTAGTTTACGCAAATAAGCTTTAACATATGCAAATGCAAAATTTTTACATCCAATCAATAAAAAAACAATTATTGATTGGATTTTTTATTGGTTTTTGGCTATTTCTATTTTTCTACTACATAGAACCTTTTGACATGTACCAATTACCGCCTAAAGATCGCATATTTGCTGTCTTTGGTTATACAGTTGTTGGAATAGTAACTTATCTTATGACCATTCCTATTCAACGGTTATTATACAAGCTTTCGGGAAGAAAATGGACATTGCTTCAAGAAGGACTCTTTGTGTTATCGATGCTCGTGATTTCTGGTGGAATTGGGTATTTATTTTTCAAATTCGTATTGCTTGCAAATGATCCGTATGCGCACACTTTCTCGTACTTCTTTTTGCAAAATGTAATTCCAACCGTATTTCTCATTCTTCCTGTAATGATTTTTTTGCGATGGATGTTTAGTGATAAAACGGTTACAGAGATCGTTGTAACAGAAAAAGAACCTACGATTGTAGTCAAAGGTGAAAACAAAGCAGAAGTTTTACACTTAAAAGCATCTGAGTTGGTGTATATGGAATCTGCTAACAATTATGTAAAAGTATTTTATCTGTTAGAAGGCGAATTAAAAAACGAACTCTTTCGAAACAAAATATCTGTCTTGCAAAAAGAATTTCCGTTCTTATTAAAAACACATCGTTCTTTTTTAATAAATCCAACTCATTTCTTAGAGTGGAAACGCGAATCTTCACAAACAATCTTACTATTAAAGCCAGGAGTTACAGAAATTCCTGTTTCCAAAACTTTCAAAAAGGCATTGGTAGAAAAATTCATTAATCCCGCAGAATAAACCGTTCGCCATAGCGGAAAATTTTCACCACTCAAATCGATTCATTCGCCACAAATACTTGTAAACACTGAGGAAATGTTAGAATATTGAACTGTCAAAACAAACTAAATAGTTCATTATGCAAAACAAAATATTCAAAGTATTCGCCCTAACATTATTAGTAATTACTGCTTTTTACTGTGAAAGTTGTACAATGGTTTACAGAACTATTGCACACGGACAAGCAGATGTAACCGATCATGAATGGCAACCAAAAGTTATTGTTGAAAAAGGAACGGATGATTTTGTATTTGCTGCTAAAACTGATACAGAATTAGCGTCTTTTTTAGACGAAAGTTTAGAAGGAAGTAATACGAATGCATTCATGGTAATTAGAAATGATACAGTTGTCTATGAAAAGTATTTTAATAAGTATGATGAAAACTCATTACACACTTCTTTTTCAGTAGCGAAGTCATTTGTATCTGCTTTGGTTGGAATTGCACAAGAAGAAGGATTGTTAAACGAAAATGAGCCGATTACAACGTACTTACCAGAGTTATTGAGACAGAATAAGGATTTTGAGAAAATCACCGTAAAACACTTGCTAAACATGCAAAGCGGAATCAAGTTTGACGAATATCCAGTCTTAAATCCATTTACAGGAATGGCACGTTTATATTATGGAACCAACATTCGTTCAAAAATCACTCATGGAATGACGATTGAAGAAGCGCCAGGACGTTTTAACTACCGTAGTATTGATACGCAAGTATTGGGTGTTATCTTGGAACGTGTAACGGAAATGCCAGTAGAAAAATACTTGTCAGAAAAACTATGGAAGCCACTCGGAATGACGTCAAACGCAACTTGGTCTGTAGATAGCGATCGCAAGAAAATGGTAAAAGCATTCTGTGGAATCAATGCTACAGCAGAAGACTTTGCAAAACTTGGAAGATTGTACTTAAATGGCGGAAAGCACAATGGTGTGCAAATTGTTCCAGCTGCGTGGGTTGCAAAAACAAACAGCGGTAAAAAAATAAACGCACACTTTGGATACAAAAACAAATGGTGGACAAGTTCTCACTACGATGTTTTTGAAACAGAAGCAGAAGGAAAAGCGTATGCAGCAGCAAACAATAAAGAGTTTATAAAAACCAAAAAACTGAAAAACGGTAAATACGTAGCACACTTTCAAGGAGATGATTATAGTGCATTGGGAATCCTTGGACAATATGTATATGTAAATCCTGCAGAGAATATTATTGTAGTTCGTTTGGGAGATTCATGGCGCAACAAAAGATTCTATCTTTCAGAGCTAATCTACACGTATGTTGGAAATGGACGTTATAAGAAAATGTTGCCTAAAAAAGAAACAGCAGCAAAGACTAAAAAAAGATCACTTGTGAGAAAATAATCATCATCATCATCAATCAAATACGTTTATTAAAAAGTCCTGAAAAGGGCTTTTTTTAGTTTTTAGAAGTAGATTGATAGTATCATATGATACTATCAGCTAGTTTTGTATCTTGATTTATAGCGAATAATGAGTAATATAGTCTCAGTTCAAATAAAAAAATAAAGCAGCCATTGAAAACATCAAAAGAAACTAAAATTAAAAACTACGAAAAGCAATTGCATGATTTAGTTGGAAAGTCAATTGTTGCTGTAGATTATTATGAATTAGTATATGAAGAACCGCTTTGGGATGAAGATGAATATCATAGTTTAGATTATGGACTAGAAATTATTACTTCTGATGAAAATCGTTATTATTTTATTTGGGGAAAAGAATTCGAGCAGTTTGATGTGAAATTTAAAAAAGGTGATATCCTAAAAGAGTTTGTTTCGGAAATTTCATTTAATAAATACAATGTGACAAATAATGTAAACTGGAAAGTGTTAATAGAAAAAGAAATTAAAGATGTAAAAACTATTTGGTCTTACAGCACTTATAAAGGACGAAAAGAAAAATACTATTACCCACAAGAAATCATCCTAACATTTGAGAATGAAAAAGAAGTTATTATTTCTGCCTTAGAAATTATAGATCGTGATCCTTTATTTATGAAAGATCATATAAGTGTATTTTTTGATAAGAAAGTATTTGAGAGGCTTACAGAGGTTTAAAAACTTCATTAAATTAAAAAAGGAACGCAAACGCGTTCCTTTTTTTGGGCAATATCAGTATTATTTACAATTTACTCCACGATAATGAACTCGATTCTACGGTTGGTCTCGTGTTGTGCTTCTGAACATTTTGATCCACAATCAACTAAAGGTTGTGATTCTCCAAATCCATTAGAAATTACGCGGTTAGCAGCTACTCCGTTTTCTAATAAGTAAGCTCTTGCAGCAGAAGCTCTTTTGTTAGACAACTTGTTGTTGTAGTTTGCTCTTCCTCTGTTGTCAGTGTGCGCGTTAATTTCAATTTTCATATTTGGGTTCTCATTCAATACATCTACAATCTTGTTTAAAGATAATGTAGACTCATCTTTAAGAATCCATTTGTTGTAATCGAAATAGATGTTCTCTATTTTGATCATCATTTTTTCTTCTTCTACTACGATTTCAGCTTTTGCCTGTGGCAATTTAATTGTCATCTTGTGCTTGAAATCATCACCTCTAAAAGATTCAAATTCTTCATCAGTTTCAATGAAACCGTCTTTAGAAGCGTGTAATGTATATGAGTTATAAGGAATTACAGTAGTTGTAAAAACTCCTTTATCATCTGTAGTAATCTTTTCAACAATACGACCATAAGCATCTACTACAGTAACTGTAGCATTTGGTAAAATCATATTTGTTTTAGAATCTACAATTGTTCCTTGTAATAATTGTGTTGTCTTTTCTCTCTTAAAATAGTAGATATCATTTCCACCTTTTCCACCTGCACGGTTTGAAGTAAAGAATCCAGAGTTAGATTGATCCATCATAAATCCGAAATCATCTTCTGTACTATTTAAAGAACTTCCCATGTTTATTGGGAAATTGAATTTTCCATCAATAATTTTACTTTCAAAAACGTCCAATCCACCTAAGTTATAGTGTCCGTTAGAAGAAAAGTATAAAGCGCTGTTGTCTCCCATGATATATGGAAATCTTTCGTCTTTATGTGTATTAATTTCACTTCCTAAGTTCATTGGCTCAGAATATGTTCCGTCTTCGTTAATAGTAACAGAAAATAAATCATATCCACCTTTAGAACCTGGCATGTTTGATGAAAAGTATATTGTTTTGTTATCTGGAGATAATACTGGATTCTCGATAGCGTATCCTTCTTTGTTAAATGGTAACATTTCAAAGTTTGTCCATTCGTACTCAGGCATTTCTCCTTTGAATATTTTTAAGTTGTGAACTCCGTTTTCTTCAACACTTCTTGTAAAGAAAACAACATTTTGAGCATCAGTTAAAGCAACTGAACCTTCGTGGTTTCCTCTAGTATTGATAGATCTAGAAAAATTCACTAAGTTTTTAATGTCTCCTTTAGTATTTAAATCACCACAATATAAGTTGTGAAATCCAGTGTTTGTGTTTTTATCCATCTTCCCGTAAAATGCCCCAATTTTTTTCGCAGAAGAAACAATCACTTTATCTCTAAAGAATGCAGTTGCATGCTCTGAATACTTTGTGTTAATGTTAAGATTTTTGAATTCGTACATAAATCCGTTTGGATCTAAAGCTTTGATCGCTCGGTTTTCTATGTCTTTAGCTGCTACATTGCTGTAGGTTTCACTAGTCTCAATCGCTTCTGCCTCTGGCCCTTGTGCAGTTGCGAAAGTTACTGTGAACAGTGCTAAAAGAATTAGCACCGCAGGTGTAAACTTTCTCATTTTAAAATTTGGTATTGTACTATTGTTAATAATCTGATAATGTAAAGATAAAGCGAGAATTAAGTTCCTTACGTTTTTTTAGACAAATGACATGAATATCCGATAAGGAGTATAAAAGGCTGAAACTACAGAAAAAAAACAGGTATTTTCCCCTATAAAAAAGCTAGTTGCTTGATAATGAAAGATTAGAACTAGGTGTTCATTTGAAGTAATTCATCTAAATATAAACGCTGATTTGAGAGTCTAGGAATTTTATGTTGGCCACCAAGTTTGTCTTTCTTTTTTAGCCAATCGTAAAATAATCCAGGACGTGCAACATTTAATTTAAGACTGTTTAAAGTCATATTATTAAAACGTTTTGCTTCGTAGTCTGAATTGATGTTTTGAAGCGCTTCATCCAATAGAAAAGCAAATTCGTCAATATTTTCTGGTGCTTTTTTAAATTCGATAATCCATTCATGAGCACCTTTTTCACCATTGTGCATAAAAATAGGACCAGCCGTATATTCTACAATTTTAGATTTTGTAGCGACGCAAACTCTTCTTAATGCATCTTCGGCATTTTCAATAATTAATTCTTCACCAAAAACATTGATGTGATGCTTTGTTCTTCCAGTAACTTTTACACGATATGGATCAACTGAAGTAAATCGTATCGTATCGCCAATCATATAACGCCACAAACCGCCGTTAGTCGTTATAACAACTGCGTAGTTTTGACCAACTTCAACGTCCGATAATGGAATTACTTTCTGATCTGGTGTATGAAATGTATCCATCGGAATGAACTCATAAAAAATTCCATAGTCAAGCATAAGCAACAATTCATCAGAGTTGTTTCGATCTTGAATGGCAAAGAAACCCTCAGAAGCATTGTAAATTTCGTAATACTTAAAAGTATCGCTCGGCAATAAATTTCGATACTGCTCTTCATACGGAGCAAAACTTACACCTCCATGAAAATATGCTTCTAAATTTGGCCATACTTCAAAGAGGTTTGCTTTTTGAGTTTGTTCTAAAACTTCATTCATTAAAACAAGCATCCAAGATGGAACACCAGCTAAACTTGTTACATTTTCTCGTAAGGATTCTTTAATAATGGCATCAATCTTAACTTCCCAATCGCCCATAAGCGAAACTTTGCTACTTGGCGTACTGCTAAATTCTGCCCAAAGCGGTAAATTATCAATTAAAATTGCAGACAAATCACCGTAATATGTTCCGTTTTGTTCATACAATTCTTTGCTTCCGCCCAAGCGCAAACTTTTTCCATTAAATAATTGCGCACCAGGATTGTTGTTCAAATACATGCACAGCAAATCTTTACTCGCCGCATAATGACAGTATTCTAAAGAATCGTCACTTACAGGAATAAACTTACTTTTTGCATTGGTTGTTCCGCTCGACTTTGCAAACCATTTAATTGGTTTTGGCCAAAAAATATTTGATTCTCCTTTACGAGAACGTTCAATCATAGGTTGAATGTCTTCGTATGTTGTAACGGGAATACGTTCGGTAAAGGTTTTGTAATCGGTAATTGTAGTAAAATCGTATTGTTTACCAATTTCTGTTTTTTTTGCCGTACTCAATAAATTGACCAATAGTTCTAATTGTACCTCGTTTGGGTTTTTCAAAAAATGCTCTATTTGAGAGATGCGTTTTTTCAAAAACCAAGAAGCAATAGAATTTACTAATGGTATCGGCATGATGTATTCAGGTTATTCGGTTGTGATTTTAGTTGTTAAAATATGGCTACTCGCGAAAAGTTTTTTACTTTCGTTAACGCTTTTCTTAAGAAGTAAGCATACTTTAAGTGAATAAAAATAGCAAAAATCTTTAATGATGTACAAAGGTGTTTTAACAAAAATGCAAACAGAGTTCGGAAATCCGATTCAATATTACCTAAATTTTGAGGATGATTTCCTGAATATGAATCAATTACTTAATAAAACACTGACTTTAAATTTTGAAGAATTTGAATGCCTAAATTGTCATTTAAATAAACAAATTTACCGTCAAGGGTTCTGTAAAAGCTGTTTTTTTGAAATTCCGACGGCTGGCGATTGGATTATGAGACCTGAATTAAGTACAGCACATTTAAATGTTGAAGACCGCGATTTGGAATATGAGAAAAAAGTGCAATTGCAACCACATATTGTATATTTAGCATTATCGAGCGAAGTAAAAGTTGGTGTCACACGAAAAGGGCAAGTTCCAACACGTTGGATAGATCAAGGAGCAGTAAAAGCAGTAGAAATTGTAGAAGTTCCAAACAGATATTTAGCAGGAATTACGGAAGTTGCATTAAAATCTTTCGTGACAGATAAAACGAATTGGCGAAAAATGCTTCAAAACTTAAATGAAGATGCTGATTTGTTAGCTAAAAAAGAAGAGCTTCAACAATTTATTCCAGAAGAAGCAAAAGAATACTATTTACCGAATAGAGAAGTGGTCGAATTGGATTTTCCTGTGCTTTCATATCCTGAAAAAGTGAAAAGCTTAAACCTCAGCAAAACACCAAATTTTGAAGGTGTGCTAAAAGGTATTAAAGGGCAATACTTAATTTTTGAAGATAATACGGTTTTTAACGTACGCGGAAACGAAGGTTTGGTAGTGAATTTGGGGATTAAATAGATTTTTAATTGCTAGTAGGAAGCTTTATAAATTGCTTGTATTTTTTTAGAATTTCAACACAAATAAGAAACACTAAACGATGGGTAGAGTACAGTCGAGAACCTTAGGAGGATTTCTTTTTTATTGAATCTCGACCATACTCCGTACTTATGTTGAAATATTAGTCGTTACAAGGGTCACATTTATGTTCTTCAGCGCTCATAGAGCAATAAAGAGTAACAAAAGTTCCTCCTTTTAAGCTGTTAGCGTCGTTGTTTGAAAGATTGGAAATGGACTTTTTGGTAAATTTCAATAAGTTAAGATTCTTTTTTTTCATGATATAATTTTTTGATTAGAGCCAAAAATTATAAAAATGAATTATGAATTATTTACGGGAATACCATACTTAACATTTAAATTGAAATTGTTTTGTGAATCCATAAAAAAAACTTGCCACGAATTCACGAATTGTTTCATTTTGTAAATCATTAATTCAACGGTTATTTTGAAACCTCTCAATACTCACTACTAACACCTCAATACTTTCTAAAAACCTAATTCACCGAATCCTTTTTCTTCTCAGTTTCCTTCTTCTTTTTACGCTTGTTAAAAATTCCTAATTCGTTAATAACACTCTTTACATCTTTAATAGTAGAATTTGGTGTGGTAACCGTAGAATCTTTTTTCTTGTCATTTCCTAAAATTCCATCCAAAAGTCCATCAATTTTATCATTCCCTGTTTTAATGTTTCCTAAGGCTTCTTGCGCTTTAATTTTTATCAATTTCGCAGCTAAATCTTTAGTGGCACTTGCTAAATCGGTTGTGAAATTTGGACTTGTAAAGTTTCCGCTAATCTTTGTAGATACAGGAATAGAAATGTTTTTGGCTTCTTCCGATTTTATCTGCGAAAGCAAACTCGTAACTTCCGAACCTAAGTATTTTGCAGGAATCTGAAATGTAGCATTATAGTTTAACGATTGATCGAATCCGTGACTTCCGTCAACCGTAATTTCAATGTCTTTATAATTAAATGAAAATGGTTTTACGCTTACTTTTCCATCATCAAAAGACAACTTTGCTTTAATGTCCTCAATATCTATTTTATTCAAATCAATAAAAGTGAGTTTGTCATTAATCGTATTGAAAAAGTCAATATTGCTAGATTTTAAAGTAGTCGTGATTAATTCCGCGAAAGCGTTCCCAGAAATCGTAGTAAAATTAGGTGTGTAACTTTGACTTAAATCACCTTTCAACGAAATATTTGTGTTTAATTTTCCGTCTAAAGCTTTTGCTATTGGTGCAATGGTTTGAAGTAACTCTAATCCATTAAATGATTTTGATAAATCGAATGAATCCATGCCTAAATCCATGGCAAATGTCGGTGTCTCTTTTTTTGTTGAAACCAAACCGCTCATGGTAATCTTTCCATCAAAAACATCGGAAGTCACATTGTCTAAAATTGCTTCTCCATCAACTAAAGATAAATTTCCTTTTACATTATTTAATTGAATATTATCGTAAAATACCTTTTTTGAATTTACATTGATATTACAATCTAAAAACGCAGGAATTTTTAGTGCTTCTCCTTGTGTTACTTCTGTGTTCTGATTTTCGCTTCCTTCCTCGCTTGCTACCATAAAATCACTTACGTGGAATACGTCTGAATTCACATTGAAATCTCCTTTGAGTTTATCTTCATTAAACAAAAATCCGAGTAAATTTTCAATCTTTCCTGTGGCGTTAAAGTCACTTTTTCCGCTTTTTGCATCAAATTTTCTAAGTGAAATTCTTCCAGGAACAAAATCAATAGCTGCTTCTGAAATTGCTAACGGATTTACAACATCTTTTGAAGAAAATAAGAAGTCAGTCACCTTTAGGTTTCCAGTATTTTTAATACGTTCATATTTTTCGTTTTCGATGGCGTTCATGTCAAAATTCGTTGTCAAATTTGCATCTAAAATTCCGCTCAACTCTTTGTTCAATTCAATTGGATATGCCTGCGAAATGTTTCCTAAATTCAATTTCCCTTTAATTGTTGCATTCACTTTCGGATTTGTAGTAAGCTGTGAAAGTGTTCCGTTTCCACGGAATGTATCCTGATCAATTTTAAAAGCGAGATTGTTAATCTTAAGATGTGTATCTGCTGTTTTTCCAGTTGTGTTTTTTAATTGCGCATCAATATGGATGTTTTCTACGCTCTTCGGCAAATCGGGATATTTGAAAGATGCATTGTTTGAAACAACTTTAATGTCAATTTTAGGAATATGTGTTTCGTCAACAATCCCTTTAATTTCTCCTGAAACTTCAAAGTTTCCTGTCGTTTTTACATCTGAAATGTTTTTTGCATACGCTTCAGGAATGACAGCTAAAAAGTTTTTAAAATCGGAAGAAGGCGTTTTTAATTCCAAATCAATTTCCTGTGAATCTGGATTGATTTTCACAAAGCCATCAAACTTTAACGGCAACTGATTGATTAAAGCTTCATTTTCTAAAAAAGTATATTTTCCGTTGACTAGATCCATACCAATCAACGCATCTAAAGCAATTTGCTGTTTGTTGATATAGTGCATATCATCTAGTGCAAACGAAATAAGGGCATTTGTGGTCGTTTCCAGCTCAGAGGTTTCCAATGAAAAATCGCCAAAACCTTCATGTTGTAAATTTTCCACAGTTAAAAAAGTCTTCCCTTTAGCATCGTGGTATTTGATGTCGGTATTTAAAATATGGTAATTGTCTATTTTTAACTTAAAATTGGATGTTTCTTCGGTAGCTTCAGTCGTTTCTGGAGTTTCACTCGGTTTTGCAATATCATAATTTGCGTTTCCTTCTTCGTCAACTTTAATATTAATTTTTCCATCGTCAATGGTAAAACTATAAATTTGAATAGCTTCATTTTCACCTTTAAAAAGTTCGCCAATGCCTGTAGTTACTGCAACTTCTTTTCCGTAAAAAAGTGTGTCATTTTCAAAAGGTGCATTGTTTATTACTTCTACATCGTGTAATACGATAGAAGCTTTTGGGAAATTTCGAAAAAAACTAATATCAGCATCTGTAAAGTCAACACGAGCATTTATATTTTCGTTGATGCTTTCCTTTACCATTGCAATAATTTTATCCTTAAAAATATAAGGAGTCGCTATTAAGGCAATGATGAGAATTAAGAGTGTAATTCCAGTTCTTTTAAGTATTTTTTTTACTTTCATGACTTCGGCTTTTGCTGCTTCCAATAACGTGAAATATAAAAGGATCACTGTTAAGAAGTTGGTAAAGTTTCAGATATATTTATTTTACTGTTTCTTCAGTATAGCTATCTAAGTCTATCTCTTCTCCAATTTTCAAGCCAAAACGTTTTCTAAATGCATAAACTATCAAATATAAAAATGGCGTATCAACAAAAGCGACAAGTATTTTAAAGATAACACCACTTGCAATTAATCCTAAATAAATATCCCATGGTAAAATTTCAAAAACACATAATAATGTTATGACAGAAAAAGTGTCAATAAATTGAGATGCAAATGTGGAAAAGTTATTTCGTAGCCATAAATGTTTCCCTTTGGTAAGTTTTTTCCAATAATGATATAATTTAATATCAATAAACTGCGCAAAAAGATAAGCAAGCATAGAAGCTAATACAGCCAATGGCGCATTTCCAAAAACAAGATTGAAAGTGTCATCGCTTACGCGTGAATCGGGCAAAGCAGGTGCATATTTTGCAATATAGATAACTCCTAAAGAAAAGAATGAAGCAAAAATCCCTGCTATTACTACTTGATTGGCTTTCTTTTTTCCATAGATTTCTGAAATGGCATCTGTAATTAAGAAGGTGAGTGGATATGGTAACAATCCCACGGAAAGTTTGAATAGTTTTTCACCAAAAATTTCCATATCAAAAGGATACCAATAAATAAACTTTAAAAAAATTAAGTTAGATACAACTAAAGATGTAATGAATAGTGCAGCAAGATATAGGTAAATTTTGCTGGCTAGTTTTTTGTCGGCTACTGTCATAAAACAAAGATACTAAACTTACAGTATAATATTTAAAACTACTAAAAAGCAGGTGTTTAACTAACAGTCGTAATTTATATATTACGACTCGTAATTTATAAATAGTTGATTATAAGTGTTTTGTTTCTGTGTTTTGAGAGTGTAGTTTAGCCTCAATATTAATCACAAAATCTTATTATTATGAAAAAAAAGAATTTAAAAAACTTGAAGCTTAACAAGAAATCTATTTCAGCTATCGATAATTCAACTAAAACTAAAGTAGTAGGAGGATCTCAACATAGAAACTGTGATCATCCAATTTCTATTATATTAGGTGGTGGATCTTACTGCTGGTGTTTATAATACATTATAAAAAAGCTATTATAAAAGAGCCTTTCCATTTTTGTGGAAAGGCTCTTTTTGTTTTATATAAAAAAGTAGGTTTATTTAATTTCTATTTCATACGGTAATAACAATTGTGGACCTTCCATTTGTGTAAGTTTCTTCATTTTTTGTAATAACAAATAGTTTTTATCACCCAATTCTTCTCGTAGTATATCTTCTTTGGTTTGAATGTATCCACCCGTATATTGATTTATGATACTCTGTAAATCTTTTTCATATACAGGTAATTCTAAAATTTCATATTCTGAAATGTCTGCCGCAGTTGCCGCTGCTTGTAATGCCATATCCAATCCGCCAATTTTATCGACCAATCCTATTTTTACAGCATCGTTTCCTGTCCAAACACGTCCTTGTGCTATGGAATCTACAGCTGCTTGTGTCATGCCGCGTCCGTCAGCTACACGTTGTGTAAACAAATCGTAAATGTCTTCAATACCTTCTTTAATTAATGCACGTTGCTCGTCTGTCATAGGTTCAAACACACTATATTCTACCGAATTTTTGTTCGTTCCAACTTGTTCTGCATTAATTCCTAAATCTTCTGCTAACTTGTGCATGTTTGGAATGGTGCCAAAAACACCGATACTTCCTGTAATGGTATTCGGTTCTGCAAAAATTTCATCTGCATTACACGCAATATAATATCCGCCAGAAGCTGCCAAATCTCCCATAGAAACAATAACAGGTTTTACCTTCTTGGTCAATTCAATTTCTCTCCAAATCAATTCGCTGGCCAATGCGCTTCCTCCAGGAGAATCTATACGCAATACAATAGCTTTTACCTCATCGTCTTCTCTAGCTTCTTTTAGCGCTTCATTCATTACACCTTGTCCAATGATGGTTTCATCACCTTCGGTATACATAATTTGACCTTGCGCATAAATTACAGCAATCTTTTTATTTGTGAAGCCTGTAGCTTTTCGTTGTCCAGTGTATCTGGCATATTCGTAAATATCAATTCTATTTACAAGTGTGTTTTTTCCTAATGCGTGTTGAATTCCACTTTCATATTCGTCTTCATATCCTATTTTATCAATCAGTTTCGCTTCTAAAGCGCGTTTTGCAGTTCGCCCAGCTAATTCATCTGCCAACACATTTAATTCTGCCGAAGAAATATTTCTGCTTGCGCTGATTTCTTTTCGCATTTCGTCCCAAATTGACTGTAAAAACACTGAAATTTGCTCTCTATTGGCTTCACTCATTTCCTGGCTGATGTAGCCTTCAACAGCACTTTTATATTTTCCATGACGAATTACTTCCATTTTTACGCCGTATTTCTCTTGAAAATCTTTGTAATACATTCGTTCCATTGCCAAACCTTTAAAATCTAATCCACCAACTGGGTTTAGGTAAATTGTATCTGCAACAGAATTTAGATAGTAATCTTTTTGAGAATAATAATCTCCGTAAGAAACAATAAATTTCCCCGATTCTTTAAATGCCACTAAAGCATCACGAAGTGCTTTGGTTTGTGCCATTCCTGCACTAATAGAATTGTTTTTTATAGAAATCCCTTTAATTTTTTTATCATCAATGGCATAGTTGATTGCATCAATAATATTGAACAATCCATCGTATTCTGGTGTATTTGGGTAAAAAGGTACTTTGCTGTAGTCAAATCGTCCGCCGTAATCATCAATAGGCTGACTTAAATCCAATTCTAGTACTGTATTTTTCTTTACAGTTACCAGCTCGTCATCAGAACCTGCATTGACGAAAATGAAGAGGAATAAGATTAAAAAACAAAGGGCAACAAAAATGATCATTCCCACAATAGTGGAAAGAACGCGTTTAAAAAATTTCATAGCGTATATGTTAAAGGCTTTTTTGCAAAAATATCTATTAATTGTCTAATTAGAAAGTAAGTGTGCTTTTAAGTGTAAACGTTACGTTTTTTGTGAAATTATTGGGAAATACTTTCTGGATGAAAATAAAAATGCACTTTCTTTATTTCTGCAATTCGATCTGTATATGTTGACTTCAGTTGGAGGGAAGTTATTTTAATTTTGATTAATGTGCATTACGTTCGCTAATTTTTAATTAGCTACAACAGTTTTATGTATGTTGATTGATTACTTTTTTACTATCACTATCGTAATAATACTATGTTGTTGTTAGTTGTTTTTTTGAAATTTTAAATTTTTCACTCTACCAGAGTCAAGTTCAAAGCCGGAAACTTTAGTACCTGTTCTTTGAAACCTTACTAATCCTAATTGCATGGTGAATTGGTCAATTTCACTTAATGTACACTCCATTGATACTTGTTTGTCTTCAACACTTGCTTTTAAAACACCATTTTCAATTTTGAAACTATAGGTTACATCAAGTTCTTTGCTATGAAAGCTTCCCGTATACTCATCTAAATTAATTTTTGAAGAATCAATCTCCTTCTTTCTTTGAGCCTTTGTCTCTCTGCCGCCTTGAAAGACGATAAGTGTTTGTGTCTGATTATCTTTAAGATTGGTAAAGGTGAAGCTTATATCTTTTTCTCCTGGAATTTGAAACGTATTCCCTTTTAACTTGCTAATATTATAAGTTGATTTATTCCAATTCTGAAGCACATTTAATGAATCGTTTTTAATACTTAAGCTTGCTGTAACTCCAGATTGTATTTCATAGGTTCCAACCAATTGTTTCAATTCAAATTCTTGTTCAGGTTCACTAATATTGGTTTTATTGTCATTCTTTTCAACTTCCTCCACAAGTTTATTTTTTAAAAGAATATCAGCAACTTGATTTGCCTTTCTTGACGGATCAGCATCTGCTCTGTTGGCAAATATTGCAATAGATAATTTTTGTTCTGGGAAACGCAATAATTCTGCTCTAAAACCAACAAAAGCTCCTCCATGTCGTATCGTTTTTAGCCCTTTGTAGTTGCCTATTATTAAACCAGCAGCATAATCAATAACTTCTCCATTGTTTAAAACACCTTGTTGAGTCATCATATTCCAAAACTCTTTGCTTAAAACACTAGATTCATAATAGGCATCATCCCATTTTTTTATATCGTTGATCGTAGTAAATATTCCTCCATCACCAATCATGCCTAGGGTTGTCATGCTAATTTCATAATCATCGTTATTCCGCGGAGCATAACCAGAAGCTCTATTTTTTACAATTCTCGTATGATCATCATGAAAATGTGTGTTGTTCATGCCTAATGGTTCAAAAATTTCTTTCTGAGCAAACTCTGCCATATTCATAGCAGCTACTTCATTAACTATTTGTCCTAATAACCAATATCCAGAGTTGCTATATAAATGTTCTTCTCCTGGCGCAAAATTTAGATCAGATTGATTTACCAACCATTTCATAAGATCATCATCGGTATAAAAGTCATCGTTTTCTAATCCTTTTAAATAGGCTAACTGTAAATAGTCTCTAATTCCACTAGTATGGTTTAACAAGTGTTTGATGGTAATTTTTTGAGCATACTCTGGAAAATCAGGGAAAATGCTCTTTAAATTGTCATCTAAGTTTAGTTTCCCTTTTTCTGCAAGAAGAATTATGCATGCAGCTGTAAATTGTTTTGAAGTTGAACCAATTCTAAAAACTGATGATGCAGAATTTGGAATATCATATTCCATATTTGCCATACCATATCCTTTGGCATAAATTAATTTTCCATCTTTAATAATTCCCAACGCACAACCTGGTGCATCTGCTTTATTCCATTCAGTAAAAATGCTGTCTATTTCTTGACTTTCTTTTATCTGTCCGAACGAAATAATTGAAAAGGAGCAGAGTATTAATAAGAGAAAATGTTTTTTCATGATTCTTTTTTAGACACTGTATTAGTCACAGTTATTATTTTATTTTTTATCTGTAAGATGAATTGTCAGCTCTTTCATTCAATTGGTGGAAACGTATCTATAACAAACATTCTTGTTATTTCTATGATAGCTAACATGTAATTGTTATTAAAACTACAATAATCCTATTCAAAGTCAAAGTCGCCCAAAGGGATTTAACATTTTAATATATTTAAGAACATTTTTGAGGTTCAAAAATCCTTAGCAAAAAAAATCTGCTAAACTGTGAGAAAGGAGAAAACCACTCTTAAATTTTATATTGAACTCACGTTATTTTGACTATCTTTGGCGGGGCTATTTTTAGCCTTACAAACGTATTTAATTGCATCCAAACTTGTTACACACTACATATATCTCTATTGGAAGTAATGTTGGCGACAAACGCGCACATTTACAAAACGCAGTCCAGAAATTGTCTGCTAAAATTGGTCGTGTTGTCAAAATTTCACCTATCTACAAAACACCGTCTTGGGGTTATGAAGGAAGTGATTTTTATAATGCTTGCTTGTGTATAAAAACTGCCTTGTCTCCAAAGGAAATGATGACGGAGATTTTGGAAATTGAAGTGTCGCTTGGTCGTATACGAAGTAATAAAAAGGGATATCAAGATCGAATTATTGATATCGATATTATTTTTTGTGAAAATATAGAATTGCAAACAAATTTGTTAGTCTTGCCACATCCGTTGGCACATGAGCGAAAATTTGTCATGCAACCATTGTGTGATATTGCACCGAGTAAAATTCATCCAACGTATAAAAAAACAGTTTCACAATTAAATGAAATGATTCCTGCACAAAGCATAGAAAAAAGTGAGGAATTTTTGGAGAATCCGAATGGTAAAAAAGATTTTTCTCGTTTTAATTATATTGCCATAGAAGGGAACATTGGTGCGGGAAAAACTTCGCTAGCCACTAAAATTGCAAAAGACTTCAATGGAAAATTGATTCTAGAACGTTTTGCAGACAATCCGTTTTTGCCAAAGTTTTATGAAGATAACAGTCGCTATGCATTTCCGTTAGAAATGTCGTTTTTGGCAGATCGATATCAGCAAATTTCAGACGATTTAGCGCAATTAGACTTGTTTAAAGATTTCATTGTGTCCGATTATGACGTTGTAAAATCATTAATCTTTGCAAAAGTGACTTTGCAAGCTGAAGAATATAAGTTGTATAGAAAGTTGTTTGATATCATGTACAAGGAAATTCCAAAACCAGATTTGTATGTATATCTCTACCAAAACACAGAACGTTTGTTGCGAAACATTAAAAAACGTGGACGCGATTACGAACAAAAAATTCCTTCCGAATACTTAGATAAAATCAATAACGGATATTTAGAATTCATCCGAACACACAAAGACTTAAACGTGAAAATTATTGACGTTTCTGATTTGGACTTTGTTGCGAACTCGAATGATTATCAGAAGATTGTAGCGGAAATTAATGAAGCGTAGGCTTCGACTCCGCTCAGCCTACTTTTGGATCGCTTCGCTTTTCTTTTAAACACTTTATATTTAAAATTCAACATGTATACTTTAGCATTTCTACGCGTCAGTTCGAGTGAATTTGTGGAACAAATTAGTGTCGAGAACAGTTTCGAAAACAAATTTGTATTGTAAAAACCAGTACTTCTCGATAGTTCTGTTGAGCGCACTCTGTTCGCAAAGACGTTGTGTAGGAATTTGAAATTCAAAAGTTCGTCTACCAAAATACAAACATACTAACACATGAGTAAGAAAATCTAACAGCGAAGCGGTCTAACAGGCAAAGCGAGTCTAAAAACGAAGTTTTGCAAACACATCCCAAATAACAACGCCAGCACTCACAGAAATATTTAAAGAATGTTTTGTGCCAAATTGCGGAATTTCTAATACATAATCACTTGCAGAAACTACTTCTTGTTGCACACCTTTTACTTCATTTCCAAAAACCAATGCATAGGTGTTTCCTGTTGAAGGTTTAAATTCATTCAACATTATAGCATTTTCAGCTTGTTCAATTGAAGCAATTTTCACATTGTTTTCTTGCAATTCTTTCACAAGTGCCAATGTATCTTCACGATGTTCCCAAGCAACTGATTCTGTAGCGCCCAAAGCAGTTCGGTGAATATCTTTATGTGGTGGTTTTGCAGTAATTCCACACAAATAAATCTTTTCAACCAAAAAAGCATCACTCGTTCTAAAAACAGAACCAATATTATTTAAACTGCGAATATTATCAAGAATGATAATAATACGTGTTTTTTCAGATGATTTAAATTCATCAACACTTAATCGGTTTAGTTCACTATTTTTAAGTTTTCTCATAGGTAATTCGTGAGATTTCCTTGAATTTAATTAAATTCGCAATTCAACGATTTCTGCAAAAATAACACTAAAAAAAGTAAACTTTGGCAAAAAAAAGCGCGAAAAAAGTAACTCCTTTAATGAAGCAATACAATGGTATTAAAACCAAGTATCCAGATGCTTTGTTATTATTTAGAGTCGGAGATTTTTACGAAACTTTTGGAGAAGACGCCGTAAAAGCGGCAAATATTTTAGGAATTGTACTCACACATCGTAATAATGGTGGCGATAATGTAGAACTCGCAGGATTTCCACATCATTCATTAAATACCTATTTGCCAAAGCTTGTAAAAGCGGGTGAACGTGTAGCAATTTGCGATCAATTAGAAGATCCGAAACAAACTAAAACCATTGTAAAACGTGGTGTTACGGAATTAGTTACGCCTGGAGTTGCTTTTAATGATGAGGTGTTACAAGCCAAAACGAATAACTTTTTATGCGCTATTCATTACGGGAAAAAACTCTTAGGAATTTCTTTTTTAGATGTGTCTACGGGAGAATTTATGACTACGCAAGGTTCCGCTGAATATATTGATAAGTTATTGCAGAACTTTAAACCCAGCGAAATTTTAATTCCGAAGCAGAAAAAACTCGAATTTGCAGATACATTCGGGGCAAATCATCATGTATTTTATTTGGAAGATTGGGTTTTTAAAGCCGATTTCGCCGAAGAAAAACTTATTACACATTTTGATACAAGTTCGCTGAAAGGTTTTGGTGTAGAAGACTTAAAAGAAGGAATTATTGCTTCTGGAGCTGTTTTACACTACTTATCGGAAACAAGACATAACAAATTACAACATATAACTTCCATTGCTCGTATTGCAGAAGATGCGTATGTGTGGATGGATCGTTTTACAGTGCGAAATTTAGAACTGTACGCTTCAACTTCATTCAATGCGATTACCTTGTTGGATGTTATTGATAAGACAATTTCACCAATGGGCGGACGTTTGTTAAAACGTTGGTTGGCATTGCCATTAAAAAATAGTCAAAAGATACACCAGCGACATGAAGTTGTAAATTATCTATTGAAAGAATCTAGTGAATTGGAAAAGATTCAGCATCACATCAAACAAATTAGTGATATTGAACGCTTAATTTCTAAAGTTGCTACAGGTAAAATCTCGCCAAGAGAAGTTATTCAACTAAAAAATTCGCTCGAAGCCATCATTCCAATCAAACAAATTACAAGTAATAGTGCAAACGAAGCTTTGAAAGTAATTGGTGATACGATTCATGAATGCGAATTGCTTCGATCTAAAATTAAAGAAACCTTAAACGAAGAAGCGCCTGTTAATATTTTAAAAGGAAATGCAATTGCAACAGGTTATTCTGATAAGTTAGACGAGTTGCGTGGTATTGCGTTTTCAGGTAAAGATTATTTGGATAAAATGTTGGAGCGCGAATGTAAAACAACTGGAATTCCGTCCTTAAAAATAGCTTCAAATAATGTGTTTGGTTATTATATAGAAGTAAGAAATACACACAAAGCGAAAGTGCCAGAAGAGTGGACACGAAAACAAACGTTGGTAAATGCCGAGCGTTATATTACGGAAGAACTGAAAGAATACGAAACAAAGATTCTTGGTGCTGAGGAGAAAATTGCGCAAATAGAACAAGAGTTGTTTGCCGATTTAGTTATTTGGATCAATCAATATATAAAAGCTGTGCAGCAAAATGCACATATTATTGGGAAGTTAGATTGCTTGTGCGGATTTGCAACGTTAGCGAAAGCAAACAATTATATATATCCACAAATTGACGATTCGTATGATTTAGAGATAAAAAATGGACGTCACCCAGTAATTGAGAAGCAATTGCCAATAGGTGAAAGTTATATTGCAAATGATCTGTATCTCGATCGCGATGCACAACAAATCATTATGATTACAGGACCGAATATGAGTGGTAAATCTGCCATATTGCGTCAAACAGCATTGATTGTACTCTTGGCTCAGATGGGAAGTTTTGTACCTGCAGATTCTGCGAGAATCGGTTTGGTCGATAAGATTTTTACCAGAGTAGGAGCAAGCGATAATATTTCTATGGGTGAATCGACCTTTATGGTTGAAATGAACGAAACGGCTTCTATTTTGAATAATATTTCGGAACGTAGCTTAGTGTTGTTGGATGAGATTGGTCGTGGAACAAGTACCTATGATGGAATTTCGATTGCGTGGGCAATTTCAGAATATTTACATGAACATCCATCACGTGCAAAAACTTTGTTTGCCACACATTATCATGAATTGAACGAAATGACCGAAATTTTTGATCGTATCAAGAATTACAATGTGTCCGTAAAAGAATTGAAAGATAATGTTTTGTTTTTGCGTAAACTGGTCAAAGGAGGAAGCGAACATAGTTTCGGAATTCATGTGGCTAAAATGGCTGGAATGCCGCAGCAAGTCATTCACAAAGCAAATAAGATATTAAAACGTTTAGAAAAATCGCATTCTAGTGAAGAGCTTGCAGACGATTTAAAGCAAGTTGAAAATGATATGCAATTGAGTTTTTTCAATATGGACGATCCGTTATTGGAAGAAATCAAAGAAGAAATTCTCATGACAGACATCGATACATTGACACCTGTAGAGGCGTTGATGAAGTTAAATGAAATAAAACGTATGTTGGTGCGTCAAAAAAAGTAGTTGATTTTGAGTTGATTAAAAAATAATTTATTCTTTTTCTTGAAAACGCTTTGGTATTTGAAGAAATGTTTTAAATTTGCATCCGCAATACAGTAGTAGTGTTGCACGTTCATTAAAATAAATTGCGAAAATAGCTCAGCTGGTAGAGCGTAACCTTGCCAAGGTTGAGGTCGCGGGTTCGAGCCCCGTTTTTCGCTCAATATAATATCCACGCTCGAGTGGTGGAATTGGTAGACACGTTGGACTTAAAATCCAATGGCCTTTGGGCCGTGCGGGTTCAAGTCCCGCCTCGAGTACACTAGAAAAGCCGAAGTTTTATACTTCGGCTTTTTTTATTTAGGTACAACATAGGTACAACATTTTGCTTAATCTAAAAAAATGAAGAATATGGGCTTTGTAAAGTCAATACCAAATGTATCAAGCAAGCTAACAAGGTCATGCACTTAGCAGCTATTGCATATAACTTAAAGAAATACCTGAAATTCATAAATAAAAAGGTTAAGAGTGGAGCAAAATCACTCGGCTTCATTTTTTTCAGAAATAAAGCTACTATATAATGGACTTATCTTGATTGTAAGAGCCTTGAATTTTAGGATTATAATAGTTTACCATAGAAAGTTCTTCAAAATGGCTAAAAATCATTCTGTTTATATGAAATTAGGGACTTGTGCAACGGTTACTGTTGTTGTCCTCAGTTTTCTAAATAACCGAATATTTTTTATAATTTAAATACATTAATGATGTAGCAAAAAGAATTATTAATGTAATTAATACTGTTGAGATCTCTTTAGAAAATATTGATAAGTATAACAATATTGCACTTTGAATTATAGGTATATAATCAGCATAATCTGCTTTTTCACCCAAATCATTCATAAAGCCACCTCCGATAACTTCATTAGCAAAACGATCCCAGTCTACAAGAATTTTTCCATTTCTGGCTTGAAAAAAGCCTTTTTCTTTAAGCGAGGATTCATACTGTGCAAATAACTTAAAAAAAGAAAATGCTAGTTGGTCTAATTGTTTACTCATATTAATTTTTTAGGAATTAGGATCGTAAATAGGCAATTCTTTGATCTTTTTGATATCACTATCTTTCAATATTATTGCGACACTTTGCTTCGCCCTGGTTAAAGCGACATACAATTTTGCTCTTGCAGCTTTTGAAATATCGGAATTGTGATCTTTTAACCACTTTATCATTGGGCCAGAAGGGTAGATAACTACTCTTTCCCGCGTTAGTCCTTTAGATTTACCAAAATTGAGCACTTGACTTACTTTACTGACTTTAGTTCTGATACTGTCTCTTAATTGAATTGCGTCGTATTTTTTAAGGTACGAGTCTACATGTTCTTCGTGTAAAATAAATAAGCCATTATGATCGGTGATATCTTCGTTGCCAGAATTACTCTTTGGCAAATAAGGATAAAGAAGATTAGAGTAATCACAAATACTTTGAGGGCATCTATAATTAATGGTAAGAGATGTAGTATCCGTTTCGATATCTAGCTTGCTATCTTCAAAGAAGTTCAGAATTTCTGACTTTACGTATTTTTTATTTTTCCTAGAGTTATTGGTTGAGTATATTGCTTGTCTTGGATCGCCAACTAAATTAACATCTATTTTAGCTTTAAATAAATAATCCAATACTTCTAAGTCATAGCCTGCTAAATCTTGCACTTCGTCAATATAAATAACATTAAAACAGCGAGACAAGCGGTCAAAAACTTTCCCTTTAGATGAGATGTTACACCTTATTACAAGTTGAGCTAACTTATCCGAGTATATTTTACGTGCTGGACTGAAATAGAATTTTTCAAAATTATCTTCGCCCCAGTAAATAGGAAATTTCCCTTTTTTTGATCTCAACCCAGATCTTCCATTGACAAGTAGCATTCCTTTTGTATCGAAAGTAAACAGACGCCCTTGATAGGGTTTTACACCGTGAGAAATTAAAAATGAAAACCAAGTTTGGACAAATATGTTTTCTGGAATACAGCCATTTTTATCAATTATCTTTTGAAAAATTTCTCTCTCACATGCTTCGGTAAAAGTGGTAATTAAAACTCTTTTCCCTTGAGACGATTTTTCAATAGCATCATTAACTATAAAAGTGGTTTTTCCTGCACCTGCTGAGGCAATGATGAGCTTATTCATATAATGGCGTCTAAGATGTATTGAGGATATTTAATAACATCTTTAGTTTCAAATATCTTTAAAGCGCATTCCGTCTTATTGCCCCTCATATATTTATGAAGATCATCGGTTTTTTGATAGTCTGTACCTAGGATTTTATTTAAAGAAACCAGACCATTTTCTTTTAATATTTTTGGTTCTAATGTGTTGTAGTTAAATGATTTTTTTCCAATTTTTAAAGTGCCAGAATCCACAGTGTTGTCATAGCAAATCTTAATATTTGGTTTCGCATTGCTACCAATGTATGCATCGTATTTTTTTGTAAGAGCTGCGATATTACCGTCGTTATCAGTAACAACACAAACAGGCTGTTGTAATTTTTCTGCAATTTCAAGAAACCTAAGAAAAGAAACACCTACAGAAATTACCTCTATTTCATCTTCAATGGGTAATTTACCTTTATTATTATCTTGATATGCTTTTTGAACAACCAATTCGTCAGAATCTCCTTCAACCAAGATTGCTTTTTTGCAAAGCATCAACCTTAATGTATCGTAGCCAGCAATCTTCTCAAAAAATGTCTTAGTTTCAGGAGATAGAGCGTCGAGTTTCATTGTCTTTTTATCATTCAATAATATCAAATCAGCAAGTCCAAGCTTATTTGCTACAAAACTGTTATGAGTTGTAACTATGATTTGTTTGCTAACATTTTCGTCTTTAATGGTTTTTATTAGTTGATTTAGTTTTGAGTGTGACAAGTGATTTTCTGGTTCTTCTAATAGGATGACACTTGCTTCCTTGGCTTTATCGTGAGCAAGAGCCAAATTCGTTTTAACGATGCTCTGCTCTCCTTTTCCTATAAAATGAAACGGAATATTATCAAGATATGTGGTTAGTCCAGTTTCCCATGCATTCTTAGAAGATAACTCTACTGAAATTTTGACTTCTTTATTAGAGATTTTGCCTGCTACACTTATCTTCTTATTAATTGCGTCGATTGATGAATCTCCCATAAAATGTTCTTTCATTTTTCTATGAGATTGGGAAACACTTACTATTTCATCTTCAGAAAGTAAGTCCTTTACTATTCTTCCGATATAAACATCTGAACCATTCTTGCTTCGAGAACTAGAGGAATCAATGTAGGCAGATTTTAAAGGTATATTTCTTGCAGTAATTGGATCCCTTGAAAAACTTCTCCATACAACATGATAATATTCAATCGGAATTGTCTTAACATCACCACTCTTTAGTAGTGATTCATATGACGATTTATAAATATCGTTAAACTCGATACTAAATGAAATACCACTACAACCAATACTATCACTATTTTTATCACCTTCAAGTAGAACAACTTCTGCACCACCATTGATATAAAGCTCTATCTCAATACTTGGGGGAGGTAAGGGTTTGCCGAGTTCTATACTTTTAATATAATCACTTATAGCTATTTCATTAAATAAATATTGCGAAAGTTCATAACGCATATATCTACCTCCATACATCCCAGTTAAAGCTAAATTTATAGCTTCAAGGATAGTTGATTTACCTGCTTCATTATCTCCTACAATAATGTTTAACCCAGAGTTTAAGTGAATGATAAACTTATCTTTAAAGCCTTTAAAATTGTTAATAACTACTTTTGTAATTTCCATGTTGATCCACTTAAAATTTTACTTCTATTATAAGTATAATATATAAAAAAACACTGTACTTTAAATAATATCTAATGATAACTAACCTAAAGCATTTCGTTTTTTTGGATAAATTAGCACTCTAATCTTTTACAGCTTCCACAGTTGCTATGTGAGCAGTGATTACAAGCGTTTTCTCCTCTATACATTTCTGTTTTACATTTACAGCATTTCCAAGCGCGTGATGCTTTAATTGTTTTCTCTGTTGTTATCGATATTTCTTTAACTAATGTTTCCATGTCTTTTAATGATTTATCTAAAAATAAGAAACGTGATGCAATAATCCTTACGGCTTTCCGTATTGCGATATAGTTTTTGATATGAACAAAAAAACAGACTATTTAAAGCCTGCTCTTATGTTGTGTAATCAATCGTTCTACATCATATTCTCATCTGCAAAACTGTAATAGTTATCTTCTGTAATAATAAGGTGATCGATGAGTTTGATGTCTAGCATTTCGCCAGCATTTTGTATTTTTTTCGTTATAGCTTTATCTGCGCCAGATGGTTTTAATGTGCCAGATGGATGATTGTGTACCATTATCATTGCGACAGAATTTGACAATAATGCGGCTTGTAATACAACCCTAATATCAACCAACGTACCTGTTATTCCTCCTATGCTTATAAGATAATAGCCTGTTATACGATTAGAATTATTGAGATAAAGCGCGTACATGTGCTCTCTGTGATTGATCTGTTCGATTGGAAAGAATTTACGAATGCATTCATTTACCTGTCGTGAGCTTGTGATTTTTTCAAGTTCAACATTTTGTTGTTTAGTATAATGAAGTTGAATTTCTCCGATTAGATTTTTTGAATTTGTGATTATCATGTGTGCCAAATTTTAGTGAGACAATTATTTGGCAAGCAAACAATCTTGAAAAGCGTACATAACACAAGGGTTTCGCTTACGAAACCCTTGTGGTTTTACGCCAAGATTAGCTTTGACAAAGAATTGGAGAAACGGATTTGGGCAACAGAAAAGATTTTAAAAACAATAGGAGTATTACGCTTATATGAAATATTACAAGGAAGTATACTTTTTTCTTATATTTGAACGTTTAAAAATAAACATTAAATAAATGAGCCAAAAACAAAAGTATATCTTTTGGGCGCTATTTCTAACGGTTGGAATGTTCTTTAATGCCTGTCAAAAGGATTATGTTGAAGATATTCCAAGTGAAAGTGACCTTAAAGATTTTCCCTTCACATCAAGACTTATTGCAAAGAGTGAATATCAACAGAACCAAAATCTTGTTGGTCGTTTGCAATCTTTTACATCCGTAAAAGGTGATCAACCAATTTTTCAGAAAGACCATTATGATGCACAAAATGAGATCACAGTTCATACAAATCAAGCCAAGTATATAGAATATGCGAATGGCAATTTACATTCCTACACATTCAAAATTTCACGCACAGATTCGAGCGAAATTGAAAACCTGACCTTAGCTTTAAATGCAGATACGGGTGAGTATGATGCCTATTTGGTACAGTATGTGTTAGATGATACGCAAACTGACGAGTTAATGACGTACAATCATATTAGTACATATTACAGCGCAAGCATAACGCCGCTTGAAGGTGATTTTTCAGACCTTTTGAATAAATCAACTGGGCAACCTTGTGATTATCAAATAACGACTTACCACACAATTCCAATAGGTACGACGTATGAATTTCAAGAGGGTGATACATGTGATCATCCTCCGGGGAGCGAAGGTGGTACATGCTACGTATATACAGTGATTGAAATTATTTGCCCCGAAGATGTGCCAAATATTGATCCCAATACATCTACTGGTGCGGTTGATAATAATAATTCAAGCGATAATACAAGTACAAGTGGTGGCGGCGGAAATAGTAATAGCGGAACAGATAATGATCTACCAAACGATCCAGATGTTGTGACTCAACCATTTTTTGATCTAAATGAACAAAATGACCTTAATAAATTAAGAGAAATTTCTGCAACACCTATTATCAAAGCAAGATTGGACGATTTTAGAGCAAGAGTTAGTACTGATTTTCTAGAAAGAGCAAGTGAGTTTAGAACTCAAGCAGATGGTACTTATTATGAGCATCAAATATCACAAGATTCGTTAGAATTTAGTGGTTCGCGTTTTTCTGCGCCATTGACGAATTCAAAAGTACGTGTGCATTTGCATCATGATAATGTGAATGCTGATGGCGAAGCTATAGCGCCGGTACCAAGTGCGGAAGATGTGTTTGGTATGTCAGATTTTTTCAAAGAAAAAGTCAATTTTAATGCCAGTGACAGTTTGGATATAGTTTCAATTGTGGTTTCAAGAAGAGATTTATACGCATTTAAAATTAGAGATGCAGAAAAAGTTTCTAAATTTAGAGAAGATTTAGATAGAATTTTTATAGTTGATGGAGATCCCAAAAAGTATAGTGAAATTCTTGAAGAAGCATATAAAAAAGATGTCGAAAATAGGGTAGTCAAATATTGTCAAAGTCAAGGCGGTTGTTCGCCAGCGCTTGAAGAGGCGGTATGGGAAAGTTATTTTTTACAGTATTTACAGCGACTAGATAGTGGACTTAGTTTTTTCCGCGCATTTCATAATCCTCAAACCGATACCTACGATTGGCAACCTTTAAATTAAATAAACTATGAAAAAAATAAATAAAACAATAAGGATTACAGCTATATTATCCTTGCTCTTTTGTGCTTTTATGTCCGCGCAAAATGAGGTTATTGTTCCATTAGAAGAACAATATTCAAATATATATACAGATGATCAAGTGATTTATTTCAAAGATGTCAATAATACATTGGATAAATATGTTGGTACATGGAAATATGAAGATGCAAATCACTTTTTGCAAATACAAGTAACAAAAAAAGAGCATGTTTCTAAGGGTGTTCCGGGTTTGTATAATAATCCACACTTTGAAGATTACATTTCTATAGATATGCTATATAAATATAATGGCGTGACTAAATATACCTATCAAAATACATTAATGCGGGGTAATGCCATAGAAAGCGCAAATTCAGTAGAACTTATTTATAATGAACCAAGCCTTACTAGTTGTTACAGGAAAAAGCAGGCTGATTTATTATTACAATATGTTTCCAGCGGGTTTAATACACAATTGATATGGACTAGAACAAGACGTTTACCAAATGGTCTTTGGAAATGTCCTGATGGAACAGAAATAGACAATTCAGATTTTTTAATTCCTGCAAACCTTACACTAACAAAACAATAACAAAAGCCACTCATTCGAGTGGCTTTTTGTATTAAGCGTTTTTGATTTTTTACAATTCAAACTCCATGAGTTGCTTTTCAAGTTCAGCTTTTCGCTCTTCTAACGTTTGTTGGAGCGTATTAGCCACTAGCATGATTAAATTGCTATTTGTCGTCTTGAACTCAATTCCGCTAGCATCGATAAGGGAGAAAGAATTTGATCCTCCTGTGTTGTAATTGAAGCGTGTTAAGCTTGATAAAGTTTCTACTAAACGTTCTCTTTGACTAGCAACCCCTTTTAATTTTTCTAGCCGATGAATACGCTCATCAAGATTTACAGGTTGCTTTTGTGGTTTAGCCTCTGGTTTTTGCGCTGTTCCATTTGTGGGTTTGGTCGCGTCCTGCGCTAATTTTTTTGTTACTGTGCGCTTTACTACTGTTGTTTCTTTTTTCGCGCTTCCATTTTGTTTTACTGCTGTTGTTGCCATTTTGTTAAAGTTTAAATTATTAAATTGTTTTCGTGCTTTGGCGGATATTGTGGCAATCGCCAAAACATGGCATTGATTGCGGTGGTGGCTGGATAAGGCAAGGCATTGAGGTTATTTTTTTAATAGAAAAAATGTTCCAATCCCAACGGGTTTAGCCTTGCAAGCGGGCAAAGGCGAACGCTAAATTTGCCAACTGGTTTGCCGATTTGACCACAATAGACAATGCATGATTTCAATGGATTTAAGCTTTTAATTCATTCCACAGACACGTGAAATGGTGTCTAAAAAATAAGCAACAAACTATGTAGCCGTTTTGACTATTGAATGCAGAATGCTTTAAAATCAGCACCACTTTCCATGAGTATGCCTAAAAATCATCCATAACTATTTTTGAATTTGGATTGACTGTTTTTATAAAATTCTCTTCTACTAGGGAGGATATATCAGCAGGATTAGTTCGTAGACTGTCTACTAGGGCGCACCATTGACTATCATCAGTGCATTTGATGAACTGGTCGAAGGGTTTTTTCATTGTATAACAAAGGGTTGCGCCTTTTAAATTTAGGTTCGAAAACATGAAATTTACGAGTCTTCGTTTTTGTTCAACAGTCGAACCTTTAAATAAATCATAAGCTTGTGAGGCAAGGTCAATAAGGGATATAAGTGTTTCTTTGAAATTATCGTCTCCATTACGATTCTCTTTTAATTGTAGATCAATTTCATCCAACCTTTCTTTTAGAGCTGTTTTCTTTCTTGTAAAATCGTCACTGTCAATTATGCGTTCAAGTAATAATTCCATCAAAGAATCAAGCTTTACTAGAATGGAATCTTGTTCTTTGAGCAATTCCTTACGGTGTCTGCGCACAAACTCACGTTCAGTATAATCAACTTCACGGATATATTTGATAACGTTTGCAAGTTGTGGTTCAGGAATAGTGAGTTTTTTGAATACTTCTTCGACTTGTTCCAGTACTTTTTCTTCTCTGATCCACATTTTTTTATCAGGATTATCGGGATTCCAACATACCAAATATGTCCATTGCGCCACTTTACCGCTTTTATAGGTTCTTTTCTTTGTATCTGCGGTAACGGTGCGTCCTGTCGTGGCGCATTGTAATAAGCCTCTGAATACAAATTCTTTTGAGGCATATTGAAAAGGTTTTTTGTTCCACCCTTGCATCACAGCTTGGCATTTATCAAATATTTCTTTTGATATAATAGGTTCATAGCGGTGAGGATAAAGCTGTCCCTTTATGCGCATTTTTCCGTGATAAAAAGGATTATTTAGGACTTTATGAATATATGATTTTTTTAAATGAGACTTTTTCCCTCTTATATTTCTTAAATCCCATTTTTTGCAAAGGATTTCCATTTCAGAGAGCGTTCTACCACCTTCTGCGTAGGTCAAAAAAAGCTTTCTAATCATGGGGGCGCGATCTTTATCAATGATGATATTTGATTTTCCGTTTTCATCGCGAATATTAAGATATCCAACAGGCGCCGCGCCGCACCATTCACCAATACGTATTTTATGCTCTTGCGAGCGTTTTACATTGTCTCTCATGCTGTCAACAAAAGATTGAGCCATCATAACACTCATGGACCACATCATACGTTCGTGCGATGTAGAGGTTTGATGAATGATTTGATTTTCAGTGTTGAAATGAAGTTCTAATCGCCCTTCTTGAATTAATCCATCCAGCATAGGGTATTCACGAAATGACCGTTGTAATCTATCAACTTTATCAGAAACCAGAGCAATAGGCTTTTTTTGTTTTTTGATGTAGGTAATCATCTCCATAAATTTTTTGCGATCACCTACTGTTGAACTTTCCGTAATTTCAAATGTATTTAGGATTTGTAGATTCTTACGAATGCAATAGGTTTCTAATCGATGTTTCTGAGCATCGATAGAGTAGCCGTCTTCTTGTTCTTTTGAAGAGACCCTAGCAAGAATGATAGCACATTTTGCTTCTTTTCTTTTAGGAAAATTAATCACTGTGTTCATGCTCTACATTGTACATTTTATCACGCTTGATCTCAAGTAAGGTTTGCATGAAACCAATGAAATTACGAGCGGCTTTATGAGCTTCGCAAGGATGAATTTTATGCTCATAAAGTGTATGCATATCAGTCACTATATTGTCATATTTCTTATCACATGACGGCTTTTTGGTATTGGACATTAAGTCTTTCTGTATGTGTTTTTGGGAAAAGTGGGAAAGTCAAAAAGGGTTCATATGCGGTTCATGAACCGTAAGAATTTCTAAGGGGATACCCTCTTAGACGTGATGTCTGTCAGTTAGTTTTTTTTGAAGGAAAAGTAAGTTGAACCGTTTACGGGATGAAGCTTTAGATTTTAGTATAGTGCTGGATAGAAGTGATTTATTAACATTAATTAGGTTTAAGAAGATTGAAAAATAATACTAAGTATTGTATAGTTATTATTAGGGTTTGAATAAGTTATTAAAGGAGTATCCAGATGACGAGTATTTCAAAAAATGTAAGTTTTTCACTAGGTGAGCATGATCGCTCATTTATCCAAAGCCAAGTTGAGTATGGTCGTTTTGGAAATCGTACTGAAGTTGTTAGAGCTGGATTAAGGCTTTTAGAAGACTATGAGAATGGACAGCGTTTAAAGCGTTTGCGCGCTGAAATTACAATGGGCGATGATGATGTTAGAAAAAATCGTTTAACGCACTACGAAAGCGCAGAGGCTTTGATGAATGATATAATAGCTGATTAAGGAGATTATATTATTCAACCGTTACAATTAGTGTTAACAGACACCGCAAAAAATGATCTTAGAAATATAAAGGATTACATTACGCAAAGTAGTAATAAAGCGGTAGCACAGGGTTTTATCAAAGAACTTTCGAATAAGCTTAAAACACTTTCTGATAATAGTGTTCAAGGCTCCCCGCGTGATTGGGTTAGTGTTGGCTTGCGTGTCTTCGTGTATAAAGAACGCTGTTTCTATTTTCGTATAATAGATAATAAAATGATTGTGCTTCGTATTTTAAATGTAAAACAAGATGTTACAGCACAAATTTTTTAGGTGTTTAGTCAAACAAGTCTGGCTGCTGATATAAAAGCTCATTTATATATTTAAGGTTAGAAAATTCATTATAGATATGATTTTTTTTAAGGCTGATGGCTACATGAACGCCTTCGCATGTGGGCTGATGATTTTTAGGCAGTTTGTTTCTGTATCTGTGTAGTGCTAAGGCGCATTCACGATAGCGGTTGATATCACGTTTTAGATTTATAATAGTTTCAGATTTTAAAGCTTTAAGCTTATCGCTTTTTCCAAAATATTTTTTAATGGTATCTCGCCGATACCCTCTGTAATCAGATGCGTTTGCTTCGTTCCAAATTTCTTTTATAGATAAAACTTTACCGCCTAAAACGTAGTGCCAAGGATGGCCAGTACTGTAAGTCATTTGTTTAATTCCTATTTTCAAAAAAACGTAAGTTGATCGCCTGAAAATTTGATTTCATCAGGCTCTTTTGATTTTAAATCAATATCCTTCCGCACGGGTGGTGTAGACCAGATTTGAGATTGTTCTGCTTCGATTGGTGCAATTCCGATACCGTTTGTATTGATATGCCAGCCTCCGTAAAATTTCATTGAAAGGCTGTTCATCCATGCGACTTCGCCGCGCAGACCATTCATGAAGAAATTCAGGGTTGCCATTTTTGCGCAGGTGTTTGAATTGTCGGCTCCAAAAAAGTAATTTTTTGGATTGAGCTTCGCGCCGCTTAATAATAAACGCCCAGAGCCGCAAGCGGGATCATGAACACGCTTGTTGAATTCTCCATCGTCACCACTAAGCTGCATTTGCGCCATCATGTCGCAAATTGGTTCGGGCGTAAAATATTGCCCGTTTTGACCTTTAGTAATGTCTTGCATAAAGAACTCGCCCAGAATATCAGAGTACGGGTTTTGCGCAGCGTTAAGCTGTAAAATACCAATTGCCTTTGCGAACTCATTCAAGTTCTCACGTGCGTAGGGTTTGATCGTGTTCATATATAAGGCTTCGTTATCCTCATCTTTATCGCGCAACTGGCTTTGAAGATTTGTGCGGTGAAAACTGCAAATTGACATTGTTAAAAGATCATTAAAAACTTTGGAAAGCTCGAACTTTCGCCCCATACCATGCATGATTTTAGAAAATTCATTAAAAGAATGTTTCATAGTTTTGCGCCTCCACATTTAGATCATTCAAATAATCGACTGACTTCATAGCTTGCGCAGCGGCCTTAAAAACATGTGTTTTGTCGTTTTTAAGAGCCTTTAACCAAGATTTGATATAGATAGCATGATCAGGCGCTTGGGTCTGCGAAATGCCATATTGTGCGCATAAAAACGCCGCGCCAAGCTCGGCTATAAGTTCCTCAAATGCATAACTGTTTTCGTTCGTTGTTAAATCATCCCATGCTCTATTGAGGCGATGCTCCGCGCCCGTCCAATGGGTTAGTTCATGAAGCAGTGTTGAATAATAATTTTCTGTGGCACTTGCATTTTTTGTGTCAAGAAATGAGGCGGTGGGCGGCATGTTGATGCAATCTTTTTTCGGGCTGTAATATGCGCCGTTTTTATTGCCTCGAATATCTGCGCCCGTGCCTTTGCAAAATGCATCGACTAAATCTATGCGCCGAACTTTATCAATTTGTGACGGCAGTGAACCGCCCGTGTAATTGTAATTATCGACCTGATTGGCATTAAAAACGCTATAGGTTCTAAGCAACGGAACTTTATGTTCTTGGATATTTCCGTTTGCATCTTTTTCGGAATTTATAAGCGTTTTGTAGAAAATTATGCGGCTGCCTTTTTCACCTTTTCTGACATTTGCACCGGCTTCTCTCCATTGATTGAAGGTCGCCCATTCATTAGAAGTGAAGCCTTTTGATTCTTGATTAAACCAGAGCGAGAGAATATTTACGCCTTGATATTGATTGCCTGTGGTGGGGTTTTCAGGTATGCCTTGCGCGGCGAGTCCTGCAAAAGGTGGTTCATAGTCATCGATACGTACCGTTTCTAAAAGCCCTATGATTTGATCGGTAATTTGTTCGCGGATATCTGTTTTTTGTGAAGTCATTTTTAATGCTCCTATTGTTGGAATGAAAAAAGAAACGGAAGCAGAATTATTTATCTGCTCCCGTAAATGGAAGTTAAGGCGCGGTTGGATTGGGTTGATTTTCGCTCTCGCTTTTTTGTTTTTTTAATGTGACTTGATAGGCAAAAGTTGTGGTTTCTGTTTTGCGGTAGCCCTCGGGCGTGTCAAACCCTTGCGTCGCGTCTTCACCTTTGAAGTAAACCCAATCACCTTTTTTAAGAGATTTTGCGGTTTCAAATGCGTCCGTTAAATTGCTTGAAACAAGCGCGCCGAAATAATTGACGTTTGATTTTACTTCGCCGTCGCTGCCTAAAAATTGCTTGTTTGCAGCAATTCTGAACTTAACGAATTTACCATCAGCAATGGTTTGCGCATCTTGCACTAAACGCCCAGATTTCATAGATATATTGGTGTCCGCAAAAAGCTTTTGTTCCTCCTGATTTGTTGTAGTTGAGGTTTGGTTTTCAGTTTTTGTGTTGTTTGACATTTTAATATCCTTTCATGTCTTTGGTTTTCGGTTCTTTGAAGCACTGCACCAAGCGTTAGCGCGGTGGGGCGCTTGCATAAGAACCAATGGTTACAATTTTATGGGTGTGCGAAGGCCTGGCCTTAAAAAACGAGGGGGATCACCTGATTTTTTTTCAGATTGATATAATCAAATAATAAAAAAATTGGGGATACGGTTTTTAAGCTCGTGAGCGTTAGCGAAGCCTTAGCCGAGTGAGGGCGAAGCCCTTAAAAACATAGGGTTAGCAGAACTGGCGCAGTGTTTCGGCGGCGGTAAGGATTAAATCTATGTTTGGGATTTTTTCACCTTTGGTGAGTTGATTGAAGATGATCAATGAATAGCGATCAAGTGCGGAAGTTACATCTGGAGATTTATAAAGCTCGGATAAATTCAAGACCGTATAGAACATACGCGCCGCTTCAGAGCAGAATGTAAAGATGGTTTCTCCGTCTTTACTAAATTCAATTTTATCTTCGATTTCAAATAGATACTCAGGGTTTTTAAATAACTCAGACGCAATATGGTTTCTGATATTGTTGTAGAAAATATGATGACTCATACTCAGTCGTTACCTTTCGTTTTGGTTTGGAAAAAGTTTCTGACGTAAATCGCTACGTCATGAAGCTCGGTTTGATAGTGATTGGTTTTTGATTGGTCAAGAAAAAGAATAAAATGTGTGCATGTGTATGCGTAATTTCTAATATAGAAAGAGATTTTTGCTGTTTTCTTAAATATATCTTTGCTTTACGGGAAACCACAAAGATTACGTTATCAATTTTTGTAGTATTGGTTAAATGTTAATACCAAATTTTTTTGATCGATTTATTTACGCTAAAATTCTACAGCCATGATAACGAAACTTACCTCTCTATCTTTTTTACTGTTCTTATTTATTCATTTTAATATTAATGCTCAATCAAAAAAGAATGACTCTTTAAATCAAACACAAAACAAAGGTTTAAAACAAGATAATAACAACAATGATAATAATACTGATGATTTAAGACTTAGCAATCTTGACCCCCGTCAGTATATCGAGATTTATGAGATCAAAGGAAAAAAGAAAATACCTATTTGGTCTTATCAACAAGACGCTATGACCGTAAATCAGGAAAGAAAAATTCTTGATACTAAAAGTAAAATCAAAATTGAATTTTTAAAAGAGCAAATTGTTCAAAATTTGGATTTTAAAGGAACTATTTCTATTGAAGGAAAACTCGTTAGTAGAACAGGAGCAGAAGACCCTGTTGAAGTTCTGCCCTATTCTAGAATAGGACAAGAAAAGACGAAAATAGGTATTACAAATCGTCCACCTAAAGAGATTGCTACAGTTTTTGTAAACTTAATTATTGAATGTTTAAAAACTAATAAGAAAATTTCTGAGACACAAATTACTAATTCTAAGTATGAATCACCTATTAAACGGTTAAAGGAATATATTGGAGAACTTTCTTTGGATATTACGGATGAAGAAGATTATGAATACTATGCACCTATATTTTTCAGTATAGATTCAGACCCGCCAGACATTGGTAATAAAACAGAATTAGAAAAATTTAAAGCAATATTGAAGGCCTTTGAAAAAGTGGACTCAAATATAATTAATAATTATCCAGCTATTTTTATTGATGCAAAAAAATTTAAGGCTAATGAACCTGAGATTGACAAAAAAAATTTCATGGCAGGATTAAATATTTTTCTTCAAAGGGTACTCGAAAAAGCCAAATTAGAAAAAAGTTCTGATTTTTTAATATTCAGAAGTAAAATACGTGATTTTAATTCCAGTCTTAAAATAATATTAAATTATATAGATTATTTTAAAAAATCTGGTGAAGAAGCAGAAGATGCTTTTCTTTTAACAATTAAACTTGATCATATAGCCTTAGATAGAATCGAAAATAATCTTAAATTAATATCAGAAGATTTAACAGATTATTTATTAAAAAACACTGATTCTGTAGGTAAAGTTGATTCAAGGGTTGAAGCGAAATATATTCAAGCTACGAGTGAGATACAAAGATTAACTCAAATACAAGGCACCGAAATAGGTGAATTAGAGCAGTTAGGTTATTTATTTGATAACAAAGCTTACAGTGCAAGTGATGCTAAAATAAAAAAAGAAGCGATTGATATACTATCTCTAGCTGCAAGCAAGATTATTTATAGAGAATTAGATTATGCTACGATAGATTTACAAAAAGAGCGAGGACAAGAAGGAGATTTCTTGTATATGTACCTAGTTCTTGAAGAGAGTGAACGTCGATCAGGTAGTAGCAGTAATATAATTCAAAAAATACTACCCATCGGTACTTATGAATTAAGAAATACTGAATGGGAGGTCAAAGTCGCGGATTCTTTTCTACTCGTTCATCGTATAAATGAACCATCTCCTGAAAACGATAATTCACTTTCTCCAAGTAATTTTAAAGGTGCAGCAGGAATTTCTTTATTATTAACTTACCGAGGAGATGGCGAGTTGAAAAACAAGTTTTTTAATTTTTTAGAACCTTCATTTGGAATTAATGTATCTTATCTAGATTTTAGTACTGAAGATGATATTGAAGTTGGTGCAGGGTTAGTATTAGGTCTTTTTAACAATAAGATTTTTTTCACTACGGGAATAAATCTGAATAGAACTGGAATTGGTGAATCACGTCCTATGTATTGGGGTGTTGGATTTAGTTTTGCGAACTTAATAGATAAACTGTTAGTTAAAAACTAGCTGAAATTCAAATACTATAAGACATATATACAGTGTGTTTGAAATCTTATTTAACAGTAAATACTAAACACCAACTCGATTTTCTCTAAAATTAGGGCATAGAATTTTTCTTCTAATATTCCCTGTTTGTTATCAATTCGTGAAATATCAACGGCACGTATTTGCTTTAAATTAATATGGCGGTCTTTATCAAGTCCATTTTTCTTGCTTGGTTTGATATTAACAACGAATGGCCAGTCACGATGATGCGGTAGAATTGGAGCAACAAGGACTGTTCGGCTAGATTGATTAATTAAATCCGATTGTAAAATGATACAGGGGCGTTTTTTACGTGTTTCTGCGCCTTTTGTTGGGTTTAAATCCACCCACCAAATTTCAAATTGCTTATACATTTACAGACCATCCGAAAGCGTATTGTGCCATTTATCCAGCTCTTCTTGATAAGCGATATCGCTAGCTTCTTCTTCGTTAGCGCGCAATATATCCTTCTTCAACTGTCTGTTTTTTTCCTTTTTCAGAAGTTCATTTATATAGGCGCTTCTATTGTTATGAGCTTTCGCTAACAAAAAACTATAAGCTTCTTGATCTAATGTAATGGTTGCACGGTGCGTCATTTATCATACTCCTTTTTTAATTATTGTATCATACGATATCGTAATATTCAATGTCTTACTAAAGATTCTGATATGCACTAACCATTCCTTAACGCTTATATGAGACAATTGAAGTAGTAAATTCAAGATACGAGCGGTGGGTAAGTGGCAGAAACAGAGCATTCCGAATATCTTAAAAAAATAGATCACGACTATTCTGTGCGTGGTGAGACTGAGCAAATTGGACGTATTGCCACCGCCAATCATCAGCATGGAAATTCCGCTAAATCCCACCTTCAAAAACGCAGGAAACATGAACGGGAATTGCGGCATATTTTGGAGGCGCAAGATGCGCTTGAGCGTTTTGAGCATATCCTTGAGCAATTAGAAATCTACCTTGATGAATTAGAAGAGATGCAGCGTCAATCAATTGAGGCGCAAAGCCTGATTCATACGCGCGATATTGAGGGCAGTAAAAAATTCTTGATCGAATATCACAACCTTGATCCCGATGATCTGGCGGTGATGAGTGACAATGAAATTGTCGCCGTGATGATGAATATTGAGGGACAAAATCAAGATAATATTGCGCGTTTAAAATCAGAGATTAAAGACCTCGCACATGAAGCGTACTTGATTATGGGTGAGCATTTCGATGCGAATAATCCAGATCATCAAGCGATGATGAATAGATTAGAAGCGATGGAAAACCGCGCCGAAAATCTGAATACAGATTTTGATACTATTGTTGAAAATATTCATGTTGAAACGCATGGAAAATATTCAATCCTTGAGATGAAAATGGAGCAAAGCGCCAAACGCAATCTATTTTCAAAATCAGAAAGTATTTCAGATAAATTTAACTTACAAGCACTTGGTGACAGTGATTTAAACCAACAGCATGAACAAGAATTACAAATGTCAAACAGTACAGTTCAAAAACCTATTGGTATGAACCTCTAATTATTTAAAGGAATATTGTTTTTTTTACGATAATATTTAGTGAATAGATCAATGTTATTCCCTATTGTTTTAGGTGAAAATACAGACAAGGCATTGTCAGTTTCATATCGCAATCCATTGATAAAAACCCTTGTGACAGTTGGTCCTAATTCATCTGATTCTTGATAAAAAACAACCGTTTCAGTTGGATAATTGGTGTATTTAGGATTTTTAAATCCCGCCTGTAGAAGCTGTGCATATTCCTTGGCGGTATATTTCTCAGGCTCATTTTTTTTACCTTTTCCACCTAAAATAAAAAGTACAAGTGCATTATTTTTTACTGAATATGTTACCGCTGCACCATATCCACCTTCACGTACAGGCGGATTTAGGGGATCATTTTCCTGTGCGTATGTGTTGAGTGTCATGCACATAAAAACACATACGACCACTATGATTTTTTTCATGATTTTTTCTTTTTATTTTTTCTCAGTTCTGAAATCAATGTTGTGATAATGGTTATGACCACGCCAATCACACCAAACGCAATCGTGACTGCGAGTACTTTTCCTATTGTACCTAGTGCGCTTAGACCAAAGCTGGCGAATAAACAAATCTCATTACCAACAACGATATCAAATGGAAGGCCGCAGCCTTCGGTTGTGAATGTTAAAAAGCCAAAAAGAAATAGAAGAATTACAACACCTATTGCACCTAAACATCCATTTCGGCATCCTCTATCTTCTTTTTTTGCCTGTTCTCTTTTAAGTCGTCTTAGCTTTGCTTTTTCTTCTCTGGTTAATTCTTCATTATTTGTTTTTTCACTGTCTTTTTCTTCCATGACATTTGTATTTATCAATGAAACACACCGAATAAAGCGAGTATTCCCACTATCGTAAAAATCCAAAACCAAAGCTCCATTCTAATCCAGAACAAAGTGCTTAAATGCACAATTTCAACAGGTTCGCCCATATGCTTTCTGTATGCTGATTCATAAGTTTGCCTGTTCCAAATTCTGCCCATGATAAGACTGAACAACGCCGTGGCAAAAGCTGCGATAGCGACTGTGGCTTTATCATCAAACGTAAGCGGCGTGAGAAGCACTAGACACAAAAAAATTATAAAGAAGAATCTAGGAATCCATATTCCTCTTCCTGACCAAACAACCATAGTGATTTATTTTAGTTAAAAATGTATGCCGTCGCTGTAAAACAAGCTTAAAAGCATTTTTTTTGGAGAAATTTATAACTGCATTGCTGAACTTGTCCGAAAATTAGATATACTCGGACATCGCGGGTAGATTTAGCGGGGTTTTCAATGAAAAATGCGTGTGTTTTTACAACTTTGAGATAGTATTTTTGTTAAAATTGAGAAAAATCGCACTTTTTGTTTGAATATTTGACCGAATATATCTAATAATAAGACAACTATAATTAAACCCCCAATAGCTATGTATAAATCTACCATCTCGCTACATGACCATAACGGTCAACGAAAATATTTAAATCAAGCAGAGCGTTTACGTTTTTTCGCAATCACAAGGTCACGCCCCGTTCATATAAAGTTGTTTTGTCAGCTGCTTTATTTTACGGGTGCGCGCATCGCTGAAATTCATAATTTGCGTGTTGATAATCTCGATTTTTCAAATAAAACCGTTGTGCTGGAAACGCTAAAAAGGCGAAAGCGCGGTATTTATCGTGAAATTCCATTGCCTGATTTTTTACTGGATGATTTAAACAGCTACATAAAATTTAGAGGTGAAAAACAGCCGTTTCTTTGGAGTTTTTCACTGCGCAGTGCATCGCGGCATATAAAAGATATTATGCTTGAAGCAGAAATTTTAGGAGCGCGTTCCTGCGCGCGCGGCCTCAGACATGGTTTTGCTGTAAGAGCCGTAAATAAAGCACCAATAACAACCGTAAAGAAATGGCTCGGTCACAGCCGTTTAGAAACCACCGCGATTTACCTTGATGTGATCGGCGCGGAAGAACGCGAGATTGCCAAGAAAGTTTGGGAAATAGAAATAGGAGAACCATTAAATGTCGCATGTTCATAAAAAATTACATGATTTAGAAAGTAAGTTAATCCAGATCATCGGGCTGATGGCGGCTCTGCAAGAAACAATGCCCGATGGTAACGCTCATAGCTGTGTTGCGAATGAATTGGAGCTACGACTGAAGGAATTTCATGATACGTTTCAGGAGGCATGGGAAGAATTATGTGAGTAATTTATATTCATCTTATTTGTACTGTCAACATTTTTTCTGCTGGTGAATACATGGGTGTTTATTTATCCATGTCGATGTCTTTATTAAATTGTTTTGATAAGGACACATCTTTCTTAACGGTTGTTTCTTTTTCTTCTTCAAATTCATGTTTTAGTAATCCTCTTAATTTTGAATTGGAGAAGTTTTTGGCTGCGGTATTGCCGTGCTCTTGGTAAATGCCTTTAGCGAATATGAAGCGCTTATGAGTAACTCTAATATTTTTTTCTTCATATATACGATCAACATCATGCACTGATTTTTGATGTAGTCCTGCACGCTGCCCCATTGAATGATAGAGCTTTGATTTGTTACGATCGTCTTCGTTTTTTTCAACGTCTTTTTTATTTTCTGCGCGAAGCTTTTCAATTTCAAAAGCATGTTCTGGCTCTTTCGACAGCTTCGCCATATTTTCCATTCTTTTGTCTGCTTCGTGTGGTTCTAAATTCTCCTTATTGTCTTTTGAGTCCATAAATTCTGTGTGTTTAGATATTCATATTAAAGTTCCTCTTCTGAAATTTCGGTTGATATATTTTTACCTTCGATGGTTATCGCACTGATAAAAACGTCATGTTCTTCGATATCAATGCCAGTGATGCTTTCTCGAACATAAAGTAGTGTCTCATTATTGATATGATTTTCGATGATGCTCAAACCCTTCCCAAATATGCTGATGTGAATGCCGTAGGATTTAATGATGAGTTTTTCTCCCGTATAAATCAGCACGGGTAGCAAGCTGTATGGCAGAGAATAATAGCTTCCATCTTTCAATATCACCCGAAAGCGTCTTATATGTGCTTCACCATTTGATACGGCATAGGTTTGATCACTACGTAAAAATTCAGCTGACCAGCCGTTGGTGGAGGCATCAAAATATCCTTTGAAGCTATCCGATAATGATGTTCCTTTTTTGAATTGCATGATGATTGGTTAGGCACGCAGCTAAACGTGCCTGTTGTTTTAAGTTAGATGTATTATTTATTTACATGTTTAGGTAGATAATGGTGTGCCTGAACCAGCTTGAATGAGTTCTAATTTTTTTAGTGTCGCTTCTCGGTTTGCAAATTGAATAGATATTTCGCTAAATGCCATAAATCCAAAAAATGCGGCAGCGTATAAATCGTATTGGCATAGGGATATTGCTATTACGATTAATAAAATACATTCAATAGGTCCTTCGATGAATTGTCTGCACGGTTTAAACTTTGTGATTTTGTATTTTTTGCAAAGCCACTTTAAACCAAGATAAATTCTAGATGTTCCACGGCTTGATAACTCTGTCATATTCGTTTTTCCCAAAAGCATTTTTACAATATTGATGCTTGATGATAGGATCACCAAAACACAATAGCATTGAAGAAAAGCTGAGTTAGTATCCCATACGAGCATATCTAAGATTTCATCGCTGCTTTTCCATGACATGCTGATAAAAATATATGGTATGCCAAATCCAGTTAGTAAGAAATGAATATGCTCTGATTTATATGAAATTAAGTAAAGACAGGATATAGTAGAAATAAATAAACCAAATTGATTAATACCAGGTCTATCTCTGAAAACGCTGCAAAAGCAATAGTTGTAAATACCTTTTGCAAGTACAAACCATTTCAGAAGTAACATGATGAGTGCGGCTTTATAATTTCTAAACAATATGCTGAAAAACTTACTATCTCTGATAGCTGCGTAAATAGCGTAGTCTCCAAACTTGCATTCCGTCTTTACAGTCTTTACGGTTTGTTTTTTCTCTTTCCCTTTCATGATTACGGTTGGTTTTGGTCAAAGCGCCCTAAATGGACGCTCTGACTGTTGTTTTTAGTTAAAAGGATGCCTTGATTTCTGTATTAATTCCTTTGCTGATTAAGTACTTTTTCCACCATCTTGTTGCCATAATTCCTATTTCTGTATAACCTCTTGAGATAAGGCATATTTCAGTATTTTCAGGTGTTTTTGACCATGCAAGATCAGTTTCAAATTTTTCTACAATTTTATCATAATTAGTAAGTATATCGGATGGATTATTTCTGTAATTTGTATACCAATTATCGACTCCACTACTTTCAATAAAATCAGACCAAATGACTACATATCTTTTTTCAGCTTTACTTTTTAAGCCTGTGTGAACAATGTGGTGAATATTACGATAGATATTTGATGCTCTTTCTTCGTTCTTTTTTTCTGAAATTTTTGTAATAAGATTAAGAGATTTTGATAGAAAAACCTTGATGTCTTTATAGCGATCTAGTTTTGAAGTTTTCCAAGAATTATAGGGTTTTAATTCTGCTGTAAAGTACTCTGGATTTCCTGTTTCTCCTGTAGTACATACTGTGAAACTCACACCATATTTAGAGTTCATCAAATCCAAAGGCTTGATAATACTTAATAATACTTTTTTTCCACTAAAATTAGGAGCCTCAATTAGAGTACTACTAGAAGTGTCTTTAACTAATAGAATGTCTACTATTTGAGCTAGAATTACTTGTGGTAAAAACATAATTACCATAATAATTGACGGGAATGAAGTTTTAGTTTTCATAATTTATTGTTGTTTTATGCTTGGTTAGAGTAAATTTTTTTGACATCAGCAATCATTAATTTTTCAAGATTTTCTAATGATGTAATGTCCTGATCTCTTTGTGGTACTAATTGGGATTTTTTTAATTGAATTGCTTGTGCTTGTTTTTTCAGACGCTGGATTTCACTGGTTCTTTCCTTTTTGGCATTTGCTCTTAATTTTTCTTGAAGAACTTTTTTCTTACCAGTATTTTTTGCAATTCTTTGTTTTGTAGAATTGAGCTCGTTTTGAATTTCTTTAATCGTATCAAATGGCAATAATTTTGTTTTGTACTGTTGGTATTCATAACCAGTTGCCGCAGATAGAATAAATAAAAAACAAATAAAACCTGCTCTTAAAAGATCCGTTCCGATTTCGGAATCATCCTCTATTTGTACTTCAAATAAATCATCTGTGATTTCAGTAGTTGCAAATATGTTGTCATATTTTTCTTCTTGCTTTAAAGCAGCGTTTTGACCAATAAATACAATTGACAACAAAAAAGCTCCAGTAACAATATAGGTTTTTGCCATTTTAGAATTTTTATTTGCTAAATGACTTCCAATTTTATGAGCGACCCAAGAATCCAATAAACCAAAGATTGCGCTAATAATAATTGCTGCACTTGAGCTTCCAATGATCATAGAAAAAAAGTTTCTGTTCAAACTGTATCCTATGAAAACTAATACGACAGCAAGTATGATAACAAAGAATTTGATCAGTTTTACCTTATTTTTGTCTATGATAGGTTTTTGAGGATGATCTTCTTCTAATAATTCCGTTTCGCGAGTAAGCTTTGGAACATTATTACTATCATTTTCAATTTCTCTTTCTAGATCGTTTACTTTTTGAGCATTTTTTGAAGAAGATTGTTGAATATCACTTTCCACATTTTCGTCGAAATTTTGTTCTCGATCCTTTAACTCTTTTTCAATATTGTCTAGTTCTTGAGTAGAAGATATTTCCTCATCGGCATAGTAAGCTTTTGAAGTGCTTTTCAAATTTTCAACTTTTACCTTTGCAGTCTTAATTTGCTCTTCTTCCGAAATGCCTTTTGCTTTTGCATTGATTGCATCCTTACGGTTTTTTTTACGAAGGTCTTCTTCTGACTCTCGATAATATTTAACTAGATCAATGGATGGTTGAGTGCCTAAATGAATGTCTTTCAGTAATCCTAGGCGTTTAAGTAATTTTTTCATCACTACGATTTTTTAGTTAATAAATATGTTTTCGAGTGCTCATTAATTAACACTCTCTACATATATATTCTAGAAAACCGATTTTATTAGCTTTGAAAATTCACTTTTTTCAAAAAAAATGTTTTTTTTGGTAATTTATAAGGAGAATTGGAACAAATAATCTTTAGATGCTTTCATGTAATTTGCAACTTCGGAAAGTTCATAATCTTTAAAATTGATATTAATAGGTTTACGATTTGCATCTAACAATCCACGAAGCAGAGATGGAAGATTTTTGCGATCTTCAACAAATATTACTGCGGGTAGTTTTTTTAGTACCCTAAAGTATATTTCCATGTATACACCAGAATTTCGTTTCTCCAGACTTTTAGGAAGTAATCCGATGTAATGGGTAGCATTTATGTGCTCACGAGATTTAAAAAATAGATGCCTATCATCTTTATTTATTTTATCGAAACTATCATATTCAGAAATTTCACAATAAATATTGTTTTCATGAAAGTTGTAGTCTTCAATTAATACTTTAATTATACTGTCAGTTATATTTTTTAAATAATCGAAGTCTTCACGCTCTTCAATAAAACTTACTGGGCAGGATATATGAATTTCTTGCTTATAGTTTAAATAGCCGCTGTGTTTAGGTTTTTGATTTATAATGAAATTGTCAATACTTCGTCTTGATTTAGATACATATCTGGTTAGATAATTAAAAGCCAAATATGCTGGATTAGTTGGAACACCATCTGGTCCGATATTCATCTTGATGGCTTCATCATATATTCTTTTAAATGAAAGATTATGATTTGAAGGTAACTTTGCAAAAACTTCGAGAGTTGTAAAAGACGATCTACCTCGTATCGCTTTTGCATCACAAGTCATAAATGAGAAGTTTTCTAATAAAGTAGCTTCTTTATCGTCTGAAAATATTGAAAAATAGTCTATTTTGTAGTTTGGATTTGTCTTAACTTGTATACTTAAGGTTAGATCAGTATTAATGGTCAATTCACCTTTATATTTAAAATCATCAGAATCTCTTAATGCTTCAATATATGTTTCATCAGAATATTCTCTTTTCTTCTCTTTAAATTCCCAAATGCATTGATACAATCTTCTATCTTTAGTGAAGCAATATGAAACCCAAAAACCTCCATCTTTTAGGATAGTTTTTTTAATGTTTGTTAAAATAGGTTTTCGCAACAGGTAATCATCATAAGATGTAAATTCACATTTTGAGGCAATATGATTTACTGTTCTTTTAACACCATCAAAGTTGTTAAACAAATTGTGGTAGGTTGTAGGTCCAATATCAAAAATCTTTCTAAAGTCTTTTATTTTTTTTTCTGGATATTTTCTGTGCAATTGTGAGTTGAGCAATCTTATATATTCAGGATCAATTTTATGTTTTTCTTCCATTTCGTTTTAAACTAGATGTTTAAATTTAACTATTTTCGGTGAAAAAAAATATAAAACGGCGATATAATTTGTTCTTTTGAAGAGTTTATTCAAAAATTGTAGGATTATTAACATATAATTAGTATATTTCAGATGATCAACTATTTAATTCATAGTGTTTTCTAAATGAAAAACTACAACAACCATACCAAAATAGAATCTTTAAAGCATCAAGAAATTCTCAAGGACATTATAAATGATGGGAGTTTGACAGGTGTCTTGTGGGATTTTATTTTATATCGATGTAACTATGACCATGATCTTGCGAAAGATTTACTCCAAGACTGTTTGCTAGAAGTGCTATCTAATATAAATATTAAGAATAAAATACTAAACGTAAAAGAATATAAAAACGATCCTATTGATGTGTGTATTAAAAGATATGCAGGGAAAATAGCCAATAATCTTACTTGCCAATATTTTAATAGTAAGTATTACAAAAATGAAAAAAAATCTGAGAAAGATGATTTTTACAAATTGCAAGAAGACCCTTATACTGCATTTGATATGTTTAGAGTTGAAAAAAACACAGATATTTCAATAGATATAATTTGCAAAGGATTTGAAGGAGTATTGACTGAAAAGAGATTGTTAATACTTACTATGCACTTAGAAGGTAAGAGTTATAAGGAAATTTCTATTGCCGCAGGGATAAATGTTGGTGGCGTTGGAGAAGCTCTAAGCTCAATCAGAGAAAATAATCAAGACTACCGTTCGAGTGTTATATTTTTTGAAAAATATGGTAATAATATATCAAAAAATAAATTAATGTATGTTGCAGAATTGTTAGGAATTGGTAAAATCAATATCTTTAGGTATTATAATAGTTGGTTAAAAAACTTCTAAAACCTAAATTTCTTTTTTAATAAAGTTATTATAAATTTTTCGAGAGTTAGCAATTGCATCATTTCTTTGCATCCTCAATGATCCCATACCGTTTTTAACTTCTAATTCAATAAGAGGATCCAATATTTTTGCTTGGCTAGAGTGAGAATCTAGAATCTCCTCTATATTACGTTTGTTTTGTTCTGAACATTTATGTGGTTCTTCATTCCACACAGTGTCTTCGATATAATCGATTAACCCATCTTGAAATAAGATACTTTCGGGATATGAATCAGGTTCTTCTTCAAATATCTCTGTTAAGGTTTTTTTCTGCATTCTTTTTTTTGCAACCACTCTATTTTTCTTGGAAAGACGAGGCTTTGTTACCATTTGTATTTAAATTATAATGTTAGTAAGATAAGGTTTTTTCTATATTAAAGTCAAGTGTTCCTTGAAATTTATTTTATTTATTCAAGTGATTTTCCTTGTTCTTTTGTATTTTTTAGCTGTTTTTTTGAAGCTTTATCTATAGTTTGCCTATAGATTTTCTTCTTTTTCTCCAGCTCCCTTCTTCGTTGTTCTTCCTTACTTGCAATTTCTTGTGCGGTTTGGCGCCTATTGGATTTATGGATGGATGATTTAAGTGCATCACGGTCACTTGTGAAAATGGTGGCTTTTTCTTTACCTCTGGAAACTGACACGTAAAAAGATTCCTTCGATGCACCGCCAAAAGATAAATCAGACATTGAAACATAAACGTGCTGCGCATCTTTGCCTTGTGAAGAATATGAAGTTTCACAATAAGCGTGTTTATAATGACCATTATCTTTTTGAATGATCTTACCGTTGCTGAGTTTTAAATCACCAGTTCGGGTAAAACCTTCAATGTTATAAACCATTCCGTTATTCATTTTTGAGCCTTCAATAGTTTCAGAATTTTGTGTAAGTCTGATTGAATCGCCTTTAGCAAGCTGTGTTTTAGTTTTTTTATAGACATTATAATTATGTGGTTTTTGATGGGGTAGGGGTAGAATTTCTCCTGTATCGGTGTCTTTGATTTGAATAGGTTGATTGGGTTTTGATGGTAGCACTTCATAAGGTTTAGCGGCTTTATATCCGCCCTTTTGATGATTGATAAAACGGATGATTTGATTGTCATTATAAAGCTTTGTATCTAGCTTTTGACTGTCGGTAAAAGAGAGATTTTTAAGTGTGGTAAATTCTCTCTCTTTTCCTTTAATAATACCTTTCTGTTTTAATTTGTGACGCACGACGTTGTTAATCATATCACCTTCATTGTGGGTGGGGGATATGATAAGCGCCGATTTCTTGGATTGAATAGAATTTATATATCCATCAGCGATTGCCTCGATGCGTTTGTCATGCTCTGGGATTTCCTTGATCGCATTCATTTTTTCAAGTGCTTGATATCCTTTTCGGATTTGTCCATTGGCGAGCAATTCAACCGCTCTTTTATATTCATTTGGTTTTTGACGAACTATCTTGTCAATGCGTGCGGTTTGCAATTTTGCCTTTTGTTCGAGAATGCGCAGCGCGTCTCCAAATTCAACCGAATTGTGCTGGGCGATGTCTCCAGATAATATTGTCTTGGCGTTATATTTTTCGCCAAGTTCCAAAAGCTGCGTCATAGTTTTTACACCGACCATACCTGCTTCATCGACCAATAGAATATTATTTCTTAATTCCTCCTGCTTTTTTTCATTGATTAAAAACCCTGCAATTGTACCAGATTCAAAGCCTTTTTTAGTGAGTTGTTTTGCCGCCTGTGATGAAGGTGCGAGTGCAATGAGCTTTTTGTTTTTTTGCTGAACGGCTTCATTGATTTCAATAAGGGATGATGTTTTTCCAACGCCAGCAAAGCCTTTCAATATATTCACTTGATCGAAAGAATTTAGTAGTTTTTGAATAGCCGCTTGTTGCTGTTCATTTAAAAAACCTTGCTTGATTTTATAGTTTTGATGAATAGGGGAGACGGAGGATTTCCCTTGCGTGGCAAGACGGATCATATGTTCTTCAGCGCGCACCATTTCATGTGTTGTGATGTAGGTGACACTATCAATGTCGGCGCGCAGGATATTTTCACGGGCGTTAAGTTCGACTTGAACATGTTCAGGTAATAAGTGGCCGTATCCTAAAGTTAGGGCCTGAGCCAATACGCGTTTTTCTTGATAAGCGGATTGTCTTTCTTCAAAATGTGCAATGGCTCTGTCAATTGCATCTTTGACGGTGATTGGTTTTTCCTGTAGTTGCGGCGTATGTTTTAGAGATTGTAGATCGCTTAATTCTTTTTTAGATAAACGATTTTTCCAATGCTTTAACAATTCATTTTCACTAATGGTTTTGGCTTTGGAGTTACGCGATAATGCGCCAAGTTTCGCTTTGGATTTAGCATCAGTGATGTTTTTCTCTTTTGCAATTTTGTCAATCGTGGCTGTACGGTTGGAAAATTTTTCAATCAATTTTCTTGATATGCCTGCAACTTCATAACGCGTATCATTACGCTCAATAGAAAAACCGATCCTTTGTAATTCCTTTGATAAATATGTATGATATATAGCTTCATAGTAATTTGCCAATCTATGGATATTTCCAATTTCAAAAGCTTGAAAACGTTTTTTCTCGGCGTTCCATGTCACGTTTGGAATGAAGCAATGTGTGTGCAATTGTGGATCAGATATAAATTCGGTTTTTCCGTCTACTAAGATTTCACTCGGTCTGGAAGTAAAATGATCAAAGGCGGCATATATGATATTGCCTGTATTTTGATAGACCCTTTCATCGCCAATATTGGCTTGTGTCTGTGCATCAGCTTCTACAGCTTGCATAGCCTTTTGATAGGCATTTTGATGTGCGCGCAGAATATCTTTATCACCTGTTAGTGCATATAAAATAGATATAGATTTGGTGGCTGAGAAAGTTAAATCAAACCCTGCTCTTCTTTTTTCTACATTACGAACGGTCAGGCGTTTTTGTGTATTTGGGTTTATATTAGAAACCAAGTTAGCAAACACATTTTTCTCAACAATTTTTCCGCCTAAATTCAAAAGCTTTGCCGCTTTGCCAGACCATACTGTTTTGATGTCACCATCCAGATAATAACCCTCACTCGACAGACCATTGGTGAAATAGTCTGTCGCCGCCATAGAATTATGCGAGCGCGTGATGGTAAGCATGTTCTGATTTTAATCTGTGATTTATTTTTGTTTGAATGTCGCCAGGGCGTAATTATCTTGATCTTCACCCCATAATTTACCCGCCTTGAAAACAACGGCTTCAACTTCGAAATTATTGATTTTACGTCCAGTCTTTAGTGTTGTGAAATCATCGATTTCTACTTTACGTCTGCGCTCTGACCGCTGAGTTTTACCTTTTATTTTAGCATTTCCATCGATATTAAAATTATCTATATTCATCCAATGTTCACCGATCATATCGCTCGCCCATTTATTGGTATCGTAATCTGAATTACTGGCGAAATATTTTAGGTTCATATTACCGAGCAAGCTTTTGGTTCTGGCAAGTGCATTATTACTCCCCATGACCTGAATTATGCCGTTGAGGTTTTGCGTTATATAAACGGTTGCGACCCATGAACTTCTAGCGGTGGCTTGGAATAAAGCATCTTTAGATGGATAACAGAAATTTTGATATTCATCGACGAAGAACGCTACTGGCTTTGGGTCATCTTCTTTTGAAACATCTCTGCGCTCCATCGCAGATTGAAATGAAATTTTGTAGATAGAACTAGCTATTGTACCAGAGAATCCAAATTCTTTCACTGAAAAATCGACTATAACGACGCTTTTATTTTTAATGATATTCTCAGGCATTAAATAAGGACTTAACCCTTTAGAGAATTGATTTTTTAATATCCCGTCAACCAAGAACGGTTCAATAATTCCTAGTGCAGATTCAATAATAATTGAGCGTGTTTTTTCAGATAAATTAGCAAATTCTCTTTTCCAATATTGAAGTGTAATCGAAAGATCATCTGTTAAGTTTAGCTTGTCGCAAATTTCTAAAAGCTTAACAAAATAATTCCCTTCAATCATTGCAAATAGGTTTTCCTGTGCATTCTTCTTATCCTGTTCGGGAATGTTTTCCTGTGTCGTGATTTTTGACTTTATTTTATCATAAAGCTCGATGTCTTCACTTGTTAGACTATCAGCAATAACTCTTCGGATGTTGTAAATATCAATATTTTGATTTGTGAATTTCAAAAGTGAGATGGTTCTGCTGATCAGTCTACGCAGCGAATTATCCCAAAATTTTTCATCATTTTGACTACTACCTGATTGTAGAATACGGATTTGCTCATTCAAATTTACAAGCATATTTGAGGCATTAAAAACATCACCGGCACCTTCGCCGTCACGCTTCATTTCGTAGTCCAGAAAATTAAATTGTAAGTCGTTATCTCTATCGAATAAAATAAGATCATCAGATCGCCCAGCGTCTTGCGCATATTTAATCCATCGTTGCTTTTCATCTTTCTTTGCGCACAAAACACAGAAGGAAAATCCTTGTTTCAGCATCGCCATTGCAATATGACGCGCAGGGCCACTTGTTTTCCCACTGCCCGTCGAACCTACTATTAAGGTTGACTCAACCGCATCCGCCCAAGTGATTTCGGTATCGGTGCCTGGCACTTCATATAAAACCGTGTCTAATTTACTGTTAAGATCGTTTGGCGCGTCTGAAGAAGTTCTTTTACTGAAAAGCCCCATAAATATAATTGGTTTAAAGTATTATTCTCTATCCATGTCTTTATCTTTGGATTTGTCGTGAAGATTTAACTCATCCTTATATTTGTTCCTTAACTTATTAAAGGTGAAGTTTTTGGATTTTACCTTCCTAAGTTCCGCTTCCTTTTGCTCAATACCGTTCAAAAATCCAGTTTGGAAATCTTTTTCACTATCAGGGAATTTTGTTTGGCTTAAACTAAGCGCAAGTGTTGGTTTATGTTCTCGCAAAACATAACCTTTGTTAAATCCTTCTATAAATTGCTGTGAAGGCTCGTTGATTTCTTCCATAGATGTGAAATTTAAAAGGTGTCTCTAGCGTTTTTTTCTAAATAGTCTTCGATTGATAAACGATCATATAAAATGATCTTTTTCTGCGGCTGGCTATATCGTATTTTTCCTTCATTGCGCATATTTAAAAGCGTGGTCTTTGAGGTGATCCGAAGCATCTGCATCGCCTCACTTCCCGATATCCATTTATCAAGCCGCGCAACAGGCACTTGCTCCTGCACCCGAGCTACCACTTCATCCAATAACGCATGAAATGCTTTGTCTTCTAGGCATATTACTTCCATAGTAATAAAGATAGTGTTTTAAGAATTGTTAATTAACTTTTTAAGTTAAAACTCTTTTTAATATAGGAAATTACGTAAATTTATTTACTTGTAAAGAAGTTGTATAAGCAATGAATTATTTAATTAGTAAATAAAATAAAAATGGAGGAATTAGATGATATACTTGATGATATGTCTAAGAAAATAAGAAAGGTGTCCGATAAGTATTTGGATCTTACTATTATTAAGTATCTTAAATTTGATAACTATGATGGTTTGAAAGAAAAAGCATTAAGTTTTGACCCTGACAATGCTTTTGACTTATGGAAGGCATTCATAAAAAGTTTACAAAAAGATTTAAAAAAGTTTATTGAAAAGGTCTTAGGTCAATGTATTTCGGATTTTGATTTTAAAAAACCTTACCCAAAAGAATTATATGTAAATCATTATAAGCTTACTGTAAAAAAAGATACAAGTAAAACTTTGAAAAAGTTTGAAAAAGTAATTCATGTATTTGATGAATGTTTGATGAATTTATATAATTTCATGCATGATAATTCTGGCTGGGAAGGTCAAATAAATGTAGTTTTTGATTTTCTATCTAATCCGTTAGAGGGTCTGAAGTATCTCATAACTAATGATACTAGATATAGCGACGAAGAAAAAAAGTTATTAAATGAGTTATCCAAATGTGCAAGAAGAATTGATTCGTTGTATGAAATTTTACTTAAAGATATTGAAGAGTCGTATAAAAAAACCACAACTGAACTAATTATTAACTTAAAAAAAATAGGTGTTGAATAACTCCTTTTTACAACTTTTTCAGTCTTAATTTAATTAAGAATTCAGAAGCATGTCAGCGTATCGTCAGCTTCTTTATGTATGTAATTCGCTTTATAACCAAATACAGTTTTTAGGTCTTCATGGAGATAATTAAAAAAATCTATTTTTAGTTTCCAAAATTCACAACTTTATCCAGTGCTTCGTCAAAATCTTTATGAATAAAGTTTGCTTGGTAATTTATTGTTGTTGTTATAGACGAATGACGGTAAAGTCTTTGCAGTGTCTGGATGGGGATATTGTCACCGGAAATGTTGCCGAATGTATGGCGTGCAATATGCATGGTAAGCTTTTTGTTAATCTCAGCTTTTTCGGCAAGGCGGACTAGGTATTTGTTAAACTTTTTTGTCGCGGTTTTTGTCTTTGCTAAAACATCTTGTAGGTTTTTAAGATCAGCTTTTTTCATCTCTGGAAAAATAAAATCATGCGGTCTTTTTTTGTCAACTTCGTAAACAGCGAGGATAGGAAATATTTTCTTTGGCAACTTTAGTGAAAGAATTTTTTCGTTTTTATTCATGCGATAATGCAGTCGTTCATCATGAACATCACTCCATCTTATTTTTAAAACATCAGCAACGCGCATACCAGCAAGATAAAAGCTAAACAGCCAAACATTTCGAGTGTGTTGTTCTTGCGTCGTAAGATCGGTGAGCATTTCAATGGCTTCAACTTCACGAGCTGATAGTCCAATTTTTTCAGTTTCAGGGTATTTTATTTGAATTTTATCACGTCCAAAAGGATAAAATTTACGCTCAATAACACCCATTTTTATGGCGCGATTATAAAGCGTACGAATAACCACAAGCGCATTCACGATAGAGCGTTGAGAATTGCTTTTTTTTACTTTTAAAAAAGACATGAAGCGTCTTAGAAATTCTTCATCGATTTCACGAAACTGTAAATCATTCGATTTTGAAAACTCTATAACATGATTAATTCTGACTTGATCAGATGCCATGCGTGTTAATTTATTATTTGTCTTTAACTCTTCAATATAGGCTTTTGCGATTTCATTAAAACTTTTCGAGCTTAACGGATTTGAGATTTGATTTTTAATTTGTTTAGAGGAAATAACATTATCGTTGGCTTGCAGATCAATCAGTGTTTTATGAGCTTCAGCAAGTTTGCTCGCAATCAAATTATTAAGACGCACAGAGTTCGGATGTGATTTTCGCACATTAGTCTTTTTTGAATCCCAATGCTTTTTATCTATGTAATGCCCTGTGTAAATAAATGTGGATTTTCTGTTTTTTGTAATCCGAATTGCGATGGGAAAAAGTCCATCTTTGTTTGGTTTATTTCTTAATGTTATCTTTATACTTGATGCCATATCATAGTTCTTTCATATAAAGATACGAAATTCAGGTACAACATAGGTACAACAAATAATGTTTTTATATGATCTTTTTTAATTCTTCTTGAATGGTTTTTTGAGTAAAAATGCTATTTTTCAGTACGTTTAGAGTCATATTGCATCAAAACACGTTGGACTTAAAATCCAATGGCCTTTGGGCCGTGCGGGTTCAAGTCCCGCCTCGAGTACGAAAGCCCTTCTTAATCTTTTTGATTTTGAAGGGTTTTTTTATGGAATACATTGTAGGTTATTCTTTCAAAATAAAAAAACACCCTATTAGATTATTTTTTTGAATAAAACACAGTACTTTTAAGTTTATGAAGCGATTGTATTTCCCTCTTATATTCTTCTTATTTACCTTTTGTATACAAGCACAGCAGCAAATGAAATCTGAAATAGATTCATTGCAACGTTTTACTGCAGATTCGTTGTATTCACTTGCTGTTTCAAATCAATATAAAAATCCCATACAAGCAAAAACGTATGCACTGGCATATTACGATAGAATTAAAAATCAAAGTGACGTCAAAAAAATATACAATGCTGCTTTTTTAAAGGCAGAGATTTATAGTGTATTAGGTCAAAAAGATAGTGCGCATATTTTTGTGGATGAGTCTATAGAAAAATCGTTAGAAGCCAAGGATGAGGATCATTATTATAATAGTTTACGTTTGAAAGGTAATATCTATTATGACACAGACTTGTACGGAGAAGCTGGTGCTATTTTCGCAGAACTGAATAAACTTGTTGAAAAGTCTAACGATATAAAAAAAATAGCTGATATACGACATAGTATGGCGCTTTTAAAAAAAGAAATTGGTCAAACTAAACAAGCGATAGAGCTTGCTAAAGAAAATTGGGAATTATACAGGCAAGGTGTATTAGATAAAAATGAACAACCTACAAAGTATATCAATACATTACTCAGTTTAAGTAATATATATTTAAACTTAGCGGGTACTTACAAAAATGAAAAAGTACACTACTTAGATTCTGCAGAGGTGTACAATGATACTGGTTTAAAAGAGAGTTTACTTAGTAAAGATTTTGAAGGACATTCTATTTTTTTGACTATGCGTGGTTTAATTGATCAAAAAAGAGGAAATCATGAAGAGGCAAGTAAAAGTTATAAAGAAGCAGAAAGTCAAATCAAAAAATTAGGTTTTCATAATCAGTTATCATTATTGTATCAGTTTCAAGGGAAAAATTATTTTTTAAAAAACGATATTGATAATGCAATTCATTATTTATTAAAAGTAGATTCAATTGTTTCAAAAAAGCACACAAATACCCCGTCAGTTAAAGAAACATATTTTTTATTGGCTAAATCGTATGGAAAGAAGAACAACATTAAAAAGGTGCTTCAGTTTTATAAAATTTTTGAAGAGAAAGTTGCTGAAAAGGAAGCTTTGGTTAGTAAAACTTCTCAATATTTATATGAGGAATATGATCTGGAAAAGTTTAAAAGTGAAATAGAATCACTTGAAAACCAGTCAGAAGAAGCGCAGTTTACATCTAAAATATTGATATATATATGTTTGTTGTTAGTAGGAGTGTCATTGATGGGATTTTGGTATTATAAAAAACGAGAACAAACATTAAAAAAGCGATTTAATTCCGTTTTAAAGGAATTAGCAGCTTCCGAAAAAATAAAAAATAATAGCAAAGAGAAGAACTCTCAAACCTACATTATCACTGATGAAAATATCAAAAAAATTTTAGAGGGCTTGGAGAAATTTGAAAACAAAGAGTTGTTTTTGCAAAAAAAATGCACACTAAATTATGTGGCAAAAAAAATCAATACAAATAGTACATATTTATCAAAAACACTTCAATCGCACAAGCAAAAAAAGTTTGTTCAATATATTACAGATTTGCGACTAAACTATGCGTTGCAGCGTTTAAAGAATGATACAAAGTTTAGAACGTATGATATCAAATCTATTGCAGCAGAACTTGGTTTCAATACGGCAGAGTCGTTTTCTAAGGCATTTAAAAAGCGCACAGGTATTTATCCATCATTTTATATAAAAAACCTCAATAAATTAAAAGAAGAAGAGGTAAATATATAAGTCGTATTTATATAAATACGATTGCTTTTCTTTGGAATGTCTTGCTTCATAAATTAGTTTTGAGTTAACATAAACTTTTTATTACTATGAAAAAATATAAAAAATTAAAACTAAGAAAACTTAGTATTGCACAATTGCATGAAGCTGTATCTGTAAAAGGAGGTTTCGATACTGAAGGAACCACTGGTGGAACTGTAACTGGACCAAAAACGAGAACTAGAGATCTTTCAAAGTTTCCTGAAGATTGCGAAGTGTTTTCTGTAATTGCAGCTGTTTGCCCATAATTTTACATAAACTTTTATTGAATTATGAAAAAACAAAGAAAATTAAATTTAAGAAAACTCAGTATTGCAAAACTTGATGCAGCTTTGTTTGTAAAAGGTGGTACAGATTCTGAAGATACAAATTGGACTGGTCCTAAAACGAGAACAAAGGTTACTCAGATACCTGAGGAGTGCATTATTTTATCGGAATTGATAGGTGTATGTTAATAATTATCTAACATATTCTATGGAATGCGTAAAATTAAATCTCTAAAAATTACGGTTTTTAGGGATTTTTTTGTTTTTTTAATTAATTTGAATAAAGTGTAAATCACTGTAAATTAATTTGTTATATTGTTGTAGATATGGAAACTTACTATAATTACGGTAAAACCGTAACAGAAGTAATGTTTTATCTTAGTCGCCCCACGAGATATAGTTTTAATTTAGCTGAAAACATATTGAGGTTTAGGGGAATCTCATTATAATAGTATTATTCTATTAGATAAAAGGGAGATCATTCTTGTGATTACTCCCTTTTTTTTTTAGTGTTGCTGAGGAAACTTAGAGAAATATAAAAGTTAGTTATATATTAAATTGAGAAATTAGGGGGTCTCATTTAGTAGTTAAAAATAACTTCCATAAACCTAAAAAGGGATTTCCCAAACTTTCTTTCTTCCAAAATATTCTCAAAAAAGACTACATAGATTTATATAGATTATCATTTTTTTTGGGCTTTAAACTAAACTTTTTTATTTAGAATAAATTAAAATAACTATATTTGTAGCCTAATTTATGAATGATTCTTATGTCTTTTTTAATTGCAATAGAAGATGTTCCTGTAAAATCAAAGAAGAAGAAAGTTAAAATTGCAGAGAACTTTAAAAGTAAGTGTTGTAAAAAATACAAAAAAGGAAAGAGCAAGCGTTGTAAACGTTGCCCTTGTTTTGATTTATTAAAAAAAGCTTGTTAATATTTTATTCAGATTTTTTAGTTTGATAAGGAATAAGCTTTAATATGTGTTCTATAGCTTCTATTCTAGCTTTTGACTTTCTGTTGGCCTTTATAACTATCCAAGGAGCAATCTTAGTATCTGTTTTTTTGAACATCTTTTTCTTGTAAGCAGTATACTCATCCCATAATTCCAATGCTCTTCTATCTACATTACTAAACTTCCACTTTTTAATAATACTAGATTTTATATCCTCAAAACGTTTGGCTTGTTCGTCTTTAGAGATAGAAAAATAAAATTTAATTAAAATAATTCCAGACTCAGTAATCATTCGTTCAAAATCATTTACTTGATTCATAAATACTTTGTACTCTTCCGGTGTGCAAAAACCATTTACAGGTTCTACAATTGCCCGGTTGTACCAACTTCTGTCAAAGAAAACAATTTTTCCTTCTTTTGGTAATTGATTGATGTAGCGTTGAAAATACCATTGACCAGTTTCTTCTTCAGTTGGCTTCGGAAGTGCAACTACTCTAAATTCACGAGGATTCAGATGTTCTGTAATTCTTCGAATAGCACCACCTTTTCCTGCGGCATCTCTTCCTTCAAAAATAATAATCACTTTTTTGTTATTCTCAACAACCCAATTTTGAAGTTTTATAAGTTCTTCTTGTAACTTAACTAATTGCTCTTCATAGATTACAGTTCTTAAAACCTTTGCAATAGAAGCGTTATCGTCTTTTAAAAATATTTTTAAACCCTTTTTAGAATTTAATTTTTTTAACCCTCTTTCTGTAATTGGTGTTCCCATAAGTTAATCAGCTTGTTTTGCGGTTCTGTGATAGCGTTGTACAATATTTGGATCTGGAATGATAAGTTGTTTGGAGTTGTTATTTGTTTCCTTGTAATTAAATCGAGAAAGAACATAGCGCATGCTTTCCAATCTAGCTTCTTTTTTATTGTTTGTTTTTATGATAATCCACGGACTAAAAGTTGTATGCGTTTTACTAAACATTTGTTTTTTATAAAACGTATAATCATCCCAACGGTTTTGTCCTTCTTGATCTACAGGGCTAAACTTCCATCTCTTTAATGGGTTTTTAAGTCTTGAAGTAAAACGTTTTTCCTGTTCTTCTTTAGTGATGGAAAACCAAAACTTAATAAGAATAACACCATCTTCGTAGAGCATGTGTTCAAACTCAGGAACCTGAACCATGAATTTTTGATATTCTGTATCAGTGCAGAAACCCATCACGGGTTCTACAACAGCTCTATTGTACCAACTTCGATCAAAGAAAACTATTTCACCAGGATTGGGAAGTTCTTTAATATAACGCCTAAAATACCATTGGCCGCGTTCAATATTGGTAGGTTTGGTTAATGCAACAATACGCATTGAACGAGGATTTAGATGTTCTGCAAAACGACGTATAGAACCGCCTTTTCCAGCTGCATCTCTTCCTTCAAAAATTATACATACGCGCTTACCAGTATCAGCAACCCATCGTTGCAAATCTACCAATTCGCCTTGAAGTTGAAGAAGCTCTTTTTCATACTGAATAGAAGCTAATATGTCTTGAACTTTTTTGTCATCTTCTTTGGTTTTAAAAAGTTGCAAGAACTCTTGCTTGTTTTTAAAATTTTGAAAATCTTCTGATGTTAACATAATTATTATTTAGTACAACTAATGTCGTGTTTTTTTCTAAATAAAAAAATGATGTATATCAGTTAAGTAATGTCATTTTTTTGCATAAAAAAAGGAGCGATTACCGCTCCTTTTCTTTAATTATTTATATTTTTTTTATTTGAAAGCGTTCAATCCAGTAACATCAAGTCCTGTAATTAACAAGTGAATATCGTGTGTTCCTTCATACGTAACAACACTTTCTAAGTTCATCATATGACGCATGATTGAATATTCTCCACTAATTCCCATACCACCTAACATTTGACGTGCATCACGTGCAATTTTTAAAGCCATATCAACATTATTACGCTTTGCCATAGAAATTTGAGCAGAAGTTGCTGTGCCATTTTCGCGCATAACTCCTAAACGCCAAGCTAATAATTGAGCTTTTGTAATTTCGGTAATCATTTCGGCTAATTTCTTTTGTTGTAATTGAAATTGACCAATAGGTTTTCCAAACTGAATACGCTCTTTACTATAGCGTAAAGCTGTATCGTAACAATCCATTGCAGCTCCAATTGCTCCCCAAGCAATACCAAAACGAGCAGAATCTAAGCATCCTAGTGGTGCCCCAAGTCCAGATTTGTTTGGTAATAAATTTTCTTTTGGAATTTTTACATTGTCAAAAATTAATTCTCCAGTTGCAGAAGCACGTAATGACCATTTGTTATGTGTTTCAGGTGTAGAAAAACCTTCCATGCCACGCTCTACAATTAATCCATGAATTCTTCCTTCTTCATTCTTTGCCCAAACAACGGCTATTTGGCAAAAAGGAGAATTGGAAATCCACATTTTTGCACCATTTAAAAGATAGTGGTCGCCCATATCTTTAAAGTTTGTTACCATGCCGCCAGGATTACTTCCATGATCAGGTTCTGTAAGACCAAAAGATCCGATCCATTCACCAGAAGCTAGTTTTGGTAAGTATTTCTGACGTTGTTCTTCGTTTCCATACTTCCAAATAGGATACATTACTAAAGATGATTGTACAGAAGCTGTAGAACGAACTCCAGAATCTCCACGTTCAATCTCTTGCATGATTAATCCGTAACTAATTTGATCCAATCCTGCACCGCCATATTCTGCTGGGATATAAGGTCCGAAAGCTCCAATATTTGCCAATCCATCTACAATTTGTGTTGGAAATTCAGCACGTTGTGCATAGTCTTCTATAATTGGAGAAACATCTCTTTTTACCCATTCGCGGGCTGCATCTCTTACTAATTTATGTTCTTCTGATAAAAGCTCGTCTAAATTGTAGTAATCAGGAGCTTGGAATAAATCTGGTTTCATCGATTGTGTTTTAATAGCATTTTAATACTCAAATTTACGGAATGTTCGCAAATAGAGTTAGCAAAAGTAATTAATGAAATCTCACAAAACAAAGACAAATTGTTATAATTTTAAATAAAAAGCTTTTGTCAGTGAAATGTAAGCTTCTGTATATTGGTGTCTTGAGGTTTCAATTACTAATTCTTCTATACGATTAGCTGTTTTTTTAAATGAAAAAGAAATCAAGCTACGTTTAAAATCTGCCTTCGAATTTCCTTTTACATGACAGGTTTTATATGGAAATAAATTATTGGCTTTCGCCAGATTTACAAAATGGTCATATTCTTTATACGGAATAATGGTATGGAAAGTTCCTGTTGGTTCTAACAAATGTGCAACGCCAGCAAGTAGTTCTTCAAAAGGTAAGGCATCTGTAAAACGTGCGGTATCACGTTGTGTATTCTCTGTTTTGTAATTTTCGGTATAAAACGGCGGATTCGAAACTATTAAATCGTATTTATCTTCAATCTCAGCAACAAACTCGTCCAAACCTGCATGGTAACAAAACAGTCGGTCGCTCCAAGGAGAGTTTTCAAAATTATCAACTGCTTGTTCGTACGCGTCATCATCAATCTCAATAGCATCAATCACTTCGGCATGACAACGTTGCGCCAATTGTAAAGCAATCAAACCTGTGCCAGCGCCAATATCTAAAATAGCAAATGGATTGCTTTCTACGGAAGTCCAAGCACCTAATAAAACGCCGTCAGTTCCAACTTTCATAGCAGTTTTATCTTGTTCAATAGTAAATTCTTTAAATCGAAAAGGTTTGCTCATAACTATAATTCAAGCGATTTAGTTCCTGAAATTTCAATTCCATATTGGGTAAGTGTATCAACTTTCTTCTGATTATTTGTCAACATCGTAATCGAATTCACATCTAAAGCCTTTAAAATTTTGGCTGCTGCCAAAAAATCACGCGCATCTTTCTGAAAACCTGCTGCTTCATACGCTGCTGCTTGTGGCATACCTTCACGCTTAAAAGGAATACTCTTCAATAACGCATAATGTCCGTTTCCTTTTCCTTCTTGTTCTAGCCAGATGATGATTCCGCAACCTTCTTTCTGAATCAATTGTTGTGCAATTGCCATTTCTTCTCTGCATTCACATTCGATACTATTAAAAATATGTGCATGAATACAAGAAGAATGTACTCTGCATAAAACATGTTCTTTCTCAGAAATATCGCCCATATAAAAAGCAATTGCTTCTTTTTGTCCATCATAAAAAAGTACTTCATGAAAAGTTCCGTACTTCGTTTTCAAATCAACTTCGGCCATTTTTATCATTGCGGAGTAGTTTTATTGTAAATACAAATCAATTAAGCCTTCAGGTGCTTCAATGTGAATCTTTTTATTCTCACGATCTACTTTAGTAATAATATCATCATTCATCGGAATCAAAATCTCAATCGATCCACGTTCAACTTCAAACAAAGGTTGTGATGTGGTATCATTTACACCAGTAATTGTTCCGACAGTTCCAAAAGAAGCATCTTCAATAGTAAAACCAATAATTTCATGGTAATAAAACTTATTGCCTTCTAACTTTGGTAAGAACTCTAAAGGTAAATACAATTCGCACTTCAATAATTGATCGGCATCTTCTTCGGTTTCAATATCCTCAAACTTCAAGCGCAACAAGTCTGACTTGTGCAAAGAGGATTTTTCAATAAAAAATGGTAGAAAATCACGTCCAAGTTTTATAAAAACAGCATCCAAATCATCGTATAAATCTGGTTGATCTGTGTCTAGTTTCGCAAGTAATTCGCCCTTAAAGCTATACTTCTTAACAATTTTCCCTAAATAAAAACAATCTTCAATTCGCATATCAATATCATAAAAAAAGCCTAGCAAATTTAGTATTTACTAGGCTAAAAATTATATGTAATCTATAATTTATTCTTCTTCACCTGCAGGAGCTTCTCCAGCATCTTCAACTGCATCTTCTACAACAGGAGCATTAGCAGCAATACGAGCTTCATTTACGGCTTTTTCAGCTTCAAAAGCTTTTGCTTTTGCATCAGCCTCAGCTTTCGCTAAACCTTCAACTTTACCTTGTACTGAACCTTCTTTCTCTGAAATCCATGCATTGAACTTTTCATCAGCTTGCTCTTCAGTTAAAGCTCCTTTACGAACTCCACCAAGTAAGTGATTCTTGTACATTGCACCTTTATAAGAAAGAATTGCTCTAGCGGTGTCAGTTGGTTGTGCACCATTCTGTAACCACTGTACAGCACCATCAAGATTTAACTCAATAGTAGCAGGATTTGTGTTTGGATTGTAAATACCTAATTTCTCTAAGTATTTACCATCTCTTTTTGCACGCGCATCAGCGGCAACGATCCAGTAAAAAGGTTTTCCTTTTTTACCGTGTCTCTGTAATCTAATTTTAACAGACATAAAAAATTAATTTGTGAGGTTCACGACCTCTATTATTAATGAGTTTGCAAAGATACTATTATTTTTTAATTTTCATCATATAGTTTGAACTGAAAATTAGATGGTTACAAATAGTAGTTATTTAAAAGAGTAAGCACACTGGATCTGTGATTTCGTAAGAATGTAAAAACGTAAGTTTTCCAGTGGAAGAATCTATACGAAAAACAGTAATGTTGTTACTGTATTGGTTGCCAGCTAGTAAAAATTTTCCAGTAGGATCTAGTGTAAAATTTCTAGGCCAATTCCCATGAACACTGCTATTTTGAATTTTAGTAAGCGTTCCAGTATTCAAATCTCTTTTAAACACTGCAATTGAATTTTCTCCACGATTTGATGCGTACACAAAACGTTCATCTTTAGATAAATGAATGTCTGCACAGCTATTCTCTTTTTTATAATCATTAGAAAGTGTGGAGTCGCTATCTATTTCTTGATAGCCATCTTTTGTTTTTTGAACAGAAGTAATTGAATTTCCATGTTCATTAATGATGTATAAAAACTCACCATTTTTACTGATTGAAAAATGTCGCGGACCATTCTTTTTATTCATACGTATGATAGAAGAGTCTTTTAAAATATATGATTTGTTATTTAATTGATAGTTGTAAACGGCATTTCTTCCTAAATCGGCAACATACAATTGATCTTTAAAAAACTGTGCAGAATGCGCATGCGAAGGCTCATTTTTATTGGTGTGATTAAAAACTTGAGATGCTTCGCTTAAGTGACCATCATTTAGTACGGAGTGAATGGAAACAGTTCCGCTAGTATAGTTTGAAACTACAACTTTTTCACCAGATTTGTCTATAGCAATATGACATGGATGTGCGCCATTTGCAGAAACTTTATTCAAAAAAGACAAGCTTCCATTTTTTTCAACCTTAAAGGAGGAAATCGTTCCATCTTTATCTTCATTAACACTATATACATATTTTTTATTAGGTGAATATGTTATGAAAGAAGGATTGCTTGAAGTGGCAACTAACTTTTTATTACTCAATATACCTGTATCGGTATTGAATGTAAGTTGGTAAATTCCTTCGCTATCTCCATTGGTATAAGTGCCCACAACTAGAGGAATTGTTGGCTTTGAGCAATTAATAAAAGAAAGTATTGCTAATGCTAAACAGAGTTTAAACTTCATGATAAAAACTTTAAGTTGCAAAATAGATAAAAAACACTGAAACATTGTTCATAACTGTTAATAAAAATAGACCTCACAAAAGCTAAATATTATGTAATTTTATACTTTGAATTTCCTCTACACAAAAGCAACGTATGTACTTAATATTTGATACCGAAACAACGGGATTACCAAAGCGATGGGATGCGCCAATTTCTGATACAGATAACTGGCCAAGATGTATACAAATCGCATGGCAATTGCACGATGAATTAGGAAACTTAATCGAACATCAAGATTATTTAGTACAACCAGATGGTTTTAATATTCCGTATGATGCCGAAAAAATTCACGGAATTTCTACTGAATTGGCTGCCGAACAAGGAATATCTTTGCAGGAAGTATTAGAAAAATTTAATGTAGCGCTTTCAAAAACGAAATTCATTGTTGGACAAAATGTTGGTTTTGATGTCAACATTATGGGAGCAGAATTCTACCGAGAAGAAGTTATTAATAACTTGCAAGAATTGCCTGTTTTAGATACCTGTACAGAAGCAACAGCGAGTTTGTGTCAATTACCAGGAGGAAGATTCGGGAAATTTAAACTCCCAACACTAACAGAATTACATCAATATCTTTTTGGAGTAGGTTTTGGAGAAGCACACAACGCAACTGCCGATGTGGAAGCAACGACGCGTTGTTTTTTAGAACTCATCAGAAGAAAAGAATACACGACTGAGCAACTTGATGTGTTGCCAGATTATTTTGAACGTTTTTCGGAAAATAATCCGCAGCCAATTGAAGTAATTGGTTTGAAGCACATCAACCTGAAAGCTGCTTCTGAAAAAATTAGAAAACGTTTAGCAAAAACACAACAAGGCGAAGGAATTTCTCAGCAAGAAATTGAAGAAAACCTAGAAGCTTTAAAAGAAGCACCGTTTTCACACTTACACAATCATTCGCAATTCTCGGTATTACAATCTACGTCAAGTATTAGCGATTTGGTAAAAGCCGCAGGAAAATATAATATGAAAGCGGTTTCCATCACCGATCATGCGAATATGATGGGCGCATTTCACTTTGTAAAAGAAGTCAGTAACTACAACAAAGGTATAAAAGCTAAAATAGCTGAAGCTGAAGAAAAAGGAGAAACTACCGATGCGGAAATTCTAAAACCAATTGTTGGTTGCGAATTCTTCGTTTGTGAAGATCATTTAGATAAAACCAGAAAAGACAACGGTTATCAAGTTGTACTCATCGCTAAAAACAAAAATGGGTATCACAATTTGGCAAAAATGTCATCTATTGGATATACAAAAGGATTCTACTACGTACCGCGAATTGACAAAAAAGTTATTGAGCAGTATAAGGAAGACATTATAGTTTTTACAGGAAACCTCTATGGAGAAGTTCCGAACAAAGTGCTGAATATTGGAGAAACACAAGCCGAAGATGCATTGCTTTGGTGGAAAGATACGTTTCAAGACGATTTGTATGTAGAAATCATGCGTCACGATCAAGAAGATGAAAATCGTGTGAATGATGTGTTGGTTAAATTGGCTAAGAAGCATGAAATCAAACTTGTTGCTACCAATAATACCTATTACATCGCACAAGAAGATGCAAACGCACATGATATTTTATTATGTGTAAAAGATGGTGAAAAACAAGCAACACCAATTGGTCGTGGTCGTGGATATCGTTACGGATTGCCAAATCAGGAATACTATTTCAAGTCGCCAGACGAAATGAAAACCTTGTTTAAAGATTTGCCAGAAGCAATTCTTTCCATACAAGAAATTGTAGACAAAGTGGAACCTTTTGTATTGGCACGTGATGTATTATTACCTGCGTTCGACATTCCAGAAGAATTCCAGTTTGAAGAAGATAAATACGATGGAGGAAAACGTGGGGAAAACAAATATTTACGACACTTAACGTACGAAGGTGCGAAAAAAAGATATGGTGAAATTACACCAGAAATTGAAGAACGACTCGATTTTGAATTAGCTACGATTGAAAATACTGGATATCCTGGATATTTCTTAATTGTAGAAGATTTTATTCGAGAGGCACGAAACATGGACGTTTCCGTAGGTCCAGGACGTGGATCGGCTGCAGGTTCGGTAGTTGCATACTGTTTATGGATTACGAATATTGATCCAATGCTGTACGATTTACTTTTTGAGCGTTTCTTAAATCCTGATCGTGTATCCATGCCCGATATTGATATTGACTTTGATGATGAAGGTCGTGGTCGTGTCATGCAATACGTAATTGACAAATATGGAGAAAATCAAGTAGCGCAAATTATCACCTACGGAACCATGGCAGCAAAATCATCCATTCGTGATACGGCGCGTGTGTTAGATTTGCCACTAAGTGATGCAGATAGAATTGCAAAACTGATTCCGAACACGAAATTGGCAAAGATTTTCGGAAAATCGGAAGCAGAACTTAAGCAAAAATTTAGAGCAGAAGAAGTATTACTCATCAATGAATTGGTGAATATTTCCGAGGAAGATGACCTAGCTGCGGAAACGGTAAACATGGCGCGTGTATTAGAAGGTTCGGTACGTAATACCGGAATTCACGCCTGTGGAGTTATCATTACGCCAGACGATATTACCAAATTCGTTCCTGTCGCCTTGGCAAAAGATTCAGACATGTACTGCACACAATTTGATAACTCAGTTGTGGAAGATGCAGGGCTGCTAAAAATGGACTTCTTAGGACTTAAAACACTTACCTTAATAAAAGATACCGTTAAGCTAGTAAAATATAAGCACGATGTTGAAATTGACATTGAGAATATTCCGCTTGACGATGAAGAAACATACGCATTATTCCAGCGAGGAGAAACAGTAGGAGTGTTCCAGTATGAATCGCCAGGAATGCAGAAGCACATGAAATCGCTTAAACCGACAACGTTTGCCGATTTAATTGCAATGAATGCTTTGTATCGTCCTGGACCAATGGAATACATTCCGAGTTTCATTAGAAGAAAACACGGAGAAGAAGATATTGAGTACGATTTAGATGCGTGTCAAGAGTATTTAGAAGAAACCTACGGAATTACGGTATATCAAGAGCAAGTGATGTTGCTGTCCCAAAAATTGGCTGACTTTACCAAAGGTGAAGCCGATGTCTTGCGTAAAGCGATGGGGAAAAAGCAAAAAGCCGTACTTGATAAAATGAAGCCGAAATTTATTTCGCAAGCTTCAGAAAAAGGACATGCAGAAGATAGATTAGAGAAAATTTGGAAAGACTGGGAAGCATTTGCAGCCTATGCCTTTAACAAATCGCACTCTACGTGTTATGCTTGGATCGCCTATCAAACTGCCTATTTAAAAGCGCATTATCCTGCGGAATACATGGCGGCCGTACTTTCCAATAACATGAATGATATTAAAACGATTACCTTCTTTATGGAAGAATGTAAACGTATGAAATTGGATGTTTTAGGTCCAGATGTAAATGAATCGTTTTATAAGTTTACGGTAAACGATCAAGGTGCTGTACGTTTTGGAATGGGCGCAATTAAAGGAGTTGGACATGGCGCGGTAAAAACGATTGTAAAAGAACGTTCGGAAGGTAAATATAAATCTGTATTTGATCTAGCGAAACGAATAGATCTTCGCGCAGCAAACAAAAAAGCGTTTGAAAATTTAGCCTTAGCTGGCGGATTTGATTCGTTTGGAGATACACACAGAGCACAATATTTCCACACAGAAAATGACAACGTTACATTTTTAGAGAAAGCAGTAAAATACGGATCAAAATTTCAAGAAAATAAAAACTCTGCGCAAGTAAGTTTATTTGGTGAAGCCAGTGAAGTACAAATAGAAGAACCAAAAGTTCCACCAGCAGAAGAATGGGGAACAATGGAAAAACTAGCGCGCGAAAAAGAAGTCGTAGGAATTTATATTTCTGGACATCCGCTAGATGATTTTAAAGCGGAAATGGACTATTTCTGTAATGGTAATTTGACTTATTTTTCTCAAATGGAAAACTATGTAAGTCGTGAAATATCATTTGGTGGCGTTGTGACGGAAGTGCAACACAGAGTTTCTAAAAACGGAAAAGGTTGGGCGTTATTCACGGTGGAAGATTATACCAATTCGCATGAGTTTAGAATTTTTGGAGAAGAATATTTAAAGTTCAGACATTTCTTTGTACCAAACTCATTCGTGTATATAAAGGCATACATAAAAGAAGGTTGGGTTAATCGTGATACAGGAAAAAAAGGAGATCCAAGATTGCAATTCAATTCCATGCAATTGTTGCAAGATGTTATGGAAACTGCAGCGAGAAAGCTAACCATTCAACTTGATGTAAATAAATTACAGGAGGAAAAACTTGATTTTATAAATGAAATCTTAGAAACACATAAAGGTGATAAATCATTGCATTTTACCTTATATGAAGTAACAGAAAAGATCAAATTGCAAACAGCAAGTAAAAAGAAAAAAGTAAATATTACTCAGGAATTGTTGGATGCATTGTCAGCAGAAGAAGTAAGGTATAAAATCAACTGATATGATTTAGATGTTAGTAATGAGAATTGAAATTTTTCAAAGTAAATATTGATCTCTTTCTTTGAAACGAAACAATTCGTGAATTCGTAATAATTTTTATTAGAATTAAAACCAATAAAACTAATCTATGAAAAAAGAAAATCTCCTCGTTTTTGATATAGATGGAACCTTGCTCGATAGTGAAAATGTACATCAAACAGGTTTTGTAAATGCACTTCATGCGATTGGAGTAGAGTTTGTAAATACCAATTGGGAAAATTATACACACTTAACCGATAGTTTTATTGCGAAAGAGAATTATGAAACTGACGTGAATCGTGGGTTTTCAAAACAACTAATGCAACGTTTTGAAGCTGAATTTATGAAGTTGATTCATGATTGTAATGTCACGCAAATTGAAGGAGCAAATGCATTTTTGCAAAAAATTATCAAGGAAACCAACTATGCAGTTTGCTTTGCAACAGGTTCTATGTTGTTGCCAGCAAAATTAAAACTAGATCGTGCTGGAATTGTGTACGATCAAGCATTGTTGGAAGCTTCTAATAATTATTTCACAAGAGAAGAAATTGTCAATTCCGCCATAGCGAAAGCAAAAAACTATTTCAACGCGTCAAATTTTGAACGAATTATTTCGTTAGGCGATGGAATTTGGGACGTAAAAACTGCTCAAAATTTAGGAATTGAATTCATTGGAATTGGCACACACAACCAAGAAAAATTAAAAGCTGTGGGCGCTGAAACTCATTTTGCTAATTTTTTAGAGTTTGACGAAACGATTCTGCTCTAAAACAGTGAAAAATGTCAAATCGAGCGCAGTCGAGATTCTATGAAAATTTCCATTAGTTTTATGTTATTTACGAATTCTTCCCGTCTAAATAATCACCTAAATTATCTAATGAATCATCCCAGAATTGCTCGTAAAATTTCATCCACTTATTAATTTCCTTTAGCGGTAGGGCATTTGCATTACAAAAACGCTCGCGACCTTTACTTTCAATATGAACCAATCCGGCTTCTTCCAATGTTTTAATATGTTTGGTAACACCTTGTCGTGTAATTTCAAATTGATTGCTAATTTGTGAAATAGACAAAGCCGAACTCGCAATTACTAAGGCATGAAAAATATCACGCCTTGTTGGATCTGCAATTGCTTTAAATACACGTGTGATTTTATCCTGCATGGACGTTTTCTTTTAAATAGGATAGTAATTTATTTGTACAATTATCCCAGCCACCATTAAAGCTTTCAAACATTGTAATTGCTGTTTCGCCTTCATATTTCGATATTCCAGAATGTTCTAAATATAACTTTGTGCCTTCGGGAATTGTCTCTAATACCCAACTCACGATAGTTTCTACATTTGTACCTTCTACTGTCCAAGTGTATACGAGTGTGTACGGATCTGCATTTTTCACTTCGCCCGTTATAGGAACACATCCTTCATCATTAGATGTAAATGTATACTGATAGCCTTTCTCTGCTTTAAAATCGGCTTTAATAAACCAAGTAGAAAGTTCTTGAGCGTTAGAAATAGCATTCCATACTGCTTGTATTGGATGCTTAAATACTTTTTCTTTTGTTATGATGTCTTTCATTTGTATGTCTTTTTTTATTTTTTGAATTTTCTTAGATTAAGAATTAATTATTGCGCAACTAATCGGTTGCTAATTTACGAATTCTTTTTTAAAAAGCAACTTTTTGGTTGCATATTGTAATTTTAACAGTTTTTAGAAGTAGAAATTCACTATTTTTATAGTCTATTTATGATATACTAGTCTGAAATTGAAAAAAATAAGGTATTCACTCATTCAAATAGAAGGTTTACTCAATCCAACTTTGAAGTGTACGTTTTGCGCGATACATTTGATAGTATACATTATATAGAATTGTAAAATGCGCTCGTGTGCTCGGTTATTTTAGCATACACTTATAGTGCGTATTTTCTATCTGAAAAGAACTAATTTAAAAAAGAAACAGATGAAAAGACAAGTAACATTTACACAAAAATTATGGTATGTAACCATTTTAATGGTTGCTGTATTCGCGTTTAATCCGATGTACGGACAATCTGGAACAACAACTTCACAGAACGGAAGAGTCATTAAAGGAACTGTAAGCAATCCGCAAGAACCTTTAGAAGGAGCAAACGTAATACTAAAAGGAGCAAACGAAGGAACTGTAACCAACAAAAAAGGAGAGTTTACATTTCCTGTAGCCTTAAAAACGGGTGATATACTATTGATAAGCTATTTAGGATACGAATCTATCGAAGTAAGAATAAAGGCAGATACAAAGTTTATAAAGGCTATTTTGTCAGATGAAGTAATAGAATTTATGGGAGCTGTGAATACCAACAAGCGTTACAAATCTAAACGTAAAAACTAATATAAATAACAGACCTTATTACCTCTGTGAAAATACTTTTAACACATATATTTTTATTCGTCTTTGTATTTCAAGCGAATGCTCAAATTTCTGATTTTCAAAATGTTTCTTTTGAAAAAGCAGACGAAATCGCACTGAAATACAAAGATGAAACATTACATAATTTACCAGATTTAGTTTATAAATTGACTTCAGAATTAGATACTGATGAAGAACGTTTTAGAGCTATTTTTAAATGGGTTTGTAGTAGTGTTGCCAACGATTATAAATTGTACACGAGAAACAAACGCAAGCGTCAACGTTATAAAAATGATAGCGTAAAACTGAATCAATGGAATACAAAATTTCAAAAAATTGTTTTCCGAAGACTGTTAAAAAACAGAACTACAATTTGTACGGGATATGCGTACCTCGTGAAAGAATTGGCAAATTTGGCCGATATTGAATGCGAAATGGTTCATGGATATGCAAGAACGAGTACAATGAATGTTGAAAAATTAGATACGCCAAATCATTCATGGAATGCAGTAAAACTAAATGGAAAATGGTATTTATGTGATCCTACTTGGGCAAGCGGTATTCCGAACCCAGAAACGTATCAATTTCAATTTGACTTTAATAGTGGTTTCTTTCTATCGGATCCAAAAATCTTTGCGATAAATCATCATCCTATAAAAGAAAAGTGGTTTTTGTTGGAAGGTTCAACACCTTCTTTTCAAGCATTTTTAGATGCGCCAATTATATATGGAAAAGCGTATACGTACTTTAGCGATCATAGCTATCCACAAAAATTGGAAAATGAAGTACAGCGAAATAAGAACTTTAACTTCAAGCTTCAACTTCAAAAAGAGGTGCAGAAAGAAGATATAAATTTGGTTATTGAAAGTAGTTTTTCAGAACGAAAAATACACCCTGAGCAAATTTCTATCCAAGAAAAATCATTATCAATTGACTATAAGTTTGAATATACAGGATATTACGATGTGCACTTATATATTAAAGAGGATTTAATTTCTACATATACTGTTGAGGTAACTCGATGAAAATCATTTAAAAAAATCTTTTATTGAGTTAAAACACAGTAATTCAATCTCATAATAAGAAAAATCAATCGAGACATAATCAAAACAAATACTTGTGATGTAAGTTTTAGAAAAATATTTGACTAATATTGCATAATACACAAAAAATAAAGTAGAATTTTAAAAAATATATAGTTATGGCATTAGAAATCACAGATGCAAATTTTGAAGAAATAGTAATGAACAGCGACAAGCCAGTATTGGTTGACTTTTGGGCAGCTTGGTGTGGACCTTGTAAAATGTTAGGGCCTGTAATCAATCAAATTGGTGAGGAATATGAAGGAAAAGCTGTTGTTGGAAAATTAGATGTAGATGCAAACCAAAAGTATGCAGCTCAGTTTGGAGTTCGTAACATTCCAACAGTATTAGTTTTCCAAAACGGAGAATTAGTAGGTCGTCAAGTAGGTGTTGCTCCAAAAAACACTTACACAGAAGTTATCGACAAGTTACTTGCATAGAAAATAATATATTTCGACATAAGAAGAGAAAGGTTTGGCAATACGCCAGACCTTTTTTGTTTTAATAAAATTCAACTTTAAGAAGCTTCTATCTCGCAAAAGTTAAAAACGTTATAATGATGTTGCGTCAGTCTTCCATAATAATATTTAATTGTACATTTATATCATAAACTAAAGAAAAATACTTGTGAATTTACAACAAGAACTCAATAAAACTTCCGGATTTAAAAATTTAGAATTGCTTGCAAAACAAGTTGTTGAAGGATTTATTTCTGGAATGCACAAAAGCCCGTTTCATGGCTTTTCTGCTGAATTTGCAGAACACAAAATTTACAATCAAGGAGAAAGTACTAAGCATATTGATTGGAAGTTATTTGCAAAAACAGACAAACTATACACTAAGAAATACGAAGAAGAAACCAATTTGCGTTGTCATATCATTCTCGACAATTCTTCTTCTATGCATTATCCTGAAGTAGAAACTCCATCACTTGACAGTTTGAATAAAATCGGTTTTTCGGTTTTGGCAACTGCTTCTTTAATGAATATTCTTAAAAAACAGCGCGATGCTATTGGATTAAGTGTCTATTCGGATAATTATGATTTTTACGCACCTGAAAAAGGAAGTGAACGCCATCATCAATTATTATTGAATGCACTTGATAAAACAGTCACTACAAAGCGAATTAATAAAAAAACGGATACATACACCTATTTGCATCAAATCGCGGAGAAAATACACCGTAGAAGCCTTATTTTTCTTTTTACAGATATGTTTCAGGATGGAGTAGAAGATGAAAAGTTATTTGAAGCCTTGCAGCATTTAAAATATAATAAGCATGAAGTTATTTTATTTCATGTATTCGATTCTGAAAAAGAATTAAATTTCGATTTTGACAATAAACCAAAACGTTTCATCGATGTAGAATCTGGAGAACATATCGATATTTATGCTGATACAGTTCAAGAAAACTATCAAAAAGCAGTTTCTGATTATTTTTTACAATTAAAAATGAAATGTGCTCAATATAAAATCAAGTATGTTGCAGCAGATGTCAATGAAAAATTTGAAAAAATTTTACTAACGTATTTAGTTGAAAGACAAAAGTTTGCGTAATCGGATAAAAAAAAGTTTGAATTTTTATTCAAATATGTTTGTATAAATGGAATTGTAGCGTATATTTGCAACCGCAATAAAGCAACGGTTTGGTAGTTCAGCTGGTTAGAATACATGCCTGTCACGCATGGGGTCGCGGGTTCGAATCCCGTCCAGACCGCTAAAATTGCAAGAAAGCTTCTCTTTAAGGAGAAGCTTTTTTTGGCAAAATGATTTAGTTGTGTTGTTTAAGGTAAATCCTTGATTTACCTTTGGTTTAGTAGTTAAACCAATGAAAAGCTTTCCTTTTTTCTTTACTGAAAATTGGGATGCTTTTTTATTTTTAGCGCAATTCAATTGTAAGAAATTGTCACCTCACAAGATTTTATACACTATATTTTCCTTCTACATTTAAAACTTCCTTATTTTTTTGAATAAATTCTAAAATTCTACGTTAGAATATTTGATGCGACCAAGAATTACATTGTTTTTATTTCTTTTCATGAGTATATCTTCTTTAACTCGTGCGCAAACGATCATGCATCCTGAAACTCTTATTCCACAACCTTATTATTATCATTCCTTTTTATATGGAGAGCCAATACGTGGAGACATTAAAAAAGTTGCTACTAAAAATTATACGTATGTATTTAATGAAATAGATTCAACTTATATTGAATATGAAAAATCAAATTTTGAAGAAGATGTTTTTGTAGCACTTGGTGAAGTGAATGAATATCATCAAAATGGTCAATTACTAAATAGGGGTTTTATAAATAAAGATGGTGCAATTACTAGCACAACTCAAAACACATATAATGAAAAAGGGAGTTTAATATATACTATCGAACCAACGAAAATATATGACAAAGAGACTCGAAAGCTCCTTCGGATACACAAAGAAGAAGAAAAAAGAACATATACGGATGTAGGAAAATTAAAAGAAGTTTGGTTAAAATCTTCGTATCAAGATGATTATTTTATCAAAGAGAAATATACCTATGTCAACGATACATTGCTTTCAAAATACGAGTCATTCAACAGTAATACGTTGACGCAATACAGAATTTCATGTAAAGGAGGTATGGTTGATACAGATTATGTTCGCTTGTACAGCTACGATAAAAAAGATAGATTGATAGCGGAAAAAACATACGCTTACGAATATGATTTTGATGAAAATAATATCAAAGCTATTACGGATAGAGATTTTTCTAAATACAAACTATCTAAAATTGTTGCGTATAAATACAATGACACAAATCAAGTTGTAGAAAAAGTTCAAAAGCATTTTGGAACGTATACTAAAGGAATTGTCAATACCGATATACTAGAATATGATGCTAAAAACAGACTTGTTCAGCACATATCGACAGAAAACAAAGGTCACGGCGACCTCAGAACCTATGAATACGATTTGAAAAGTGGCAAATTATCGAAAACAGTAAATTTTACTATTCAGATAAAAGACTCACAAATTATTTCACAAGAACTTCTAAGTATTGTTGAAAAGCAGCAAAAAGGTTTTAGAGCGCAACATTTTAAAAATGACAAAGTAGTAAGTGTAGCTTTCTACTCAGAATATGGAGATCAACTTCATATACAAGATTTTGATTATAAAAGCGAAAGTTCTTACCAATACAGCTATGACAAACACGGCAATTGGACCTCACGAATTCTACTTGAAAACGGCATTAAGAAAGAAAAAATTACACGCACACTAGAATACTACTCAGAATAACTTCATAAAAAAATAATCAAATTTAATAACTAAAAAATTAGTTCAAACTAAAATTTTAGTTATATTTGTTTCATAGAACTAAGAGTTTAGTTTGAAAATAATATAAATAGGATATGAAACAATTGACCAAAGCAGAAGAAGAAATCATGCAAATTCTGTGGCAACTAGAAAAAGCAAACGTAAAAACGATTATTGAAAACTTTAAGGGCACAAAACCTGCCTACAATACAGTTTCTACTATTGTGCGAATTTTAGAGTCCAAAGGGTTTGTTGGGTATGAAAAAGTTGGGAAAGGACATATATATCATCCGCTTTTAGCACAAACGGAATACAGTAATCAGTCAATTTCAAAATTGGTTAACGGTTATTTTCAAGGATCTTTTAAAAGTATGGTGTCGTTTTTTATGCAGAAAAATGATATCAATACTGCCGAATTGGAAGAAATACGTAAGGAAATTGAAAAAAATAGTCAGGAATCATGATTGTATATTTTATTCAAGTAGTTGCTTTTCAGTTGTTGTTTTTATTGAGTTATGACCTATTTCTCAAAAAAGAAACCTTTTTCAATTGGAACAGAGTATATCTTATATTTTCGTCTTTAATATCATTTCTGTTGCCTTTTATTAAGATTGAAAGCTTTCAGAATGTTGTGCCACAAGAGTATATTATATTATTGCCTGAAATTGTACTCACACCGCAAAAAGCAGTTGCTGCTATTGAACCTACTTGGAATTGGTTTTTAATTATAGGAAT